>NZ_OGTP01000027.1 GCF_900258035.1 Caballeronia novacaledonica | reverse complement strand
GTAGCACCCCGGAGCGTCAAGCGCTAGGCACATGCGACGTCGTAAGCTGTCGGCTAGCGTAGCAACGGTTCAAACGGTTGGCAACAAGGAAACCCCTTAACACAAGCGCTTTTCGCGCTATTTCGCCGATTTGCAACGCAAGGTCGCTCAATTTTTGGCATAAACCTTCTGCGGGCCTGGTTCTTCAAAAACAAGCCATTCGACGGCGTCGTCAGGGTACTCTTGTGGCCAGTTCGCTGCGAGCATCGTCAGTGTGCGTCGAATGCTGACGATAGTCGCCTCCGGAGGGCGCTCAGCGTCACTGGAACCTTCGCAACCGGGCCGATGTACCTTCCCCGAGACATCCCCGCATCCCTTGTGTTCGGGCATGTCTTCGGCTGATGTCTCCAAAACCTCCCCCGCGCAATCGAGTCGGTCGAGCGCACGTCGCAGTTTCCGATGCATTGGTACGCTAAGGCCGAGGTCTCGGGCGACGACCTCAACGTCCGAAATTACATCCGCCAACAGAAAGTCAAGAAGCCGAAGCCGGCGGAAGTAGGCGAGGGGACTTCTTGAGTCAGAGGGGTTGAGTGTGTTTTGCATCCGCAGTAAAGAGGATGCCTTTATACCTGAGTGCGACGCGGGGAGGTTTTACAGGTTGGGCCATGCATTAGCGCTCGCAGCCTTTGCCTCCGGCGAACCTTCTGGTGCCAGATATTCATCGCAAACAGCCACGGCCCGCGATACTTCGGGCGTGTTTGCATCCGCTCGCGCTAACAGCTCTTCGCGCCACGCCAGGACATCCGCGCGCCCTCCATGATTAAGATTCCAGACGACGTAGTCAAGAAGGTCGACCAGTTCGCTCGCGGGGATGTCCGCTAGTTCAGCTCTTGCCACCATGTGCTCCTATCTGCGCCTGCGCGCTTATCGTCTGCAAAGGCCTGTCTCCTACAATACTGCGGGAACCCCTCAAATGCCAACTTCTGCATTTTGCGAGCACGCAGCGTCCAAGCGTGTTCATTTCAACTCGTCGTTTGCGACGTGTTTCTCGAATGCGAAGGGATTGATTGGCTGAACCCTCTTCGCGTCTTTGACGCGCTCAAGCAACTGAACCTTGGCCCAATGTGCCGACATTGCTTCCAGCGCCCGCACTACGTTTGATTCCAACGGTTGCAGCCCAGCGTCTCCGCTGAAATTGGATTTGAACGCTGTGTGGAAACTATATTGAAGAAGGCCAGAGACCTCTTGGATACGCTCCGGTGTACCGGAATTCACGAACATCACGGACTTGCTCGAGAACGGGTCGTAGTAGATGACCTTCTGATGGTCGGCGTTCACGGCAACGTTGGGTTCGTCGCTCACGAGTAGTGAACCGACCAACTGCACGGCTCCTTTCATGCCCCTAGGGGTTTTGAAGACCCAGACACGATTTGGCAGCCTCGCTTTGAGTTCAAGAATTTTGGTGCTGTTAAACGCGAAGTAGCCGACACGACCGCTTTTCAAGTCTTGCTCGAGTTTTTGCCAGTAGTAGAAAATATCCATTCCTTGCCCATCCACCATCGTCGGTTGTAGTCATATGCGACGACGTAATGTTACCAACAGCGTACTGCGAGCCCTAGGCAATTTCAGATTCGTCGCGCATACCCGCACTTAGCGTGGCAGAAAGTGTCCGGCGATTCGCTGGGTTGGGCGCCTCTCGACGACAGATACAGCCGCAGTGTCTCCACGCTGCGAACAGAAGTCCTGTCGTTTGTCGTAACAAATCACACACGTCGCTGTCCCTATTCGACGGCGTAGAGGGGAGACTTTCAGGATTTTTGTTTGTAAACAAGAAGTTAAACCGTTAGCAGCGTCGGAGCGATGCTTGGCACAGAACGTGGATAAGGTGAAACGAGCGTAGATTCGAACCGCTCAATCAAAATCCGTCCCTTGCCCCCACACTACTTTTAGGGTGAATCGAAATGAGCACACTGACTATTGTTGACCTGCATCATGAGGAAGAACTGTCTCGTACTGAGATGGCCCGCGTCGTCGGTGGGCACGACGTGGAAAAAGAGAAAGCGCTCGTTGAACTGTACGGCGTTATCAATTCGATGAACGCTTTGGAGAACACGCCCGACCCTGCGCCCGGTCACGTGTCGATGAAACTGTAATTGCCGACCCTTGAGAAAGGGCATGGAACTTTCTTTCGAGGAATTGCGTCCCGCGTGGCGTAGCATCTGCACCGTTACGTCACACGGCGCTTGCACACGAAATTTCACGGCGAAGAATTGAAACCGGAAAGTTTAGAAACCGATGGCTGTCGTCCTTAAACCTCGAACGGTTGCTAGCTTCTTTCGATTCGGTACTAAGGTTGTACTCGGCGCGCACGGCCTTAAGCACGCCATCGATGTCGCGCTCGAAGCCGACTGCATTGCCGAAGTGGGCAATGTTCCAGTTGCAGCTCGTCTTGTCGGGCTCTTGCAACTGCGGTCGCGGGACACGAATCTTCACGCCATCCTCGACTACTTCTTGCAGTCGATGAATTCGACGGTCGACCTCTTGCTGGAGCCGCGAAGCATTAAGCATCTTGCGTATCATCCGAGTTTCCTTTCGAACATCTAAGCTAGTCTAGCGCACTACCGGTATACTGCGACGCAGCGGCGATATCCGGCTTGTCTTCAGAAACCCTCGATTGGCGCGTCAGGGAGCATCACCAAATTGAAGCGGGGCAATCACCGTGTCGCGGCGGCCTATGGCATGACTTTGATGTGCCGGCTCCGCGACCAACACCTTCGTTCGCACAGTGCATCGTTATGCTGCAAGTCGATGCCCGTAGTATGGCCGGTCCCTGTCATCGAGGATGGCATACATCGCCTTCAAATCTGACGGATTGGGATTAAGCCACGCTTCGATATTCTCAGCTCTGATGGGCACAATGCACCGGTCGTGGCCTGCAGCCTCGACTTCCGGCGGCGGCTCATCCGTGATGGCAGCGAATGACAGCAAGTCGGGTTCTCCATGCGCGCCAGCGCGACCAGAAGCAGGCGATGTGCATCAACTGACCGTTACATCGCCGAATTCAAAGAACGGTGTTTTCGTCCTTGTCGAACATGTACGTTCAGCGCGTATGGCCCGCGCGCCCAAAAAGTCGGCATGTTCGCCTCCGTTCTCTCGTCGCTCGGGGTATGCGTCCGTTCGGGATGATGTGGGATGCGATTGGACGAGAAAAAAGCCGACCCGACGCGGCCCGGGTCGTCCGAAAGATTCTTGCAATTCCGAGGGCCGTGCGAGAACCTGAGAGACCCCTTTATGCCGCTGAATGCCACCCACGGCGTTTAGTTGCGAGAAAGCTGCTGCTCGTCCGCGCCCGCTGCGTTCTCGTCATCCCGGGTCAGGTGGCGGTCGACTGAGCTTCCTTCTGTAACTCGGCAATTTGCAGCCGGTTTTCATCGCCCCAAGCGCAGAGCGGCTGCAATGCTTGCGCCAAAGAGTAACCAAATGGGGTCATTTCGTAATCCACCTTGGGCGGAACGGTCTGATAGTCCCGGCGAAGGATGACCCCGTCGTCCGCAAGCTCTCGTAACTGCTGAATCAGGACTTTCTCGCTAATACCGGTCACAAGCCGCTTCAACTCACCAAATCGACGAGGACCATGGTTGAGATGGAACAAAACAAGGGGCTTCCACTTGCCGCCGATAACCGTCAACGCGACCTCTATTCCGCAGCTGTCCGAACGCAGTTCCATCTAAAAAACCTCGCACTTACCTTTAGGTAGGTACTATCTTATCAGAATGTGCTGTTCCATAATGCAATCTCGGAAGGTAACTGGAGTGTCGAAATGGGTAGGCTTACAGGTAAGAATGCACTGGTCACTGGCGCGAATAGCGGTATCGGTCTCGCAATCGCGAAGCGCTTCGCTATGGAGGGCGCGCGTGTTTTCATGACTGGTCGTCGTCAGGAAGAATTGGACAAGGCTGTTGCCGAGGTCGGCAGTGACGCTCGGGGCGTCCAGGGGGATGTATCGAACCTCGCGGACCTCGACCGCCTCTACGCGACAATCAAGGAAGACGCGGGTGTCATTGATGTCTTGGTTGCAAATGCTGGCGGTGGCGAGTTCGCCGCGCTTGGCAACATCACCGAAGAGCATTTCGACAAGACATTCGCCGTTAACGTCAAGGGAACGCTCTTCACTGTGCAGAAGGCTTTGCCGCTGCTCAGGGATGGAGCATCGATTGTTCTCACGGGCTCGACGGCAGCTGTCACAGGCATCCCCGCATTTAGCGTCTACAGTGCAAGCAAGGCGGCCATCCGCAACTTCGCTCGCGGTTGGATTCTGGACCTTGCCCCGCGCAAGATTCGTGTGAACGTACTCGCGCCTGGCTCGACTTCAACACCGGGTTGGCACAACCTGGCTCCGTCGAATGACGTACACGAAGGCATGGTGAGCTCGGTTGAGGCGACGACCCCGCTTGGGCGTCTAGGTAACCCTGACGAGACGGCCGCCGCTGCGCTGTTCCTGGCTTCCGATGAGAGCAGTTTCGTCAACGGTAGCGAACTGTTTGTCGACGGCGGTTCGGCTCAGATTTAATTCGCATCTGCGGCGTGCCTGGTCTGCGTCCATCCTCGATGGGCGGCGAGTCATCCCCTGCATCTGAATCTCAGAATTTACGTACTACACGTAAATGCAAAAAGCCATCGGTTCCCTAACGCTTTCGCTCAAGCCGATGGCTTGTCCCCAAGACTATCTAGCCAAATCCGCCGGAAGCTAGCTCAACGCGAAGATTGGTTCGCTTCGACGGTATTTTTGGTTCGCCGGGTAATGGGCCGCGCATAAACCTTCTATACGGCTGCGGATGTCGGGCTAATTTGTTCCCTCGGCGTTCCGCACATGCCGCAGCGCGCTTTCATCCTTGAGGCCTCGAGACGGTAGTTTTTGATGCTCGCGTACGACAACCCCAAGAACGAATAGATGACATCGTTTCAAACGCCGACCTCCGAACTTTCCACCACGGCACCCGGAGCGCCAGGCCCCGTTCCTCCAAACAACGCCGTCCAGTCGACGAATCGGTTGCTGCGCGGTCCGATACTGCCCACTCTCACGCGGCTCGCTCTACCGACGGTCGCTGTGCTTTTGATGACAATGGTGCTCGGCATTGCCGAAACGTACTTCGTCGGTACGCTCGGTGCCAATGCCATCGCTGCAGCATCCATGGTCGTGCCCGTCATGCTGACTATGACCATGGTTGCTAATGGAGAAATCGGAGGCGGGGTAGCAACTTCTCCTGATGTCGGCACCTCGTGCCTGGCTGCATGCATGTCGAGCGGTGTCAGACTTGTTACGCGGCGCTTCAAGTCCGTTCCATGGCCTCGTCGGGGTGGCTGATAGCCATAATCGACGGGGAGGACGTTCGAGTCGTGCGTTTAGTCTAATTCGCTCCACGTGCGGCGACCTGTCGCAGGGTTTTCCCGAAGAGATTCCTATACTTGAAGTCAGAGACAGGTCGCGAAGGCCCACACCAAGCGACTGTTCGGCTGTCCGCGCATTGCTCGACCGCAGATGATGACTTTCCGGGCCAACCGCACTGGCTCAAAGGCATGTGGCGCATTTTGCCAGGTAATTAGGCATGCTACTGATTACCGAATCCAAATCAAGGAGATTGCTCATGAAGAAGAATGATGTATCGATGATTGTGCACGAAATCGCGCTTGCGACCAATAACTCCGAGCAGTTGGTGGCGGACTTGTACACGGCTGTTGCCATGGATATGAAGCGTGACGCTCGAATCATGGACTTCGTTCCGTTGCTCGCGGCGAGACGCGTACGCGAAGACCTAAAGGCGCGTCCAACTGCAAAATAGGGATGTTGACTAGCAGGCCGCGGTGACTTGGCACCGCGGCCGTTTAGGTCGAAGGTTGTGCGGTTCCTTGACCCCGGACACCCCACTCATGGCTTACGCCTGAAGGCGCCGCAATCGGTTATACCTCAGATGGTCGGCAGCGCAAGGCTTTTGCCGACGCCGTTCTAGGCTTGCCGCAACTCTCAATCGCGTGCGCTCTACAAATACAATGCCCATGCAACAAAGCATCGCTTCCGTTCGTTTGCGAAAAAGGCGCGCCTGCTCATCCGTCGCAGATTGGTGCGTCTCGTCACTACGTTTCTGCCCGTAGCAGTGGGCATTCGGTGCGAGCGGGTCGTCTGAGGGCGTCTCGTCGTCGCTCGGTCTTGCCCTGTGGCACGTAGTTCTGAGTTCAGGTCCAAGCCTGAATCAAGGCGCCATCGAAACTGAAGTGCTCGTCAGACAGGCTTCGCTCGCACGCCGTCTCGATTCGTCTCGTTATGAAGCAATACCAGGACATCGCGTTCGAGCAAGCGGCTCGCTAAGAGCCGCGACCGTAGCCGATAATGCTCTCTACGCATGCACGAGTCGGCCGGCGTAGTGGGTGACAAGCGTGATGCAAATCACGCTCAGAAGGGCGCTCCGCAAACATACAGCCCTGGGATGGCCTTCAGTCCAGTCTCCGCGATAAGTAGTAGTGTGAGAATGAAGGAAGTAAATCCACCGAACGTAGCTGCGGTGAAGTCGTGCGCCACGGCAACGCCAACCGTTCTAACCGCTGGCGGAAAGGGGGCACAAAGCAACGCGGATATGCATCCGCGAAGAGCCTCGAAATCGCGGCGGCTGCACCGGGTGTGAATATCGGGTCCGCGAACGTCAACGTGGCTTATTCGAACACCCGTTTCGAAGACCTGGGGTCCACCTCCGGTCCGAACACCCTTGGCTATCGTGGCACGGCATCACTGAACAATTTTGAAATCAATGGAAGTATCAAGTCACGCCAGCGCTTATTGCCGGCGTCGCCTACGATTACACGCGTAATGGTGGAGCGGGCGGTAAGGGCGGTGCTAACTACCACCTGTTCAGCACAAGTATCGACTACTTCCTCTCGAAAGTTACTGACGTGTACTCGCTGGCGGTGCTTGAGAAAGCAAGTGGGACAGATTCTCTTGGCCAGAGCGCGGTAGCCCAAATCGCGGGACTGACGCTGTCAACAACAGACAAGCAAGTCTCACTCCGAGTCGGCATCCGGCACAAGTTCTAGTCCGCCTGTCGTCGGCTTATAGTTGCGCGTGAATATTCGGGCGGTCGGCCTCGACAGCCGAAATGCGCACGCCCGGCCCACGCGCATTATGGCCAGACGCGACCATCAACGCTTTGCCATCGAGACATGGCGCTCCCACCGCATTCAAGTAAAGCCTTTCGCGTCGTCTGGCCATTTGCGGAGAGCTCAGCGACTAAGGCCAGTAAAATGCCGACGGCTATGGGCTTTCGAGAAAAGGCCGACCAACATCCAGGCTGGCCGACGGGCTCGACGTTGGCTGAGAGCATGATAATGGGAATGAACGCCCGGAGCGGATGCCTTCGAATGTTTTGACAGAATTCGAGCCCGTCCATGCCGGGCATTTGCCAGTCGGTCACGATTACTCGGGGATTTGTCTCGTTCAATCTAAAAAGGGCATCATTTCCGCCTGTCGCCGGAACGACGTTATACCCGGCGCTCTCCAGTACTGCTCGCAGCGCTCGGAGATTGTCGGCATCGTCGTCCACGAGCAAAACGGTTGTCATGATGAAAGGTAAGAGTTTCAACTCCCCCGCGCAAATGCCATGCCTCGAGACAAGTGTTGCCACTCCTCCGAGTGAGTTGTCGACCATTCTCTTTACGCGCGTTACGCGACCTGTTTGAGGAAACAACGCGCATCTCTCGGTCGGTTTAGAAGAAACAAGACGGTATTGACCTCTCTAAATCCATGCCGCTCACAGAAACGTACGGCGCGACGATTGGCTGCGCGCGTCTCAAGAACTAACTGTCTATAGCCTGCGGCCATTGCCCGTGTCTCAAGCCCTTGCAAGATGGCCACTCCCGCCCCGAGCGCCTTTGGCCGTACGTATAGTTGGCAGATTTCGGCCACTCCATATGCATGTCGTCGGAACGCTCCGAAGCCGAGCGCCTGGCCGCTGGGTGTTCTCGCGAGCAGGAAACATCCCCGGGGCGACAAGAAGTCGTCGATTGTGTACCGCAGTTGCCCTGAAGAGCCTGTAAGGGTCGCGAGAGAAGCGCTCAGTTCATCTCGAAGAACGCGCGCATCCAGCCCCTGAGGGTCCTCCTTGACAACGATGATAGGCATGGCGAATCCTTCTCGCAGCGGATATGCCGCTTGCTCCTGCGCCGCCCCGTGGGCGACGGAAGGACGCGTGGGCGCTCGGACGAATATCGGACATTCTGGCATACCGGAACGGCAAGAATGGTTCGACGGGCTACTCGGAAGCAGCGCGGAAAACTGATTGTCGGCGCTTTGACTAAGTCGTCTCCTCAATGACCAGCGTCCAGTCCTCGATTCCTAGCCGGGCGTCGCTTTCTAGACCTCACTTTTCCAGACACAGACGGTCTTGACGTGGCCCTTCAATTTGCGCCAAAGGGGGCCTTTAAAATCTCCATCGTTCTCGCTACGGGCTCGTCGGAAGGGGCTCTTCAGCCAGTGCTTCAGACGCCTTCGTTTCTTCCGCTTTTGAACCCACGGCCGCCTCCGTTTGCCTCGTCGATAGGCGAAGGTATGCGGCGGCAAGTCGGCGTAATTCCTCCTCGGACGCATCCTCAATCCCAATCAACCGGTTGCTGGCCGCACGATGTGATGAAAGTAATTCGTTCAGTTTCAGGTGAAGCGCGACACTGTCTTTGTTCTGACTCTGTTGAATTAGGAAAACCATCAAGAAGGTTACGATTGTGGTACCGGTGTTGATAACCAGTTGCCAGCCATCCGAGTAGTGAAAAATCGGACCGGTTACTACCCACGCAGCTACCGTGAATACGGCCATGCAAAAGGCGGCAGGCGAGCCGGCCCATCGGGTAACCAAACTGGCGAACTTATCGAATGCGCGCGTCATTGGATGTCGGCTAGCGTACGCCGGGCTTGACGTATCCGGAACTGTGTCGAGTTCGTCCATAGAAGAACGCCACGGTTTGGGCTCTGGCATTATTGGCTCCGGATTGACTGGGTTGTTGCTAGAGGCAAATCACATGCCAGTCGGTCAGTCGTAAGGAGACCGGCGACTGCTTGCAAGGAAAGATAATTCGGACGCTCTGTCAGCTAAACTCCACGTCAACAGCAATGGCAGCGCGGGCTTCGAGGTCCAAGGTCGGCAGCGACGATTCTCGAAATGGCCGCCGTTACTACTCCAGTCGCAACGGCTGCGGCAGCGAAAATTCACTTCAAGCAAGCCGGTCTGCAGATTTTTTAAGGAGAGGCTTGCAATGAACGCAAATCACATCACTACGCTGTGATTAACCGGCCAAGCTCACTGATGTCGAACGGTTTTGACAAGATAATCAGACCTGCCTTAGTCGCCCGCTCCAGTTCAGCGGCGTATCCTGTCATCAAGACGATTTTGGTGGTCGGCCACTCTTTCTGTACGGTTTCCGCCAAATCGATTCCATTTAGCTCACCGGGCATTTGAATATCAGACAGCACAAAGTCGAATGAATGGCCAGCGCGAAGGACCTGCAGAGCACTATCTGCAGTGATTTCGTGGCGAACATTGCAGCCAAACGTTTCGAGCACAGCGGCGACACCTGCAGCAACTTCTTCGTTGTCTTCGACAAGCAAGAGGTCACGAGCTAAGACTGTCTTCCTCTGCGCTTGGGCGTCCTGTGCCTCTTCGGGGGCAGCGTTCGGATGAGTGCATCGAGGAAAGCAAAGGCTAACGACAGTACCGCGTCCGAGCTTGCTCTTCAACGTCGCTGAGCCGCCGGCGAGCTCTGCCGTTGCAAGCACTTGTGCCAAACCCAAGCCGATTCCTGTGTCTGCCGGCTTCGTCGAGAAGAACGGTTCGAATGCACGGCTCGCCACCGGTTCAGACATGCCAGTGCCGTTGTCTGAGATGGATAGCAGCACATAGTCGCCTGCCGGATGCAAAGCCGCGTCGACAGCTAAGGATAAATTTTCGCAATCTATCAACAAGTCACCGCCGCGCGGCATTGCCTCGCGTGCATTGATAACGACGTTGAGAAGTGCAGATTGCAGTTCTGTTGCATCGACCCGAATTGGCCAAACATTCTCGGCCACACGCATCTCGACGGCAACACTCTCTCCCGCTGTTGTCTTGATGATGTGAGATTCGGCTGCTAGCCACGTTTCCAACTCGATGACCTCGTTTTTGAGGGGTTGTTTTCGCACCACGCTCAGTAAACGTCTCGCGAGCGACGTAGCCCCAGCCGCAGCCTTCTTTAGCGCCAGTACCTCCGATTGAAGGTTGTTGTACTGCTTGCGCTCAGCGAGTTCTACATTCGCCGCGACGACCATGAGCAGGTTGTTCACGTCGTGCGCCACGCCGGAAGCCAAGGTCCCGAGCGCACCCATACGCTGCAATTGTCT
The DNA here is from genome assembly GCF_900258035.1 of Caballeronia novacaledonica. Classification (GTDB taxonomy): domain Bacteria; phylum Pseudomonadota; class Gammaproteobacteria; order Burkholderiales; family Burkholderiaceae; genus Caballeronia; species Caballeronia novacaledonica. Next base: position 67,868 of record NZ_OGTP01000027.1, on the reverse strand, counting down.
TGACGAAGCCTCGGCCGCTCGTCGACGAGCAACTTCATCTTGCCAGCTAGCCCATGCTGACTCTTCGGTCTTTAGCCGGCGGAGCGAGAAGATGACCATCAGCCACGCCGCAAGGCATGGCACCGCCGTCAAGCTGGACACAAGTAGAAAGTGATGCCACCAGTCCGAGAAAATGGATGCCGTACTGATGCCCGCAAAGACGTAGAGCGGATAGTCACTAACCCGACGGAACGACGCTATGCGCTCCGTACCGTCGACCGAGGACACAACACGCATCTGTCCTTCAGTTTCGTTACCGCGCATCGCATACATGAACCGCGTTCCCGGGGCCGTTTTGAGGATACCGTTCGCTGCCGGTGGTGTCCGAACGAGGATGCCACCGTCTCGGCGATACAAGCCCAGGGCGACCGTGGGCCGGGCGTCAATGAGCTCATGATAGAACTTCGCGAAATAGGCTCTTCGCATCGCAATCGACACGACACCCAGAAAGTCCTTGGTGAGGGTCTCTCGACCAACGTTGACTGTGAACACGTCGGTCTGAGAAGCTTTGCTAATGACGGGAAGCGAGTAGTGTGCGGAAGGGATATGAGCCTTGGCGGCTACGAAGTCGTCTCGGCCTTCAATTGAGACTTCGGGGACCGGATAGAACCTGCTGCTGGCTATCAATTTTCCTGTGCGGCCAAAGACTGAGATGGCGGCTATCTGAGGAAAACGACCGCCGAGAGCGTTCAGTTGCCGATGAACTTCGAGCTCGTGGTTGGCGATGCTAGTTTCATCATCCTCATCAAGGAGCTCGACAACACGTGCGGTGACGACGCGGTTCAGGTCCAGAACTTTGGCCGCCTGCTCGTCAGCAACGCGCGCGATGCGGTCAACGACGTCGGCGGCTTCGTGCTCGCGACGCTGGTAGTCGAAGTATCCGTACAAGGTCACGCACACGAGCGGGAGCAGAATGGAAGCGCTCAGCACGGTCCAAAGGATTCCACGGGTCGCCGCAAAGTTTCGCGATGGCAAGACCCCTTCGGCTTCGATGTGCTCTGGGATGGGCAACGGCTGTCTCCGACTTGAGTTCTGAATAAGCTTACCGGTGTCCCAACCAAAACGTGCGTCGATGACAGCGTCGTATTTGCTCTGAAGGTGCGTGATTGGTTGTGTGAACGTTTTCGCCGATACTCACTCGAGTGGAGCAGTTGAACGCAGCGATTCGAAAAAGAGACCTCGCGGACACAGATGCCAATGAGCCTACAAAGGGATGCGAGCGGTGAAGCGTGTACCGTCTTTGGCAGACGAGGACACTTCGAGCGTACCTGCATGTGCCTCGACTATCTGTTTGCAAATGTAGAGTCCCAACCCCAAACCTCCGCCCGGTTCGCTAGACTTTGGTCTCCAGTACGGTTCAAACACCCTTGCTAGCAATCGCGACGGAATCGGCTCGCCAGCATTGGAGACCGATAGAAGGAGCGTTCTTGACTCGACAACTGCGCTAACAACCACCGGTGCGTCCGGCGAGCCATGCGTAAGTGCATTGGCGAGCAAGTTGGACATCAGCTGCTGAAGACGAGCGAGGTCGCATCGAGCCGACGCATCCACGACGATGGAGCAATTAACAGTTCGTGATGGATACGCCATGCAGTGTTCGTCTACGACTGCTCGCAGATAGACGCCGAGGTCAGTTTCCTCTTTTAATGCGACAGTCATTCCGGAGCCCATGCGACCGCGTGCGAAGTCCATCACGTCATCAATGAGGCGGGCCATTCTCAATGCCGAGCGCTTCAAGCGATGTCCTATCGCTGCAACGTCAGGTTCCGCTTCACGGCGGCTCAGTAGCTCAGCGGTTGCGCTGACGGCCGCCAGCGGGCTCCGCAGGTCGTGTCCCAAAACAGCAATAAATTGTTCGCGCAAGGTTGCAGTTTCCCGTTCTTGAGTCAATTGCGACTCGGTTGACCATTGTCTTTGTTCGCTGTCCAATTGCATACCGATAAGGTTGGCAAACACCTCGAACATGCGGACGATTTTCGGGTCTGAGACCGTCGCCGCACGTGTGTCAATCGCACACAGATTTCCGAAATACTCCCCACTGGGCAGCACGATAGGAACAGAGATGTAGCTTTTCAAACCGTAAATCGCAGGGGTGTGGTGTTCTCGATATTTCTCGCTTTCACTGAAGTCGTCGATGACAATCGCCATGCGCGCAACGCGAGACTCGAAGCAGAGCGTGGTGTGAAGCTGCAATTGCCCACCCGGCTTGAGGCCAAACTCGACTTTGTCGAGGACGGCACAAGCCGTCCAGGTTGCATCGGTCACTCTCGCGACTGCGGCAAAACCCATCCCAGTTTCTTCGCAAATCATCTGTAGCATCGAAGGAACGGCGCCGATGCGTGCGACGGCGCCAACGTCCCGCGCAAGCGCCTCACTGGAATCAACTGCGTTGGCTATGTTTTCCATGTGTCTGACACGCATCCAAAAAGAAGCTTTGACAAAAACCAGTCATAAATACCGGGTGTTACCAAGAGCTGGTATTTGTGTAGCTTTGTGAGCAGTGGTTCGGCCATGACATCAAAGGCGACGCTCGAGAAAAAAGGATTCGCGGTCCCGGCATCTTGCGCAACGCGCTCGTAGACCAGTATCCCGACGCGAAAGTCACCAGCGAGCTCGGGCGGCGTTGGAAACGCTCCAAATTCGTCGACGAAATCAGCGTACTACATCGTATCGTAGCGGCGCTGGCTCGAGGCGATGAGACGGTGGTCAACGAACGTGTATTCGCAGCGGTCGGCCTTTGCGACGCAGACTTTGCGGGCGTAAGTCTTCGATGCAGATGCAGCGGGGAGACGCTACCGCCGGCTCGTCACTTCGACAGGAGGTCCCTCGCCGTACATGGACGGAGCGATGCCCATAGACGACAACCATGCAGCGTGACGTTAGCCTTGGACAAACCGCAGTTATTTGTCCATCCGCCAAGACATTTCGCCCCCTTTCGTCGGCGAGCGCAGGACGTGATTGAAGCTCTAGTGGTTCCGGTGATTGGTCCGGCGGGGCCTATTGGCACCGGTTGGGGTGATGTCGCGCTGCGAGAAGTTCGGGTTCGACCTGGAGCATCAACGCATCTTGAGCAGCCTTTCGCTGATTTCACGGCGACGGCCATGCGCGTGCAACGCAGGGAGCAGGCGTCGGATGACCGCGCTGATTCGGCGCAAGAGACGAACAGCGCACTGCGCCATGAAGAGGCACCAGAACCGAATGCATTTCCAGCGCCTACCACGTACGGTCCTTGAGTCACCAGCGACGCGAGTATGCCGACCGTCAATCCTCTTCGGTGTTGTCTGAGGTTCGGCCGCTCGTATGGTTACGGAGCGGCGAGCTGCCGCTGAAGTTCATCGATAGTTATGGGCTTGAGCAGACAGTCGTCAAACACTTCCATCCCGACAGTGCCTCGCAGGTCGTCATAGCCAGTCACGGCAACGAGTCTTGCGGTGCCGGAGGCTCCACTTCTAATCTGGCAGCACACGTCTCGCCCGTCAGCGTCGGGTAGCGTCACATCAAGGAAAATCACTTCGAAGACTTCATCAGAGGTCAGCTTGAGCGCGGTCGCGCCGTCATAGGCGACGGAGGGGTGGTGCCCGAGCGCCAAGGCGATGTCGGAAAATGAGTCGGCGGTCTCTCGATGGTCGTCCACAAATAAGACTCTCGTCATGACATCTCGCATAAACAATCGTTTCGCCGACTACCGCAATGTGCGCAGCTCGGCTCGTAGATTTTACTGCGTTGGCGCCTGCGTGTTTGCTTTCCCGACGACACGGCCAATGTTCGTCGGTGGAACGAGTTTGCGTGCGCTTCAAATCTTCGGGTCGGCTGATGCAGCGACGCCCGCTCGCATGCTTTTTGCGTTACTACCCACCGCCGTGTCTGTTCACGGCCTAACGCAAGCCGACTCGCTGTCTAGGCGAGGACGCGAGGTGCAACGTTGTTCGGCGGAAGTCTCCAACATCGACGAGGTTACAAATGGCGACCGGTACAGTGAAGTGGTTCAATGATGCGAAGGGATTTGGATTTATCAGTCCAGATGACGGCGGAGAAGACCTGTTCGCACACTTTTCCGAAATCAAGGCCGAGGGATTCAAGTCGCTCCAAGAGAACCAGAAAGTAAGCTTTGACGTGAAGATGGGCCCGAAGGGCAAGCAAGCCGCAAATATAAAGCCCGCTTGAAGAGACATTTGCTGGAGCCAAGGCAAATCTTGCGGGCAAGACAGAAGGGCCTCCCTTGGCTCCGTGGCGTTTTCTAGGCCCGGAAGTTCAATCCTAACTCACGCTCAGCCAGAACGAAGTAGTGGCGAAAGTTGTAGACCCACGGTGACCACATCTCGGCGTGGATTTGATTCTCGTTCTTGATGAACACCTCGTCCGCATTGACGCAAGCTTCGACCCCGTCGGAGACACCGCCGCCGATGTCGAGAGCTTCTTTCCACCCATTCGTTGGATGTGGCGCACGCCATGTGCACAGCGCATTCAGCGACGCCGCGGGGCCTAAGGTTGTCGCTCGCCAGTTGGACCAGACCGCGTCCTAGAACTTAACCTGTTTCGCGCAGTGAAACTGTTTCGCCTTTGTTTTCGGTACGGGTTTCTTGGTCAGTGGAGCGAGTTTCTCGAGCTCGCCATAATCATGCTGCCAGTTCCAATCCGTCAACTTTTCAGGCGTACGTGAACAAATGGTCCTTCGGCTGAATTGAGCACAGCGGTATCCCGCGAAACCTCCTTGCTCATTGAGGATGAAATCACAGCTCTACAGCAGCTTCGACGCTGCTTTGAGCCGTTGCTTCTGCGTCTTCATCAGCAGCCGCAGCGCTGCAGCGGTGTTCGCGCCCTCGGGAATGACTCTTGATGCGCTGTAAGAAGGTCGCGGCTGGCGACAACATCCTTCAATCTGCCAAAACGCTTCTGCAACTCAACCCGCAGCTTATGCAATTTGTCGGCGTTCGTCGTGTATCTAAGAGCCGAAGCTTCGTGTACGGTCTCGCTCACCAGAGGACAGCGTACGTAGCGGAGTTCGTTTCCGCTACTGATTTGCGCTCAACTGCACGGTTGCTTTCGTCGGTCGTCACGGCGGTGTCTCCGCTTTTTTTTGGTGGGCTTTTGCATGGGGCAAGATGCATACCCCTTGAGGTCGGACGACGCCGCAAAAGCGGGCTTGATGTTTGCTACTCGTAAGGCAGCCAATCCCGTTTGCATCGGCGTTCCGAGGGGGGCACATGGGGAGCGAAACGAAATCAGATAGTGGGTCCCGGTCCTCCGCGGACTGGGTTCATTGGAGCTTCCTTCGACCGACCCAAGGCGCGATTGGGTACGTTCAGGTCTTGGCGAAAAGAGCCAGCTACTTGGATTTAGCGTCTACAAAAAGACGGTCGTTCGTCGAGCAGCAGGCAATTAAGGTGGTGCGAGGGCCGTCGGATGAATTGCATATCATCGACCATCACCATTGGTCGCGGGCCTGGTTCGACATGGGCCTGCCCGAGGCGCCCGTTCGAATCGCTGAGGACTTCAGCAGCCTGTCGCAAGTCCAATTCCGGGACGAGATGGTGAAGCGTGGCTGGCTTCATCCATTCGACCACTGTGGTCGCAAAATTTCGGTAGAACAATTGCCACGGTCGGTCGCAGAGCTCCCAGACGATGTCTTTCAAAGCATTGCTGCCTTCTTGCGGATGGCTGGCATCTACGATAATCCCGGCGAGTTCAACGCGAAGTTTGCGTGGGCAGACTTTATGAGGAGGCGCATCACCGTTCGCCCGTTAAATGTCGAAGGATTCGCCCTGATGCTTGCGGAAGCGTTCAAAGCGTCCCGGTTGCCCGAAGCAGTCGAGTTGCCAGGCTTTATAAAGGATGCGAGACAATGACTAGACGATATGAGCTCGAAGTTCTAAACGAGGACATTGAACTCGTCGACCAGACAAGCAGCGCGACTATCAGCATGACGTCGAAGGTCGGTGAGAATGGTGTTCGGGTCAGTGTTCTGGAAACAACGGAGGAGGGTCTCGCGGCGCAATGGGCGCACATCCTCGATGGGAATGATAGAGCCTATGTCGCGCGGGTGGTCGATGGCAACGAAGTGCTCTCTGAGCGCTCCGTGCGTGAGCCGAACTGGCGACGTGAGTAGTCACCCGCTTCCCGCGCCTGCTTGCAATGCGGCCGTGCATGGCTCAGTCATCGACTCCGCTGTTGCGTCGCTCCTGCTATCGCTTCTCTAGTTGACCTATAAAAATAGATGCGGTTACGCGGCCCGACGTCAGTCGGGTTATTTCAAACGTTCTAGTCTGTGAGAGCTATCATGTCAGACGCAAACAGTACGCCGAAAGCAGACCCATCAGATACGCCTGTTGCACCGCCTGACATTAAGCCCGGGCCCGCGCCCGGAACACCACCCAACGTGAATCCTATCGAGCCCGGCATGTCGCCCGGCGAAGAACACGAACAAGCTTCGTCGGAATCGACGCCTCCAGATGGCGCGCCATGAGCCGAGTGGTATGCCTCGCCGGACGGCATGGCATTAGTAGGCGTCTACAGTAGTCTAGACGCCTCCCTTAGGCGGCGTTTCTGTTCCTTCTTGAGCAAGCGACGGTTCGCCTCTCCACGCGAGGACCCTTCGTGCGGCGTGTGAGTTCCAGAATGGCGACAATGTTGTTTAATCCACCGAAATGCTTCTGCAACTCCTTAAAGTTTTGAGTGGCTTTCTTGGCCTGCTTGCACGATGCCGGCCGAGAACGAAAGAGCAAATGTGGGTGTTTGGCTCAGAAGTTGCGGCCGACCTCCGAGCAAGATTTCATTTTCTGATAAAGATAGGCTGTTGAAGCGCCGCTCGCGACGCTTCCTTACGGGACGTCAGACCGTCGGACGTCGGGGCGTTTCAAAGGCAAAAGACACCAGGTTTGCCGCAGTGACCGTCTTGGTCCGTCCGCACTTCGTCGACTTGAACTCGGAGTGCCACGTCCTACAATCAAAGCACCGTGGCCACCGCTGGGCAATCTTGACATGGCACTTTCTGTCGACGCTGATTCGCGAGGTAAGGCGGAAAAGCTGACGTTCCTCGTTATCTCACATCTTGCAACTAAATTCGCCTCTGGCGATTGGATGTCGGTCGAGAATACCGTTGAGTCATCCGCGTACTGGGCGGAATCGGTGCAGCGTGATGACGATGTCGTTGGCAGAGTCATGGTGGCGAGTATGGCGCTATCGATTGCGAAAGCCATCGAAGGTGAGACGGGACTGACATTAAATGGAAGCGCCCTAGCGTCTATTTTCGACAGCAATTTGCGGCTCGACTTCGCTTGTGCGTTGACCCGCGACATCTTTAACCGGTGTCTCGGCGTGCTTACTCTCAGGTAACGTCTTCTCGCATAACGCAACGCAATGTCCATGTACCGGGCGGGTACGAGGTACGACGGCTTCAGGGCTACATGAAATGCTGGCGTAATAGCGTCGCCAACCCCGCGCATCCAATTCGTAAGAGGCGACCGTTTCCAATCCAAGTCAAAGGTCTATCTCGGCCGGCAGGGGAAGAAGCCAGATACCTCGTGTGTTGCGGCCCCTTTAGCAATGAAAGCCGCACGGCTCTCTATAGCGCCGGGTCTCTTTGTATCCAAACCGGAATCGGGCCGGAATGTAGCTGGTGCCGACGGACGAGGCTGTCGGACGTCCTTGTATTGTGGGATTCCGACGGAGCGCTTTGCGGTTCCCATCTATTTATTTAAACAGTACATCGCTGCTTAAGGCTTTTTCTCTTTGGGACAGCGACAGCTCTTTTACAAACAAAATGAGCTCTTTCTAAAATCTTTATATACGAACTTTTAACGGGGGCAGTAGGTTCCGATTTGTACCTCGCAGCGAGGCTGGTTGGCCCGGTTAAGCGGCGCGAGGCTCCCGCCTGTGCGTTGCGCGCCTCGCCCGTAACGGCGAAGGCATTCCGCATTTATCTGGACGCCGGTGAAGACCTCGCGGCTTACTCTATCCACGCCCCGGAGCCGACGCGACTACATCGCGTGCATTGAATCATGAAGGTACGTTCGTTGCGCCTATGCCGGTGAGTCTTGCTGCGGTGTACCCGCACGTGGCGAGGTGAGGAGCTAGCCGAGAGTCGCTAGCGCTGACCGATTTGCGGGTTCGACGACCGGGAGTGCAATCATGGCAACGGATGACTTGACAGGTTCTGGCGCTGCAACACAGGGCGGCGCTAACATTGTAGGCGGCGGGGTCGGCGAAGGTCCAGGGCCAAACGTGATGGCGGCATCAACCCTTGAGGACACGACGGTTATCACATCGGATGACGAGGACGTGGGGAAAATCAAAGACATCATGCTGGACGTACCAAGCGGGCGCGTTGCATACGCAGTGCTTTCAAGCGGTGGTTTCCTCGGTATCGGCGACACGTTGCGAGCGATACCATGGAACGCGCTAACGCTCGACACAGACCAGAAGGTTTTCCGCGTCGATATAACGGCCGAGCGTATTAAGAGTGAACCCGGGTTTGACAAAGACCACTGGCCGTCGATGGCCGATGTGAGTTGGGGCTTATCGCTGCATCGGTATTACAACCGTACTCCGTACTGGTCGTCGGCATCAGAGCCGCTATCCGGAAGGCAGGACCCCCTCGACGTTTGAACCAGGCTTCTGTCGGCTGGCTCCGTATCTCGGCACCATGGGAGGCGCAACGAAAATCAGGCGACCTTTGCGCTCGTAGGTCGCCTGTTCAACCGCAACTTTGAAAGCAGCGACAACCGCTAGCAATCCCGGGAACGGGGATGCGATGTAGTTTGCCGGCAGCAAGCATCGGGCGCTACGCACTGTCGCTCTCACAAGTGGACCTAGTAACACCACGAGCCTGCACCGGTCACCAAGCAGCATATGACCATTTCTTGCTCAAAACACAGCTCAGATTTCGCTGCTGCGCCTCTACCAGGCGCGCCGTATGGCATTTTCAATCTAGACCGATGCGGTGGTCACTGGTTCCTGCTTCGACTCTGTCGCCCTCGTCGCAGGCGTGTCCTTGTGCGAAGTCGTTTTGCGAGCAGAAGCCTTTTGGGCAGAGACGAAGGTTCTCTTTACCGAGGTCTTAGTTGCGACTTTTTTTTCTGGCTGCAGTCTTCTTCGATGCCGCTGCTTTCTTGACACCAACTTTCTTGCTCGCAGCGCCGACCTTCCGTGCGGCTTTCGACTCGGTAGTTGAGCCATTCGCCGACGCATCCGACGAGCAGCGGCAGAAGCTTGTTTAATCAGAAACTCGGTTCGGTTATTTGCGGACGCCAGCCATTGGGGAGGAGGGCCGCGGCCGCCCCAGTATGCGTCGGACATTGCATCTCGATACTTCAGAGGTAGCGCACCCTATGATTGCAGTTTGCGGCGGGACTCTTTCCGCTGGAGCCTAGACATCGGCGTCGATTTCCGCCTTCAGAGCGAAACAACGCTGATGCTCTCAGGACCAACAGCTCGCCCAGACGACACACTTTCGCGATACCCATCGCGCCGGCGAGTCAGATTTTCGCAGCAGCGAAGCGCTCGCAAGCCGAATATTCGCCCTTGGTAGGGTGAGGAGCAAAGTTCGGGCGCGTAAATGCAAAACAATACACAAAATGAATAATCGAACCATAATAGTTTCTTAAATCGTTGCAATATCGTTTGATTGCGTGCTATGTTGGCGCCCATGGAGACAGGGCGTGTGCATTTTTGTGTGCGAGTCGCCCTCTTAAAACTGACAGGAAAAGGAAGGCGAGATGGGCAACAAGCACTACGACGCACTGGTCATTGGCTCCGGTGCTGCAGGCAGCTTTGCGGCAAAAGAATTGACCGAGCGTGGGCTCGAGGTTATCGTCCTTGAAGCCGGCCGGAATGTGACACCGGCTGACTTTGAAAGCGATTTCAAAGGGCCGCGAGAGAAGGGCATCCAGCTTTGGGCCCGTGCGAAGGCCGCCGTCACCGGTCAACCGATTCAGTCAAAGGTTGCGCTTTACGGCAAGCAACTTCGTCACCTCTTCGTCAACGACCGGGACAACCCATACACGACGCCGGACGATAGCCCCTTCCTGTGGATTCGCGGCAAACAACTGGGTGGTCGCCTTCATACGTACGGCCGCGTGCTGATGCGATGGTCTGACTACGATTTCAAAGCCGCAAGTCGCGATGGGTTTGGTGAGGACTGGCCGATTTCTTATGCTGACCTCGAGCCCCACTACGGCAAAGTCGAAGAATTTCTCGGCATTTATGGGTGCGCAGACAACGTGCGCAATGTGCCGAACGGCAAGTTCAAAGGCCCTTCGAAGCTCACCGCGACGGAAAAAGAATTCAAGGCTTGCACGGAGACCCGCTGGCCGGAACGCTCCGCAATCGCATGGCGCTACATGCCACCGAACATCAAGCGTATTCCGCAGCCTATACTTGCCGCGAAGGAGACGGGCCGGCTGACAGTCCGGACCGATGCCATCGTTAAGTGCATCACGACGGACCCTTCGAGCGGTAAGGCGACCGGGGCCGAGTTTATTGACCGCGTCACCAAACAGGTTGAGTCGGTCAAAGCAAATGTCGTGGTGGTATGTGCGTCGACGATTGAGTCGTCGCGTTTGTTGTTGAACTCAAAGTCTGCGAAGCACCCCAGCGGCCTTGGAAACAGTTCGGGCGTCCTGGGCAGATACTTCATGGACCAGGTTCCTAGTCTCATCGTGGGCTCTGTTCCAGGCGTAAAGGGCTGGGAGTTGGACGACACCGTTCCAGCTGACCCGTTCTACGGAGTAACGGGCGGGGTCTACATCCCGCGCTACGAGAATCTCGACAAGGTAACGAATTCGGGCTTCGCTCGTGGCTTTGCCTACCAAGGCACGATTGGTCGCCTGTTCTCTCGTGACGACAAGCCCGCTAAGTTCGGGGTTATGGGGTTTGGTGAGATGCTTCCGCATTACCAAAATTCGGTGACTTTGGACGACATGAAAACCGACGCGTGGGGCCTGCCCGTTCCAAAAATCTCCTGTTCAATGACGCAAAACGAAGTTTCGATGCTGAAGGAACAGACACGGGCCATCAAGGAGATGATGGACAACGCTGGTCTAGATGTCGAGTTCAACGGTTCCTCACTCGGACTCGAAGAGTTTGGCAAAGGGGCCTTCCCGGAAGCAGACGCATTTAGTCGTTTGCTGTTTCGCCAGAACTTCACCAAGAGCATGGCCATGGGCGCGGCAATCCATGAAACGGGCGGCGTGCGGATGGGTGCCGACCCGAGCAAGTCGATTCTCAATTCTCACAACCAGTCTTGGGACGTCCCTAACCTATTCGTGACTGATGCGAGTTCCTTCCCATCCGGCGGATGTGCCGGCGCGACCCTGACGGCAATGGCCGTAACAGTGCGAGCATGTGAATACATTGCGGACCAGTACAACGCGGGTCGGCTCTGACCAAGGGGCTTGGAACTAGGCAACCTCAACCCATCCTTCAGTTTTTCGTCGAATTATGAATTATTGAGCGTCTTGAATTCGCTTGATTGTTCAGTTTTCAAACGATAATATGGATGTATGCCTAAAACAAAATCAGACGCCAAGGAAGAGACACCTGTTTCGGCGCGACGTGGGGCGAGGGGAGCTAACGTGCTACTCGTGCTTGACGTGCTGCGTAGCGATGGTCCCTCTTCCCAAGCCGCGCTCGCGCGCCGTACGGGCTTAGCTCCCGCGACGGTCAACAACATCATTCAAGCGCTTCGTGCCGAAGGTATCGCTGACGTCCAGTGGATTAACGGACGGGAAGCCCTCGTCGAGCTGGTTTCGAAGCAGGGCGCCATCGTTTCGATTTCCGTCGGTCCGGACTCGGTCCATGGCTCCGTATTCAACTTTGCTAAGGGCGTGCGCTCAAACGGAGTTCGTGAACTGAAAAAGGAAGACCGCCCTGGCGCCGACCCTACGGCTGCGGTCGAACTGATTCAGTCTCTTGCGCAGAGGGCAGGCGTGGCCGTGACTGACCTCGCAGGCGTCTCTATCGCTATCCAAGCTCCCATTGACCGTCAAACGGGTGCCGTCGCGCCTTGGGCGGCGAATCGTATGCCGCTCTGGCGGAGCGTCTCTATCGCAGAGGCTATTAAGGCCGAAATTGACGTTCCTGTGGTCGTCGACAACGATGCCAACCTCGCCGCCCTGGCCGAGTGGACGTGGGGTACAGGACGAGGCTCAGACTGCTTCCTCTACGTTTCCTGCTCGGTCGGCATCGGAGGTGGACTCATCATTGATGGGAAAATCCACCACGGCGGCAACGGTATGGCGCTGGAAATTGGCCACATCGTCGTTGAACAGACGGGGCCCGTGTGCTTCTGTGGCAGTCGTGGTTGTCTCTCCACATTGGCGTCCGAGCGCTCCATTCTGGCGGCGCTTCAAGGCTCGGAGAGCTCGAAGGATTCCCTCGCAGAGGTCATCGGGAGCGCAAAGGAGGGCGACCCCGCGTGCCAGCGTGTGCTCTATGAGGCAGGCAGAAATCTGGGGCGGGCGCTCGCAAACATGTCGAAGATTTTGGCGCCGAGCATCGTTGCGGTCGGCGGCGTCCTGTCAGACGCAGGCTCGCTCGTCTTCGACAGCCTCCACGCTTCGATTGAAGAAAACAACGTGCCGGCGTTCTGTCCTTCCATCAAATTCAAACAGGCACTGATTTCAGACGCCACGTTGCTCGGTGGTGTCGCCGCCGTCATGTCAGAGCTCGGGCAAGGCGTAAGCGAACTTCCAGCCTGGATGGGGCAAAGCGTCAACCGTTGAAGGTCAGCTTTACAACTCGACTTACATCGCCGTTCCCCTGAACGTATCCCCGCGACAAGGCGGGGATTCCTTTTTGTGGGCTCGCTTATTTCTCACGACGAATCGGGAAAACCCTCCCCATCCGGCTACTTCAGACGAAGTTTAGCGGTTACTGCTTGCTCAATTTTGGAATGATGTAAGGCTTAACCCTTACAAAATCTCAAAAAAACAATTCATAAAATGAACGATTAAAGAAAATAGTTGCGACTATCATTCGGACCATGCTAATTTACACTTCATAGCGAGAGGTGCTGCTGCACCTCCACAAAACACTGGAGTGAGACGCTCTTTCTGCCGCTAGCACGCACGTTATTCAACGATGTCGTGCACGCCGGCAACCCGCGCGCCAACTACTCCCCGTTTCCTGTGCCGCTGTTGAGTACGCGCCTGCGACGGACCACGCGCGTACTAAAGCCAAAAAAGCCCCACTGCAGCCCTCACTTACTAAATCAGTACAACGAACTAACGGCCGCTTAATTTGGCCGAGTAACCCACAAGATATTCAGACGGAGACGCCAATGTTCAATAAGAAGCATTTTGTAATCGGCTCGATGATTGCCGCCGCACTTGCAGTCCCGGAGCTCGCACAAGCTCAGAGTAGCGTGCAGATGTATGGACGAATCGACGCAGGCGTTGAGTGGGTGAATGGTCAGCCGACGGGTCCCAATGCGAATGGCGCACCGACCGGGACAGGGAACCGCTTCTCGCAAGAGAGTGGGGACGGTGGTGTCAGTATGTTTGGCCTGAAGGGCACGGAGGACATTGGTGGTGGTACCAAAGTATTATTCCACCTCGAAATGCAGTTCCTCGCCAACAACGGAACCTTGGCAGGTCCCGGTTTCTTCAACCGTTTCTCAACTGTCGGTGTCTCGAATGACCGCTTCGGAACGCTAACCCTCGGGCACCAACTGTTTATCTCGAACGCTGTGTGGGACTTTGACCCGTTCGGGCAGTCTCCATGGGCTTCGGCGTCGCTAGTACGTGGCCGCAACTGGCCATTCACCAATAACGCTGTGAATTACGACTCTCCGAAATTCGGCGGCTTCGATTTTTCCGCGCAGTACGCGTTGTCGAATTCGACCAGCTGGAACGGCAACGGGACAACCTCAGACGGCCGTAACGACGGTTTCTACGTTACTTACACCAGCGCGGCGTTCCAAGTTCGCGCGCTCTACGATGAAACAAGGAACCCGCAAACTGGCAAGCTGGACGACCCCTTCCAGTATTCACGCGAGTACACCCTCGCAACAAACGTCTTTCTCGGCCCCGTGAAGCTCCAAGCGGCTTACCAAGCTTCGCGGACCTCCGGAATCTCGGCCTTGGGTGCGGGCTTGCCCACCACAACGGACCACATGTGGGCCGGTGTGAACTGGCAGGCGACCGATGCGTTCTCCGTGACCGGTGCGGTCTATCACATCAACGCGAACAACGATGGCGGAAACGCGAACATGTACAGCGTCGGCGCCGCCTACAAGCTCTCGAAGCGGACGGTATTGAGCACTCAGTTTGCCATGGTGCGAAACAGCAGCACCGCCAACTTCTCGCTCTTCGCTATCAACCCGGCAGGCGATTCTGTTGCTACTGGTAACCCGCCAAAGGGTCACAGCCAGTCAGGCGCTTACGTCGGGATGATTCACTACTTCTAAAACCGACCTTCTCGAATCGAACCACGCCCAGCGGCTCGGGCATCCGCATCAACCCGAGGTGCCGCAACTACGTCTTGCAATGAACGTTCGAAAAGTCCATAGTACATGTGAATTAACAATTAAAATCATTCATTAAGTGAATGATTGGAGGCGGATAATGATTCACGCAGGTAGCGGCACCTCGTCAGATTCGTCGTACGCGAACCAAGCTTCACATGCAAAAGCTACATTTCTTCGCCTGAGCATCATGATGCTGCTCGAGTTCATTTTGTTCGGTTCGTGGTTTGCGACACTCGGACTTGTTCTGGCAACCTACAAGCTTCCAGCTATCATCGGGCCAGCCTATTCGTTAAGCGCGGTGGCTGCCGTCGTGTCGCCGGTCTTCCTTGGTGCCATTGGCGACCGTTACCTTTCCTCGCAGAAGCTGCTTGGACTGACGCACTTGCTTGGCGGCGCTCTAATGCTCGCGCTGCCGGCACTCGTCAAAGCGGGCGATGCGAAGATGACGCTCATCGCCATCTTTGCCTACATGCTCTGCTTCCAGCCCACGCTCGGATTGACGAACTCGATTGCGTTTCGCCATCTGGGTAAGAGCGAAAAGGCATTTCCGTACCTTCGAATCTTTGCGACGGTCGGGTGGGTGATTGCTGGCCTGACAGTCGGTGCAATGGGACTGTCTGCTTCAACGGGCGTGTTCACTTTCGCGGCGGTTGTCAGCTTCGTTCTCGGCGTGTATTCCTTTACGCTGCCTTCCACGCCGCCGTCCGCGAAAAACGCGAAGTTCTCCATCGGCGACCTCATTGGCTCGAAGTCTTTCGTCCTCTTCAAGGACAGAAACTTCGCGACGTTGATTTTCTGCGCTTTCCTCACCTCCATATCGCTCGGTGTCTACAACTCGTTTGCGTCCCCATATCTCGGTGCGTTGGGCATTTCGAACGTCGCCGGCGTACTGGCAATTGGGCAAGCCTCCGAGGTCATCTTCATTATCAGCGTGCCATTCGTGCTGCGTAAGCTCGGCCTTAAGTGGGCGCTCCTGTTGGGAATGGGGATGTGGGGCGTTCGATTCATCTTGTTTGCCCTGGCCGCGGAGCATCAACCCAACCTTGCAATCATCGGCGTCGCTCTGCACGGAATCTGCAACGATTTCTTCCTGATTCTCAGCGCGATGTACATTGACCGCATGACCCCGCCAGAGCTGAAGGTACAAGCGCAGAGCTGGCTAATCATGGCTATCTCTGGCTTCGGCAGCGCGGCTGGCTCATACATCTCCGGAACCATCTTCGGGGCTACTGTTGCTCAGCATCCCGAGGCGGGCGCGGCAGCATGGACGTACATCTGGCTTGTTCCGATTGTCGCCGCGGTGGTTACCGCAGTGCTCTGGATTGCGTTCTTCAAACCTTCCAAAGAGCAAGAACCCGTTGAGGCAGATGCCGCTACGTGAGCGGGAAACAGCGTCGTGCGTGCGGGATGGATTGAAATGGAAAACCTCCGTCCGTTTCGCCTTGAACTGAACTTGAACGAGGTTGTGGAATGTTTGAAAATTTTCTGATTCGCCCGGACAGTCTTCGTAACGTTGAGAAGGACGGGAAGGTGATTGGCTTTGAACTCGCCGTGCGGCATGCAAACTATCGCGGCTGCTATCTGTCGTTGCACAACGGCTACTACATCTCGGTGGATGGCACTGAGTACTCGGTGTCTACCCAGTCTTTCGCGGTCAATGGTAAAGCGCCTCGCAGCTTCGATGAGATTCGCACCGCTGTGCATGAGCACTGGGATTACGACGACGAAGGCATCTTGCACGTCGATGCGCCAGGCGGGTTGGCGGAAGGTGAGCATGAGATTCGGTTCCAGCAGTCGGTGCTTGCAGCGTATGGCTACTTACCCACTGACGAAGAGTGGGTGCGCAACCCGCCAAAGCCGGGGTCCGGAGCTGGGTCGGACAAGGCCCCGCAAATCGTTACTTACAGCTTGACATTGAACACGCAGGAGAAGGTTTAATGGCTATCAAACGTGGTGTTTCCCTGTACAGCTTCCAGCAGTCGCAGTTCTTCAAGGAACTCGACTTGGAGGCACAGATTCGCGAGGTTGGCCAAAACCTCCGCGGCGCAGACGGCATCGAAATAATTGACGAGATGTCGTTGCGTTACCCCAACCCGCGCGACGAGTTCCTCAAGCAGTGGTTCGGTTGGATGGAAAAATACGGCACGACGCCGGTAACAATGGACGTCGGAATGGACGTGCTGCAGTTCCGCGACCATGTGATGACGTACGAGGAGTGTGCGGACCGACTTCGTCACGACATCCGTCTCGCAAAGACGCTGGGCTTCAAGAATGTACGTGTCCTCTCCGTCGTTCCCATCGAGATTTTGATTAGCGCGTTACCTCTTGCTGAGTCCCTCGACATCCGCCTCGGCAAGGAGATTCATCAGCCGATGCGCCTGGAGGGCCAACAGGTCACCGAAATCCTGGACTACGTTACGAAGACGGGCACGAGACACCTCGGAATCGTTCCGGACCTCGGCATCTTCCAGACTCGTCCTTCGGAAGCATTGCTGGGCTCGTTTGAGCGCAAGGGTGCCCAGTCTGCCGCCTGCGATGCGTCAGTCGAACTGGCGGAAAAGATTGACGCGGGTGACGTCGATTTCGAGGTCTCGGACTTGATGAACTACACAGCTGGCAACGTGCGGTCGGCGTTCACCCGCTTCCTTAAAACAGGCGAATGTGAAGCGGGCATCGCGACGGTTTTCGGTGCGGTGAAGCGCTTCGCCGATGAACAGATAGAGAACGCGCAGGAGCTCGACTACACTGTCGTGGCCGAAGCACTGATGCTTTCGCGCACGTCCGCAGAGACGCTGCGTCAAATCGCCGGGAGCGTGGTTGGCGTGCACGGCAAGTTCTACAACATGTCCGAAGTCCCTGGCAAACCTGGCCAGTTTCAGGATATCGCTATCGACTACAAGTCCGCAATTTCGGCCTTGAAAGATGGCGGCTTCGACGGATACATCAACTCTGAGTACGAAGGCCAACGCTACTATCAAGACCGTGGTCGCGAGGACATGAAGAGTGAAGTCGACCAGGTGCGCCGGCATCAAGAGATGCTCAGTCGATTGCTGAGTCACTGACATGGCTGCCGATAATGGTCGACCCTCGAAGAAACTGATAGCCTACGTTGGATGCTATGCCACTGCCGGAAGCGGTTCCGGCGGTATTCACGTGCTTGCTGTAAGCCCCGATGGTCGCCACTTGAATGAGACCAGTCGGGTTCTCGAACCACAGCAAGCTGGTTATCTGGTCTACTCGCCGTCGCTGAAGACTTTGTTTTCCGTCGATGAACGAAAGACTGACGGGCGTGGTCCAGTGGGACCGGCCGCGAGCGTACATTCGTTCTCGGTCAACGCCCGCGATGGAAGCCTGAATTGGAAAAACTCGTACCTGGCTCCTGGCCCAATGCCGACCTATCTCTCGTTCAGCGAGTCGAGGCGGCTCTTGGTCACGGCAAATCATGGGGACTTCACGCATGTGGAGCGCGTGATTCAATGGCCTAACGGAGAGTGGGGCACCGAATACGTGTATGACGATTCCACCGTCATTATGTTCCAAGTTGCGGATGATGGAAGGCTCGATGGCATCCGGGACGTGAAAGTGTTGCCAGGGCACGGCAGAGACCCCAACAGCTCTCCGCAGGCTGGTGGACACGCGCAGTCCAGTGCGCATGCTCACTGTGCAACGCTTGACCCGAGCGGTCAATTCATCGTCGTCTGCGATAAGGGCACGGACCAAATCTATGTCTATCGGCTGTCGTCAGAGCTTGTCGAAGTCAGTTCATTCCGCTTCGAAGACGAAATTGGTCCTCGTCATGTTGCCTTCGACGCTTCAACGGGTCGCGCCTTCGTTACATGTGAATTTTCGTCCGAACTTGCTTCGTTCGATTTTGATGCGGCGACGGGCCGTCTGATATTGCTCGATAGGGTGTCGACGGTTGCAGATGCGCATTCGGGACTCAACGAGCCGGCGGATGTCCGCGTTCATCCAGACGGCAAGTTCGTCTATGTGAACAATCGCGGCGAAGACTCAGTTGCGTGGTTCGAGGTGACGCCGACCGGAAGGCTTACCCGACGCGGCCATGTCTCTATAAGCAAGTCCATTCATCCCGGACTCGCTGCACGTTCCTTCGCCTTCGACCCCAGTGGGAGCTTCATGCTCGTTGCCGACCGACCCGCGAATTTGGTTCGGTCCTACTCGGTAGACCGCGAAACGGGAAATCTGCAGGCTTTGAGTGACGCAAGCGTGCGAGACCCGGCGTTCATCGAGTTCGCTGAACTCCCGCTCGCCGGACAAACCCAACCTGCAACGCACTGACCAATCATGCAGCACGAAGACTTATCGCAGGACAGAAACGCCGACTTGCGTGTCGCGATTCTTGGGGCCGGTATGATTGCAGAGGTCCACAGGAGAGCGGCCCTGCTGGCTGGTGCACGTGTTGTCGGTGCTATGGCATCGACGCCGGCGCGTTCGAGAATCGCGGCAGAGCGCTGGAAAACATCACCCATCACGTCCATCAGCGAATTGGTTTCGATAGCTCCAGATGTAGTGCATGTGTGCAGTCCAAACGCGCTACATGCCGAACATGTGGAAGCGGCTATCGAGGTGGGCGCCCACGTCATCTGCGAAAAGCCTCTGGCAGTGGACAGCGCGACTGCGCAGCGGCTTAGCGATTCTGCTAAGAGTCGCGGTCGAATCGCAACTGTCCCGTTCGTCTATCGCTTCCACCCTCTGGTGCGGGAAATCAGGGCACGCGTCGAGGCAGGCGAATTCGGTAGGTGGCAGCTTCTCCATGGCAGTTATTTGCAGGACTGGTTGCTTTCGCCGTTTGCAACGAGCTGGAGAGTTGATTCGTCCACTGGTGGTCCGTCCCGAACGTTCGCTGACATCGGGTCTCACTGGTGTGACTTGATGGAATTCATTACGGGCGAGCGGATAGCGTCGCTTTGCGCGGCAATGACTACCACCGTCGAACAACGGCCCATCACATCGACCGCGACCTTCGCTGGTCAACCGTCTGACTCTGAGATGAGGGCTGTCGACACCGAAGATGCCGCGACGGTAATGTTCCGTACGGGGGCAGGTGTCCTTGGTTCGGTGACGGTCTCGCAAGTTTCGGCCGGTCGCAAAAACAGGTTGTGGTTTGAATTTGACGGCGAAAAGCAGTCCGCCGTGTTCGACCAAGAGAATCCGGAGACGGTCTGGATTGGCACGGAGGACGCTGCACAAATCCTGCATCGGAGCCCGGCGACCGGTTCTGCTGAACAACGACGGCTTTCCTCACTCCCTCCAGGCCATGCCCACGGTTACGCGCAATGCTTCGAGAATTTCGTCGCAGATACCTATGCGACCGTTCGCGGCGAACATCGGGACGGCCTGCCGACGTTCGACGACGGCGTGCGCTCGGCTTTAATTGTGGATGCCGTAGTCGCATCAGCCAAATCTGGCTCATGGGTGACGGTATAGGGCAAAGACACCGCGAAAATCGGCTTAATGCTGAAGTTCGTACTAGCCTTTCGGAAAGGGAGAATCGATGCAAGATACGAAGACACCTGTGACACTCTTCACGGGTCAATGGGCCGACCTTCCGCTCGAAGAGGTTGCGAAGCTTGCTTCTGAGTGGGGATACGACGGCCTGGAGCTGGCATGCTCAGGCGACCACCTTGACGTTTGGCGTGCTGCAGAAGACCAAAAGTACCTTGACAGTCGTCGCCAGATTCTTGAGCGTCACAATCTGCAATTGTTCGCCATCTCAAACCATCTCGCGGGCCAGGCAGTTTGCGACGACCCCATTGATTTCCGACACAAGGCAATCGTCCGGCCGAACGTGTGGGGTGACGGCGACGCAGAAGGAGTGCGCAGTCGGGCAGCAGAGGAAATCAGGCTGACTGCTAAGGTGGCTCGAAAGCTAAACGTCGACACTGTGGTGGGCTTCACTGGCTCGAAGATTTGGCAATATGTGGCGATGTTCCCGCCAGTTCCTGAGTCCGTCGTCGACGCAGGATATGAGGACTTCGCGAAGCGCTGGAATCCCATTCTCGACGTCTTCGATGCGGAGGGAGTTCGCTTTGCACACGAAGTACATCCGAGTGAGATTGCATACGACTACTGGTCAAGCGTGCGAACGTTGGACGCCATCGGCCATCGCAAGGCATTTGGTTTCAATTGGGACCCGTCGCACATGATGTGGCAGAACATCGACCCGGTTGCCTTCATCATTGACTTCAAGGACCGCATCTTTCACGTCGATTGCAAGGACACCCGTCTGCGTCCCAGGAACGGTCGCGCCGGCGTGATGGGCTCGCATCTCTCTTGGGGAGACCCGAGAAGGGGTTGGGACTTTGTTAGCACTGGCCGTGGCGACGTCCCGTGGGAAGACGCCTTCCGCGCGCTTCGCTCTATTGGATATGCGGGACCGATATCGATTGAGTGGGAGGACGCTGGAATGGAGCGCAAGGTCGGCGCGGCAGAAGCAGTGAAATTCGTTCGCTCGCTGCTTTGGGATACGCCGACCTCGCGTTTCGACGCCGCTTTCACCTCCGGAAGCTAAGTCGCGATTCGAGCGGGTCCGAGCCTACTCTTCGGCCGCCAAGTTGTCTCTCACAGTGCTGAGCAATGCCCCGAGCTGCTGCAACTCATCGGCACTCAAACCAGATACAGCCTTCTTGGACAGGCGCTTCGCTTGTTGTCGGAGAGCCGATTCAATCTCTTGTCCCCGCTCGGTCAGCGACAGGCGAACATTGCGCCGGTCTGACGCATCGGCGTTCGCACTGAGCAAGCCTTCCTCACGCAATCGCTTGATAAGCCGCGCGAGCTGGGCCTGGTCACGGCCACTATGCTTGGCAAGCTCCTTCTGAGTCGCTCCCGGGTTGGCCGCAAAAAACCCCAACACTCTTCCGTCCATATGGGTGATTTCGAAAGGGCCGTCACGTAGGAACCGATATTGAAGCGAACGGTACTCGTGCATGACCGTGTGAAGCAAATCGAGGACGTCTTCGGGGACCGTTTTCATGTCTTTTACAGTTCAATGAAAGGCTACCAATCGCTTGACAATGTCATGTATAGTTTTTAGTATACATGACAATATCATTTATCGGATGCGCCGAGATGGAACAGCAACAAGCCAGCAGCAGAGTGACGCGCGTGCGCCACGAAACTCGCCGTCGCGAGGTCGAAGTGGTGAGCGTAGTGAACGTTTCTCCGAATTTTAAACGCGTGACGTTCGCTGGGGAGGAGTTGGCCGACTTCACGAGTCAATCTTTCGACGACCACGTCAAGCTGATTTTTCCCGGAGCTGACGGGGCAGAAGTGATGCGCGACTACACGCCGCGAAGCTTTGACCGGAAGAAGCGCGAGCTGTCGATTGAGTTCTCGCTGCATGGCGACGGCTTTGCGTCAGCGTGGGCCTCAAACGCCGAAGTCGGCCAACGCATTACCATAGCCGGACCGCGTGGTTCGTTCATCGTCCCAACCAACTTCGAGTGGCATTTGCTTGTAGGCGACGACACCGCAGTTCCGGCAATCGCGCGGCGACTAGAAGAGTTGCCAGCCGGAACCGTGGCAACGGTCGTGCTACAGGCGGCGGACCAGGATAGACGACAATTTCGCAGCAACGCTACGTTTGGCGTATTGTGGGTTCCCGACTCGGAAGAGCTTCTGCAGCAAATCGCATCGCTCGAACTCCCTTCGGGCGAAGGATATGTGTGGTGCGCGGCGGAGGCGAAGGTTGCCGCGAAAGTGCGGCAAGTTCTGGTCGACGAAAAAGGCCATGGCAAGCACGCGATTCGTGCGTCCGCGTATTGGAAGCAGGGCACCGGTGCTCACCACGAGAAGATTGGCGAAGAGTAACGACATCGCGCGTGCGCTTCCAGATAAGGAAGGACCCAATCGCGTTATGCCAGTGAACGGGAGAGCGAGCTTGGAGCTTCCGGTCCGGCGACGACGCCTTCAACTCTTTGCGGCGCACGGCCTGAAACGTTGTAGCGGGGTCTGGAAGCGCGCTCGGTTGGGTGCTTATCCAGCTACCTTCGCGCAGCGGAAGAGCAGTGTGCCACGAGTCGCTGCGACGCTGGCCGCACCTTCGCTGCCTGCCCGAGTTCGCCGATTGATGCAAAAAACGAGTCGCAGATACCGCGAAATAGCTTCAATCGTCCTTGATAAGTATCAATAGAATCACGTCAAGCGCCCATCGAGATGCGCAAAATCCAAATTAACGGAGACAGACGTGAATCATCCCCAACAAGCGGTGGACGTAAAGTCGTTCATTGACGGACGGTCGCTCAGTGCAAAGCAGGTGCTGATTGTCGTCCTGTGTTTTTTCATCGTGGCCGCGGACGGCATTGACGTTGCAATGATGGGCTTCATTGCTCCGTCCATCGTCCACGACTGGCAACTCGCAAAATCCACGTTCGGCGTCGTCATGAGCGCCGCGCCGCTCGGACTTGTGCTGGGCGCATTGATTGCCGGACCGTCGTCTGACCGACTCGGGCGCAAGGCGGTCCTGGTCGTCTCTGTTCTTCTATTCGGAATTGGAAGCATTGTCACGGCGCTTTCGCAGGATGTGACGCAGATGATGGTGCTGCGATTCCTGACTGGCATCGGCCTTGGCGCTGCCATGCCGAACACCACGATTCTTGTTGCCGAATATGTGCCGCAGCGCCGTCGCTCGCTGCTCATTACGACGATGTTCATCGGTTTCGGCGTTGGCTCAGCGTTGGTTGGCTTCGCGGCAGGCTGGCTCGTGCCGAGATATGGCTGGCGTTCGGTGGTGATTTTCGGTGGGATTGTTCCGCTCGCGCTGGTCCCATTCCTCATCGTGGCGTTGCCTGAGTCTGTGCGATTTATGCTTGTGCGCAATCGCCCGATGGAGCAGATTGTCGCGACCCTGCAGCGAGTTTGTCATTGCACCTTCGCGCCGGGCACGCGTCTTTTCGCACCGGAGCCGGCCGTTTCTCACGCGCGACCCGCTGCCATTCTCTTTGAACAGGGCTACCGCGTCACGACTGTCTCCCTCTGGGTGACGTACTTTATGGGCTTGCTGGTCATCTACCTGATTACTGGTTGGCTGCCAATGCTTATTAAAGACGCCGGCATGTCTATCGAGCAGGCAGCAAACATCACGGCGATGTTTCAGACGGGCGGTATCGCTGGCGCAATCCTGGCAGGCTGGGCAATGGACCGCTTGCGTCCTGTCCCGGTAATCGCGGCCGCGTATATCGGTGGCGCGCTTTGTGTGTACGCCGTAGGGAGCGCGGGGGCTCAATCGACGTCTCTCTCGTTGTGGATGTTTGCGGCCGGCTTCTTCATGAACGGCGCCCAGACCGGTCTTAACGCATTCGCTCCTGTCTGCTATCCGACGGTGGCACGAGCTACGGGCGTGAGCTGGATGCTTGCTTTTGGACGTTTCGGAAGCATTGTGGGCTCGGCAAGCGGTGGTCTGCTTATCGGTCTGGGCTACAACTTCGGGGCCCTCGTTGGAATGCTCGCAGTGCCGGCGGTTCTAGCCGGACTTGCCATTACGGCGAGTCTGTTGTCGCGCAACTCTGCGCGTGACCAAGTCGATACGACCTCGACAGCGGAGCAGACGTAGCTGAACCGCATTCTAAGCTGCGCCGAATTGCCGATACGTAAAATAAGTATGACGTAATAATACATGGGCGCTTTGAACCGGAGAGCTTCCTCCGCCTATGGACACTCTGCGTCCAAGCCAGAATTAGAATCGGAGACATTTTGTGAAAACTAAGAAGATTGCCGCTCACATTTTGGCTGTGCTCAGTGTCGGATGTACTGGGACGGCATACGCCCAAAGTAGTGTCACGCTGTTCGGCATGATTGACAGCGGCATCTCCTACGTTAGCAACCGCGCCGGACATAGCGCATGGCAAACGGACGACGGCATTAACGGGCCGAACTTGTGGGGTTTCATTGGAAAGGAAGACATCGGCGGTGGAACAAAGGTCATCTTCAACCTTGTCAACCAGTTTTCGCTGAATTCAGGCGCGTTCCTACCTGGTCAAAGCCTGTTCACTCGCAACGCGTTCGTCGGATTATCTAATGACCGATTCGGTACCTTCACGTTAGGTAACCAGTACGACTTCATGGTCGACGCACTCTATAACAGCAAAGACGACCCTGCGATTTATACGAGCCATCTCTACGGACAAGGAGCTGGGCCGTTTCAGAAGCTCGCTCTTCCAAACAATCCCACTGGAGATTTCGACTGGTACCGCGCGGCTGGGCGCCTTCCAAACTCGGTGAAGTATGTGACACCAAATGTTGGCGACTTGAGTGCTGGAGCAATGTACGGCTTCGGTGGTGTTGCCGGTTCCGTCGGAACAGGAAATTCCTCAAGCTTTGCGGTGGACTACGCCCGCGGTAATTTCGGCTTCGACGCAGCGTACACCTTCGTGAAGTATCCTACGACGGCGGGCGTCATCGGACCGCAGGTCAGTGTCCGTAACTGGGGCGTGGGCACCCGATACCAAATGGGCCCCGTTTTGATGAGCGCGCTGTTTGTAACGGTCAAGAATAATGGTAATGGAGCCAGCGTTTATCAATTTTCGACGGGCGCAAACTGGCTCGTGCGGCCGGACATCGGCCTGAGTGCCAGCTACGCCTACATGAAGGGCAATGAGGTTGTGACGAACAATCACGCCCATCAGTTCGGACTTACTGCGGACTATTACCTCTCGAAGAGGACGACCGTATATGCGATGACTGTCTATCAGCGTGCCAACGAGGGAGCAAACGCGCTGATTATGGGTCTGACGGGGCCGACGGCGTCCTCGGACGGCCCGAATCAGTTAATCGCGCGAGTAGGTTTGCGAACTCGCTTCTAACGGGCCAGGCGGCTGTCGAGTACTGCCGGATGATGTCGCCATCCGCGGTCGCACGACGTCGGCTAAACGATTTGCTGACGCTAGCTCGACGAGGAAGCCGCAGTGCCGAGCAAAATCACGCTCGAGGCGGCTTCCACTCCTTTGCGAGCCATTCCAGGAGGGCGCTAACGCGGGCCACGTTCATGCGTCGACGCGGCACATACGCCTTGAACCAGGTCTCTTGCGGGTCGAAATCGGATAGCACGCGCACGAGCGAACCGGCCTCGAGAGATGGTGCCGAGATGTACTTAGGCAACAGCGCAATACCCAGACCGGATACCGCAGCTCGAAGCAGCGTTAGATTGTCGTCAGCCTGAAGTCGAGGCGAGACATCGACCGACACGACGCCGCGACTAGACTGGAAGTTCCAAGTCGTGCCAATCGGTGCGAAGACCAGGCACGAATGAGTCACAAGGTCCCGGGGGTGAGTGAGCAGCTTGTTAGCGCTCAGATAGTCGTGAGATGCGCAAAGGACGGAGCCTACTGGTTGTAGCGGGATGTCGACGACGCCATCGTAGCTCGCCAAACGGCCACTAATTGCAATGTCGAAACCGGATTCTGCTGGATTTGCAGAACGGTCGACCAGTGCCAATTGCATCGTGATTCGGGGATGCCGCGCAAGAAATGCGCAAAAAACCGGAGCAAGCTCCTGTGTTGCTAAGGTCGTCGGTGCCATGACGCGCAAATGCCCTTCGAGCTTACCGACGTCACGCTCAACCGACGTAAGCAGCTCGTCAAACTCGGATACGAGGTCCCCGGCACGAGCGTAAAGCTTTTCGCCTGCCTCAGTGAGCGCGACGCTACGGGTGCTCCGCTCGAACAGTCGCGTCTTTAGCTCGCCCTCTAGCGCCGCAATCCGCCGTGCCACGACCGAAGGCACGACTTCCAACGTCCGAGCGGCATCGGCGAAGGTACCGAATTTGACAACCGCAACGAAAGTCCGTACGTGTGTGATGACGTCCATAGGGTGACTACCTACTCGTCCAATTGATGCAAAAAAGCGGTCGCAGAAACGTCGAATTAACTTTAATCGACCGGCTTTGGCATCAATAGAATACACACATGCGAGAACGATAACCATCGTTGAACGCCCCGATACGAAAAACTAATTCGGAGACAGCCATGAAATCACGGCTTCGGCGCGCACTGCCGGCCATTAGCCTGCAGGCGCCTCAAAGACACCGTTTGCCCACTTCGAATTTCTAGGCTTCGAGTGGCCGCGTTGTCCTAGCTAGATTCTGGGTCACGTCATTCACCAAATTCGCGCGTCCCGACTGCGCAGGCGAAAGAACGTGTGGGACGTCGTCGACGCAATCGACGCTGTAGCAAAGAGGTAGAGCGATGGCACAAAGTAATATTAAGGTCGAAGTCACTCGAGTTCGACAGCTCACTGAAAGAGTGCGGGAGTATCTCCTTACTCCTGTTGACGGTCGTCCACTTCCGCAATACACCCCCGGCGCACACGTAGCCATTCACACCGTTTCGCCGGAGCGAGGCTTGATTGTTCGGCACTATTCGCTCATTGGCGGAGACGACAGGGAGGCAGACCCGCGTGCGACCTATCGCATCGCTGTTCAGCGAGATAGTGACACTCGTGGCTCCGCGCACATCCACGCGACATTCGCGCCCGGCACACGCGCGGAAATCGCCCCTCCGATGAACAATTTCCCCTTGGACCGTCGGCATGGCCCAGTCCTTCTTATTGCCGGTGGCATCGGCATTACGCCGATTTTCTCGATGGCCCGCAGTCTCGTTCGTCGACGTCGTCCTTTCAAGGTCGTGTACGCCGGTCGAAATCGCGAATCGATGGCGTATCACGATGCACTCGGCAACGTTGCTGCAGGTTCAGCCACTTTCCATTACAGCGACGACGCGGGAGTCCTCGACGTCGTGAAATTGCTGCAAGAACAGGAACACGGAACGACTGTCTACGTATGCGGACCAGGAGCGATGATTGTCGCGACGCATGCGGCAGGTGAGCAGCTCGGTTGGAATGCGGACCGCGTTCGCAGCGAAGCATTCGGTGTTGGACGCGCCGAGAACCCTCAGGCATTTGATGTCCACCTTCAGCGAAGTGGTCGAACGGTACATGTTAGCGAGGACGCCAGCATCCTCGATGCACTCAACGCGGCAGGCGTCCCCGTGCTTTGGGATTGCCGTCGAGGCGAATGCGGCTTGTGTCCGCTCAAGGTTGTGTCGAGCGATGGCGCGCTACAGCACAACGATAGGTACTTGACGGACGAAGAGAAGGCCGCCGGCGACACAATGTGTATCTGCGTTTCGCGCACGAAGGGTCGCGAAATTGTGCTGGACGCCTAAGCCGACCAAATTCTGGAGAAGGTAATGAATATCAAGCTAAAGGTTGCTCATCAAGAACCGGAACATGACTTCGACGTACCTGGTTTCATTCCGGGCGGCTTCGCCGACCACTCGACACCCTTGGTCCGCAACTGCTGGTACGTCGCTGCGAGAAGCTCTGACGTTTCTCGCGACATCATCAGTCGCCGGTTGCTCGGTGTTGACGTCGCGCTTTACCGCACTTTGGCAGGCGAGGTCGTCGCAGTTCGGAACCGTTGTCCCCATCGCTCGTTTCCTCTCGCGAAGGGCAAATTGGTCGGCGACATTTTGGTGTGCGGCTATCACGGCATGCAATTCGACCCGTCGGGCCGTTGCGTGAATATGCCGGCGATGCCCATCACGCCCACGAACGCGAATGTGCGCAGCTTTCCGGTGGTCGAACGTGCCCCGCTCATTTGGATTTGGATGGGCGAGCCGGATGCGGCGGACGAAAGCCTCGTTCCAGACACCCACTGGCTATCAGACCCTGAATGGAAGAGTGTCGGTGACACCTTTCATATGAAGTCCGACTACGTCTCCATGCACGAGAACCTTCTCGACCAAACTCATTTCCCGTTTCTTCACCCGGGTGCCATTGGTACGCCCGAATACGCCCGGTCACGCCTGAAAGTGCGTGTGGAGGGCGACGTTGTCGTGATTGACCGTGAGCTCCGCAACTCTCCTCCGCCCGGAGTCTATGGCGTGCCCACAGGACTGACGGGAAAGCCCGTCGACCGATTCTCCGAGGCTCGCTTCGTATCGCCGGCGCTTCACACGGCTTATGCACGTATCATCGATAACGATGACCCAAGCGGGCAGCCTCGAACGTACCGCTTCAATATCACGCACATCTTCACTCCCGAGACCAACGGTTCGATTCACTACTGGTGGTTCTGCAGCCGGAATTTCAAGCTCGATGACAAGGCAATCGACGAGCATCTTTATGCTGCGTCGTCGAAGGCCTATCAAGAGGACGTCGATGCGCTCGAGTGGATTCTCGAGACCGTTTCCAATGACACGGAACCGCAGTTCGACTTGAACTTCGCCCCGGACAAGCCCGGTCTGTTGATGCGCCAAATCCTCTATCGCCTGGCCGGCGAGGAAGCGGGACACGTAGGGTGAGCGTCTGGTCGTCGGAAAACGCCGTGGCCCACCGAATGAAAGAGAGGTGCCGCCCGCTGCCGTGAATGCTACGCCAATGCGATGCTCAGTGCTTCAAGCGTCGGGATTGTCCCGGCCGTCGTAGGCGTGGCCTTGCGGGAGGTCGTTTTGGGAGCCGAGGCCTTTTTGGCAGTGGCGACGGTTCTCCTTGCCGAGGTCTTCGTTGCGGCCTTCTTTCCGGCTGCAACTTTCTTTGATGCCACTACTTTCTTGACCCCAACCTTCTTGCTCGTAGCGCCGACCGTCGCTGCGGCCTTCGACTTGGTTGCCTTCCGAGTCGCCGACTCATCGGACTGAACGGCGGCGGCTTGTTTAATCAGAAACCTGGTTCTGTCCTTTGCAGAGGCGAGCCACTTGGGAGCAGGGCCACGACCACTCCAGGTCGCTCCGGACTTCGGGTCCTCGTATTTTGCCGGCACCGCGCTTTTTGATTGCACTTTGCCAACTGCAGCCTTGCCTCTAGACGCGCCGACCCCTTCTTGGCGGGAGAAGTGATGGCGGCGCTATCGATGAGGAATTTTGAGCGGTCCTTCACGTCCTTTATCCATGCCGGCGGTCTGGCATGTCCGCTCCACGTCTCGCCGGTTTTTGGATTCAAGTATTTTGCGGGCAACTTGCCTTTAGGAGCGGTGGGTGCCTTGACGCTCTGACCGGCGGGAATGGGACCGCTTGCCTTCGCGTCTCTCTTCGCTTTCGCCCTGGCCTCGATATCGGCGGTGGTCAGGCCGTGCTTCAACATCAACTTGCGAATCTGGTCGACTGCGGATTGTGCGTTCTTGGCGAGAAGGGTTTCCGCTTGTGCTTGCAGCTTTTTCATTCGCGCCTGGATTTGTTCTAGTGTCGCCATGGTCTTCTCCGAGTATTCAACTCGGTGAACTATGACACACCCTTGAAAAAATAGAAGGGCAAAGCGCTCTTCCAAAAACGAAAATTTAATAGGGTTATTCGCGAATTTGAGCGACAGAGTTTGTGAGTGAGGCAATACGGGCACCACGATGCCCGTTACGAAGACGGGCAACAACAAGACCCGAGAACCGAAGCTACCTCGGTAAAGAAGACTGGCCCCAAGCCGCATGCAGCCAACGACCATCAAACCAGTCTTCTTCGGCTCGAGGATTATTTGGCGGCATCGGCCTCACACTTTTTCATAAACGACGATTTCGCAGCGCCCGCGAGTGGCTTGCCGTCATTTCCGACCGCTTTGCTCGCACACGCAGTGGAGACATTGCTCTTGTTGCCAGCTTCGCACTTCTTGATGAAGGAGGTCTTAGCTGCGCCGGCCAGTGGTTTTCCGTTCTTATCGATTGCCTGCGACTCACAGCTCGACCCTGCCGCCGTCGGCGCGGGTTTGGCGGTCGCGGCGGAAGGTGCCGACGTTTGGGCGCACGCGATTCCGACCGAGAAACATGCTGCCACAGCGACTGCGATAATCTTGTTCATAGCTATTCTCCGGGAAAAGTAAGGCTGTGCGCCTTCCTTGATTAACGCCTGGAAAGCTGTGACGTTGACGTCAGTCCGTAGGAATCGTTGTTGCAGCGCCGTATCGGTTGCTCTATCGCTGCTCTACTCACAGCCTCAGCGAAGCGGTCGTCGCAAGAGAGAGAGCGGTCCAAAAGCGCTCCTAAAGGAGCGAAGCGACGACAGGTAGGATGTTTCCCTAGCATCTTCGAACGGTCTTTTGAAACTGCATTACAGACGCAGGGATAGAATCGTTGCATGTCGGCTATGGCGGTTTTGGCGTTCAAATGGTGGGTCGCAATGCGCGTTTACTAAGGAGCGGGAGGGGACCATGGTTTCGATGACGGCAAACCGCTTGCTCGTGTCGATTTGTCTGGCGGTCCTCATGTCTGCATGTACCGTCGCGCCTGGCGTTGCGACAAAGAAGGCAACCGAGGGGACCGCGAAGGTTCGCGCAGCGATAGAGAGCGCAGTCGCGTCATCAGACTCGGAGTTGACAAAAGACAGTCCGACGTCAAATGGTCGTCGGCAGACAACTGTTCAATGTGACACCGTTGGCAGCATGTTCGTTTGCACCGAAGGTGAAGCAATATGCTGGTGGAATCGTCGTACAGGCTACGGTTGCAACTGACGGCAGATTCTTTTGCGAGGCGCATCGTACTTTGGTGCGGGATGCAGCATTATTGCTTGCGCGGCAGCATAAAGCGCTCAAGGAGAGCTGTGGCCTGTTTTTCAACATCGTTCTCAAGCGTCCCCGGGTACGTATCCGCGTGCGCGCGCCTTGCGGCCGTTCCGAAAACTGGCGATTCCACGTCGGCTGGCTCGCTGATTGAGTGGGCGCGCGTGAACCAAGCCTCGATGTCTCTTCCGAGCGAGCATAGGCGGTCGTGGGTGGTTTTCAGACGGATGCCGTACCCTACGACCAGCGTGAAGCCTAGGAACATGCCGGCAGCCAGGCACGTGACGGAAGCAGTGCCCCACTGAACAATGTCCGCGTCGGCCGCCCAAAGCTTGGTGGTCGCCGAAAGCCCGACGCCAGTGCCCACGCCGAGGCCCGCGAATGCCAGGCCTACGACGCGGGTTTCGCGAAGCAGTTCCTGGACGATTCTCGCTCCAAATTGGCTGTTGTTTATAGCTGGCCTGGGCACTAGCTGTGACCTTCTGCTGTCGTCAAAGAAATTGTACGCCGATGGGTTAAAGCCTAAGGGCTTGGACAAGGCACGTCCGTCCGGTGGAAAACATACGGTCGCTTATGAACGACGCGCCGCCGGAAACGTGCCGAAGACCACCGTGGAGGCAATGCGGCCTTTCTGCCTCTATCCCAAAGCTGACATGGCGTGGAAGGGCGCCCGCCTGTGCCTTTACCGGCGACGACGGCAAATCACACCTGCTGAACTGGCGGTAGGGCCGACAACGCGAAGCTCGAGCAACCGAAGCTTGGCGCCATGGGGGCGCGATGTGGGTTGACTACAATGTGGATTGACCACCCGCCGACGCGAATTCATGACCAGCCAAACTCATCTCCGCGATGTGCTGACATTGGAAGAAGTGCAGTCTCTCGCCGACGTCAAGACGTTCGCGCGCGGGAAAGCGTACTTCCATGAGGGAGCCGTTTCTCGACTCGACGAACGCGATGGAGCATTGCGCGCAAGCGTCAACGGTTCGAGCCGTTACAGCGTCGAACTGACGGTCGGACTCGACGAAGAACTCGCCTACAAATGCAGCTGTCCGGTTGGGCAGTCAGGGACCTTTTGCAAGCATGTCGTGGCTGTCGCGCTCTCTTGGCTCGAAAACTCCGGCGTTGAGGTCTTTCATCCGGATGAATCAGAGCCGACGAAGACCAGAAAGAAGCGCAAGACTGCCGAAGAGCTTATCGCCGAGTACGTGGCGACGTTGGACGACGACGCCATACGCAAACTGTTGCTCGAAGCGGTAGAACGCGACATGGTGCTGCGCGACAAGCTGCTTTTCGCAGCGCGGGCAGCCAGTGCTAACGACCTGCCCAGCATGAAAGCCGCCGTAAGGGAGGCAACAAGAATCGGTCGACCGCTTGATTGGCGTGAGGCAGGTGGATTTGGCGACGGGCTATTCTCGCTCGCCGAAGCGCTTCGCTTACGACTCAGCGGACCTGCGGCTGCGCAGGTGGTGGAACTTGCGGAATTGGCCATCGCCGGCGCCGAAGAAAGTCTTGAGCAGATTGATGATTCGAACGGCGACGTGATGCCTGGAATTCTCGAATTGGCAGCAGTTCATCTCGAAGCGTGCAAGCAGACATCTCCGGACCCAGTAAAGCTCGCGGACCGCTTGTTCCGATATCAATCTGAGGGAGCGTGGGACACGTTCTACGACGTATTGCCCAAGTACGCCGAGCCGTTGGGCGAACGAGGAATGCTGCGCTATCGAGCGCTTGTGGAGGAGGCGTGGCGCCAATTTCCTAGCCTTTCGCCGAAGGATGGTTTGCGCCGGTCGTTTGATGGCAATCGAACTCGGCTCGAGCATGCAGCTATCAGGCTTGCCGAGCTCGACGGCGACGTCGACGAACAAATAGCAATTCGACAGAAGGATCTCTCGGTACCATATCGATATCTGCTGATTGCAGAAATTTGCGCCCAGAATGAGCGGTACGATGACGGCCTCAGATGGGCCAAGGAAGGGCTCGCCGCCTTCAAAGACCCGGACCGACGTCTGCTTGATTTCTGCATCCTGGAATATTTGCGGCGCGGTGACTCGGTCGACGCGAATTTGTACGCCTGGGTGCGCTTCGAGCAGCGACCAGATGCAGATGGATTTGCGGCGCTGATGGAAGTGGCACGGTCTACGGACAGCATTGACCAAGCGCGCGAGCGAGCGTTCGCCCTTCTTTGGGCGCTGGTCAAGAAGGAGGAAGCAGCAGCTGCTGTCAATAAGTCTACGTGGTACCACCCGGGGTCGCGCAGCACGATAGTCGAAATCTACCTCGCCTCCAAAGACTTTGAGAAAGCTTGGGCTGCTTTTGCGGGCGGCCCGGTTGCGACGAGTCTGTGGGCAACCATGGCGTCAATTCGAGCGAAGACTCATCCGCGCGATGCAATCGCTCTCTATCACCGTCTGTTGCCAATCGCAGCTGAGCAGGGCACAAGAAAGGCTCGCTACGATGAGGCTTTCGGTATCGTGCGAAAGATTCGCAGCCTGAGAACGGAACTAGGAGAGCAGAATGAGTTCGCGAAGGAACTCGACGTTATTCGAGACGTGTATGGCGCCAAGAGAAACTTCATGAAGCTGCTTGCGTCGTTGACTTGAGGCATTGCGGTCGTGAAGCCCGAATGAGGAAAGCTCTTAATTGCTACGATGACGTTGCAAGCAAATTCGCGACGATTGTTCTTGTCCAAAAAACTACTATTTGTGCTTCATTAGAGCATCGCTCTAGGCCGAGGACTCGCATTGCTCGCTGCGCATATGGCATAGTGCGCTGATTGCAATTACGAAACGGGACAAGCCATGGCTACGCTAAAGAGCATTCAGTCGAAGATTGCGAAACTGCAGGCGCAGGCGGACGCGATTACCAAGAAGCAGTCGACGAAAGTCATTGCCGAGATTCATGCTCTGATAGCAGAGCACGGGATAACAATGGATGACCTTGGTTCTGCGTTTGGTGACAAAAAGCGTGGCACCAAAATGGCGATGACGTCAGCTTCGGACAAGACAGCGTCGAATGCGAAGTATCGTGACCCGAAGTCTGGAGCGACTTGGAGCGGACATGGCCGCGCGCCCGGATGGATTGCAAACGCAAAGAATCGCGACAAATTCTTGATTGATGGCAGTGCGACGAGCGTCTCGCCTGCAGGCAAAACGTCGCCGGAGTCTGTCGGCAATTACGTTAAGGGCCCACAGCCCGCGCTGTACCGCGACCCTAAGTCGGGAGCGGAGTGGAGTGGTCGCGGCAGAGCTCCGGCGTGGCTGGCGAGTGCTAAAAATCGCGACCGGTTTCTAATTGACGGCAATGCGACGACCGCGCCCGCTGTCGATAAAAGTTCGGCGAAGCCTGCCGGCAACTACGTTCGCGGGCCTCAGCCTGCAAAATATCGTGACCCCAAGAGCGGTGCAGAGTGGAGCGGTCGCGGCAAGGCGCCGGGTTGGCTGGCTGGTGCCAGAGACAGGACGAAATTCCTGATTGACGGCGCTGCGGCCACGGCTGCTGATGGCAAGGAAAGTGCGCCCAAGGCCGTTTCGGCGAAGAAGGTGGGGGTGAAGAAGACAACGTCGAAGAAGACGACAGCCACTGCATCCGCAAAGAAGGCGGTCGCGAAGAAAGCTTCGGTGACGTTCGCAAAGACTTCTGCCGGCAAGAAAGTTACTGCGAAAAAGTCGACTTCCTCGGCAAAGAAGGGACCGCAAGCTGGGAGCAAGAAGACTGCCGCCAAGAAAGTGGCGACGAAGAGGTCTGGAGGCAAAGCGACAGCAGAGAATGCGGTGGACTCGACGACGCTGCTGCCTGCAACGAGCGGGAGCGAGGTTGAGGCCGGAATTCTGTAGCGTTAGGGGACGCCGAATGCGTTTCGGACCTGCTGAACTCGTCGTGTGTCGTCCCCGTGTAAGTATTTGGATGTTGTTGAAATCGAGGCGTGTCGCAAGTTGTCGCGGACGCACACAAGGTCAACTCCGTCTTCGAGCGCATGAGTTGCGTGACTGTGTCTTAACCAATGCGGACTGACGTGACCTAAGGTATCCGCGAGTAATGCATCTTCCTCGCCGACAAACTTTGCAGCTGTATCGAAAAAACGACTCATCACCTGTCGCAGTCGGGCTGTTGTGATGCCCGCCGTGTTTCCCTCGGACGTCTCTCCAGTCAGCGCTCCAATGAGCTTCACAGAACGCGGCCATCGCGCTCGGGCAATTGGCAAGCCGCGCTCTACGAGGTGTATTTCGAGGGCGCGCAGGGCAAGCGGTGGCAGCGCGACTTTCGCCTTCTTTTGTCCTTTACCTACAAGATGTAACCAGGCGTCGCCATTCTCGTCCTCTCGAACGTCTCCCAGCTTCGAATCGACGAGTTCGTGCGCGCGCAGTCCTGTGGCAACGGCGAAATCGAGGATGAATCTCATCCGCTGCGCAGCCGCGGCGCTCCAGCCATGAACGACTTCGAGTTGCCCGGCGAAGGTTCGCGCAACCCTCCACTGCGACTGCGTGAGGCAACGGTCGGCGTCGAAATGCGTACTTCGTCCTGCGCCTCGAACTTTGAGGCCGGCAAAAGGATTAGCCAGCACGTAACGCTGCTCGACGAGCCAGCGGAAAAGGGAGCGCAACACCGTCAACGCATATGCAATGGATTCGGACGACAGCCCATGGACGAAGGGGCGCCATTCGACGGACGAGCGCGGCCGCGCCGGTCCGACCCAGCGCTCGCGTGGCGTCGGGCGGCGCAGGAAGGTTCGGTACGCTACCGCGTCGTCGGTGGTGAGCGACGAAAGGGGTCGCTGGCGTTCCACGATGGTCCACAGCAACAGACGCTCGGCTTCTCTTCGGTAGGCGCGCGCGGTCTCCGGTGCCTCGTGCAATTCGAGCCAGGCGTGGACTGCTTCGTAATCCGTTTCTGCGTTAAGCAGGCAACTCGCAACCGGTGCTCGGAATCGACCGTGCGAGCCGTCGAGCGATTCCGGAACGCTCAGCCTTTCCTGCGGCACCACAAGATGGCTCGTCGGCTGATGCACCAGCGTCCGCGCTTGGGCCGTCAAAGCAGGATGCGTCTCAAAGAAGGCTTCCACGTCGCGTGCACCGACGCGTCCGAGCCCGGCGATGGCGTGCCACCAGAGGCGACGGCGCGGCACTCGCACCGTCAAGTCCGCGAGGGTACTTATGCCGGCCGCCTGGAGCGCTCGCACTATGCGAGGTGACAGCCATTGCGCCACGTCATCGTTCACCTGCGGTTCCGGAACGGCCGCATGGCGTAAGACGTCCAGCGCGCGGACCACGGAGCCAGCGCGCGCGGTCCGCTCCACGGCGGCGTGGTCGAACAGGCGCGCCAGCTCGGGTCGCTCACGAGACCGAGCGAAGGCGATGAGTTGCTGGCGAATTCGGCTGAGCAGGGCGCGGGACGATTGACCGTCGGCCCGGATATGGCCGAGGTAGCGATGGACGGCGGCGCGCGCGGTGAGCCCCTCGTACCAGGCGCGCAGCGCCGAGAGTTCGTCGAGGTCGGGGAAAGGCGGGGAGGGTGCTGTGGAAGGCGGGGCGTCGGGACCAGACGGGGCGCGGCGGCCGCGCCCGGCAGCGGGCGGCGACGGTTTCATGCTTCCAGTTTAGGTCGCGGTCCGTGCGCTATCGATAAGATAAATTATCGCAATAGCACTGCTCACGCATCGACCTTGAATACCTCGCGTACTTCCTCAATCCCACCAGACGGTACACATCGGACCAAGTCGCTCAATGAGTGAGTCGTTGACGCGTGCAGAACCCACGGCGAAGGGCGCTTGACCACGGCGTCGCGGTAACAGCTTTCTGAAACGACGAGCACATCTTGGCCACGGCGGGCCTGAGCAATCTTGCATTCATCGAGCAGGACCGCACCGAAGAGCACAACCGTCGAGACCGTCCTCGAAAGCTCGATAACACTCGCCGAATCCCTCGCCGAGAACTCAGCGCTTTGGATAGTCGATAGGAACATGCGCCGACGAACCAGAGTACGTCGGTCTGCGCCTATCGAAGGTCGTGCGCTGATAGGGTCGTTAATAAATAATGCTGATATTAAGCCTACGGTTTTCTGTCGTCCCGCCGATAAACAGGGATAAACAGATTTGAGCAAGGCACATGGTTTCGACTCACACCCATTACGACAATCTGAGAGTGTCGCGGAACGCGCCCCCGGAGGTCATTCGGGCGGCGTACAAGGCGTTGACGCAGCGCTACCATCCGGACAAGAACCACAGTCCGGACGCGACGCGCATCATGAAAATTCTCAACGAAGCGTATGCGGTTCTCAGCGATGCGGAGGCGCGGCGTCGTTACGACGAGACCATCGGCAGCGATGCATCTCATTCGCATGCACATCCGGAACCCCAGGCACATCCACAGGGTGCTGCCGAGCAAGGTCGCGCAGAGCCCTCGTTCCGAGCTGGCCGTGACGACAATGCACCGCCGTCGGACGTTCCGCCAAACGGGTCTACAGTTGATGCTGGTCACCCCGCTTTGTTGCCCATGGCCGGGCGTTGGTCGAGATTCTTCGCGCGCAGCTTCGACCTCTGGTGGGAAATCGCAGCTGTAGCATTCGTGGGTGGCTACTGGCTCGCGCAGAACTCAGCCTGGTACGTCGAAGTCATGACCGGACCCAGTGCGAACTTCTACGCATCGATACTTTTTCTTCCCCTCGCGCTGGTGCTTGACGCCTTCGTATATCGGATTTTCCGCAACACACCTGGAAAGGCGTTGCTGGGTTTGAGAGTAACGACGATTGAAGGGAGCCGCCTGACATTCGACGACTACTTGCGTCGAAACTTCGCGCTTTGGATGAGCGGGCTTGCGTTCGGCCTGCCCTTATTCAATCTAGGGACGATGATTCGACAATCTTCCCGACTAGGAAACGGCGAGCAAGCGAGCTACGACGAGTTCAGTGGCAACAGGGTACGTGCAAGCAAGAACGGAATCTTCAAAAAGCTGCTGTTTGCCGTGGCGTACGTGCTTTTAGTTGG
Source organism: Caballeronia novacaledonica (assembly GCF_900258035.1). Lineage (GTDB taxonomy): Bacteria > Pseudomonadota > Gammaproteobacteria > Burkholderiales > Burkholderiaceae > Caballeronia > Caballeronia novacaledonica. Next base: position 29,892 of record NZ_OGTP01000027.1, on the reverse strand, counting down.
CAGCCTGTCCATCGCGAATCAGGCCACTGAGCGCTCAAGTGTGGCCTCTCGGGTCCCAGCCGGTGCGCCGGATGTCGCCTGGACGAATCCGGTAACGGGCAGCAGCACAATGGTTGAGCCAACTTGGAAATTCGGTCAGCAGACAAGCGACGGGGCACCGGTTTACTCGTTCACGGAGAAGACGCAGCATGCCGCCGTCTACTTCGCGCAAGAAAGTTTCCCGCGCATCGAGTTGCGCGAGTACGTGAACCTTTATAGACAAGGGGTCACAGGCACGATACGCCTCAACGGGAGCGGCGCCTTTTCCGACGATGGGAATTTCTGGCAAGCCGACGGCGAGTTGGTAAAAGGGGCGCTGCGCCTCCATGTCTCCATCGTGCGGATTGGAGCCAGCTTCTGGCGCATCGTCGAAGTCCAAGACAAACCGTATGCGTTCACCGATGATGCCCTGACGAAGCTTCGCACCGCGCTGTGGGGAACACTGCGCTAGTCCTCCTTCTAGGGAACACGGGTGCGCAGGCTACTTATCGCTGAATGCGATGTAGCAAGCCGACGCGATGTATGCAAAAAATATCGTAAGACGCAATGGAAGCAAGAGAACTGATTCGTTCACTCCTTGACTTTACTCAGTTCGCGAGAAAGTCATGCTCTACTTATCGATGGGCGTCTTCGTTGGAAAGCTTCGCTGACCTGGATGACCCCTCGGCCCCTGTTCTTAGATGCCGTCACTTCCTCGTCTTTTCTGTGACGCTAACAGTTTTAAGTCTCGCGTTGCTGCTGACCTCCCTCAACCTTAGTGTTTTGAATTTTCAACGCGGGGGTCGCCGAGCTCATGACGTGGTAGCGCTCCTCGTTGGGTTCAAACGCGACATAGCTGCGGCGTTTTCGTCCTCGATTATCACGGACTTCGCCATAACTAAGCAAGCCGTCGTACTTTTCACATCGATTTCTGGTTCCATAGTCGCCGCAATTGCTCTTGCAATGGTGGCAAATGTGCGCCGCGTCCCCACGGTCGAACGGCTGCGTCAGTTGGCCTTTACATCGCTTATCCTCTCTACAGGGTTTGTGCACTTCGCAATGGCTTGCTGCGTTGCGACCTGTTTCGTCCTTTTGGCTCGTGCATACGACCTCAACATGCGACCGGGCGAAGGCATTACTTTAACTGTATTGCTTGTAGTCTTTGCTGTCTCATCATATCTAACAGTGTTAGTTAGAAGACTTAGTACGAAGGGAGCCAGAGGAGACCGCTCGGGTACCGCTAATCTATCGGTTCTTTATTCAGCCCTGGCGCCGGCTTGCGTCGCATTGGTACTAATGTCATGTGCAGTATGGGCCCTCGATTGGTTCAGACCGTCCGTTGCGGCAATGCTTTCCGAGAGTTGCGGTGCGCCAGACAGGCGGACATGTGTACTTACGCTTATGCCGAAAGACATCGATGGTACCGTTCTGCTCGACGGTGTTCGTGTTCAAATGACAATGGAATTTGCCGATGAATTTAGTATTGTAGGTCCGAAACGTTTGATGGCAGCAGGAGGATATCTGCGACTAATTCAGAATCCGGACACACCGTCGCTTTTGGAGCTTGGTATGAAGCGAGTGAGCGGAGTCGTTCAATTTGTCCACTTCGAATGCCCTCAAAATCTAAGCGGAGCGGGGCGACAAAGGAAGTTGACTATCCGGTCATTTGTAGCCTCGGCCGACACGCATACCGTCGATATCGAGGACTTTGACTCGATAGAACCGGTTCAAATCAAATTCTCCACCAACAGAGATGTGATTCGGCTATTCCGCAACTCGGTCACTGGGTGCGTATTATTCCCCTGAGCGACGCGCTCGTGCCGTGCAGCGACCTTGGGCCAGTGGACGTTGTACTTGGATTCAGAGCCCAGTCATCACAAAGCGGAGAAACGAGTCCTGAGCGAAGTGGCGCAGGCGCCGAAATTTCCAACAGAATCAGAAGAAGCCAATGCATTTCAATATCTCGTTTTTTGCGCCAAAGCCGACCACCACTATAAGCGCTCGGTCTTTCAAGAAGAATCCTGGAGACTTCGCGAAATTGTTCGACTTAATGCCATCTCACGGGCCAACCGTCACAATCGAAAGCCTTTTCAAACTTGCACTTGATGCTGGATATGGGTCGCTCTCGAGCAGGAGCATGAAGGAAGTACTTGGGCTTCTACAAACAGATATCGCCCGACTAAGAGACTATCAACGTGCCAGACTGCGACTATTGCTGTCGCTTTTTGACATCAATATTCGCGCTTCACTCTTCGAAGTTCACGGTATCGCAAAGGTTTTGGAAGCGAGCGAGAAAAGCGATGCATCTTTTATTCTGGGCAGCGTGGGGTGCCGCTATGCAACCGAGGAATGGCTCCTGCAGCGAAAACGCTACATTGAATCATTCTGGCACTACTCGACATACAGCAGCAAGGCAGTAGCTAAGATAAAATTGTCCGCACCGGAACTGGCGGGTAAGAGTCGACCTGATTACTTAGTTCGTGACAACAGAGGCGAGTGGTATGCGCTGGAGGCCAAAGGCACGTTCGATGAGGGTAACTGGTCCACTTTACGCGACGGCTTGAAGCAAGCTTGGCGGCTTAAGACTATACGTTTAACTGACCCCAACACTAAGACAACCGCGAACGTCCTCGTCTCAGATTTCGCGTGCGCCCTTACGCACATCGAGAACAACAGGCCAAGAGTTACGTTCGTTGACCCGCCTGCCGGAGAAGGGTCGAACGGGTGGGAAGACGCTCGGGAGGATGGCGACGACGCAACTGAAGAGCCGACGATTGCCTTGGATTTAGTTATGGAGCTAGCAAAGATTCAACGGTACTTCAACGCATGTCAGCAATTTCGACTGCTCGGTAGGCGGAAGAAAGTGAAACCGAGGTCAGGCCAAGCCTACTTCGAAAATATTAAGTGGGCTGTGGCTATCGAAACTCGGCGAGCATCAGATGATGTGTGGATTGGCATATTGAGATGCGTCTCATCAAAAGAGTTGCTGATGCGAGACCTGCTGGTCGCATCCGAGTACGTGTTGTCTCGATATGAGACGTCAGAAAACGACGGAGTTCACCAAGAGACTTCGCTGAGCCTCGACTCTCTCTCCCCAGCCATGGAGCGTCCCGTCGAGCGGGATAGGTCCAATATATTTCCGTTGAGCGATTCGCAGAAGCGTATCGTAAAAAGGTTTCGAGCTGCGCTTGCAAAACCTCGTTCTCCAGAGGAGCCCACTGATTGGTTGCAACGCATAGCTCCAATGCTTGACGTCGCCGTAGTGCGCGTCAATCGAAAGCCGTTGAACGTGAGAGAATTTGTCGCCCTCATAGCACAGGAGGCCTTCGTTGAGTCGGAGCAAAATGCGTTTCGCATGGAGGTCGCTCAGCGGGAGGTCACTCAGCGACAACGCATAGGGCGATTCGGTATGTCAACGTTGTCTTGCGGCCTAGTTGTGGCCTCTGGTGCAGCCGACTGGGATGCAAAGCCGCTTACGCTTACCTCACGCACGCGGCTATGAGATTTGCGCAATTGAACTCATCGGTCGGTGCATTGTTGACTATCACCAACGTCGTAAATCGCAGGGACAGAGTTCGGCGTTGACCAAGTCGAGCACGAGCGTCGAGAGGGCGCTTGGCGGCTGGGAGGACGACGTTGGCAGCTTGCCTTGTAGAGACGCACGCGTCTGTTACCCGGGCTTGTGACCCTGCAGGAGAGGGCATTTTGACCAGTGAGGGTCGAGAATGACGAGGTACTCGCGCGCGCGGCTGATTCCGACGCGGACAATTCTTCGACATTCTCGCGAATGTAGCCGTCCGTCCGTGGTGACGACGACTAATTGAGCTGCTCCCGCATCGGTGAAGGTGGCCACGGTGAATTGTTCACCGGTCGCCGAAGCACTGTTGTTGATAACCGAGTGGATTGGCCGGTGGGATGAGGCTACGTCGAGTCGCCGAAAAAAGCGCGGGTAACCTGTTTCCGATTAAGCGAGACATTCGCGAGGGTCTGCCAAGAGAATGCATAGGTCGACGTCCAACACTCGGGCGATGTCCGCCACGGTCTCGATTTTGAGGTCTGGCGCGGCGACCTCAATTAACGAAACGTAGTTCCGCGCTAGACCAGCAGCTTGCCCGAGCGCCTCTTGCGACATCCCAGCGACCGAGCGCAGCTTAACTATATTCCCAGACACGATTTTCGATAACGCTATGCGTCGAGGAAGCCGCGGCGTATTCGAAGGCACCGTCTCAAAAAGCTGCGTGGGGTTTAGCTTAAAGAACTTCGCCAGTGCGTCGATTGTGCTCAGGCGGGCATTGGCGTCTCGATTTTCAATGCGCCAAAGCGTGTTGCGACTCATGCCTGTCGACTCAGCTAAAGCGACCAGAGTGAGCCCGGCCGATTCTCTTACGGCTCTCAGGCCTGCCGACAGGCGACGGTTGACATCAAGGGGCTTGTCTTTCGCGAGTTTTTTTACCATCTGGTCTCGTGATGGTGAAAGCAAATGACGCAAGAACGCCGCGCACGCAACGAGGGCGCGCGCGGCGATTTGGTTGCATGAACTCTCCTTCGCTACATCGCAAGGTGCGAAGCGGCGATGGCAACATCGAAAATTTTAGGAATTCCGGTCAATGTTACCGTGCAACGGGGTGTTTTAGGAACACCCTAGTTTGATAGTCAAACTTAAACTACCGCGTTGTCAGCATCGCGCGCAGGAACGTCCACGCGTTGAAGGCGGCGCCGGCGAACATGAGCACGCTCGTCATCGCGAAGACGGCGTGCATGCCCGAATGCGCGGCGATGAAGCCGCCCGCGAGCGGTCCCGTCACCTGCCCGATGTATTGCGCCGATGTCGCGTAGCCGAGGATGTATCCGGCTGCGTGATCGGGCACGCTGTGACGCACGACGCTCGTGATTGCGGGCAGCAGGCCGCCCAGCGCGAGGCCCATCAGAAAGCGCAGCACGACGAGCTGCGTGCCGTCGGTGACGAACATCTGCGGAATCAGCAGCACGCCGCAGACGGCGAGACACGCGACGATCACCTTCGGTGCGCCGATGCGATCCGCGAGCCGTCCGACGCGCGGCGCGGCGAGCACGCTGCCGAGCGCGGCGGCGGACATCACGAAGCCCGCGACGAGCGTGACCTGCTTCGGGTCTTTCACGAGCTGCGACACGTACACCGTGATGATCGGCTCGATCGACATGTTCGCGAACATGAGCAGCATCGCGCTCACGAGCATCGCGATGACGGGCGTGAGCAGCGGCACGTCGCGCCAGCCGCCGCGCGGCGTTGTCTTCGCGTGATCCGGCGCGCGGCGCTCTTCCTTGACGAACAGCGTCGTCATGATGAACGAGCAGAAGATGAGGCCGCCCGCGAGAAAGAACGTCGCGCGTATGCCGATCAGTCCCGGCAGCAACCCGCCGACGAGCGGCCCGACGAGATTGCCCGCCATCATGCCCGCCGCGTGCGTGCCGAGCGCCCACGCGGTGCGGTGTTTCGGCGTCTGCGTCGCGATCATGACGATGGCGCCGCTCGCATAACCGCCGACGAGCCCCGCGAGAAAGCGCATCGCCACGAGTTGCCAGACCGTCTGCACGACGCCGAGCAGGGACATCGTGATCGCCATGCCGAGGCTCGCGCGAATGAGGATCGGCTTGCGGCCGTAGCGGTCGGCGAGACGTCCCCAAAGCGGCGCGACGAGGCCCGCCGCGAGAAACGTCGCGCCGAACGCGATGCCGGACCATTGCACCGCCGCCTCCACCGACGACGCCCCGAGCTGCTGCACATAGAGCGGCAGGAAGGGCAGGAGCAGCGTCATCGCCATGATGGTGGTGAACGAGCCGAAAACGCAGACGTAGAGATTGCGCTGCCAGTGCGCGGAGGCTTCGGACATGGATGCGAGGATCGTGGCGGAGTTCGCGTGACTTTGGCAGATTTTCCGCCGCCGCGCTCGCGTATGCCGCGGCACGCAAACTGCGGGGCGTGTACGATCGATTCCGATCCACCGATGGAGCGACGCCGAGTGAAAATCGCGACCTTCAACATCAACGGCATCCGTCCGCGTCTCGACGCCTTGTTGCAATGGCTCGAACGCGAATCGCCCGATATCGTCTGCCTGCAGGAACTCAAGGCGACGGACGCGCAGTTTCCCGCCGAGGCGATCGCGAACGCGGGTTATGGCGCGTTGTGGCACGGACAGCAGTCGTGGAACGGCGTGGCGATTCTCGCGAAGGATGCCGAGCCGGTGCTGAGCCGGCGCGGGCTGCCCGGTTATGAGGACGATACGCATAGCCGTTATATCGAAGCGGCCGTGGGCGGCTTGCTGATCGGCTGTCTTTATCTTCCGAACGGCAATCCGCAGCCGGGCCCGAAGTTCGACTACAAGCTCGCGTGGTTCGAGCGCTTCAACGCACACGCGAAGGCGTTGCTCGACAGCGGTCATCCCGTCGTGCTCGCGGGCGATTACAACGTCGTGCCCACCGACGAGGACATCTACAACACGCGTTCGTGGCTGAAGGACGCGCTCTTGCAGCCCGAGAGCCGCGCGGCTTATGCCGATTTACTCGCGCAAGGCTGGACGGATGCGCTGCGCAAGATATTTCCCGATGAGCGCATCTATACGTTCTGGGATTACTTTCGCAATCACTGGCAGACGAATTCGGGCTTGCGCATCGATCATATTTTGCTGACCAAGGATCTGGCGAAGAAGCTGCAGAGCGCGGGCGTCGACAAGTGGGTGCGTGGCGAGGCGCACGCGAGCGATCATGCGCCGACGTGGGTGACGCTGAAGACGGGGCGGGCTCGCGGGAAAACCGCGGGCGCTTAAGCCTGGAGCGTGTCCCGCGCCGGTTGCAGCGACGCGAGAAATTGCATGACGTGTTCGCGGCCGCCCTTCGTCCAGACGTCGAGGTGATCGGCGTCTTCGATGAGCGCGAGATGTTTGTTGCCGCGCGCGGCGTCGAAGAGGCGCCGGAAGTGCGCGGGCGGAATCACGCCGTCTTTCGTGCCGCCGTAGATCAGGATCGGCGCGCGCACCGAGGCGATTTTCGAAAGGCTTTCGTAGCGGTCGCGTGCGAGCAGGCGGACGGGGAAGAGCCGGAATCGCTTCGCCGCCACATCGACGATGCTCGTGAACGGCGCTTCGAGCATCAGCGCATGGATCTTCGCTTCGCTGGCGAGCTGCACGGCGACGCCGGAGCCGAGCGAATAGCCGTGCAGGACGACGTTCGACGATCTCGCAGACGCGTAGGCGTGGGCGGCGCGCGCATCGGCGTAGAGGCCGGCTTCGTGGGGCCTGCCGGGATTGCCGCCATAGCCGCGATATTCGGCGAGCAGTACGCCGTAGCCCGCTTCGATCATTTCCAGCGCGATATGGCCGCGCTGGGCGAGGTCTTCGCCGTTGCCGTGGAAGAGGATGATGGTCGGGGCGGCTTTGTTTCCGGGCGCCTGGTATCGGACTGTCAGGTCGAGTCCGTCGGCGGTTCTGATGCTGACTGCTTCGGTGCGGGCTTCGAGTTCGGCGTTTTTGAACGCTTCGATCTGTTCGAGTGGATAGACGAGTCGGCCTTGCAGCCAATAGAGCCCTGCCAGGGCGACGGTGTAGATCAGCGCGATCGCTAGCAGAAGGATCCAGAGGATTTCGCGCATGGGATTCGTGGGGCGGGTTTGGGGGCTTTCATATGGTAGTGGGTTTGATTTGGTTTTGGTTTTCGCCGGATCCCGATTTGCTTTTGGTCTATTAGCACTGCCCCTGTGCGGGGCGGCAGTCACTTTCTTTGCTGCTGCAAAGAAGGCAGCTTTTATCGCGGGCGGCGCGGGGGCTTTTTGAGGCTTCGAGGGTTTTCGCCGGATCCCGTTTTCGCGTCGGTCTATTGGCGTTGCCCCTGTGCGGGGCGGCAGTCACTTTCTTTGCTGCTGCAAAGAAAGTAACCAAAGAAAGCAGCTTTTCAGGCCCGCGGTCACACGCAACTTGGCCAATTTTCTCCCTTAAGTTGGCACTCGCCTAAAGAGTGCCCTCATCACAATCACCGGGCTTGGATCGCGCACGGTCTGACAAGCTACTTGTTTTAGGGCGCTGGTTCAGCACGAAAGAGCATCGGCACTGCGCTTCGCGCTGCCGTTGGGTATGCGAGGGAAACCATCGAGAAAGAAGCGCACGCAGCCCCCGCCCCGATTGACCCATCGGCCGCGAAGCGGGCCGGCGCCATTTCGTGCTGAACCAATCTGGCGTGTGGTGCGACGCGGCAGACCGTGCGCGAGCCAAGTCCGACAAGACCTTTGAGGGCACTCGCTACTCTGGGGGCCATTAGGTCAATCGCCTGTGCCGCGGCCGGCATGAAGTGCTTAGGCTGGGGATAGCTGTTTCTTTGGTTACTTTCTTTGCAGCAGCAAAGAAAGTGACTGCCGCCCCGCACAGGGGCAACGCTAATAAACCGACGCGAAAACGGGATCCGGCGAAACGAAAGCCAAAAGCTTCAGACCCGAACACGAGATCCGGCGAAAGCCAAAAAAAATTCACTCACGAATATCCCCCTCCCCATGCCGCAAACTCAAAGGCATCTCAGCAGCGATTTCCCTCTCGATATCCCCCGAATCGCGCTCGCGATTAAAAAGCGCATTGAGCAGAATCGCAAACACCGCAGCGAGCGTGATCCCGCTATGGGTCAGCGGCCCGGCCCACCCGGGCATATGCGCAAAAAAAGTCGGCGCGGCAAGCGGAATCACCCCGACGCCCAAACTGATCGCGATGATGAGCAAGTTGTTCTTGCTGTCGAAATCGACCTTGCTCAGAATCTTCACGCCGGTCGCCGCGACCATCCCGAACATCGCAATCCCGGCGCCGCCGAGCACCACGACCGGTATCGACGCAATCAGATTGGAAAGCTTCGGCAACAGCCCGAGCAGAATCAGAATCACGCCCGACACCGCGACAACCCATCGGCTCTTCACGCCCGTAATCCCCACGAGTCCGATGTTTTGCGAAAACGACGAATGCGGAAACGTATTGAAAATCCCGCCGATCACCGTGCCGAGACCGTCCGTGCGCAATCCGCGCGTCGCGTCGATGCGCGAAACGGGCCGCATCGCGAGGTCGCCGAGCGCGAGAAACATGCCGAGCGATTCCACCATGATGACCACCATCACGAGACACAACGAGGCGATCGCCGCGAGATCGAAAGTCGGCATGCCGAACGCAAACGGCCGCACCGGCGCGAACCACGCGGCCTGACCGACGCCGCCAAAATCGACGAACCCGAGCGGCAGCGCAATCGCGAAGCCGATCGCCATGCCGAGCAACACCGAAATATTCGCGAGAAAGCCCTTCAGATACTTGTTGATGAACAGAATCGCGAGCAGCACGACCGCCGCGATCATCAGGTTCCTCGGCTCGCCGAAATTCGCCGCGCCGCGCCCGCCGCCCGCCCAGTTGATCGCCACCGGAAAGAGCGTCATGCCGATCGTGAGAATGATCGTGCCCGTGACGATCGGCGGAAAAAAGCGCATCAGCCGGCCGAAGAACGGCGCGATCAATATCGCGAACACGCCCGCCGCGATCGTCGCGCCGAAGATCGCCGTGAGCCCGGCGCCGGACGATGCCATCGCGACCATCGGTCCGACCGGCGCGAAGCTCACGCCCATGATCACCGGCAAGCGAATGCCGAACTTCCATACGCCGATGCACTGCACCAGCGTGACGAGCCCGCACGCGAAGAGGTCCGAGCTGATCAGAAACGCGACCTGCTCCTTTGGCAGCTTCAACGCCGCGCCGATGATGAGCGGCACCGCGATCGCACCCGCGTACATCACGAGCACGTGCTGAATGCCGACCGCCAGCATCTGACCGATGGGCAGCACTTCGTCGACGGGGTGAATCGTTTGGGCCATGTGCGCTCCGGCGAATCGGATGAGGTTTGAGTCGGTCGCCCGAGTATTGCATCGGGCGATAGCCGAAAAAATATTCGCGCCGCTATACACGGCATCGCATGCCGGACGTGTGCTTCATCCTATGGACGCGCGGGTTTCCTCAGGATATTTGACCGGACTTCGTCCACCCGGCGGCGCACGACCGGAAGCATTTTCCGATTGCGCCGGGCGCCGCCGGCAGCGCCCGAAGTAATCCGCTAATCCATTGCGCTACAAGGCGTTCCGGACTGTCGAATTTTGGGACGACGTGCTACATTCCGAGCGCCTTGCGTCGCATTATTTCGATCATCTTCGCGGCGACGCAACAACCAACTTCCGGGGCTCGGCGCCCGATAACATCATTCGCACAGGATTTCGGCATGGAAATGGTCGGCGGAATGCGGCTTGCCCAGTTGTTCACCAACAATCAGGAGCAGCTGCTCGCGGAGTGGTTCGCGCAACAGCACGCCATCGCGTCGCGGCGCGGGCTCGTCGGGGAAGCGGAACTGCGCAATCAGTTCACGCAGTTCGTCTCGCTGCTGATGACGGCGCTCAGCACCTCCGAGCGCGTCGATTTCAAAGCGCCCGCGTGGCAGGAAGTGCGCGCGTTTCTCGCGGAGATGTCCGCGCAGCGGGCGCGTCAGGGCTTCACGCCGGTCGAGACCGCGATGTTCGTGTTCTCGCTGAAGCAGCCGCTCTTCACGCGTCTGCGCGAGACGCTCGGCACCGATGCCGCGACGCTCGCCGATCTCACCTGGACCATCAGCACGCTCTTCGACGAACTCGGCCTCTTCACGACCGAAGTCTTTCAGACGAGCCGCGAGCAGGTCATCGTGCGCCAGCAGCAGGAACTGCTCGAACTGTCGACGCCCGTCGTGCAGTTGTGGGACGGCATTCTCGCGCTGCCGCTCATCGGCACGCTCGATTCCGCGCGCACACAGGTCGTGATGGAAAACCTGCTGCAGAAAATCGTCGAGACGGGCGCGGCGATCGCGATCATCGACATCACCGGCGTGCCGACCGTCGATACGCTCGTCGCGCAACACTTGCTGAAGACGGTCGCGGCCGCGCGGCTGATGGGCGCGGACTGCATCATCAGCGGCATTCGTCCGCAGATCGCGCAGACCATCGTGCATCTGGGCGTGAATCTGTCGAACGTCACGACCAAGGCGACGCTCGCGGCGGCCTTCGTCATCGCGCTGCAGCGCACCGGCAAGTCGGTGACGGGCGCGAGCGCGCAGGACGCGACGCGCGCGCTGCGTCCGAACGACGGCTTCGACGCGTTGCAACCGGAATGACGCCGCATCTCGCCATTCGAAGCACGCATCGAACGCAACGCGACTGAACGGGGCCTTACGCGATGGAACGCATTCCGATTCTCAGGATGGGCAAGCTGCTGCTCGTCACCATTCAGGTCGACATGCACGACCGGCTCGCGCTCGCGCTGCAGGACGATCTGACGAGCCGCATCGTGAAGGACGGCGCGCGCGGCGTGCTGATCGACATTTCCTCGCTCGACGTGGTCGATTCGTTCATCGGGCGCATGATCGGCAACACGGCGGCGATGGCGCGCGTGCTCGATGCGGAGACGGTGGTCGTCGGCATGCAGCCGTCGGTCGCGATCACGCTGGTCGAGCTGGGGCTCACGCTTTCGGGCGTGCGCACCGCGCTCAACGTGGAGAAGGGCATGGCGCTCCTCGCGGGCAACGGCACGGTCTGACGGCCGGATGCGAACGACGCCATGACGATCTTCAACTCCACAGCCGCGCCGACGTCCGCCTCGCCGCCCGACACGCTGCCGATCCGCTCCGACGAGCAGATCGTGCGGCTGCGCCAGTTCGTGCGCGAGAAGGCCGTCGCGCAAGGCCTGTCTCTCATCGATCAGACCAAGTTCGTGACGGCGGCGAGCGAGCTGGCACGCAACACGCTCATCTATGGCGGCGGCGGCGACGTTCATTGCTATCTCGTCGAGCGCAATGGCCGCCGCGGCCTCAAACTCGAATTCGTCGACAACGGCCCGGGCATTCCGGATATCCAGCGCGCGCTGTCGGATGGCTTCACGTCGGGCAGCGGCCTGGGCCTCGGCCTCGGCGGCGCGAAACGCCTGTGCGACGAGTTCGAGATCCGCTCGGCGCCCGGCGAAGGCACGCACGTTTCGATCACCAAATGGAAACCGTTCTGAAGGAATCGATGGCCGCGCAGCAGCGCTACGAGATCGCCGAGGCGAGCCAGATCGCCTATGCGCGGCGCTCGATCGGCGAACTCGCGCGCGGGCTCGGTTTCAACGAGACGATCGCGGGCGAGCTCGCGATCGTCGTCACCGAATGCTGCACGAATCTGCTGAAGCACGCGGCGCGCGGCGAGCTGCTCGTGCGGCCGCTCGTCAATGCCGGCGCGGGCGCGACGTTGCGCTACGGCATCGAAGTGCTGTGCATCGACAGCGGTTCGGGCATTCACGATCTGCATCGCTGTTTCGAGGACGGCTACACGACCGCCGGCAGTCCCGGCACCGGCATGGGCGCGATCGAGCGCCTGTCCGACGAGCTCGACATCTGGAGCGCGCCGGGGCGCGGCAGCGTGCTGCGGGTCGTGTTCTGGAATGCGCCGGGCCCGGCGAACGCGCCTGCCGCGCAACTGACCTACGGCGTCGTGAATCTGCCGCTGCAAACGGAAACCGTTTCCGGCGATGCGTGGGCATGTCACACGAATCAGGGCGAATTCACCGTGCTCGTCGCCGACGGCCTCGGTCACGGTCCGCTCGCGAACGTCGCGGCGATCGAAGCGGCGAAGGCGCTCGCCGCGAACGGCGATCTGCCGCTCGACCGCATCATGGACGCCGCCAACGAAGCATTGCGCCCGACGCGCGGCGCGGCGGTCGGCATCGCGCGCATGCCGGCGTTCGCGTCGATGTCGGGCATGCCGGTTTCGTACGCGGGCATCGGCAATATTTCCGCGAGCGTGTGGACGGAAAGCTCGCACAAACATCTCGTGTCGCACAGCGGCATCGTCGGGCACGCGGCGCGGCGCGCGCAGTTGTTCGACGTGCCGTATCCGCCGAACGCGCTCGTCGTGCTGCATTCGGACGGCCTCACGTCGCGCTGGGATCTCGCGCGCTATCCGGGTCTCGCGATGCGTCATCCGGCGCTCGTCGCGGCGGTGCTGTACCGCGACTTCTCGCGCGGCCGCGACGACATCACCGTATTCGTCGCGCGCGTGACCGGAGGCGCATGATGACGCAGCCGCTCTACGCGATGCCTATCGAGGACGAGCGCGACATGGTCGCGGCCCGCGTGAAGGCGCGCGACGCGAGCGCGGCGCTCGGGTTCTCGCCGCAGGACCAGACGCGCATTTCGACATCCGTTCTCGAAGCGGCGCGCACGGTGCTGATGGCGGGGCAGCCGGCGCGCGCGGAATTTCTCGTCGATCAGAGCGAGCGTTCGCGACGCTTCGTCGTGCGTTTCCTGACGGCCGCCGGCGCGGGCGAGCGCTTGCGCGCGATGCGCAACGACGACTCGCAAGCCGCGCTCGGCCTGCTCGCGGCGCAGCGCCTGATGGACCAGTGCACGATCGCCGACGAAGCGGACGGCGTCACGTCGATCTCGCTCGCGAAAGCCTTGCCCGACGGCGCGCCGTGCGATGTGCAGGCGGTCGGCGGCGCGCTTTCGCGTCAGTCGGACGAAGATACGGCGGCGGAATTGCAGCGCCAGAATCGCGAGCTGATCGCCGCGTTCGCCGATCTGCGCGAGCGTCAGGAAGAACTGACACGCCTGACGCGCGAACTCGAGGACACCAATCGCGGCGTCGTCGCGCTCTATGCGGAACTCGACGCGCGCGCGGATCATCTGCGTCGCGCGGACGAATCGAAGTCGCGCTTTCTGTCGAACATGAGCCACGAGTTCCGCACGCCGCTCTCGTCGATCCGCGCGCTGTCGAAGCTCTTGCTGGAGCGTATCGACGGCGATCTGACGGAAGAGCAGGAGAAACAGGTGCGCTTCATCCGCAAGGCGGCGGAAGATCTGTCGGAAACGGTCGACGATCTGCTCGATCTCGCGAAGATCGAGGCGGGCAAGATCGAAGTGCGTCCGGCCGAATTCGAAGTCGATACCCTGTTTTCGGCGCTGCGCGGCATGTTGCGGCCCCTGTCGCCGGGCGGCGCGGTGGAGCTCGTGTTCGAGTCGTGCGAAGGCCTGCCGCCCATCCGCACCGATGAAGCCAAGGTCGCGCAGGTGCTGCGCAACTTCGTGTCGAACGCGCTCAAGTTCACCGAGCGCGGCGAAGTGCGCGTCGCCGCGAGCTATGACGACGTGCGCCGGCTCATCACGTTTTCCGTCAGCGATACGGGCATCGGCATCGCGCCCGAGCATCAGCAAGTGGTGTTCGAGGAATTCGGGCAAGTCGAGAACCGGCTTCAGCAATACGTGAAGGGCACGGGGCTCGGCCTGCCGCTGTGCCGCAAGCTCTGCAAGCTGCTGGGCGGCGACGTTTCGCTCGCGAGCGAAGCCGGGCGCGGCTCGACCTTCAGCGCGACGATTCCCGCTCACTACGGCGCGGACTTCGACACGGCGCATCATGCGGCAAGCGATCCGCGGCCCGCCGTGCTGATCGTCGCGAGCAATCCGATCGAGCGGCTCGACTGCGAGGCCGCGCTGCGCGATTCGTCGTATCGTGCGATGAGCGCCGCGACGCTCGACGAAGCCGGCCGCCTGCTCGCGCGCACGCAGCCCGCCGCGCTGCTGCTCGCGGTGCGGCCCGCGCCGTCGGAAGCGTGGATCTGGCTCGCCGCGCTGCGCGCGCAGGCCGCGACGCGCAGCATTCCGATCGCCGTGCTCGGCGACGCCGGGGATCGCGACGAAGCGCAGGCGCTCGGCGCGGCCGCGTTCATCGAAAAGCCGGTCGGCGGCGGAGCGTTGCCGGGCGTGCTGGACGCGGTGACGGGCAAGGGACGATCATCATGAGAAGCGACCGGAACGAGGTGCTGATTCTCAACGTCGACGACAACGACGGCGCGCGCTATGCGAAAACGCGCATTCTGTCGCGCGCGGGCTTCAACGTGATCGAAGCGGCGACGGGCACCGCCGCGCTGGAAAGCGTGCGCCTGGAAGCGCCCGATCTCGTGCTGCTCGACGTCAAGCTGCCCGACATCAACGGGCTCGAAGTGTGCCGGCAGATCAAGGCGTCGGCGGAGACCGCGAACACGCTCGTGCTGCAGACGTCGGCGGCGGCGGTGCATAGCCTCGATCGCATTCGCGGTCTCGAAGGCGGCGCGGACAGCTATCTGACCGAACCCGTGGAACCCGCCGAGCTGATCGCGCACGTGCGCGCCCTGCTGCGCGTGCGGCTCGCGGAAAACGCGTTGCGGGAGAGCGAAGAGCGCTTTCGCCAGCTTGCAGAAAATATCGACGATGTGTTCTGGATGCTCGATCCCGCATCCGGCGAATTGCTCTACGTGAGCCCCGCATACACGCATCTCTTCGATACGGGCGGCGGCGCGCCCGCTCCCGTGCCCGGACCGGATCACTGGTCCGGCGATATTCTTCCGCTGGATCGCGAACATGTCGCCGAAGCGTATCGGCAATTGCTCGCGAACGGCACGCCGTATCAGGTGGAATATCGCATCGTGCGCGCGAGCGGCGGGCCGCGCTGGGTGGCGGAGCGCGCGTTTCAGGTGCGCGGCGCGGCGGGCCATCCGGCGCGGCCGTATCGGATTGCGGGCATCGTCAACGATATCTCCGAGCGCAAGGCCGCCGAACTGCTGCTGCGCGAAGCGGACCGCCGCAAGGACGAATTTCTCGCGATGCTCGCGCACGAGTTGCGCAATCCGCTCGCGCCGATCCGCAATGCGGTGGATTTGCTCGATCCCGATCGCGAGCCCTCCGTGAAGCACTTCGCGACGGTGCGCGCGATCATCGACAGACAAGTCCGGCACCTGAGCCGTCTCGTCGACGATCTGCTCGATGTCGCGCGCATCACGCAGGGCAAGATCACGCTGCGTCAGGAAACGGTCGAGCTCGCGGCGGCGATCGCGGCGGCCATCGAGACGGTGCAGCCCGCGCTCGAACGCAAGCGCCATACGTTGACGGTGAAGCTGCCGGATGCGCCGCTTTACATCGTCGGCGATAGCGTGCGGCTCGCGCAGGTGTTCGGCAATCTGCTGTCGAATGCGTCGAAATACAGTCTCGAAGAGGGCGAGATCGCGATCGAGTCCGAACAGTTCGGCGATGAAGTGCGCATCGTCGTGCACGACAAGGGCATCGGCATCGCGCCCGACATGCTGCCGCATATCTTCGATCTCTTCGTGCAATCCGAGACGTCGCTCGAACGATCGGAGGGCGGGCTCGGCATCGGCTTGCCATTGGCGAAGACGCTCGTCGAGTTGCAGGGCGGGCGTATCGAGGCATTTTCGGCCGGGCCGCAGACGGGCAGCGAGTTCGTCGTGTGGCTGCCGCTCGCGATGGACCCGCAAGTGGCCGCGCAGGGCGTCGGAGAAGCGCCGGTGAACGTGGCGAGCGGCAAGCGCGTGCTGCTCGTCGACGACAGCGTGGACGCGGCCACGGCGATGGCGCTGCTGCTCGAAGCGGACGGCTTCGAAGTGCGCACGGCCCACGACGCGGCCGAAGCGCTCGCGCTCTCCGATGTTTTCGCGCCGCAGATCGTGCTGCTCGACATCGGTTTGCCGGGAATGGACGGCTACAGCCTCGCGGCCGAGATGCGCGCGCGTCCCGCAACCGCTGAAGCGTTGCTGATCGCGGTGACGGGTTATGGACAGGCGCACGATCGGCAGCGCTCGAAGGAAGCGGGCTTCGATCATCATCTCGTGAAGCCGGTCGCGTTTGCGGAGATTCGGCGGGCGGTGTCCGCGAAGTTCGCGTAGTCGGGATATCGCCTCCTCGAACAAGGAGACATGCATGACGGTTCTTCAGATGCTGAAACCGCACGCGGGTCTGCGCGTGCTCGTCACGGGCGGCGCATCGGGCATCGGGCTCGTGATCGCGCGCGCGTTCATCGATGCGGGCGCGCGCGTGCACATCTGCGATGCGAGCCCCGACGCGATCGATGCGCTGGCGAACGCCGAAGCGAGCGTGGAGTGCAACGCGATCACGTCGACGCTCGCGGATGTCGCGGACAAGGCAGCCGTCGAGCGCGTGTTCGCCGACGTGCGGCGCGAACTCGGCGGACTCGATGTGCTCGTGAACAACGCGGGCATCGCGGGCCCGACGGGCGGTATCGAAGAAATCGATGTGGACGAGTGGGAACAGACCATCGACGTCAATCTGAACGCGCAGTTCTACTTCGCGCGCCGCGCGGTGCCGCTGTTGCGCGAGGCGCATGGCGGCGGGACGATCATCGCGTTGTCGTCCGTTGCGGGACGGCTCGGCTACGCGTTCCGCACGCCTTACGCCGCGACGAAGTGGGCGGTCGTCGGCATGACCAGGAGCCTCGCGATCGAACTGGGGCCGTCGAATATCCGCGTCAATGCGATACAGCCGGGCATCGTGAAAGGACCGCGCATCGAGCGCGTGATCGCCGCGCGTGCGAAGCAGTTGAATCTGTCCTATGAAGAGATGGAAAAGCAGTATCTCGCGAAGATTTCGCTGCGCCGGATGACGACGCCCGAGGAAGTCGCGGCGACCGCGCTCTTTCTCTGCTCGCCCGCGGGCGGCGGCATCTCGGGACAGGCGATCTCCGTGTGCGGCAACGTGGAAGTCCTTTAATCGCAAGAGGATCACATGGCAACGAAACGCAAGGTCATCATCACGTGCGCGCCGACGGGCGCGATCCATACGCCTTCGATGTCGCCGTATCTTCCGCTGACGCCGCAACAGATCGGCGATGCGGCGCTCGCGGCCGCGCAGGAAGGCGCAGCGATTCTGCATCTGCACGCACGCGATCCGAATGACGGGCATCCGACGCAAGACCCCGCCGTGTTTCAGGAATTTCTGCCGCGCATCAAGGCGAATACCGATGCGGTCATCAACATCACGACGGGCGGCAGTCCGCACATGACGGTCGCGGAGAGATTGAAGCCTGCGCATCATTTCAGGCCGGAAGTCGCTTCGCTCAACATGGGCTCGATGAACTTCGGCCTCTATCCGATGCTGGAGCGCTTCAAGGACCTCAAGTACGAGTGGGAGCGCAAGCATCTGGAGAATAGCCGCGATCTCGTGTTCAAGAACACCTTCGCGGATATCGAATACATCCTGACATCGTGCAGCGCGAACGGCACGCGCTTCGAGTACGAGTGCTACGACATCTCGCATCTCTACAATCTCGCGCACTTCGTCGATCGCGGACTCGCGAAGCCGCCGTTCTTCGTGCAGAGCGTATTCGGTTTGCTCGGCGGCATCGGGCCGCATCCCGAAGATCTCGCGCATATGAAACGCACCGCGGATCGTCTCTTCGGCAAGGACTATGTGTGGTCGATTCTCGGCGCGGGCCGCAATCAGATTCCGCTCGGCTCCATCGGTGTCGCGCAGGGATCGAACGTGCGCGTCGGTCTCGAAGACTCGCTGTGGATCGAGCCGGGCAAGCTCGCCGAATCGAGCGCGGCGCAGGTGCGCAAGATTCGTCAGGTCATCGAAGGATTGTCGCTCGATATCGCAACGCCCGCCGAAGCACGCGAGATGCTCCGGCTCAAGGGCGCGAGCGATACCAATTTTTGACGTGAGGACGAGACGCGGATGCAAGCGAAGAACATTGCGGTGATCGGTTCGGGCCGCATCGGCCGTGCGTGGGCGATCGTGTTCGCGAAGAGCGGCTTCGACGTGAAGCTTCACGATGCATCGGCGGAGATGCTCGCGGGCGCGATTCCGTCGATCCGCGAAAGCCTGCGGGATCTCGCGTCCTTCAAGCTGATCGATGAACCCGTCGATATGATCGTTGCACGCATCACCGCGTGCGAAAGCCTTGCCGATGCCGTCGCCGATGCGGATCTCGTGCAGGAGAACATCGCGGAAGTGGTCGAAGCGAAGCGCGCGTTGTTCATCGAACTGGATCGGCTGACGAAGCCCGATGCGCTGCTCGCGAGTTCGACGTCGGGGCTGCCCGCATCGACATTCACGGAAGGGTTCGAAGGCCGCGCGCGGTGCCTCGTCGCGCATCCGGTGAATCCGCCTTCGCTCGTGCCGCTCGTCGAGCTATGCGGCGCGCCGTGGACCTCGCATGAAACGATGGAACGCGCGCGCGCCATCTACGAACGAGCGGGACAAAAGCCCGTGACCGTCAACCGGGAAATATCGGGCTTCTTGCTCAATCGTCTGCAAGGTGCGCTGCTCGACGAAGCATTGAGTCTCTACGAACAAGGCTATGCGAGCGCCGCCGATCTCGACACCGTGATTCGCGACGGACTCGCGATGCGCTGGTCGTTCATGGGGCCGTTCGAAACGATCGACCTGAACGCGCCCGGCGGCGTGGCCGATTACGCGGCGCGTTACAGCGGCACGTATCGATCGATCGCGTCGGGGCGCAAGCCGTTCGACTGGCCCGCCGACACGCTCGACAAGCTCGATGCGGAACGCCGCGCCGTGTTGCCGCGCGAACGCATCGAAGCGCGCAGCCGCTGGCGCGATCGTCGATTGATGGCACTGCTTGCGCATCGGCGCGATGTCGATGACGGTGACGTCTAGCATGAGCGTTATCATTCGGGCCTCAGGGTCACGAACGATATCGCCCGATATGGATACGAACAAGCTCATCGCGTCGTTGCCGGAGAGAATCGATGCGATCGTCTCTCGCGGCGCGCAGGCGCATCCCGATCACATCGCGTTGCATGAGGACGCGCGGACGCTGACCTATGCGCAACTCGACGATGCCGTCGATGCGCTCGCCGCGCGTTTGACAGCCGCGGGCGTGCGTGCCGGCGATCGCGTGATGCTGATCGGCGAGAACAGCGTCGCGCTCGTCGCATCGCTCTTTGCCGCGAGCCGCCTCGATGCATGGGTGCTCGTCGCGAATGCGCGCCTTTCCGCCGTCGAGCTCGATGCGATTCGCGCGCATGCGAAGCCGCGCATCGCGCTTTATACCGTCGAAGCGTCCGATGACGCCGCGCGTCACGCACAACGCGACGGCGCTTCGGTCGAATCGTTACCGATGGGCGCATTCGCGCTGAGTGCCATCGATACGGCTTCGGAGCAAGAACCGCATGGCCTGCCTTCGGACCAGCAATGCGCCGCGCTCATCTACACGACCGGCACCACGGGCGCTCCGAAAGGCGTGATGCTGTCGCATCGCAATCTGCTCTTCGTCGCGGCGGTTTCGAGCACGCTGCGCCGCGTGAGTTCGAGCGATCGCGTCTATGCCGTGTTGCCCATCTCGCACGTGTTCGGTCTTGCGTCGATGTGCCTCGGCTCGCTGTATGCGGGCGCGACGCTGCGGCTCGCCGCGCGCTTCGACGTCGAGCGCGCGGGACGCGTGCTCAGCGACGAACGCATGACGATCTTTCAGGGCGTGCCCGCGATGCACGCGAAGCTGATCGATCATTTCACGCCGCGCGGCGGTCTGAATGCGCCGTCGCTGCGATTCGTCTATTGCGGCGGATCGCCGCTCGACATGACGCTCAAGGCCGCTGCTGAAGCGTTTTACGGCGTGCCCTTGCACAACGGTTACGGCATGACCGAAAGCAGCCCGACCGTATCGAACACGCTTCTCGACGCACCGGCGCGCGATGCGTCCGTCGGTCCGTTGATCCCCGGCATCGAAGCGCGTATCGTGCCGCTCGCGCAAGCAGGCGAAGCCGACGACGCGGGCGAACTATGGATACGCGGTCCCAACGTGATGCTCGGCTACTACCGCGATGCCGCGCAAACGGCGGCCACGGTAACGACGGATGGATGGCTCAAAACCGGCGACCTCGCGCGCTTCGAGAACGGCAATCTGTACATTGTCGGACGCAGCAAGGAGCTCATCATCCGTTCGGGTTTCAACGTGTATCCCGCCGAAGTGGAGCAGGCGTTCAACAGTCATCCTGCCGTGCTGCATTCCGCCGTGATCGGTCGAAGCGTTTCGGGGAACGAGGACGTGCTCGCGTTCGTCGAACTGAGGCCGGGCTACGCGGCGTACGAACGCGAACTGGCGGAATGGGTGAGCGCACGGCTCGCGCCGTACAAGCGGCCTTCATCCATTCGCATTCTCGACGCGCTGCCGGTCTCCGCGAGCGGCAAGGTGCTCAAGCATCGGCTCGGGACGCTCGCTAATTAGTTGCGGATGCAACCGGTTTGATCGCCGCCTTCGTGTCTTCGCCTGCGCCGCCGAGCGACTGGAAAAGCGCGGCCGTGTCGGAAAGGCGGTTCGCCTGCGCGAGCGCGTAATCGAGCTGCGTTTGCAGCGCCTGGCGTTGCGTGTCGAGCAAATCGAAACGGCTCACGCCGCCTGCGGTGAAGCGCGCGCCGGCGGTATCGAGATTCGCTTGGGCTTCACTCGCTGCGATCTCGCGCGACTGGACTGTGCTCGTATCGTTTCGCAGCGCGGTGAGGCTATCGGCGACTTGCTGGAGCGCGTCGAGCACGGTTTGCCGATAAGCCTGCATGGCCGCATCGTAGGCCGCTTGCGCCGAACGCTTCTTTGCAAGCAGTTCGCCGCCATGAAACAGCGGCTGCGTCAGATTCAGGCCGACATTCCATACGTTCAGGCTGTCGAGCATGTTGTGGATGTTCGTGCGCTCGCTGCCCACGCCCGCCGATAACGAAAACTTCGGATAGAGATCGGCCGTCGCCACGCCGACGTTCGCGCTCGCCTGGTGCAGCAAGGCTTCGGATGCGCGAATGTCGGGACGTTCGCGTGCGAGCGTCGAAGGCAGCGTGAGCGGCACGCTGTCGGGCAGATGCAGCGAATCGAGCGTGATCGCATCGAAGTCGGCGGCGGACGGCTCGACGCCGAGCAACACCGCAAGCCGATGATCGGCCTGTTCGCGTTGCGTGACGAGCGACGGCAGACTCGCGCGCGTTTGCTCGACCAGCGTGCGCTGGCTGCGCACATCGAAGGGCGCGACGCCGCCCGCTTGCAGGCGGCCTTCCATGATGGTCAGTTGCCGCGCCTGTGCATCGACGAGGCGCTCCGTGAGCGTGATCTGCTGCTGCAACGAAGCACGCCGGATCGCGCTGGCGACGACATTGCCCGCGATCGAAAGACGCGCCGCATCGAGTTCGAAGGATTGGTAATCCACTTGCGCGCGCAATGCTTCGAGCGCGCGCCGTTCGCCGCCGAAGATATCGAGCGTGTACGACACACTGACCGACGCATCGTAGAGCGTGAAGGGACCGGGGCTCGGAATGGGCACGCCGAACGCGGCGGGATCGACCTTTTGGCGCGTGGTGGAAAGCGAGGCGTCGATGGCGGGGAAGTACGTCGCGCCCGCTTGCGCGCGATAGTCTTCACGCGCTTGAACGAGCTTCGCACGCGATTGCTCGAGCGTGGGGCTATCGTTCAATGCACGATCGACGAGACGGTTCAGCGCATCGGAACCGAACTGCGTCCACCATTGCGGCAACGCGCGATCGGCGGCGGGAAAGTGTTGCGGCGTCGCGCTTGTCTTGACATAGCGCTGCGAATCGGGCGGCGCGGGCGCATGAAAGTCAGGGCCGACCGTGCAGCCGCATAACACGAGCAAGCAAAGAGGAAGAAGCGGTTTCATCGACGTCTCCCTAATCCAGCGTGCGCCGGTAGAAGCGCAGCGCAATGCCCATCACGATGACGGTGAACAGCGCCATCGGCCAGACCGAAGGCCACAGGTCCGCCCAGCCGCTGCCCTTGAGCAGAATGCCGCGTATGAGGCGATTGAAGTAGGTGAGCGGCAGAAGATTGCCGATGAACTGCGCCCACGCCGGCATGCCCGCGAACGGAAACATGAAGCCCGAAAGAAGAATGTTCGGCAGGAAGTAGAACATGGTCAGTTGCATCGCCTGAAGCTGATTCTGCGCAAGCGACGACAGCGTGATGCCCACCGTCAGATTCGCGGCGATGAAAAGCAGCGCGGCGAGATAGATGGCAAAGGGATTGCCGACGAACGGCACGTGAAACACGAAGCGCGTGGCCGCGAGAATGATCGATGCCTGAATGAGACCGATGAACACGTACGGCACGATCTTTCCCGTCATCACTTCGACGGGGCGCACGGGCGTCGCGAGCAGATTCTCCATCGTGCCGCGTTCGCGTTCGCGCGTCATCGCGAGGCCGGTCATCATCACGAGGGTCATCGTGAGGATCACGCCCATCAGGCCCGGCACGACGTTGTATTGCGTGATGCCTTCAGGGTTATAGAGGCTGTGGACCTGCACGTCGAAGGCGGCGGGCGCGCCGTTCAGCCGCGCGAGCGGACCGGTGAGGTCCTTGCTTGCCACCGATTGCACGAGCGAGGACAGTGAACTGGTCGCCTTGCTGACCGCGTTCGGATCGGTCGCGTCGGCTTCGACGAGCAGCGCGGGCCGCTCGCCGCGTAGCAGCTTGTGCGAGAAATCGGCGGGAATGTTGAGCACGAAGAGCACGCGGCCTTGCGCGAGTGCGCGGCGGCCGGCTTCGTCGTCGGGCAGCGTGTCGACGATATCGAAGTAGTCGGAATGCTCCATCGCGGCGATGAAGCTGCGCGAGAACGCGCTTTGATCGCCGACGATCACGGCCGTCGGCAGATGCTTCGGGTCCGTATTGATGGCATAGCCGAAGAGCGCGAGCTGCACGATCGGCAAGCCGACGATCATGCCGAACGTGATGCGGTCGCGCCGAAGTTGCAGAAACTCCTTGATCACGATGCTCCACCAGCGCGTGATGGAGAAGCGCCCACGCGCGCTCACGAGGCCACCTTGAAGTTGTCGGTGGCGTGACTCATCAGATAGATGAACACGTCTTCGAGCCCGGTTTCGATGCGTTCCGCGTGCGTTGCGCCGTCTTTCGTCGCATCGCGCACGGCCTGTTCGAGCGCGGCATGATCGCTGCCGCTCACATGAAGCGACGAGCCGAACACGACCGTCTGGTCGATGCCGGGAGTCTTGCGCAAGCGTTCCGAGAGCGCGCTGAGATGCTCGCCATGAATGCTCCACGTCGCGAGATTCTGCGACGCGATGACTTCGTTCGCCGTGCCCTGCGCGAGCAGCTTCCCGTAAGCGATATACGCGAGCTTGTGACAGCGCTCGGCTTCGTCCATGTAATGCGTGCTGACGAGCACGGAGATGCCTTTCGCAGCGAGACGATGCAGCTCTTCCCAGAAATCGCGACGCGCGGTGGGATCGACACCCGCAGTCGGTTCATCGAGCAACAACAATTTCGGCTCGTGCAGCATGCATGCAGCCAGTGCGAGGCGTTGCTTCCATCCGCCCGAAAGCGAACCTGTGAGTTGCTTTGCGCGGCTCTGCAAGCCCAGCGCTTCGAGCGCGTGATCCACGGCTTCGCGGCGGTTCTCCATCTGATACATGCGCGCGACGAAGTCGAGATTCTCGCGGATAGTCAGGTCTTCCCAATACGAGAAGCGTTGCGTCATATAGCCGACGTTGCGCTTGATTTCTTCGCTCTCGCGCACGATGTCGTAGCCGAGACACG
This sequence comes from Caballeronia novacaledonica, assembly GCF_900258035.1. Classification (GTDB taxonomy): domain Bacteria; phylum Pseudomonadota; class Gammaproteobacteria; order Burkholderiales; family Burkholderiaceae; genus Caballeronia; species Caballeronia novacaledonica. The sequence goes on along the minus strand of NZ_OGTP01000027.1, from coordinate 5,474 downwards.
TGCCGCTGCCCGAATCGGGCGTGAGCAGGCCGCACATGAGGCGGATGGAGGTCGTCTTGCCGCTGCCGTTCGGACCGAGAAAGCCGAAGATCTCGCCGCGCCCGACCTGCAACGAGACATCGTTGACGACGTGCTTGTCGCCGAAGCGCTTGTTGAGAAGGTGTACGTCGATGACGTAGGGCGTGTCCTGCGTGTTCATTGCAACCTCACCGCGACCGGTTGGCCGGGATGCAGCTTCGCTCCGTCGGCGGGCTGAGGGTGCGCCTCGACCATGAACACGAGCTTCGAGCGGCTTTCGTTGCTATAGATGACAGGCGGCGTGTATTCCGCCTGATTCGACACGTAGGTGATCTTCGCGGGCACATCTTCCGCGCAGCCGTCGCAATGAATCGATACGGCGCGCCCCGTCGCGAGACCGCCCACTGCGGCTTCCGGCACGAAGAAGCGCACCTTCACGTTCTGCGGCGGCAACATCTGCACGACGGGCGTGCCCGCCTGCACCCATTCTCCGACGCGATAAAGCGTGTCGTACACGAGTCCATCCGCCGGCGCCGCGACGCGCTTCTGATCGACTTTCCATTGAGCTTGTACGGCGAACGCCTGCGCGGCGGCCACTTGCGCGCGCTGCGCTTCGATCTGCCGAGGACGTCCGGGCAGACGCGCGATGTCGACCTGTTCGGCGAGATCACGCACTTGCGCCGCCGTGGCATCGGCATTGGCCCGCGAATCGTCGAGTTGTCCCTTGGCGATGCCGCCTGCACTGAACTGTGCTTCGTCGCGGCTCAGTTGCAGCGCGGCCTTGCGGGCGTTCGCGCGTGCCTGCGCGAGTTGCGCGCGCACCGAAGCGACTTCGGGTGCGCGTTTCCCTGTGAGGATGTCTGCTAACTGCGATTGGGCGGCGGCCAACTGGCGTTGTGCCTGATCGAGCGCGGCGGTTTCGTCGACGGATTCGAGCGCGAACGTGCTCGTGCCCTCTTTCACTGTTTGCCCGCGCGCGACGGACAAGGTCGCGAGCTTGCCCGATTGCGACGAGCCGAGATAAACGAACTCTCCTTCAACATAGCCCTGATAGACGTCGCGCTCCTGATGCGAGCACGCCGCGAGTGCCGCGGCGAGAAGCAGGTAAAGGGGTATGCCGGTGATGCGGCTCATGGCGCGCTCCATGATCGGGTGTATCTGGTCTTGGTTGGTGTACCAAACAATAAAGGAGAGCGGTCCTCGCTGTCAAGCGACGCGTGCGGGCGCTACTAAGGCGTTATAGCGAAGCAGGTAAAAATTGCAAGGTCGAGCACGGCGGTATCAAAATGCTGAAATGCGATCAGGCATCGCGCGTGTTTCGTCTTGGTCGATACCACGATGCCTCACAGAATGATCTGCAATCCGAAAAGAGTCCTATAGAAACCCTCCCTCTGGCGCTTCGTGCGGAATCATCCATCCGAAGAAGACCTGGGCATCGACGAGCTTGCCGTCGCGGATCGTCAGAATCTCGGTGTTGCGAAACGCGCTTCCATCCTTCATGCGCAGATCGTAGGTGACGAACACGTGGTCGGCGTCGCGTACGAGATGGACGAACGTGAAGTCGTCCGTTACGTGTGAATTCGGCCAGCATCGCGCGAAATAGGTCGCGCGGTCGAGACGATTGTCTCGCGGGCTCGTGAAGTGGAAATCGTCCGCGACAATGGCTTCGATCGCGTCACGGTCTTGCGTGACATACGCTTCATAAACGCGCTTCGCGATCGAGATCGGGTCGAGCGATTGATTTGAACTGTTCATCGTGTTTCTCCTTTGTGGGCGCCGTCGCTCGATTCGACGAATGAACGTCGTCCCGTTCGACATCATTTCCCGCATGCAGACGCGGATGGATGTATCCGAATGTAACCCCCATCGGCTATAACGGTTTTGCGCGCCGTCCGTATTCGCATTACATTGCGATATCCGAGTGACCTGATAAGAAACGGAGACGCCACGATGAAGGGAAGAAAAAGACAACACATGCTCGCGCTGATAATCGGCGCATCGCTTTTCGGATCGCTTGCGTCGAAGATCGCGCAAGCCGATGCGCCTGCAGTCGAAACCATTGCTGTGGCTGGCCTCTCGCAGCCCTCGGACATTCTGATCGACCGCTGGGGTGTACCGCATATCTTCGCAGCCAACGACAGCGACGCGTTCTTCGTGCAAGGCTTCAACGCCGCGCGCGACCGCATGTTTCAAATCGATCTATGGCGCAGGCGCGGACTCGGCGAGCTCTCGGAAGTATTCGGCCCTGCGTATGTCGAGCAGGACAAGGCCACGCGGCTCTTTCTCTATCGCGGCGACATGACGACCGAATGGCAGCGCTATGGTCCCGATGCGAAGCCGGCCGCGACGCGCTTCGCGGCGGGTGTCAACGCGTATATCGACTGGCTCGTGGCGCATCCGGACCGCATGCCGTACGAGTTTCGCAAGATCGGCTATTGGCCGGCAAAGTGGAGTGCCGACGACATCGTGCGCATTCGCAGTCACGGTCTCACACGAAATCTGACGAGCGAAGTCGCGCGTGCGCGCGTGGCGTGCAAGAGTTCGCTCGACGCGGATACCGTGCGCTTCGGCCTGCAGCCGCCGTGGAAGGCTCAAATGCCCGCCGGCCTCGATCCATGTCTTCCCGATGACGTGCTCAAGGTCTTCACGCTCGCGACACAAGGCGTGCGCGTGACGAAGGAATCGATGAAGAGCGCGGATGCATCGACAACATTGATCGCCGCCGCCGACAACCCCGAGGAAGTCACCGAAGGCAGCAACAACTGGGTGATCGCGCCATCGAAGTCGGCGACGGGCCGCGCGATCATGGCGAACGATCCGCATCGCGCATACGCCGCGCCGAGCCTTCGGTACATCCAGCAGATCAGCACGCCGACGCTCGATATCATCGGCGGGGGCGAGCCTTCCGCGCCGGGCATTTCGATCGGGCATAACGGTTCGATCGCTTACGGTCTCACGATCTTCAATATCGATCAGGAAGATCTGTATGTGTACGAGCTGAATCCGGCGAATCCGCGGCAGTATCGCTACAAGGGCAAGTGGGAGCCGATGCGCGTCGTGCGCGAGCAGCTCGCGGTACGCAACGGGCCGCCGGTCGCCGCCGATCTGCTGTTCACGCGTCACGGTCCCGTGATCTATATGGAAGAAAGCAAGCATCGCGCATTCGCGGTGCGCACGGCGTGGTTGTCGCCGGGCATGTCGCCGTATTTCGATTCGATGCGCTACATGCGGGCGAAGAATTACGCGCAATTCAAGGCATCGCTCGCGACCTGGGGCGCACCGACCGTCAATCAGGTCTTCGCGGACAAGGACGGCAACATCGGCTGGGTGCCGAGCGGGCTTGCGCCGATACGTCCGAACTGGGACGGCCTCATGCCCGTACCCGGCGATGGCCGCTACGAATGGGCCGGCTTCTTGCCGCGCGATGCCATGCCTTCGGCCTATAACCCCGCGCAAGGCTATTTCACCACGTCGAATGAGATGAACTTGCCGGCGGGTTATCCGTATGCCGAACGCAAACTCGGCTTCGAATGGACCAACGGGTCGCGACATCAGCGCATCGATGAAGTCTTGAAGTCGCTGCCCAAGGTGTCGATCGAAGACTCGGAGCGCTTGCAGAACGATATCGTTTCGATTCCGGCACGCAGGCTCGTTGCATTGCTTGCACCGCTTTCGAGCGATGACGACGACACGCGCGCCGCGCTCGCGATGCTCAAGGGATGGGACGCGCACATGGACGCGGATTCACCGCAAGCCGCGCTCGAAGAAGTGTGGCTGTCGCGGCATCTCGGACGCACGTTCAAAGATGCGGTGCTGCCGAAGAATGCGGCGTCGTCGTTCGGCGCGCCCGATACGGCCGTGATGCTCGATACGCTCGAACATCCCGAGGCACGTTTCGGCGACAACGCGCAAGCCCGTCGCGATGCCGTGCTGCTTTCGAGCCTGCACGATGCCTTTGAAGAGATGCGGCATCTGCAAGGAAACGATGCAAGCCGATGGCAATGGGGCAAGCTGCAAACGAATCTGAACGCGCATCCTTTGGCCGATATCGTCGATGCCGATATGCGCGCGAAGCTCGATGTCGGACCGATCGGAAAGGGTGGAAGCGCTTATACGCCGAATCAATCCACGTATCGCGCGAGTGATTTCCGCGAGACCAATGGGCCATCGTTTCGTGTGGTCGTCGATGTCGGCAACTGGGACAACTCGCGCGCGGTGAATCTGCCTGGCGAGTCGGGCGATCCGGATAGCCCGCATTATCGCGACCTCGCGCAGATGTGGCTCGACGGGCAGTACTTCCCGCTGCTGTATTCGCGCGCGGCCGTCGAAGCCGCGACCGAGAAGCGCGTGCATCTCGTGCCGGACGCGCATTGAGCATCGGGCGCATGCTTGTCATTGTTGCGGGATCGACAAAGCATCTTCAACGCGAGCAGCGATGATCTTCGCGTCGGCTTGCGTCACAATCTGATCGCGGTGGACGGGCGCTGGCTGGCGCCTTGCCGGACTCCTCATCCGGTTCGTCCTCCGCGCCTCCCTTATTGTTGTCGACACTCGTTCGACGGAAATCGCACTTCGCCGTGGGAATAGATCGCGACGTGTCCGGGTTTACCAATCGAAGCCTCTACGCTTGAAACCGGGATCGAGTGAGTCGAAGCCGCGCAAGGGCCCTGTGCGTTCGATGAGGTTCGTGGATCGCGTATGCGATCCGTTCAACCTTTTCTGTCGGAGTGTGAACATCATGAACGCCATTGCCAAATTTGTCGTGTCCCTCGCCGTGGTCGCTGCGCCCACGTTCGTTTTCGCGCAGAGCCAGAACGGTCCGCTGACGCGCGCACAAGTGAAGGCCGAACTGGTCCAGCTCGAACAGGCCGGCTACTCGCCTGCCACGGGCGAGCAGGCCAACTATCCCGCCGATATTCAGGCTGCGGAAGCGAAGGTCGCTGCACAACAGAACGCGAACGCAACGAACGAAGCCTACGGCGGCGCGAGTGCGGGCGGCGCATCGTCCGGTTCCGGCTCGATGCGTGCGCCGATGTCGATGAAGCATGGTTCGATGCCGGCATCGGATTGCGTCGGGCCTGCGGGATTCTGCACGCCGTTTTTCGGAAGCTGAGTTGCCGGGTGATCATCGGGCGCGAGAAGATAGGTCATGCCTTTTCGCGTTCGCAGTCGGGACATTGAGCTTTCGAGGCGCTTTACGGCTTCAGAAAAATAATTTGCGCAGGGGGCTTGCGATGACGTCATTGGCCCGTCATAATCTCGTTTCTCTGCTGCTGATGCAGCGACGCAAGACGGAAGTGATGGTTTGAGTGTCTTGCGATGTGCTCTTTAAAAACTAACAGCCGATAAGTGTGGGCGCTTGATAGCGAGTGCGGTTGTGGTGCTTAGGCGCTGCAGCAATAGCAAAAGTATCAAGAGTCTCACACGAAGTATCAGAGGAAGGTTTGTCTGTCTTA
>NZ_OGTP01000047.1 GCF_900258035.1 Caballeronia novacaledonica | reverse complement strand
AAGGATCCGGAAGCGCCGATCTTCAGCGTGGCCGATTACAGTCTCGTCGGCGATCTGTTCACGGTCGTGCCGGAACTGGTGAAAGAGCTCGGCTAAACCGCGCCGTGTGAATCGAACACTCGCCACAAAGAAAAAGAAAGGGCGCGACACAACGTTGCGCCCTTTTTTTGCACCGAAATACCTGTAAAGAGAGGAGACAAGACAATGAGCTACAGCGCCCCGGTCAAGGACATGCTGTTCGTTGTGAAGGAATTGGCCGATATCGACGGCATCGCCGCGCTGCCCGGTCACGAGGACGCGGGCTTCGACACGGCGCAGGCCGTCGTCGAGGAAGCCGCACGTTTTTGCGGCGAAGTGCTCGCGCCGCTGAATGTCGCCGGTGACCGCGCGCCGAGCACTTGGGCGAACGGCGAAGTCACGACGACGTCCGGCTTCAAGGCCGCGTTCCGTCAGTTCGCGGAAGGCGGCTGGCAAGGCGTCGTGCATCCGGTGGATTTCGGCGGACAGGGCTTGCCGAAACTCATCGCGACGCCGTGCATCGAAGCGCTCAACGCGGCGAATCTTTCCTTCGCACTGTGCCCCCTGCTCACCGACGGCGCGATCGAAGCCGTCCTCACCGCAGGCAGCGACGAGCAGAAAGCGCGCTATCTGCCGAAGTTCATTTCCGGCGAATGGACCGGCACGATGAACCTCACCGAGCCGCAGGCGGGTTCCGATCTCGCGCTCGTGCGCACGCGCGCCGAGCCGCAGGGCGACGGCACATACAAGGTGTTCGGCACGAAGATCTTCATCACGTACGGCGAGCACGATATGGCGAAAAATATCGTGCATCTCGTGCTCGCGCGCACGCCCGACGCGCCCGAAGGTGTCAAAGGCATCTCGCTCTTTCTCGTGCCGAAGTTTCTCGTCAACGACGACGGCTCGCTCGGCGCACGCAACGACGTGCACTGCGTCTCCATCGAGCACAAGCTCGGCATCAAGGCGAGCCCGACCGCCGTGCTGCAATACGGCGATCACGGCGGCGCGATCGGCTATCTGATCGGCGAGGAGAATCGCGGTCTCGAATACATGTTCATCATGATGAACGCGGCGCGTTTCGCCGTCGGCATGCAGGGCGTCGCGATCGCCGAGCGCGCGTATCAGCAGGCGGTCGCGTATGCGAAAGAGCGCGTGCAGAGCCGTCCTGTCGATGGCAGCGCGAAAGAGCCGGTGACGATCATCCATCATCCCGACGTGCGCCGCATGCTTTCGACGATGCGCGCCTACACCGAAGGCGCCCGCGCGCTCGCGTATGTCGCGGCGGCGCATAGCGATCTCGCGCACGCTCATCCCGACGACGCCGCGCGCAAGAGCCATCAGGCGATCTACGAATATCTCGTGCCGATCGTGAAGGGCTTCAGCACGGAGATGTCCGTCGATGTCGCGAGCATCGGCGTGCAGGTGCACGGCGGCATGGGCTTCATCGAGGAGACGGGCGCGGCGCAGCATTATCGCGACGCGCGCATCCTGCCGATCTACGAAGGCACGACGGCGATCCAGGCGAACGATCTCGTCGGCCGCAAGACCGTGCGCGACGGCGGCGCGGCGGCGCAGGCGCTGCTCGCGCAGATCGATCAGACCATCGCGGCGCTCGCCGAAGCGGACGGCCAGCCGTTCATGTCGATGCATCGGCATCTGAGCGCGGGCAGTCTGTCGCTCGCGCGTGCGATCGAGTTCATCGTCGCCAAATTCAGGAGCGATCCGAATGCGGTGTTCGCGGGCAGCGTGCCGTATTTGCGGCTCGCGGGCATCGTGTTGTCGGGATGGCAGATGGCGCGCGCGATGCTCGCCGCACATGCGAAGCGCGCGGACGACGAGCGTTTCTACTCCGCGAAAATCGCGACGGCGCAGTTCTTTGCCGAGCATGTTCTGTCGCTCGCGCCGGGGATCGAGGCGTCGATCATCAGCGCGAACGGGAAGGAAGGCGTGCTCGCGCTGAGCGAAGATCAGTTCTAAAAATGGCAAACGGCGCCTCGAAGGGCGCCGTTTTCGTCAGAACAACCGAAGCTCAGGCGTTCGCGTATCCCGGACGACGATTCACGCCGACATCGCCGAAGTAACGATGCACCGAGAGGTCGTCGGCGCGGATCGCGGGCTGCTTGCCCGACATCAGATCCGCGAGCAACTGGCCCGAACCGCACGACATCGTCCAGCCGAGCGTGCCGTGACCGGTGTTGAGGAACAGATTCGGCACCGGCGTACGGCCGACGATCGGCGTGCCGTCCGGCGTCATCGGGCGCAGGCCGGTCCAGAATGTGGCGCTCGCCGTGTCGCCGCCGCCCGGGAACAGGTCGTTCACGCACATTTCGAGCGTTTCGCGACGCGCCTGCTTCAGCGACTTGTCATAGCCGACGATTTCCGCCATGCCGCCCACGCGGATGCGGTCGTCGAAACGCGTGATCGCGATCTTGTACGTTTCGTCGAGCACGGTGGAGACCGGCGCGCGGTTCGCGTCGACGATCGGCGCGGTGATCGAATAGCCCTTCAGCGGATAAACCGGAATCTTCACGAGATCGCCGAGCAGCTTCGGCGAATACGAGCCGAGCGCGACGACATACGAATCCGCCGTCACGAATTCCTTGCCGCACTGCACGCCGGCGATACGGCCGTTGCTGATAGCGAGCGCGTCGATCGGCGTGTTGTAGCGGAACTTCACGCCGAGCGCTTCGGCCATTGCGGCGAGGCGCGTCGTGAACATCTGGCAGTCGCCGGTTTCGTCGTTCGGCAAACGCAGGCCGCCCGTCAGTTTGTGCGACACGGCGGCGAGCGCCGGTTCGGCCTTCTTCAATTCATCGGCGGTGAGCAGTTCGAAGGGCACGTTCGCGTCTTTCAGCACCGCGATGTCCTTGCCCGCGCCGTCGAATTGCTGTTGCGTGCGGAACAGTTGCAGCGTGCCGCCCGTACGGCCTTCGTACGAAATGCCGGTGTCGGCGCGCAGCGCCTGCAGGCAATCACGGCTGTATTCGGCGAGACGGACCATGCGGCCCTTGTTGACCGTGTAGCGATCCTGCGTGCAGTTGCGCAGCATTTGCCACATCCACTGCAACTGGTTCATCGTGCCGTCGAGGCGGATGGCGAGCGGCGCGTGCTTTTCGAACATCCACTTCACGGCCTTGAGCGGCACGCCCGGCGCCGCCCACGGCGATGCGTAGCCCGGCGAGATCTGTCCGGCGTTCGCGAAACTCGTTTCGAGCGCGGGGCCGGCTTCGCGGTCGATGATCGTGACTTCGTGGCCGGCGCGAGCAAGGTAATACGCGCTCGTGACACCGACGACGCCGCTTCCGAGAATAACGATTCGCATGTGAACTCCATCCAGATTCGATGAAGCTTCCGAGTGCGCGTGTCTTGAAGTTGATCGACGCGGCAAACTGAAGCTCGTATAGTGTTATCGACTATGGTATGGACTTCGACCCAGTTTAAGTTATCGTATTTGATCGATTTTCAGGAAAAACCAATGCGAACGCAGCGAAATCCGGTACGCGCACTCGACAAACTCGATCACAAGATCCTGAACCTCCTTCAGGAGGACGGCCGCATCGCGATGAAGGACCTTGCCGAGCGCGTCGGGCTGTCGGTGACGCCTTGCATCGAGCGCGTGAAACGCATGGAGCGCGACGGCGTCATCATGGGTTACTACGCGCGGGTGAATCCGACCGAACTGGGCGCGGCGCTGCTCGTTTTCGTCGAGATCACGCTCGATCACAAGAGCGGCAACATGTTCGAGCAATTCCGCCGCGAAGTGCAGAAGATTCCCGAGGTGCTCGAATGCCATCTCGTGTCGGGCGATTTCGACTATCTGATAAAGGCGCGAATCGGCGAAATGGCGGACTACCGCAAGTTGCTCGGCGACATCCTGCTGCAATTGCCGGGGGCGGTGCAGTCGAAGAGTTATGTGGTGATGGAGGAGATCAAGGAGACGCTGAAAATTCTCGTCGAGACGTGATTTTCCGCTTGCGATGAGGCCTCAAGACTGTATATTTATACAGTATCAATGGATGAATCCTTGTCGCAATGTCATCGCCCGATCGTGAGTTTCCCGTTGCCCCGCCCGCTCCGCTCAAAGGGCGCGGGGCGGTCACGAACATGCAGGGTCGTTACGAGAAGGACGAGCGCGAACGCGTCGACGACGGCTGGGCGCACACCGCCGATCCCGAGGAAGAGGGCGCGCCACCGCTACGCACGCAAATCTTCGAGGAACGCGCGAAGAGCATTCTCACGCGCAACAGCTCGCCGGACATTCCGTTTTCCGTGTCGCTCAATCCCTATCGCGGCTGCGAGCACGGTTGTATCTATTGTTTCGCGCGGCCTACGCACAGCTATCTCGGGCTGTCGCCGGGGCTCGATTTCGAAAGCCGGATCTACGCGAAGATCAACGCGCCCGAATTGCTCGAGCGCGAACTGTCGAAACCGAACTACGAAGCGGAGCCGATCGCGCTGGGCGTCAACACGGACGCGTATCAGCCGGTGGAGCGCGATTTGCAGATCACGCGGCGCGTCGTCCAGGTGCTGCACGATTGCGGGCATCCGTTCGCGGCGATCACGAAGAATTCGCTGATCGAACGCGATATCGACCTGCTTGCGCCGATGGCCGCGCGCGGTCAGGTCATGGCGGCGATCACCGTCACGACGCTCGACGCCGATATCGCGCGAACGCTCGAACCGCGCGCGGCGACGCCGTCGCGGCGTCTTCGCACGATCCGCACGCTCGCCGAGGCGGGTATTCCGGTCGGCGTGAGCATCGCGCCGGTCATTCCATTCGTGACGGAACCGGACATGGAGCGGGTTCTCGAAGCGTGCGCCGAGGCGGGCGCGACGAGCGCGAGCTATATCGTGCTGCGTCTGCCGTGGGAAGTTGCGCCGCTTTTCAAGGATTGGCTCGCCGCGCATTTCCCAGATCGCGCGGATCGCGTGATGAGCCGCGTGCGCGACATGCGCGGCGGCAAGGACTACGACTCGGATTTTTCGAAGCGCATGAAAGGCGAGGGCCTGTGGGCCGACATGCTCAAGCAGCGCTTTCAGAAGGCGGCGAAGCGTCTCGGCCTGAACGCGCGGCAGCGCGGCATTCTCGACATGTCCGAGTTCCAACGGCCTGCGAAGCGAGCGGGGCCGCCGTCCAGCCCGCAGCTCGATTTGTTCTGACGGTCTATTGCGACAGCGTTTTCGCCGCCTCGACCTGACTTTCGAAGTACGTCTGGAACGTGAGCGCGAGACCGGTCATCAGCAGGAAAGCGCCGATCAGCAGCGAAAAAATCACGACGAAGATGACCGTCCAGCCGGAGCGGCTGCTGCGGCCGGTGTGCGCGTTGAATTGCGCGTCCCATTTGGCATCGGGGCGCAGGCCGTAGACGAGCGCCGAGAGAAAGGCGGCGAGCAGCGAAATCGCGCCCGGGAACGCCAGCACCCAGCCGAGAAGCGAAGTGCGCTCCGTTTCCGCGAGCAGTAGATAACCGAACGCGCCCATAGCGATGCCCGCGATGTGCGCCCAGCCGTACTTGTCGCGCATTCCATACAAATAGAAGCGATGCAGGCCGATGTAGCCAAACAGGAACGCGAGCGCGGCGGTCAGCGTTTTCGAGCGGAAATACGGTGGAACGTGCTTGCCGGCCGGCTTCGAGCCGGTTTGCGTGGCGACGGACGAGGAAGTCATCAGCGAAAGCGGTGGTGGAAAAAGACGGACGTCGCTTGCAAGCCGACGCGGTCAGCCATTTTACGCCGACGCGTGCTCGCGCCACCAATGACGCGTCGTCGCGCGGATGTGATTTCCGGTATCCGGAAACGTGCCGGATTCATCCCGAATCGCACGCCGTATCCAAAAAATGCGTTAAGTGTTTGTTAGAGCTTCGGATTACAGCTATAATCGCCTGTTCTCGTTGTTCCGAACCCCGGTTTTCAAGGATTTCAGCATGGTCATCATCCGCTTGGCTCGTGGCGGCTCGAAGAAGCGCCCGTTCTACAACATCGTCGCAACCGACTCGCGTAGCCGCCGTGACGGCCGCTTCATCGAGCGCGTGGGTTTCTACAACCCGGTCGCGACCAAGGGCGAATCGCTGCGCATCGCTCAGGATCGCCTGACGTACTGGCAAGGCGTTGGCGCGCAACTGTCGCCGACCGTCGAGCGTCTCGTCAAGCAAGCTCAGCAAGCCCAGCCGGCTGCTTAAGCTCGCTTCGTCGAAGCTTTAACAGTCGCTCCAAACCTGCCCAAAGATTCGCCGATGTCTACGCGCGATTCTCAATCCGGCCGCGCGTCGGAAAGCATCGGCCAAACAAAGCCGGGGCAAGATGAGGGTTCCGCCACGTTTGGCGCGTTCGTCCGCAAGCCGGGCGCGCGCCGCGTGGCGGTCGACGTTTCGAGCTCGAATACGCCGGAAGGCGGAATCGAAGCGGTTGCGGCTTTGCCTGACGACGCCGTCGAACTCGGTTTCATCGCCGATGCATACGGTCTCAAGGGCTGGGTCAAGATCGTGCCGCACGCGAACGGCAAGCAGGGCGGCGACGCACTGCTGAGCGCGAAACGCTGGTGGCTCGTCAAAGGTCGCGATTGCAAGTCCGCGCGCTGTCTGCAGTCGAAAGTGCATGCCGATACCATCGTCGCGCGCTTCGCTGGCTGCGATGACCGCGACACGGCACTCGCGCTGAAGGGCCACACGGTGAACATCGCGCGCAGCGATTTCCCGGCGCTCGACAGCGAAGACGAATTTTACTGGGTCGATCTGATCGGCCTGGATGTCGAAAACGAAGCAGGCGTGGCCTTGGGCCGCGTGGCGGATCTGATCGACAACGGCGCACATTCCATCCTGCGGGTCGAGTATTCGAGCACCGAGGATGGCAAGCCCGTCACCGGCGAGCGGCTTATTCCGTTCGTCGGCGTGTATGTGAAGACGGTGGATCGGGCGGCGAAGCGTATCGTCGTCGACTGGGACGCCGACTATTGAACATCGTCACGTTACGGAGAGAGCGATGCAGTTCGATGTCGTGACGCTCTTTCCCGAGATGTTTCGCGCGCTGACCGACTGGGGCATCACGAGCCGGGCGGTGAAGCAGGAGCGGTTCGGTCTGCGGACGTGGAATCCGCGCGATTTCACCACGGACAACTACCGCACCGTCGACGATCGCCCTTACGGCGGCGGCCCCGGCATGGTCATGCTGGCGCGCCCGCTGGAAGACGCGATCCACGCGGCGAAGGCCGCGCAGCGCGAGCAGGGAATCACGTCGACGCGCGTCGTGATGATGTCGCCGCAAGGTGCGAAACTCGACCACGACCGCGTGATGCGGTTTGCGCAGGAACCGGGTCTCGTGCTGCTGTGCGGCCGTTACGAAGCGATCGACCAGCGCCTGATCGACCGCGAAGTGGACGAAGAAGTGAGCCTCGGCGACTTCGTGCTGTCGGGCGGAGAACTGCCTGCGATGGCGCTGATGGACGCCGTGGTGCGTCAGTTGCCCGGCGTGCTGAACGACGCGCAATCGGCGGTGCAGGACAGTTTCGTCGATGTCCTGCTCGACTGTCCGCACTACACGCGTCCTGAAGAGTACGAGGGCGTGCGTGTTCCCGATGTGCTGCTCGGCGGCCATCACAAGGAAATCGATGCGTGGCGCAGGCGCGAAGCATTACGCAACACATTCATCAAGCGCCCCGATCTGATCGGGCGGGCGCGTGAAAGCAAGATGTTGAGCCGGGCCGACGAGGCGTGGCTCGCAGAACTCGCGAAGGAAGCGTCGAAGTCTGCATAGATTTCGGGCGGACGAGCGGGAAAATGGGGACGCTGATTTAAATCGGCGTCTGAAGCAAACCCATCCTCTACCGGGGCCTGACTCAAATACAAGGCACGCAACTTCGGCAAGATGGCACAAGGAGTCAGTAATGAATCTGATTGAGCAACTCGAGAAGGAAGAGATCGCACGCGTTCTGGGCGAGAAGAGCATCCCCGACTTCGCGCCGGGCGATACCGTCGTCGTCAACGTGAACGTGGTCGAAGGCACGCGTAAGCGTGTCCAGGCTTACGAAGGCGTCGTCATCGCGAAGCGTAACCGTGGCCTGAACTCGAACTTCATCGTCCGCAAGATTTCGTCGGGCGAAGGCGTCGAGCGTACGTTCCAGACCTACTCGCCGCTGCTCGCGAGCATCGTCGTGAAGCGCCGTGGCGATGTTCGCCGCGCGAAGCTCTACTACCTGCGCGAGCGTTCGGGCAAGTCGGCTCGAATCAAGGAAAAGCTGGTCTTCAAAGACAAGACTGCTGCTTCCGCAGAGTAAGTCGTCGGCGAAGCGTAGTACGGAAAAAGCACCCCATGTGGGTTAATGCCGTTCAGTTAAGGTCTTTTCTTAGATAGCGAACGGTGTACCGTTTGGGGCGGGATTTGACGACCCGGTCGCATGCGCGTCCGGGTCGTTTTTCGTTGGGCAGAGACTTGAGCCTTTCGCGCAGACGCTGAAGGCAGGCGG
>NZ_OGTP01000046.1 GCF_900258035.1 Caballeronia novacaledonica | reverse complement strand
TCTGGCTGTCTGTGAACTTCGACTTCTTCATTGCGTAGAACTCCCTTTGCTGGAAATTCTACTTCTGATCCCGCTTATTGGACGGGCGGATTACCCCATGATCAAGCTTCGTCTGGTGAAGTTCACGGTGGCCACAGATATGCAGGTGTACTTCTGCGAACCGCAAAAGCCGTGGCAAAGAGGGAGTAACGAGAATACCAATGGTTTGCTGCGTCAGTACTTTCCAAAAGGCCAGCCGTTGGATCATTACTCACAGGCTGAATTGAACGCAATTGCCAAGCGACTCAATGAAAGGCCGCGGCAGACCTTGGGCTTTATGACTCCAGCGGAGAAATTGGCCGAGACGTTGGGGGTTGCGTTGACCGGTTGAATCCGCCGGTATTGACTTCTCAATTGCCACTTCGCATCGCACCCGGAAACAACAATGAGAGTTCTAGCGCTCCTGCTGTACATGGTAGTGCCGTTCGTGTTTGCGCAAGAAGCAACACATTCTGCGCACTGCCCGGCAATGTCCAACTCGTCATGCAGGGCTACCGCGCCAGAAGGAAAGCTCAAACATGACCATGTGTGGACGACGCCGTGTGGTCCTGTCACGATGAAACCCGCACCGGATAAGCTATGTCGCGCGTTGGCCAACTGCCCTGCAGCAGGCGGGTTTGGACACTTTTTGCAGGCTGTCACGTCGGACTGCACTGAAAAACACTTCGACGGATACTTTGGTCTAGACGGCATGACGTTCGGGATTCTCGATTGGACGCAGGACATCGGTCGCCGCAACTATCTGTTCGCTGGAGCAGACTCTGGCGGCGAACGTGCCGCCGCCATCTACAGCCTGGTTGGCACCGCAAAACTCAATGGCATCGATCCTGAGGCGTATCTGCGCTTCGTGCTCGCACGCATCGCTGACCATGCGATCAATCGCATTGACGAGCTCACACCGTGGGTCGTCGCCGATCAGCTCCGCAGCCCAGCCTGACAATCACGATCCCAGTCAAGACGTCGCTGCTGCCACGCTTACCTCCAGTCGACTACGAGGCTAGGTTGATCGCTGCATGATTTGCTGTACGTGGAAACGAGGCAGGGTCAGCTCCGATGTGGGTTTTCACACATACGTTCAGATCGCGAATTGCGTCTAAAGGCAGCTTGAGGGTCGCGCTCCGTCCCGCAGACAAGACGTTGCGGCAGTGGATAAGCGTCTCACATCGAGCGTAATCCGAGCGCTGAGTTCGATACGCCGTCGAAGTGACGAGGTCTGAAAAGTCCCGACTTCGAAGCCAGGCGAACTTTATAGATGGGGGCGCGGGGTTTCAATCTTTCAAGCGAAAGCGGAAATAAGATTCCGGCTGTTGCACATTTATGCCTTCAGCACGTGAGCCCGGGTCCGTGGACCAAGGAAGTCGTTGCGGCCACAATTGGACAGGTGGCACGAGCTTAGGCGCGCTGCGCCAGCTTTTGCATATCCGATTCTTGCAGGAACAAAAGCGCATAGGCGGTCCCGCTCAGCGAGGGAAAAGCCCAAGCTCCTTCAAGATTCACTGTTTTTCCCCCGAGATCACTATTAACCGCTTTGATTGCGTTGGCGAATCCCTGTTTCTCGTGTTGCACGCGAATGAGTGTGCCAAAAGCATGCCGTACGACGCAATTGTGCTCTGCAACTGCAGTGGTGATCTTTTCGACTTGCTCGGACCAGTCAGCAGGACCGGTGTCTGCCACCAACTGGTAAGCGCCCTCGAACGTCACGTGTGGCGTGCGATCGCAATCTCGCTCTGACGTGTCGGGGCCATCGCCAGTCGGCCGAGGAATGATACAGACGAGTCCGTACTCGCCTGCGCTCACGACGCTGACCAGTATCAGATCTAGATCGAGCGCTGACAGAACCGCGCCTAGCTCGCCAGGCTCGTTTTTCACCCAGATCACGGCCATAGGATAGCCTCCACTGTTCCCGGCGGCTGTCGTTTCCTCACCCACGCGAAAATCATCGGCGAGCCAACGGACGCTACCGAATGCTGCTGTGAAATCTGTGTGTTTATCCGTGAGTTTCAACTCAACGCAATAATCTAGCAGCGCCGCGCGGACACCGTCGGAATACTCCGCTGTTAAAAAGGACAAGAGACTCCTGGATCGACTTCCGAACAGACAATCGCGTAGCGCGCGGTCGATGTACGGGGCCGTAAAGGGGGTGCTTACCGGCGAGAACGCGTTGAGAAAGCTTGCGATTTCTGCGCTGCGCACGACGTCGATCGCGTGGTAGTTGCGACACAGGGCTTCGGCCCCTACCGAAAGCGACTCTTCGAGGGCGTCGGCGTGATAGTGCAGCGAGTCAGGAGCTTTCAGTCTCGTCGATCTGAGCACGACGTATGGAAGCATCTCTGCAAGCTCGCTCAACGCATGTCCTTCGAAGCTATCGTCGTCATCGATCTCGACTGGATGGTTCGCATCGGTTTCCTTCAGCCTAAGCACTGTGATAAATGGTTCCGGAAGCAAGGCGCTCTCGAACTTACTATGTTGGCAATATCTCAGGATACTTTCGTATCCGGTCGCTATGGAATAGATGTCGGACTTGTAGAACGGATGCTTGTCCCGCTCAACTTGAGACGGGGAGTACGCCAACGTCCCTGGAAATAGGCGCGGTGCAAGCTTATCTGCATTAGGGTTTTGAATTTTCCTCCATGGAAGGCAACAGAGAATGCCGCGTATGGCGTATCGGTAGCGATCCGCTTCATTTGAATTCACCTTCCGCGTGCTGGAAATGACCGACAGAGCAGTGAGTAAGTCGGTAACGATTACGTCTGGCCGTCGAGTGATAAAGGACTTCAGTCTTGCATAGCGTCTGACGTGGGAAATTAGTGCTTCCTCGGAGTCGACAACTCTGAGCCTTGTTGTCCGACCGTCTAGTGAGACCACAGTGCACATCCCGGATTCAGGATAGTGAATTGTCTCGGTCGTACCAAGCCGGAACGGTGCGAGCGCGATGGTATTTGTTGCGACAACGAGCAACTGGTTGTTTGACTGCCGTCGCCGCCTCAACCGGTCCCCGAACATCGGAACACCAAGCGCTGCCAGAGTGAGCAACGCAAACATCCCTCCTTTCAACCATGCGTCAACGCTCGACCAGGTTAAAGGCAAGCTCGCGCCCGAGTCGTCACCTAGAAAATCTGCAAGCGCGGAGTTGAGAATAAAACCAATCGCTGGCACGAGTAGGGCCGTGCAAGCAGCATATTTGATAGTTGACGCCGCGCCAATGGGAATACCGGCAACCGCATAGCTGGTAAAGATCAGCAGCGACCCTAACGCAACCTGAACAAACACCCTGAAGAGATAGATGCTGTTGGCGTTGGGGGCCAGCGAGATGACCATGTCGAAGAGTAGGAAGCCGAGCCCGCCGGTCAATGCATAGATGAAGCACGTTCCCGAAAGCAAGCCAACAACGAAGCGTACATTCTTGCGCGAGGATATCGCCATTGCTGCGACCCACGCCCCGACGCCACCAATAAGAAAGACGGCTAGAATGCCCGCAGTCTGGAGCTGAACCGTCAAGTCGCCCGCTGCGATAATCGGCGCCTCAATACCGAATAGAAACGCCGAGGCGGAGAATGTAAACAGGAAGGTCAGCCGATCGGTGAGGACATTGAGACTTGTGTCTTTCGCCTCCGCGCTCAAGGGCCTTGGTACCTTGCGGGCTGGGACCGTCCTGTTCCTGCGCGCAAGCCGATCGTTTGTTACCCAACACACCACCGCGATTATCCCGACAACGATGGCGATTTGGGCATAGTCTTTAATTGTTAGGGGAATGGATGCTAAGGGCTTAAGGCTCCAAATGCCCACCGTGTGAACCAAATCATCTGCGAATTTACCCATCACCTCCCGGAAAAAATCCGGGGTCATCCGTACTCCGGTGCGAGCAGGAAGGAAATTTTCCAACCCTTTGAGAAAGTCGGGAGAAGGGAAGAAGATGAGCAAAGATAATGCTGTCATCATCAGGATGAATGCCCCCACGCGATTGAGAGACGTAGTCCATCCAAAATTCACGACCGGCAGCAAGTCTTCGTTGAAGATCGGCAATCGCGCGACGCAAGCAAACACTGCCGTAACAATGATCGCCGTCAGCCACGCGCCCGTAGGCCAAAGAAGCACTTCCTGAATTGGGTAGGGCGACTTGGGCCCGTGCGAGAGTGCGAAGAATTGCAGAGCCGCGACCCCAGTGACGATCCACGCGGTGGCCGAACTATACTGACTTTGCAGGAGGAAGAGGCCAACAACCGCAGAACCAGCGCCGACAACGACAGAGAAGAGATCGTAGGAGACCAGAGCAGATCTCGCAACGAGCAAGCTGCCGAACACAATCATGTAGAAGCCGATCCACTCCATGCTGGCTCTCAGCGACGTCGTCGCGCCTTCAAAGAAGCTCTTTAGCATGGCGCCTCCCAATTTTTCGTCGTCTTTTTCGCCGGCGTAGAGCTCGCACACAGAGGTCGATGCTTACGCGTCTAGAGGTGTTGTGGATCAGTAAGACATGCGTCCCGCTGGTTTAAACAGATACCTTATGTATAGACGATCTCGAAGCGATTGCAAACGCGCAGCACTTTTAGCGTTTGTCCGATGGCGTTTCGACCTGAGTGGTTCCCCAAACCGTTTCCAGGTAGGCAATTCGAATGACTTATTCGTCATATTTTACATCGTGTGTCGCCTTATTCCCGATAAGTCAGGCCCCAGCCGAAAGTGCCCCGGCGGCCCCGGGAAATTTGTCTCAATACGAGATTACGAACGATTCTTTCAAGTGCGGACCACAGATCGGAGCATCGACTCGGCCCCAGGGAAGCAACCCGTCACCGTGTACGGCCCGAATCGCCTTCCTCAAACATACATCTCTCTTTTTTCTATGGATTACATTCGACGCCAGCGCTACGGCAACGTCACCGTAAGTTGCTAGCGCAAGGCCCAATGCGACGTGATCGACGAACTCATAATACGCCTGAGAAGAAATCTGCACTCTGGGCGGGATCCGTAGGTTTGGAATCGCTAGCGGATTGAATCGAACGAGCGACATGTTCCGCACGCCATCATCCTTCTAGAACCCACGCAAGATATCCGGTCAGCGGGCTGCGGCAGGATTGCTGCAATTGCGAACGAGAGTTCGCGGGTTCTGCGCCGAAATACGGCCGTGGACACGGGCTTACCGAGACAACATAGACTGTCCGTTACTTGAAAAATTATCGAACGCTGCTAAAGTTAGGTTGACTTATAAATACCTTTCAACCCGCCTCGAAGTGGACGCTGTTTGAGCGTTGTTAGACGTAGCGTATTGGTCGGCGCCTGTGAGTCGCGCGGGAGGCGAGGACATAACCCGTCAGGCAGCAGCATTTGCAAGGAGACGCGGAATGTGGAAGATGGTCATCACAGTTTCTGCTGCAATCGCCGGCATCGGCGCGACGACGATGAGCAGAGGCCAAGGGACACCTGCTACCAACGAGAGTTCGTGGAAGGCTCTGACGACTGAACCGTCGCGCGGTCAACTATTCAGTGCGTGGGCAAACGGAATCAGTAAATCGACCGGCATCAAACAATTCGCGTTTCCCTATTCATTCAAGTTCCCAACGAACGCTGACAATGACGTGGACGGCACGCCTCGAAAAAATTCGTACTTCGGGATTGACATTAGCCACCACAATGGCGACAAGTTTCCCTTGAATAGCCTGAAGGCGCAAAGCGTGGCTTTCGTTTATACAAAGGCCACGCAGGGAACCGATTTCGCTGACAAGACTTTCCCGAAGAGGTGGCGCGGCCTGAAGTCGCTGCCAACGGACCAGAGAGTGCCTCGGGGGGCGTACCACTTTCTATCGTCGAATCCGGCTCAAAGCGGCGCGTCGCAAGCGGACCGGTTTCTAGAATATGTCAATCTCCACGGGGGCTTCGAGGAAGGAGATCTTCGGCCAGCGCTAGATCTGGAGTGGGATAAAGCATGCAAGACGTGCGCTGATCGATGGCAGACAAACAAGCGTACACCGGAACAGATAATATCGACGACGCTAGATTTTGTGAACCGTGTGAAAGAGAAAACTGGCTGGACTCCGCTAATTTATACAAACAAGAGCTTTCTTACTGATGTGCATATCACCAAGCCAGCCGATATTCAGAAATTAACGCAGAATCAGAAAATATGGATTTTTGATCTCGCGGCTAAGGATTCGCAACTGGAAATTGCGGATCCGAAGAAGAACCTTCCATACGTGTTATGGCAATTCTCCTGGGGAGGTAAGTTGACGGACGGCTATGCCGGTGGTCTCGACGTTGACTCGTTCAAAGGAACGGACGCCCAATTCAAAGAGATCTTTCTGACGCGCAACTAGTGAGCGGAGACGCGTGATGTCGACGACTGGAATTTGCACGTGCGTCTTCTTCCGCCTCGGACTCGTTGGCATCCTCAGCACTACCGTTACAAATGGCACGCTTGCACAACCGAGCAACATGTCGGTTTCGTGCTCAAACCCCGAAGGCAAAGGCGCAATTGTAGACATTGAAAAGCGCTGCGCCTTTTTTCGCCATTTCGCTTCGGAAAATGGTCAACTCGACGAGCGCGTCGCTCAAAACCTTCATGTCGAGGCGGGTAAGTCTGCGCGAAGCATAGCTGTATTAATCGGGATAAGCAAGTATAGAAACCCGGAGTTTGATCTACCGGCTGCTCACGTCGACGTTCAGAAGTTAGAACGTTTTCTCATCGATGACCAAAAATTTGATGAGGTGATTGTTCTGGAAAATGAGGATGTTACGATCGAGAACATTCGATATTTTCTGAGAACGTACGCGACCCGGCGTTCAGCATTCTTTCGCGGCAAAGTTCGATTCCTGGTGGCGTACTCAGGCCACGGAGTCCCTATTGCCGGAGTGTGGGACTCAAATTCGAAAGCCGGCACGCGTCCGTCAATAGGTATAGTGCTTCCCGCCGCAGTTGACGATCAAGATCTTCAGAACATCTACGGTCTGAATGAATTGCGTCCACTTTTCACGGATCTTGCACGGAATACTTTCCATTTTTTGGCATTGATTAACGCATGCTATGGCGGAGCGATCTTCGGTCTCGGGATAGGCGGCGGCAACATAAATGACGTCGCAAACCGAAGCTCTTACGGAATTACTGCGGGTCCCGATGACAAAACCGTGATTAGTTTAGGAGAAGGGCACGGAAGTCTTTTCTTCGAAACTCTCATAAAGGGTATCCAGAATGGAGATGCAGATTCAGATGCCCGTCGGGTAACACTTGGGCTGGACCCCGGCCCCAAGTCTTACACCGGCATTGTGCGACTCGGAGCCCTCGACGCGTACCTGACCAAACAGATATTGCAAATTGCGGAGCGCGGTGGGATACCCGAAAGTGAGATGAGCGGCAACACTCATCACTGGAGCGGACCTATCGAGCCGGATGACAAACGATCGGAAGGTGGTTTCTTCTTTTTCCAACGACGCCTCACGGACGCTCCTGCTTCTGAGGCAACGTCAACAACCTATGCCGCATCCAAGCGCTTTGGAAAGACCTTTGCTCCTTCTCTTAATCAACTCCAGCAACCGCAGACACACGATGACGGCTTCGGTGCACTGCGATCACTGTCTGGCGTCAAGCGTGGAATAGACGTTAATCATTTCAACTCACCGATAGACTGGAAACGGGTTGCGGCAACTCATGATATCCGCTTCGCTTACATGAAAGCAACTCAAGGTGCGGCCTTCGCTGATCCAAGTTTCGGCGACAATTGGAAAGGGGCACACGCTGCGGGTTTGATGCGGGGGGCCTATCATGTCTTCAGTTTCTGCAGATCGCCGGAGGAGCAGGTGGCAAATCTTCGGAAAGTTGTTGGTGTTGATTCAGGTGAATTACCAGTGGCCCTTGACATCGAACTGTATCGCGGTCAAGGCACGGCAACTCTCAAATCGCTTGCCGGTGAAGGAGCCTGTGCACAGAGCTTGGGTCCAGCGGGAGTCAGGAAGAATGTAATGGCAATGTTGGACAGCTTGCGTTCTTCATATGGCAAGCAACCGATACTTTATGGAAATGACTATCTCTTAGACGAAGTGTTGGGAACCGAATTCACCAAGGGGATTACTCTATGGCGTGCGTCATATGGAGTTCAGCAAGCGCCGAAGCCGCCGTGGGCGCTCTGGCAGTTCACACAAAACGAGGCCGTTAAAGGAATAAGAGGGCGAGTCGATGTTAACGTAGTGAGCGACACACCAAGCTTGTCGAAAACGACGCCACAAACCGTTAAGTAAAGAAGTGTCGATCGCCGGCACTTTGCAGAAAGTGGGTTTGGGTCGTGATCCAATCCGCGGACAACTCATGCGGGTAACCGACTGTCGATCACCAATGACCTACCAACCGCACGCGACCTCGGTCAACCCGCTCTGCGCAGCGACGCACGCCAGCGGTCGACGCTGCCAATTTGGTGTAACATAGATGCCAAATGGCAGGAGGCGATATGACGGTCATCGACAAAATTTCGGCGGATTCGTTGTTGGGCGGACGCTCGGTTTTGCGCCGCGCACCTCGGTCGGGCCTCGAATGGGTGGATATCGTCCGTCACGGCATCTCCTCCCAGGCGCTCGACTCGATGCTCAAATCGATCGCGATTTCGCAGTCAGAACTGGCGCAGGCGCTCGATATTCCCGAGCGCACCTTGGCGCGGCGCAAGCGCGAAGGCGTTTTCAGCCGCGAGGAGTCGGCCAAGTTACTACGACTCGCGCGTGTCGCGGCGCGCGCCGCGGAGGTATTTGAAGATCTCGATCTGGCGATCGGGTGGCTCAAGGCGCCGGCAGCGGTACTAGGCGATGCTACTCCGCTTAGTCTTCTCGATACGGACATTGGTGCCGACAGCGTGATGGATACGCTCGGGCGCATCGAGCATGGTGTTTTTGCATGACCTTGATGGCATGGCGAGTAGTGACAGAGCGGTATGCCGATAGCGCCTTTTCCGGCGAAGGTGCGCGCCTCTATGGTGGGCGGTGGAACCCGAAAGGGGTGGCGCTCGTATATACAGCACAGACACAATCGCTTGCGCTCCTTGAGATGCTCGTGCAGGACTCACCGCTACGGGCGCGGTATGTGATGATTCCGGCGCGAATTCCTGAAACCCTGATCGAGCGCGTCGATGCTGCGAATTTGCCACCCGACTGGAGAGAGCTCAGTGCACGGACCGAGCTGCAACAGATTGGTGCTACGTGGGCGCAGAAGCGAACGAGCGCGGTGCTTGCGGTGCCGAGTGCGGTCGTCCCTGCCGAAACTAACTATCTGCTCAATCCCAGTCATCCAGACTTCGCCCAAATCGCACTCGGGACGCGCGATGAATGGGCAACTGACCCGCGATTGTTACGACGCGCCGCTCGAAGCGACGCATGACAACGTGTCGTTGCCGCGCAACCGGCATTTTGATCTACGCAAACGGGGGGTAATCCGCCCGTCCAATAAGCGGGATCAGAAGTAGAATTTCCAGCAAAGGGAGTTCTACGCAATGAAGAAGTCGAAGTTCACAGACAGCCAGA
>NZ_OGTP01000040.1 GCF_900258035.1 Caballeronia novacaledonica | reverse complement strand
GGTTCGACGTCTCCGCGCCGCCAGCGCCCCCGCCCACCGCTCCGCCGAGCACCGCGCCCGTGCTGCCGCCCACGGCGCCCCCGAGCGCAGCGCCGGCCACGCCGCCCAGTCCGCCGCCGAGCGCATTGTTCATGTCGCCAGCCAGAGCCGGCACCGATACCGCAGTCGCGAGCGCCGCGACGGCAACAAGCTGAATGATTCGTTTCGACATTGTTCGTACGTTTGTTTTTGAGACGACGCGAGTATAACCGCAGCGTCGAAAGGCTTTCGTAACGCGACTTGCGGGCGTCGGTAAGAGGTGTAACAAGAATGGCGACGGGCATCCATTCACGATCGTCAATCGATATCGAAATTTTTTCTAATTTTCTCTTATCGTTTTTCGCGCGCACGATTCTTCCGTGTTTTCTGCACGGTCTGGAGTCCCGGATCGGGCACACGCAAAGAATTGCGACATCAGCGCATCAGGCGCCGAACGAGCGCATCGACACATAACGGAGACAGACATGGCAAGTGCAGATACGGCGGTGGCCGGGCAGTCGCACGGACGTCGTCATAACAGATGGGTGCAGTTGATGATCGGCATCGTCTGCATGGGGCTCGTGGCCAACTTCCAGTACGCGTGGACGTTGTTCGTGATGCCGATGGACGCCAAGCACCATTGGGGGCAGGCGGCGATCCAGACCGCGTTCACGATCTTCATCGTCACGGAGACATGGCTCGTGCCCGTCGAGGGCTGGCTCGTCGACAAGTTCGGACCCCGGCCCGTGGTGATGGGCGGCGCGATCTGCGCGGCGATCGGCTGGATCATCGACGCCCATGCCACCACGCTCATGCATCTGTACATCGCCGCGGTGGTCGCGGGGATCGGCGCGGGCTGCGTGTACGGCACGTGCGTCGGCACGGCGCTCAAGTGGTTTCCGGACAAGCGCGGTCTCGCGGCGGGCCTGACGGCGGCGGGCTTCGGCGCGGGCGCCGCCGTGACCGTGATCCCGATCTCGAACATGATCCAGAGCTCCGGCTACGAAAGCGCGTTCATGTTCTTCGGCAGCCTGCAAGGCGCGATCATCTTCGTGCTCGCGCTGTTGCTCGTGCGGCCGAAGCCGCCCGCGAACGTCGTGCCGGCGAAGCGCCTCGTCGCGACGAAGATCGACTACACGACCGCGCAAATGGTGCGAGCGCCCATCTTCTGGGTGCTTTACCTGATGTTCGTCGCGGTGGCGGCGGGCGGCGTCATCGCCACGGCGCAATTCGGGCCGATCGCGAAGGAATACGGCTTCGCCAACATGCCGGTGACCCTGCTCGGCGCGACGTTGCCCCTGCTCGCGATGACGCTCTCCATCGATAACCTCTGCAACGGCTTCACGCGCCCGCTATGCGGCTTCATCTCGGACAAGATCGGCCGCGAGAACACGATGTTCATCATCTTTCTGGGCGAAGGCGTCGCGCTGCTCGGGCTGATGCAGTTCGGTCAGAGCCCGTACATGTTCATGCTGTTCGCGGCGCTGACGTTCCTGTGCTGGGGCGAAATCTTCTCGATCTTCCCTGCGACCTGCGCCGATACCTTCGGCAGCAAGTACGCCGCCGCCAACGCGGGCACGCTCTACACCGCGAAGGGCACGGCCGCCATGCTGGTGCCGCTCGCGTCGGTGCTGGCGTCGTTCGGTTCCTGGAATGCGGTGTTCATCGCTACCGCGATCACGTCGATCGCGGCGGGTATCTGCGCCAAGTTTGTCCTCGCGCCGATGCGCCGGCGCTGGATAGAAAACACGATCACCCAGGCTGCGCCGCAGCAGCCGGTCGGCATGCCCTTTCAGGCCGACTGGATGGATGCGCCCAGCAAGTCGTCGACTCGATGACCGCGCGCACGTTGCATCAGCTTCGCTTTGTTCCTCCGTTTCATCTTTTGTACACAACTCGAAAATAAAGCTTTGACAAATGCTGTATCTGATATCTAGTATATCAGCACATAACCGGCCCTCAGGAGGAGACAAATGGCAGACGTACTCGAGGCAACAACACAGGCACCCGTCGAAGCGAAGGCGCCGCAGATGACCGATGGTTTTCACCTCGTCATCGATGCGCTGAAGCTGAACGACATCGACACGATCTTCGGCCTCGTCGGCATTCCCATTACCGACCTCGCGCGGCTTGCGCAGGCGGAAGGCATGCGCTTCATCGGATTTCGCCACGAGCAGCATGCGGGCAACGCGGCCGCGATCGCCGGCTACATGACGCAGAAGCCGGGCATCTGCCTGACCGTGTCGGCGCCAGGCTTCCTGAACGGACTGACCGCGCTCGCCAACGCGACCACCAATTGCTTCCCGATGATCCTGATCAGCGGTTCGAGCGAACGCGAGATCGTCGATCTGCAGCAGGGCGACTACGAAGAGATGGACCAGTTGAACGCCGCGAAGCCGTATGCGAAGGCGGCTTACCGTGTGCTGCACGCGGAGGACATCGGCGTCGGCATCGCGCGTGCGATCCGCGCGGCCGTGTCGGGCCGTCCGGGCGGCGTGTATCTCGATCTGCCCGCCAAGCTGCTTTCCCAAACGATGGATGCGCTCAAGGGCCAGCAATCGCTCATCAAGGTCGTCGATGCCGCGCCGCGTCAGTTGCCGTCGCCGGATTCGGTGAAGCGCGCCCTCGACGTGATGAAGAGCGCGAAGCGTCCGCTGATCCTGCTCGGCAAGGGCGCGGCTTACGCGCAGGCCGACGCGCAGATTCGCGAACTGGTCGAGAAGAGCGGCATTCCGTATCTGCCGATGTCGATGGCGAAGGGTCTCTTGCCGGACACGCATGCGCAGTCGGCGTCGGCGGCGCGCTCGTTCGTGCTGCAAGAGGCGGATTGCGTCATGCTGATCGGCGCGCGTCTGAACTGGCTGCTCGCGCACGGCAAGGGCAAGACCTGGGGCGCGGCGCCCAAGCAGTTCGTGCAGATCGACATCTCGCCGACCGAGATCGACAGCAACGTGGCGATCGCCGCGCCGGTGATCGGCGATATCGGTTCGTGCGTGTCGGCGCTCGTCGCGGGCATCGACGCGAACTTCCCGAAGCCGTCGGGCGAATGGACGGGCGCCATCAACGAGCGCAAGAACAAGAACCTCGAAAAGATGGCGGCGACGCTCGCGAAGAATCCGTCGCCGATGAACTTCCACAGCGCGCTGCGCGCCATCCGCGACGTATTGAAGACGCGCCCCGACATCAACGTCGTCAACGAAGGTGCGAACACGCTCGACTATGCGCGCAGCATCATCGACATGTACGAGCCGCGCAAGCGTTTCGATTCGGGCACGTGGGGAATCATGGGCATCGGCATGGGCTTCTCGATCGGCGCGGCGGTGACGAGCGGCCAGCAGGTCGTCGCGATCGAAGGCGACAGCGCGTTCGGCTTCAGCGGCATGGAACTCGAAACCATCTGCCGATACGACTTGCCTGTTTGCACCATCGTCTTCAACAACAACGGCGTGTATCGCGGCACCGACGTGAATCCCACCGGCGGCAAGGACGTCGCGCCGACCGTGTTCGTGAAGAACGCGCGCTACGACAAGATGATCGAGGCGTTCGGCGGCATCGGCTTCAACGCGACGACGCCCGAAGAACTCACGCACGCACTGCAGGAAGCGATCAAGTCGGGCAAGCCGACGCTGATCAACGCAGTGATCGATGAAGCGGCCGGCACGGAGAGCGGTCGCCTGACGAATCTGAATCCGCAAAGCGCGGCGATGAAAAAGTAATCGAGACCAGCCACCAAGGAGAATTCACGTGAACGACAAACCACTCAAGGGCATCAAGATCATTGATTTCACGCACGTGCAGGCCGGTCCCGCATGTACGCAAATGCTGGCATGGTTCGGGGCGGACGTGATCAAGGTCGAGCGTCCGGGTTCGGGCGATGTCACGCGCAATCAGTTGCGCGACATTCCGGACGCCGACGCGCTGTACTTCACGATGCTCAACAGCAACAAGCGTTCGTTGACGCTCGATACGAAAAAGCCCGAAGGCAAGGAAGTGCTGACCAAGCTGATCCGCGAATCGGACGTGCTGGTCGAGAACTTCGGGCCGGGCGCGCTGGACCGCATGGGCTTTTCGTGGGAGAACATCAGGGAACTGAATCCGAAGATGATCGTGGCGTCAGTCAAAGGCTTCAGCGACGGTCACCATTACGACGACCTGAAGGTCTACGAGAACGTCGCGCAATGCGCGGGCGGCGCGGCATCGACCACCGGTTTCTGGGACGGCCCGCCGACCATCAGCGCGGCCGCGCTCGGCGACAGCAACACGGGCATGCATCTCGCGATCGGCATTCTCACGGCGATCATCGGCCGGCAGCAGACGGGCAAGGGTCAGCGCGTCGCGGTGTCGATGCAGGACAGCGTGCTCAATCTGTGCCGCGTGAAGCTGCGCGATCAGCAGCGTCTGGATCGCGTCGGCTATCTGGAGGAATATCCGCAATATCCGCACGGCACGTTCAGCGACGTCGTGCCGCGTGGCGGCAATGCCGGCGGCGGCGGACAGCCGGGCTGGGTGCTCAAGTGCAAGGGCTGGGAAACCGATCCGAACGCGTACATCTACTTCACGATTCAGGGTCACGCGTGGGCGCCGATCTGCCGCGCGATCGGCAAGCCGGAATGGATCGAAGATCCGCACTACATGACGGCCGAAGCGCGCCAGCCGCATATCTTCGAAATCTTCAACACGATCGAAGCATGGCTCGCCGATAAGACCAAGTTCGAAGCCGTCGATATCCTGCGCAAGTTCGACATTCCGTGCGCGCCGGTGCTGACGATGAAGGAACTCGCGAACGACGAATCGTTGCGCGCGAGCGGCTCGATCGTCGAGGTGGATCATAAGGTGCGCGGCAAGTATCTTACGGTCGGCAGCCCGATCAAGTTCTCGGACCTGAAGCCGGAAATCACGGCCTCGCCGCTTCTGGGCGAGCATACGGAAGAAGTGCTGCTCGAGTTGGGCTACAGCAAGGAGCAAGTCGCGAACATGCAGGAAGCGCGCGCCGTCTGACGCAATTGCTTTAACTGTTATAGGGATATCGCTGTCTTCTGCCGTTTCTGTTTTGGCGGCAGAATGGCAGCGCCCCTTGAAAAACCAGATCCGGATGACACCATGACCCCCACCATCGATTACGAGCAACTCGTCAATGCGATCGGCGATGCCGTGATCATTTCGGATGCGAACGGAGCGATCACGTTATGGAATCCGGCGGCCGAACGCATGTTCGGCTTCACGCCAGGCGAAGCATTGGGACAGTCGCTGGATCTGATCATTCCGGAACGTCTGCGCGGCCGTCATTGGGACGGCTATAACAAGACCATGTCCACGGGCGAGACGCGCTACGGACACGATCTGCTCAAGGTGCCCGCCGTCGACAAGACCGGACGCTCGATGTCGATCGCGTTCACTGTCGCGCTATTGAAATCGCCGGAAGGAGAGGTGACCGGCATCGTCGCGATCATCCGCGATGAAACGGCGCGGTTTCAGGAAGATCGCGCGCTGCGCAAGCGCATCGCCGAGCTCGAGGCGAAAGTCGCCGTTTGAGGAGCGGCTCTGACGGCTGACATGGAAGACTGCGGTCAGCGGCGCCCGCTGCGGCCCCATACGTAGCGTACCCATCTTTGCCATCGGGATTTCGGCGCACGTAAATCATGCGCGGCCTGCGCTTCGCGGTCGCGCTGAACCGACTTCTGCACCTGTTCGTGAATTTGCCGCAACGTCATTCCGCCGGGGCCTTTTAGCTGCTCGGGATCGGAATCGGAATCGTCTGTCATGGCACTCGCCTGGCGGAAGTCGCATTCCAAATATTTACACCATTTTTATATCTCCCGCGGATCTCTTGCCAAGTCCTTTACGTCCGTTTTCGTATTCTCCACCCTGTCCTGAACCGCATAAGGGGAGAACACAGAGATGGACTTCATTTACCTCGCCGGCATCGTCCTGTTCTGGGGACTTTGCGTGGCGCTCACGCGTGGCTGCGAACGACTGAGCCGCCGCGCGACGGGAGGCCGTCCATGAGCGCCTGGATGTTGTGGCTCGCGGCGGCTTCCACGCTGCTGCTTTTCGTCTACCTCGTGTACGCGCTGCTGCGTGCGGAGGATCTCGAATGAACGCCAATACCTTCGTGCAGACGGCGATCTACATCGTCGTTCTGATCGCACTCGCCATTCCGCTCGGCCGCTATATCTCGAATGTGCTCGACGGATCGTCCATCGTCGTGCGCAAGATCGGGCGTCCGATCGAGCGCGTGCTGTATCGCATCGCCGGCGTCGATCCCGAAGCCGAAATGTCGTGGAAGCATTACGCGCTCGCCGTGCTGATCTTCAACGTGCTCGGCGCGCTCGTGCTGTATGCCATCCTGCGTCTGCAAGGCATGCTGCCGGCCAATCCGCAAGGCCTCGGCTCAATGACGCCCGACGCCGCGTTCAACACCGCCGTCAGCTTCGTCACCAACACGAACTGGCAGGACTACGGCGGCGAAAGCACGCTCGGCTATCTCGCGCAAATGCTCGGCCTCACCGTGCAGAACTTCTTCTCGGCGGCGACGGGCATCGCCGTGGTCATCGCGCTGATTCGCGGTTTCAAGCGGCACTCGGCGCAAACCATCGGCAACTTCTGGGTCGATCTGACGCGCACCACGCTCTACATCCTCGCGCCGCTCGCCGTCGTGTTCGCGCTCGTCTTCGTGAGTCAGGGCGCGATCCAGAACTTCAAGGCGTATCAGGACGTATCGACGCTGCAGGTCACGAGCTATCAGACGCAATCGACGGACGCGCAGGGCAAGTCCGTCACGCAAACGCTCAAGGCCGACAAGCAGACCTTGCCGATGGGCCCGGTCGCCTCTCAGGAAGCGATCAAGATGCTCGGCACCAACGGCGGCGGCTTCTTCAACACCAATTCCGCGCATCCGTACGAAAACCCGACGCCGTTCTCGAACTTCATGCAGATGCTCGCCATGCTGATCATTCCGGCGGCGCTGTGCGTCGTGTTCGGACGCACGGTCGGCGACAAGCGTCAGGGCTATGCCGTGCTCGCGGCGATGACCATCGCGTTCGCCGCCGCCTGCTGGTTCGAGATATCGGCGGAGCAGGCGGGCAATCCGCTCTATGCGTCGCTGCACGTCGATACGCAGGCGTCCGCGTTGCAGGCGGGCGGCAACATGGAAGGCAAGGAAACGCGCTTCGGCATCGCGCAGTCGGGCATCTTCACGGTCGCGACGACCTCGGCTTCCTGCGGCGCGGTCAGCAGCATGCACGACTCGCTCACGCCGCTCGGCGGCCTCGTGCCGCTGCTCCTGATCCAGCTCGGCGAAGTGATCTTCGGCGGCGTCGGCTCGGGCTTGTACGGCATGCTCGCGTTCGCGTTGCTGGCGGTGTTCGTCGCCGGGCTGATGATCGGCCGCACGCCCGAGTACGTCGGCAAGAAGATCGAATCGTTCGAGATGAAGATGGTGTCCATCGTTATCCTGCTGACGCCGCTGCTGGTGCTCGTGGGCACGTCGGTCGCGGTTCTGAGCGCGGCGGGCACGGCGGGCATCGCGAATCCGGGCGCGCACGGCTTCTCCGAAGTTCTCTACGCGTTCAGTTCGGCCGCCAACAACAACGGCAGCGCGTTCGCGGGTCTTTCGGTGAACACGCCGTTCTATAACTCGATGCTCGGCATCGCGATGTGGTTCGGCCGCTTCGGCTCGCTCATCCCGATTCTCGCGATCGCCGGTTCGCTCGCCGCGAAGAAGCGCCTCGCCGTGACGGCGGGCACGCTGCCGACGCACGGTCCGCTCTTCGTGGTCCTGCTGCTCGGCACGCTGCTGCTCGTCGGCGCGCTCACGTATGTGCCCGCGCTCGCGCTCGGTCCCATCGTCGAGCACATCAGCATGATCGCAGGCCATTGAATCAGAGGACAGCATGACTCAACTCAATCAACAGCCGATGCACCGCCCCGAGAATCTCGGGCAGGCACGCACGGCAGTACGTTCGATGTTCGACCCGGCGCTCGTGAAGCCGGCGATCGTCGATTCGTTCAGGAAGCTCGCGCCGCGCACGCAGTTGCGCAATCCGGTGATGTTCTGCGTCTACGTCGGCAGCATTCTGACGACGGTGTTGTGGCTCGCCGCGCTCGCCGGCCAGGCCGAAGCGCCCGCGGGCTTCATTCTCGCGATCACGCTGTGGCTGTGGTTCACGGTGCTCTTCGCGAACTTCGCCGAAGCGCTCGCGGAAGGGCGCTCGAAGGCGCAGGCCGCATCGCTGCGTGAGGCGAAGCACAACGTGATGGCGAAGAAGCTCAACGAGCCGCATCCGAAATCGCCGATCCGCATCACGACATCCACCGATCTGCGTAAAGGCGACGTGGTGCTCGTCGAAGCGGGCGACGTGATTCCCGCCGACGGCGACGTGATCGAAGGCGTCGCGTCCGTCGACGAATCCGCGATCACGGGCGAATCCGCGCCGGTGATCCGCGAATCGGGCGGCGACTTCTCGTCGGTGACGGGCGGCACGCGCGTGCTGTCGGACTGGATCGTCGTGCGCGTGGGCGTGAATCCCGGCGAGGCGTTTCTCGACCGCATGATCGCGATGGTCGAAGGCGCGAAGCGGCAGAAGACGCCCAACGAAATCGCGCTGACGATCCTGCTCGTCGCGCTGACGCTCGTGCTGCTGTTCGCGACGGCCACGCTCTTGCCGTTCTCGATGTTCTCCGTCGAGGCGGCGAAGCAGGGCCATGTCGTGACGATCACCGCGCTCGTCGCGCTGCTCGTGTGCCTGATTCCGACGACCATCGGCGGCCTGCTTTCGGCCATCGGCGTCGCGGGCATGAGCCGCATGATGCAGGCGAACGTGATCGCCACGTCCGGCCGCGCGGTGGAAGCGGCGGGCGACGTCGACGTGCTGCTGCTCGACAAGACCGGCACGATCACGCTCGGCAATCGTCAGGCGTCGATGTTCGTCGCGGCGCCGGGCATCGCCGAACGCGATCTCGCCGATGCGGCGCAACTCGCCTCGCTCGCCGACGAAACGCCGGAAGGCCGCAGCATCGTCGTGCTCGCGAAGCAGCGCTTCAACATCCGCGAGCGCGACATGGCGACACTGCAGGCGACGTTCCTCGCGTTCTCCGCGCAGTCGCGCATGAGCGGCGTGGACATGCCCGACCGCGAGATTCGCAAGGGTTCCGCCGACGCCGTGAAGCGCTATATCGACGAACGCGGCGGCCGTTTTCCGCAGGAAGTGCAGAACGCCGTCGATGAAATCGCGCGGCGCGGCAGCACGCCGCTCGTCGTGGCGGAGCGCGTGAACGACGCGGTGCGCGCGCTCGGCGTGATCGAACTGAAGGACATCGTGAAGGGCGGCATCAAGGAGCGCTTCGCGGAACTGCGCAAGATGGGCATCAAGACGGTGATGGTGACCGGCGACAACCGCCTCACGGCGGCGGCGATCGCGGCGGAAGCGGGCGTAGACGACTTCCTCGCCGAAGCGACGCCCGAAGCCAAGCTCTCGACGATCCGCGCGCATCAGGCCGAAGGACGGCTCGTCGCGATGACCGGCGACGGCACCAACGACGCGCCCGCGCTCGCCCAGGCCGACGTCGCCGTGGCGATGAACACCGGCACGCAGGCCGCGAAGGAAGCGGGCAACATGGTCGATCTCGATTCGAATCCGACCAAGCTGATCGAGATCGTCGAGATCGGCAAGCAGATGCTGATGACGCGCGGCTCGCTCACGACGTTCTCGATTGCGAACGACGTCGCCAAGTACTTCGCGATCATCCCGGCGGCGTTTGCGACGACGTATCCGCAGTTGCGCGTGCTGGACGTGATGCATCTCGCGTCGCCCTCGTCGGCGATTCTGTCGGCGGTGATCTTCAACGCGCTGATCATCGTGTTCCTGATTCCGCTCGCGCTGAAGGGCGTGAAGTATCGCGCGCTGGGCGCCGCTTCGCTTCTGCGCCGCAACCTGCTGGTCTACGGTCTCGGCGGCATCGTTCTGCCGTTCCCGTTCATCAAGCTCATCGATATGACCATTGCCGCACTCGGCTGGAGTTAAACATCATGAAAACGATTTTGCGCCCCGCGATCGTCCTGTTCGCCGCGCTGACGGTGGTGACGGGACTGGTTTATCCTGCGGTCGTGACCGCGATCGGGCAGACGGCTTTTTCGCATCGGGCGAACGGCAGTCTGATCGAGCGCGACGGCAAGGCGGTCGGCTCGGAGATCATCGGACAGCAGTTCGATGCGCCGCAATACTTCTGGGGCCGTCTCTCCGCGACGACGCCGAATCCGTACAACGCGGGCAGTTCCAGCGGCTCGAATCTCGGGCCGACCAATCCCGCGCTCGCCGATGAGATCAAGGGGCGCATCGAGGCGCTCCACGCCGCCGATCCGGACAACGCGGCGCCGGTGCCGGTCGATCTGGTAACGTCCTCCGCCAGCGGCCTCGATCCGGAGATCAGTCCGGCGGCGGCGCAGTATCAGGTGGCGCGTGTGGCGAAGGCGCGCGGCATGACGGCCGCGCAGGTCGAAGCGCTCGTCGAGGAGGCCACGCGCGGCCGGCAGTTCGGCGTGCTCGGCGAGCCGCGCGTGAACGTGCTGAAGCTCAATCTGGCGCTCGACGCGGCGCGTACTTGAAGAAACAGGCGACGACGATGACGCGGCCCGATCCCGACGAACTGCTCGACAAGCTCCAGCGCGAAGAGGAGAAGCGCCAGCGCGGGCGGCTGAAGGTGTTCTTCGGCGCGTCGGCGGGCGTCGGCAAGACCTTTGCGATGCTGCAGGCCGCGCGCCGCCGTCTGGACGAAGGCGTGGATGTCGTCGTCGGCGTGGTCGAAACGCACGGCCGCAAGGAGACGCTCGCGCTGCTCGACGGGCTCGACACGCTGCCCGCGGCGCGCATCGAGTATCGCGGGCGGCTGCTCGCGGAGTTCGATCTCGACGCGGCGCTCGCACGCAAGCCGGAGCTGATTCTCGTAGACGAGCTTGCGCACTCGAACGTGCAGGGCTCGCGCCACATGAAGCGCTGGCAGGACGTTCACGAACTGCTCGACGCGGGCATCGACGTCTATACGACCGTCAACGTCCAGCACCTCGAAAGCCTGAACGACATCGTCGGGCGCATCACGGGCATTCGCGTCTGGGAGACGGTGCCGGATCGCGTGTTCGATCTCGCCGATGAAGTCACGCTCGTCGATCTGCCGCCGGAAGAACTGCTCGACCGTCTGCGCGACGGCAAGGTCTATCTGCCGACGCAGGCCGAGCACGCGGTGCGCAACTTCTTTCGCAAGGGCAACCTGATCGCGTTGCGCGAACTCGCGCTGCGCCGCACCGCCGACCGCGTCGATGCGCAGATGCGCGAGTACCGCGCCGACCAGTCGATCGAGCGCATCTGGCGGGCGCGCGAGCGTCTGATCGCGTGCGTCGGTCCCGGTCCGGAAAGCGCGGCGCTCGTGCGCGCGGCGGCGCGGCTCGCGGCGGCGCTCAAGGCCGACTGGCTCGCCGTCTATGTAGAGACGCCGAAGCTGCAGCGGCTCTCCGACGAGCACCGGCGCCGCACGCTCGATGCGCTCAAGCTCGCCTCCGAACTCGGCGCCGAAACCGTCACGCTCGATGGCGCCGATGCCGCCGCGACGCTCATCGACTATGCGCGCATGCGCAATGTGTCGAAGCTGGTGGCGAGCGCGTCGATGACGCAAGGCTGGCGGCGCGTCTTCGACCGGCCGGTGAGCGAGCGCATCATGCGGCAGGCTGCGGATATCGACGTGACGCTCGTCTCGACCGGCGCGCGCGAAGGCCAGCCACGCTCCGCGCTCACGTTCGATGCGCTGCGGGACGGCATGCATTCGCCGCCGCGCGCTTACGTTTTCGCGCTCGCGATCGGCGCCGCGATCACGCTCGTCGCGAGTGCGCTTTTCGCGCAGCGCATCGCGCTGACCAATCTCGTGATGCTGTATCTGCTCGGCGTGATCTTCGCGGCCGTGCGCCTCGGACGCGGACCGGGCGTGATGCTCTCGTTCCTGTCGGTCGCGGCGTTCGATTTCTTCTTCGTGGCGCCGGTCATGTCGTTCTCGGTCGGCGACACGCAGTACCTTTTGACGTTCGCGGTCATGCTGCTGACCTCGCTCACGATCAGCCATCTGACGTCGAGCCTGCGGCGCGAGGCGCGCATCGCGTCGCAACGCGAACGGCGCACCGGCGCCATGTACGCGATGACGAAGGAACTCGCCGCCGCGCTGATGACCGAGCAGATCATCGAGATCGGCACGCGGCACATCGCGGAAGTCTTCCAGGCGAAAGCGGCGATTCTCCTGCCGGACAGCGCGGAAAAGGTCCAGCAGAAGGTGGCGGAGGCGAGCCCGGCGACGACGATCGATAAATCGGCGCTGGATTTCGATATCGCGCAATGGGTCTACGACCAGCAGAAGCCCGCGGGTCTCGGCACCGACACCCTGCCCGCCGCGCAGGCGCTGTATCTGCCGCTCAAGGCGCCGATGCGCACGCGCGGCGTCCTGGCGTTCGCGCCGCAGCGCACGTCCGATCTCGCCGTCCCCGAGCAGCAGCGCATGATCGAAACTTTCGCGGCGCAGATCGCGCTGGCGATCGAGCGCGTTCACTATGTCGAGATCGCGCAGGACGCGCTCGTCAACATGGAATCGGAGCGCATGCGCAATTCGCTTCTGTCGGCCATTTCGCACGATCTGCGCACGCCGCTGACGTCGATCGTCGGCTTCGCTTCCATTCTGGAAGAGCAGGGCGTCGCCCGCTCTCGGGAACTCGTTCACGCGATCCACGAGGAAGCGCTGCGCATGAGCGGTCTCGTCACCAATCTGCTCGACATGGCGCGGCTGCAGGCGGGCGCGATCCGGCTGAACCGCCAATGGTCGATGCTGGAGGAAACCGTCGGCGCCGCGCTCGCGGGACTGAAGCGGACGCTCGCGGGCCGCCGCGTGCAGACGCGCATTCCGCCCGAGCTGCCGCTCCTGCAACTCGACGCCGTGCTCATGGACCGCCTCTTCGCCAATCTGCTGGAGAACGTCGCGAAGTACACGCCGAAAGGCACCGACATCCAGATTTCCGCGCGCGAGGAAGAGCTTTCCGGAGAACGGTTCGTGCGCGTTTCTATCGACGATCGCGGGCCGGGCATCCAGCCCGCCTTGCAGACGCGTCTTTTCGAGAAGTTCACGCGCGGCGAGAAGGAGTCCGCGCAGTCCGGCGTGGGGCTGGGCCTCGCGATTTGCCGCGCGATCGTCGAAGCGCATGGCGGGCAGATCGGCGCGGAGAATCGCATCGAGGATGGCCGTGTCGCCGGGGCGCGATTCTGGTTCACGTTGCCCGTGGACGGCACGCCGCCGGCGCTCGACGTGCCGGCGGACGAACAGCCCGTATCGGACAATGAACCCGCGAGACGAGACCATGAGTGAGATTGCGCATACGGTGCTGATCGTCGAGGACGATCCGCCGATCCGGCGCTTCGTGCGATCGACGCTGGAATCGCACGAACTCGCGGTCGTCGAAGCGGAGACGGGCCGGGCGGGATTGCGCGAGATCGCGACGCGGCAACCGGATCTCGTCGTGCTCGATCTCGGCCTGCCCGATACCGATGGCATCGACGTGATCCGCGAATTGCGCGGCTGGACGCAGGTGCCGGTGATCGTGCTCTCCGCGCGCACGAGCGAAGCCGTGAAGGTCGAAGCCCTCGACGCCGGCGCGGACGACTATCTCACGAAGCCTTTCGGCGTGTCCGAGCTGCTTGCACGCGTGCGCGCGCAATTGCGCCGCAGCGTGCGCTCGCAGGACGAAGCGCCTGCCGTATCGTTCGGCGACGTCGCCGTGGACCTCGCCAGGCGGGAAGTCACGCGCGCAGGGCAGCCGGTTCGACTCACGCCCACGGAATATCGCTTGCTCACGGTGCTGATGCGACACGCCGGGCGCGTGCTCACGCATCGGCAATTGCTGCGCGATGTGTGGGGACCGGAGCAGGTCGACAACGCGCACTATCTGCGCGTCTATATGGGCCATCTTCGCCAGAAGCTGGAGAAGGACCCGGCGCAACCCGAGCACATTCTCACGGAGACGGCGGTGGGTTACAGGCTCGTCGGGATCAGATAGCGGTCCAACGCTGGCCCAAGTTCACGCAACGTCGTTCAAACGATGTTCCGGACGACTATTCAAATTCGTCGCCGCGGTGAGTGACGCGCACGCTTCTTCATTCGCGTCGCTATTCGCGAAGGCTTCGTCGTTCACCACGCGTCCCTGGCTGCGCCGCCAGGTTGCGGGCGGCATGCCGAACTGGCGCTTGAACGCCCGATTGAACGCCGCCTCCGATTCGTAGCCCACGCGTTCGGCCACTGCCGCGATCGGGCGCGGTCCGGACAGCAGATCCTGCGCGGCCACTTGCAGACGCCAGCATGAGAGATATTGCATCGGCGCCTGACCGAGCAACTGCGTGAAGCGCTGCGCGAGCGCGGAACGCGACAGACCGACACGGCGCGCGAGTTCGTCGACGGTCCAGTCGTGACCGGGCTGCGCGTGCAGCAGCGCGAGCGCCTTGCCGACGAACCGGTCGCCGACGCCCGCGAGCCAGCCACGGCGATCCTCCGGCATGGAACCGATGCACCGCCGCACCGCTTCCACGAAAAGCAGTTCCGAGAGCCGCGCGAGCACGGTCGCGCTGCCGGGACGCCACTCGGCCGCTTCCGTCACCGCAAATCTCAGCGACGATTCGAGCCACGCGGATTGCGGATCGTGACGCATGTCGATCTTGAAGAGGCGCGGCAGTGAAGCGAGCACGGGATTGACGAGCATGTCGTCGCAAGCGAGAAAGCCGCAGACGATGCGCGTGCGCCCGTTTTCCTGATCCGCGCCCCCGGCTCCGACGCTCAGCCGCATGACTTCGCCCGGCGAGGTGGCCAGATATCGCGACACCAGTTCCTCGGCGGGCGTCGGTACGAGGTCGAGCGAACTGCCCATCAGATGCGCTTCGCCTTGCGGCACGACGAGCAGTTCTCCGGCATCGACGCGAATGGCCGACGCGGGATCGTCGGTCAGCGCGGCCCAGCAGCTTCCTTCCAGAATGAGGTGATACGACACGACGCGCTCGGCGCGCGG
Organism: Caballeronia novacaledonica; assembly: GCF_900258035.1. Classification (GTDB taxonomy): domain Bacteria; phylum Pseudomonadota; class Gammaproteobacteria; order Burkholderiales; family Burkholderiaceae; genus Caballeronia; species Caballeronia novacaledonica. Next base: position 19,295 of record NZ_OGTP01000040.1, on the reverse strand, counting down.
CAGGAACGTCGCGCACATTGCGGGCGAAACCTGGCCGACTACGCACCACGGCGCCGCGAAGTCGCCGTTCAGATAGACCGCACCGCTGAGACGCAACAGACGAAGAACGTCGGAAAGAGCATCCATGACCTATCCCAGTTTTCGGCGTCCCGCGCAAAACATCTGGACGCTCGGTCATTCAAAGAAGCGATCCGCGCGCCGATACTGGCATCCACGCGAAACATCGGTGACGCAAGGTTAAGCGCAGTTGGACCGTTCGCCAACCCACACTAACGAGGGGTCGATAAATGAATGATGCAGCTACTTACCGTTGCCAGTGTTTTTGCGGCGCAGTGAAGTTCATCGTGAGCGGCAAGCCCGAAGGCGTGGGCTATTGCCATTGCGAATCGTGCCGGCGCTGGTCCGCCGGTCCCGTGAACGCCTTCACGCTCTGGAAGCCCGATGCCGTGAGCATCACGCACGGGGCGGACCATATCGGCACTTACAACAAGACCGAGCACAGCTATCGAAAGTGGTGCAGGGTCTGCGGCGGTCATCTCTTCACCGAGCATCCGGGTCTGGGACTGACCGATGTCTATGCCGCCGTCATCGTCGACTTCCCGTATGAGCCATGCGTGCATGTTCACTACACGGAATCGAAGCTGCCGATAAAAGACGGTCTGCCGAAGATGAAGGACTTGCCGAAGGATATGGGCGGGTCGGGCGTGCGCATCGCCGAGTAGTTCGAGTTGTTCCGTAGCAATCCGAAAACCGGCAGTGCGAACACACGATCTCGCCACGCTGCCATCTTGTCTATCAGGAGTCATGTCATGTACGCAGCCGATACCGCATTTTCGCCCGCCGCCGATCTCGCCGCCGTCAAGGTCCGTCAGCAAGCCGCCTGGTCGACGGGCAACTATGCCGTCGTTGGCACGACGTTGCAGATCGTCGGAGAGAATCTTTGCGAGGCGCTCGACTTGCGCTCCGGCAGCCGCGTCCTCGATGTCGCCGCGGGCAATGGCAACGCGACGCTCGCCGCCGCCCGACGCTATTGCGATGTCATGTCCACCGACTACGTTTCCTCGCTGCTCGACGCGGGCCGCGCGCGCGCCGAAGCCGAAGGGCTCGCCGTGCAGTTCCAGGAAGCGGATGCCGAAGCACTGCCTTTTGCGGATGCGTCGTTCGATGTGGTGATGTCGACGTTTGGCGTGATGTTCACGCCGAATCAGGAGCAGGCGGCGAGCGAACTCATGCGCGTGTGCAGGCCCGGCGGAAAGATCGGGCTCGCGAACTGGACGCCGGAGAGTTTCATCGGACAGGTCTTCAAGACGATCGGCAAATACATTACGCCGCCGGCGGGCGTGAAGTCACCGGCGCTGTGGGGCACGGAGCCGCGTATCGCGGAACTGCTGGGCGGCGGGGCCGCGCGCATCGGCACGACGAAGCGCGAATTCGTGTTCCGTTACCGGTCGGCGGAGCATTTCGTCGATGTATTCCGTACCTACTATGGCCCGATGAACAAGGCGTTCGCCGCGCTCGAAGGCGAGCGGCAAGCTGCGTTTCTCGGTGAACTGATGGCGCTCATCGAGAGCCGCAATCGCTCCGGCGATCAAACGCTCGTGTTGCCTAGTGAATATCTCGAAGTCGTGGTGGAAAGGAAATGATCCCGTTCAAACATATGATCGGCGTTGCCCTGGACGCCGGGTCGCGCCTGCGCTTTCTGCTCTGTTTTGCAGGGCTTCGGTACGGATCGGTGGCGATGGGTTTGCCGTTGTTGTCGTCCGTTTGCTTCTTCGCGTTTCGATTTGCGCTGTCACGGCTCGGCGTGGCGGTTTGAAATGCGCCGCGACGGCCGACCGTACCGCCACGGTCGGCCGCGATGCGAAGCGTGCGCCGCTCACGCAGGCACGCTCTGACTCGACTCCACCGCCAGCAGATTGAGCACGAGCAGAATGGCGGACTGATTCTCCGCGCTGATCGCGATGCCGAGCACGCCGCCGATCCATCGGCCGATCTTCGTCGCGGCGAAATCCGCGCTTTGCGCCGACTTCTTGAGCGTGACGCCGAGCCTCACCGCCCGATAGTGGTACGAAGGGATGTGATGCCGCGTCGCCAGCCCGAAGAGGCCGCCTTTGTCGCCCGAACACCAGCCGAGCGTGCCCGCGAGCACGAGTTGCTCGTATTTGTCGAGATCGTCGATGAAGGCGCGCGCGAGACGCCGCACGCGCGCTTCGTCGAGCCCGTATTGCATCAGCACGGATTCGACCGGATCGTCGACGGCGTGCGCGCGCTCGTCGACTTGCTGCACGATGCCGTCGAGCTCCATCGACACGTCGCGCTGATAGCTCGCGCTGCGCAAGCAATCGATCAGAAAGCGCCTGAAATACGTGCATACGGCGTAGCCGCTCGACGGCGCGCTCTGCTCGCTCGCGTGCGATTCGCCGTGTCCCGGTTCGAGCCGCAGCACTTTCGAATAGATGAACTGCGCGACCAGTTCCTCCTTGTCCTCCTTGAGCGACTGCAGCTCGGGCGGATGATAGCTGCGCAACGCACCCTTCACGAGCTTGTAGATGGACGCCATTTCGTCCTGCGACAGTTGCGTGCGCCTGCGCCACAGGTCGGTGAGCATCGAAGGCGCGCCCGTCTCGGGGACGGGAATCATTGTCAAGGTCTCCACGTTGTCAATCCCCTCAGATAGGTGGCAACGTGATGAGTATGGTTTTCTCCTATGGAACGACCAATATGGAATTAGTCATATCCGTTGACTAAACTTTTGGGTAAACCGGTCAAGCAGAGGACCAGTGGAATCGCGCGAGCGGCCGGGCCGCCGCAGCCTCGCCACGTCCGCCTGATGCCTGACGTCACCCGAAGCAAACAACGCACAAAGGATGACCGATGCAAGGCGATCGTGAGCATGGCGAGATCGACGAGGATCTCGCGAACGCGCTCTACGCGGCGGATCCCGTCGCGTTCATCGCGCACGCGTGTTCCATTGCGCTGCTGGGCGCGTCCTGTCTGCCGGACGCGCGTCCGGGGCAGCCCGTGTTCTGGTGCATGATTTTTTATGGCATTGCGAACTGTTTCGCGATTTGTCTCTGGCACTGGCGACAGCGCGATCCGCTGCGTTTCGATGCCCGCCGCTGGATCCGTCTGCACGCGTTGCGCAACGTGCTGCTGCACGCGGCGCCCGGCATCGCCATCTGTTTCGCGTTCCGAAGCGAATCGGCCGCGCTCGTCGCCGCGCAGGCCGTTCTGCTCGTCACGCTGGCCGCGCTCGCTTTCGTTTCGAACGGACTGAATCTGCTCAACCTGTCGGGCGCGGTGCTCACGCTGCTTCTGCCCGTCACGGTCATGAGCCTGACCTGGCCCGATCACGGCCGCTTCGAGCTGGGCGTCGTGCTCGCGGTGTTCGTCGCCGCCGTGCACGTGTTCGGGTCGCAGTATCGCGGACTCTTTCGGGGCATCGTCGAGGCGCGCTTGCATCAGGAGCGGCAGGCGGAAACCATCGCCATTCAGAAAAGCGTGATCGAGGAAGCGAGCCGTGCGAAGACGCGCTTTTTCGCGGCCGCGAGTCATGACCTGCGCCAGCCGCTGCACGCGATCGGACTGCTCGCGCAGGCGCTCAGCGAAAGCGGCGCCAGCGCGCAGGAACGCGATGAAGCCGCGCAGCACATCATCGCCAATGTCGAGGCGTTGAATCAGCTCTTCAATCAGGTGCTGGATCTCGCGCGCATCGAAAGCGGCGTGACGCAGGTCATTCCGCAGCACTTCCGGCTTTCCGAACTGCTCGCGCGCATCGACCGGCAATTCCGGCCCGCCGCCGCCGAGAAAGGGCTGGCGCTGCGCATCGCGCCCACGCGGTGCGTCGCGTTCACGGACCCTGTGCTGCTCGAACGCGTGATCGGCAATCTGGTGTCGAACGCCGTGCGATACACCGAGCGCGGCTCGATCTGGATCGGCGTGCGGCACGGCTGCGATCCCGAGCGCTGTCATGTCGAAGTGCGCGATTCGGGCATCGGCATCGAGTCGCACGAGCATGCGCTGGTTTTCGAGGACTTCTATCAGGCGCCGCTGCCGCAGCATGGCGCACGCCAGGGTCACGGTCTCGGGCTCGCGACGGTGCGGCGTCTCACGCGCCTGCTCGGCGGCGAACCGACGCTGCGCTCGGAGCCCGGCCGCGGCACGACCATTCGCGTGCCGGTCCGCTTCGGCGATGCGAGCCTCATCACGTCGAGCCTGTGCGCGCCGCCGTCGGCGGGCGGATGCATCGAAGGACGCCGCATTCTGTGCGTCGACGACGATCCCGCGAATCTCGACGCGCTCGGCGCGCTGCTGACGCGCTGGGGCTGCATCGTGCGCGGCTGCCGCGACGAACTGGCCGCCGTGCGCGCGATCTCCGACGGCTTCGTGCCCGACGCGCTCTTGTGCGACTACCAGATCGATCGCCACGAGACCGGCGCCGAGGTGCTTCAGGCGGTGCGCGAAGCGTTGCGGCGGCGCGGCCACGGCAAGCCGGTGAGCGTCGTGATTACCGGCGACATGGCGTCGCCCGGACTCGCGGCGCTCGCGGCCGAAGGCTTGCCGATCCTGCACAAGCCGGTGACGCCGACGCGCCTGCGCCGCACGCTCGACATGCTGCTCCAGCCGCACGGGCAAGACGAGGCGGCGTGAGCCGCGCGCATCGCTCAGAGCGTGCGTCCGCCTTGCAGCCAGCCGTTGATGAGCGCGATCGCCGACGACCGGTTATGCACGCCGAGCGCGCGAAAGATCACGGAGAGATGCACTTTCACCGTGCCTTCGGCCACTTGCAGTTCGCGCGCGATCATCTTGTTCGTGCAGCCGCGATGCACGAGCCGCATGATTTCGCGCTGGCGCGGCGACAGGTTTTCCATCAAATGTAGATGATGCGGCGCGAGCGCGGCCGTTGCATGCGTGATGGGACGCGCGCGCTCGGCGGCGCTCTGGCGGGCGAGCCGCGCGGGCGTCGGGTCGATGAGGCTCAGCGCTTCGATCGGCACATACGCGCCGCCGGACAGCACGAGCTCGATCGCCTTGACCATCACGTTGGCCGGCTCGCGCTTGGGCACGAAGCCGAGCGCGCCGGCGGCGAGCACGGCGCGCATCTCGTCGACGGATTCTTCCGCCGACAGCACCACGAGCGGCAACGCCGGATTCGCCTTCAATAGCGCCGTCAGCGACGACGCGCTCGCCATGCCGGACATATGCAGATCGACGATCGCGAGATCGTGGTTCGCTTCCGGGCGCGCGGCGGCGGCGAGCGTTTCCCAAGTGTCGGCTTCGTCGAACTGCGCGTCGGGATCGATTCCGCGCAACAGCGACTTGACGGCCTGGCGGATCAGTTCGTGGTCATCGGCGACGAGAAACCTCATGTTCTCTCCCGCTAGGACGCGTTCAGCGCGCGCTTCTCATTGTGTATCGTCGACGCACAGCTCCGGATCGCTCACGACGCAATCGGCGCTCGGCATCATGGGTCCGCCGCGCACGCGCACGCCGGTTTCTTTCGCGGAAATCCGGAGTCCTTTGGGCAAGAGCACCCACATCTGCGCGGGCTGCTTCATCCGGCTCGCCTGCTGCTGCGCCTGCGGCCCGGTGCCGAAGAAGTAATCGGCGCGCACGGCGCCGCGTATCGCGCCGCCCGCGTCCTGCGCCATCAGAAGACGCGTGACGGAGCCGCCCGAACCCTCGCTCGCGTTGATGAAAACCGGCGCGCCGAGCGGCGTCGTGCGCGGATCGATGGCCGCCGAGCGTCCCGCGGAAAGCGGCACGCCGAGTGCGCCGATAGGGCCGGCGGGCGAATCGGGGATCGTGCGGAAGAACACGTAGCTCGGGTCCGACGCCGCGAAGGTATAGCCGATCGGCGCGGCGCCCGCGAGCGACGGCGCGGGCGCAGGCGCGGCGGACGAACCCGCCGATGGCGCGCTCACGCGCGACGGATGCGCGGCGGCGCTCTTCGCGAGATTGAAGCCGCGCAGCAGCGGCGATTCGGGCGCGGACCCGGCGTCGCCGTTCGACGCGGCGGGAGCCGGGTCTTGCGCGCCGCGCAATAGCGAGGACTGGGGCGCTTCGTCGGCATTATTTTGGGTGTTCTGCGTGCTCACGGTGCCTTCTTCCAGATCGATCTCGACGCCCCGCACCAGAATTTTGCGACCCTTCGTTCCCGCACTCGCGATCGGCGGATTGAACGCGAAACCGTTCTGCTCTGCATAGGCGAGCCGGATGACGGTTTTGCCGTCCGGCAGCACGATCTTTCCGGCGCCCTGTAACTGCATAGAATAGAGCATCGCGGGGTCTTCCACATAGGCGAGAACGGGCGCCTTGCTCAAACCCCGCTCGATCTCCGCGCGGGAGTAGTAGGGCACGATATCCGCGCCGTCGCGGCGCAGTCTCAGCTTCTTGTCGCGGATGTCCGGCATCGTGTCGCCGACGCGCAGCGTGTAAGTCTTGCCGCTCATCGACACGGTGGAAAGCGGCACGACATTGCGCCCTTCGATGCGCGCCGGAACGGGCGTCCCGCGCGCGCCCGGCGGCAGACGCCGCGCGTCGAGGAACAGCATGTCGGTCGGCACGCCATAGACGGGATAGACGAACGGCGGGCGCCGCTCCCGGCTGCCCTTCAGGATCGGCTCGTAATAGCCGGTCAGCACGCCGCGCGCGGACTTGTCGACGTTGCGTATCTGATAGACCGTAAAGTTGTCCTCAAAGAAGCGGCGGATGGCGGCGCTGTTCGTCGCGGCGATATTGCGCGACGCCGCGCACGGCGCGGCCCACGCCGGCTTGCCGCCCAGCACGCCGCAACTGCGCCGGAACGCGTCCCAGGATTCGGCGACGTTGTCGGCGCCCCAGCCGGGCAGGCTCGAAAAGGGCACGGGCGTGTAGAGCGCGTTCTTCGTCGCGAAAGGCGTCGCCTTGTCGACGATCGATGCCGACGGGCTCGCCGGCATCGGATTCGCGATGCCGGGCTCGGGGCCAATCGTGCTGACCATGCGCGCGTCGTCGTCGTTCGGCGATGACGTCATCGACGCGGGCCGGTCGTCTCGCGCGACGGGCGCGGGCGGCGTGCCCGCGCATCCGGCGAGCGCCACGGCCACGAACATGGCGAGCGCGGCGCGCGGACGCGCCGGCGCGCGTGCGTCGCCGCAAGTGATCGACAGCCGCTTCGTTCGTGTCGCCATGATGCCCTCGTCTCGCGGCCGAAGCGCCGGATGCCTGGTCTTCGGAGGTGATGCCGCTATTTAGACGAACGGACGACGTCGATTTTGAACGCCGCCGCGCCGTATGCGACGGGGCACGACGCGGCCTTCTCGTCGCACGACGGTTTGCCCGCGAAGGGCGACGCCGTGAGCGTGCGCTGCGTGGCGGCCGCATGCTGCGCCTCGGCCGAGAGACTGGCGAACACGGCGTCGTGCGCGAAGTCGAGCGCCGAAAAGTCGCGCGGCGCCGCCGATACGATCGCGATGAAATGGTTTTCGCCGACCGGCTCGCCCGCCTGCATCGGCCAGCCCGGACGCGGCAGCACGAGACGCTTCTTGCGGGTGATGCGGTTGTCGCGGTCGAGCGCGTTCGGGAACAGTTGCAAATACTGATTCGCCGGATCGACGACGAACACGTACACGTAACCGTCGCGATTGCTCGTGAGCGCGAAGCGCAGCAAATCCTTGTCGACGACGGCGCGCGCAACCGGCACGTCCACCGTCACATCGAACGATGGATCGGCAAGCGAAACAATGCGCGCGAATTCGCCGTCGGGCGTGAACGGCGGCAGCGCGGGCGGCGGCGGGACGACCGCCGATGCAGCTTTCTCAGGCTCGGCGACCGTCGCCGAGGCCGCCACGCTCGCCGCGCTTGCCGCGCTCGCGACGTGATCGGATGCCGTTCGATGCGGCGTGAACTTCGGCGCGAGCCAGCCGAGCGTGCCCGCCGCCGCGAGCAGGCACGCCGCGCCGATCATCCAGCCGACGCGCCTGCGCCCCGCCGATGCGCCCGCGCGGCTCCTGGCGCGCGAATCGGGCGCGTCGTCGAGCGCGATGCCAAGCTCTGCGGCGAATTGCCGGTCGGTCTGCGGCCGATGCGCGGGCGAAACCGCGAGCGCATGATCGATCGCCTTCAGAAATCGATCCGAATAGCGGCCCGCGGCGAGTTTCGCGAGCGGCTGATAGCTGTCCTTCACCACGCGCCCGACCGATGGCGGCGGCGTTCGCCCGGAGATCGCGAAATACACGAGCGCGGCGAGCGCGTAATGATCCGTCCACGGCCCGTGCCGCAGCGACGGCACTTCGGCGTACTGCTCGATCGGCGCATAGCCCGGCTTGAGGATCACCGTGAGCGCCTGCGTCATGTCGCCGATCACGCGCCGCGCCGCGCCGAAGTCGAGCAGCACGGGCCGGTGACTGCCTTCCAGAAGGATGATGTTGTCCGGCGCGATATCGCGATGAAAACAGTCGGACGCGTGCAGCACCGCGAGCGCGTCGAGCAGCGGAGTGAGCAGCGCGCGCAACCAGACTTCGTCGGGCGGCTTTTTCATCGCCTTGAGCGTGTCCTTGAGCGTCACGCCCCTGTAGTAGGGCATCGCCATGTAGGCGGTGCCGTTGGCTTCCCAGAAGCGATACACCTTCACGAGCGACTGATGATCGAAACGCGCGAGCAGCCGCGCCTCGTCGTTGATGAAGCTCTTGAGCCCGGCGCGGAACATCGGCTCGTAGCGTTCCGACTTGACCTGCACCTGCGTGACGCCGACGCGCGACGCGAGCGCCGCCGGCATGTATTCCTTCACCGCGACGTAGCGATCGAGCGACGTATCGAAAGCCAGATAGACGATGCCGAAGCCGCCTTCGCCGATGAGCCGCACGATCTCGAATTCGCCGAGCCGCGTGCCGGGCGGCAGGACGCTGTGCATCGGCGGCGCGCCGGGCGTGCCGGTTTCCGCCATCGCCGGTTTGGCGGGCGACGGCACGCGCGCGCCGCTGACGATCACCGTCTTGTCCTCGGCGGCGTCGCCAGGATTGGTTTCGGTCTTGCCGGCGTTGCCGGTCGTGCCGCCGTCCTCGCCCGGGAGCCTGCCTGTCGCGTTCATGACCCGCAGTCCCGCAGCAGTGTGGTGAAGAGCGCCGTGTCGGGCAGGCCGTACACGGGCCAGATGGTGAACGGGCGCGGCGTCGCGTCCTGTTCTTCCTCCGCATCGTTCGAAACGGGCGCGCTCTGCGCCGATGTCCACATGCTCATGCCGTAGACCTCCGTCTGCCAGACGGGCGCGAACGTGCGGGCGAGCGCGTCGGGCAGCGTCGCGGCGGACTGCACGATCCACGGCTCCTGCAACACGGCGGCGCGCGTGCCGGCGTGCGCTGCCTGCGATACCGGCTGCGGCACCGGCAGCGTCGCGAGCTGCGCGTCGAGCCGCTCGATGCTGTGATCGAAATCGAGCGCGGCGAGCGCCACGCTTTCTATCGCCGAGAGCCATTGCCAGAGCGCCGCGACTTCGCCGCCCGTCGATGGCGCCGCCGGCATCGACGCCGCGATCGTCAACGGAAAATGCCGCCCGACGCGATCCACCGAGGCCATCACGACGCCCGTCCAGCACGCCCCGAGCGTCGGCGCGATGGCGCCCGGCATCGCGAAGAAGCGCCACACCGGGCACGTGAGATAGAGCGCGAGCCATTCGTCGCCGAGCGCGAGCTGCGTTTCCGCGACGCGCTGCGCGAGCCACGCGTCCCACGGCGCGACGAATGCGTCGGAGAGCCGGCGCGCCGCGAAATCGCCGAGCGAGGGCAGCTTGCCGTACCAGCCTGCGATCGCCGCGCCGTCGTCCGCGAGCGCGACGCCATCCGCGTCGTTCATAGGCGCTCCGGACAGGAGAACGCGCGCAGGTCGGCGAGCCGGAACGGATTCTCGACGCTGTTCGCCGTCACTTCGAAGCGCGTCTTGCGCCCTTCGACATCGAACGTGACGATGAAGCGCTCCGGCTGTTCGGTCGGCTGCACGTCGAGCCGGTCGAACATGCGAAAGAGCGCCCACGGTCCTTCGAACACCAGATTGCGCGCGCCGCTCGTCGGCGGCGGCGTCAGTTGCAGGCTCACGCGTTGCGAGCCGCGCGTGCCGGGCCACTGGATGGCGGTCGCGATCTGCGGGCCGTGCGCGTAGGTGAGCACCTGGCCGTCGACATCGAGCGTGAAGGAGAGAATCGTCGGGTCCATGTCGAGCGGCTTGAACTGCAACGCGAGCGCGGGCGTTTTGCCGCCGGCGCGGAAGAACACGCCGCGGATCGTCGCCGCGCGCTCGAACTGCGCGAGCCCGGCCGGGCTGATCTGCGTCGCCGACGAATCCGACTTCTTGAACGCCCACGGTTTCGCGGACACATCGACGTCCGGCGCGAGGTTCTTCTGGAAGAAATCGTCGAACTTGCCGCCCGGCGCGAAGAGCGTGGCGAAATCCTCGGGAAGCACGTCGCGCCCGGAGTCCGGATTGAACGGATAACGTCCGCTCACCGCGCGATTGCAGAACGCCGAAATCGACTCCTTCAGATCCGCCGACAGATTCACGCGCCGCGCCTGCTGCGCCTGCCCCGCGCCCTGGCTGCCGAGATCGAGCAGCGCGGTGCGGATCGGCTCGGGCATGCGCGGAGCGAGCGCGCGCAGCTTCGCGGGCGCGTCGGATGGCGGCGGCGCGGTCTTCTGCTGCAAGGCTTCGTCGGTGGCGCTGAGATAGATGTAGACGTCGTTGATGACGGCGAGCGTCTGCGTGATCGGCGCGGGCTGCCCCGCGCCCGGACTCGTGACGAGCGCGCGCAGGCCGGTGAACCGGTCATCGACGATGCTTTCGAGCTGCGCGCCCGGCGCGACCGGCGCGATCTGCGTGGGATCGGACCCGCGAATGACCTTCAGCAGCTTTTCGCGCGCGGCGCCGAGCTTGTCGTTGGCGCGATCGACGACGGTCGTTTCGCCTTCCGGCTTCGCGCCGAGCGTCGTTTCGCGCGACGCCGCCTTCGAAAGCGCGGCGAGCGGCGAGTCGGGCGCGGAGAGAATGCGCGCGATCTGCGTCGATTGCGTGAGCGTATCCGCGTGCACGATGCGGATGTCGTTCAGGAATTCCGTCCAGATGCGCGCGTAGTCCTGGAGATAGAGCAGCCGCACGTCTTCGGTGAGGCGCTGCATCGCCGCCGGATCGCCGCGCGGCAGGCCGCTTTGATCGCGGATGCCGAGCACCCACGGCTCTTCGGCGGCGAGTTGCGCGGCGGTTTCATCGACGGCTTTCAGAAACGCCTTGCGATAGCCGTCGAACGAATAGAGCCCCGGCACGCCGCGCGTGAGCGGCGCGCCGCTTGCCCGCGTGAAGACGAGCGACGCGTTCGGCCCGCCCGCGTGCGCGACCGTGAACTCCGGATAATCCGCGCCCACGCCTTGCTGCTTCACGCGCCCGTACACGCGCTGCGCAAGCGTGCTCGCGGCGAGCATGCCGCGCAGATGCGCGACGAGACGCTCGTCGAACGGCAGATTCGGATGCACGACGCCGCGCGCGAAAAGCGCGTCGAGATGACCGGCGAGCGCGGCGCGTTCCTCGTTGCCGACTTCGCGCGGCAGCGACCGGTCCCAGTCGGTGAGAATCCACGCCTTGAGCGCGTCGGCATCCTGATGATCGGGCTGATTCAGCATCAGATACGCCTTGAGCGCTTCGTACGCGTAACCGGGATTCGCCGGGCTCGCGCTGCGCGCCTGCTCTTCGATGCGCGCCGCGAGCTTCGGCAGGAACAGATCGGTCAGAAGGCGATCGTATGCGCCCGTCGCGCCGGCATCGAGCTTCGCGCCTTGCCACAGGCCCCATTGCATCGCGATGGGCGGATGCGCGGCATCGACCTGCGGCGTCGAGGCGAGATGGCGCACCGCCGACAAGAGCGGCAGCAGCGCGACGAGATTCGTGCCCGCCGCCGATGTCCCCGCGACCGCTTCCTTCGCCGCGCGCGCGCTGTGATCGACATTCGCGACGTAGGCGCGATTGCGCAGATAGCTCGTGCCCCAGAGCGCGAGCACGCCGACCGTCACGGCGGCGATCGCCGCATAGGCGCCGAGCCGCCAGCCATGCCGCCTGCGCGCCCATTGCAGGTTCGATCCGGCGAGCCCCTGTTCGGCGAACACGACCTGCGTCAGAAGCCGCTCGATGAAATAACTGCGCCCGCTCGACGGACGCGGCGGCTGCACGCCGCGCTCGATGCCGAACGCGCGCGCAAGCGAGCCGAGCACGCGATCGATCGGCGTGCCTTCCTGCGTGCCGCTCGTGAAGTAGACGCCGCGCAGAAGCGGCATGTCCTCGTGCTTCGACTGCACGAAGGTCGCGCGGAGCGCATCGGCGAGCACCGGCTTCAACGCCGCGAACTGCTGCGGAAAACCCATGATCGCCGCGCGCTGCGCGAGGCCGCTCTCGGCGTTCAGCCGATCCGGCAGACGCGCGACGAGCCGCGCTTCGAGCGCGTCGAGCTCGGTGTCGATATGCGCGCGCAAATCGGCATCGGTCAACGCCTGCTTCGGATCGAAAGGGAACGTGAAGCCGAAGACCTGCGCGCGCTCTTCCTTCGGCATGTCCGCGAAAAATTCCGTGAAGCCCGCGAGCAGGTCCGTCTTGGTGACGAGCACGTAGACGGGAAAGCGCGTGCCGAACGCCTTCGTCAGCTCGCGCATGCGGGCGCGCAGGATCGCCGCCGTTTCGTCGGTGCTCGCGGGCGTCGCGGCGAGCAGGTCGGGGACGGCGAGCGTCAGCAGCACGCCGTTGATCGGCTGGCGCGGGCGCGTCTTCTTCAGCAGCGCGAGAAAGCCCTGCCACGCGGTCTGGTCGGTGTCGCGGTCGCTTTCGTGCGTCGTGTAGCGGCCGGCCGTGTCGATGAGCACGGCTTCGTCGGTGAACCACCAGTCGCAATTGCGCGTGCCGCCGACGCCGCGAATCCGGTCCGTGCCGAACCGTTCGGCGAGCGGAAAGCGCAAGCCCGAATGCACGAGCGCCGTGGTTTTGCCCGCGCCCGGCGCGCCGATGAACATGTACCACGGCAACTGATACAGATATTGCCGGCCCGAGAGCGTGACCCAGTCGCGCCAGCCGGGTTTTCCGCCGGACGCGGTGATGCGCGCGTCGCGGAGCACGGCGAGCGCTTCGTCGAAACGCTTGCCGAGTGTCGCGACTTCCGCTTCGCCGGCGCTCGGCGTCGCGGCGTCGCGGCGCGGCGCTTCGCGAGGCGCCGCGAGTCCCGCCGACAATGCCGCCTGCGTGCGCCGCGCGCGCCACGCCGCCCAGACCCGCCGCAGCACCAGCAAAAGCGCGACGCAGCCGATCGCGACGAAGCGCGCCGTCGTCGATTCGAGCGGATACGTGCGCGCGAACGACACGAGCGGCCCGGCGATCCAGATCGCGCCCGAGACGAGCAGCAAGCCGACCAGGAGCAGCAGCACCGGATGAAAGAGGATCGCGAAGAGCTTTTTCATGTCAGCTTCCCGGCTTCGCGAACAGCGTCACCTCGACGCGCCGGTTGCGCGCGCGGCCGGCGGGCGAATCGTTCGGCGCGACGGGATCGGCGTCGCCCTTGCCTTCGGCCGTCAGGCGCTCGGGGGCGACGGCGGCGGCGAGCAGATCGCGCACGTTCGCCGCGCGTTCCTGCGAGAGCTCCCAGTTCGACGGAAAGCGCGCCGAGCGGATCGGCCGGTCGTCCGTGTGGCCCGTCACGAGCACCTTGCCCGGCACCGCCTTCAGCGCCGCCGCGATGCGCCCGATCAGCGGCCGCGTCTCCCCGGCGATCTCGGCGCTGCCGGGACGAAAGAGGTTGTCGCCGTGAAGCGTGACGACGGAGCGGTCGACGCGGTCATCGACGGCGACGAGGCCATCGCGAATCTCCTGCGCGAGGAATTCGGCGAGACGCGGCCGCGCCGCCTGCGTGACGACGAGCGGACGCTGCGCGCCCGCGCGGATCGATGCGAGCGTATCGAACGCCGGGTCGGACGCGCGGCCGAGCTGGAAGCTCATCGCGAGCCACGCGGCGGCGAGCAGCAGCAGCGCGAATGCGCCGACGACCCACACCGGCAGCACGTCGGTCGTGCGGCGGCGCGCCGTCGGCACGCCTTGCCAGTGCGGCGACAATGCGCGCTCGGGCTCGCCGCGCTCCTTGCGGATCAGTTGATGCAGCCGCGCGCGGATCGCGTCGAGCGTCTGCCTGCCTTGCGCCGCCACGCGATAGCGTCCCTCGAAGCCAAGCGCCAGCACCATGCTCGCCAGCTCCAGCAAGTGCAGATGCTGCGCGGGCTTCTGCGCGAGCCGCGCGAGCAACTGGAAGACTTTTTCGCCGCCCCACGCCTCGTTGTGAAAGGTCACGAGCAGGCTTTGCCGCGCCCAGACGCCCGCGCCCCACGGCGTGCCGGAAGCGGCTTCGTCGAGCATCGTGCAGACGATGTAGCGCGCCGCCGTCACCTGTTCCGCCGCGATGCCGTTGGTGCGCGCCTCGTCCTCGAAACGGCGCACGCCCGCCGCGAGCGAATCGCGCAGCGCGGCGGGATCGGCGCAGGCGCTCATCGTGCGGATGCGCGGCGCGAGCTGCAACAGCGGCGCGCACGCGGCGACGAGCGAATTGACCGCGCCGCCGCCCGCGAAGGCGGCATCGAACGCGCGCTGCTCCGAACCGGCCGGCGCGCCCGCCGCGAACGCGCCTTCCGTGTTGCCGCCGCCCGCGCCGCGGCGCCGCGCGCCGGGATTGGGCTTGATCATCGTCTGGTCGGATTCGAAGCCTGCGAAGGGATCGTCGTCGTTCGTCATGTCGTTCGATGTGCTCGTTGTCGTCAATGACGGATCGCCCAGAATTCCAGTTCGAGCGCGGGAAAGTCGCCGGCGATGTACATCGCCAGATTGCCGGTCTGCTCCAGCTCCTTCCACAACTCGCCGCCGCGATCCAGTTCGAAGTACGAAAAGCCCGCGTGAAACGGAATCTGGCGCGGCGCGACCGGCAGCGCGCGCAATCCGATGCCCGGCAGCGCGAGATTCACGAGATCGCGCAGCTTCTCGGCGGGCGCGACTTTCACCTGCGTCGGGAAGCGCGTGCGCAGCGCCTCGCCGGGCATCTGCGCGTTCGCGGCGAGCACGAAGCCCGCGCTGCGCACGAGCTCCAGATCGTTGATGAGCGCGACGCGCACGCCCGGCTTGCGGCTCTGCAATTCGATCGCGACGGCATCCGGCTCGCGCACGATGCCGATGAGTTGCCGCACGTCGCGCATGAGCGGCTCGAACGACGCGGCGAGATCGTCGTGGCGATAGGGCGGATACGCGAGCACGCGGCGGCGCTCGTCGAAGGCGGCGAGATCGCCGGCGAGCGCGAGCGTCGTCTGATACAGGCGTTCGGGATGCAGAAGCGGCACCTGCAGCAGATGCGCGTATTGCGGCTCGAAGCGATTGAGCGTCTGGAGCAGCAGAAAATCGGCGATTTCCGCGACGCCGCCGCGCCCCGGATTCGCGAGGCGGCTCGCGAGCCGGTCCGCGTGCTGATGCACGAGACCCGCGAGTTCCTGCGCGTAGCCGAAGAGGCGCGGGTCGGCGTGCGCGTGGAGCATCGGCGCAATGTAGGCCGGATCGAGCAGCACGCGATTGTCCGCGCGCCGTTCGAGCACGCGCGCGAGGCCGATGGTCGCGAAGGCGTCGGTGGCGTCGCGCGCGAGCATGAGCCGCAGGTTCGGCGCGCCGACGCGGATCTGCGCGACGCGATCCGTGCTCGTCGTCACGTCGGCGACGGATGTGTCGGTCGTGCGAAAGCGCAGTCCGTCGACGCTGCCGTCGATATGGCCGTCGGCGTCGAACTCCTTCGCGCCGGCGCGCGCGAGCGGCAGCGCGAGCAGCACGATTTCGTCGCGCGTGCCGGCGGGAATGTCGAGCGGCGGCGGCGCGGGCGCGTCGTCCGGAAAGGAGAACGCGGTGCCGTCCGGCAGCACGCCGAACGCCGACGCGAGCGCGATCTTGCCGAGCCCGAGCGCGATTTCGTCGAGCATCACGGCGGCCCAGCCCCACGACCACGCCTCGGTCGCGCGCGCATGCGAGCGCACGAGATGCTCGATGAAGCGGTCGTGCTGCTGAAAATGCTGGGGTTCGAGGAACAGCCCCTCGGACCAGATCATGCGTTGATGCCAGGTCATGGTGCCTCGCGTCCGCGTGGGCTCGATGCTCAGAGAACGATTCAGCGCGGCCGATTTGCAAAGCGGCGCGTCGTCACTTCTTCTTTGCCGGCGGCGGCGCGGGCTGCGCGGCGATCGATACATCGGCGGCATCGATGCGCACGGTCAGCAGCGTCGTCTGATTCGCCGGCACCGGCGCGCTCGCGCGCCAACGCGAGCGTTCGATATCGCGATACGCCGCCACGACCGCGACGAACTTCGTGCCCGGCTGCACCGTCTGCTCGACGCTGCGGCTGTCGCCGGGCCTGAGCATGTATTCGTTCTTCGCGTTGAGATCGCCGCCGAGCGTCGCCTGATCCTTGCCGTAGAGCGTGAAGAAGTCGGCGGCGTCGAAGGCGGCGGTCGTCTTCAGTTCGTACACGCGCACGACGACCGGCGACGGACGCCCGGCGTGATCGGGATTCACGCCCGCGAGCGCATTCACGCTTATGCGCACGATCGTCGGCGCGGGCGGCGGTGGCGGCGACTTGCAGGCGACGAGCGCGAAGGCACAGATGAGCGCGGCGCACAGGCGTGAGGTGTCCATCATCGAAGCGCGGTTCCTGGGTGACTTCGGACACAGCAGCAGACGAACGAAACCGCCGCGCTTTTCAAAACCGTCGCGGTGTTTCGTCTAGTGAGGGCACCGCGCCGGCAGCACGCCGGTTGCGCCGGTGCGAGGCGACGGTCTTCGAGGAGCGCATTCGTGAAACCGATCGAGCGGATCGCGCCGGCCCGCATTGCGGCCGGTGCTCGCGCGCCAAGCGGCGCGGCATGGCGGCTTGGCGCCGCGCTCGCGCTGCTCGCGGCGCTTGCGGTTGCCACGCCGGGCGCGCGCGGTCAGACGGCGCAGAAAGCGCCGCCCGCCCGCGACGAAGCCCTCACGCCCGCCGCGCGCCAGGCCGAAGCCCGCGTGCGCGATGCGGAGACCATCGCGACGCTGTCGCAGGAAGGACGGCTTCTGCTTGCGCGCGATCAGGTCAAGCTCGACGGCTACGCGTACTGCAGCATGTCGGTGGCGGCGGCCGAGCGCGGCGATTTCCGGCAGAGCATCGAGGCGGCGTCGCGGGCGCTCGTCGTCGCGCGTCAGACGGACAACGCGAACCTCGCCGCGCTGTCGCGCCGCGATCTCGCCATCGCCTACAGCTACGCCGGCGATCTCGACGACGCCGAGCGCTACGCGAAGGAAGCCATCGCCGCCGGAGAGAAGAGTCCCGAGCAGGTGCTCGCACCCGCGCACAAGGTGCTCGGCGATATCGCGGCGCGGCGCGGCGATCCGGCCGGCGCGCTCACGGAATATCGCGCGGCGCTCGCGGCGGCCTCGGAGCGGTATCGGCCGATGGTGCTGCTCTCGATCACCAACGCGCAGATCGCCACCGGCGATGCGGCGGGCGCGCGCGCGACCTTCGGGCAAACGAGCGGCGTGGAGAAGACCTTGCTCGCGCCGTTGTACAGGCGCATCGAGGGTAATCTGCTGCTCGCCGAAAACAAGCCGCAGGCGGCGCTCGACGCGTTCATCGCGAGCGCGACGAAAGGCGGCACGGACGCGAGCTACGACAATCTGTGGGCGCACGAAGGCATGGGCCGCGCGTATCTCGCGCTCGGCGACCGACGCAAGGCGCGCGAAGCGTGGCTCGCCGCACTCGACGATTCCGAGACCATCCGCGCGCGCTTTCGCAGCGACGAATTCAAGACCGGCCTCTTCTCCGATACGCAGACGGTCTTCGAGGAAACGATCGCGCTCGTGGTCGAGGACGGCGACTATCCGCTCGCCTGGTCGCTCTCCGAGAAAAGCCGCAGCCGCGCGCTGCTCGACGTCGTGCGCAACCGGCTCGCGGCCAACGTCGACGAGACGCAACTGAACGGCCGCGCGCTCTCGCTCGACGACGTGCGCGGCGCGCTGAATCCCGGCGAGGCGATCGTCGAATATCACGGCCTCGCCGACAGGATGATCGCGTGGGTCGTGCGCCGCGACGGCATTCAGGGCTTCACGCTGCCGATTCCGCGCAAGGACATGACGCTCGCCGTCGGCGATTTCCGCACGGCGATCATCCGCGGCCGTCCGCAGGCGCTCACCTACGGCGCAAAACTCGACGCGCTGCTCGTCGCGCCGCTCGGCCTGCGTCCGAACGAGCGGCTCGTCATCGTGCCCAACGGCGCGCTGCACTACATGCCGTTCCAGGCGCTCAGGAATGCACAGGGATTCATGATCCAGCGGCACGCGCTCGCGCTCGCGCCGTCGGCGAGCGTCGCGGTGCAACTGGTGCGGCGGCAGCAGCGCATCGCGAGCAATCTCGTCGCGTTCGGCAATCCGCGTATCGCGCCGGAATTCGATCTGCCCGGCGCCGAGGCCGAAGTCCGCGCCATCGGGCCGCTTTTCGCCCGACGCGAGACCTTCGTGCAGGGCGACGTCACGCGCAAGACCTTCAGCGACAACGCGCCGGAAGGCCGCATCGTGCACGTGGCGACGCACGCGCAGGCCGACACCATCGACCCGTTGCATTCGCGCGTCTTGCTCGCGCCCGCGAAGCAGCCCGCCGACGGCCCCGATCCGATGCTCGCGCAGGACATCTACAACCTGAAGTTCGATTCGGTCGCGCTCGTCACCTTGTCGGCGTGCGAAACGGCGCTCGGGCGCATCGAGCGCGGCGACGAAATCATGGGCTTCACGCGCGCGTTCTTCTACGCGGGCGCATCGGCGCTGCTCGTTTCGATGTGGCCCGTCTCCGATGAATCCACCGCGCTCACGATGCGCACGTTCTACGGCTCGCTCACGAAGGGCGAGGAAGCCATCGACGCGATGCGCGACGCGCAGCTCGCCGTGCTCGCCGAGAGCCGGTTCGCGCATCCGTTCTACTGGGCGCCCTTCGACCTGATGGGCAACTGGCGGCTTTCGGTCGCGCGTTGATCGACGATGTAACCGGCTTCGCCCGATGAGGATGCAGCAGTGAAAGACGTCATGAAATCCAAAGCCTTCTTTCTGGCGCGCGCGGCGGGCGTAAGCGTGGTGTGCGGCGGCGCGCTCACCGCGTGGGCGCAACAGGTGCCGCTGCCGGGCACGGCGCAGGTGCCGAGCGCGGGGACGCTGCTCAACGAGCAGCCGCGCCCGTCCACGGCCGCGCCGCCGCCCGGCGGCAC
>NZ_OGTP01000026.1 GCF_900258035.1 Caballeronia novacaledonica | reverse complement strand
CATTACTCACAGGCTGAATTGAACGCAATTGCCAAGCGACTCAATGAAAGGCCGCGGCAGACCTTGGGCTTTATGACTCCAGCGGAGAAATTGGCCGAGACGTTGGGGGTTGCGTTGACCGGTTGAATCCGCCGCTTCTCCCATCCAAAGTGCTTCATGCCGGCCGCGGCACAGGCGATTGACCTAATGGCCCCCAGAGTAGCAAGTGCCCTCACAAAACTCGCGCGGCTTGGATCGCGCACGGTCTGACACATCGCGCCACACAACACACTGGCTCAGCACAAAACGGCTCCGGCCCGCTTCGCGGCCGACGGGTCAATCGGGTCGGCGTGTGCCTTCTTGCTAACAGATCCATCTCACTGCGTTCGTCTTTCGTCGGTTTCCCTCGCAGACCTGACGGCAGCGCGTAGCGCTGTGCCGGAACTCTTTCGTGCTGAACCAGCGCCCTCTGATTACTGGCTCGTCAGACCGTGCGCGATCCAAGCCCTTTTCTGCTTGTGAGGGCACTCGCTACTGCCGGGCCATTCAGCCAATCGCCTGTGCCGCGGCCGGCATGAGGCACTTTGGATGGGAGAAGCTGCTTTCTTTGGTTACTTTCTTTGCAGCAGCAAAGAAAGTGACTGCCGCCCCGCACAGGGGCAACGCTAATAAACCGACGCGAATACGGGATCCGGCAAAAAATCAAAACTCTGGGGGGCCATTAGGTCAATCGCCTGTGCCGCGGCCGGCGTGAAGTGCTTAGGCTGGGGATAGCTGCTTTCTTTGGTTACTTTCTTTGCAGCAGCAAAGAAAGTGACTGCCGCCCCGCACAGGGGCAACACTAATAAACCAAAACCAAAACGGAATCCGGCGAAAAAAACTACCGCAAATGAAACGCCGGATGCGCATCAAACACCGGCCCTTGGACGAAGTGCACATCGAACTGCTGCAACGCGTTGAACTGAGCCTCGTCGGTGACATTGGAAAAGATGAGCGGAATCCTCAACCGATTCGCATACGCCACCAGATGCTTCACGACAGAATCGCGTAATGCCGCGCCGGCATCCATCTTGATGAAATCGAGCCGCGCCATATCCGACACCGCCATGATCTGCCCGGCGTTAGGCAGATTCCCCGCGACCTTGAACCCGTAGCGCTGATAACTCTTGGTGAGATAACCGAGAAACGTCTTGTGCGCGACCGCCGCAGCTGGCAATTCGATCACCACGCGCGACGGGCTCATGCCGAACTCCGTCAGCACCGACGAGAAGTGCAGCCCGTGATCGTATTTCACGCTCTTCAACAGCCGCTCGTGCACGCGCAGAAACAAAAGCCCCGGCCGATGCGGCCCGAAGAAATTGAACGCATGCACCGCCCGCGATAACCGGTCGAGCGCGACCAGTTCGCGATCGTCTTCCAGTTGGCCGAACGGATCGCGCGGCGCATCGCCCTGAATCAGCGTCAATGCCTGCACGCCGAGTTCATCGCCGAAACGCTCGGCGCTCTCCGGCGACGCACTCAATGTCTGCGGGAAGCTGTGCGTGCCGACATCGAAAATCGGCTCGTACGCGCTCGAAATGCACAGATCGCGATACCGCGCGATCGCCTGCCCGGCATGCTCGTTCTCGCCGAGCACGACATGCGCGCCAAGAAACGGATGTTCCGCGGCGCGGGCGACAAGTTCAGGCAAGGACGGGGCGATCATGGATGGCGCATTCAGTTCGTGCAGCGTGCCGTACCGGGCGATTTTCGTGGGAAGGATCGATGGTATCAGCGCGTAACACCGCGTCCAGCACCAAATTCACATATTGATATGCCCGAGGAGGCCCGTCGATTAAGGGTTTACGAGTAATTTCACTAATCGTAATTGGTTTTACTATCCGTAAAACACTTCGACGGCGTGCCGCGTGCGCCGTCGTTGCCTGAACCGTTGTATTTTTCGTCGAGGATTGTCGACCATGCCAACGTTCGAGACGCACACGGACGCGAACCAGCACTATCAATCCGGCTTCGCCAATGAGTTCGCCACCGAGGCGCTGCCGGGCGCGCTGCCCGTCGGCCGCAACTCGCCGCAGCGCGCCGCCTACGGTCTCTATGCCGAACAGCTTTCGGGCACGGCGTTCACCGCGCCGCGCGCTCACAATCGCCGCTCGTGGCTTTATCGCATCCGGCCGGCGGCCGTCCACAAGCCGTTCACGCAGATCGGGCGCGGAAAGCTCGTCGCGAATTTCGCCGATGTGCCGCCGACGCCGCCCAACCAGCTCCGCTGGGATCCGCTGCCGATGCCCGCCGCGCCGACCGATTTCATCGACGGCTGGGTGACGATGGCCGGCAACGGCGCCGCCGAATCCATGACCGGCTGCGCGATTCATCTCTACGCCGCGAACCGGTCGATGCAGGACCGCTTCTTCTACAACAGCGACGGCGAGCTGCTGATCGTGCCGCAGCAAGGCCGCCTCGCCATCTCGACGGAACTCGGCAAGCTGGACATCGAGCCGTTCGAGATCGCGGTGATTCCGCGCGGCGTGCGTTTCACGGTGGCGTTGCCCGACGGCGAGGCGCGCGGCTATGTCTGCGAGAACTTCGGCGCGCTGCTGCAATTGCCCGATCTCGGTCCGATCGGCTCGAACGGGCTCGCGAATCCGCGCGATTTCCTCACGCCGCAGGCCGCCTACGAAGACCGCGAAGGCAAGTTCGAACTCGTCACGAAGATGAACGGCGTGCTGTGGCGCGCGGATATCGGTCATTCGCCGCTCGATGTCGTCGCGTGGCACGGCAACTACGCGCCGTACAAGTACGACCTGCGGCACTTCAACACGATCGGCTCGATCAGCTTCGATCATCCGGATCCGTCGATCTTTCTCGTGCTGCAATCGCCGAGCGATACGCCGGGCGTCGATACGATCGACTTCGTGATCTTCCCGCCGCGCTGGCTCGCGGCCGAGGATACGTTCCGCCCGCCGTGGTTCCATCGCAATGTCGCGAGCGAGTTCATGGGCCTCGTGCATGGCGTCTACGACGCGAAAGCCGAAGGCTTCGTGCCGGGTGGCGCGAGCCTGCACAACTGCATGTCGGGACACGGGCCCGATGCCGGGACGTTCGAGAAGGCGTCGAGCAGCGATACCTCGAAGCCCGCGAAGATCGACGCCACGATGGCCTTCATGTTCGAGACGCGCACCCTCATCAAGCCGACGCAGTTCGCGCTCGAAACCGCGCAACTGCAGGCGAACTATTACGAGTGCTGGCAAGGCCTCACGAAACACTTCAACCCGGAGCAACGATGAACGACGCGCTGAAGGCCACGCTCGCGCCCGCCCTGAAAAGCTGGATCGAATCCGCGAACGATCCGGCGAGCGACTTTCCGATCCAGAACCTGCCGTTCGGCATTTTCAGCGACGCGGTGAACGCGGCGCCGCGCGCGGGCGTCGCGATCGGCGACTGGATCGTCGATCTGGCCGCGCTCGAACGGGCGCGTCTGCTCGACGCGCAAGGCACGTTCGACACGCCGCGTCTGAACGACTTCATCGCGCTCGGACGCGAAACGTGGCGCAACGTGCGCATCGCGCTTTCGGCCTTGCTCGCGCAGGGCAACGCGACATTGCGCGACGACCAGGCGCTGCGCCGTCACGCGCTCGTGCCGCGCGCCGACGCCACGATGCATCTGCCGGTGCAAATTCCCGGCTACACGGATTTCTATTCGTCGAAGGAGCACGCGACGAACGTCGGCTCGATGTTCCGCGATCCGAAGAACGCGCTGCTGCCGAACTGGTCGGAGATGCCGATCGGCTATAACGGGCGCGCGTCGTCGGTGGTCGTGAGCGGCACGCCGGTGCGCCGGCCGAACGGACAGATCAAGCTGCCGGGCGCCGACCGCCCGGTCTACGGCGCGTGTCGCAAGCTGGATATCGAGCTGGAGACGGGCTTCATCATCGGCCGTGGCAACGCGCTCGGCGAGCCGATCGCCTGCGCGGACGCCGAGGCGCACATCTTCGGCATGGTGCTGCTGAACGACTGGAGCGCGCGCGATATCCAGCAATGGGAATACGTGCCGCTCGGCCCGTTCAATTCGAAGGGTTTCGCGACGACCATCTCGCCGTGGATCGTCACGCTCGACGCGCTCGAACCGTTCCGCACCGCGACGCCCGCGCAGGAGCCGCAGCCGCTCGCATATCTGCGTCATGACGGCGATCACGCGTTCGACATCGAACTGGAAGTCACGCTGCGCGCGCCGGGCGTGCACAAGCCGACGACTCTTTCGCGCACCAACTTCAGGCTGATGTACTGGTCGATGGCGCAGCAGCTCGCGCATCACACGGTCGGCGGCTGCAATACGCGCGTCGGCGATCTGATGGGCTCGGGCACGATCAGCGGACCGACGCCCGATTCGTGCGGCAGCCTGCTCGAAAGTACGTGGAACGGCGAGCGGCCCGTGAAGCTGGAAGAGGGCGGCGAGCGCGTGTTCCTGCACGACGGCGATGAAATCACCTTGCGCGGATGGTGCCAGGGCGAGGGGTATCGCGTCGGATTCGGGGACTGCGTGGGAGAGATCGCGCCGGCGCGCGGCTGAGGTTCAAGCAGCGCGCCTTTCCCACCACACCGCGACGAGAAACGCGCACGCCGCCGCCGTCAACACGCCGATCAGCGCATCCGCGCCGATGCGCTGCATCAGCGTGCCCGCGATCATCGGGCCGCCGAAGCTTGCCACGCTCCACGATGCGCCGACGATCGCCGTCGCCGACACGAGCATCGGGCCGCGAAAGCGCTCGCCGCACGCGACGATCGACAGCGTGTAGATGCTGCCCGCCGCCGCGCCGATCACGAAGAGCAGCGGCCAGCAAATCCACGGATGCGCCATCGACCACGGCAGCAACGGCAGCAGCACGACCACGACGACGCCCGCGCCCGCATGCACTTTCGCGCGCCCGATGCGATCGGCGAGCCAGCCGATCGGGAACTGCATCGTCGTGTCGCCGAACAGGATCGCCGACGCGAACAGCACGCCGACATCCTCGCCGATGCCGTGCGACATCGCGAAAAGCGGCATCAGCGAAAGCGCGAGCGTGTCGAAGAGCGCGAAAAAACCCGTGCCGATCACGAGCGCCGGCATGCGCGGCAGCACTTGCCGCCAGTCGCCGTGCTCGCCTTCGCCGGAAGCGAGCGACTGCGGCGCGCCGCGTATCGACGCGAGCGCGGGCAACGCCAGCAGAAAGATCGCGCCGCAGATCGCGAAGCGCATCGACGGCAAGCCGCCGATCACGCTGACGAGCACCGGTCCCGTCATCTGGAAGAGGGTGAAGTTGGTCGCGTAGATCGCGACGACGCGGCCGCGCGTCGAATCGTCGGCGAGTTGCGTGACCCACGCCTCGCCGATCGTGAAGAGCAGCATCAACGCCGCGCCGCACAGGAAGCGCAGCACCGCCCACAGCCACAGATCCACGGTGAACTGCATCGCGATGGTGGAGAGCGCCGCGACGATCACCGTGCCGACGATCGTCTCCCGCGCCCCGCAACGCGCGGCCACGCGGCTCGCGAACGGCGCGACGGCGAGGCCGCCGCCCGCCTGCATCGCCGTCATCAGCCCGACGATGCCGGTGCCGTAGCCCGCCTGCGTGAGCGCGAGCGCGGTCAGCGGCAGCGTCGCGCCCAGGCCGAGGCCGACGACCGCGACGCTCAGGATCAGCGCGAGAAAGTCACGCGAGAGAATGCCCTTCATGCAACGTGCCGCTCGCGGGCGATCAGGCGGCCTGTCCGATCGAAAGACGGCGAGCGCGCTTGTCGAGCGTCGCCGAAAGCAGCGTGAGACCGAACGCGCTCACCGCCATCAGAATGCCGACCCACGGCAGCGACGTGAGCGGCGCGCCCGCGCCGATGACGCAGCCGCCGAGCCACGCGCCCGTCGCGTTGCCGAGATTGAACGCGCCCTGGTTCAACGTCGATGCGAGGTTGGGCGCCTCGCTCGCGCGATTCACGATCAGCATTTGCAACGGCGGCACGATCGCGAACGCGAGCACGCCCCAGAAGAAGATCGTGACCATCGCGGCGACGGGCTCGTGCATCGTGCCGGCGAATATCGTCAGGATCACGACGATCGCGAGAAGAAACGTCAGCAGCGAGCGCAGCAGCTTCCAGTCCGCGAGCTTGCCGCCGAGCGTGCTGCCGACCGTGAGGCCGAGGCCGAAGAGCAGCAGCACGTAAGTGACCGCGTGCGGCGAAAAGCCCGTGACGTCTTCGAGAATCGGCGTGATATACGTGAACACCGAGAACAGACTGGCCGACGCGAGCACGCTGATGCCGAGCACCATCAACACTTGCGGATTCTTGAGCACGTCGAATTCGCGCAGGATGCTGGTGTCGCGCATCTCGATGTGCTTCGGCAGGCACACGGCGAGCGCGCCCGCCGCCGCGACGCCGATCAGCGTGACGACCCAGAACGTCGAGCGCCAGCCGGCGGCCTGGCCGAGCGCGGTGCCGAGCGGCACGCCGAGCACGTTGGCGAGCGTGAGTCCGGTGAACATCAGCGCGATGGCCTGCGCGCGGCGGTTCGGCGCGACGAGATCGGCGGCGACCACCGAGCCGATGCCGAAGAACGCGCCGTGGCAGAACGCGGTGACGATGCGCGCGCCCATCAGCACCCAGTAGTTCGGCGCCAGCGCGCACAGCAGATTGCCGACGATGAACACGCCGATCAGGCTCATCAGCGCCTTCTTGCGCGGCATCTTCGCGGTGACCACGGCTAGGATCGGCGCGCCCACCGTGACGCCGAGCGCGTAGCCGGACACGAGCATGCCCGCCGCCGGGATCGTCACCGCGAGATCGCGCGCGACGTTGGGCAAGAGGCCCATGATGACGAATTCGGTCGTGCCGATGCCGAACGCGGCAATGGCGAGAGCGAAAAGAGGCAGAGGCATGGTGGAGGCGGACGAGGTGTCACGTCTGGGCGCATCGTCGGATTGAGCGATGCAGGCGCCGAGGCGGAGTGGAAGGCTCGAATTGTACCGAAACGTAATTTTCGATGCTGGTATAAACCCTGATCGCGATGACCCCGAGCCGCGCCGCGTCTGAACGGATATTCTCTTGCACGCGCCGCGGGCGCACGGGTCTTGCCGATGCGACGCCGCCATGCGTCGGATGTTTCCGGTAACACGCTCGAGGCCGCGCTTTCCTTGCGCGTCGCATCGGCCGGAGAGTGTTGGAAAAACGCAGCACACTAACGAAACGAAGATGTCACTTTCAAAAATTTGTATCCGCTTCGCACTCGCATCCACGATGCTGCTCGGCGCACTCGCGCACGCCCAGAGCGACGCCGCGGGCCCCATCGCCACGCAGGCGGGCGCGCTGTATTTCCTGCGCGACGAATCCGGCATGGCCGCGCTCATCGGCACGCAGGTGTTCGATCGCTTCGACGCGAAGCGCATCGCGCATTTCGACGAAACCGCCGGCACGAACGGCGCCGTCGCGCGCATGCTGGTGCAATCCGACACCGGCCCGGTGCTCTACGATTTCCGCCGCAATCCGCCCGTCGTGCAGCGCGTGCGCCAGCGCATGACGGTGAAACGCGTGTTCTGGCAGGGCGAGGAAGTGGTGATGCAGTCGAATCTCGGCTGGTTCGGTTTCCAGCGCGGCGAGCTCAAGAAGCTGCAATCGACGACGAACGTCTATCACTGAGCGGAAACACGCGCTCGTCTGCGATCACGTACAGCGCTTCGGCGCGCGCTTCGCCGTTGACCTCGAAGCCGCCCGTGAACGCGCCGAACGCGGGCAGCACGCCTGCGTGCGGCCCGAAACGAAAGCACGGCAGACGCACGCTGTCGATGCGCGTGGCGAGCCGATAGACCGGATGCTCGTGTCCGGCGAGCGCGTAAGCGCCCTCGACCGTTTGCGGATGATGACAAAGCGCCCACGGCCCGAGCGCATGCGGCTCCTTCACGACATCGACGCCGAAGAGGGCGGGCAGCGCGCCCGCGTGTTTGTCGTGATTGCCTTCGACGAGCACGAGTGCAAGCTCGCGATGCTTCGCGCGCCACGCGGCCAGCGCGCCCAGGGTTTCGTCGGCGTGGGATTCGCGCGCGTGCAGCAGGTCGCCGAGAAAGACGATCGATTCCGGCCGATGCGCCGCGACGAGCGCATCGAGCCGCGCGAGACTTTCGCCGGTCGTGCCGACGGGCACCGGAATGCCGCGCGCGCGAAACACCGCGTCCTTGCCGAAATGCGCATCGGCGATGAAGAGCGTGTTCAGAAGCGGATCGAAGGCCGCGCGGTCGGCGGAGAGCACGAGCGCGTGGCCGTTCACGTCGATGGTCAGGGCTTCGACTGCCATTCAGAATGAGCGTGGGTGGGTCAGGTGCCGGCCTCGATTTGCAGGACCGGCGCGGCGCGAAGCGCTTCTCCGAGCAGCTTGCCCATCGAGGCGCCGCATTCCTTCGCTTGACGCGTCGTCAGGAAACACGCGTCGCCTTCGGCTTTCATCTCGTAGGCCGGTATCCTCTTGATGCTCGTGCCGGAGGGTTTGCCGCCCTCGGCGGCGAATCGCGTGATCGACACATCGGAGACTTCAAGCCGCCAAGTGTAGCCGACCGGAAATCCGTTCACGGACGAACTCCCCGCAGGCGAAATCTGGATGACATGGCTCGGCCGGAAATCGAACAGCGTCTGGCTCAGCGGATTGGACGAGTTGCTCGACGTGATGTCCACGAGTTGCGCCGGAACGGGCCTGAGCGCTGTCTGAACCGCCGCAGTCATTGCATTCTTGTACGCTTCGATTTCCACGTTCACGCGCGGATCGCTCACGGCTTTGCTGCTGACCACGATGAGCAGTTTCGTTGCGGGTTTCGTGGAGAAGCCTTCGAGTTCCTGCCGATCCAGCACGCGCGGATCGCTTGCACACGATGCCGAGGCGAAAGCGATGAGCCCAAGGGCGAACATGCGTATTTTCTTCATTGTCACTTGGTCTGTTTGTTGAAACCGGTGCGTTTTGCACTGCGGAGGGTCGCGAGCGCGTCGCAGGATAGCGGCGCGCTCGGGCCGAAGTCTTTCGACGAAGTTCGAATCTGCAGCGCCGCAGACCCTAAGAACGCAGCGCCGCCTTCTCCAGATCCGCCAACATTCGCTCCACACGATCCGACAGCTTCTCCGTGCTCACCTTCTCCCGCAGCCGCGCGACGATCAGCGGAAACGCGAACGGCGTCGGCTTCTTCGGATGCGTGAGCGCGAGACGGCTTTCGCTCATGCGCCGCAGCGCCGCGCGGATGCGGCCCAGTTCCAGTTCCTGCAGCATCACTTCCTGATCCGCCTGCGCGAGCAGCAGATTGTCGCTGTCGTGCTTGCGGAAGACTTCGTAGAACAGTCCGCTCGACGCCTGCAACTGGCGCGCGCTTTTCTGCTGTCCCGGATGCCCCTGATAGATCAGCCCCGACACGCGCGCGATTTCGCGAAAACGCCGCGCCGACAGTTCGGACGCGTTGAGACTCGCCAGGATGTCGTGCTCCAGATTCTCCGGCGAAAAAAGCCCTTTTTCGATGAGCGTCTCCCAGTCGAACGGCCGCGCCGACAGCAACTCGAAGCCGTAATCGTTCATCGAAATCGAGAACGTGCCCGGCTGCTCGCGAGAGGTGCGCCAGCCGATCAGCGATCCCAGTCCGATATGCGCCATGCGGCCCGCGAACGGATAGCAGAAGAAGTGATGCCCTTCGCGCGAGCGCACCAGTTCGACGACGAGCACGCCCGGCCCCGGCAGCGCCGACCACTTCGCCTGCAAATCGAGCAGCGGTTTGATCGCGCGCATTTCGGGCTCGTCGTAGATGCCGTCGTTGGCGCGCGCGAGCATCACGAGCGCGGCGTCCGCGAGTTCGGACGAGAGCGGCATCTTGCTGCCGGCCCATTGCGGCATCGCGCCGCGCGATGAGGTCGCGCGTTTCACATAGGCGGTCATGTCGCGCACGCGCACGAGTTCGAGCGCGCGTCCGCCGAAGGTGAAGACGTCGCCGGGTTTGAGGCGCGAGATGAACGATTCCTCCATCGCGCCGATGCGCCCGCCCGTCATGTACGCCACGCTGATGGTTGCGTTCGCAACTATCGTCCCGACGTTGTTGCGATGCCTGCGCACGAGATCCTCGCGCGGCACGCGATACACGCCGTCGTCGTCCTTCACGACGCGATGAAAGTCCGGATACGCCGCAAGCGATGCGCCGCCGCGCTCGACGAACGCGAGCGCCCAGTCGAACTCGTGCTCCGTCAGGTCGCGATACGCGTACGCGGTGCGCACTTCGTCGAGCATCTCGGCGGTTGTGAAGCCGCCGCCGATCGCCACCGTCACGAGATGCTGCACGAGCACGTCGAGCGGTTTCAACGGCATGTCGCGGCCTTCGATGCGATGTTCCTGAATCGCCCAGCGCGCCGCCGCTGCTTCGACGAGTTCGAGCGCGTGCGTCGGCACGATCGTCACGCGCGACACGCGGCCCGGCGCATGGCCCGAGCGTCCCGCGCGCTGCATGAGCCGCGCGACGCCCTTCGGCGAGCCGATCTGGAACACGCGATCGACCGGCAGAAAATCGACGCCCAGATCGAGACTGGACGTGCACACGACCGCCTTCAATTGACCGTTCTTCAGTCCGAGTTCGACCCAGTCGCGTACTTCCTTGTCGAGCGAGCCGTGATGCAGCGCGAGCAGACCGGCCCAATCCGGCCGCAATTCGAGCAGCGCGCGATACCAGATCTCCGACTGCGAGCGCGTGTTGGTGAAGACGAGCGAGCTTTGCGCATGATCGATTTCATCGGCGACGGGGCCGACTTGCCGCACGCCGAGATGCCCGCCCCACGGAAAGCGCTCGATCGTCTCCGGAATCAGCGTATCGACGACGAGCGTTTTCGGCTGCGCGCCACGCACGACGACGCGCGGCGTCTTCACGGGATAGAGCAGCGCATCGTGCGCGAGGGCGAGATTGCCGAGCGTGGCGGACAGGCCCCAGATCTGCAAACGCGGCCGCCAGCGTGCGAGCCGCGCGATCGCGAGTTGCGTCTGCGTGCCGCGTTTGTTGCCGAGCAGCTCGTGCCATTCATCGACGACGATCATCCGCAGATGCTTCAGTTCCTCCTCCGCGTTGGCGCGCGTCAGCATCAGCGTGAGGCTTTCGGGCGTCGTCACGAGCGCGGAGGGCATGCGGCGGCTCTGACGCGCGCGTTCCGTCGATGACGTGTCGCCGGTGCGCAGC
Source organism: Caballeronia novacaledonica (assembly GCF_900258035.1). Classification (GTDB taxonomy): domain Bacteria; phylum Pseudomonadota; class Gammaproteobacteria; order Burkholderiales; family Burkholderiaceae; genus Caballeronia; species Caballeronia novacaledonica. The sequence goes on along the minus strand of NZ_OGTP01000026.1, from coordinate 87,176 downwards.
CCGACCGTCCACGGCACGGACAGCGCCGTGACCGCGCTTTGCAGCGCGCGGGCGCTGTCGGCGGCGAGCGCGCGCATCGGCGTGATCCAGAGGACGGTCAGCGGCGCGGGGTTTTTATCGGCCTTCGATGCACCCGCGAAAGCCGCGAGCGCGCCGAGCCACACGGCCCAGGTCTTGCCCGCGCCGGTCGTCGCGTGAAGCAGGCCGCTCGCGCCGCGTTCGATCTCGCGCCATGCCTCGCGCTGAAACTCGAACGGCTGCCAGCCGCGTTCGTCGAACCAGCGCGCGATGCGTTCGTCGATCGGCTTGGCCGCTTCCTTCGCGTCGTAAGCGAAAGGCGCGGGCGTGAAAAGCTCCGCGGCGGCGTCCAGCTTCGCCTGCGCCGCACGCGTGCGCGGAATGCGGCGCGAACGCGGCGCGCGGCGCCTGCGCTCGTCGGCGGATTCGGGCGCGCTCATGCCGTCGCCTCGCTCAAAAAGCCCTTGAGCATGTCGAGGGTATCGGCGTCTTCGATTTTCTTGTCGGTGCGCCAGCGCAACATGCGCGGAAAGCGCACCGCGATGCCCGATTTATGGCGCGGGCTCGCCTGTATCCCTTCGAAGCCGATCTCGAAGACGAGCGTCGGCGTGACGCTGCGCACCGGCCCGAATTTCTCGATGGTCGTCTTGCGCACGATCGCATCGACCTGGCGCATTTCTTCGTCGGTGAGTCCGGAATAGGCCTTCGCGAAAGGGACGAGGGTGCGGGCGCCATCGGCTTCGTCCCACACGGCGAAGGTGAAATCCGTGTAGAGACTCGCGCGCCGTCCGTGGCCGCGCTGCGCGTAGAGCAGCACGGCATCGATCGCATACGGATCGATTTTCCACTTCCACCACGTGCCCGACGCCTTCGTGCGCCCGACGCCGTACATCGACGAGCGCTCCTTCAGCATCAATCCTTCGACGCCGCGCGCGCGGCTTTCTTCGCGCAGCGCGGCGAGCGCTTTCCAGCCGGATGCGGCGACCATCGGCGATACGCGCAGCACGTCCACCGCGAGCGACGACGCCAGCGCGTCCAGGCGTGCGCGTCGTTCGTCGAGCGGCGCCATGCGCAGATCGCGGCCATCGGCTTCGAGCAGATCGTAGGCGAGCAGCGCGGCGGGCGAATCGGCAAGCACCTTTTTGGTCAGCGACTTGCGCGTGATCCGCGGCTGAAGCCGCGCGAACGGCAGCGGCGCGCTCGCGCCCGGCTCCCACGCGAGAATCTCGCCGTCGATCACGGTGCCGTCGGGCAGCGCCGCGCCGAGCGAAGCGAGCTCGGGAAAGCGCTCCGTGACGAGATCCTCGCCGCGCGACCAGATCCACACGCGCCCCGCGCGCTTCACGAGCTGCGCGCGGATGCCGTCCCACTTCCATTCGACGATCCAGTCGGCCGGTGAACCGAGCGTCGCCGGATCGGCCTGCAACGGGTGCGCGAGAAAGAACGGATAGGGCAGGCCGATGTCGCTTTCGTGCGGCGTGTCGACATCGTCGCCTTCGGCGGCAGGCGCGATCAGCCGCAGATAACGGGCCGCGCTGGGCGCCTGCCGCGAATCGGTCCAGCCGACCATGCGCTGCGCGATGCGCTTGTGATCGACGCCCGCGACTTCGGCGAGCGCGCGCACGACGAGCTGCCGCGCGACGCCCACGCGAAAGCCGCCGCCGATCAGCTTCGTCAGCAAGAAGCGCTCGCTCCAGTTCAGTTCGTCCCAGTACGACAGAAGCCGCTCGCGCAGTTCGAGCGGGGAAGCGCCGCGCAAGGTCAGCACGCGTTCTTCGATCCACTGCGCGAGCCCGAGCGACGATTCGCCCGACGCGGGCGGCAGCACATGCGCGATGGTTTCCGCGAGATCGCCGACCGCCTGATAGGACTCCTCGAAAAGCCACTCCGGCAAGCCCGCGCGCTCGCGGGCGAATTCGGTGAGAAGGCGCGTCGGCACCGACTGGCGCGGCTTGCCGCCCGCGAGAAAGTACGACGCCCAGGCCGCATCTTCAGGCTCGGCGCCGGAGAAATACGCGATCAGCGCTTCGAGCTTTTCGTTGGTCGATGTCGTCGCGTCGAGCGCGGCGTAGAGCGTCGCGAAGCGCTTCATGATGCGTCGGCCGTATCGGCTTCGACGACATCGTCGCCGTATTCGGTCTTGAAGGCGCCCGCGTCGAGGCCCTGTTCGCAAAGCCAGCGCACCATCGGCTCGATCTGGCCGTGCGTGACGATCACGCGTTGCGCGCCCGTCGCACCGATCGCGAGTTGTAATCCGGGCCAGTCGGCGTGATCCGAGAGCACGAAGCCGCGATCGACGCCCTTGCGCCGCCGCGTGCCGCGCAGGCGCATCCAGCCGGACGCGAAGGCATCGCTGTAATCGCCGAAGCGGCGCATCCACGTGCTGCCTTGCGCGGACGGCGGCGCGACGATCAGCGCGCCCTTGAACGCCGCCTTGTCCTTCGCGGCGATCTCGCTGACGAGGCGCGTCCCGGGCAGCGCGACGCCCGCTTGCGCGTACGCGCGGTTGAGCGGCTCGACCGCGCCGTGACAGAAGATCGGGCCGATGGCCGCATCGACGCCCGCGAGCACGCGCTGCGCCTTGCCGAAGGAATAGCAGAAGAGCACCGACGCGCGCCCTTGCGCCGCGTTGTGCCGCCACCAGGAATCGACGCCCTCGAAGATTTCGCGCGCGCTGTCCCACCGGTAGATCGGCAGGCCGAACGTCGATTCGGTGATGAACGTATCGCAGCGCACGGGCTCGAACGGCGCGCAGGTCGGATCGGGCTCGACCTTGTAATCGCCGGAGGCCACCCACACGCGCCCCTTGTATTCGACGCGCACCTGCGCCGAGCCGAGCACGTGCCCGGCAGGATGCAGCGACACGCGCACGCCGTTTTCGACGATCGCTTCGCCATACGCGAGCCCTTGCACGTCGATGCCCGGCAGCCTCGACAACAACACGCCGACGCCCGGCTCGGCGGCAAGATAATGCGCGTGGCCGAAGCGCGCGTGATCCGCGTGCGCATGCGTGATGACCGCGCGTTCGACAGGCCGCCAAGGGTCGATATGGAAGTTGCCCGGCACACAAAAGAGGCCTTCGGGCCGCGCGACGATGAGATCGGAAGAAGTGTCCACTGATCGTGAGCGATGCGTGTGATGACAGCCGCCTGAAACGCGTGCCGTCAGCCTGCGTGAATGGGTTGGATTCTGGCAACAAAAGCACGCCACGTGCCCGTCATGGCACTTTCATGATTCGCGTCTAGGGTGTAAAAGTTTATTTGGCTCGCGCGTTTGTTTAGCGACACGCGCTCGGGCCGGTTGTCAGCGAAACACGCGCGCACGGGGCGCGCGCGACGCGGTCTTCTTCATATGCCGATCATGGACACGATGGTTGCGCCGACCGCCGCAGAAGCGGTCTGGATCGTCAGGCTCCAGGGCCATCCGCAGTATGACTTCGTGCGCCTGAAGCGGGTCTTCAAGGACCTCGGCTCGCGCCATCAGGTCGTGCTCGTCGACGTCCGCAAACTTCTCATGTGCGCCAATCGCGACGACACCGATTACGTGCTCAAGGCCGTCGATGACTGGCACGCGGGCAAGGTGCGCGGCATCCGCGAGTTTCTCGACCCGGACAATCCGCGCGTGCCCGAAATGCCCTACGTGACGATCAGCGTGCGCCGCTCGCCGGGGCTGCTCGGGCTGTTGGGCGTGCATCGGGAAGGCGTCGTCGCGTTTCGCAACGGACAGCATCGTGCGCGCTACATGGCTTACGCGGGCGCGTTGTGCATGCCGGTGGAAGTTCACGAGCGCGAGGCGGCGCTGCTGCACGAAATGTGCGCGGCGCCGGATGCGGCGGGTGCGGAGTACGGGGAAATTTGAGCGCCGCGTGGGCTGTGGGAGACGGCGTTCGCTTCGCGGCGCGGATGGGCCGGACGATAGCGATGCCGTCCGGCCCCGGCGCTTGTCACATTGTCAGTTCGCGGTCGCCGATGCGCTCCGGACCGGCTGCTGCAACGGCATGAGCCCCGGCGCGGGCGGGCGAAGCGCCTCGTCGGGCCGGATGCCCTTGACGGCGAACTCCCGGCTCAGATAGTCGAGCGCATAGTCGATGAAAAAGCGCGTCTTCGCCGGCAGATACTGCCTTCCCGGATAGACGATCGATATCTTCATGTCGGGGTCGTCGATCGAATAGCCGTCGAGCAGGCGAACGAGCGTGCCTTCTTCGATATCCGCGCGCACGATGCCCTCGGGAACGATCGAAAAGCCCATGCTCTTCAGCGTGGCTAGGCGCACCATCAGCCCGTTGTTGACCGTGTACACGGGCGCGAGCGTGATCTGATCGGCGTCGCCGAGACGATGCCGGAAATGCCACGTCTGGCTGCGCATCTCGTTCGGCAGTCCGACCGAAGCCAGCGATTGAAGATCCGTCGGCGAATTGGGCATGCCGTGTTCGGCGATGAATGCCGGCGTGGCGACCGGCACGAGCGCGTTGGTGCCGACGGGCCGTTCGATGAGCGCCGTGCTCGACACCATGAACGCCGTGACGATGCCGACGTCATAGCCATCCTCGACGAGATCGACGTGTCGCTCTGCGAGGGTCAGGCGCACGTTGACTTTTGGATAGACCTTGCGGAAACCGTCGATGAGCGGAGTCAGCGTCAGCAGCGACAGCGCGCTCGACGCGACCACACGCAGCGTGCCGCTCGGCTCGCCTTCCGTGTGCGTGACGGTCGATTCCAGATGATCCAGTTCCTCGAGCAGCGCGCGGCAGCCTTCGAGATAGCGCGTGCCGGCTTCGGTGAGCGAAAGGTTGCGGGTGGTGCGGTTGATGAGGCGAGTTCTCAGATGCGCTTCGAGCATGGCGATTGCCCGCGTTACAAGCGCATTCGAAACGTCGAGTTGCTGGGCGGCGCGGCGGAAACTCTCGGTATCCGCTACGCGCACGAAAACGCGCATTGCATGGATCTGGTTCATCTTGGTTGCCCTCTCGGTTGTACCCACACGGAATTAGGACCAACGCTATATCTCCTGCGTGTGTCCAGTTATTGAACATGCTATGAAGCTGATAATATTGACATGAACACGAGATTGCAATATTTAAATCACATGTTTTTCGCAGTAATGGTTTCTATTTTTGACTGCGTGTTTGGCGCGCTGCTTTACCAGTGAGGTCAACGAGCCGGAGCGTTCTTCCTTAGTCGCGTGTGATCCCGTCAGAGCCTTTGCGTATAGGGCTCTACAGCGAATCAAATATGGCTTTCTTTAATTTTCTTATGATATATGTCGTGTTCGCTTAAAACATTGCATTTTATGCCGCGGCGAATATGATTAAGGAATTGATATATCAGTGTCGGCGGGTAAGAGGTTTTATTTATCGATGAGCTTTGTCGATAAAATTTACAGCGGGAAGCTTACGTGAGCGGCTGATTTAACTCGCCGATGACCGCGGTGCCAATTTGTTTAGCCAATAACAAGACCGGACGCCATGATATTGAACCTTCTCGCTGCGCAGCCTGAAATCGCCCTGTTTTCAAGTCTCGCGATCGGCTATCTCATCGGCTCCGTGAAGCTGGGGCCCATTCAACTCGGCGGAGTCTGCGGCACGTTGATTGTCGCGTTGATTCTCGGTCAAAGCGGCGCGCGTATTTCGCCCGACCTCAAAAACATCGCATTCGCGCTATTCATTTTCGCGCTCGGTTTTACGGGCGGGCCGCAGTTCTTCGCGAACATCGGGCGCGGCTGGCGCTACGGTGCGCTGTCGCTCGTCGAGGTTGTCGTGGTGGTTGCACTCGTGCTGGGTATCGTCGTCGTGCTGAAGCTCGATGCCGGCACCGCCGCGGGCCTCCTTGCGGGCGGCGCGACCGAGTCCGCTGTGATCGGCACGGCGTCCGAGGCGATCAACCGGCTCGGCCTGTCCGCCGCCGACACCGCGCGGTTGCAGGCGAATATCGTCACCGCGTACAGCGTGAGCTACCTGTTCGGCCTCGTGACGATCGTGCTCTTCACGAGCCAGTTCGCGCCGCTGATCCTGCGCGTGAACCTGCGCGACGAAGCAGAGCGCGTGTGGCGCAAACTCGGCGGCAGCGACGCGCTCGGCGTGGGGCAGACGCCCGCCGCGCCGCCGCTCGCCGGCCGCGAACTCAAGGTGACGGCGGCGGCCGGTCTCACCGTCGGCGAACTGGAGAAGCGCTTTCACGACAACATCAGCGTGCAGCGTATTCAGCGCGACCGTTCGATTATCAAGGCGCAGCCGGCGGTCACGTTGAAAGCGGGCGATCTCGTCATGGTCGGCGGGCGGCGCGAGGCGCTCATCGAGGCGATTCCGGCGATCGGCGAGGAAGTGTTCGGCGGCGGCGTCTCCGATGTCTATGTCGAGCGTGTCGACGTGATGCTCACGCGCCGCGAGCTGCACGATCTCACGCTCGCGCAAGTGCGCGCCCGCGCCGCGCCCGCCGATGCGCACGGCGTGTTCGTCGCGGCCGTGACGCGCCTCGACAGCACGATTCCCGCGCTTGCCGGCACGCGGTTGAATCGCGGCGACGTGCTGACGCTCGTCGGCAACAAGGAAGACGTCGCGCGCGGCGCGGCGAAACTCGGCTACATTATTCGCGCGACGCAGAAGACCGACTTCGTGTTTCTCGGGCTCGGCGTGCTGGTCGGCATTTTGATCGGACGGCTGTCGGCGCATGTCGGCGGCATCGATCTCACGCTCGGCACGGGCGGCGGCTGCCTGCTCGCGGGGCTGCTGTTCGGCTGGATCCGCTCGCGCTATCCGCTGATCGGCTCGCTGCCGTCGGCGGCGGCGCAGATCCTGAAGGACTTCGGCCTGTGCACGTTCATCGCGGCGGTCGGGTTGTCGGCGGGGGCGGACGCGCTCAGGCTCGTGCGCGAATACGGCGTCGCGCTGCCGGTCGCGGGCATCGTCGTGACGCTCGGGCCGGCGCTCGCGTCGCTCTTCGTCGGACGATGGCTCCTCAAGCTCGACGTGCCGATGCTGCTCGGCGCGATCGCCGGGCAGCAATGCAGCACGCCCGCGATCAGCGCGCTCGTCGGCGTGACGGGCAACGCGACACCCGTCATCGGCTACACGATCACCTACGCGCTTTCCAATGTGCTGTTACCGCTGCTCGGGCCCGTGATTGTCGGGCTGGCGAGCAAACTGGGCTGACGCCATGGAATGGATCCACGACCTCTTCAAGACGGCGCCGGTCTCGGCGCTCTTTCTGTCGCTCGCGGCGGGCTATCTGATCGGCCAGATCAACTTCGGCAAGTTTCAGCTGGGCGGCGTGGGCGGCTCGCTGATCGCGGCGGTGATCGTGAGCCAGGCGGGCGTGCAGATCGACAACGGCGTGAAGTCGGTGATGTTCGCCGTGTTCATCTACGCCGTCGGCTACGACTCCGGGCCGCAGTTCTTCAGCTCGATCAATCGCCGGACGCTGCGCGAAATCGCGATGGCGGTGTTTCTCGCGGTCACGGCGCTCGCGAGCGTGCTCGTCTGCGCGAAGCTCTTCGGCCTGAACAAGGGGCTCGCGGCCGGGCTGGCGGGCGGGGCGCTGACGCAGTCGGCGATCATCGGCACGGCGGGCGACGCGATCGCGCGCCTCGGCTTGCCCGCCGATCAGACGAAGCTGCTGCAGGCCGACGTCGCGATCGCGTACGCGGTGACCTACGTGTTCGGCTCGCTCGGCGCGATCATCGTGTGCGTGAACATCCTGCCGAAGTTCATGGGGCAGAGCCTCAAGGACGCGTCGGTGGAGGCGGAGAAAGCGCTCGCGGGCGGCGACGCCGGTCCCGGTCCCGGACAGATATCGGCGTTGCCCGCGCTGGTCGGGCGCTCGTATCGCGTGACGCGCGACGGCGCGGCGGGGCGAACCGTCGCGCAGATCGAAATCGACGATCACGACATGATCGCGATCGAGCGCATCCGGCGCGCGGGCCGCGTGCTGGAGCCGGAGCCGGACCTGGCGCTGGAAGCGGACGATGTCGTGCTCGTCGTGGGCCGGCGCGAGGTGATGGTGAGCGCGGCGGCGCACATCGGCGAGGAAGTCGCGGATACCGACGGCAGCAGCGTCGTCATGCAGAAACGCCAGGGCGTGTTCACGAAGCGCGGCATGAACCACGTGAGCATCGGCGAAGTGCGCGCCACCGTCGATCACGACATGCGTCACGGCGTGTATATCCACGGGATCACGCGCGCCGGGCGTGCGTTGCCGGTGCTGCCGGAGACGCAACTGAATCACGGCGACGTCATCACGTTCTACGGCTCGCCGCGCGACACGAAGCGCGCGGTGGATGCCGCCGGCTACGAACTCCCGTACTCCGACAAGACCGATTTCATCTACATGGGCGTGGGCATCGTGCTGGGGCTTCTGATCGGGCTGATCGTCGTCAATGTGGGCGGTGTGCCGCTCACGCTCGGCTCCGGCGGCGGCTGCCTGCTGACGGGGCTGCTGTTCGGCTGGATGCGCGGCAAGCATCCGATGTACGGCGTGATGCCGCCCGCCGCGTCGCAATTGCTGAAGGATTTCGGGCTGGCGGCGTTCGTCGCGGTGGTAGGCCTGAATTCGGGCTTGCAGGCGGTCGTGACGGTGAAGCAGAGCGGACTGACGCTCTTCCTGCTCGGCGTGTTCGTCACGCTGTTTCCGCTCGTGCTGACGATGCTTTTCGGCCGCTACGTGCTGCGCTACGACAACGCGGCGTTGCTCGCGGGCGCGCTGACCGGCTCGCGCAGCGCGAATCCGGCCTTCGGCGGCGTGCTCGACAAGGCGGAAAGCTCGGTGCCGACGGTGCCGTTCGCGATCACGTATGCGCTCGCGAATGTGCTGCTGACGCTGCTCGGGCCGCTGGTGGTCGGGCTGGTGTGACGTGACGGGCGTGCGCCTTGCGCCATAATCGGCGAAACCACAAGGAGGCATTCCTCATGGCTGAATCCAACCCGACGACCGTCACGCTGCCTTCCGGCGAAACGATCCCGAAGCTCGGTCAAGGCACTTGGGAAATGGGCGAGCGGCCCGGCGCGCGCAAGAGCGAGATCGCCGCGCTGCGCGAAGGCGTCGAACTCGGCATGACGCTCATCGATACCGCCGAAATGTACGGCGACGGCGAAAGCGAGAAGCTCATCGCGGAAGCGCTCGGCGACCGGCGCGACGAGCTGTTCATCGTCAGCAAGGTGTATCCGCACAACGGCAGCGAGCGCGGCGTGCAGGCCGCGTGCGAGCGCAGCCTGAAGCGTCTGAAGACCGATCGCATCGATCTGTATTTGCTGCACTGGCGCGGCGGCGAGGATCTGGAAGGCGTGGTCGCGGGCTTCGAGACGCTGAAGCGCGACGGCAAGATTCGCCACTGGGGCGTGAGCAACTTCGACACCGACGATCTCGACGAGCTCTTTTCACTCGATGGCGGCGACGCCTGCGCGACCGATCAGATTCTCTACAACGTCGCGCGGCGCGGACCGGAATTTGACCTGCTGCCGTGGCTGCGCGAGCGCCGCATGCCCGCGATGGCCTACAGCCCCGTCGATCATGCGCGACTGCCGCGCGGCGGCGCGCTCGAGAAGATCGCGGCGGCGCGCGGCGTGTCGGCGTTTCAGATTGCGCTCGCGTGGGTGCTGCAGCAGCCGCAGGTGTTCGCGATTCCGAAGGCGGCGGACGTCGCGCACGTGCGCGAGAATCGCGCGGCGCTCGACCTGCATTTGTCCGCCGACGAACTCGCCGGCATCGATCAGCAGTTCAGGCCGCCGAAGTCGAAGCGCTCGCTGGAAATGCTGTGATGCCGCGCCGGATCAGGAACACGCGTGATGCGCATGCACCGAGCCGAGCACGGCGACTTCCGCGGGCGTGCGCCTGAGATCCGCTTCGTTGACCTGCTTCGCGTCGGCGATGAAGTCATCGACGATCGACGATACCTTCGTGTCCGTCAGGCACAGCGACACGCGCTTGGTCTCGTCGACCGGCAGCGAGACGCGCTGCGACAGGAATAGCACGCCATACTGATAACCGCGCACGATGCCGCGCACCGCGCCCACGCACTGGCCTTGCGCGGTGTTGTCGGACTTGGCGGCGCATTGCTGCGCGAGCGCGTAGGCGGAGAAGGTGGGATCGGCGGCGCCGGGCGTGGGCGCCGGCGGCGCGGTTTGCGCCTGCGCGGCCATCGCGGCGCTCAGGGTGAATGCACAGAGCGCGACGGAAAGGGCGGGTTTCATCGGTTGAATCCTCGTTGTTGTTGAACATCGAACCGATGAGAGACGCGGGAAGCCGCTTTGGTTCCGATGAATGCCCCGTTCACCGCTCCTGACGCTGCAACGCGCGCAATTCGTCGACGGGAATGTGGCAATGGATCGCGTGCGCGTCGCCCGCGTCGCGGCACGGCGGCGTTTCGGTTTCGCAGATCGCGCCGATCTTGCGCGGGCAGCGCGTATGGAACACGCAGCCCGAAGGCGGATTCGCCGCGCTCGGCAGCTCGCCCGACAGCCGGATGCGCTTCGCGTGCGTTCCGTCGATCGACGGCACCGACGACAGCAACGCTTCGGTGTACGGATGCTGCGGGCCGTCGAAGACCGCGGCGGCGCGCCCGATCTCCATGATGCGCCCGAGATACAGCACCGCGATGCGGTCCGACAGATAACGCACGACATGCAGATCGTGCGAGATGAACACGTAGCTCACGCGCCGCTCGCGCTGCAAATCCGCGAGCAGATTGAGGATCGCGGCCTGCACGGAGACGTCGAGCGCGGACGTCGGCTCGTCGCAGACCACGACGCGCGGATCGCCCGCGAACGCGCGTGCGATCGCGACGCGCTGCTTCAGTCCGCCCGACAACTGCCGCGTGCGCGAGCCGAGATAACGCGCCGGCAGACGCACGGCTTCGGTCAGCATGTGCAGGCGCTGTTCCTTCGCCTCGCCGTGCAGTGCCGCGAGCTTCGACAGTGAACGCGCGATCAGCCGCCGCACGGAATGCGCGCGGTTCAGCGCGGAATCCGGATTCTGGAACACGATCTGCAGCGACTTCACCTGTTCTTCGCTGCGCTGGGTCACGCGCTCGGGCAACGCCGCGCCGTCGAGTTCGAGCGACGCGCCTTTATCGGGCGACACGAGCCCGAGCAGGAGCTTCGCGAGCGTCGTCTTGCCGCTGCCCGATTCGCCGACGAGCCCGAGCGTTTCGCCTTGCACGAGATCGAGCGAGACGTCGTGGACGGCGCGCACTTCTTCATCGCCGACGCGGAAGGTCTTCGAGAGATTGCGCGCGGAGAGCGCGAGCGGCTGATCTTCGCCATTCGCGACGTGCACCGGCGTTTCGTCGGCCGAGCGCGGCAGCGTTTGTGCGCGTTCGTGATAGTGGCAGCGCGCCATCTGGTCGCCGTGCGCCGCCGCGATGCGGTAGGGCGGCGGCGCGTCCTTGAGACAGCGCTCGTCGGCGAGCTTGCAGCGCGGCGCGAAGATGCAGCCCTGCGTGATCGATCCCGGCAGCGGCAGCGAGCCGGGAATCGTATCGAGGCGCCCGTTTTCCTTGCTGCGGCCTTCGAGCGGCAGGCAGCGCAACAGGCCGACCGTGTACGGATGCCGCGGCTTGGCGAACACGTCGGCGGCCGTGCCTTCCTCGACGAGCTTGCCCGCGTACAACACGCCGACGCGATCGCACATGCGCCCGATCACCGCGAGGTTGTGGCTGATGAAGAGCACGGCCGTGCCCAACTCCGCGCGCAACTGCGCGATGAGATCGAGCACTTCGGCTTCGACGGTGGCGTCGAGACCGGTGGTGGGTTCGTCGAGAATCAGCAGTTCGGGATTGCACGCGAGCGCCATCGCGATCACCACGCGCTGCTGCATCCCGCCCGACAACTGATGCGGATAACTCTCCATCACGCGTTCGGGCGACGCGATGCGCACGCGCCTGAGCATGTCGGCGGTGCGGGACAGCGCTTCGTCGGCGGATGCGCCCGTGACTTCGAACGCCTCGGAGACTTGCCGGGCGATCGTGAGCGACGGATTCAGCGCGCGCCCCGGATCCTGATAGACCATCGACACGGCATTGGCGCGCATGCCGCGCAGCGCGTCGGCGTCGAGCGATGCGACGTCGCGCCCGGCGATCGAAATGCGGCCCGCCTTCACGCGTCCGTTGCGCGGCAGGTAGCGTAGCACCGCGAGCGCGGCGGTCGACTTGCCGCAGCCCGATTCGCCGACGAGCCCATACGCCTCGCCGCGCCTCACGCGCAACGTGACGTCCTGCAGCACTTCGCGCTCGCGCCCGCGCGAGCGGTACGCCACGGTGAGCCCGACGATGGTGAGCGCGTCCGTCTGGTCGCCTTTCGCGGCGCCGAAAGTGGGGAAAGCCGATGGCGGCGGTCCGTTCATCGGTCGAGCACTCCTTGCACGGCATCGGCGACGAGATTCACCGCGACGACCAGCGACGCGATCGCGGCGGCATCGAAAACGACGGTCCACCACGCGCCGCCCGCCATCAGCGTGTAGCTTTCGGACAGCGCGAGGCCCCAGTCGGCCGAGGGCGGCTGGATGCCGAAGCCGAGGAACGAGAGCGTCGCGACGGCGAAGATCGCGTAGCCGAGACGCACGGTCGCCTCGACGATGATCGGCGGCAGCACGTTCGGCAAAATCTCCGCGAACATGATGTAGAGCGCGTTCTCGCCGCGCAACTGCGCCGCCAGCACGTAGTCCAGATGGCGCTCGCTCAGCACGGCTGCGCGAACGGTGCGCGCGGTGATCGGCGCGAACGTCAGGCCGATGACGAGAATCACCGTCGTGTTGCTCGCGCCGACGGCCGCCAGCGCGAGCAGCGCGACGATCACGAGCGGCAACGCCAGCAGCGCATCGATCACGCGCCCGATGACGGCATCGACCCAGCCGTCGAAATAGCCGACGACAAGGCCGATCGCCGTGCCCGCCGCGGTGCCGAGCAAGGTCGCCAGCGGCGCGATGGTCAGGATGTCGCGCGAGCCGACGATCACGCGCGCGAACACGTCGCGGCCGAGCTGATCGGTGCCGAACCAGTGATCGCCGGAAGGCGCGACGAGCGAGTTGAGCGGATCGGACGCGTAGGGATCGTGCGGCACGAGCCAGTGGCCGAAGAGCGCGCACAGCACCCAGAAGAGCAGGATCAGCACGCCCAGGTCGAACGTGAGCGAGCGCGAGAGCGCGCCGAGCGCTTCGAAGCGGCGCGGTTTCGCCGGAACAGCGGCCGCCGTGCTCATTTCGCGTCACCCGTGCGCAGACGCGGATTGAGCACGACGTAGAGCGCATCCGCGATCAGGTTCGCCGCCGTATAGATCACGCCGATGGTCAGCACGCCCGCTTCGAGCATCGGAAAGTCCTTGCCTTGCGCGGCGGTGTAGATCAGCGAGCCGATGCCCTGATAGTGGAACAGCGTCTCCACGACGACCAGCCCGCCGATCATGTAGCCGAGCTGCGTCGCGGCGACGGTGACGGTCGGCAGCAGCGCGTTGCGCAGCACGTGGCGAAGAATCACGACGCGCTGCGGCAAGCCCTTGAGGATCGCGGTGCGCGTGTAGTCGGCGTCGAGCGCTTCGACGGTGCCCGCGCGCGCCATCCGCGCGATATAGCCGAAGAACACGAACACGAGCGGCAGCACCGGCAAAACCAGATGCGCCAGTTGCGTGAAGAAGCCGGCGCCGGCGGGCGCGGTCGCTTCGATCGGCAGCCATTGCAGCCACACGCCGAAGATCAGGATCAGCACGATCGACGAGACGAATTCCGGCACGACCGTCGCCGTCAGCCCGCCGATGCTGATGACGCGATCGATCCATCGTCCGGCATGCAGCGCCGCGTACACGCCGCCCGCGATGCCGAGCGGCACCACGACGACGAACGCGAGCGCGCCGAGCTTCGCCGAGTTCCACAGCGCGTTGCCGATGAACGGCGCGACCGGCGCGCGAAACGCATACGACTCGCCCATGTCGCCGCGCAGGAAATGGCCGATCCAGCTCGAATACTGCGTGAGCAGCGGCCGGTCGACGCCGAGCTGATGATTGAGCGCCGCGACGGCGCGCGCATCGGCGAGCGGGCCGAGGATCGCGCGGCCGACGTCGCCGGGCAGGAGCTGGCCGCCCGCGAAGACGATCATCGACAGAAGCCAGAGCGTGACGAGCGCGAGCAGCAGCCGCACGCCGATAAAGCGCACGATGCGTTTCACCTTGGCGAAGTCGGCGACGTGCGCCGTCGGTGTGATCGTGCTCATTTACGCCGATACCGTCGCGCGGTCGAACCACATCTGCGAGATCGCGTTGAAGCGCACGCCCGAAACGTTCGCGCGCGTGACGATCAACTGGTCGTAGAAGTAGGGAATCACGACCGGCGTTTCGTCGAGCAACAGGCGCTGGATCTGCCCGGAGAGCTTTTTCTGCGACGCGACGTCGAGCGCCGCGACGAACTGCGCGACGAGCTTGTCGTATTCCGGATTCCTGAAGTGCGCCGCGTTCCAGGTGCCCGCGCTCGTCAAGGGCGCGTTGAGGAACACGTTCGGCACGCCGCGATGCCCGTAATCCGTGATGCCGAGCGGCGAATCCAGCCAGTCCGACTTGCCGAACGTGCCCGAGCCGTAATACAGATCCTGGCTTTCGACCTTCAACTGGATGCGAATGCCGATCGCCTTCGCCGCGTTCTGCACGACGACCGCGAGATCGGGAATCTCCATGTATTTTTCCGTCGTGAGCGTGACGTCGAAGCCGTTCGCGACGCCGGCTTCGCTCATCAATTTCCTGGCTTGCGCGATGTCGATCTTGCGCTGCGGCACCGCGAGATCGCTCGACGGAAACACCGGCGCGAACGGGCTGTCGTTGCCGACGGTCGCGCGCCCGCGGAACAGCCCCTTCACGATGACTTCGCGATCGATCGCGAGCGCGAGCGCCTGGCGCACGCGTTTGTCCTTGAACGGCGCCATGTCGCAGCGCATGTGAATCTGCCGGTGCGAGCTCGACTTCGTGCCGAGCACCTTGAACTGCGGATTCGTGAGTATCGAGACGCCGCCCTGCACGGTGAAGTCGCCCATCACGTCGGCCTGGCGGCCTTGCATCGCGAGAAGTTGCGCCTGCTGATCGGCGTAGAAGGAGAACGTCACGCGATCGGGCAGCGACTTCTCGCCCCAGTAGTCGGGATTGCGCACGAACGACGCGCCGACCTTCGGCGTGTACTTTTCGAGCTTCAGCGCGCCCGTGCCCATGAAGGTTTTCTCGTACGGTCCGGTGAAATTGGCCGGCAGAATTACCGCGTTATAGGTGTCCGAGGACACGTAATACGGGAAATTGCCGTTGGGCGCGTCGAGATGGAATTCGACGGTGTGATCGTCGACGGCCTTCGCCGAATCCTTCGACAGCACGCCCTTCAACACCGACAACGCCGCCGAGCCCGCGCCCGGGTCGGACAGGCGGTTGAACGTCGCGACGACGTCTTTCGCGGTCATCGGCTGGCCGTCGTGGAACTTCACGTTCGGGCGCAGCTTGAAGGTCCACACGTCGCCCTTCGCATTCGACGACCACGACAACGCGAGCGCGGGCTTGAGCGTCAGATGTTCGCTGTCGTCGTCGATGAGGAATTCGCCCGTCTGATTGATGAGCGCGAGACCGGATGCGTCGGTGACGGTGAGCGGATCGACGGCGCCCGCGGGCGTCAGATGCGCGACGCGGATCGTGCCGCCCGGCTTGCCCGTGCCTTGCGCGCGTGCGCCGGGCATGCCGAGGAGGCCGCCCGCCGACAGCGCCACGCCGAGCATGCTCGCATGGCGCAGCAACTCGCGGCGCGTGAGGCGCCCGGCCATGAACTCGTCGATCGCGTGATTGCCCAGTTCGCCCGCGTGCGGGCGGGCGAGGTCGAGGAGATGCGCGTCGGTCGAAGGTTTTTTCATCGTGTGTTTTTCCGTTGTAGTTGTGCTTGCCCGCCGCCGCCCACGCGCGTACGGCTCGACCGCGCCGATACGTGGCGCATTCAGGCGGTGATAGCAAGTAACGCGCCGCATTTCCGTTGCGCGTCCTTCGCCCGCTTCAGTGATCGTGCGGATGCTTGTGAATCGGATCGACCCAGTAGACTTCCTCGGGCTTTTCCACGGCATCGATGTTGAGATTCACCACCACGGCTTCGTTGTCGCTGCGCACGAGCACGCATTCGAGCGGATCGTCGGTGCTGGCGTTGATTTCCTGGTGCGGCACGTAGGGCGGCACGAAAATGAAATCGCCGGGACCGGCCTCGGCGGTGAATTCGAGATGCTCGCCCCAGCGCATGCGCGCCTGACCGCGCACGACATAGATGACGCTCTCGAGCGCGCCGTGATGATGCGCGCCCGTCTTCGCATTCGGATGGATCGTGACCGTGCCGGCCCAGATTTTTTGCGCGCCGACGCGCGCCGCGTTGATGGCGGCCGCGCGGTTCATGCCCGGCGTCTGCGGGGTGTTGGTGTCGAGCTGATCGCCCTTGATGACCTTGACGCCGTGTTCGCGCCAATCGATGTGCTGATGTGCGTCGCTCATTTGCGTTTATCGTCTGCGGATAAGGAAAATCCGTTGCCGCCACCAACAGAGCGAGCAACGGACTTCCGATACTACACGGTTCGATCGCGATTATTTCGCTTTCGAGTTGATGATCGCCTCGGACACGTTCGCCGGCGTCTCCGCGTAGTGCTTGAACTCCATCGTGTAGGTCGCGCGGCCTTGCGTCAGCGAACGCAGTGACGTCGAGTAGCCGAACATCTCGGCGAGCGGCACTTCCGCGCGCACGAGCTTGCCGCCGCCGCCCGCGATGTCCTCCATGCCCTGCACGAGCCCGCGCCGGCCGGACAAATCACCCATCACGTTGCCCATGAATTCCTCGGGCGTTTCCACTTCCACGGCCATCATCGGTTCGAGCAGCACGGGCCGCGCCTTGCGCATCGCTTCCTTGAAGGCCATGGAGCCGGCCATGCGGAACGCGTTTTCGTTCGAATCGACATCGTGGTACGAACCGAAGGTCAGCCGCACTTTCACGTCGACGACCGGATAGCCCGCGAGCACGCCCGCCTTGAGCGTTTCCTGAATGCCCTTGTCCACGGCCGGAATGAATTCTCGCGGAATCACGCCGCCCTTGATCTGGTCGACGAACTCGTAGCCCTTGCCGGGGTCCGGTTCCAGCGCGATCACCGCGTGCCCGTACTGGCCGCGCCCGCCCGACTGCTTGACGAACTTGCCCTCGACGTCCTCGACCTTGTTGCGCACCGTCTCGCGATACGCGACCTGCGGCTTGCCGACGGTCGCCTCGACGCCGAACTCGCGCTTCATCCGGTCGACGAGAATTTCGAGGTGCAGCTCGCCCATGCCGGAGATGATCGTCTGGCCGGATTCCTCGTCGCTCGTCACGCGAAACGACGGATCTTCCTGCGCGAGACGATTCAGCGCGATGCCCATCTTCTCCTGATCGACCTTGGTCTTCGGCTCGACGGCCTGCGAGATCACCGGCTCCGGGAAGATCATGCGTTCGAGGATGATCACGTGATTCGGATCGCACAGCGTGTCGCCGGTCGTCGCTTCCTTGAGACCGACCGCCGCCGCGATGTCGCCCGCGCGCACTTCCTTGATTTCCTTGCGCTCGTTCGCGTGCATCTGCAGGATGCGGCCGAGGCGCTCCTTCTTTTCCTTCACCGGGTTGTAGACCGTGTCGCCCGAATTCACGACGCCCGAATAAGTGCGGAAGAAGATCAACTGGCCGACGAACGGGTCCGTCATGATCTTGAACGCGAGCGCGGAGAACGGCTCGTCGTCGCTCGGATGGCGTTCCGCTTCCTTGTCGTCTTCGGTGTGGCCGAGAATCGCGGGCACGTCGACGGGCGAGGGCAGGTAGTCGATCACCGCGTCGAGCATCGCCTGCACGCCCTTGTTCTTGAATGCGCTGCCGCACAGCATCGGCACGATTTCATTGGCGATGGTGCGGCGGCGGATCGCCGCCTTGATTTCCTCTTCCGTCAGGCTCTCGTGATCTTCGAGATATTTTTCGAGCAGTTCCTCGCTCGACTCGGCGGCCGCCTCGACCATCTTCTCGCGCCATTCGTGCGCAAGTTCCTTGAGATTGTCGGGAATCTCCTCGTAAGTGAACTTGATGCCCTGGCTTTCGTCGTCCCAGACGATCGCCTTCATCTTCACGAGATCGACGACGCCCTGAAAATGCTCTTCCGCGCCGATCGGAATCTGGATCGGCACCGCGACGCCCTTGAGCCGCTCGCCGATCTGCCGCTGCACGCGGAAGAAGTCCGCGCCGACGCGGTCCATCTTGTTGACGAACGCGATGCGCGGCACCTTGTACTTGTTCGCCTGACGCCACACGGTTTCCGATTGCGGCTGCACGCCGCCGACCGAGTCGTAGACCATGCAGGCGCCGTCGAGCACGCGCATCGAGCGCTCCACTTCGATCGTGAAATCGACGTGTCCCGGCGTGTCGATGATGTTGATGCGGTGTTCCGGATAGTTGCCGGCCATGCCTTTCCAGAAGGCCGTCGTCGCCGCGGAGGTGATCGTGATGCCGCGTTCCTGCTCCTGCTCCATCCAGTCCATCGTGGCCGCGCCGTCGTGCACTTCGCCGATCTTGTGCGTCACGCCGGTGTAGAAAAGGATGCGCTCGGTAGTCGTCGTCTTGCCGGCATCGATGTGAGCGCTGATCCCTATATTCCGATACCGCTCAATGGGAGTCTTGCGGGGCACGTGAACCTCCTGTGGATAAAGTCGGCGCGGCGTGTGTGACGAACGCGAGAGCGCCGCGCTGAATCTTTTTAGGATAGCGCGTCGGCAGGCTCTTTGCAGGAATCCTGCCAGCCCGGAGGAAGGACTTTTCGGACACAAAAAAACCGGCGTGTCCTGCGACGGCGCCGGTTTCCCGATCGGGCGAAAAAGCTTTATTGCACGCGCGGCAAGCCCTTGAGCTGCATGCCCGGCTTGATGCCCTTCGCGGCGAACCAGCCTTTGGACATTTCGAGCGCGTACACGCCGTTGTTGCGCGGGCAGTGATTGTTCTCGGTCTCGGCCTGCATCTCGTCGATGTCGGTGATCGTGCCGTCCGCGCGAATGAACGCGATCGACAGCGGAATCAGCGTGTTCTTCATCCAGAAGCAATGCACGGCGTTTTCATTGAAGACGAAGAGCATGCCTTCGTTCGGCGCGAGCTGCGTGCGATACATGAGGCCTTGCTCGCGATCGGCGTCGCTCGCGGCGACGGCGGCGTCGATCACGTACATGCCCGCGGTGAGCTTCGCGCGCGGAAAATCGGACGGCTGCTTGGCGCCGGGCGGCATCGTCTGGGCGTGCGATAGCGCGGCGAAGGGCAGCGCGAGCGCGATGACGGCTGCGCGCGCGGCGCGCAGGAAAGCTTGCAGATTCACGACGAAGCTCCTTTGGCATTCGATAGGCCGGAAAGCCGGCGGCCCCGCGCATGTTACGCGATGCGCAGGCACAAAACAAAAGGGCAGACGCCTTGCGGCCATCTGCCCTTCAACGCCGTAAAGACGGCGGTAATGCTCGTTCTTGACTTCGCTATACCGCCGTTTACAACGAACTTACTGAGCTGCCGAAGCGGCTTCCGGAGCCGAAGCGGCTGCCTTCTTGTGCGACTTGTGCGACGACTTGTGCGACTTCTTGTGTGCCGACGACTTGTGAGCCGACGAAGCAGCTGCCGGAGCAGCAGCGGCCGGAGCCGAGGCTTCTTGTGCGAAAGCAGCGGTTGCGAACAGGCCAGCGACGAGAGCAGCGATCAGTTTGTTCATCTGTGAATCCTCAGCTTGAGTAAATTAACCAAACGACCCGGTCATTGAGTCATCTCGGTAAACGAGCCACCTACCTTTCGGTTGACAGTCGATTCGATAAATCAATGTCGATACGACTGTGAACGCTTGAACCTTTCAAACTCCCTGGAGCACACAGGTTGTTGTAATCAGTTTTCGCTCATGCCGGATAGCTTTATGCGGCATCTGACGCCCTTAACGCATCGTGCGAAGAGTCGGTTGACGCGATTTACAGAGAATTGCGCAGCGGATCAAAAAATATTCGACTCGCGGCTCGCGATACTCGATCTTCATGACACTGCCTTTAAGCGCAATGCCATGAACCGCGCAATGCCGATTATTTTCGAGATAGTTGAATGCGATTCAACGAAGGCGTTGCCAGGGCGCGCCCGGCGCAACCTCGACGGACTCGCCGGGCGCGATGCCCAGCGTGAAGATATCGAGCGCGCCGATCGCGACGCGCACGAGCCGCAACGTCGGATAACCGACCGCCGCCGTCATGCGCCTGACCTGCCGGTTCTTGCCTTCGACGATGGCGAGCTCGACCCATGTCGCCGGGATTGCGGCGCGATAGCGGATCGGCGGCGTGCGCGGCCAGAGGGCGTCGATGTCGCGTTCATCGACGAAAGCGGTGCGGCACGGACGCGTCACGTAGTCGCCGAGATCGACGCCTTTCGCGAGATGCGCGAGCGCGGCTTCGTCGGGCGCGCCTTCGACTTGCGCCCAATAGCGCTTCACGAGCTTGTGACGCGGCTCCGCGATGCGCGCCTGCAAGGCGCCGTCGTCGGTGAGCAGGAGGAGGCCTTCGCTGTCCGCGTCGAGCCGGCCCGCGGGATACACGCCCGGCGTCTTCACCCAGTCGCCGAGCGACGCGCGCGTTTCGTGCGCGGAGAACTGGCAGATGGTGCCGAAAGGCTTGTTGAGGGCGATGAGTGACATGCAGGACGGCG
Organism: Caballeronia novacaledonica; assembly: GCF_900258035.1. Lineage (GTDB taxonomy): Bacteria > Pseudomonadota > Gammaproteobacteria > Burkholderiales > Burkholderiaceae > Caballeronia > Caballeronia novacaledonica. The sequence goes on along the minus strand of NZ_OGTP01000026.1, from coordinate 66,471 downwards.
CGCGGCGTGATCGATGCGGCATCTTAATGCATGCGCCCGCCCGCCTCGTGCGCGCCGGTGAGGGCCAGCATGGTTAGAATGATGTCGTGACCAACATCGGGCTGTGCGTCGTCGCCCGTATGCTGCATCGCATCGCTCGCTATCCTTCGTTTGCTTCCATTCAAGTCCGGCCTTATTTGGAGTCGACCATGCCGTATCAGCACATCAAGGTTCCGGCGGACGGTGACAAGATCACCGTCAACGCGGATTTCTCGCTCAACGTCTCGGATCAGCCGATCATCCCGTATATCGAGGGCGACGGCACGGGCGTCGACATCACGCCGGTGATGATCAAGGTCGTCGATGCGGCGGTGGAAAAGGCCTACGGCGGCAAGCGCAAGATTCAATGGATGGAAATCTTCGCGGGCGAAAAGGCGACGCGCTTCTACGGCCCGGACGTCTGGCTGCCCGACGAGACGCTCGACGCGGTGAAGGACTACGTCGTGTCGATCAAGGGACCGCTCACGACGCCTGTCGGCGGCGGCATCCGCTCGCTGAACGTGGCGCTTCGCCAGCAACTCGATCTGTATGTGTGTCTGCGGCCGGTGCGCTACTTCAAGGGCGTGCCGTCGCCGGTGCGCGAGCCGGAGAAGATCGACATGGTGATCTTCCGCGAGAACTCCGAGGACATCTACGCGGGCGTCGAATGGCCGGCGGAATCGGCCGAGGCGAAGAAGGTCATCAAATTTCTGCGCGAGGAAATGGGCGTGAAGAAGATCCGTTTTCCGGATTCGTCGGGGCTCGGCATCAAGCCGGTGTCGCGCGAGGGCTCGGAGCGGCTCGTGCGCAAGGCGATTCAATACGCGATCGACAACGACCGCCGCTCGGTCACGCTCGTGCACAAGGGCAACATCATGAAGTTCACCGAAGGCGCGTTCCGCGACTACGGTTACGCGCTCGCGCAGAAGGAGTTCGACGCGGAACTGATCGACGGCGGTCCGTGGATGAAGGTGAAGAATCCGAAGTCGGGCAACGACATCGTCGTGAAGGACGTGATCGCCGACGCGTTCCTTCAGCAAATCCTGCTGCGTCCGGCCGAATACGACGTGATCGCGACGCTCAACCTGAACGGCGATTACATCTCGGACGCGCTCGCGGCGCAGGTGGGCGGCATCGGCATCGCGCCGGGCGCGAACATGTCGGATTCCGTCGCAATGTTCGAAGCGACGCACGGCACCGCGCCGAAGTACGCGGGCAAGGACTACGTGAATCCGGGCTCGGAAGTCCTCTCGGCCGAAATGATGCTGCGCCATCTCGGCTGGTTCGAGGCGGCGGATCGCATCATTTCGTCGATGGAGCAGTCCATTCTCTCGAAACGCGTCACGTACGACTTCGCACGCCTGATGGAAGGCGCGACGCAGGTTTCGTGTTCGGGCTTCGGAGAGGTGATGATCGAAAATATGTGAGGACTCACCTCTATTCGAAGTGTCGAATAAAAACCCCGGAAGGCCTACGCCTTGCGGGGTTTTTAACTGGCGCCCGCGCCTCATATTCCAAAAGCGGCAGGGCGAAAAAAACCCGGCGCAATGGCCGGGTTTCACGAGGCAAAGTGTGATCGAACGGTCAGACCGCGTCCTGGATGTTCGATGCCTGCTTGCCCTTCGGTCCTTGGACAATCTCGAAGCTGACCTTCTGGCCTTCTTTGAGCGTCTTGAAACCGTTCATTTGAATCGCCGAGAAATGTGCGAACAGATCCTCGCCGCCTTCATCGGGCGTGATGAATCCGTAGCCTTTCGCGTCGTTGAACCACTTGACCGTACCAGTAGACATTCGTACTTCCCCTCTAACTCTTGTCGCACCCAGAGCACGCTCGAAAAGCGGCCACCCCACAATGTGAACCGCCCCCTCCTCACAAGCTCACCTCGGCCTCTTTTTTCGTCCGTGGTTGGCCCCCGGAAAAAAGTGCCAGTTTGATTGTTAAATCTCTTAAATCGGGTGTCAAGGAATTTTTGGGATGGCCGATAAGCTCGTTGCAAAGAGCGCATTCGTAGGGTAATTCCTGCTTTGCGTGTGCGCTGCCGTCCAAGCACGCCATCTTGAAAAGTCGCATAATCGACTCACTTGTGTGTTACCCGGCGGCCCGCGGCGCTTGGTGTTCGATTTGTTTTTTTTGAAGCTGTGCGATACTCGTTTCGACGAGGTGCAAGCGGGCCGCGCCGAAATGTTGGGCAGCGGCAGGATTCGATGGACGACAACTGTGCGAGAGCAGTTTCAGCGTTTCATTCCGACCGCACGGTCGGTGCTGGAGCGGCGATTGCGGAGACGTCCGTGTTGTTTAGAATGGGTGTATGGCGATCAATCCCAACAAGCAGGATGGCACGGTACTGGAGCGGCAGGAGCAGAAGCTCAAGAAGCCGGCCATGTACAAGGTGGTGCTGCTGAATGACGACTTCACGCCGATGGAATTCGTCGTGATGATCGTGCAGGAATACTTTAATAAAGATCGTGAGACCGCTACGCAGATCATGCTGAAGGTTCATCGCGAAGGCAGGGGAGTTTGTGGGGTCTACACGCGAGATATTGCGTCGACCAAAGTTGAGCAAGTCGTTAGCCATGCACGGCAAGCGGGACATCCGCTGCAGTGCGTGATGGAGGAAGCATGATTGCCCAGGAACTGGAAGTCAGTCTGCACATGGCGTTTATGGAAGCACGTCAGGCGCGGCACGAGTTCATAACGGTCGAGCATCTGCTGCTTGCCCTGTTGGACAATCCGACCGCGGCTGAAGTGTTGCGCGCCTGCGCAGCCAACATTGAAGATTTGCGTCAGAACCTGCGCAATTTCATTCATGACAACACGCCGACCGTGCCGGGCACGGACGACGTCGATACTCAGCCGACGCTTGGTTTCCAGCGCGTGATCCAGCGCGCGATCATGCACGTGCAATCGACCTCGAACGGCAAGAAGGAAGTGACCGGCGCGAACGTGCTGGTGGCGATCTTCGGCGAGAAGGATTCGCACGCGGTGTACTACCTGCAACAGCAGGGCGTGACGCGTCTGGATGTCGTGAATTTCATTTCGCACGGAATCGCCAAGACGAACAGCGGCGACGCCACGAAGACGAACAGCGAAGCCAATCCGGAATCGGAAGACGCCGCCGCGCAGAAGGAAACGCCGCTTGCGCAGTTCACGCAGAATCTGAATCAGCTCGCGAAGGACGGCAAGATCGATCCGCTGATCGGTCGCGAACTGGAAGTCGAGCGCGTGGTGCAGGTGCTGTGCCGCCGCCGCAAGAACAATCCGCTGCTCGTGGGTGAAGCCGGCGTGGGCAAGACCGCGATCGCCGAAGGCCTCGCGTGGCGCATCACGCGCGGCGAAGTGCCGGACATTCTGGCCGACGCGCAGGTGTATTCGCTCGACATGGGCGCGCTGCTCGCGGGCACGAAATATCGTGGCGATTTCGAGCAACGCCTGAAGACGGTGCTCAAGGAATTGAAGGAGCGTCCGCACGCCATTCTGTTCATCGACGAAATTCATACGCTGATCGGCGCGGGCGCGGCTTCGGGCGGCACGCTGGATGCATCGAATCTGCTGAAGCCGGCGTTGTCGTCGGGGCAGTTGAAGTGCATCGGCGCGACCACGTTCACGGAATATCGCGGCATCTTCGAGAAGGACGCGGCGCTGTCGCGCCGTTTCCAGAAGGTCGATGTCACCGAGCCGACCGTCGAGCAGACCGTGGCCATTTTGCGCGGCCTCAAGACGCGCTTCGAGGAGCATCACGGCGTGAAGTATTCGTCGGGTGCGCTGTCGGCGGCGGCCGAGTTGTCGGCGCGCTTCATCACGGATCGTCATTTGCCCGACAAGGCCATCGACGTGATCGACGAAGCGGGCGCGGCGCAACGCATCCTGCCGAAGTCGAAGCAGAAGAAGACCATCGGCAAGAGCGAGATCGAAGAGATCATCTCGAAGATCGCGCGCGTGCCGGCGCAGAGCGTGTCGCAGGACGACCGCAGCAAGCTTCAGACGCTCGACCGCGACCTGAAGGCTGTCGTGTTCGGCCAGGATCCGGCCATTGATGCGCTGTCGGCATCGATCAAGATGGCGCGCGCGGGCCTCGGCAAAACGGACAAGCCGATCGGCGCGTTCCTGTTCTCCGGCCCGACGGGCGTCGGCAAGACGGAAGTGGCGAAGCAACTGGCGTTCACGCTCGGTATCGAACTGCTGCGCTTCGACATGTCGGAATACATGGAGCGTCATGCGGTCAGCCGTCTGATCGGCGCGCCGCCGGGTTATGTCGGTTTCGACCAGGGCGGTTTGCTGACCGAAGCCGTCACGAAGAAGCCGCATTGCGTGCTGCTGCTCGACGAAATCGAGAAGGCGCATCCGGACATCTACAACGTGCTGCTGCAGGTCATGGACCACGGCACGCTGACGGACAACAACGGCCGCAAGGCGGATTTCCGCAACGTCATCATCATCATGACGACGAACGCGGGCGCCGAGGCAATGGGCAAGGCGGTGATCGGTTTCACGTCGCGGCGCGAGTCGGGCGACGAAATGGCCGACATCAAGCGCATGTTCACGCCGGAGTTCCGCAACCGTCTGGACTCGATCATCAGCTTCCGCTCGCTGGACGAGGAAATCATCCTGCGCGTGGTCGACAAGTTCCTCATGCAACTGGAAGATCAGTTGCACGAGAAGAAGGTCGATGCCGTCTTCACCGACGCGCTGCGCAAGCATCTCGCGAAGCACGGTTTCGATCCGCTGATGGGCGCGCGTCCGATGCAGCGTCTGATCCAGGACACGATCCGTCGCGCGCTGGCCGACGAACTGCTGTTCGGCAAGTTGCTCAACGGCGGCCGCGTGACCGTGGATGTCGACGCCGAGGACAAGGTGCAACTCACGTTCGACGAGAACTCGACGCCGCCGCGCAATCCGAATCCGGAAGCGATCGAAGTGGATTGATAGAAGGGGTCTTTGGAAGTGAAAACGGCGCGGTTTCGACCGCGCCGTTTTTTTCGACCTGAGAAAGCTCAGTGCTTGCCCGTGCTGCCGAAGCCGCCCGCGCCGCGCTCGCTCGCCGCGAAGTCATCGACGATATTGAACTGCGCCTGCACGACAGGCACGATCACCATCTGCGCGAGACGCTCCATCGGGTTGAGCGTGAACGCGCTGTCGCCGCGATTCCACGTCGAGACCATCAGTTGACCTTGATAATCCGAATCGATCAGCCCGACGAGATTGCCGAGCACGATGCCATGCTTGTGGCCGAGTCCCGAGCGCGGCAGGATCAGTGCGGCGTAGCCGGGATCGGCGAGATGAATGGCGAGTCCGGTCGGCACGAGCACGGTCTGATGCGGCTCGATGACAAGCGGCGCGTCGAGGCACGCGCGCAGATCGAGGCCCGCGCTGCCGGGCGTGGCATAGGCGGGCATGAAGTCGCGCATGCGCGCGTCGAGAATCTTGACGTCGAGTTTCATGGATCGATGGTTCAGCGGCCGAGCTCGAAGGCTTCGGCCAACAGTTGATAGGACCGCGTGCGTGCGGCGTAGCTGCCGGAGACCGTTATCACGATCAGTTCGTCGGCGTTGAATTGTTCCTGTAGCGCGTGCAGTTTCTCCGTCACGCGTTCCGGGGTGCCGATGATGCTGCGCGCTTTCTCATGCGCGATCACCGCGAGTTCGCGCTCGCCATAAACCTGCGCGTTGCCCTGCGCGATCGACGGAATCGGCTGGTTGAGCCCGTACGCCATTTGCACGCGGCGCAGGTCGACCGCGCGTTCGAGCGCTTCGGCTTCGCGATCCGTATCGGCGCAAATCACGAACACCGCCGCGGCGAGATACGGCTTCGCCTCGAGACCCGGCGTGAAACGTTCGTGATACGCCTCCGCCACGCGATCACCATATTGCGCGTTGATGAAATGCGCGAACGCAAACCGGATGCCGAGCTGCGCGGCGAGCAGGCCGCCGAAGTCGCTGGAGCCGAGCATCCACAGTTCGGGGCGCGTGTCGATCTGCGGTTGCAGCAGCACGCCTTTGGCGAGCGAGTCGTCGGGCACGTTGCCGCTGAACAGCGCGATCAGTTCCGCGACTTGCTGCGGGAAGACATCGCCGCGATTGTACGAACCCGCCGCGACCGCCTGCGCCGTGCGCATGTCGCCGCCGGGCGCGCGACCGACGCCGAGATCCACGCGATTCGGAAACAGCGCTTCGAGCATCAGGAATTGCTCGGCGACCTTGAACGGCGAGTAATACGGCAGCATCACGCCGCCCGAACCGATGCGGATGCGCTTCGTCAGACTGCCGATGCGCGCGAGCATCACTTCAGGACACGGATTCGACACGCCATGCAAGCCGTGATGCTCCGCGCACCAGTAGCGCGTATAGCCGAGATCGTCGGCGAGCTGCGCGAGATCGAGCGTCGCGGCGATGGCGTCGGCGACGCTGTGGCCGTGGATGACCGGTGTCTGGTCGAGTACCGAAAGTTTCGTCATGACAGCAGCGAACCGCCATTGCGCGGCGCACGCTTGGCGATTTCCGCGATCAGCGTGCGCGCGAGTTCCTGCTTTCCGGCGCGCGGCAGCGGCGTCGCTCCGCTTTCTTCGAAGAGAACGACTTCGTTGTCGTCGAGGCCGAAGGTGAGTTGCCCGATATTGCCGATCAGCAGCGGCACGCCTTTGCGCTTGCGTTTCTCCGCGCCGTGCACGTCGAGATCGCCGCTTTCTGCCGCGAAACCGACGCAGTAGGGCGGATTCGGCAGCTTCGCCACCGTCGCGAGAATGTCGGGATTCTCGACGAAGTTGAATGTCGGCAATGCATCGCCGGACTTCTTGATCTTCTGCTCGCTGACGTGATCCACGCGCCAGTCCGCCACCGCCGCCACCGCGATGAAAATGTCCGCGTCGGGCGTCGCGGCCATGACGGCGTCGTGCATTTGCTGCGCGGTCTGCACGTCCTCGCGATACACGCCCCACGGCGTCGGCAGCGACACGGGACCGGCGACGAGATGCACGTCCGCGCCCGCCTGCGCCGCCGCGCGCGCGAGCGCGAAGCCCATCTTGCCCGACGAGCGATTGGTGATGCCGCGCACCGGATCGAGCGGCTCGAACGTCGGCCCTGCCGTGATGAGCACGCGCCGGCCGCGCAGGATCTTCGGCTGAAAGAAGGCGCAAATGGCTTCGAACGCGGCTTCCGGCTCGATCATGCGGCCGTCGCCGACTTCGCCGCACGCCTGCGAACCCGAATCCGGTCCGAGCACTTCGACGCCGTCCGCGCGAAGCTGCGCGACGTTGCGCTGCGTCGCCGGGTTCTGCCACATCTGCCGATTCATGGCCGGAACCACGAGCAGCGGACAATCGCGCGCGATGCACAGCGTCGAAAGCAGATCGTCGCACATGCCGTGCGCGAGTTTGGCGATGAAGTCGGTGGAGGCGGGCGCGATGACGATGGCGTCCGCTTCGCGCGAAAGATCGATGTGCGGCATGTTGTTCGGCATGCGCGCATCCCACTGAGACGTGTAGACGGGACGGCCCGACAGCGCCTGCATGGTGACGGGCGTGATGAACTGCGTGGCCGCTTCGGTCATCACGATCTGCACGGTCGCGCCCGCCTTGATGAGCAAACGCGTGAGTTCCGCGATCTTGTAGCAGGCGATGCCGCCGGTCAGCCCTAAAACGAGATGTTTGCCCGCGAGTTCCAACTTGCCTCCGTCGCAAAGAAAGCGCGGCTCCGTGAAGGGAGCCGCACTGGAAACATCACTTCGAACCGCGCACGCGCCGCAATTCGTCGAACACGAGCAGCACTGCACCGATGGTGATCGCGCTGTCGGCGAGATTGAACGCCGGCCAGTGCCACGCCTTCACGTGAAAGTCCAGAAAGTCGATGACATGGCCGTACGCGATCCGGTCGATCACGTTGCCGATCGCGCCGCCCATGATGAGCGCGAGCGCCGTGCAGAAGAGCCGCTGCCCCGAATGGCGCTTGAGCAGATAGCAGATCACGACGGCCGCCACGACGCCCAGCGCCGTGAACGCCCAGCGCTGCCAGCCGCCGGCCATCGCGAGGAAGCTGAACGCCGCGCCGCGGTTGTAGACGAGCAGCAGGTTGAAGAAAGGCGTGAGCGCATGCGGATCGCCATACGCGAACACGCGCTGCACGGCGATCTTCGTCAACTGGTCGAACAGGATCACGATCAGCGCGACGCCGAGCCACGGCGCAAGCGATCCACTGCTGGAGGTTTGTTTCGCCATCGTTCGAGCCATTATGCTGCGCCTCGCGTTTCGCCGGCGCCGAAGAGATTGGAGAAGCAGCGGCCGCACAGACCCGGATGATCCGCGTGCGAGCCGACGTCCGCGCAGTAGTGCCAGCAGCGTTCGCACTTCATGTAGCTCGACGCGGCGACATCGACGCCTTCTTCCGCTTCGCCCGCCACTTTTTCCACTTGCGCCGATGACGTGATGAGCACGAAACGCAGTGCATCGCCGAGGCTTGCGAGTGCGTCGTAACGCGCGCCGCTCGCGCGGACCAGCACTTCGGCTTGCAGCGACGAACCGATCTGATTCGCCGTGCGCGCTTCTTCCAGCGCCTTCGTCACGTCGCTGCGCGCGCTGCGGATGAGCGTCCACTTGTCGAGCAGTTCGCCCGAGTTCGCGATCTCCGGATACTGAGCATAAACCTCGGTGAAGATCGTTTCCTGACCGGGTTTGAGCACCTTGTACGCTTCTTCCGCCGTGAACGACAGATACGGCGCGACCAGACGCAGCAGGCCATGCGCGATGTGGTACAGCGCCGTCTGCGCGCTGCGGCGCTCGCGGGAATCGGCCTTCGTCGTGTAGAGACGGTCTTTCAGCACGTCGAGATAGAAGCCGCCGAGATCTTCCGAGCAGAACGTCGCGATCTTCGCGACGACCGGATGGAACTCGTACTTCTCGTAGTGCGAGAGCGCGTCGTCCTGAAGATTGTGCGTGAGCGCGACGGCGTAGCGATCGATTTCGAGCCATTCGGAAACCGGCAGCGCGTTCTTCTCGAAGTCGAAGTCCGAAAGGTTCGCGAGCAGGAAGCGCAGCGTGTTGCGGATCCGGCGATACGTTTCCGTCACGCGCTTCAGAATTTCTTCAGAGATCGCGAGCTCGCCCGAATAATCCGTCGACGCGATCCACAAACGGATGATTTCCGCGCCGAGGCGATTGGACACCTCATGCGGATCGATGCCGTTGCCGAGCGACTTCGACATCTTGCGGCCTTCGCCGTCGACGGTGAAGCCGTGCGTGAGCAGCGCGTCGTAGGGCGGACGGCCGTCGAGCATCGACGCCGTGAGCAGCGACGAATGGAACCAGCCGCGATGCTGATCCGAGCCTTCGAGATACAGATCCGCCGGGAATTGCAGCGAATCCTTGTGCGAGCCGCGCAGCACGTGCCAGTGCGTCGTGCCGGAGTCGAACCACACGTCGAGCGTGTCGCGGTTCTTTTCGTACATGTTGGCGTCGTCGCCGATCAGTTCGCGCGGATCGAGCTTCTGCCACATTTCGATGCCGCCTTCCTCCACGCGCTTCGCCACTTCCTCAAGCAATTCCAGCGTGCGCGGATGCAGCTCGCCGGTTTCCTTGTGGACGAAGAACGCCATCGGCACGCCCCATTGGCGCTGGCGCGAGAGCGTCCAGTCCGGGCGATTCGCGATCATGCTGTACAGACGCTGCTTGCCCCACGACGGATAGAACGCCGTGTTCTCGACGCCTTCGAGCGCGGTTTCGCGCAGCGTGCGGCCGCCGTCCTTCGGCGTGACATCCATGCCGGCGAACCATTGCGAGGTCGCGCGATAGATGATCGCCGACTTGTGGCGCCAGCAGTGCATGTAGCTGTGCGTGTACTTCTCGCTCTTCAGGAGCGAACCGGCGGCATCGAGCGCTTCGATGATCTGCGGATTCGCCTTCCAGATCGACAGCCCGCCGAAGAGCGGCAGCGATTCGATGTAATGGCCGTCGCCCATCACCGGATTGATGATGTCGGAATCCGCCATGCCGTGCGCCTTGCACGACACGAAGTCTTCCACGCCATACGCCGGCGACGAGTGCACGATGCCCGTGCCGCTTTCGGTCGTCACGTAGTCGCCGAGATAGATGGGCGCCGTGCGCTTGTAGCCCGGATGCGCGGCCGCGAGCGGATGATGGAAGCGCAGGTTCGTGAGCTTCTCGCCGGGCGCGGTCGCGATCACTTCGCCGGTGAGCCCGTACGTCTGCATGCACGACTCGACACGCTCTTCAGCAAGAATCAGCAGTCCGCGCGGCGTATCGACGAGCGCGTAGACGATCTCCGGATGCACGTTCAGCGCCTGGTTGGCGGGAATGGTCCAGGGCGTCGTCGTCCAGATGACGATGCCGCCTTCCTGCTTCGGCAGCGCGTTCAAGCCGAACGCCTGCGCGGTCTTTTCCGGCTCGGCAAAGGCGAACAGGACGTCGATCGTCGGATCGGTCTTGTCCTTGTATTCGACTTCCGCCTCGGCGAGCGCGGAGCCGCAGTCGAAGCACCAGTTCACAGGCTTGAGGCCACGGAACACGTAGCCCTTTTCCATGATCTTGCCGAGCGCGCGGATTTCGCCCGCCTCGTTGGCGAAGTTCATCGTCTTGTACGGATTGTCCCAGTCGCCGAGCACGCCCAGACGCCGGAAGCCGACCTTCTGCTTCTCGATCTGCTCGCCCGCGTAGGCGCGCGCCTTTTGCATCACTTCGGCGGCGGGCAGCGACTTGCCGAACTGCTTTTCGATCTGGATTTCGATCGGCATGCCGTGACAATCCCAGCCCGGCACGTAGACCGCGTCGAAGCCCGCGAGATTGCGCGCCTTGACGATCATGTCCTTCAGGATCTTGTTGACCGCGTGGCCCAGGTGGATGTCGCCGTTCGCGTACGGCGGGCCGTCGTGCAGGATGAACTTCTTGCGGCCCTTCGAGGCGGCGCGGATCTTCTCGTAGATCTTGTTGTCCTGCCATTCCTTGACCCATGCGGGCTCACGCTTGGGCAAGTCGCCGCGCATCGGGAAGGGCGTGTCGAGCAGGTTGACGGGATATTTCGAAGAGGCTTTCTCTTTCTTGTCGCTCATGAATGACTCGGTGAATTCGGTGAGACGGCGCTTGATTCAGCGCGCGATACGTCGATGGCGGGGCAGCGGGCGGCGCAGAACGCACCGCGCGCTCACCTAATTCGGTCGGTCGCCGAAATGGCGAAGCCCGTGGCGCGGCTGCCGGCGTTGCTCGCGGGCGGAAGGCCGAAATACGCGCGGGCGTTGTCGACATCTTTCGCGATCGCCGCGGACAGCGTTTCGAGGTCGACGTACTTCTCCTCGTCGCGCAGCTTCTTCAGGAATTCGACGCGCACGAGCTTGCCGTACGCGTCGCCGTGCCAGTCGAGCACGAAGACTTCCAGCAGCACGCGGCCGGAATCGTCGACGGTCGGACGCAGGCCGAGGCTCGCGACCGCGGGCAAAGGCTCATTGGCGAGACCGTGAACGCGCACGACGAAAATGCCCGCGAGCGCCGGCCGTTTGTGCGCGATCGGCAGATTCAGCGTGGGAAAGCCGAGATCGCGGCCGAGCTTCGCGCCGTGCACGACGTGCCCGCTGATGATGTACGGCCGCCCGAGCGCGACTTGCGCCGCGTCGAGATCGCCCGCGACGAGCGACGCCCGCACCGACGAAGACGAAATGCGCGCGCCGTTCGGATGCGCGACGGTGGCCATTTGCTCGACTTCGAAGCCGTATTTTTCGCCGGCGGCTTTCAGGGATTCGAAATTGCCCGCGCGTTTTGCGCCGTAGCAGAAGTCGTCGCCGACCATCACCCAGCGCGCGTGCAGGCCATCGACGATGACATTCTTCACGAAGGTATCGGGCGACTGTCCCGCGAACGTCTTGTTGAAATGCTCGACCACCACGCGATCGACGCCGTTGGTGCGCAGCGCTTCGAGCTTGTCGCGCAGCATTGCGATGCGCGGCGGCGCGCCCGCCGGATTGAAGAACTCGCGCGGATGCGGCTCGAAGGTCATCACGCAGACCGGCAGGCCACGCGCGTCGGCGGCGGCCCGCACGTGCGCGAGCAGCGCCTGGTGACCGCGATGGACACCGTCGAAATTGCCGATGGTCAGTGCGCAGGGCGCCCGGCTTTCGGCATTGGGGAGGCCGCGAAAGACTCTCACGATAGGCGATGGTCGGTGGGAGGGGCTGATGCCGCAAAGCGTTAGATTATAAACGCTCGCACGGGAGGAGGGGCGTGCGCGGCCCGGCCCGGCACCCGAGCGCCCCAGTTTGGCACGATTTTCGCCCCCTTCGAATGATAAAATCCGCGGATGAAAAAAATCGTTATTCTGATCTCCGGACGCGGGAGCAACATGGAGGCCATCGTGCGTGCGTGTGCGCGCGAAGGCTGGCCGGCCCGCATCCGCGCGGTCATTTCCAACCGGCCCGACGCCGCCGGGTTAGGCTTCGCGGCCGCGAACGGCATCGAAACCAAAGTGGTGGATCATCGCCAGTTCGATCAGCGCGACTCGTTCGATGCCGCGCTCGCGCAGGAAATCGATCGCTTCGAGCCGGATCTCGTCGTGCTGGCGGGCTTCATGCGCGTGCTGACGGACGCCTTCGTCGCGAAATACGCGGGGCGCATGCTCAACGTTCATCCGTCGCTGCTGCCGTGTTTTCCGGGCCTGCGCACGCATCAGCAGGCGCTCGACGCCGGCGTGCGCGTGCACGGCGCGAGCGTGCATTTCGTGACGCCGACGCTCGATCACGGGCCGATCGTCGCGCAGGCCGCGGTGCCGGTCGTCGCTGGCGACGATGCCGCGGCGCTCGCCACGCGCGTGCTGAAGGTCGAGCACGACATCTATCCGCGCGCGGTGCGCTGGTTTATCGAAGGGCGTCTTTCAATCGAAGGGGAGCGCGTCGCGCTCACGCCGTCTGAGCCGCAATGGCTCTTTGCCGACATTGCCGGGGAGGGCGCATGAGGCTGCATGGATTTCTGATCGGACAAACCGAAACGCTGCTCGCGGACGTACTCCGCTTCGCCGGCCCCGCCGACGCCGCGACGAGCCGCTTCTTCCGCGCACATCCGAAGCTCGGACACGGCGAGCGTGGCGTGATCGCCGAAGCCGTCTTCGCCGTGCTGCGCCGGAAGATGGAGTTTTCTCACCTCGCCGAGAGCGGCAGCGGCAACCAGGCGCGCCGTCTCGCGCTGCTCGGGCTGATGCAGACCGCCGGGCTGAATGCGCTGAAGCCGTTTGTATCGGCGGACGAGTATAAATGGCTCGCGCAGGTCTCGAAGATCGATCCGGCGAGCCTGCCGGTGCGCGTGCGCACGAACCTGCCGCAGTGGATCTACGACGCGATGGGCAAGCGCTTCGCGCCCGAAGAGCTCGCGCAGCTCGCCGCCGCGCTGAACTATCCCGCGCCGCTCGATTTGCGCGTGAACCCGATCAAGGCGACGCGTGAGGTCGCGTTGAAGGCGCTGACCGAGGCCGGCATCGACGCGGGCGAAATGCCGTTCGCGCCGTTCGGCGTCCGCGTGGACGGGAAGCCTGCGCTGACGCGTCTCGCTCCGTTCCAGGAAGGCTGGATCGAGGTGCAGGACGAAGGCAGCCAGTTGCTCTGCTCGCTGATGGCCCCGCGCCGTGGCGAAATGATCGTGGACTTTTGCGCGGGCGCGGGCGGCAAGACGCTCGCGCTCGGCGCGATGATGCGCTCGACCGGCCGTCTCTACGCGTTCGACGTGTCCGACCGCCGGCTCGCCAAGCTGAAGCCGCGTCTTGCGCGCAGCGGCCTGTCGAACGTGAATCCGGTGCTGATCGACAGCGAACACGACGCGAAGATCAAGCGGCTCGCGGGCAAGATCGATCGCGTGCTGGTCGATGCGCCGTGCTCCGGCCTCGGCACCTTGCGTCGCAATCCCGATCTGAAGTGGCGCCAGTCGCCCGCGACCGTCGCGGAACTCACGCCGAAACAACTGTCCATCCTGACGAGCGCCGCGCGCCTCGTGAAAACCGGCGGCCGTCTCGTCTATGCGACGTGCTCGATGCTCGAAGCCGAAAACGAAAGCGTCGTGAAGCAGTTCCTCGAAGCGCACCCGAACTTCCGCGTCGTGCCCGCGCGCGACGTGCTCGCGGAGCAGCGCATCGATCTGGACACCGGCGAGTTTCTGTCGCTCTGGCCGCACAAGCACGGCACGGACGGCTTCTTCGCCGCCGTGCTGGAGCGCGTGCCCGACGCAGCGAAAGCGCCGGAATCGGCTGAAGAAACCGCGTAAGCAATGCAGAACCACTTCCTGAGCGAACTCACCGCGCGGCTTTCCCGCGATTTCGGCGAGCCGGAAGTGATCTGGCAGGTGGCGGTTCTGCTCGGCCTGCTCCTGGTGGCCTGGTGGTGCGCGCGTCTGCTTCGCAAGAAGCTCGACGCGCGCCGCCAGTCGCGCTTCGAAGCCGTGCGCTTCGGCGCGGAAAGTCTCAATAAGGCGCTGTTTCCGTTGCTCGGCACGGTGTTCGTGTCGATCGCGCAGGTCATGCTGGCGCCGTTCATCCACACGGCGTTTCTGCGCCTGTCGCTGGTGCCGCTGTGCGGCATCACCGTCATCTACACGATGTTTTATGTCGCGCGGCGCGTGTTCAGCCACGGGGAAGCGGAGCACGAGGCGAACGCGCTGCTTTATCTGTTCGAGAAACTCGTGACGGTGATCGTCTGGATCGCGATGGTGCTCACCGTCATGGGCATTCAGGACGACGTCGTGCACTGGATGGCGAGCGTGCGCTTCAATTTCGCGAATGCGCACATGACGCTGCTCTCGCTCGCCTCGGGCATGCTGTGGGTGTGCGTGACGCTGATCGTCGCGATGTGGGCAGGCGCGCTGCTCGACGACCGCCTGATGCGCGCCCGCACGCTCGACGCGAATCTCAAAGTGGTGCTCGCGCGCGTCGGCCGGGCGCTGATGATCCTCGCCGCGATTCTGGTGAGCCTGTCGATCGTCGGCATCGATATCACGGTGCTCGGCGTGTTCGGCGGCGCGCTCGGCGTCGGGCTCGGCTTCGGCCTGCAAAAGATCGCGAGCAACTACGTGTCGGGCTTCATCATTCTGCTGGACCGCTCGTTGCGGCTCGGCGACATGATCAACGTCAGCGGAAATCAGGGCACGGTCACGCAGATTCGCACGCGTTACACGGTCGTGCGCGGGCTCGACGGCATCGAAACGCTGATTCCGAACGAGAAACTCATCACCGATGTCGTGCAGAACCACTCGTCGTTTCTAACGCGCGGCAACGCGAGGATCGCGGTGCAGGTGAGTTACCGCAGCGACGTCGAGCGCGCGATGCAATTGCTCGTCGAAGCGACGCAAGGCGTGGAACGCGTGCTGCAGGACCCGGCGCCCGCCGCGCTGCTCGCGAGTTTCGGCGCGGACGGCATCAATCTGGAACTGAGTTTCTGGATCGAGGAGGCCGCGAAAGGGACGGGCGGCGTAAAGTCGCATGTCAACCGCGCGGTTTGGCGGTTATTCTGCGAGCATGGTATTGAAATCCCCTACGCCCAGCGCGAGATAAGGATTGTCGACGCCGGCCTGATGAACGGCAAATCGGTATTAAATGCCGATCACGGCGAAGCGGGCGCCGCATCGGTTGCCTGATTGCTGATCGAAGGACTCGATCCTTCGATTTGGCTAGAGAATCAACATCAATTCGGGGCGTGAGTTTTCCCTTGTTTTGGTACGATTCAAAAAATTTTACCTTTAGGACAAAGACTTGGAACGCATGCAGTAGAATGCGATCGAACCTGCGCATGATCCTTTCATGTGCACAACAAGTTGCTCGAAGTCAGTTTCGACTGGCCATTTTTCCCGAATTTCACAGCTACACAGGTAAACCGCCTTGCTGAATTCTTCCCTCGAATTTCTCGCCAACGGATTGCTCGACTTTTCCTGGTGGCAGATTCTGCTGTTCACGCTCGCGATGACTCACGTCACGATCGCCGGCGTCACGATTTATCTGCACCGTTGCCAGGCGCACCGCGCGCTGGACCTGCATCCCGTGGCGAGCCACTTCTTCCGGTTCTGGCTGTGGATGACCACGGGCATGCTGACCGGCCAGTGGGCTGCGATTCACCGCAAGCACCACGCGAAATGCGAAACCGAAGAAGATCCGCACAGCCCGCAGACGCGCGGCATCTGGAAGGTGCTGCTCGAAGGCGCGGAACTTTATCGCTCGGAAGCGAAAAACGAAGAAACGATGCGCAAGTTCAGTCACGGCACGCCGAACGACTGGATGGAACGCAACGTCTACACGCGCTACCCGATTCTCGGCATCAGCGTCATGATGGTCATCGACGTGGCGCTGTTCGGCATCGTCGGTCTGTCGGTGTGGGCCGTGCAGATGATCTGGATTCCGTTCTGGGCGGCTGGCGTCGTCAACGGTCTCGCGCACTTCTGGGGTTATCGCAACTTCAACTCGGCGGATGCGTCGACGAACATCTTCCCGCTCGGCATTCTGATCGGCGGCGAAGAACTGCATAACAATCACCACACGTTCGCGACCTCCGCGAAGTTGTCGAGCAAGTGGTACGAGTTCGACATCGGCTGGCTGTATATCCGCCTGATGTCCATGGTCGGCCTCGCGAAGGTGAAGAAAATCGCGCCGACGCCGAAGCTCGCGGCGAGCAAGGCAGTTGTCGATCAGGACACGTTGCAGGCCGTGCTGTCGAACCGCTACGAAGTGATGGCGCGTTACGGCAAGGCGCTCAAGCGCGCCTACGCGCAGGAAATGGCGAAGCTGAAGGAAGCCGGCGCACGCGAGAAGTATCAACTGATGCGCGGCGCGCGCACGTGGTTCCATAAGGAAGAGGACGGCCTGAACGAGCCGCAGCTCAAGCAACTGCCGGAACTGACGTCGGATAACCAGAAATTGCGCACGTTCATCGAATTGCGCAAGGATCTGTCGGCGATGTGGGACCGCTCCAACGCATCGCGCGAGCAACTGGTCACGCAATTGCAGGACTGGTGCCATCGCGCGGAAGAAAGCGGCATCAAGGCGCTGCAGGATTTCGCGCTGCGTCTGCGCCGCTACGCCTGACGCGCGATATCCGTTAAAATTTAAGAACGTCACAAGACCCCGCTCTGGCGGGGTCTTTGTTTTTTGGCGGCCGATTTCGCATTTCGTTTTGCTTGAGTTGCAAGCGGGGACAGGAGACATGGAAGCGATCAGGAGCGTCGAGTACGACCGGCCGCAAGGCCTGACGTGTGGAGTGGGTGCAGCGTGGGCGCGGGTGCCGGACGCACCTTCGGCCGAACGGAGGCGCGAGTTGAAAGAGCGCATCCGCGCGCTGCTGCGGCGGGAAGAGGCGGTTCTGGTCGCACATTATTATGTCGACGCCGAACTGCAGGAACTCGCCGACGAAACCGGCGGCTGCGTCGCCGATTCGCTGGAAATGGCGCGTTTCGGCCGCGATCATGCGGCGAAAACGCTGGTCGTCGCGGGCGTGCGCTTCATGGGCGAGACCGCGAAGATTCTGAGCCCCGACAAGCGCGTGCTCATGCCCGATCTCGACGCAACCTGTTCGCTCGATCTCGGCTGCCCCGCCGACGAATTCTCCGCTTTCTGCGACGCGCATCCGGACCGCACCGTCGTCGTGTATGCGAACACGAGCGCGGCCGTGAAGGCGCGCGCGGACTGGATGGTGACGTCGTCGATCGGGCTCGAAATCGTCGCCGATCTCCATGCGCGCGGCGAAAAAATCCTGTGGGCGCCGGACCGTCACCTCGGCGGTTACATCCAAAAGAAGACCGGCGCGGACATGCTGTTGTGGCAGGGCTCGTGTCTCGTTCACGACGAGTTCAAGGGCATCGAACTCGACCTGCTGCGCAACCAATATCCCGACGCGAAGATTCTCGTGCATCCGGAATCGCCGGAAGGCGTCGTTGCGCTCGCGGATGTCGTCGGCTCGACCACGCAACTGATCGACGCCGCCGTGAAGCTCGACGCGCAGCGCTTCATCGTCGCGACGGATCTCGGCATCCTGCACAAGATGCGGCTCGCCGCGCCGGGCAAGACGTTCATCGAAGCGCCGACGGCCGGCAACAGCGCAACCTGCAAGAGCTGCGCGCATTGTCCGTGGATGGCGATGAACGGCCTCGCAAATCTCGCCGACGTGCTGGAACGCGGTCACAACGAGATCCACGTCGATCCGGCCATCGGGCGGCGCGCGCGCGTGCCGATCGACCGCATGCTCGACTTCGCCGCGCGTCACAAGAAGCGCGTGCAGGCGAGCGGCGATCTGGCGAAAGACGCGTCGTTGTTCACGAACGTAGGGGCGGCATGATGTCATTGCTCGAAGAAGTCCGCGCCCAATACGGCCAGGCGTTCGATGCCGCGCTCGCCCGCAATGTCGAAGACGCGCTCGACGAAGATGTCGGCAGCGGCGATGTCACCGGGCGTCTCGTGCCCGCCGAGGCACGCCGCACCGCGCGCATCATCGTGCGGGAGGAAGCGGTCTTGTGCGGCGTGCCGTGGTTCGACGAAGTGATGCGCCGCGTCGATTCGTCGATCGAAGTCGAATGGCAGTATCGCGAAGGCGATCGCATGGCGGCGAACGCGCCTGTCGTGCTGCTCACCGGCCCCGCGCGCTCGCTGCTGACGGCAGAGCGCAACGGCCTCAATTTCCTGCAATTGCTCTCGGGCGTCGCGACTGCGACGCGCCGCTACGTCGAGGCGATCGAAGGCACGCGCGCGCGCATCCTCGATACGCGCAAGACGCTGCCGGGCCTGCGGCTCGCGCAGAAGTACGCGGTGCGCGTAGGCGGCGGCGCGAACCAGCGCCTCGCGCTCTACGACGGCGTGCTGATCAAGGAAAACCACATCGCGGCGGCCGGCGGCGTCGGCGCGGCGATGGATGCCGCGCTCGCACTGCATGCGGGCGTGCCGATTCAGATCGAAGTGGAAACGCTGGAGCAACTCGAAACGGCGCTGGCGCATCGGGCCGAATCGATCCTGCTCGACAACTTCACGCTCGACATGATGCGCGACGCCGTGCGCATGACGGCGGGCCGCGCGTTGCTCGAAGTGTCGGGCGGCGTGAACTTCGACACGGTTCGCGCGATCGCGGAAACCGGCGTCGATCGCATCTCGATCGGCGCGCTCACGAAAGATGTGCGCGCGACCGATTTCTCGATGCGTCTGCTTTAAATACTCGTACGGCGCGCGGCGGGCGGCGTCAGCACCGTCGGCAGCGCTTTCGGCAAAGTTTCGGGCCAGTCGCGGCTGTAGTGCAGGCCGCGGCTCTCGCGCCGCGAACACGCGCTTTCCACGATCAACGACGCCACATCCACGAGATTGCGCAACTCCAGCAGATCGCGGCTCACCTTGAAGTTCGCGTAGTACTCGTGGATCTCGTCGCGCAGCAGGGCGAGCCGATGCTGCGCGCGCGCGAGGCGCTTGTCCGTGCGCACGATGCCCACGTAATTCCACATCAGACGCCGCAGTTCATCCCAGTTGTGCGCGACGACGACTTCCTCGTCCGGATCGGACACGCGGCTTTCGTCCCAGTCGGGCAATTCGGCGTGACAGCCGTTCGAGAATCCGTCCGCTTCGATCGCCTGCGCCGCCGCGCGGCCGATCACGAGGCATTCGAGCAGCGAATTGCTCGCGAGCCGGTTCGCGCCGTGCAGACCCGTGTACGACGTCTCGCCGACCGCGTATAGCCCCGGACGATCCGTGCGCCCCGCGAGATCGGTGACGACGCCGCCGCACGTGTAATGCGCGGCGGGAACGACCGGAATCGGCTCTTTCGAGATATCGATGCCGAATTCGCGGCAGCGCGCGAGGATCGTCGGAAAGTGTTCTTCGAGAAACGCGCGCGGCTGGTGGCTGATGTCGAGATACACGCAGTCGATGCCGCGCTTCTTGATCTCGAAGTCGATCGCCCGCGCGACGATATCGCGCGGCGCGAGTTCGGCGCGCTCGTCGTGCGCGGGCATGAAACGCGTGCCGTCGGGCAGCCGCAGAACGCCGCCTTCGCCGCGCACCGCCTCGGAGATCAGGAACGACTTCGCGTAGGGATGAAAAAGGCACGTCGGATGGAACTGGATGAACTCCATGTTCGCGACGCGGCAGCCCGCGCGCCACGCCATCGCGATGCCGTCGCCGGTCGCGGTGTCGGGGTTCGTCGTGTACAGATAAACCTTGCCGGCGCCGCCCGTCGCGAGGACGGTGTGCGGCGCCTGAATGGTCACGGTGCGGCCTGTGTTCAGATCGAGCGCGTAGAGTCCGTGGCAGCGGTGGCCGGGCAGCCCGAGCCGATCCGACGTGATCAGATCGATCGCGTAGTGATCTTCGAGAACGGTGATGTTCGGATGGTTGCGCACGCGTTCGGCGAGCGTCGTGACGACGGCGTGGCCGGTCGCGTCTGCCGCGTGGATGATCCGGCGATGGCTATGTCCGCCTTCCCGCGTCAGATGGAAGCCGAGCTCGGCCGAGACATCGCGGGTGAACGGCACGCCTTCGTCGATGAGCCATTCGATCGCCGCGCGCCCGTTTTCGACAATGAAGCGCGTCGCGGCTTCGTCGCACAGGCCGCCGCCGGCCACGAGCGTATCGTCGACGTGATTGTCGACGCTGTCGGCCGAATCCAGCACAGCCGCGATGCCGCCCTGCGCCCAGTCGCTCGCGCCGACGCTCGCCGCGCGCTTCGCGAGGATCGCGACACGTCGCGTTTCAGCCAGATTCAGCGCGACGCTCAGGCCCGCGAGTCCGCTTCCTACGATCGCTACATCGAAATTCATGCTGCCCGCTCTCCGTCCATGTTCTTGTCGATAGCCGGCAAGCATAACCCGCGTGAACATTCGGTGACAGCGAAAACCCCCGCACGATCGTGTGTAAAGCGTGTGAACATCGCGCCGAAAAACAAAAAGCCCCGCAGTTGCGGGGCTTTTTGCTGTCTTCGTTCAGGAATCTCGAAATCAAGGGGTTACTTGATCTTGGTTTCCTTGTACTCAACGTGCTTGCGGACGACGGGATCGAACTTCTTGATCGCCATCTTTTCCGGCATGTTGCGCTTGTTCTTGGTCGTCGTGTAGAAGTGACCCGTGCCTGCGGTCGATTCCAGCTTGATCTTGTCGCGTGCGCCCTTGGCCATTTGCGTGCTCCTTAGATTTCACCGCGTGCGCGCAAATCTGCGAGCACGGCGTCAATACCGTTCTTGTCGATCAGGCGCAGGCCGGCGTTCGAAACGCGCAGACGGACCCAGCGATTTTCACTTTCAACGAAGAAACGGCGGTTCTGCAGGTTCGGCAGGAAACGACGCTTGGTCTTGTTGTTTGCGTGGGAAACGTTGTTGCCCGACATCGGGCCTTTCCCAGTTACTTGGCATACGCGTGCCATGAGGACACTCCTAATACACGTTACGTCTGAGTCGAACGCTCGAAACGAAAGCACCCGCTTTCAGTTCGATGCCTCTTATCGCCCAATTTGCCGATCGGGGACTTGGCAGCACGGTTATGCCAATGAGGACTGCGCCCAGTTTACCCTGCGGTACACCGTACTCAGAACAGGTGGGTTGAGAAAAGCAAACGCGGATTGTAACAGGAAAAACGCTGCAATATCAAACCATTTATGGCCCTTTCGATCACAGCCAGCCTTGCCGCGCGAACGAGAACACCTCGTTCGCCGCCACGACGATGTGATCGAGCAGCCGCACGTCGATGAGCGTCAGGGCGTCCTGCAGCGTCTTGGTCAGGCGCCGGTCGTTCGCGCTCGGATCGACGCCGCCCGACGGATGATTATGCGCGACGATGAGCCCCGCCGCATTGAGCGTGAGCGCACGGCGAACGATTTCACGCGGATACACCGCGACGCGCGTGAGCGAGCCGCGCGCGGACTCCTCGGCGTGCAGCAACTGATGGCGCGCGTCGAGATACAGGCAGATGAATACCTCGTACGGCCGCGTTCCGATCAAGAGCCGCAGATAATCCTCGACGGTGCCCGGCGTGTTCAGCAGTTCGCGATCGCGCGCCTTCTCCGCCAGCGCGCGCCGGCACAGTTCGGACACGGCGAGCAGCGTCGCCGCGCGCGCCGGCCCGATGCCACGTTGCTCGCGCAACTCCGGAGCCGACGCGTCGAGCACGCCGCGCAGCGATCCGAAGCGCCGCAGGAGTTGTCGCGCAACATCGACGGCTGTCACGCCAGAGACACCGGTGCGCAGGAACAATGCGAACAGTTCCGCGTCCGACAACGACGCGGGGCCGGTATCGAGCAGGCGCTCGCGCGGACGGTCGGCACGCGCCCATTTGCGGATCGACATGAAGGGCGCGATCGCAGCGATGTTTTCGTCGGGCGAGGCGGGCGGCGTAACGAGCCGCAGATCGGCGCTCATCGCGGACCTCCGGGACGTCTTGTCGCGCGGGCCAGCGCACGCAGGACACGGCCGCGTGACGCGTCGCGGCGCAACTCTGTCTTACAATAGCGGTTTTGGCGTCCGGTTCGCACCGGCGCCGCGCGCTTCGCCGCCTCGCGCCGAAAAGCCGCCCCATGCCGGGCCCGCGCCCTGCCTTCAAACGAACGGCCACATCCAATACTCATGAGCATCATCGATATCTCCGAGGTGAAACCCGGTTCGCACGTCACGCTTCACTACCGGCTCGCGCTCTCCGAGGGTGCCGACATCGTCAACACGTTCGCGGACAAGCCCGCGACGCTCCTGCTCGGCGCAGGCCAGCTCGCGGAACCGTTGGAAGAGATTTTGCTGGGCTTGAAGGTCGGCCACCATTCGACCTTTCAGCTAACGCCCGATCAGGCCTTCGGGCCGCGCAATCCGGAGCTCATCCAGTGGGTGTCGCTCGCGACGCTGCGCGAAAACAGCATGATCGGCGAGGATTTTTCTCCCGGCGATCTCGTCGAATTCAACGCACCGGGCGGCGGGCGCTATGCGGGCGTGCTGAAGGAAGTCGGCGAGACCGCGGCGCTGTTCGACTTCAACCACCCGCTCGCGGGCCAGGCGCTCGTCTTCGAAGTGAAAATCATCGGAATTCTGTAACCATGATTGAAAGCCTCAACGAAGTTCAGACCGACGTCGAAATCCTGCTCGCGCAGCCGCGCGGGTTTTGCGCGGGCGTCGATCGCGCCATCGAAATCGTCGAGCGCGCGATCAAGCTCTTCGGCGCCCCTATTTACGTGCGTCACGAGATCGTCCACAACGCCTATGTCGTCGCGGATTTGCGCAAGAAAGGCGCGATCTTCATCGAAGAACTGTCCGACGTGCCCGAAGGCGCGACGTTGATCTTCAGCGCGCACGGCGTCTCGAAAGCGGTGCGCGGCGAAGCCGAGGCGCGCGGCCTGCGCGTGTTCGACGCAACCTGCCCGCTCGTGACGAAGGTGCACATCGAAGTCGCGAAGATGCGTCAGGAAGGCTTCGACATCGTGATGATCGGCCACAAGGGTCATCCGGAAGTCGAGGGCACGATGGGCCAGTCGGGCGAGGGCATGCATCTCGTCGAGGATATCGAGGACGTCTTGAAGCTCGATCTGCCCGACCCGCGGCGCATTGCTTATGTCACGCAGACGACGCTCTCCGTCGACGATGCCTCCGCGATCATCGACGCGCTCAAGAGCAAGTTTCCCGAGATCAAGGAACCGAAGAAGCAGGACATCTGCTATGCGACGCAGAACCGCCAGGACGCGGTGAAGTTTCTCGCGCCGCAATGCGATGTCGTGATCGTCGTCGGCAGCCCGAACAGCTCGAACTCGAGCCGCCTGCGCGAAGTCGCCGAGAAGCGCGGCATTCCCTCATATATGGTGGATTCGCCGACGCAGATCGATCCGCGCTGGGTCGAGGGCAAGAAGCGCATCGGCGTGACGGCGGGCGCGTCGGCGCCGGAAGTGCTGGCTCAGGCCGTGATCGCGCGTCTGCGCGAACTCGGCGTGCGCAACGTGCGTTCGCTCGAAGGCATCGAGGAGACGATTTCGTTTCCGTTGCCGCGCGGGCTGTCGCTGCCGCAGTAAATCGGCAAGCCCGTACAAAAAAGCGCCTCCGGGCGCTTTTTTTTCGCCGCGAAAAGGCGGCTCTGAAGTAAGAAAGGAACCTTGGCGCGAGTGACGGAACCAAGCGTGAGCACCGTTCTGGGGCGCGCGTCGAGTTGGGCATTTTCTTCTAAATTCCTTAAGGGTTTCCCCGTAAATCCGATAAGCAAACGTAACCCTCGCAATCCGGCCGATTAAACCTGTTTTCGTTATGGTGCAACTACTGCACAAAATCGAATCGCAACCCGGTTGCGCTTTTGCGGGAAAATCGCCGGAAAATGGTGGTTGCAATGCTGGAAAACCCCGCCACGCAAGAATATTGCTCGTCTCATATTTAGCGTTACAATGCGCGCGTCTTGAGGCCAGAAGGGTTCACGACGACTGTTTTTAGAGGCGCAGGAGACCTATTTGATGCGATTCAAGTTTGCTCACGCCGTGTCCATCGCGGCTGCGGTTGCAATGGCAACCGCATGCGGCAAGAAGGACGAGGGCGGAGCGAGCACGGCAGCGTCGGCGACGAGTTCCGCCGCAGTGGCGGCTGCGTTTACGCCCGCCTCCGTGCCGGCGGCCGAAGCGACTGTCGTGAAGATCGGTCATGTCGCGCCTCTGACGGGCCTGCAGGCCCACCTCGGCAAGGACAATGAAAATGGCGCGCGCCTCGCACTGGAGGAGATCAGCGCGCAGGGTTTGACGATCGACGGACATGCCATCCGTCTCGTGCTCGACGGTCAGGACGATGCGGCCGATCCGCGCGTCGGCACCGAAGCCGCGCAGAAGCTGGTCGACGACCACGTGGTCGCGGTGATCGGTCACATGAATTCGGGCGTGTCGATCCCGGCGTCGAAGATCTACAGCGACGCGGGCATCGCCCAGATTTCGCCGTCGACAACGAACCCCGAGTACACGAAGCAAGGTTACAAGACGACGTTTCGCGTCGTGGCGACCGACGCGCTGCAAGGCCCCGTGCTGGCCGGCTACGCGATGAAGACGCTGCATGCGAAGAAGGTCGTCGTGGTGGACGATGCAACCGCCTACGGCCGGGGACTGGCCGACGAGTTCGTTAAATCCGTGCAGGCCGGCGGCGTGAAGATCGCCGCGCGCGAAGCGACCACCGAGAAGGCCCGCAACTACAAGGCGATTCTCACGAAGATCAGGCGCATCCAGCCGGACGTCGTGATGTACGGCGGCATGGACGTGACGGGCGGCCCGTTCGCGAAGGAAGCGGCGGCGCTCGGCATCAAGGCGAAGATCCTCGCGGGCGACGGCGTCTGCACCGACAAGGTGGCCGAACTCGCAGGCGACGCCGTGCAAAACATCATCTGCTCGGAGGCGGGACTCGCGCTTTCGAAGATGGACAAGGGAGCGGACTTCGAGAAGAAGTACGAAGCGCGCTTCCACGCGCCGGTGCAGATTTACGCGCCGTTCACGTATGACGCGATGTACGTGATCGTCGATGCAATGAAGCGTGCGAACTCCATCGAAGCGCCCAAAGTCCTCGCTGCGCTTGCCACGACCGACTACAACGGTCTGACGGGGCATATCGCATTCGACGACAAGGGCGACCTGAAGGCGGGGACCATCACGCTGTACGACTTCAAGGACAAGAAGAAGGACGTACTCGACGTCGTCAAGCAGTAGGCAGTCTGGCGGTGCCAGCTATCCGGCGGCGCCGTTTTCGTATCCGTCCGTGAAACGCTTGCAGCCTCATCCGGCGGCGGGCGGACGATCGGCGCTCAACCCTTACCGGTTTTTTAAAAGTACGCGCAGTGCCGCTTCAGATTTCGCTTCACACCGGTTTATCGGCCGGTGATAAAGGCGATATCGAATCGCACGGGGCTAAGGAGCTTTAAATGGATATTTTCATCCAGCAGATCCTCAACGGTCTGGTGCTTGGCAGCGTCTACGCCATCATCGCACTGGGCTATACGATGGTGTACGGCATTCTCGGCATCATCAACTTCGCGCACGGCGACGTGCTGATGGTGGGCGCGATGGTTGCGCTCTCGGCCATCGGCGTCATGCAGAATCACGCGCCGGGCTTGCCCGGGCCGATCATGCTGACGATCGCGCTCGTGATCGCCGCGGTCGTCTGCGCGCTCGTCGGCTACACGATCGAAAAAGTCGCGTACCGGCCGCTGCGCAAAGCGCCGCGTCTCGCGCCGCTGATCACCGCGATCGGCGTGTCGATCCTCTTGCAGACCATCGCGATGATGATCTGGGGCCGCAATCCGCTGGCGTTCCCGCAGCTCCTGCCGACCGATCCGATCAACGTGATCGCCGCCGACGAAACCCGTCCGGGCGCCGTGATCTCGATGACGGAAATCGTGATCATCGTCGTCGCGTTCCTCGTGATGGCCGGACTGCTCCTTCTCGTGCACAAGACCAAGCTCGGCCGCGCGATGCGCGCCATCGCCGAGAACCCCGGCGTCGCGTCGCTCATGGGCGTGAACCCGAACTTCGTGATTTCTGCGACCTTCATGATCGGCTCGGCGTTGGCTGCCTTGGCGGGCGTGATGATCGCGTCGGAATACGGCAACGCGCACTTCTACATGGGCTTCATTCCGGGCCTGAAAGCGTTCACGGCGGCGGTGCTCGGCGGTATCGGCAACCTCGGCGGCGCGATGGTCGGCGGCGTGCTCCTCGGCCTCATCGAACAGTTGGGCGCCGGTTATATCGGCAACCTGACGGGCGGCGTCTTCGGTTCCAACTACCAGGACGTGTTCGCTTTCATCGTGCTGATCATCGTGCTCGTGTTCCGTCCGTCGGGTCTGCTCGGCGAACGTGTCGCGGACCGCGCTTAAAGACCGTGTGAGGAGCTCATAAAAATGACTTCGATTCAACCTATCGAGCCGTCCACGACGCTCATCCCCGAGAAGAACATGACGAAGACGCTGGTCGTCGGCGTCATCACCGCGATCTTCGTGATTGCCGCGCCGATGGTCATCGGTGCGGCAGGCGGCAACTACTGGGTCCGGGTGCTCGACTTCGCGATGCTCTACGTGATGCTCGCGCTCGGCCTCAACGTCGTGGTCGGCTTCGCCGGCCTGCTCGATTTGGGCTACATCGCGTTCTATGCAGTGGGCGCTTACGTCGCCGCGCTGCTGTCGTCGCCGCAACTGACCACGCAGTTCGAATGGATCGCGCAGCTCGCGCCCGGCGGACTGCATGTGCCGTTCCTCATCATCGTGCCGATCGCGATGGCGCTCGCGGCGACCTTCGGCGTGCTGCTCGGCGCACCGACGCTGCGTCTGCGCGGCGACTATCTCGCGATCGTGACCTTGGGCTTCGGGGAAATCGTCCGGATCTTCATGAACAACCTCGATCGTCCGGTGAACATCACCAACGGTCCGAAGGGCATCACGGGCATCGATCCGGTGACGGTGGCGGGCTTCAACCTGTCGCAGACGCACGAGTTCTTCGGCATGAAGTTCCCGTCCGTGTACATGTACTACTACCTGTTCGTGCTGTGCGCGCTGTTCGTGATCTGGGTGTGTACGCGTCTGCAGCATTCGCGCATCGGCCGCGCATGGGCCGCGATCCGCGAAGACGAAATCGCCGCGAAGGCGATGGGCATCAACACCCGTAACGTGAAGCTGCTCGCGTTCGCGATGGGCGCGTCGTTCGGCGGTCTGTCGGGCGCGATGTTCGGCGCGTTCCAGGGCTTCGTGTCGCCGGAATCGTTCACGTTCTGGGAGTCGATCGTCGTGCTGGCGTGCGTGGTGCTCGGCGGCATGGGCCATATTCCGGGCGTGATTCTCGGCGCGGTGCTGCTCGCCGTGTTCCCCGAATTCCTGCGCTCGACGATGGGTCCGCTGCAAAACGCCATCTTCGGCCATCAGATCGTCGATACCGAAGTCATCCGTCAGTTGCTGTACGGCCTGGCGATGGTGCTGATCATGCTGTATCGCTCGGAAGGTCTGTGGCCGGCCGCGAAACACGAAGACAAGATCGCGAAGATCGCGAAGCGCAGCGGCAAGAAGCCGGTGCGCGCATAAGGCGGAGATTCAGAACATGAGCGAAAAGCAAACACGACTTTCCGTCAAGGGCGTCAACAAGCGCTTCGGCGGCTTGCAGGCTTTGTCGGATGTGGGACTCCAGATCGAAGAGGGCACGATTTACGGCCTGATCGGCCCGAACGGCGCGGGCAAGACGACGTTCTTCAACGTGATCACCGGTCTTTACACGCCGGATTCGGGCGAATTCAAGCTCGACGGTCAGGCCTATACGCCGACGGCGGTGTATCAGGTGGCGAAGGCGGGCATTGCGCGCACGTTCCAGAACATTCGTCTGTTCGGCGGCATGACCGCGCTGGAAAACGTGATGGTCGGCCGTCACGTGCGCACGAAGCACGGGCTGATCGGCGCGGTGTTCCAGACGCCCGCCGAGCGCCGTGAAGAGCGCGAAATCAAGGAGCGCGCGCTGGAACTGCTCGAATACGTCGGCGTGCTGCAATACGCGGATTACACGTCGCGCAATCTGTCGTACGGTCACCAGCGGCGCCTGGAAATCGCGCGCGCGCTCGCGACCGATCCGAAACTGCTCGCGCTCGACGAACCCGCCGCCGGCATGAACGCGACGGAAAAGGTCGAATTGACGCGTCTGCTCGACAAGATCCGCTCGGACGGCAAGACGATTCTGTTGATCGAACACGACGTGAAACTCGTGATGGGATTGTGCAACCGCATGACGGTGCTCGATTACGGCAAGGTGATCGCCGAAGGTCTGCCGCAGGACGTGCAGAAGGACCCGAAGGTGATCGAGGCATATCTGGGTGCGGGGGTGCACTAATGGCGACGCCAAGCGCAATGTTGAAGGTCAAGGGTCTGCAGGTGAACTACGGCGGCATCCAGGCGGTGAAGGGTGTCGATCTGGAAGTCGGGCAGGGCGAACTGGTTACGCTGATCGGCGCGAACGGCGCGGGCAAGACCACGACGATGAAGGCCATCACCGGTCTCAAGCCGTACTCGGGCGGCGATATCGAGTACATGGGCCAGTCGATCAAGGGCGTGCCGACGCACGAACTGCTCAAGCGCGGCCTCGCGATGGTGCCGGAAGGCCGCGGCATCTTCGCGCGCATGTCGATTCTGGAGAACATGCAGATGGGCGCGTATCTGCGCAACGATACCGCCGAGATTCAGAAGGACACCGAGCGCATGTTCGGCTTCTTTCCGCGTCTGAAGGAACGCGCGTCGCAATATGCGGGCACGCTGTCGGGCGGCGAGCAGCAGATGCTCGCGATGGCGCGCGCGCTCCTGTCGCGTCCGAAGCTGCTGTTGCTCGACGAACCGTCGATGGGTCTCTCGCCGATCATGGTCGAGAAGATCTTCGAAGTGGTGCGGGAAATTTCTAAGGAAGGCCTGACCGTGCTGCTCGTCGAGCAGAACGCGCGGCTCGCGCTGCAGGCGGCGAATCGCGGCTATGTGATGGATTCGGGCACGGTGACGATGTCCGGCGACGCCAAGGTCATGCTTGATGATCCGAAGGTGCGGGCGGCTTATCTGGGCGAGTAGGGGCGGTTGTTTGAACAGGCGCGTTCTCGCCGGAGCGTGTCAGGAATTTTTGTTGCGGAATTGCCTGACACGCGCTGGATTTTCGCCGGATCCCGGTTTCGTGGTGGTCTATTAGCGTTGCCCCTCCCCGGGGCGGGGGTCACTTTCTTTGCTGCTGCAAAGAAAGTAACCAAAGAAACAGCTATCCCCAGCCTAAACACTTCACACCGGCCGCGGCACAGGCGATTGGCCTAATGGCCCGGCGATAGCGAGTGCCGTCGCAAGCAGATAAGGGCTTGGCTCGCGCACGGTCTGACACGTCGCACCACACAAGAAACTGGTTCAGCACCATATAGCTCCGACCCGCTACGCGGCCGATGGGTCAATCGGGTTCGCGTGCGCTTCTTCTTCGATGGTTTCCCTCGCATACCCAGCGGCAGCGCGAAGCGCTGTGCCGATGCTCTTTCGTGCTGAACCAGCGCGCTAAAACGTCTAGCTCGTCGGACCGTGTACGAGCCAAGCCCGATTGGGCCTTTGAGGGCGACACTTAGGCGAGGGCCACTTGCGGCTGGCAAGCATGGCCAACGTGCGTGTGACCGCGGGCGGTGAAAAGCTGCTTTCTTTGGTTACTTTCTTTGCAGCAGCAAAGAAAGTGACTGCCGCCCCGCACAGGGGCAACGCCAATAAACCAAAAAGAAAACGGGATCCGGCGAACTCCGAACCACCCAAAAGAACCCGGCGCTCCCTAAGTTGAATCGATCAAGAAACGAAGAACCACGAGGCGACTCAATCGAAACGCTGTTCAAAGCCGCTTGCCGAGGCTCACGACTTCATCCATCCGATACCCGAGCCTTTCATAAAACCCGCGCAACTCCGTCTTCACCGACAGAATCTGCAGATTCACCTTCGGGCAGCCGAGCTTCGTCAGCACGGTTTCCGCGTGGATCATCAACGCGCTGCCATAACCGCGTCCACGAAGCGACGGCGTCACGGCCAGCGAATACACCCAGCCGCGATGACCGTCATAACCGGCCATCACCGTGCCGATCACGTTGCCGTCGAGCGCGCCGACGAAGAACAACTCCGGCTGCGTCTTCGTCTTGTTCTCGATCGACAACGAAGGATCGCGCTGCGGCCGCGATACATCCGCGTACTCCGGAAAGACATCGCGCCACAGGGCGATCACGGCATCGCGATCGCCTGCATCGAACGTGCGGATGATCACAGCGAATCGAGCACCGAACGCAGCATCGTCATCATCTGGTCGATCTCGTCCTTCGTCACGTTGAGCGCGGGCATGAAGCGCAGCAGGTTCGGACGCGCGGCGTTGAGCAGCAAGCCGTCGGGTTGCATCAGCCGCGCCTTTTCGACGATCTGCGGACCCTTGTCGCTGTCGAGCAGCAGCGCGCGCAAGAGGCCTTCGCCGCGTTCGCCCTTGAAGCCGCGTTCGTCCGACAGCTTCAGCAATTCCTGCTTCAGATACTCGCCCGTCTCGCGCACGCCTTCGAGGAAGCCCGGCGCCACGAGTTGCGAAATCACCGAGTAACCGACCGCCGTCATCAGCGGATTGCCGTTGTAGGTGCCGCCCTGGTCGCCCGCATCGAAGCACGCGACATCGGCCTTCGACAGCAGCGCCGCCAGCGGCACGCCGCCGCCGATGCCCTTGCCGAGCGTCATGATGTCCGGCTCGACGCCCGACAGTTCATACGCGAACAACGTCCCCGCGCGGCCGCAACCGCTTTGCACTTCATCGACGATCAGCAAAATGTTGTGCTTCTTCGTCAGTTCGCGCAGTTGCTGCATGAACTCGCGCGTCGCGGGAATCACGCCGCCTTCGCCCTGGATCGGCTCCAGCATCACGCCGACGGTCTTCTCGTTGATGAGCTTCTCGACCGACGCGATATCGTTCAGATCGGCCTTCGGAAAGCCCGGCACCTGCGGCGCGTAGATCGTGTCCCAGCCGGCCTTGCCGCTCGCGGACATCGTCGCGATCGTGCGGCCGTGGAAGCTGTGATCGAACGTGATGATCTCGAACGCGCCGTTCTTGAACTTCCTGCCCCACTTGCGCGCGAGCTTGATCGCGCCTTCGTTCGCTTCGGCGCCGCTGTTGGCGAAAAACACCTTGTCGAAACAGCTATTCGCGGTGAGGAGATCGGCGAGTTGCGCCATCGGCGCGTTGTAGAACGCCGGTGACGGATTGATCAGCGTGCGCGCCTGCTTTTCCATCGCCTCGATCATGCCTTCGTTGCAATGGCCGAGCGAGTTGACGGCCCAGCCCTGGATGAAGTCGAGATAGCGCTTGCCCGTGTTGTCGTAGAGCCATGAACCCTTGCCATGCGTGAACACGATCTCGGGGCGGTTCGTGATGTACATCAGCGAATCAACGGGGTACTCATTGAAATTCATGACAGCGGGCTCCACGAAGGCAAAAGAGGAAGTGGTGCGAAAAAAACAAAAGCCACGGAATGTCCGTGGCTTCATTTCGTACGTTTCGGCAAGACCGAACCGTGAGCGCAAATGCATGACGAGCCAGCGGCATCCCTAGGGAAGCGGCGAGCGGCGACGTCGAAGTGCGTTCAGGATTCTGATCATTCGCGAAGGATACGTTAAGCGGTTGCTGCCTGTAAACCGTGCACGCGGATTTTTTGTCCGCGCGCCGGTTACGTGCAACATCACACGGGGTGCGCCAGATCCGCCGCGCTCGTGAACGAATCCGCATAGAACTCGTCCTCCGGCAGGCGATGATGCTGCGTGAAATCGCGCTGCGCCGATTCCACCATCACGGGCGCGCCGCACGCATACACCTGATAGCCGCTCAAGTCTGGCAGATCTTCGATGACAGCGCGATGAACGAAGCCCGTGCGGCCCGTCCAGTTGTCGTTCGCGTCGGGCTCGGAGAGCACCGGCACGAACGTGAAGTTCGGGATGTCCTTCGCCCATTGCGCGGCGAGATCCATCATGTAGAGATCTTTCTTGCGGCGGCCGCCCCAGTAGAGCGTCATCGGCCGGTTCAGGTTCTTGAACACCGCATGCTCGATGATCGCCTTGATCGGCGCGAAACCCGTGCCCGACGCGAGCAGCACGATCGGTTTCTCGGATTCGTCGCGCAGGAAGAACGTGCCGAGCGGGCCTTCGAAGCGCAGGATGTCGCGCTCCTTCATCGCGCCGAACACGTGATCCGTGAACGTGCCGCCCGGCATATGACGGATATGCAGTTCGAGCGGGCCTTCGTGATGCGGCGGGCTCGCCATCGAATAGCTGCGGCGCTTGCCGTCCTTCAGGATGAATTCGATGTACTGGCCGGCGTAATACTGCAGACGCTCGTTGGCGGGCAGTTGCAACTTCAGTTCGATGACGTCGTCGGCCTTGCGGTCGAGCGCATTCACGCGGCAGGGCAGCTTTTTCACCTGCACGTCGCCGACGCCCGCGACTTCGCGCACGTCGATTTCGAGGTCGGTCTGCGCGGTCGCGCAGCAGAAGAGGGCCAGGCCGCGGGTTTTTTCGTCGTTCGACAATGCCGACGACGAATGCGGCGCCTGCTCGACTTCACCGCTCACGACGGCGCCCTTGCAGGAGCCGCACGCGCCGTTCTTGCAACCGTACGGCAGGCCGATGCCCTGGCGCAGCGCGGCGGTGAGAATGGGTTCGTCGGGTTCTACCTGAAACTGCCGGCCGCTTTGCCGGAGCGTTACGTTGAAAGCCATAGATCGATTTCTGCGATGTGTAGAGTTGTCTCGTTCGTCTTTTTCGACGCCGCACGCCGGTTTCGGGCGACGGATAGAATGCCCGGATGATCGCCACTCGAAACCTTCGCCGCGCGCGTGTGCTCATCGTCGGGTGCGGCGATGTCGGCATGCGCGCGCTGCCGCTGCTGCGTGCGCGGGCCGCCGCGCCTCGCGTCATCGCGCTCACGCATCATCCGGAGCGCGCGGGCGAGTTGCGCGCAGCCGGCGCGACGCCGATTTCCGGCGACCTCGATCTGCGCCGCAGTCTCGGCAGGCTCGCGGGCCTCGCGCGCGACGTGCTGCATCTCGCGCCGCCGCAGCGTGACGGCGATTCGGATCGCCGAACGCGCGCGCTGATCGCCGCGTTGCGCCGCCCGCGCCGCGCGGTGGCACGCGGCCCGAAGACGCACTGGCTGCATGCGGATCGCGCCGGAAAAACATCTTTCATTGTACCCGACGGCCTTCGCGCGGCCACGAAGCGGCAGACCGGACCGGGCACGCGCTTCGTCTACGCGAGCACGACCGGCGTCTATGGCGACTGCGCCGGCGCGTGGATCGACGAAACGCGTCCCGCGCGGCCGGAGAACGAGCGCGCGCGGCGGCGCGTGTCGGCGGAGCGGCAATTGCGGGCGGCGGGGGCGCGAAGCGGCTGGCGCGTGTCGATCGCGCGGATTCCGGGCATTTACGCGGCGAATCGCCTGCCGGTTGCGCGTATCGAAAAGGGCATGCCCGCGCTGATCGAATCCGACGACGTCTTTACGAATCACATCCACGCCGACGACCTCGCCGCGATTCTTCTGCGCGCCCTCGCGCGCGGACGGGCGCAGCGCGTCATCAACGCGTCAGACGACACGGACTTGCGCATGGCGGATTACTTCGACCGCGTGGCCGATGCGTACGGTTTGCCGCGCGCACCGCGCATTTCGCGGCGCGAAGCCGAAGCGCGCCTCGAACCGGTCACGCTTTCGTTCATGCGCGAATCGCGGCGCATCGCCAACGCGCGCCTGAAGCGCGAATTGCGTTACGTGCTGCGCCATCCGACCGTCGACGATTTTCTGCGCACAGCCACGCGGCGCTAGATCAGCGCCGGAATCGTTTCGAGCAGGACGAAGCACATCAGCGCGCCGATCAATGCGCCGATGAGATTCGGCGAATACTTGTGCCGCACGTGCATGACGATGCCCAGCACCCCGATGAGGACAGCGCCCAGCGCGACGAACGCGATCAGCGCGACGGCCGAATGGGAGACCATGATGCCCTCCTGCTTTTTTGATAGTCATTTTTGGTATCCGTAAGACCAGTATAAGAGTGCGGAGGGCGGAAGGCATGCTGCGCCGCAGCGGGCGTCACTGAGGGCTTCTACCGATTTGCATGCTGAATGTGTCGATGGTGGCGGCGACGGCCCGCGCGCCCGCGCCTACGACTCCCGGCGCAACGCGGCGAGATCGGTTTCTTCGAGCCAGCGCCATGCGCCTTCGGCAAGCGTGCCGGGCAAGGCAAAACCGCCGACCCGCTCGCGATGCAGCTTCTCCACGCGGTTCCCGGCGGCCGCGACCATGCGTTTCACCTGATGATATTTGCCTTCGAGCACGGTGAGTTCGAGCAGATGGTCGTCGCGCCGAACGGCCGCGAGCGCGGCGCTCGGCTTCGACTCGCCGTGCAGCAGCACGCCTTCGCGCAGCTTCGCGAGCTGTTGATCGTCCAGCGGATGACGCACGGTCGCGAGATAGACCTTCGGCACCTTCCGTTTGGGCGACGTGAACGCGTGAACGAACGCGCCGTCGTCGGAGAGAAGAAGCAGGCCGGTGGTGTCCTGATCGAGCCGCCCGACCGACTGCACGCCGCGTTCGACGAACTGCGGCGGCAGCAGATGAAACACGCTCAGATGATGCTGCGGATCGCGCGAGCATTCGTAGCCCGCCGGTTTGTTCAGCGCGATGTACGCCTTTTCGCGATACGGCCAGAGATGATCGTCGACTTCGAATTCGAGACCGGCCGCGACGGATACATCGGCGCGCGGATCGTCATGCACGACGCCCGCGATGCGCACGCGGCCTTCGGCGACGATACCGCGGCACTGGCGGCGCGACCCGAAGCCTTGGGAGAAGAGGAGGGTTTCGAGGTCCATCGGATGAGCGGAGTTGAAGCGCGCATTCTAGCAAGCGGCGCTTTCGGTCCGTGCGCGCGGCGCGCAGACAAAAAGAGCGCCGCCCGAACCGCGGGCGGCGCCGAGCGTGGCGATGCGCATCCGGACGAAGGGGCGTCCGGGGCCGGCGTCATCGCCCAGGGAAACGCGTTGCGCGCTTCATTGCATGTCGATGCGGCCGTACGCGCCGTCGGCTTCGAAGTTCGGGCCGGCGGCGAAGAAGAGCGTGTTGGAGGGCTGCGCGTTCAAGTTGTTGCCGAACGCGATGCCCCACAAGCCGCGCTGCACGAGCGGCGTGCCGTCCGTATTGGCCAATTGGCCGACGAACGCGCCGGTATTCGGATCGAACGCGTTGATCGTGCCGTCGCCGAAATTGCCGACGAGAATGTCGTTGCTGAACGTGCCGAAGTTGCCGGGCGCCTGCGCAATGCCCCACGGCGCATTCAGCGCGCCGTTCGCCGCGAAGCGCTGCATCAGGTTGCCGTCGATGTCGAACACGTCGACGAAGCCCTGGCCCGCGCCCGGCACGTCGTCCTCGGCGTCGCTGTCCTGCTTCGCGTAGGTGACGAAGATCTTCGAGCCGATCGCCTGAATGCCGAAGGGCGCGAAGCCTGCCGGAATCTGCGTGTCCGTGAAGCTGCCGGGCGTGACGATCTTCGTGAACGTGCCGTCGAAGACGTCGATTCTGTTGTTGTGGAAGTCGGTCGCGTACAGGCGATGCCCGCCCGCCGCCGTGGTGGCGATCGCGAGTCCCTTGTAGATGGCGCCGGACGCGCTCGAATCGACGGCGGTGAACGCGTGCGTCATGTCGACGGCGGGCGCCCACGCGGTGATCGAGCCGCCTTCGCCCGCGAAGATGAACGCGGCGACGCCCGACTTGCCGTTGCGCGCGAGCGTGAGATCCGGTCCTTTGTTGAAGACGATTCCGGTGGGATTGGCCGGACCGGCCGCGGTCGCGGGAATCGAGACGACGAGCGATTGAACGACGCCGTTGCCGTCGTAGAGCGTGGCCGTCTGCGTGCCGTTGTTGGCGACCCACACGAAGCCGTTCGGATTGAACGCGACGCCCCAGCCGTTCTTCAGGTTCGGGTCCGTGTGCGGCGCGGGCACGGCGCCGTCGGATACGACGATCGACATCTTGAAGCGCGTCGGCGCGGGCATGTTGTCGTCCGAGCCGCCGCACGATACAAGGCCCGTCAATGTCACGAGCGCCGCGGCGCAGACGACGAAGCGGCTCCACAATCCGGTTTGCATGATGGTGACTCCTTCGGCAGCGGTGCGCCGTCAGTTCGTTCGTCACCTCTAAACGGATGCGCCTCGTGGCTTATTCCGTTCGCAAACCGGTGTTTGTTTCGATGTGTGTCAGTGCGCGTCGCCCCGTCCTTTCGATACCGCCGGCACGCCGAGGCCGAAGAGCGTGTAGCGCGAATCGTCGTCGTCGCCCGACATCGCGGGGTGCCGCGAGCCGGCGGTCCAGCGGCCGTCGAAGGTCATCGTCGGGACGATCGGCTTTGGTATGCCGCTGGCTTGCCGGAAGTATTCGGTGTTGCTCTCGTTCTGCACGGCGAGCGCACGACGCAGGGTCGCCTGCGTCTGTCCGTTGCGCGGGTCGAGCGCCACCGCGCGGCGCGCATTGCGCAGCGCGCACGCCGGATCCATGTTCGCGGCGCAGGCGCGGGCGGTGGCCATTGCGCCGTCGCGCGCACGCTCCTGACGCGACAATTCGCCCGCGAGCTGCTGGATTTCCGGACTGCGCGGCTCGCTCGCATAGAGGCCGCGCATGTGACGGCGCGCGCTCGTCAGATCGCGGGCAGCGAGCGCTTGTTGCATCGACGCGATGCTTCGCGCCACGGCCGGGGGAAGCGGTTCCGGAGCCGGCGGCGCTGGATGTGCGGCGGGTTTTTCCACGGAGGCGATCGTCGCGACGGGCGCGGGCGTCTGTGTCGACGGCTTTGCCGCGACCGGAGCGGCCGCGGCCAGCGTCGTGCTCACACGGGGTTCCGGTTGCTGTGCCGATGCGGTTGGCAGTGTCGCCGGTCTGATCGACGGCGCGGCAGCCGGCTTTGCCGTGGTGACGGCGGTCGATGACGCGGTGTTGGACGACGGCGGATTCGCCATGACGTGTGCCGTTGGTGTTGCCGGTTTGATCGACGGCGCGGCAGTCGGCTTTGCCGTGGCGATAGCGGTCGATGACGCGGTGTCGGACGACGGCGGGTTCGCCGCGACGTGTGCCGTTGGTGTCGCGGGTTTGACCGACGGCGCGGCGGCCGCGACCGAAGCGCTCATCGTGGCGATAGCGGTCGATGACGCGGTGTTGGACGACGGCGGATTCGCCGCGACGTGTGCCGTTGGTGTTGCCGGCGTCGCCGGTTTGACCGATGACGCGGCGTTGGACAACGGCGAGTTCGCCGCGACGTGTGCCGCTGGTGCGGCGACGCGAGGCTCTACGCGAGGTTCGACGCGCGGTGCGACCGGCGCGGCAACGTGTTCTTCGCGCGCGTGATTCGCCTTCGCGATCGCCGTCGCCGATGCGGGCGCAACGGCCTGCGCATTCGCCGATTC
Source organism: Caballeronia novacaledonica (assembly GCF_900258035.1). Classification (GTDB taxonomy): domain Bacteria; phylum Pseudomonadota; class Gammaproteobacteria; order Burkholderiales; family Burkholderiaceae; genus Caballeronia; species Caballeronia novacaledonica. The sequence continues at coordinate 28,558 of NZ_OGTP01000026.1, read as the reverse complement.
CACTTTGGGCCGCATCAACGACGCATGCCGCGCAGCATCGGCGCCCGGCGCAGCGGATGCGCGGTCGCGAACAGATCCGGCGACGCTGATGCCCGGGTCGTCGCTCACCGGCGGCGCGTTGTCGTCCAGACGCGCATAGAAATACGCGCCGACCGCGATACTCGCCACTACGCCGCCGATCAGCACGGCGATGGTCGTCTGTGCCGACTTGCGCCGCTGCTCCTGCGCCTCGCCGGGTTCGATGAAATTCGGATACGACGTCAGCATCTTCCGGCGCACGAAGCGTTGCAGCCAGTGGCTGTCGTCCCAATCGAGGATGTCGAGTTGCGCGGGCACCGGCACGGGCGCGCTCGGTTCCGCGCGGCTCGTGAAAATCGCGCCCTGACGATCGGCGCCGCAGGACGGGCAGGTGTCTTCCTCGGCTGGCGAGACGGCGTTGCAGCGCTTGCAGATGACGGAGTCGAGCGACAGCGAGTATTCAGGTCGATTCATGTCGTACCCTTCTTCGAGTTATGGCTCGACGCATCGCGCGAGCGGGTCACGACATCGAGATAGTCCTAAGCAACCCGAAATGCGGGTGCTGCGCGAGCGAGCATCCCCGTGATGCCCCACGCACCGGGTTTCCGAATGCCGATGCAGCCATTTTTGCGGCGCGCGGTGAAACGCGTCTACGCGATTGCGCACATTCGCGAATCGGGACGCGGGAAGAAATGCCGACGATATTTCGCGCAAATGTTTGCGCGGGCGACAGAGGCGCAGGTTGCCGCGGCGTTTTGGTCTACTACATGTTTTCGCCGGGCGAGCGAAATGTAGAGCTGCGTGACCGGGCGTACAAAAAAGCGCCGAATCCGCTCGCCCCAAACGCAAAAAAGCCGCTCACGATGGAGCGGCTTTTGCAAAATTCTGGTGCCCAGGGCCGGAATCGAACCGGCACGCCTTGCGGCGGGGGATTTTGAGTCCCCTGCGTCTACCAATTTCACCACCTGGGCCTGAATCGGCTCGCACCGGAATAAACCGCGGCAACGAACTAATCGAGTCGGCGATTATGACCGAAAACGCCGCCGCCGGCAAGCAGCAACGGCAGCCTCGACAATTACTGGGAAAGATACGTGAACGCGCCGTTCCTGATCACGCCCATCACGCTCGCGCGCTGATCCAGTCCGACGTGATCCGTCGCGCTCGTATTCACGACGCCGTTCGGCACGACGAGCTCATGCGCGTGCTCCAGTTCCGAGCGCAGCGCCACGCGAAACTCTTTCGTGCCCGGCTTGCCCGCCTTGAGCGCACGCGTCACCGCATCCTGCAGACGTGGATAGACGCCCGCCGCATCGCCGGCGAATTGCGTGACCGAGCCCTTGCCGTACTTGTCCTCGTAGGCGTTCACGAACGCGAGCGCCGCCTTTTTCGACGGATGATCCGCCGGCAGCGTCCGGGCGACGACCACCGGCTGCGTCGGGAACAGCGTGCCTTCGACGTCCTTGCCGCCGAGCTTGATGAACTCGGGCGTCGCGATGCCGTGCGTCTGATAGATCGCGCCCTTGTAGCCGCGCTCGACGAGCGTGCGTTGCGGCAGCACCGTCGGCGTGCCCGCGCCCGCGATCAGCACCGCGTCCGGCTTCGCGGCCATCAGCTTGAGAATCTGGCCGGTGACGCTCGCATCGGTCCGGTTGAAGCGCTCGCTCGCGACAATCCTGATATGACGCAGATCGGCGAACTTGGTGAACTCGTTGAGCCAGCTATCGCCGTAGCTGTCGGCGAAACCGATGAAACCGACCGTCTTCACGCCGTGATTGGCCATGTAGCGCGTCATCACGTCGGCCATCGCGCGATCGGTCTGCGCCATCTTGAACGCCCACACCTTCTTGCCTTCCTGCGGCTCCACGACCGAAGCCGAGCCGATCAGCGTGATCATCGGCGTTTCGGATTCGGCGACGGGATCGAGCGCGGCAAGCGCGGCCGGCGTGATGTTCGGCCCGACGATCACGTCGACATGGTCCTCGCTGATGAGCTTGCGGATGTTGCGCACGGCCGCGCCGGGGTCCGAGCCGTCGTCGAGAATGATGTACTCCGCGCTCTGCCCGGCGATGGTCTTCGGCCACATGAGCATCGCGTTCTTGCTCGTGATGCCGATCGCGGCGGCGGGGCCGGTGCTCGACAGGTCGATGCCGACCTTCAGTTGCGCGTGCGCGGCCGCCGCGATTACGGACAAGGCGACGCCGGCGGCGAGCCGGCGCGTGAACTTCGACAGCGTCATCGGAAAGGTCTCCAAGAGAGGGAATTTTTTTCAGGCAGCGAGCGCCGCCATTTTGTTCAGAGCTCGTAACTCTCGTGTTCGCCGGAAAGCGCCTGTTCGATCAGCTTGCGGTTCAGCGAGGGCGACAGCAACTCGACGAGCGTATACACATAGCTGCGCAAATACGCGCCCTGTTTCAGCGCGAGTCGCGTGACGTTCGTGCCGAACAGATGGCCGACCGGCATGGCGCGCAGATGTTTGTCGCGCTCCGGATTGAACGCGATATCCGCGAGAATCCCGACGCCGAGCCCCAGTTCGACGTAAGTCTTGATCACGTCCGCGTCGATGGCCTCGAGCACGACATCCGGCGTCAGGTTGCGCCGGGCGAACGCCTGATTGATCTTCGTGCGCCCGGCGAACGAAGCCTCGTAGGTGATGATCGGATATTGCGCGAGATCGTCGAGCGTGAGCGTCTTGCGTTCGAGCAGCGGATGATCCGGCAGCACGACGGCGAGGTGCTGCCACTGGAAGCAGGGCAGCGACACCAGTTCCTTATAGTTGCCGATCGCTTCGGTCGCGATGGCGATATCCGCCTGATCGTGAATCACCATCTCGGCAACCTGCGTCGGGCTGCCTTGCAGAATCGAAAGGTGAACCTTCGGGAAGCGCTTCTTGAACTCGGCGATCGCCGCCGGCAACGAATAGCGCGCCTGCGTGTGCGTGGCGGCGATGACGAGATTGCCCTGATCCTGCGCCGCGTAATCCTTGCCGACGCGCTTCAGGCTTTCCACTTCCTGCAATATTTTCTCGACCGACGCCAGAATGATGCGCCCCGGCTCCGTCAGCGATCTCACGCGCTTGCCGTGCCGCGTGAAGATTTCGACGCCGAGTTCGTCTTCCAGCTCGATGATCGCCTTCGAGACGCCCGGCTGCGATGTATACAGCGCCTTCGCGGCTTCCGTCAGGTTGAAGTTCTGCCGGACGGCCTCGCGCACGAAGCGGAACTGATGCAGATTCATTTATAACCCAGCCGCATATCAAAGTAATTTTTCAGTCGTTTGCAATATATAGCAGGTTCTTTACTATCAGTCCAATTTTTCCAATATCCATATCTCTATCCGTCATAAGCAAATGAGCGTTCCGTCTGAACGACGCTCGCGACACGGACTCAATGGATATTCGATGGATGAGACGCGCGACGTAACCTGAGACGCCGCGCCTTTAAAAGAACTTGGGGCCCCGAATGTACCAATACGATCAGATCGACCAACGCATCGTCGACGAACGTGTCGCGCAGTACGCCGACCAGGTCCGCCGCCGTCTGTCGGGCGAGTTGAGCGAAGAAGAGTTTCGTCCGCTGCGTCTGCAAAACGGCCTGTACATGCAGCGTCACGCGTACATGCACCGCATCGCGATTCCGTACGGCAACCTGCGCAGCGACCAGCTCCGCATGCTCGCCACCATCGCGCGCGAGCACGACCGCGGCTACGGGCACTTTTCGACGCGCACGAACATCCAGTTCAACTGGGTCGAACTCGAAGAGACGCCGGAAATCCTGCGCAAGCTGGCTTCCGTGCAGATGCACGCGATCCAGACTTCGGGGAACTGCATCCGCAACATCACCGCCGATCAATTCGCGGGCGTCGCGCCCGACGAGCAGGTCGATCCGCGTCCGTGGGCGGAGATCATGCGTCAGTGGTCGACGTTCCATCCGGAATTCGCGTGGCTGCCGCGCAAGTTCAAGATCGCCGTGAACGGCTCGGCGGAAGACCGCGCGGCCGTGCAGGTCCACGATCTCGGCGTGTATCTGAAGAAGAACGCGCAGGGCGAAGTCGTGATGGACATCCTCGCGGGCGGCGGTCTCGGCCGCACGCCGATCGTCGGCGCGATCATCAAGCGCGATCTGCCGTGGCAACACCTGATCACGTACTGCGAAGCCGTGCTGCGCGTGTACAACCGCTACGGCCGCCGCGACAACATGTACAAGGCGCGCATCAAGATTCTCGTGAAGGCGCTGTCGCCGGAGAAGTTCAGCAAGCAGGTCGAGGAAGAGTGGCAGCATCTGAAGGACGGCCCGTCGACGATCACGCAGGAAGAAGTCGATCGCGTCTCGAAGTTCTTCGCGCCGCCGGTCTACGAAAAGCTCGCGGACACGGACGCGTCGTATGAAACGCATCTGATCGAGAACAAGCCGTTCTCGCGCTGGGTCGAGCGTAACGTGCGTCCGCACAAGGTGCCGGGCTACGCGTCGGTGACTTTGTCGCTCAAGCAGCGGCATATCGCGCCGGGCGACGCCACCGACAAGCAGATGGACGACGTCGCCGCACTCGCCGAAGCGTTCTCGTTCGGCGAAATCCGCGTGTCGCACGAGCAGAACCTGATTCTCGCGAACGTGAAGAAGCGCGATCTGTTCACCGTGTGGGAACGCGCGAAGGCGCTCGGTTTCGCGACCGCGAACATCGGCCTTCTGACGGACATCATCGCGTGCCCGGGCGGCGACTTCTGCTCGCTCGCGAACGCGAAGTCGATCCCGATCGCGCTCGCCATTCAAGACCGTTTCAACGATCTCGACTACGTTCACGATCTCGGCGACCTGTCGCTGAACATTTCGGGCTGCATCAACGCGTGCGGTCATCACCACGTCGGCAACATCGGCATTCTGGGCGTCGATAAGGACGGCTCGGAGTGGTATCAGGTGACGCTCGGCGGCGAACAAAGCTCGGGCGCGACCGGCGCGCATCTCGGCAAGGTGATCGGCCCGTCGTTCTCGGCCGAAGAGATGCCCGACGTGATCGCGCAAGTGATCGACACCTTCGTCGGCAACCGCATCGAAGGCGAGCGCTTCATCGACACGTTCGGCCGTATCGGCATGACGCCGTTCAAGGAGCGCGTGTACGCATCGCGCCAGGCTCACGCTTAAGGATTTGCACATGACGTTGATCATCAAGAACCGCGCTGTCGTCGAAGACGATTTCATCGTCGTGCGTGCCGCCGAAGACGGCGCGCTGCCCGCCGTCGATGCGTTGCCCGCCGGCAAAATCATCGTGCCGTTCGCGTTGTGGAAGGACCACAAGTCCGCGATCGTCGCCACGCGCGCGAAGGAAGACATCGGCGTGTGGCTCGCGCCGGACGACGAACCCGCCGACCTCGCGCCGGACTTCGGCCAGCTTTGCGTGATCGCGGTCGACTTCCCGGTGTTTCGCGATGGCCGCGGCTTCTCCATCGGCCGCCTGCTGCGCGAGCGCTATCAATGGACGGGCGAACTGCGCGCCATCGGCGACGTGCTGCGCGATCAGGTGCTGTTCCATTCGCGTTGCGGCTTCGATGCGTTCGCCGTGCGCGCGGACAAGGACATCAACGACGCGCTGAACGCGTTCAACGAGTTCACCGAGCTGTATCAGGGCGCGACCGACAACCTCGAACCGCTGTTCCGCCGCCGCGCGGCGCTCGTCGCAGCGCTCGGAGCCTGAGGCATGAACCCGGAATTGCAAGCCAAGATTGAACGCCTGGATGCGCTGCTCGATTCGATCGCGGCGCGCCACTCGCGCGTCAAGCTAGCCAGCAGCCTCGCCGCCGAAGACATGGTGCTCACGCACGCGATTCTTTCGCGCGCCGTTGCGATCGGCATCTTTTCGCTGAACACGGGCCGTCTGCACGCGGAAACGCTCGGCATGCTCGACACCGTGAAGGCACGCTACGGCTATGACATCGAGCAGTTTCATCCGCAGCAGGACGCCGTCGATGAATACGTGCGCGATCACGGCCTGAACGCGTTCTACGAAAGCATCGATTTGCGCAAGCGCTGCTGCCATATCCGCAAGGTCGAGCCGCTCGATCGCGCGCTGTCGGACGTGTCCGCGTGGGTGACGGGCCAGCGTCGCGAGCAGTCGGTGACGCGCGCCGAGCTGCACGAGGAAGAGCACGACGCGCCGCGCGGCATCGCGAAGTTCAATCCGCTCGCGGACTGGACCGAAACCGATGTGTGGGATTACCTGAAAGCCTTCGATGTCCCGGTGAATCCGCTGCATGCGCGCGGCTATCCGAGCATCGGCTGCGAGCCGTGCACGCGCGCCGTGCGCCCCGGCGAAGACAGCCGGGCGGGCCGCTGGTGGTGGGAATCGCGCGATACGAAGGAATGCGGCCTGCACATCACGAACATCAAGATCGTCGAAGAAGCTCCGAGCTCGGCGATTCAAGGTGCGTAAGACGCCGCTGCAAACCCAGTCACTGAACGCGGTCTTCGACGAAAGATCGCCAAGAAAAGGATCGACGAACATGAGCACGACGCTCGACTCAACCGTCACCGCACCGATCGCCAACAAGGCGACCCGCATGGATCACCTGGACTGGCTCGAAGCCGAGTCGATTCACATCATTCGCGAACTCGTCGCGGAATGCAGCAAGCCCGCGCTGCTGTTTTCGGGCGGCAAGGATTCGGTCGTCGTGCTGGCGCTCGCGTTGAAGGCGTTCGGCCTCGGCGGCAATCGCAAGACGACGCTGCCGTTTCCGCTGGTTCACATCGACACGGGCCACAACTTTCAGGAAGTGATCGACTTCCGTGACGCCCGCGCCGCGGAAATCGGCGCGGAACTCGTCGTCGGTCATGTGGAAGATTCGATCAGAAAAGGCACCGTGCGCCTGCGCCGCGAAACGGATTCGCGCAACGCCGCGCAAGCGGTGACGCTGCTCGAAACCATCGAGGAATACGGCTACACGGCGATGATCGGCGGTGCGCGCCGCGACGAAGAGAAGGCGCGCGCGAAGGAGCGCATCTTCTCGTTCCGCGACGAATTCGGCCAGTGGGATCCGAAGGCGCAGCGCCCGGAACTGTGGAGCATCTACAACGCGCGTCTGCACAACGGCGAGCATCTGCGCGTGTTCCCGATCTCGAACTGGACCGAGCTCGACGTGTGGCAATACATCGCTCGCGAGAAGCTCGAACTGCCGCCGATCTACTACGCGCACGAGCGCGAGATCGTGCGCCGCAACGGCCTGCTCGTGCCGGTGACGCCGCTGACGCCGGTGCGCGAGGGCGAGACCGCCGAGCTCGCGCAGGTGCGCTTCCGCACGGTCGGCGACATTAGCTGCACGTGCCCGGTCGCGAGCGACGCCGACGACGTCGAGAAGATCATCGCGGAAACGGCCGTGACGGAAATCACGGAACGCGGCGCGACGCGCATGGACGATCAGGCATCCGAAGCCGCGATGGAACAGCGCAAGAAGCAAGGTTATTTCTAAGCAACGCCTACGGAATCCACGAATCATGAGCATCTATCAAGCTGAAGACCTGGGCGTGTTGCGCTTCATCACGGCGGGCAGCGTCGACGACGGCAAGAGCACGCTGATCGGCCGTCTGCTGTACGACAGCAAGGCGGTGCTGTCGGATCAGTTGTCCGCGATTTCGCGCGCCAAGAACAAGCGCACCGTCGGCGATGAAATCGATCTGTCGCTGCTGACCGACGGCCTCGAAGCCGAGCGCGAACAAGGCATCACGATCGACGTCGCGTATCGCTATTTCGCGACCGCCAAGCGCAAGTTCATCATCGCCGACACGCCGGGCCACGAGCAGTACACGCGCAACATGGTGACGGGCGCATCGACGGCGCATGCCGCGATCATTCTCGTCGACGCGACGCGCGTCACCTTCGAGAACGGCGTCGCGCAACTGCTGCCGCAGACGAAGCGCCACAGCGCGATCGTCAAGCTGCTCGGTTTGCAGCACGCGATCGTCGCGATCAACAAGATGGATCTGGTCGATTACAGCGAAGCGCGTTTCAACGAGATCCGCGATGCGTATGTCACGCTCGCGCAGCAACTCGGTCTGTCGAACGTGCGCTTCGTGCCGGTGTCGGCGCTGAAGGGCGACAACATCGTGACGGCGAGCGAGCGCATGCCGTGGTACGCGGGCGAGCCGCTGCTCGATCTGCTCGAATCGCTGCCGGTCGCGCAGCCGAACGATCAGGCGCTGCGCTTCCCGGTGCAGTGGGTCGCGCGTCAGGACGGTTCGCAGGCCGACGACTTCCGCGGCTACATGGGCCGCGTCGAGGCGGGCGAAGTGCGCGTCGGCGATGCGATCGTCGTGCTGCCGGCTCATCGCGAAGCGACCGTCGCCGAGATCATCGCGCCGGTGCCGGGCGGCGTGGCGCCGGTGGATCGCGCGTTCGCGGGCCAGACGGTGACGATTCGCCTGACGGAAGATGTAGACGTGTCGCGCGGCGATACCTTCGTGCCGGCGTCCCAGAAGGTCGAGCCGGCGAAGAAGCTCGAAGCGGACCTCTGCTGGTTCGACGAAGAGCCGCTCTCGCCGCAGCGCAAGTATCTGCTGAAGCAGACGACCAACACGGTGTTCGCGCGCATCGGCGCGGTGAAGCAGGTGCTGGATGTGCATACGCTGTCGCATTCGGTCGATCGCACCACGCTCGCGATGAACGATATCGGCCGCGTGGCGCTCACGTTGCAAAAGCCGATCGTCGCGGACGAGTACGATACGCATCAGGGCACCGGCGCGTTCGTGTTGATCGACGAGGCGACGCATCACACGGTCGCGGCCGGTATGATTCGTGCGGTTGCTGGCTAATATCGACGGACAAGCGTATGGGTAAGGTCTATCTGATCGGAGCGGGGCCGGGCGCGGCGGATCTCATCACCGTGCGCGGCATGCGTTTGCTCGAACAGGCGGATGTCGTTCTGCACGACGCGCTCGTCGAGCCGGCGATGCTCGACTACGCGCCGAACGCGAAGAAGATCGCCGTCGGCAAGCGCTGCGGACAGCGTTCGACGGCTCAGCACTTCATCAACAAGCAGATTGTCGATGCGGCGCTGGAGCATGGCGTCGTCGTGCGTCTGAAGGGCGGCGATCCGATGCTCTTCGGCCGCGCCGACGAGGAAATGCGCGCGCTCGAAGCGGCGGGCATCGAGTTCGAAGTGGTGCCGGGCATCACGGCGGCGCTCGCGAGCGCCGCGACGCTCAAGCGCTCGCTGACCTTGCGCGGCGTGGCGCGCAGCGTTGCACTGGCGACTCATTCGCGCGCCGCAGACAGCGACGAAATCCGCGAGCAGGCACAGGCGGATTCGCTCGTGTTCTACATGGGCCGCGACAGCGCGCCGGATATCGCGCAACAGCTTATCGATGCGGGCCGTCCGGGCTCGACGCCGGTGGCGATCGTCGAAGCGTGCAGCACGCCGCGTGAGCGCACGTTGACGTTGACGCTCGCGCGCATGGCGCTGGGCGAGGCGCAGGAATGGCTGGACGCGTCGCAGCCGAGTTTGCTGATGATCGGCGAGGCGTTTCGCGAACGGGCGGCCGTGAAACCGAAGGTGCATCTCAAGGGGATGCAGGCGGCGGCGTGACGCCGGTTCGACCGGGGAAAAGCGAAGAGCGCATCGGAGACGGTGCGCTTTATCGTTTTTAAGGCAACGGTGATTCAGTTTTTTGCATTCCGCAAAGCCTTTGGGCGGTGTGGGTGCTTGCTGAAATATCTCAGACTTTAAAGTCGACGAGCCTGATCTTCCTCTTTCTTGAATTGGCCGCCAGGACGACATCGAGCGTCGCGATCGTCCTGGCCTTGCGGTCCAGTGCCGTCGCGAGATGAAGCGCGTCTCCCGCACGCAGTCCGGTTGATGCGTCGAGTGTGAGCATGGCCGCTTGATGGAACACCGGCGGTTCGATCGGCGCGAGTTGCAGATCGTTTCCGCACATTCGTTCGAAGCTGCGCCACGCGAAATCAGATTGCGCTTCGGTCATCTGTCCGCTTCGCCGCTTGATGCCGAGCGCACTGGCAAACTCGGTGACGCACCACACTCCGGAAATTAGTTCGTCCTTGACGGATGCGTACCAGAGCGAAACGGCGGCGGTCATGCGTTCGCGAACGCACAACGCGACCAGTACGCTCGTATCGACGTAAATCATCAGTAGCGCGCGCCCCTGCGGAGTTCATCGATAACGGAATCGGTCATCGGCATGGCGTCGCGCGTTTCGGCCAATTCTTCCGCAAACGCTCGACGGTCCCATTTGGCGGCACGGAGGCAGATTCCGCCGTCTGCCGTGAGGCTGGCCTGCACCTGGTCGCCCTCGGAAAGGCCCGTGTGCCGCAGATAGTCGGCGGGGATGCGTACTGCGAGGCTATTGCCCCATTTGGAGATGAGCAGGTTCATGCGGTACTCGACCGGATATACGGGAATGTATATCCAAGTATATGCGTTCGAGTCGCGTGGTGCCATTCGGCCGAACGGCCAGCGATGAGCTATCGGCTCACCTGCCGCAAACAATACTCGGCCACCGCATCCAGCACCGCATCGTCCTCTCCGACGGCCGTCGCGCAGGAAATGACGACATCCGGATTTGCCGCCCGGCACTTCTCGACGACCTCGGGCAGATCGCGCCGCACATGCCCGCCTTGCCCGAAGAATACGGGCACGACGGTAATCGCATCGCAGCCGTCGGCGGCGAGCTGGGCAACCGCCGTGGGCAAATCCGGCGACATCAACTCCAGAAACGCCAGCGAAACCGGTCCGCCGCGCGCGCCGCGCAGCTTCGCGGCAAGCCGCTCGAACGGCTCGGCCCAGCGCGGATCGCGCGCGCCGTGACCGAACAGGATGATGCCGTGCGTCTTCATCGCGCGCTCCCCGGAAGAAACGTCAGTGCCGCTCGACCCACTTCAGGCCCACCAGCCCGATCGCGAGATAGGCGAGGGCGGGCGCCGCCGCGGTGATCGGCGCGGGCCACGTGTTCAGATTGCCGATATGCGAGAACAGCGTATTGAAGAGCTGAAAGCTCATCCCGATCATGATGCCGCCGAACACCTTCATGCCGACCACGCCCGCGCGCGTATGCAGATACGCGAACGGCAGCGAAAGGATCAGCATCACGAACACTGCGAACGGATAAAGAATCTTGCGCCAGAACGCGATCTGATACCGCTGCGTGTCCTGATGATTTTCCGTCAGATGCTGGATATAGCGGAACAGATTGAACATCGACATGCGATCCGGCGACACCAGCAGCACCGAGAGAATCTGCGGCGTCAGTTCCGAGCGCAGCGAATATTCCGGCAGCGTGGTCTGCGTCGCGCGATAGACGGGGTTCAGCGTGTCGCCGGGATTGGCCGCTTGCGGCGGCGCGTCGTTCAGTTGCGTGTCCGTCACGCCCGTGAGTTTCCAGTGACCCGGCGGCTGGAACACGCCGCTCTTCGCGATGCGCACGTTCGTCAGGCGAAACTTCGAGTCGAATTCGTAGATGCGCACGTTGGCGATCGTCGTGTCGGGATTCAGCGTGCCGACGTTGACGAAGCGCGTGACCTGCTCGCCGTTCTCCTTCGCCGTCAACGTGTCCTTCACCCACACGCCCGACTGAAAGTTCGACGACACCGACGACCCGAGCGCCTCCAGCCGCACGCGCTCGGACAACTGGTCCGTGTACGGCCCGATCACTTCGCCGATGAGATACGTGATGAGCACGAGCGGAACGCCGATCTTCAGGAGCGAGCGCAGCGCGGCGCCGGTCGAGAGCCCCGACACGCGGAAGATCGTGAACTCCGAAGCCGCCGCCATCTGCGCGAACACGTAGATGGCCGAAATGAGCGCGGCGACGGGAATGATCTCGTAGAAGCGCGAAGGCGTTTGCAGCCCGACGCGCAGCACCGCGAGCGTGAACCTGTAGTTGCCGTGCCCGACCGTGTTCAGCTCGTTGATCAGGTCGAAGAAGAAGAACAGGCCCGAGAACGCGAACAGGATGAAGATGAACGCGAGATAGATCTGGCGCGCGAAGTATCGTTCGTAGATGCGCATCGCGTCAGGCCCCCTTCGACAACGAGGGGAACTTGAAGAGCGGCCGGTTGCGAATCCGCAGCCAGAAGATGAACGCGACGAGCGCCCCGACGGCGATGTGCAGCCCGACGATGCCCACGCCGAACGACAGCTTGCCCTGTTCGATCCACGACTGCACGACGTTCAGCAGGTTCGAATACGTGAGGTAGATCAGCACGGCCATCACGAGATTGATCGTGCGGCTGCGGCGCGGGTTCTGATACGAAAGTGGAATGGCGAGCAACATCAGATTGATGGCGATGAGCGGCAGACCCGCGCGCCACGCGAATTCGGCGAGATTTTCGTTGGTCGGACTGGCGAGCAGATCGGGCGTGGAAATGCCCGTCGTGGTCGGCGTATTCACGAACTGGTGACTCATGATCTTCACACCGTAGCGCTCGAACTCCATGATGCGGAAGCTCGGCTGGCCGGGCTCGCCGTCGTAGCGGCGGCCGTTGTCGAGCACGATGAAGCGGTCGCCGTCGGGACGCGTTTCGGTATGACCGTTCTTCGAGACGATCACGTTGACCTTGCCGCCTTCGGTGCTCGTGACGAACACGTTCTCGACGTGCCCCTGATCCGGCGACATCTTCTCGATGAAGAACACGCGGTGGCTCGACGGCGATTCGCGGAACTGTCCCGGCGCGAGCAGCGACACTTCATCGCGCTGCTGAAAGCGCTGCTTGATGAGCTTGCTCTGCTGGTTCGACCACGGCCAGCCGACGAACGCGAAGAACATGATGAGGATGATGATCGGCGTGGAGAACACGGCGATCGGCTTGATGAGCTGCGTCTGACTGACGCCCGACGCGAGCCACACGACCATTTCCGAGTCGCGATACCAGCGCGTGAGCACGAAGAGAATCGAGACGAACAGCGTCACGATCAGCATGACCGCGAGATAGCCGATGACAGTGAGCCCGATCAGCACGACGACGTCTTTCGGGTCGATCTGACCTTGCGCCGCGAAGCCGACGATGCGGATCATCATCGTCGTGAGCATGATCGTGAGCAGCACCATGAACACGGCGCCGGCCGTATACGCGAGTTCGCGCTGCAGGGAGCGTTCGAAGATCATTGAATTTTTGCTTGGAGCCGGCGGCGATGCGGAATCATGCACGCATCTCGTGGCTTACGGGAAGGGTATTCGCTTACCCTCACGCCGCCCGCCTGTGACCGCCGCGGAAAAAATAGCGGATAATTGCGGCTTTCATCCTTCAGCCTAGATTTTATCCGAGGATAAGCGCGATGGACTTTAGCATAAAAGCCTGTGATTGGAGCAAAGGCGAGGCAAATGGTTTCCTTACCGGGAAGTCGGATGTCATCGTGCTCGGCATCTTCGAAGCACAGACGCTCACGGGCGCCGCACGCGACATGGACGTTGCGACCAAAGGCCTCATCTCGCGCGTCGTGAAAGCCGGCGACATGAGCGGCCGCGCGGGCACGACCCTGATGGTGCCCGAAGTCACCGGCATCGGCGCATCGCGTGTGTTGCTGGTCGGTCTCGGCAAGCAGGACGCCTTCAACCAGAAAGCCTATGGCGAAGCCGCGCGCGCGGCATGGCGCGTCGTGCTCGGCTCGAAGATCGGCCAGGCGACCTTCACGCTCGCGCAATTGCCGATCCAGGAACGCACCGGCGACTGGGCCGTGCGCGCCGCGATCCTCGCGCTGCGCGAACTGACCTACAAGTTCACGCAGATGAAGAGCAAGCCCGACGACGGCGCGCGCTCGCTCAAGAAGATCGTGTTCAGCATCGATTCCGCCGACGAGAAAGCCGCCAAGGCCGCGGTGAAGCAGGGCGTCGCGATCGCGAACGGCATGGACCTCACGCGCGATCTCGGCAATCTGCCGCCCAACGTCTGCACGCCGAGCTATCTCGGACAGACCGCGAAGAAGCTCGGCCGCGATTTCAAGCTGAAGGTCGAAGTGCTCGGCCAGAAGCAGATCGAAGCGCTCAACATGGGCTCGTTCCTGTCGGTCGCGAAGGGTTCGGTCGAGCCGCCGCAGTTCATCGTCATGCATTACCAGGGCGCGGGCGCGTCCGCGAAGGGCAAGAACGCGCCCATCGTTTTGGTCGGCAAGGGCATCACGTTCGATTCGGGCGGCATCTCGATCAAGCCGGGCGAGGCAATGGACGAGATGAAATACGACATGTGCGGCGCGGGCTCCGTGTTCGGCACGATGCGCGCCGTCGCCGAAATGGGCCTGAAGCTCAACGTGATCGGCGTGATCCCGACCTGCGAGAACATGCCCGCGGGCAACGCGGTGAAGCCGGGCGACATCATCACCGCGATGAACGGCACGACGATCGAAGTCCTCAACACCGACGCCGAAGGCCGCCTGATCCTGTGCGACGCGCTGACCTATGCGGAGCGCTTCAAGCCCGCCGCCGTGGTCGATATCGCGACGTTGACGGGCGCGTGCATCATCGCGCTGGGCCATCACAACACGGGTCTTTTCTCGAAGGACGATGCGCTCGCGGGCGAACTGCTCGACGCATCGCGCGAGGCGGTCGATCCGGCGTGGCGCCTGCCTCTCGACGACGAATATCAGGATCAGCTCAAGTCGAATTTCGCGGATGTCGCGAACATCGGCGGACGTCCGGCGGGCAGCGTGACGGCGGCGTGCTTCCTGTCGCGCTTCGCGACGGCTTATCCGTGGGCGCACCTCGACATCGCCGGAACTGCGTGGAAGAGCGGCGCCGCGAAGGGCGCGACGGGCCGTCCCGTGCCGCTGCTCTCGCAGTTCCTGATCGATCGCGCGGGCGCCTGAAGCAGGCATGACGCGCATCGATTTTCATACGAACGTCGGCGATCCGCTCGCGTACGCCTGCCGCCTCGCGCGCAAGGCGTATCTGAGCGGCACGCCGCTCGTCGTGCTCGCCGAACCGCAGCGCCTCGCCGCCTTCGACGAGCAGTTGTGGACCTTCCAGCCGCTCGAATTCGTGCCGCATTGCATGGCGAAGAGTCCGCTCGCGAACGACACGCCCGTCGTGCTCACGTCGGATCTGGACGACGCGCCGCATCATCGGGTGCTCGTGAATCTCGGCGCGCCGATGCCCGCGCAGTTCGCGCGCTTCGAGCGGCTCGTGGAGATCGTCGGCAGCGAGGGCGATGAACTCGCCGCGGGGCGCGAGCGATATCGCTTCTATCGCGATCGCGGGTATGTCATCGAGACGCACAATCAGGGCGGTTGAGCGCACAGAGGGCGCGGGTTTCGCGCGCTACGCTCGCAGTAATAGAGGAGACCACCCATATGACCGACAAGCCCGAATCGTTCGATTCGTCCATCCCCGTTCTGACCGATGTCGTCGTGCCCGGCAGGCCGGAATACGCGCGCGCGCCGTCCGACGATGAAGCCGCGATCGAATACGACGCGGAGCGCATCGCCGAGCGGCTGCGCGGCCGCTTCACGAGCTTCCTGACGGGCGATGCCCGCGCGCTGATCGAAGACCGCTGCCGCGAAGTGCTGCGCGAGCAATCGACGCAACTTGTTTCCGCGATCACGCGCGAAGTCGCGATGGCGCTCGAAGGCCGGATGAGCGAGTGGGTGCGCGACGCGGTGGAGGACGAGTTGCGTCGCCAGCGGGGCGAATGAGCGCGTAGTAGCGCAGGGACAGGCACGCAAAAGGGGCGCATGTGCGCCCCTTTTTTCACCGCGAAGTCACCCCGTCACCGCGCCCTTGTTCGCCGGCTGCGCAAGCGCCGCGAACTTCGCCAGCACGCCGCGCGTGTACTTCGGCGCGGGCTGTTTCCACGCGGCGCGGCGGCGCGCGAGTTCCGCATCGTCCACGTTCAGTTGCAGGAGCAGCTTGTGAGCGTCGATGGTGATCGAATCGCCTTCCTGCACGAGCGCGATCGTGCCGCCCGCGTACGCTTCCGGCGCGACATGGCCGACCACCATGCCCCACGTGCCGCCCGAGAAGCGCCCGTCGGTGATGAAGCCGACCGATTCTCCCAGCCCCTTGCCGATGATCGCCGATGTCGGCGCGAGCATCTCCGGCATGCCCGGCCCGCCGACCGGGCCGAGATAGCGCAGCACGAGAATGTCGCCGGCCTTGATCTTGTCGGCGAGAATGGCGTCCATCGCGCTTTGCTCGTCGTCGAACACGCGCGCGGGGCCGGTGATGACCGGATTCTTCAGGCCGGTGATCTTCGCGACCGCGCCGTCCTCCGCGAGATTGCCGCGCAGGATCGCCAGATGCCCTTCCTTGTAGAGCGCCTGCTCGATCGGAAAGATCACCTTCTGATCCGCGCGCGGCTTGCCCGGCACGTCCTTCAGTTCTTCCGCGATGGTGCGCCCGGTGATCGTCATGCAGTCGCCATGAAGAAGGCCCGCGTCGAGCAGAATCTTCAGCACTTGCGGGATGCCGCCGGCCTTGTGCAAATCGGTGGCAACGTACTGTCCCGACGGCTTCAGATCGCAGATGACGGGCACTTTCTTGCGCATGCGCTCGAAGTCGTCGATGCTCCATTCGACTTCCGCTGCGTGCGCGATCGCCAGATAGTGCAGCACGGCGTTGGTCGAGCCGCCCGTCGCCATGATGAGCGCGACCGCGTTTTCGATCGACTTCTTGGTGATGATGTCGCGCGGCTTCAAATCCTTCTTCACCGCCTCGACGAGCACGCGCGCCGATTCCGCGGCGGAGTCGACCTTTTCCTGATCCGGATTCGCCATCGTCGACGAATACATCAGCGACATGCCGAGCGCCTCGAACGACGAACTCATCGTGTTCGCCGTGTACATGCCGCCGCACGAGCCGGTCGTCGGGCACGCGTTCTTTTCGACGCCCTTGAAATCCTCTTCCGACATGCGGCCCGCCGTGAATTCGCCGACCGCCTCGAACGACGACACGATCGTCAAGTCCTTGCCCTTCCAGTTGCCGGGGCGGATCGTGCCGCCGTACACGTAGATCGACGGCACGTTCATGCGCGCCATGCCGATCATGCCGCCCGGCATGTTCTTGTCGCAGCCGCCGATCACGACGACGCCGTCCATCCACTGGCCCTGCACGGCGGTCTCGACGCAGTCCGCGATCACCTCGCGCGACACGAGCGAGTACTTCATGCCTTCCGTGCCCATCGACATGCCGTCGGAGATCGTCGGCGTGCCGAAAATCTGCGGGTTCGCGTCGGATTTCCTGATCGATTCGACGGCGGCATCCGCGAGGCGCTGCAGGCCCGCGTTGCACGGCGTGATGGTCGAGTGCCCGTTCGCGACGCCGATCATCGGCTTGTCGAAGTCTGCTTCCTTGTAGCCGAGCGCGTAATACATCGAACGATTGGGCGAGCGCGCGACGCCCTGGGTGATGTGCTTCGAGCGGCGATTGAAGGCCATGATGGGCTCCTGATGGGGACTTTTTGGTCTAGTCCGGAGAGAATGCAACTTCGTCGATGTCTCTGTCCAATATATTATTCAAGGCTTATTAGGTCGCAAAACATATCGATGGACTTACGCCTGTTGCGCTATTTCGTGACGGTCGCCGAGGAGATGCACTTCGGCCGCGCCGCCGCGCGTCTCGCGATGACGCAGCCGCCGCTCTCGCAGGCGATCCGCGCGCTGGAAGACGCGCTCGGCGTCGCGCTCTTCGTGCGCACGAAACGGACCGTCGAACTGACGCCCGTCGGCAAGGATCTGCTGCCGGAAGTACGCCGCCTGCTCGCATCCGCCGATGCGCTGCGTCCGCTCGCGCAATCGCTCGCGCGCGGCGAGGCGGGCGTGCTGTCGCTCGCGTTCGTCTCCACCGCCGATTACGGTCTCCTGCCGGCGCTGTTGCGCGATTTCGGCGCGCGCTATCCGGGCGTGCGGCTGCAACTGACCGAAGCGACGAGCGACGTGCAGATCGAGGAACTCGTCGCCGGACGCATCGATGCCGGTCTCGTGATCCCGCCGCTTCCGCCGCGTTACGCGACATCGCTCGAGTATGTGCCGATCGCGCGCGAGCCGCTGATGATCGCGATGTCGGAGAAACAGTCCGAAGAACTGGATTCGGGCGAGGACACGCCCGTCGATCTGCACGCGCTCGCCGCCGCGCCGCTCGTCGTCTTTCCGAGGCGTCTCGCGCCGGGTTTGTATGACATCATCATGGGCTGCTACGGCGCGGCCGGCCTCACGCCGCGCATCGGGCAGGAGGCCATTCAGATGCAGACCATCGTGAGCCTAGTGTCCGCCGGAATGGGCGTCGCGCTCGTGCCGCAATCGCTGCGTCATTTGCGGCGCACGGGCGTGGTGTATCGTCCGCTGCGCCCGCTGAACGCGCCGGAAATGCTTGTCGAAACCGGTCTCGTATGGCGCGCGGCGGAAGTGAGTCCGGTGCTCGCCGGTTTCATCGAGATCGTCCTGTTGCGGGCCGAAAGCGCCGGTTCTGTATGATTCGCCCTTGTAGTTCGCTCAAGCTCCCACATCAGAATGCTCATACATCCCAATTTCGATCCCGTCGCGATTCATCTCGGACCGCTCGCCGTGCGCTGGTACGGCCTCATGTATCTGGTGGCGTTCGTCTCGGCCATCGTCATCGGCCGGCTGCGGCTGCGCCTGCCTTACGTGTCGGCGCAAGGCTGGACCGTGAAGGACATCGACGACATGCTGTTCTACGGCGTGCTCGGCACGATTCTCGGCGGGCGCATCGGCTACGTGGTCTTCTACAAGGCGAGCTATTACGCGACGCATCCGCTCGATATCTTCAAGGTCTGGGAAGGCGGGATGTCGTTTCACGGCGGCTTTCTCGGCGTGACGCTCGCGATGGTGCTGTTCGCGTATCACCGCAAGCGCACGTGGCTGCAGGTGACGGATTTCGTCGCGCCGATGGTGCCGCTCGGTCTCGCGGCGGGGCGTCTCGGCAACTTCATCAACGGCGAACTGTGGGGCCGCGTGACCGATCCGAACGCGCCGTGGGCGATGCTCTTCCAGAGCTCGACCAACGACGACGCCGTCTGGCTCGCGAAGAATCCGCAACTCGACGCGCAGTACCATCTCACGGAAATTTTCCAGCGCTATCACATGCTGCCGCGTCATCCGTCGCAGTTGTACGAGATCGCGCTCGAAGGGCTCGTGCTGTTCGTCGTGATCTGGACGTTCTCGCGCAAGCAGCGGCCTGTGGGCGCGATCTCCGCGCTGTTCCTCATCGGTTATGGACTCGCGCGCTTCACCGTGGAATTCGCGCGTGAGCCGGACGATTATCTCGGCCTGCTCGCGCTCGGCCTCTCGATGGGCCAATGGCTCTCGCTGCCGATGATCGTCGCGGGCGTCATCATGATGATCTGGGCGTACAAGCGCAATCTGCGCCTGCCGCCCGAGCCTGCAAGAACGTAATTAACGCCCCATCTGCACCGAACCCGACACGTCGACGGTCACCGTCGTCGTGCCGGCTTCCATCGCGATGGGCGCGGCTATCTTCGCATCGCCGCTTATTGCACGCGATTGCATCATCATGACCGGACGCGGCTGCACGCCGCTGTGCCCGACGTTCACTTCCCGAATCGTGAAATTGCTGTAGCCGAAGCCTTGCGCGGCGGTTTGCGCCTGCTTGCGGAACGAATCGATGGCCTGCGTGACGAGCTTCTGCTCGGCCGCGCGCTGCGCCTCGGGCGAGAGCGAAAACGAGACGCTGCCCACTTGCATCGACGAGCTCATCTTGCCCGCGAGCTTCGACGCCGCCGCGAAGTCGTGCGATTCGAGCACGACTTCCGTGCGGCCGCGCCACGCGGAAATCTTGCCGTCGCGATCCGTCGACGGATACACGGTGAACGAGCCGCTCTTCGCGGTGACGCCGTCGACGCCCTTGGCTTCGCGCAGCGCAGCCTCGGCGCGCTGATTGAGCGTGCTCGTGAGCGATGAAGGATCGGCCGCTTCCTGCTCGTAGAAGAGCGTGATGTTGACGACATCCTGCGGCACTTGCGCGCTCGCCTGCGCCGAAAGAGACAGCACGCCCGAAGGCTGCGGCTGGGCGATCACCGTTTGCGCGGCGGCCGTTTGAGAGAGCGTGAACGCTGCGCCCGACATCGCGAGAAGCGCGAGCGCGGCAGCGGTTTTCTTGTTGATCATCGAAGGACTCCGAACGCGGGATATCGCGTGATTCGCGACGGGATTTAGGCGCGGCCTTCGTGTCGTAAGTTCCTCGTTAGACGAGTTGCTCGGTAATATATCGCCACTGCGCTTCGGTCACCGGCGTGATCGACAGCCGGTTGCCGCGCGCGAGCACCTGCATGTCCGCGAGCGCTTCATGCTCGCGCAATGCGGCGAGCGGAACGAGCGGCGTCTTCTTCACGAACTTGACGTCGACGAGCATCCAGCGCGGCGTCTCCTGCGTGGATTTCGGATCGTAGTAATCGCTCTTCGGATCGAACTGCGTGGGATCGGGATACGCCGTCGAGCACACTTTCGCGATGCCCGCGATGCCCGGCTCCGGACAGCTCGAATGATAGAAGAGCACGCCGTCGCCGACCTGCATCTGATCGCGCATGAAGTTGCGCGCCTGATAGTTGCGCACGCCCGTCCACGGCAGGGTTTTCTTTGGCGCGTGCGCGAGATGATCGATGCTCGCTTCGTCCGGTTCGGACTTCATCAGCCAGTAGCGCATGATTGTTCGCTATGCAGATTCGACGATGCAAATGAAAACGGCATCGGTCAAACCGATGCCGTTTCTTGAATGGGGTCCCCGCCACGGCCGCTAGGCCGGCATCCTGAACCTGGGTTCAAGATTGGTCGCGGTAAGCAACACTTCGGGTACATCGGACTAGCGACGCGCGCGCCCGTGCTGCAAGGTTCCGCAACCGTGCCAATGTAGCATTGGTTCAAGGAATATATGACCTTGGCGTACCAGGCAGGGAACCGTCACTCTACACCAATCGTTTGCCTTGTGCAGCCTCTTCGCCACGATTCGGCGGTTTCTTTTTTCGATCGACATTGCGCGCTGATTGACTCGGCGCGCTGACGACTCACTGCGCTTCGTATTGCGCGATGACGGCGCCGAGCTGGTCGTTCATCGAATGCATCGTGCGGCGGATTTCCTCGGCGGGGAAGGCCTCGCCGTGACGCACGCTGTCCTGCAGCTTAAGCAATTCCGACGCCAGCGAAAGCGCCGCCATTACCGCGATGCGATCCGTGCCGCGCACGCTGCTTGCATTGCGCACCTTGTTCATTTCGGCGTCGACGCGCGCGACCGCTTCGCGCAGTGCGGCTTCCGTTTCCGGCGAGCACGCGAGGCGATACGGCTGCCCGAGAATGGAAACTTCGATCTGCGTGGTCGTCATGCCTTCTCTCCTTGATGATGCTCGCCGTGCAATTCCGTTTCGTGTGCTTCCTGGGAATCGGCTTCGAGGAGATCGAGTTGATTGTCGGACTCGGCATGTTGCCCGGACTTCGCGCGCGGCAGCTTTTCGAGAATCGCGTTGAGTCGCACTTGCGCGTCGTCGATTTTCGCGGACAGTGAATCGCGTTCGGATTGCAGCGTGTCACGCTCTTCGCGCACGTGCTCGAGTTCGGCCTGCACGTTCGCGTAATCGGCGCGGAGTTGTTCGAGTTGTTCCTGCAGCGCCTGACGCGCCTGATTGTGGCGCTCGCTGATCTGGATCAGCCGGCCGATATTTCCTGACAGTGATTCGAGTTCGTTGAGCATGTGCTGCGTCCTCTAAAGACCTCGCATTTTAGCGCGGTTCAACGGAGCTTCCGATAAATGTCTCGTTTCGAGACGTAACAACATGCGATCTCGCGCTTAATCCTTCGAATCAAGCGCATGTCGTCATGCATTCGTGTGCAGAAAACGCGAGCGACGGTGATCGCCCATGAGGACAGGCCGGCCGATTCTCGTTTGATTCGTCATGCGCCGCGCCAAACTGCCCGAGCCGTTTTCTTGACGGCCCCAACCCGCGCTCCTACACTTGCCGCACTTTTGGTGCTCGCATACGCGATTCTCGCGGATGCAATCAAACGGGAAACAGGGAGCGAAGTCTCCGAAGTCCGACTCGGGACGAACCGGGACGAGCCAACCTGTGCTGCCCCCGCAACGGTAAGCGACCGCAACGCAAGTTGCAAGTCGTCTCATGCGCGTTTCGCGGCGCGAACGTGTCGAATTTCATCGCACGGACGTGACTGCAAGAAACGTGTCGACGCCACTGCGCATGATGCGCGGGAAGGCGAGACGATTCGTCGCCAGCCCGGATACCGGCCAGAGTTCGACGCATCGGCGCTCATTGCGCGGTGCGTTCGTCGCGCAACGTCCTCGCGGGGAGCGGGGTCGCGCTCACGCGAAACGGACACTTCACTCATGGTTTTGCCCCAGGCCGCGCTCGTCGCCGCGGTCATCGCCTTGTCGCTCGCCGGCGCCGCGCACGCCGCCGACGACCCCTCGCAAACGCTTGCTCCTGTCGTCGTCACCGCGGCGCGCACACCGCAACCGCTCGCCGCATCGATCCCGCAGACATCGGTGTTCGACGAGCAAGATATCGCCGATGCCAACGCCGACGACGCGCTCGGCCTCGTCGCGCTCGCGCCCGGCGTGCAGATCACGCGCAACGGCGGACCGGGCGCGACGTCGGGTCTCTACATACGCGGCGCGGCGTCGTCGCAATCGCTCGTGCTGATCGATGGCGTGCGCGTCGAATCGGCGTCGCTCGGCGCGGCGCAGCTCTCGCAACTGATGCTCGATCAGATCGGGCGCGTCGAAGTCGTGAACGGCAATGTATCGGCGTTATATGGCTCGAACGCGATCGGCGGCGTCGTGCAGATTTTCACGAAGGAAGGCGAACCGCATCCGCCGCGCTTTTACTTCGAGGCCGAGTACGGCAGCTATCACACGCAGCGGCAATCGGCGGGCGTGAACGGCGCGCTCGACAAGGACGGCCGCACGACCTTCAGCCTCGACGTTTCGCGCGAGAAGACCGACGGCTTCTCGTCGATCGATCCGAATATCGCGCCCGGCGCGAATCCGAACGCGAACGGCTATCTGAACGAGAGCGTCGCGGCGACGCTGCGCCACCGGTTCAGCGACACATGGGACGCGGGCGTGCGCTTCCTGCAATCGAACGGCCTCAGCAGTTTCGACGATGCCTACGGCCTGCCGACCGACATCAACGAATCGCACGACCGCGTGCGCTCGGCGTCCGTGTTCGCGAACGGCAGAATCACCGGCAACTGGACAACGCACTTCACGATCGCGCAGGGACAGGACCGCGCGAACATCGAGCAGAACGGCGTCTATACGAGCCGCTTCAACTCGGAGAATCGTCAATACACGTGGCAGAACGACGTGAAGATCGCCGATGCGCACAAGCTGCTCTTCGGTTATGAGCATCTCGATCAGACGCTCGATTCCGATCAGCTCGCCGCGCCGGATCGTCACGTGAATTCGGTGTTCGCGGGCTACGTCGGGCATATCGGCGCGAGCGAATTGCAGGCGAATCTGCGTCACGATCAGTATTCCGATTTCGGCGGCGCGAACAGCTACTATCTGGGCTACGCGTACAACTTCGAAGCGCACTGGAAGGCGAGCGCGAGCTATGCGGCGTCGTTTCGCGCGCCGAGCTTCGACGATCTCTACTATCCGTTCAGCGGCAATCCGTCGATCCAGCCGGAGCGCAGCCATTCGGTCGAGGCGGCGTTGCAGTACGCATCGAACGCGCTCGGCGTCGCGCGGGTCACACTGTTTCAGACGCGCTATTCGAACCTGATCGACTATGTGTCCGACGGCGGTTTCTACTATGTCGCGCAGAACGTCGGGCGCGCGAAGGTGCAGGGCATCGAGGGATCGTGGGCGGGGCATGTCGGCGCAACGGACGTGCGCGCGGGCGTCACGTTCCAGAATCCCGTCGATGAGACGAATCACGAGGATCTGACGCGGCGCGCACGGCATTTCGCGACGCTCACGGCGCATCGCACGATCGGGCGCTGGCGTGTGGGCGGCGAGTGGCTCGTGAGCGGCGAGCGCCACGATTACGATTCGACGCTCGCGGGCTACGGCGTCGTGAATCTGTCGGCGCGCTACGACATCTCGAAGTCGTGGTACGTCGCGGCGCGCATCGACAATCTGTTCGACAAGGACTATGAACTCGCGTACTCGTACAACACGCCACGGCGCGGCGCGTACATCACGTTGGGCTGGCGTCCGTCGTGAGCCGCGCCGTTGAGCGTCCGCGCGCGATGAACGCGAGCCGCGCCGCCGCGATCTGGATCGCGCTCGGCATCGCGACGTTCGTCGTGCTCGTCGCGTCGCTCGCGCTGGGCAGCGTCGCGCTGCCGGTATCGCGTGCGCTCGGCGCGCTTTTTCACGCGCATGCCGCGACGCCCGATATCGCCGACGACATCGTGCTCACATTGCGTCTGCCGCGCGCGCTCGCGGGCTTCGCAACGGGCGCGCTGCTCGCGATGGCCGGCGCGCTGCTGCAAGTGCTGCTGAAGAATCCGCTCGCGGAACCGTACGTGCTCGGCGTGTCCGGCGGTGCGGCGACGTTCGCGCTTGCCGCGATGCTCGCATCGCTGCCGTGGTGGGGCGTCGATATCGCGGCGTGCGCGGGCGCGTTCGCGTCGATCGTCTTCGTGCTCGGACTCGCGCGCAAGGATCTTTGGCAAAGCGGACAGGATGCGTCGCCGAGACTCTTGCTGACGGGCGTCGTGATCGCATCGGGATGGGGCGCGCTGATTACGCTGATCCTGAGCGTCGCGCCCGAGAACCGGCTGCGCGGCATGATTTTCTGGCTGACGGGCGATCTCAACGGCGCGTCGGCGCCGTGGCCCGCGCTGGTCGCGCTCGCTGTCGCGCTCGCAGCGATCGTTCCTGTCGCGCCGCAATTGAACGTGCTCTTGCGCGGCGACGCCACTGCGCGTTCGCTCGGCGTGCCGGTCGAGCGTTTGCGTTTGCGCGTGTATCTCGTTGCGTCGATCGCGGCGGCGGCTGCGGTGACGACGGCGGGGACCATCGGCTTCGTCGGGCTCGTCGTGCCGCATCTGCTGCGTCTCGCGTTCGGCAACGATCAGCGCATGCTCGTGCCCGCCGCCGCGCTCGCGGGCGGCCTCGCCGTGATGGCCGCCGATCTCGCCGCGCGCACCGTGATCGCGCCCGCGCAATTGCCGGTGGGCGTCGTCACCGCATTGATCGGCGTGCCGATGTTCCTGTGGATGCTCTTGCGGAGACCGCGATGACCCTGCATCTCGATGCCGTCGCGCTTCGCGCGGGCGCGCGCACGCTCATCGGCGGTCTCACGCAGACGTTTCGCGCGGGCGAAGTGTGGTGCGTCGCCGGGCCGAACGGTGCGGGCAAGACGACGCTCATCAACGTGCTCGCCGGTCTCGCGAAACCCGCGTCGGGCCGCGTGTCGCTCGACGGCCGCGCACTCGCATCATGGCGCGCGGCGGACCTCGCGCGCGTTCGCGCGCTGATGCCGCAAGCCACGCACGACGCCTTCAGCGCGACCGTGCTCGACACCGTTTTGCTCAACCGTTTTCCGTATCTCACCGGCTGGGGCTGGGAGAACCAAGACGACCGCATCGCCGCGCGCGCCGCGCTGGACACGCTCGGCCTCGCGTCGTTCGCTTCGCGCGACGTGCTGACGCTTTCGGGCGGCGAACGCCAGCGCGTCGCGCTGGCCGCCGTGCTGTGTCAGAACGTGCGATGCCTGTTGCTCGATGAACCATTGTCGCATCTCGACCTGCATCATCAGATCGATTGCCTGCATGCGTTGCGCGACGCCGCGTGCGAACACAAGCGCACCGTAATCTTCTCGTGCCACGATCTGAACCTCGCGCGCCGTTTCGCGACGCACGCGCTTTTGCTCGACGGCAAAGGCGGTGCGCACGCGGGCTTCGTCGCCGACGTGCTCACGCCCGAACGCGCGAGCGTGGCATTCGGCTATCCGCTCGCGTTGATCCGCGACGGCGAGCATGAAGCGCTCGTGCCTTCCATTCATCGCCCTTGAAGGAATTTCGATGTCCTCGCTCAACGACATCCCGCTGCCCCGCGCACTCGACCGCGCGCTCGAAGCCGAACTGCGCCGCATCATCGACATGAAGACGAAGCCGCCGGGCAGTCTCGGGCGGCTCGAATCGCTCGCGCTGCAAATGGGCCTGATCCAGCGCACGACGAAGCCGCGCATCGAGCGTCCGGCGATGATCGTCTTCGCGGGCGATCACGGCATCGCGAAGGAAGGCGTGAGTTCGTTTCCGCAGGAAGTGACGGCGCAGATGGTCGCGAATTTTCTGGGCGGAGGCGCGGCGATCAACGCGCTGTCGCGCTCGGTCGGCATGTCGCTCGAAGTCGTCGATGCGGGCGTCGCGACGCCGATTCCCATCGATCACGGCTACGAACGCCTGTCGCTCGGCCTTGGCACGCGCAACTTCGCGCAGGAAGCGGCGATGTCCCGCGAAACCGCGCTCGAAGGCATCGCGCGCGGCGCGGCGCGCGTGCGGCATCACGCGTCGCTCGGCACGAACGTGATCGGCTTCGGCGAAATGGGCATCGCGAATACGTCGGCGGCGGCGTGCCTGATGAGCCGTCTGTGCGATGTGCCGATCGACGAATGTGTCGGACGCGGCACGGGTCTCGACGATCGCGGCCTCGCGCATAAACGCGAGGTTTTGTCGAAAGCGCTCGCGCTGCATCGCGACGAAGGCGATGCGATCGACACGCTCGCGACCTTCGGCGGCTTCGAAATCGCGATGATCGCGGGCGCGTATCTCGCCGCCGCGTGCGAAGGCATGACGATTCTCGTCGATGGCTTCATCGCGACATCGGCGTTGCTGGTGGCCGCGAAGCTCGCGCCCGAGGTGCTCGATTACTGCGTGTTCGCGCATGCGTCGAACGAAGCGGGGCATCGGCGCATGCTCGCGCATTTTGGTGCCGCGCCGCTGTTGCAGCTCGATTTGCGGCTCGGCGAAGGCACGGGCGCGGCGCTCGCATTGCCGATTCTGCGCGCGGCCGTCGCGTTCGTCGACGAGATGGCGAGCTTCGAGTCGGCCGGCGTGTCGAACAAAGCCGATTGATGCGTCCGCTCGACGAACTGCGCTACTTTTTCACGGCGCTCGGCTATTTCACGCGCGTGCCGGTGCCGCGCTGGGTCGGCTTCGAGCGCGAGTACCTGAACGCGGCAGCGCGTTACTTTCCTCTCGTCGGCGCGATGATCGGCGGCGTCGCGGCGCTCGTCTATCTCGTCGCGCTGCGCGTGTTTCCGGCGGGCGTCGCGGTGCTGCTTTCGATGACCGCGACGCTCGTCATGACCGGCGCATTCCATGAAGACGGACTCGTCGATTGCGTCGATGCGTTCGGCGGCGCGTACACGCGCGAGGATGCGTTGCGCATCATGCACGACTCGCGCATCGGCGCATTCGGCGCGATTGCACTGGTGATCGCGCTCGCGTTGAAGTGGCAGACGCTTGCTGCATTGCCGCCGCAGCGCGTCGCGTGGACGATGATCGCCGCGCACGCCGCGAGCCGCGCGTTCGCGATCAGCTATCTCGTCACGCTCGATTACGTGCGCGCCGAAGGCAAGGCCAAACCGGTCGCGCAGCGCATGAGCGTTGCGTCGTTCGCGCTGGCGTTCGCGTTCGGCGTGCCTTGGCTCTTCGTGATCGACTGGAAACTTGCGTGCGTCACGATCCTCGCGCTGGTCGTGTTGCGCTTTCTCATCGGCCGATACTTCGTGCGCCGCATCGGCGGTTATACGGGCGATTGCCTGGGCTTCGCGCAGCAAGTCTTCGAAATCGCGATCTATCTCATCGGGCTCGCATGGATCTCGTCCTGATTCGGCATCCGGCGGTCGCCATCGAAGCGGGCGTGTGCTATGGCCAGACCGACGTGCCCTTGCGCGACGATGTGCATGATCTCGCCGATGCGTTGACGGCGCGCATGCGAGCGTTGAACGTGCCCGCATGCGTCGATGGATGGCACACGAGTCCGCTTCAGCGATGCGCTTCGCTGGCGCATGTTTTTTCCGCCGATGCGCATATCGACGCGCGCCTCATGGAAATGCACTTCGGCGAGTGGGAAGGCCGCGCGTGGGACACGATCGATCGCGCGCTTATCGATGCATGGGCCGGCGATATCGAACATGCGCGTCCGCACGGCGGTGAAAGTCTCGCGCAGTTTGCGGAGCGCGTGCTGAAGTGGTTCGAAGATACGTGCGTCGATCGGGAAGCCGTGCATGTCATCGCGCATGCGGGCGTCGTGCGGGTTCTTGCTGGGCATCTTCTCGGTATCGCGCGGGAGAGCGCGCTGCAATGGGCGCTCGATTTTGGTGGCATTGCCTGGTTCAGGCGCGTGCGTGGGAAGTGGTTTCTTGTTCGGTGGAATGCTTAGGATTTTCGCCGGATCCCGGTTTGTTATTGGTTTATAAGCGTTGCCCCTGTGCGGGGCGGCAGTCACTTTCTTTGCTGCTGCAAAGAAAGTAACCAAAGAAAGCAGCGGCGGATTCAACCGGTCAACGCAACCCCCAACGTCTCGGCCAATTTCTCCGCTGGGGTCATAAAGCCCAAGGTCTGCCGCGGCCTTTCATTGAGTCGCTTGGCAATTGCGTTCAATTCAGCCTGTGAGTAATG
>NZ_OGTP01000025.1 GCF_900258035.1 Caballeronia novacaledonica | reverse complement strand
GCCGCCGCCCGGCGGCACGGGCGCGCTGCCGACGCCGCCGGCCGCGCCGGCGGAAGCGCCCGAAGGCAAGAAGTTCGTGTTGCGAAGCATCCGCTTCGCGGGCAACGAAACGCTGCCGGACGACGTGCTGCTGCCGCTCGTCGCCGACAAAATCGGTCAGGAAGTGTCGATCAACGATCTGAACGCGATGGGCGCGCGCATCGCGCAGGTGTATCGCGATCGCGGGTATCCGCTCGCGCAGGTCGTGATTCCGCCGCAGGACGTCACGAACGGTGATGTCACGTTCACCGTGCTCGAAGGCAAGATCGGCCAGGTGCGTCTGACGATGGCGCCCGGCGCGCCCATCAAGGAATCGATGGTGCGTGCGCGGCTCGCCGCGATCGAGCCCGGCAAGCCGCTGCGGCAAAGCGAACTCGAACGCACGATGCTGCTGCTCTCGGACTTGCCGGGCATCCGCGTCACGTCGGCGCTGGAGACGGGCGGCACGCCCGGCACCGTCGATCTGAGCGTGACCGTGGAACCCGTGCGCCGCTGGAACTTCGCCGTTTCCGCCGACGACTACGGCTCCGCGCCCGCCGGACGCTGGCGGCTCGGCGCGGTGGGGCGCATCGCGTCGCCGCTCGGCATCGGCGACAACCTCGACCTGAACCTGCTCGCCGCCGAGCGCGCCGACACCGTGTACGGACGCGTCGGCTACGACGTGCCCGTCGACGCGAGCGGGACGCGCGTCGGCATCGCGTATTCGCATCTGTACTACTACCTCGGCGACCAGTTCGCGTCGCTGAACGCGCACGGCGACGCGGATGTCGTCACCGCGTCGGTTTCGCAGCCGCTGATCCGCTCGCGCAGCCAGAACCTGTTGCTGCGCGGCGCGCTGGAGTATCGCTCGCTGACGGACAAGATCGACGCCGTGAGTTTCGACAATCCGCAAAAGCTGTACGTGGCGAGCGTCGGGCTGTCGTACGAGAGCCGCGACAGTTTTCTCGGCGGCGGTTTCAACAGCGCGGACCTGCAACTGGCGTTCGCGCATCTGAATATCGACTCGGCGTTCGCGGAGGCGATCGATCAGGGGCCGCTCGGACGCCACACGCAGGGCAACAGCGTGCGCCTGACGATGCAGGCGAACCGGCTCAACGCGATCACGCGCAACACGAGCTTTTTCGTGGGCGTGTCGGGGCAATGGGCGAACCAGAACCTCGACAGTTCCTCGCGCATCACGCTCGGCGGGCCGCGTGCGGTGCGCGCCTATTCGCCGTCCGAAGCGGTCGTCGACGAAGGGCTGATCGCCACGGCCGCGTTCCGTTACGCGGTGATTCCGTCGCTCACGCTGTCCGCGTTTTTCGATATCGGCGTCGGACGCTACAACGCGCGCTCGATTCCCGGACAAGGCGCGAACACCGTCACGCGCAGCGGCGCGGGCATCGGGGCGTTCTGGAGCGGGCCGTACGGCATCACCGTCGATGCGAGCGTGGCATGGCGCACGACCCGCGCCGACTCGACCGGCGACGACAAAGTGCCGCGCGTCTACGTGCAGGTATCCAAATCGTTCTAGCGCGCAAGCGGTTCTGCAATCAAAGGAGTTCGCCATGAGCGACAGCACTTGCCTTCGCACCCGCAAGCATCGCCGGGCGTGGGATCGCGCGATCCGGCGTTTCGCGAGACGCGCCGCGCGTCACGCGGGCGCGGATCTCAAGGCGGCGGCGCTCCTGCCGCTGCTCGTGCTGGTCGCGTCGCCGGGCGCGCTGGCGCTGCCGGTCGGCGAGCAGGTTCAAAGCGGCAGCGTCACGGTCAACCGGCCGGGCGCGACCTCGATGACGATCGACCAGCGCTCGCAGAAAGGCATCGTCAATTGGACCGGGTTTTCGATTCAGGGCAACGAGCGCGTCGACATATCGCAGCCTTCGGCGCAGGCGGTGCTGCTCAACCGCGTCGTCGGCAGCGACGCGAGCCGCATCGCCGGACAGCTCAACGCCAACGGACAGGTGTTTCTCGTGAATCCGGCGGGCGTGGTGTTCGCGCGCGGCGCGTCGGTGAACGTGGGATCGCTCGTCGCCTCGACGCTCGGCATCACGAACGACGCATTCCTCGCCGGGAAATATCGCTTCGATCAGGGCGCGGCGCCGGGCGCGAAAGTGTCGATCGAAAACGGCGCGAACATCGCGGCATCGTCGGGCGGCGCGGTCGCGTTGCTCGGCGCGCAAGTCGACAACAGCGGCTACGTGAGCGCGACGCTCGGCAAGATCGCGGTGGGCGCGGGCAGCGACATCACGCTCGACTTCGCGGGCGACGGCCTCACGATGCTGAAGGTGAACAAGAGCGTCGCGAACGCGCTCGTCAGCAACGCGGGCACGTTCGAAGCGGACGGCGGCCAGATCGTGATGTCGGTGCGCGCCGCCGATCAGGCGACGGCGAGCGTGCTCAATCAGACGGGCACGGTGCGCGCGAGGAGCGTGGAGACGCGCGGCGGGCGCATCGTGCTCGACGGCGGGACGGCGGGCGAGACGGATATCGGCGGCAATCTCGACGTCAGCGCGCCCGCTGGCGGCAAGGGCGGGCAGATCGACGCGACGGGCTATCACGTCGCGGTGAACGACGGCGCGCAGATCGACGCGAGCGGCGCGCAAGGCGGCGGGCGCGTGCGCATCGGCGGCGGCGCGGCGGGCAAGGAGCCGGATATCGCCAATTCGGATGCGCTGTGGATGAGCCCGAGCGCGCAGGTGAACGCCGACGCGCTCGCATCCGGCGACGGCGGCCACATCGTGTTCTTCGGCACGCAGGCCGCGCGCGTCTACGGCAAGGTGACGGCGCGAGGCGGCCCGAACGGCGGCAATGGCGGGCTGATCGAGACATCGGCGCTTCATCTCGACGTGCCGGGCGACAACATCGACGCGAGCGCGCCGCACGGCGCGGGCGGAACATGGCTGCTGGACCCGTTCAACGTGGTCATCAGCAACGACAGAACGGACGGAAATCCCACCCGCGATTTCACCGCGACGACCGACGATACGCGCATCTGGTCGCAGACGATCAACGACCAGTTGAACGATGGCGTCAACGTCACCGTCAGCACGGGCACCGCGGGGACGCAGGCGGGCAATATCACGCTGCAAGGGCCGATCGCGAAGACATCCGGCAACGCCGCGACGCTCACGCTGAGCGCGGCGGGATCGATCATCGCGCAGCGCGCGCCGGGCGCCACCGCCGATGCGGAAATCGTCGCGTTCTCGAACACGAGCGCGGCCGCGACGGGGCCGCTCAATATCGTGCTCAACGCCAACACGGCCGGACTGACGGACGGCACCGCGATCATTTCCCTCGTCGGCACGTCGGCTTTGCCGATGAACATTTTCAGCAACGGCGGATTCATTACGATCGGCGTGCCGCAGCAGGCGAACGGCATCGCGCCGGCCGTCCAGCTCGCCAGCGCAATCATCGATTCGCGCGCGATGAGCTTCACGCCGCCGCCGCCGACGCCGCCCGTCGTCGCGGTTCGGGCAGCGCTGGTGGATGCGAGCCCGCGCACGGTGGCTTTGCCGCTAAGTGGCGCGTTGCAGACCGTCGTGCCGGATGCCGCCGCCCCGAGCGGCGCGATCACCCTCAACGGCAACGGACCGGCGACGAACCCGGCGGCGGGCCGCGCCGGCGTCGGCGTCGCGATCGCCGGGAACTCCGAGATCGCGGCGACCACGGGCGCGGTCACGCTCACGGGCACCGGCGCGACGGGCGGCGTGTCGCTCGACGCGGTGACCGTCTCGACGGCGGGCAACATCTCGATCGACGGGACGGCATCGGCGGGGCGGGGCGTCGATATCGGCGCGGTCAACGGCGCCGCGCTCGAATCGACGAACGGCGCGGTCACGCTCACCGGCCGCGGCACGAGCGGCGGCGTGTTCCTGAACGCGACCGACGTCACGGCGCTCAGCGGCGCGTCGGTCAGCGGCACGGCGTCGGCGGGCGTGGGCGTCGGCATGACCGGAGGCGGGCAATCGAGCATCGTGAACGTGTCGTCCGGGCCGCTCGCGATCAGCGGCACTGGCACGGCGGGCGGTGTGTCGATGGACACGATGAGCCTGTCCTCGCTCGGCGACCTGACGATCACCGGAACGTCGGCGGCGGGCGTCGGCGTGGCACTGTCGAACACGGATGCCGAATCGAACACCGGCTCGGTGACGGTGCGCGGCAGCGGCGGCGCGGGCGGCATACAGACGCGCTTCGGCAGCTTTTCGTCGGACGAGGGCGGCGTGACCCTCGACGGCACGTCGCTCGCCTCGGGCGGGAGCGCGCGCGCCGACGCCGTCGCGATGAGCCAGACGCCGATCGACGCGTCCGGCGCCATCACGATACGCGGCGTCGCCGCGCTGCAAGGGCCGCTCGGCGCGGGCGTGACGATTCTGTCGGCGGCGGAAGGCACGCTGACACTGAGTTCCGGCACGCCGGGCATCCGGATCGAAGGCAGCGGCAACGGCTACTCGGGCGTGGCGATCGGCAACGACGTCCCCGCCGGAACCGCGCGCACGGTGTTCTTCAACGCGGACGTCGGCCCCGCGTTCACGCCGCCGCTGACCATTCTCGGCACGACCAACGGCGCGCCCGTGCCCGGTGGAACGAGCGCGGCGGGCGTCAGCATCGCCAATGCGCTCGTCAACGGCTCGGACGTGACGCTCGCCGGCTCGGTGTCCGGCACGTCGGCGGCGCACGGGCTCGATATCGAGAATTCGAGCGTGACCGCGACGCGCACGCTCGGCTTGCGCGCATCGAACCTCAGTCCGACGACGTCGTCGATTCAGGTCGGCGGCAATTCGGCCCTGGGCGTTCCCGCCGGCACGCTCGTGCTCGCGCCGGGCGTGGTGACGCCGGGTGCGTCGTTCACCGTCGCCGCCGACGATGCCGCGCCGATCAACATCGGCGTTCCCGGCGTGCCGGGTCCGGGATATACGCTCGATGCCGCCTTCGGCGCGCGCTTCGCCGCGGGCGTCGCCAATACGTACATCGGCTCGGCGAGTCACACGGGGCGCATCGCGCTCGGCACGGTATGCGCCGGTGCGGGATGCGGGAGCGTGCTGCCCGGCATCAGCGGCGAACTGTCGATAGCGAACGCAGGCGCGGGCAGCCAGGGCATCGCGTTGTCGGGCGCGTCGGGCATGAACCGGCTGACGCTCGATTCCGCCGGCCCGTCCAGTGAAGGCGCGGCCGGCATCCAGACGAACCAGTTGCTGCTCGCCGGACCGGGCCGCTTCGCGTTGACGAGCGCGGCGAACGTAATCGGGCAGGTCTCGTTCGCCGGCACGGGCGACACGTCGTTGACAGGTCTCGGGCAGCTCGTCGTCGCGCCGCTCGCCGGCAATGTATTCGACGCACGCGGCAACGCGCTCGCGCCGGTTTCGACGCTCGGCGCGGCCTCGACGCTGACGGGCGATCTCACGCTGACGGCAAGCGCGAGCGCAAACGCGGGCGCCGGCACGATCACGACCGCCATGCCGATGCAAAGCGCCGCCACGCGCGGGACCACGCTCACGATGCGCGCCGCCGATACGGTGTCGATCGGCTACGGCATCGCATCGGGATTGGCGCCGTTGAATATCGTCGCGGACGCGGTGAAGCAGGTGATCGTGAGCGGCGCGGGCGGGGCGCGCATCGCGATCCGGACCAACGGCGGCAGCGTGACGCTCGGCACGCAGGGCGGCGGCGCGACGGGTTTCGACGGCGCGTCGGTGACGCTGCGCCTCGCCGACATCGACACGCGTATCGGCGCGCCGGCCGGTGCGCCCGCCGCCACGGGCGGCGCCGTGACGATCCACGGCGTCGCGCAGCCGCCGCTTCCCGGCAACGGAGACGGAGCCGGGCCGGTCGCAATCGCACCGTTCGGCGTCGAACTGGACGGCGCGTCGATTGTGAGCGGCAGCGGGCGCATCGAACTGATCGGGCAAAGCCTGAGCCCGAACGTCAATCCCGGCGATGGCGTCGTGCTGCGCAACGCGTCGCGGCTTGCGAGCGGCGCGGGCGGCATCGACGTGTACGGCGCGGGCAGCGGGCCGGGCGCGGCGGGCGTCGCGCTGCTCGATGGATCGGCGCTCGCGAGCGCGGGCGGCGCCATCGACATTCGCGGGGCGAACGTGGGCGCGGGTGCGGAGCCGTCCTCGCCTGCTTTCGGCGTGGCGCTGCTGAACGGCTCGATCGACGCAAGCGCGCCGGGCGGCACGGTATCGATCGCGGGTTCGACCACCACGGCCGACGCGGGCATCGCGTATGGCGCGGTGCCGCTGCCGGTCAACGCGGGGCGCGTCACCGGGCCGTTCTCGATCACGACCGGGCCGCAAGGCACGATCACGCTGCGCGCGTCGAACGACGGCACGGCCACGAGTCTCGCCGGACGCAGCGGGCCGGGATCGATTTCGACGCCCGGCGGCTTGCTGTTCGTGTCGCCGGCGACCGTCGATCCGGCGACGTTCGGCGTCGCGCAAGCCAACGCCGTGCCGATCACGCTGTTCGGCGCAGCCGCGACGCCCGGCCTGTCCATCGACGCCGTCACGTATCGCACTTTCTCGACCGGCATTCAGACGCTCGCGCTCGGTTCGTCGACGCAATCCGGGCGCATCGTCGTCGAAGGACCGTGCGCGGGCGGGGCCAGTTGCGCCGCGCGGCCCGCCGTCGCGACGAGCCTCACGCTCCAGAACACCGGCGCGGGCAGCGCGGGCATCGATCTGCCGTCGGGCATCGCGATGCCCGGCAAGACGCTCGCGCTCGATTCGTCCGGCGCGGTCACCGATCCCGGCGGCATTCAGGCGCAGACGCTGCTGCTCGCGGGCGGCGGCGACTTCGTTCTCGCCGATGCGGGCAACAACGTCCAAACGCTCGCGCTTTCCGGCGCGCACGACGTGACGTTCTCGACGCCGGGCAGTTTCGCGATCGGCACGGCGAGCGCGGCCGGCATCGACGGCACGACGGGCGCGCTCACGACGATCGGCGGCACGCAGCCGGCCGTGACCGGCGATCTGACCGCGATCTCCGGCAACGGCGCGATCGCGCTCGGCACGCCCGGCGCGCCGTCTCAACTGAGCGCGGGCGGCAGCATCGACCTCGTGATGGAGCACGGCGTCTTCGACAACGCGCCGGGCGGCACGCTCAGCGCGGGCGCGTGGCGCGTGTGGGCATCGACGCGCAACGGCGAGAACCGCAACGGCATCGATCCGGGCGGCGCGCTGCCGAACTTCTACGGCTGCGTCTACGGCGGCATCTGTAGCTGGAACGGCCAGCCTTCGCAACGCGTCGTGCCCGCGAACGGCAACCACTTCGTCTACGCCGACCGGCCGACGGCCACCGTCACCATCGGCAACCAGACGCGCGGCGAAGGCGCGCCGAACGGCCCGTACGGCTTCGATATCGGCGGGCTGCTCGGCGGCGACCGGCCGGACTCGGCGATTCTCGTCACGCGTGCGCCCGGATCGTCGGCGACGAGGACATCGCTTGCCGGCGCGTATTCGATCGACGGCGCGTTTTCGTCGCCGGTCGGCTACGACATCGTCGTGGTGCCGGGCACGCTCACCGTCACGCCGATGCAGCTTCAGGGCGCGGTCTTCAATCGCACCGGCTTGCAGCCGCTCTTCACGGCGCAGGAGCAGACCTTCGTGTACGAGAGCAATCTGGGCGCCATCAACATTTGCGTCGGCACGAACGAGCCGATCCTCGCGCTGCAACAGGCCGAAGGCGAGGCGGACACGCTCGCGGCGGACTGGAAGCGCGTGCGTTCGCGGCCGAATCTGAACAACTGCCTCGTCGTGAACGGCCAGCACGGCTGCGGCGAATTCTGAGCGCGGCGGCGATGATCGACATCGAACCGCTTCTCGCGCCGGCCGCAACGATGCCGCCCGCGGGCATCGATCTGGAATACGACGCGGCGTTTCTCGAATTCGAAGCGCTCGCGCGCGGCATGCCGCAGCGCCAGTTCGACACGCCCGCCGAGCCGCCGCCGTGGACCGACGTGCTGGAACAGGCCGAAACGTTGCTCACGCGATCGAAGGATGTGCGCGTCGCGCTCGCGTGGACGCGCGCGGCGGCGCACGTACACGGCCTCGCGGGTTTTCTGGCGGGGATGCGGCTCTTGACGGGTCTCGTCGAACGATACTGGGACGGTCTTTATCCACCGCTCGATCCCGACGACGACAACGACGCCGCGTTGCGCATCAACGCGCTCGCGCCGCTCGCCGATGCCTACACGCCGTTCGCGGAAGCCGAAACGCTCTTGCACGATCTGCGCGAATGCGAAGTGTGCCGCGTGCACGGCGAGCGGCTGACGGTGCGCGACATGCTCGTCGCGCAAGGCAGGCTCGCCGCGCAGGAAGGCGCGCCGGCCGCGACCTTGCCGCGCGTGGAAGGCATGCTCGCGGAGGCCGCCGCGAAAGATCCCGGACTCCTCACCGACGGACTCGACTTGCCGCGCGCCGTGCAGACGCTTTCGGACCGCATGACGGACACGCTCGGCGCGGAGCGCGCGCCTTCGATGAGCGCGCTGACGACGGCGACGCGTCACGTCGCCGCGCAGTTTCGCGCCATCGCGCCGGCGGCGCATGAAGAACGAGCGACGGAAACCATGAAATCGACTGACGAGCCGGCGCCGCATCGCGCGATGGCGCGACTCGGCGAAATCGCGACACGCGAGGACGCGCTCGCCGCGCTCGACGCCGTGTGCGCGTTCCTCGAACGCACGGAGCCGACGAATCCCGCGCCGCTGCTGATTCGCCGCGCGCGCGGGCTGATGGGCAAGGACTTTCTCGCGGTGATGCAGGACCTCGCGCCGGACAGCCTCGCGCAGATTCATCTGATCGCGGGGACGCGGCCGCAGTGAGCGTTTGAAATTGCCGATGCGTCGTTCGTCTAACGATCGTGACAGCGAGGAGAGCGCGATGAGCGGACGGGATTTCCTTCAACCGGCGGCGATCGACGGCGTGCGGATCGGCGAGCTGATCGGATTCACTGGCGATGGCGCGTGTCCGCTCGTCGTCTATCCCGGACAGAGCGGCGGCGCGGCGCTGCCCGCGCGCACGATTCCGGATGTGCGTGGCGCGCATATCGGCTGCGAAGTGCTGCTGATGTTCGACGGCGGCGATCCGGCGCGGCCGGTGATCATCGGTTGCGTGCGCGCCGAGCGCGCGTGGCCGCTCGACGAAGCGCCCGCGCAGGTCGAAGCCGATGCCGACGGCGCGCGTCTCGTCGTGACGGCGAAAGAGGAGATCGTCTTCCGGTGCGGGCAGGCGAGCATCACGCTCACGAAGGCCGGCAAGGTGCTGATACGCGGAACGTACGTGTCGAGCCGGTCTTCGGGCGTGAACCGCATCAAGGGCGGATCGGTGCAACTCAATTGATCGTCGACGAAGATGGAACTGGTCAACGCCACCCGCATGGTCGCGGGCTACACGATGGGCACGGAGCCGAGCGGGCGCGAGTCGCTCGTCGTCGTGATCAAGGGCACGTTCCGGCTGCCTGCGCCGGGCGAGGCCGTGCGTCTTGCCGATGAGCAATTGCCGCTCGTCATGGCCGATACCTTCACCGGCCAGCCCGGATTTTCCGCGCCGTATCACGAGGTGGACTATGCGCCGCACAAGCCGCGCTGCGACGTGCTGCTGCTTGGCAGCGCGCACGCGCCGGGCGGACAGCCCGCGACGCGCGTGCCGGTCGGCTTGCGCGTGGGCGGCATGGCGAAGCAGTTCGCGGTGATCGGCGACCGCGTGTGGCAGGCGGGCGCGGCGCGCATCGAGGCGAGCGCGCCGGTGCCGTTCGTGACGAAGCCGATTACCTACGATGTCGCGTTCGGCGGCGTCGATGAGGAGCACGACGATCCGATGCAGCATGCGGCGTTCATGGCCAATCCGGTCGGGCGCGGGTTTCGCCGGCATCTGCGGCGCGAATGGGTCGACGGGCGGCGGCTGCCGAATACGGAGGAACTGAACCGGCCGGTGACGCGGCCGGACGAGGTGTATCGGCCGATGTCGTTCGGCGTGCTGGGGCGTGGCTGGGAGGGGCGCTATCGCTATGCGGGCACGTACGACGATGAATGGATGGAGAAGCACTTCCCGTTTTTGCCGCCGGATTTCGACGAGCGGTATTACCAGGCCGCGCCGGAAGATCAGCAACTGACGATGCCGGTGGGCGGGGCCGAAGTCACGCTGATCAATCTGACGGCGGATGGCAAGCGCGGCTTCGCGTTGCCGGATTTCGAGGCGCCGGTGCTGGTGGTGCCGAAGCATGGCGAGCCGGAGGATTATCGGGCGGGCGTGGACACGATCGTGTTCGAGCCGGAGATGGAGCGGTTCACGATGAGCTGGCGGGTGAGAAGGCCGTTGAAAAAGAACATGTTCGAGATCGCGCGGGTGCTGGTGGGGAGGAAGGGGAGGGAGTGGTGGCAGCAGAAGGGGGTGGTGGCGTTTCCGATTCCCATCGTGGCTGTACCGTTCGATGCACAGTGAGACAGGTTCAATGACGCACCGATCCATCGCCATCTTGAGTTCGGGCCTCGTCACGAGCGTGGGGTTGTCGGCGCCGGCGTCCTGCGCGGCCATTCGGGCCAAGCTCAGCAATCCAACCGAGACGCGGTTCATCGACTCGGGCGGCAACTGGATCATGTCTCAACAGGTGCCATTCGAAAAACCGTGGCGAGGGTTGTCGCGTCTGGTGAAAATGGCTGCGAGCGCAATCGGCGAATGTCTTTCGGATACCGAACGAAGCGCCTGGAAGAACCTTCCGCTGCTGCTGTGCGTGGCGGAAAAAGGCCGCCCGGGCCGCTTCGCCGACCTCGACGATGACCTGTTGAAAAAGCTGGAACTCGAATTGAATACGAAGTTCGAGCGGCGTTCCTCTGTCTATCCCCAAGGTCGGGTCGGCGCGGCGCTCGCCCTGGAACGTGCTCGCAAGCTGATCTATGACGAGGGCGTGGAGCACGTGATCATAGCCGCGGCGGACAGCCTCATTCAATGGCGCACTCTCAGCGCGTATGACCGTGCCGAACGAATACTGACGGAAGGGAACTCGGACGGGTTCATGCCCGGCGAGGCCGGAAGCGCGATTCTGGTGGGACGTCCGCGCGGCGAAGGCGATCTGTGCTGCATCGGTATCGGTTTCGCAATGGAACACGCGCATATCGATTCGCACACGCCGATGAAAGGCGAGGGCCTGGCTCTGGCTATCAACGAATCGCTTCGCGACGCCGAACGCAACGAACGCGAGCTGGCGTTCAAGATCTGCGATCTTTCCGGTGAACAGTTTTATTTCAAGGAAGCGAGCATTGCCTTCAGCCGGATCGATCGCACGATACGAACGCACTTCGACGTGTGGCATCCCGCCGAGTCGATCGGCGAAACGGGAGCGGCAATAGGACCATTGTTGCTGGTCGTGCTGCTCGCCGCGCATCGGAAGCAATATTTGAAGGGACGGTGCATTCTGGCGCACCTCGGCTCGGACGAGGGGCTTCGGGCTTCCATCGTCATACAGGCGACGGATCGCATGGAGGCGCATTGAGCAATGAGGTCTACGCGAACGGGCGCGAACTGGCTTGCGGCGCCGGCGAAGGAAAGACGATATGCGCGATGCCCGACGTCTGTTTCACTCCGCCGGAAAATCCTGCCACGCCGCCGGGCGTTCCAGTGCCGTATCCGAACTCGGCCTTCGATTCAGATACGACCGACGGCAGCAAGACGGTGGAGATTTCCGGTAAGGAGATCATGCTGAAAAACCAGTCCTACTTCAAAAAGTCGACCGGCGACGAAGCAGGATGTGCAGCGAAGAAGGGCGCGATTTCCGGATCGACATCGGGCAAGGTGTATTTCACCTCCTGGTCGATGGACGTCATCGTGGAAGGCGAAAACGTGGTGCGCCATCTGGACATGACGACCGACAATCACGCCTGCCCCGAGGCCAACGAGGCGGTACCGTGGCCTTTCGTGAAGAAGATGACCGCGGCGCAGAAGAAGAAATGCGCAACCATGATCGAAAACGAGAAGACGGACTGCGCAGACTACAAGCCCTACAAGAAAAACGGCAAGGACGTGTGCGAGGAAGCCAAAGTGAGCGGCAGTTTCACATATGGGAAAGGCGCGACGACAACGCGCGCCAAAGCCGCCAGCAGCGATCCTTGCTCCGTAGCCAGGAGGTGCCGCCTCGTTCCCTTCAACGCGACACCCGAGGATGGAATTCACGGCTGTTGTCCCGCGCAGACTCCCGATCATATCGTTCCGAAGAGTTCATTCTTCAAGGTTCGATTCGAGAAGGGTGGGCAACTCGATGACTGGAAGAAATACGAAGATCAGAAGGCGCCCTGCATGTGTCTCGAGGGCGGCAGTTGCAGCGGCACGCATGGTTTGCGCAGTTCGCATCACAAGGCATACAGCGATGTCGAGGCAGGTGACCCGGTTTCCTTCGCCGACGAGGTCGATCACTGCGCGGACGGTGCGGTGGCTGTGGCTCCTCGATGCGACAAGGACTGCATCGTTGCACAATTGGTTGCGGGACACAAAGACATGGGCGATCCGAAAGCCGACATCAAGCATTCGCCTACAGGACGCAACTACACGGACAACCCAGAGGATCTCGACGCGTTGATGAAGAACACGGTCGGTCCTCCCTTGCCCGCCAGTTCGGTTGGCTAACTCTTTTCGAGGCGAAACCATGACGAGCCGATTTTCTGACACACGCGAGTTCGTAAGGGGCGTGGCCACACGCCCGGATCTCGTCTGCCTCATCAGCAAAGTGAAGGATCTGGTCAGACAGGAGATTGCCCACTCCAGCGGCATCTGCGTGGAGCAAGGCGCCTGGACGGGCATGATGAACGTCGCCTGGGATTCGACTGCGATCGCTTTTGCTCATCAGCCCTTCAGGAAAGTCGTGATCGTCGGACAGGATGGCGATGTTGCAACATACGCCGCCGGCCAAAAGGGCGTCGAAAAGATAGACCCGGACCCCGTCACTATTCGCAACGCATGCACCATCGACGGCTATGTGTATGCATGCGGCATGAAGCGTCAGGTCTACGAGCGAAGCGGCGAGAACCAATGGCGCGACCTGAGTGCGCCGCTCGCCTCGTCCGGGGAGACGGCGGGATTCGAAAGCATCCAGGGCTATTCGCGCGAGGAAATCTATGCCGCGGGCTGGAGCGGTGAAATCTGGGAATTCGATGGCGCACGCTGGTTCGACAGGGCTCAATTGACCAATCTGATTCTGACGTGCATATGCTGTGCACCGAATGGCGAGGTCTTTGTCGGTGGACAGGAAGGCACGCTCATACGCGGTCGACATGACGTGTGGACGCTGATGAACTGGGAAGATGGCTTCGGAGCGGACATCTGGGACGTGCACTGGTTCGGAGATTGTCTCTACGTTGCTACGTATTCCAATCTCTACACGCTCGATGGAACGAGTTTGATTCCCGTCGATTTCGGCCCAGTCGGGCAACTCTCCTGTTTCAACCTCACCTCGGCGGGCGGCACCTTATGGTCGATCGGCCACAACGACGTCGCCTCGTTCGACGGCACAACGTGGCGTCGTTACGACTAAAGGCGCCCCGATGAACGCGCGCCCAGGCTCGTTGGCCCCCATCCTCCACCAACACCTCGAAGACTCCGCCTGTCTCCGCAACACCCGCTCGTACCTCGTCCGCGCCCCGCACGTCAAGCTGAGGCATCTGGCACGCCTCGACGAGCGCATCGCCGCCCACCTCGACGGCATCGCGGTCGCGGGCCGCGTCGGTGCTCAAATGACGATGCAGGCGCTCGACCGCCCCGGCAAAGGCGAACTCTTCACCGCCGCGATCGGCTGTATCGAAGCGCGCTCCGACAAGACGCTGCTGCAACTCGTCGCGCTCGGCGAAGCCGTGCCCGCCGCCCGGTCCGGCCTGCATTCCGCGTTCGGCTGGGTCTCCGCGAGCCGCCTTCAGGAAACCGTCGGCGGTTTGCTCGCCAGCGACGACCCCGCCGCGCAACGCGCCGGCCTCGCCGCGTGCGCGCAGCATCGCGTGGACCCGAAGCGCTTTCTGGATACCGCCATCGCCTCGGAAAACGCCGCCGTGCGCGCGCGCGCCCTGCAATGCGCGGGTGAAATCGGCCGCATCGATCTGCTCGGCGCCTGCATCGCACGCCTTGACGACGAAGACGCGACTTGCCAACGCCGCGCCGCGCAATCGGCGCTGCTGCTCGGCGACCGGAACGCATCGCTCGACATTCTGCGCGAACTCGCACCGGCCGACGCCGCCAGCGCGCTGCCGCCCGCCGAAGCCCGCCGTCTGCTCGAAAGCATCGCCGCACGGCACATCGGCAAACGCCTGCTGGTCCGCGCGATCGCCCACGCAGGCGATCCGCACTACATCGACTGGCTGATCGGCCTCATGTCCGACGACCGCTTCGCCCGCATCGCCGGCGAAAGCTTCAGTTTCATCACCGGCGCGGACCTCGCGTGGCTCGATCTCGACCGCAAGCCGCCCGAGCGCATTCCCGCAGGCCCGACCGACGACCCCGGCGACCCCGACATCGCCATGGACGAAGACGACGGCGCCCCGTGGCCCGACGCCGGCAAGATCGCGCAGTGGTGGCAGGCCCACGCGCCGCGCTTCGAAAGCGGCCGGCGCTATCTGTGCGGCGCGCCGCCGTCGAAAGCGCATTGCATCGACGTCCTGAAGGACGGTTATCAACGTCAGCGCATGGCCGCCGCGCGTCACCTGTGCCTGCTCGAACCCGGCACGGCGCTCTTCAACTGCGCCGCGCCCTCGTGGCGCCAGCAGCGCCGTCTCGATGCGCTTTAAATCCGCGCGCGGCTGAATCGTCTTCAAAGCGTGGCTCATGCTCACGCGAAGGAGACGTCATGGCAACCAGCAGTCAGAAATTCATCGGGCGCAATCGCGCGCCGCGCGTGCAGATCGAATACGACGTCGAAACCTACGGCAGCGAGAAGAAAATCCAGCTTCCGTTCGTCATGGGCGTCATGGCCGATCTGTCCGGCAAACCCGCCGAGGCGCTGCCGCCCGTCGATCAGCGCAAGTTCCAGGAAATCGACATCGACAATTTCGACAGCCGCATGAAGGCGATGCATCCGCGCGTCGCGTTTCAGGTGCCCAACAAGCTGACGGGCGAAGGCAATCTCAGCGTCGACATCACGTTCGAGACGATGGACGACTTCTCGCCCGCCGCCGTCGCGCGCAAGGTCGACGCCCTCGCGAAGCTGCTCGAAGCGCGCACGCAACTCGCGAATCTCGTCATCTTCATGGACGGCAAGAACGGCGCCGAGGAACTCATCGCGCGCGTGCTCGACGATCCCGCGCTGCTCAAGACGCTCGCCACGGTCACGCCGCCCGCCGCCGACGGCGCCGCCGCGCCCGCCGCCGCCGAATGAGCCGAAAAGGAAACGACCATGTCCGACATTCCGCAATCCGCGTCGCCCGCCGAATCGCAGCCCGCCATGCAGGGCGCGATGCTCGAAGGCGACGAACTCTCCGCGCTCCTGAACCGCGAGTTCCGCCCGAAGAGCGACGAAGCCCGAACCGCCGTGCAGACCGCCGTGCAGACGCTCGCGCAGCAGGCGCTCTCGCAGACGAGGCTCGTCTCCGGCGACGCGATCCGCTCCATTCAGGCGATGATCGC
Source organism: Caballeronia novacaledonica (assembly GCF_900258035.1). Lineage (GTDB taxonomy): Bacteria > Pseudomonadota > Gammaproteobacteria > Burkholderiales > Burkholderiaceae > Caballeronia > Caballeronia novacaledonica. The sequence continues at coordinate 85,494 of NZ_OGTP01000025.1, read as the reverse complement.
CGAGATCGACGCGAAGCTCACCGAGCAGGTCAACGCGGTCATGCATCATCCGGACTTCCAGAAGCTCGAAGGTTCGTGGCGCGGGCTGCACTATCTCATCAACAACACCGAAACCGACGAGATGCTCAAGATTCGCGTGATGAACATCTCGAAGAAGGATCTCGGCAAGACGCTCAAGCGCTTCAAGGGCGTCGCGTGGGACCAGAGCCCGCTCTTCAAGCAGATCTACGAGCACGAGTACGGCCAGTTGGGCGGCGAGCCGTTCGGCGCGCTGGTCGGCGACTATTACTTCAATCAGACGCCGCCGGACGTCGAACTGCTCGGCGAAGTATCGAAGATCGCGGCGTCCGCGCACACGCCGTTCATCGCCGCCGCCGATCCGAGTCTCCTGCAGATGGACTCGTGGCAGGAGCTCGCCAATCCGCGCGATCTCACGAAAATCTTCGGCACACCGGAATATGCGAGCTGGCGTTCGTTGCGCGCATCCGAGGATTCGCGTTACATCGGGCTCGCGATGCCGCGCTTCCTCGCGCGCGTGCCGTACGGCGCGAAGACCGAGCCCGTCGATGAATTCGACTTCGAGGAAGACACCGGTTCCGCCGATCACACCAAGTACACCTGGGCGAACTCCGCGTATGCGATGGCGGTGAACATCAACCGTTCGTTCAAGCTGTATAGCTGGTGCTCGCGGATTCGCGGCGTGGAATCGGGCGGCGCGGTCGAAGGGCTGCCGGTGCACAGCTTTCCGACGGACGACGGCGGCGTCGACATGAAGTGCCCGACCGAGATCGCCATTTCCGACCGGCGTGAAGCCGAACTCGCGAAGAACGGCTTCATGCCGCTGATTCATCGCAAGAACTCGGATTTTGCGGCGTTCATCGGCGCGCAGTCTCTGCAAAAGCCGTTCGAGTACGAAGACCCCGACGCCACCGCCAACGCCGCGCTCGCCGCGCGCCTGCCGTATCTGTTCGCGTGCAACCGCTTCGCGCATTATCTGAAGTGCATCGTGCGCGACAAGATCGGCACGTTCAAGGAACGCTCCGACATGGAGATCTGGCTCAACAAGTGGATCACGCAGTACGTGGACGGCGATCCGGCCAACTCGTCCGAGCACACCAAGGCGCAAAAGCCGCTCGCCGCCGCCGAAGTGAAGGTGCAGGAAGTGCCGGGCGCGCCGGGCTATTACACGTCGCAGTTTTTCCTGCGCCCGCACTATCAGCTCGAAGGGCTCACGGTGTCGCTGCGGCTCGTTTCGCGGTTGCCGTCGGCGAAGCAGGCGGCCTGAAGTTTCCTATCGACGATGCCCGCGACGCGTCACGCGCCGGGCGTCAGCATCACCGTCGTCTGCGACGCATCGCCGATCCACACCGCGCTTGCCGTGAAGTTGTCGTGATTCGGCCGCGCGGCCCCGCGCAAGCGCGACACCATCAGATCGAGCCATTCGGCGGGCGTTTGCGCGCCGCCGATTGCGCCGATCATCACGGATTCGTCGAGGTATTCCCAGAAGCCGTCGGTGCATAGCAGGAAGGCGTCGCCATCCGCGACGGGAAACGGTTCGTCGGAGGCCGCGATCGCCAGATCGTCCGCCGTGCCGAGCGCCGAGAACAGCACGTTGCGGCGCGGATGATTGCGCACGTCGCGCGTGTCGAGCAGGTTCGCGTCGATCATGCTCTGCACGAGACTGTGATCCTGCGTCTGCACGACGGTCGCGCCGCGCCGGAAACAGTAAAGACGCGTATCGCCGCAATGCGCCCACGCCGCGACGCCCGCCGCTTCGTCGATGCCGAGCAGCACCGCCGTCGAACGCATCTGCGCGAGATCGCGGTCATGTTCCTGCGCGTCGATGATGGCGTCGTTGGCGCGCAGCAGCACGCGCAACAGATTCGGCCCGGTCAGCGCCACGCCCGCCGACGCGACGCGCGTGAGTTCCGCGAGCACGGTATCGACCGCGATGCGCGACGCGGCATCGCCGCCGCCGTGACCGCCCGCGCCATCGGCGACGACACTCGCGAACAGCGGCGCGCGCCGCCATTGCCCGTAGGCGTCCTCGTTGCGCGAGCGGCCGCCCACGTCGCTCACGCTCGCGGTTTGCAGTTGCATGTCGTGCCTCTCGTCACTGGCGGCCGCGCTGCCTGAGTTCGTCGATCTGCGCTTCGTAAGCGGCTACGAACGCGCGGCCGAACAGCGTATGGAAATCCTCGGTGGCTTCGCTCGAAAGCTGGCCGTACATCTCGATGAAAAGATCCCAGCAACGCGCGCGGCGATTGAGTCCGGGCAGAAAGCCGTCGAGCATCGAGCGTCCGGACAGGCGCGCCTCGATGCGCTGCGGCTCGAATCGCTCGAACACGCCGTCGAGCGCGGCGCGCATGCCCGCGACCATGCCGACCTGATGCGCGCGCAAGTCGGCGTAGGCATCCTCGAACGCGACGGCGGGCGGCATGAAGCCGCGCATCTGCGGATTGAGCAGATGCATGAGCGCGGCCTCCACGTTCGGCGAGAACTTGAGCGGATTGTTGTCCGACGCCGCGATCATCGTCGCGCCCGTGCGCATCTCGCGCTTGAGCGCGGCGCGGGCGGCGAGCAGTTCGAGCGTGCCGCGCGCCGCTTCGCGCAACAACTCGCCGATGAGCTGCATCAGCGTGGGCGTGAGCGCGTCGATACGCACGCCGTGCGTGTTCAGGCCGCGCAGGAAGGCTTCGACGAGCGCGCGGTCGCCGGCCGGCTCCGCTTGCGATGAAACCGGCTTCGGCGCCGTTTGCTGCCTGGGCGGTGTAAATGCGCTGTGCAGTTCCGAACCGGCGTCGGGGCGCGTTGCGGGCGGCTCGACGGGACGCGCGGCGCCGGTGAGGCTCGCGAACGGATCGGCGTCGTGGGCGGTGTTGGGCTGCGTTAACGGTTCAATGAGCGGATCGATGAGCGGATCGCCTTGCGACGAAGCGCCCGGCGCGAGATCGAACAGTTCGTCGATCGAGCGTTTCGAGGCCGGATCGTCGAAGCCGAAGTCGAAGTCTTCGGCGCGCGCGGTCTTCGGTTTGGGCGCGGCGAGAAGGTCGTCCACGTCGTCGGGCGCCTTCGATATCACGGGCGGCGCGTCGAACAAGCCGGAGAACGGATCGTCGGCGGATGTCGGTTCACTCGCGTTCACCGTATCGTCTTCGGCGTCGATACCGGCGCGCAACTGATAGCCGCCGATCTGCACTTCGTCGCCGTGCGCAAGCGTGACTTCCTGACCCGGATCGAGCGGCGCGCCGTTGACGAGCGCCGGATTGCTGCCGCGATCGATCAGGAGATAACGCCCGTCGCGCCACACGATCTGCACGTGCAGACGCGAGACGGTGCGCTCGGCGTCGTCGAGCACGAGCCGGTTCGTCACGGCGCGTCCGACCGTGCCGCCGTCGGTATCGAAGCGCGCCGCGAGCGGCACGCGCGGCGGCTGTCCGTTGTGAAGCGTCACCGTGAGCGTGAGCATGGTTCAGTCGAACGCGTAGACGAAATCGCCCGCGCTCGCCGAAAGCCGGATCTGCGCGAGCGCGCCGCCCTCGGTGAGACGCGTCAGATATTCCGTCGAGATGCGCGGCAGGACGGTGTTCGTGAGCAGCGCGTCGATCACGCGTCCGCCCGATTCGCTCTCCGTGCAGCGCGAGACGATGAGCCGCACGGCGTCGTCGTCGTAGTCGAACGGAATGCCGTGATTGTCCGCGACGCGCCGCCGGATGCGCTCCAGTTGCAGGCGCACGATGTCGGTCATCATCGCGGAGGAAAGCGGGTAGTAGGGCACCGTGACGAGCCGGCCGAGCAGCGCGGCGGGAAATACGTCGAGAAGCGGCTGGCGCAGCGCGCGCGTGAGATCGCCGGGCGCGGGCACGCTGGCCGGGTCGCGGCACATCGACATGATGATCTCCGAGCCGACATTCGACGTGAGCAGGATGATCGTGTTCTTGAAGTCGATGTAGCGGCCTTCGCCGTCTTCCATCCAGCCCTTGTCGAAGACCTGGAAGAAGATTTCGTGCACGTCCGGATGCGCTTTTTCGACTTCGTCGAGCAGCACGACGCTGTACGGGCGGCGGCGCACGGCTTCGGTGAGAATGCCGCCTTCGCCGTAACCCACGTAGCCGGGCGGCGCGCCCTTGAGCGTCGAGACGGTGTGCGCCTCCTGAAACTCGCTCATGTTGATGGTGATGACATTCTGTTCGCCGCCGTAGAGCGTCTCGGCGAGCGCGAGCGCGGTTTCCGTCTTGCCGACGCCCGATGTGCCCGCGAGCAGAAACACGCCGACGGGCTTGTCGGGGTTGTCGAGCCGCGCGCGCGACGTCTGGATGCGCTTCGCGATCATGTCGAGCGCGTGGCGCTGGCCGATCACGCGGCGATCGAGCGCGTCGGCGAGATGCAGCACCGCGTCGAGTTCGTTCTTCAGCATGCGGCCGACCGGAATGCCGGTCCAGTCCGCGACCACGCCCGCGATCACGCCCGCATCGACGCTCGGCAGGATCAGCGGCGCGTCGCCCTGCAGCGCGTCGAGACGCGCCTTGAGTTCCGCGATGCGCGCGAGGCGTTCGTCGCGCGATGGCGTATCGACCGCTTCGCCTTGCTCGCGCAACGACGCGCGCAGCGCAAGCAGTTCGTCCACGACACCTTTCTCTTCGTTCCAGCGCGCTTCGAGGCCGCCGAGCGCATCGCGTTCGCGCGCGAGCGCCGCGGCGACATCGACGGCGCGCGTGCCGGTATCGACGCCCGCATTCGCTTCCCGCGCGACGATCTGCGCCTCGACGTCGAGCGCTTCGATACGGCGGCGGCAGTCGTCGACCTGCGCGGGCGTCGCGTGCTGGCTGACGGCGACGCGCGCGCACGCGGTGTCCAGCAGCGACACGGCCTTGTCGGGCAACTGCCGCGCCGGAATATAGCGATGCGACAGCCGCACGGCGGCCTCGATCGCCTCGTCGAGCAACTGCACGCGATGATGCCCTTCGAGCACCGCCGCCACGCCGCGCAGCATGCGCACGGCCTTGTCCTCGTCTGGCTCCTGAACCTGCACGACCTGAAAGCGCCGCGTGAGCGCCGGGTCCTTTTCGATGTGCCGCTTGTACTCGGCCCAGGTCGTCGCGCCGATCGTGCGCAGGTCGCCGCGCGCGAGCGCGGGTTTCAGCAGATTGGCCGCGTCGCCGGTGCCCGCCGCGCCGCCCGCGCCGACGAGCGTATGCACTTCGTCGATGAAGAGGATCACCGGCTTCGGGCTCGCCTGCACTTCATCGACGACCTGACGCAGCCGCTGCTCGAACTCGCCCTTCATGCTCGCGCCCGCCTGCAAAAGCCCGAGATCGAGCGACAGCAGCGCGACCTCGCGCAACGGCGGCGGCACGTCGCCGCGCACGAGACGCTGCGCGAAACCCTCCACGACCGCCGTCTTGCCGACGCCCGCTTCGCCGGTGAGCAGCGGATTGTTCTGCCGCCGCCGCATCAGAATATCGACGAGCTGGCGGATTTCGTCGTCGCGGCCGGTGACGGGATCGAGCGCGCCCTGGCGCGCCTTGCCGGTGAGATCGGTCGTGTATCTGCGCAGCGCGTCCTGTCCGCCCGTGCCGGCGGGCGCGGGCTGCGCATCGAGTGCGGATGGCTGCTGCGCCGCCTCCGGTTCCTCGACCGAATCCGCGACGATGCGCGCGAAGTTGTCCGACAGGTCTTCCGGCTTGATGCGCTCGAACTGCCGCGAGATGCCGAAGAGCACGTGGCGCAGGCGCTGCGTCTTCAGCATGCCGACGAGCAGATGGCCCGTGCGCACCTTCGTCGCGCCGAACAGCAGCGTGCCGTAGACCCAGCCGCGCTCGATGGCATCGCCGATATGCTCGGAGATATCGGAGATCGAGCTCGCGCCGCGCGGCAGGGCGTCGAGCGACGCGGTCAGCTCGCGCGCGAGCGCGGCGGCATCCACGCCGTAGTGCGCGACGACGCGCTGCCAGTCCGAGTTCGGCGTCTCCAGAATCTGCATGATCCAGTGCGCAAGCTCGACATAAGGATTGCCGCGCATCTTGCAGTAAACCGTCGCGCTTTCGACGGTCTTGTAGCCGAGCCTGTCCAGCTTGCCGAACAGCGCGACACGACTGATTTCCGCCATCGCCGAACTCCTTTTCCGACGCACGCGTCTCCCTTCGATAAGACGGCGCAGCGACGGGGATTTTGCAAGGCCGCGCGTCCGTTACGAAAGATGCGCGTCGGCGTCGAGCGCGAGATCGGCGCAATCGGCGTGTCGCGCGGCGCGTCCGAGCCACGCCGAATAGCCGAGGCGCCCGTAACGGCCGATCCGCGCGGTCGGCACGTCGCCGGCGGCGAGCACGAGTTGCGCGTCCCACGCGAACTCGCCGTTCAGATGCTGGCGAACCACGGCGACGAGCGTCGGCAGCGCGGCGCCGCCCGGCAACAGCGTTTCGAACTGCGCAAGCGACAGCGGCCCGATCACGAGACGGAACGCGTGCTGCCGGTCCCACACCGCGCGGCCGAGCACGGCGCCGCGTCCGAGTGGCGCGAGACCGGACGCATCGCCGGAAAAGCGCGCCGCACGATGCCGCAGCGCCGTGCGTTCCTCGCGCTGCAGCGTCATCCAGTGTCCGCGATACGGCTCGACGCGCACCGGCACGCGCAACAGCGCGCCGGCGATCGCTTCGAGCGCGTCGGCGGGGCGCGTCTGCATGTTCCAGAGGCCGGCGAAATGCAGCTTCGCGTGATCCGAAACCGCGTCGCGATGACGGCTCGCGTCATCCGCGATGCCGATCAGCGCGCCCGCGTAGAACGCGAAGCGGTCGTGCCCCGGACGATCCAGCCCGGTCACCGGCCGTCCCTGCGCCCACGCGCGATAAAACAGCAGCAGAAAGCGATGCAGCAGCGCATCGAGCAGTCGCGCGAACGCCGTGTCGCCGTGATGCAGCGCGCGTTCGCGGGCGAAATCCGTCAGGTGCAGCGGCAACGGGCCATTCGGGCCGAGGTAGCCGAAAAAGCGCTGTTCGAGACGCGGCGCGCGGTCGTCGCGCTCGCGTTTCAGCGCGGCGAGCGGCGCGGGCGCGAATGCGAGCGACACGTCCTGCGCGAGTCGAATCGGCTCGTCGGCGGGACGCGCGCCGCTGCCAAGGCGTGGCAAGTGCGGCGTGAGCGCTTCGACGTGCCGCATCACGCGATAGAAATCATGCCGATGCGGCTCGGCCGCGACCGCATCGAAGAGATCGAAGAGCGCGTGCGTGGCTTCCGGCGGCGCTTCGGACGCCGCCGCCGCGCTCAGAAGATCGTTCTCGTGCCGCATCGTGGTGGCAGCCGCAGAATCTCGCCGCGCGCGCTCGTGCGCAGCGCCGTCTGCACGAACGCGTTGATCGACACGTAGCGCGCGAAAAAGCGGTCGAGCACGCAGCCGAAGAGCCACGCGCTGCCGCCCTGAAAAGCGAGATCGTCGACGTGCACGTCGATCAGCAGGCCGCGCCCGAACGCGATCGGGCCGGGCATCGGCAGGCGGCGCACGACGCCTTGCGCATCCACGGCGACGACGCCCGCGACCTGCGCCTTGGCGGCCTGATCCGCGTCCGGTACGTGCAGCATCAACAGCGCGCGCAGCGCCGCGGCGGCTTCGCGCGGGCCGTTGCACATCGACAGATAATGCAGCGACAACTGATCGATCAGCCGCCAGCTCCGGGCCGCGTCGAGGTTCGCGGGCGCGGGCCGCGACGGGCCGCTCACGCAGCGCACGGCGCTCACGGGCGCGGCGATTTCGAGCGAGAAATCGTTGCCTGTCGCGCTCGGCGGCATCGTCAGCGGCAGATCGCGATTCGTGCAGAGCGTCGCGAACGTCAGTTGCCGCAGCGAGCCGCGATACGGCGCCGCGTTCGGATCGACGATCGACACATACGTTTCGCTGCCGATGTACTCGGTGCGCGCACCGCTCTTGCGCCGTCCCGCCGGCACGATGCGCGGCTCGCGCTCGGTCGTGAAATAGGCGGCGTCGCCGGGACGGTCCGTCAGAAAATCCGCGTAGAACGGATGAAACACCTGCTCGGTGTCGTCGCTCGCGCCGTAACCCGACACGCCGGTGACGGAATGCACTTCGAAGTCGAGCGAATGCGTGCGGTCCGGCACGACATGAAAACGCGCGGCGGCGTCCGTGACGAGCGCGCGGTCGGCATGCTTCGGGAAGAGATTGATCGCGGGCACGCAGTCGAGCAGCACGTTGTCTTTCGTGACGATTCGCTCCAGCGACGCATCGCCGCTCGCGAGCAGAAACGTCAGTTCGATTTCGCGCGACGCGAACGACGGCAAGACATCGGCGAGGCCGGCGACGCGCGCGAAGCGAAAGCGTTCGGGCAGCGCGAAATACTCGTGCAGCAGCCGGTATCCCTGAAACGCGTTCGGCGTGACGGGCAAGAGCGCTTCGCCATCGCCGAAGCCGGCGGGCGTGACGGCTTCGGCGGGCAACGCGGCGAGCGCGCGGCTCGGCCGCTCGGGCGTCGATACGACGACGGCGAGCGTGCCCGCCATCACCAGTTCGTACAGGCGATACGCTGTTTCGTCGCTGCCCGCGAAATAGAGGCTCAGCGCGTCGGGACGCAGCGCGTCGAAAGACAAACCCTCGGGCGTCGTGAGCCGGATGCGCAGCGCGCCCTTCACGCGATGCGCGAGCGCCTGCGTCGCGGGCAGCGCGGCGAGCGGCAGATCCTGCATCCGCGCGAAATAGCGCGCTTCGGCGAGTTCGATCGGCCAGAGCGTGAGATCGGCGCCGGTGCGGAATTCGCAAGGCGTCGTGTGCGCGCTCGCGGCATGCCGGGCGATGAGCGCGGTGCCGCGCGGCACCGTGAAGCCTTCGGCGAGATTGGGGCTCACGAAATCGGGCGCGAGGCGGGCGATCAGCATCGAGGGCGTCGGGCAGGCGGCCTGCGGCAGCACGACGTGTGCGAGTTGCTGCGTGAAGCGCGGAAACTCCTCTTCGATCTTCAACTGCACGCGCGCGGCGAGAAACGCCGTGCCTTCGAGCAGGCGCTCGACATACGGATCGGCCACGTCGATGCCGCTCATCCCGAGCCGCACCGCGATCTTCGGAAACTGCTCCGCGAACTCCGCGCCCATTTCCCGCAGATGCGCGAGTTCGGTGTTGTAGTGGCGCAGCAGGCGCGGGTCCATGTGCGGGTCGTCCGGGCGGGCCGTCAGCGCGGCAGTTCCATGACCGTGATGCCGCCTTCCTCCAGATCGATCTCCGTGCGCAGCGCGAATTCCAGCGGCACCGGCTGCGCCCACAGGAGGCCGCGGATCACGAGCGCGATCTGGTTGTGCATGTCGAGCACCGAGCGGTCGAGCACGGGCTCGATTTCCAGCGTCGATGGATCGATGCGCGGCTCGAAGCGCTCGATCGCCTGGCGGATGGCCGATTCGAGCAGCACCGTGTCGATCGTCGATGCAAAGCGCCCCGACAGGCACGGCAAGCCGTAATTGAGCACCGACGCGAACGCGTGCGGAAAGCTTTCCTGGGCAATCGCGCCGCCGAGGTTGGTCGTGTTGAAGAGCCAGGACACGTCGCGCAGCACCGCCGCGCGCAGCCCGCGATGCGTCATGAAGCGCTCGCCGGCGGGATCGGCGCGCGCGGCGGGATCGTCGTCGATCAGGCGGTCGAGGAGCGTCGGTTGCAGGCGGTCGGCGGCGTTGGGCTCGTTCATCGGCGCTGAACCTCTTCTAGCCCACGCGGCGCGCGGAGACGTCGAGCGCAAAAGTGACGTCGGCGCCGCGGCTGCCGGTTTCGGTCTGCGGCGCGCAGGTCATCGTGATCTGCTGCGCCGCCAGCTCGAACACTTCGCACAGACGCGCGAGGCGTGTGCTCGTGTAAATGTGATAGTTGCGGATATAGGCCTGCTCCAGCTTCATCGACAGATATTCGATCTGCACGCCGTGGTCCGTGCCCGCCGACTTGAAGCAGCGGATATGCGCGAGCGAGAGCAATTCCGCCTGCGCGCACAGCCGCGCGAGCACGGGCGACGCCGAGTCGACCGACTTGATGACGCAAAGCGCCGTCACGCGCATGTCGTTGGCGTTGAGCGCGGCGGCGAGCGGCGCGGCGTCGTAGCCTTGCGCCCAGCGCCAGCCGTGGACTTGCATCGGCGTGTCCCAGTCGCCGCGCTTGGCCGCTTCGCCTTTCACCGGCGTGTTGCTGCGCTTGGGCACGACGTGCAGAAACATGTCGTCCGAATCCGCGAGCGCGAGTTGATCGAACTGGCGTAGGGCGTCGATCGTGAGAATGCTGTCGGAGCGCGGGTCGGAGGTTGGCATCGTGCTGATCCGTTGAACGACGTTGCGCAGATAAGACGGCGCGCATCGGGCGATTTTGAAATTCAAAAACGGCGGACCCGGTTCGTTTAACCGTTGCATTGCATGCGCGGGCCGCGTGCAGCGAAGGCCGATCACGACGGAGGAACACATGGCTACGACCGACTGCTATCTGAAGATCGATGGAATCGACGGCGAATCGAAGCACAAGGGCGCGGAAGGGCAGATCGAAGTGCTGAGCTTCAACTGGGGCGTGACGAACGCGAGCAATCCGATGACCGGCAGCGGCAGCGGCATCGGCAAGGCGTGTCCGGGCGTCTTCCAGTTCGTGCATCAGTACGACAAGTCGGCGCCCACGCTCAAGAAGAATTGCGCGAGCGGCAAGCACATGCCGAGCGCGAAGCTCACCGTCAGCAAGGCGGGCGAAGGGCAGAAGGAATTCCTGACCGTCACGATGAAGCAGGTCACCGTGACGAAGATCGCGCTGCTCTGCGTGCCGGGCGGGCATCCGGAGCAGACCGTCGATCTGAGTTACGCGGACATCGAGTTCGAATACAAGCCGCAGGACGACAAGGGCGCGCTGGGCGGCGCCGTGAAGTTCGGCTGGGACGTGCGCAGCACCGAAGTGCGCTGAACCCTGACGCCGCCAGGCCGGAGCGCCGATGCCCAACGATGCCGCCGCTCAAAGCCCGCTCGTCACCGTCGATACCCCGCTCGGCGACGATCTGCGCATCCTCGGCGTGCGCGCCTGCGCGGAGCTCGGCCGCATGCCGCGCGTCGAGCTGACGCTCGTCTCGAAGCGCGCGGACCTCGACTTCGGCCGCATCCTGGGCAAGCGCGTGAGCGTGTCGCTCAGCGTGCCGAAGGCGAAGCCGCGCGTGTTCGGCGGCTATGTCGTCGGCTTCAGGCAAACCGGCATGCGCGGCCGGCTGCACGTCTACGAAGCGGCGGTGCGGCCGTGGCTGTGGCTGCTCGCGCGGCGCAGCAACTGCCGCATTTTTCAGAACAAGACGGTCGAAGAGATCGTGAAGGCCGTCTTCGCCGATCCCGTCTACAAAGGCCTCGAATTCGGCGAGATCAAGTGGAAGGCCGGCACGCGCGCGCATCCGGCGCGCGAATACTGCGTGCAATATCGGGAATCGGATTTCAATTTCGTCAGCCGGCTGCTCGAAGACGAAGGCATCTACTACTGGATTCAGGACAAGGACGGCAAGGAATCGCTGATTCTCACCGATACGCTCGCCGCGCACGAAAGCGTCGCGGGTTGCGAATCGCTGCCGTACGGCGCGGTGCTGGCCGGCGCGCCCGATATCGACTATGTGAGCGAGTGGCGCACGAATCACGCGATCGAAACGCGCAACTGGCTGCTCACCGACTACGACTTCAAGCATCCGTCGCGGCAGTTGCAGAAGCAGGCCGTGAAGCACATGCAAGGCTTCGACGCGTTTTCCGGACTCGAACATTTCGATTATCCGGGCGGCTATGTCGAAGCGGACCACGGCGCGAGCCGCGCGAAAACGCGCGCGGAAGAATGGCGCGTGGAAGGCAGCGTGCCCGACGATCCCGACCTCAACTGGCATCAGGTCGAGGCGCGCACCAACAGCCGGAGCGTGCGCGCGGGCGCGCTGCTCAAGCTGACGCGGCATCCGCGCGCGGATCAGAACGCGCAGTATCTCGTCACGCGCACGCGCTATGAAATCGAGCTCGCCGATTACGAAGCCTTCGACGGCGCGCAGGCGAATCGCTGCGAATGCTGGTTTTCCGCGATCGACGCGAAGCAGGCTTTCGCACCCGCCCGCAGCGCCCGCAAGCCGTTCGTGCAGGGGCCGCAGACGGCGGTCGTCGTCGGTCCGGGCGGCGACGAGATCTACACGGATCAATATGGCCGCGTGAAAGTGCAATTTTTCTGGGACCGGCAAGGCAAGCGCGACGAAAACAGTTCGTGCTGGATTCGCGTGTCGCAGCCTTGGGCGGGCAAGGGCTGGGGCGCGGTGGCGATTCCGCGCATGGGGCAGGAAGTGATCGTCGATTTTCTGGAAGGCGATCCGGACCGGCCGATCATCACGGGCCGCGTGTACAACGCCGAGCAGATGCCGCCCTACGACTTGCCCGCGAACATGACGCAGTCGGGCATCAAAAGCCGGTCGAGCAAGGGCGGCAGCGGCGCGAACTGCAACGAACTGCGCTTCGAGGACAAGAAGGGCGCCGAGCAGGTCTTGATTCACGCGGAGAAGGATCAGAGCATCGAAGTCGAGAACGACGAAACGCACTGGGTCGGGCGTGACCGCAAGAAGAATGTCGATCACGACGAGACGACCGTCGTGAAGCATGACCGCACCGAAACCGTGGGCAACAACGAGAAGATCGAAGTGGTCGTCGATCGCAACGAGAAGGTCGGCAACAACGAGACCATCGCGATCGTCGCGAACCGGACGGAAACGGTCGGCGGCAACGAGAACATCACGATCGGCCAGAATCGCTCGATCCTCGTGAAGATGACGGAAACCGCGAACGTGCTGTTGCAGCGAACGCATCTCGTCGGCCTCAACGAGACGATCACGGTGGGCGCCGCGCAGGAAATCGGCATCGGCGCGTATCAGACGGTGAAGATCGTCGCGTATCAGAACGTGAGCGTGGGCGCGAATCAGACCGTCGATGTCACCGGCGATCAGAAGACCACGGTCGGCGGCAATCAGACGCTCGGCGTCACCGGCGGCCAGACCGTGACGGTCGGCAAGGATATGGGCGAGACGATCGACGGCGCGCAGTCGAGCACGGTGAAAAGGGCGCGCACGACATCGGTCACGGAAGACGATACGCTGACTGTCGGGAAGAACCTGAAGATCAGCGCGGCCGATTCGATCACGCTCGTCACCGGCGACGCGAGCATTACGATGAAAAAAGACGGGACCATTCAGATCAAGGGCAAGGACATTACGGTCACCGGCAGCGGCAAGATCAACGTGAAAGCCGACAGCGATATCGTGATGAAGGGATCGAAGATTCTGCAGAATTGAGGGTTCTGCGCAGCGTTCGATCACGCATCCGCCGAAGGCACGCCGGCCCTCAGCCTCCGAAAATGCGGCCGAGATCGCCGGGTGTGTACGACCCGACGGTCAGCACCTGGTTTTTCGCACCGTCATACATGATGAGGCCGCACAGGACGTCGCCGAATTGCGGTCCGTAGGCGTCGAGCGCGCTCTCCATGAGCAGGTTGTCCGCGCCGGTAATCGGTCCGACTGCGGAGAGCGCGAATTTCAGGTCGGGCGCCTTGCTCAGGAACGTGACGAGCTGCTCCGAAGTGGAAAAGAATCTCGGAACCTTCAGACCGGAAGGATCGACCGACTCAAGCAGGGCGCGTTTCGCTTCGTATAAGCCTGTGCCGGCTGCGTACAAGATCATGGCCGTCCCCTTTGTGACCTCGATTGAACCGAAAGATAGCACTTCCGGCGCGTCATTTCCGCCATTGTGTTGGCGTTTGCGGACGGACGGCCCGCGTCGCTCAGAACGGTTTGATCGCCACTTTGAGCACGCCGTCCCGCTGATTGGCAAAGAGATCGTATGCGGCGACGATATCGTCCAGCTTGTAATGATGCGTGACCAGCGCGCCAAGCTCGACACGCCCGGACCGGATCACGTTCATGAGACGCCTCATTCGCTCCTTGCCGCCGGGGCACAGCGCGGTGTTGATCTTGTGGTCGCCGAGACCGGCGGCGAAGGCGCCGAGCGGAATCGTCAGATCGGACGAGTACACGCCAAGACTCGACAGCGTGCCGCCCGGCTTGAGAATGCGCAGCGCCGATTCGAACGTGCCCTGCGTGCCGAGCGCCTCGATCGACGAATCCACGCCGCGTCCGCCGGTGAGCTTGAGGATTTCGTCCACGACATCGCAGTTCTTGAAGTTGAGCGCGACATCGGCGCCCATCTTGCGCGCCATGTCGAGGCGATGATCGTTGCCGTCCACCGCGATGATCGTGGTGGCGCCGAGCAGGCGGGCCCCCGCCGTCGCGCACAGGCCGATCGGCCCTTGCGCAAACACGGCCACCGTGTCGCCGATCCGGATGTTGGCGTTCTCCGCGCCCTTGAAGCCCGTGGACATGATGTCGGGGCACATGAGCACCTGCTCGTCGGTCAGGCCGTCGGGGATCGGCGCGAGGTTCGCCTGCGCGTCGGGCACGAGGACATATTCGGCCTGCGTGCCGTCGATCATGTTGCCGAAACGCCAGCCGGCCGTCGCCTTGTAGCCGTGACAGCCGCACTGGCCGCGAGCGATCAGATAGCTGCCGTCCTGCGACGCGACGCCGTCCTGCGCGGCGTAGGAGTTGAAGTTGGGACAGATGGCGCCGGCGATCACGCGTTGACCTTCCTCATAGCCCACGACCGCGCTGCCCAGTTTTTCGATCACGCCAACGGGCTCGTGTCCGACCGTCAAGCCCTTGGCGACGGGGTATTCGCCCTTCAGGATGTGGACGTCGGTGCCGCAGATCGTGGTGGTGGTGATGCGCACGAGCGCGTCGTTCGCGCCGATGCCGGGGATGGGTTTGTCGGCGAGTTCGATACGGCCCGGCTCGATGAAGACAGCGGCTTTCATCATTTCGGTCATGAATTTCTCCTTCCGGTTAAGGACTTCGGCACAACGTGAGTGATCCGTACTGCTTGCGAAAGATCGGCGCTTCACCGCGTGGCCGGAACATCTTACGCTTCGACTAAAAGGCGCTGTTTGATCCAGCGCATGCTCCACACGATGCGCCGGTCAGACGTCGCCGGTGCGTCGCAATGCCTCGACCTGCGAGCGCACATAGCTGATGTGTTCGCGCAGCGCGTAGAACGAGTCGGCGTAAGCGAGCGGCATTCGCAGCCTGTTGAGGTCTTTCTCGATCTCGTCGAGCTTCGTGGCGAACCTGACGTAATTCGATTCGGACGGATCGCCGAACACGCCGCGTTCCAGCGCAACCAGTTCGCCGTAGCGCCGATAAAAACGCGACTTGACGCGCCACGCATAGAGCGGCGGCAGGTATCGCAACGCCGGCACCAATACGACGACGATCGGCACCACCAGCACGATGAGCCGGTCCGCGAGGCTCGCGAGCCAGAACGGCATGGTCCTGTAGACGAAACTCTTGCCGGACTTGTAATAGCGCGCGGCATCCGGACTCAACGGGAAGTCGTGCGCGACCGGCGCGGGAAACTCGCCCGCGTCCTGCTGGAGGCCCGCGCCGCCGTGGACCTCGCCGGCCGCCTCGATGATCAGATCCGACAGCGCGGGATGCAGCGTGTCCCGCGCGACCAGCTCGATGGTCGTCTCGATGGTTTTCGTGGATTCGGGAGGAAGGTTGTCGGCGAGATCGAACGCGCCCATAGGCACTTCGAACTGGCTCAGAAACGGAAAGGCGCGTGTGTAGGCCTTCGCTTGCGTGAAGTCGAAAAGGCGGATGTCGGCGGTGCGGATCATTTTCTGCATGAGCGTGTCGCGCGCGGAATCCAGCCTCAGGAAGGCCGCGTCGATCGTGCCCGCGAGCAGCGCATTCACCGCGTCCTCGCCTTCGATCGGCAGCATCCGTGCGTTCTTGTTGGCTTCGACGCCGTTCGTCTTCAGCAGCAGGAGCACGATCTGCCGCGTGCCGCTGCCTTCGCGGCCGATGGCGAGCCGCTTGCCCTTGAATTCCGAAAGCCGCGTCAGCACGGGCCCGCGATAGAACACGAAGAGCGGCCAGTTGCTGACGGTGCCGAGCGACATCAGACCCGCGTGACGCGTATCGGGCGAGAGCACGTTCGAAACGCTCGTGAGCCCGCTCTGCACGAAGCCGAGATCCACGCGGCCGGCGGGATCGGCGAGCCGCGTGAGGTTGTCCAGCGTGCCCGTCGACGTCAGCACGTTCAGCGTCACGCCGTTGCGCGCGAGAATCTCCTTGTACTTTTCAGCGACGAACCAGAAGCGGCTGTATTCCGGACCGGAGGAGATCGTCAGCGTATCGGGCGGCGCGGGACGGATGAGGCGTATCGCGACCCAGATCACCACGACGATCGCCGCCGCCATCACCGCGACGGAGACGGCCAGATCGGGCCACGAGACGCCGAAGCTCCCGCCGCGGCGAGATTCGGGCGCGTCCGGCGAATCATCCATGTTCGGCGCAGGTAGTTTGACCTTGGGATCAGGTGCGGCAACTGCTTAAGGAAGATAGGCGACGCCACCGGCGGAGTAAAGTCCGCATCAGCCGATGAAGCCCGGCAAGCCCGCGGCGGCGGCGCTGCGGGCGAGATCGCGCGCGCGTGGGACGAGCGCGTCGAATTGCGCATCGTCGTTCGGTCGGGGGAAATGCGCGCGAAAGAAATCGGCCCAGCGGAAATCGGCGAGCGGCACGTCGGTCTTTTCATAGCCGCCCGACGCGCGCGCGAAGGCCGCGAGACTGCGGAACTCGTCGTTCACCGCGTCCCACATGTGCACGGGCATGTCCTTGAACGCAATGCGCCGGCCGTCCGCGTCGTAGGGATAGACCCACGCGTGGTTTTCCATCGCGAGCCAGAATGCGGCGTGCGTGAGCGACGACCAGTCCCTCACGAGCACGAACGGCACTTCCTTCACGCCGATACGCGCCAGCGCGCACGCCACATGATGATGGTCGATCACATACGGCTCGCCGGCCGGCCCGAACACCACGTCGATCGGTTTCTCCGCGATCGCCATCTCGAGATCGTGCGCGCTCAATGCGCGATACCGGTCGACCTTCAGCCGGATCTGACGCTCGCCGTGCGTCATCTGCGTCGGATGCAGCCGGTCGATGCGCAGCGTATTCATGGCGTCTTCCCGAGAAGTGAGGCATCGAACGTTCGGGCAAACCGCGTTCCCGGTCTCGCGTCACGCCCGCAAAAACATCAGACCAAAAAATGACGGCCTGCAAGTTGTATTCTTCGAAAGTCGCCGATTCGGGAGCGTCCGTGAAATATCCGCTGATTCTGGGCTACGCCATCGTCGCCGTGGACCTCGTCGTGTGGCGCGGCCGGCTGCCTGCGCATGACCTCGCGCGGCTTTTCATCAGGCTCGCGCTCTTCTTCGCGCTAAGCTGGATACTTTTCACCACCGGCCTGAGCCCTTTCACTCAGGCGCCCGATTTCGGCGCGATCGAGCTTCACTGGCTGGGACAGCTTCTGGAAATCATCTGGTGGCTGATGGGCGCGCGTCTGCTGTCTCTATCACTCGACACCTTGCTGCTGCCGCGCGCATGGCGCAAGCAGCGCCTGTTCTCGGACGTGTTCGGCGCGGTCGTGTTTCTCGCCGCGGCCGTCGCCGCGCTCGGCTTCGTGCTGGAATTGCCGGTGCGGGGGCTCGTCGCCACGTCCGGCGCGCTCGCCATCGTGCTGGGCCTCGCGATTCAGAGCACGCTGAGCGATGTATTCGCGGGCATCGTCATCAACACGACGGAGCCGTATGCGGTCGGCGACTGGGTGACGATCGACGACGTCGAGGGCAAGGTCATCGAGATGAACTGGCGCGCGACGCATCTGCTGACCGGTCAGGGCAACACGCTGATCGTGCCGAACGCCGTCGCCGCGAAGGCGAAGATCACCAATAACAGCAAGCCGGGGGACGTCCACGGGCTATCGATCGTTCTGGAGATCGAACCCGAGGCGCGGCCAAGGACCGTGCTCGACGCTTTGGAGCGCGCGCTCACCGGCTGCGAGATCATTCTCGCGTCGCCGGCGCCGTTTGCCCGCATGAAGCGCACCACGGCAAACTCGGTGCAGTATGAGGTGATGGCCTTCGTCGACGACATGAACAAGAAGCTGGCCGCGTCCAACGAACTTTTCGACCTCTGCTATCGGCATCTCGCGGCGGCATCGGTCGTGTTGCGCGCGCTCGGCGTGCCGGCGGCGAGCGTCAATTCTCGTGACGGAAGAGAGGCGCTGCTGACGCGCGTGAGCCTGTTCGACAGCCTGTCCGGCGACGAAGTATCGAAGCTGGCGAAGCGCCTCACGCGACACGAATATCAGGCGAATCATCAGGTCCTCGCGCCCGATACCGTGCCCGACAGCCTTTCGATCGTGCACTCCGGCACGCTGTCGGTGTCGATCATGGAAGGGACGAGCAATCGCGAAATCTCGCGCATCGGGCCGGGAGAGGCGTTCGGCGAAGCGGGCCTGCTCGCCGGGCTCGCGATGCGCGTGTCCATCACGACGCTCACGCCGTCGGTGCTCTTCCAGCTCGGCAAGGACGACATGACGTCGTTCCTCAAGGACCATTCCGAGGTCGCGAAGCAGATGTGTCAGTTGCTGGCGTATCGGCAGGACAAGCTCGGCAAGCTCACGACGCCGATGCCCGTCGAGCCGGAAAAAGACCACTCGCTGTTTCACTGGCTGGTCGCGAAGGTCTGGAACGTGCACTCGCTGCACGACGACTCGAAGAGCAGCTAGTCGCTGTCGATGTCGGCGTTCGCGTCGTTGCGCACGAATCCGGCGTCGTTCAGCCGGAAAGTGTCCGGCGCGATGCTGCGCCGGTCGACGGCCGTCACGCGCCATACTTCGCCGCGCGACGCAGACCAGATCACGATCGGCAAGCGCTCGCTCTGGCTCCAGCAGACGCGATGCGCCGCGTCGCCCTGGCGGATCTCGTACCAGCGGCACTGCGTGACCGGCGCGTCGAGTTTCGGCGGCGCGCTCGCATCGGCGATCCGATACTCGCCGACCGGATGCCGCAGTCCGTGCGCCAGATCGAACCAGTCGATGAAGCGCCCGAGCCGCACCAGATTGTTCCGGTCGATGCGCGTCGTGATGCGCTTGCCGTAATCGACGACGATCATCTGGAACTCGCCGGGATCCGCCGCGTCGCGAATGACGTACGTGTCGAGCGCGTCGTCGGTGCGGCGGCGCAGGCGCGTCTGGCCGTCGCGCCAGATCTGCATCGTGTGCGGTCCGTCGTTCGCGACGAAGCGGACCTTGTAGTACAGGCTAGCCGGTTCGCCTTTGACCGAGAACACGGACTCGAAGCTCGAATCGCGCGGCGCCGCCGACGCGTTCATCGACGCCGCCATGCAGACGATCAGCGCGATGCGCGCCTTACTGGCGAATGGCCTTTGCATAATCGAAATAGCGGTACGTCTTGTTGTCGACGGTCAAATCCTTGACCGCCAGATTGATCGTGTAGGTGCCCTTCGCGAGCGACGTATCGGCGGTGGCGCCGGTCGGGTCCGTCGGCAGTTCGAAGCGCAGGCCGGTCGCGGGCGCGGGCGGCGTGATCGTCGATGCCGCGACCTGCGGGCTCGCATTGCCCGGCGGATTCTGCAGCGACTCGTTGATGATGCGGCCATCGGCTTGCGGCATCGACAGGCCGAGCAGATGCGCGACCGTCGGCGCGACATCGACGTTGCCGGTCGGCGTGCTGACCACCGACGAAGTCTTGAACGACGGCCCGTTCGCGATGAGCGTGTTGTGGACGTCGTTGGTGCCAAAGCTGCCGTGCATGCCGCGCTGGCCGCCGACGCTCTCGAACTCGATGCCGGGCAGCCCTTGAACCGTCGTCTGATCGTCCCACGTGAAGCTCGCGACCACGTCGGGCTGGCCGTTGTTCTGGCGCGTGGCGTTTTCCAGATTGACCATCGACATCGGCAGCGTGCCGGGCAGATTGCCGTAGCGGCTATCGAGGAAGATCGCGCCGAATTCTTCGCGCTGCTGAAGTATCTTCACGAGGTTCTGCACCGTCGCGGCGTCGTGCCCCGGCACGTAGAAATAATCGGAGCCGCCGTTCGCCGCGATCACGATGCCGTTCGCCGGCAGGCTGCCGGGCGCCGGCACCTTGAAGCTCGCGACGGGCGTGGGCAGCGTCGCGCTGATCGCCTGATACTTCGTGTTGGCCGTGCCGCACAGCGCGCCGGTGGTATCGACCTTGACGGGAACCGTGGGCGCGTTGGCCGCGTTGAGGCCGTACATCGCGGACGTGACGCAGCCCGAGCCGTCATACGCCTTCATGCCGCGATACGTCAGCAGGTCGGCGGAGCGCACGTCGCCGGAGAACGAATAGCCGCTCGGATTCGCGCCGCCGAGCGTTGCCGCATCCGTGCCGCTCGTCGCCCCGTTCACGGCGGCGCCGCTCGGCGGCGTCGCCGAGGCGTTGATCGTGCGCAGCGGATAGAGCGCGAGCGGCCCCGACACCGTCGAATGCCCGTGATCCGAGACGACGATGACATTCGTCGTCGTATCGAGATTGTTGGCCTTGAGACCCGCCATGAGCTCGCCGAGGCGTGCGTCCTGCGAACGCAGCCCGGCCTTCATGTTCGGCGTGCCCGGACCGTAGCCGTGCTCGACGTTGTCCGGCGTGCGGAACCAGATGAGCGAGAGCATCGGCTGCTTCTTCGGCAGGATGTATTGCGTGTACACGGACATCATGTACTTGTTGGCCGCATCTTCGGGCGCGCCTTGCGTCGTGTCGGTGCTGTCGCGCGCGGCGACGGTGGTTGCGCCCGCCGGATCGTAGGCGGTCGTGTTGAACGTGATGTAACCGGCGCGCGCGGTCGGGTCGCCGTTGCTGGCGGCGAGCGTCACCGCGTCCGCGCCCGAGTAGCCGAACACCGTGTTCTTCGGCAGCGCGATGTTCGCGGCCTGCAGCTCGGAGACGAGGCTGCGCGGCAGCACGCTGTTTTCGTCGAGGAAATAGCCGCCGCGACCGAGATCCTGAATGTACGCCGCGCCCGATTTGCCGATGGTCGCCGTCGTGATGCCCGCCGACTGCGCCGTGGCGAACAGGCTCTTGACGAGCAGAAGCTGGCCGCCGTAGTAGTTGTTGAGCGTGGTCAGAACCTGATAGTCCTCGGTGAAGACCGGATCGACATAGTCCTGACTCGTGCCCGCAGCCGAGCTGCCGACCGGAATCGTGTTGCCCGCACCCTGCGGCGGCGTCCAGAACGTGTTGCCGTAGAAGCCGCTCGTCTTCGGGAACGATCCCGTGGCGAAGGACGATCCGTTCATCATCGTGAACGTGGGGTAGGTCGAATGGTTGTCGGCGAAATTGACGCCTGCCTGACGCAGCGCATACAGGTTCGGCGTGTCCTGCTGCGTGACCGAATCGGGACGCAGGCCGTCCCAGACCATGATGACCGTTCGCGTGGCTTGCGGCGGGTTGGGATTGTTGGAATCGTGTCCGCCACAGCCGAAGAGCATGGCGCTGCCCGTCACCGCTGACAACCACAAGTGCTTGCGTGTCATCACTTCGCTCCGATTTGAGCTTCGTTGGGTCAATCGAGGCTAAGACCGCAACATTACAGTTCCGTGACCCGGAGCCGAAGAACGTAGGCGTCGAGTGAATTTTCGCAAGGCGAACGCAATGTCCACGATTTGATCGTCGCGCGGGCGCATTGGTGTGAAGCGTGCTTCGGTCGGACGAATGTCGAAGGCTCTCCAGTTTTCTTCGGGATTGCCGATAACCAGCGATCCGCATCCAACGGCGCTCACCGCGTCCATCCTTACTTACCCCGATGAAGCTCAGCCTCAAAATCCCTCTCGCGTTCGCCGCCGCGCTCGTTCTCATGCTGGCCGGCGCGCTCTACGGCATCTTCGCGCTCAACGGTTCCATCGATGCCTATCGCACCGAAGTGGCCGCCAACGTCGCCAATGAGCGCATGGTTTCGGAAATGCTCGTCACGTTCAAGCTGCAGGTGCAGGAGTGGAAGGACACGCTTTTGCGCGGCAAGGACCCGGCCAAACTGGAGAAATACTGGAGCGCGTTCGAAACGCGCGAACGCGCG
The DNA here is from genome assembly GCF_900258035.1 of Caballeronia novacaledonica. Lineage (GTDB taxonomy): Bacteria > Pseudomonadota > Gammaproteobacteria > Burkholderiales > Burkholderiaceae > Caballeronia > Caballeronia novacaledonica. The sequence continues at coordinate 63,481 of NZ_OGTP01000025.1, read as the reverse complement.
GTGAGCAAACTCGCGGACGAACTGAAGCGCACGCTTCCGGCGGGCGAAAGCCGCGATCTGGTCGAGCGCTTCGCGTCCGCGCATGTCGCGATGGGCGCGGGCTATCGACGTGGTCTTGAAGCATTCAAGGCTGCGGACTTCGAACCTTCGGCGGGCGATAACGCCGTCGCGGGCGTCGACCGCGAACCGGCCGCGCTGCTCGCCGAGGCGGCGAAGAAGATCGCCGCGGACAGCGCGCGCGTCTCCGCCCGCGCCGACCGCGACGCGCGACAGGCGTCGTTCGCGAGCATCGCGCTGATGCTCGTGGTGCTGATGCTCGCGCTGATCGGCGGCTATCTCTTCAGCCGGAGTGTGTCGCGCCCGCTCAATCGCGCGTTGGGCTGCGCGCAGGCCGTGGCGACCGGAGACTTGTCGCTCGAATTCGATGCGCGCGGCAAGGACGAAATCGCCGAACTGCTCGCGGCGCTCAAGCACATGCAGACGAGTCTCGCGCAGGTGGTCGGACGCGTGCGCCACAGCGCCGAAAGCGTGGCGACGGCGAGCGCGCAGATCGCGTCGGGCAATCTCGATCTGTCGTCGCGTACGGAGGAGCAGGCCGCGTCACTGCAGGAGACGGCGGCCAGCATGGAGGAAATCACCGCAACCGTGCGGCAGAACGCGGAGCATGCGGCGGCGGCGTCGTCCGTCACGCAGAGCGCGTGGCAAACGGCCACGTCCGGCGGCGAAACGATGGAGAAGGTCATTCAGACGATGCACGGCATTTCCGAGAGCGCCGGCAAGATGGGCGAGATCATCGGCGTCATCGATACCATTGCGTTTCAGACCAACATCCTCGCGCTGAATGCGGCGGTCGAGGCCGCGCGCGCCGGCGAGGAAGGGCGCGGCTTCGCGGTCGTCGCGGCCGAAGTCCGCTCGCTCGCGCAACGCAGCGCATCGGCGGCGAAGGAGATCAAGGCGCTCATCGGACAATCGACCGATCGCGTCGAAACCGGAGCCGCGCTCGTGCGCGACGCGGGCGGCATCATCGCCGATATCGTCGGTTCCGTGCAGCGCGTGACGGGCGTCGTGGGCGAGATTTCGGCGGCGTCGGAAGAGCAGCGCAGCGGCATCGAGCAAGTCAATCTCGCCGTGACGCAAATGGACGAGGTCACGCAGCAGAACGCCGCGCTGGTCGAAGAGGCATCCGCGGCCGCGCATGCGCTTGCGGAACAGGCTGCGTCGCTGCGTGATGCGGTCGCAGTGTTCAGGCTGCGCGGCGACATGGCTCAAGCCGTGTCGGTATGATTCGTGGCACCGATAAAACCCAAGGAGGGCATTCATGCCGAGCATCGAGCAAGCGCGACCGGGCAGGCTCATCGATTCTGTCTGGCGCGTGATGTTTCGCGTCGCATTCCCGCTCGCTCGCGCATGGTGGACTCTTCGACGGCCTCATCATGAAGGCGCGTTGATCGCCATCTACGTCGGGCAGGCGCTTCTGCTCCTGAAGTCGTCGTACCGGTCCGAATGGAACTTCCCCGGCGGCAGCGTTCACGCGGGCGAGACGCCGCACCAGGCGGCGCTGCGCGAGATGGAGGAGGAGATCGGTCTTTCGCCGCATGGCTTGATCGCCGCGGGCAGCGCCAGCGGTATCTGGGACGGACGACGAGACACCGTGCATTTCTTCGAGTTGCATCTCGACGCCATGCCCGCGTTGCGGCTCGATAACCGCGAGATCGTCGCCGCGCATCTGGCATCGCCGGAGGAACTGCAAGGCATGGCGCTGACGCAGGCTGTCGCTGCGTATTGTTTCGCCAAACGCAACGGCACCGGCCAAGTCTCCGCGATGTAACGTGCCTCGTTCAGCCGATGACGGCCGCGCCGCCGGATCGCACCGGGTCGCTTCTGTCATGATGTAGGGGCTTGAGCGAACCCAAGGTAGTCATGTCACATCTCGAAAAAGAGAAAGCGAACGCCGGTGCGAACCAACTTGCGCACGAGGACGAAGCACGCGGAAATGCGTCACACAGTAGCGAAACCGGTGAGGAGCACGACGCGTCGGCGGTCGGCCGCACCGGGCCGCTGAACGAAGCGGCGCTGCTGGGCCGCAAGACGCCGCCGTGGCCGGACTCGGCGGCGGCGAATCCCGGTCACGACGCGCGTGCCGGCACGCGCGGCACCGTGCGCGCGCTGGCCGGACTGCTGTTCGGACTTGCGTTGCTCGTCGCGGGCAATGGCCTTTTTCAGACGCTGATTCCCCTGCGCATTCTCCAATCGGGCTATTCGACGTTCGTCACCGGTCTGATTCAGTCGAGCTATTACGCGGGCTTCATCCTGGGCGCCATGATCAACCGGCGGCTCATCGACCGCATCGGGCAGCATCGGACCTTCGTCGCGTTCTCGGCGGCGGCCTCGATTCTCGCGCTCGCTTTCGGCGCGGCGCAGTCGCCCTGGGTGCTCGGCGGCGTGCGCCTTCTGACGGGCGTCGCGTTCATGGGCCTCTATACCTCAGTCGAAAGCTGGCTCAACGGCACGGTCGAGAACGAGAAACGCGGACAGGTGTTCGGCCTGTATGCGGCCATCAACTATCTGGCGGTCGGCAGCGGACAGTTTCTGTTGAATGTCGGGGCGGGGTCGGGCGCGCAGCAGTTCTCGATCAGCGCGGCGCTCTTCGCCGCGGCGGTGCTGCCGGTCACGCTGATGGAAGGCTGGCCCGCGAAAGTCAACGACGCGAATCTCGATCGCGTGCCCGCGCGAACCTGGGGCGAAAGCCTTCGCGAAATGATGGCCCTTGCACCGCTCGGCGTGCCGGGCTGCATTCTCGCCGGCTTCATCTACAGCAACTTCTACGCGCTGATGCCCGTTTATCTGCAACGCTCCGGCTTCACGACGGAAGAACTCGCGACGTTCATGGGCGTCGCGCTCATCGGCGCGCTGCTGCCTCAATATCCGATGGGCCGGCTCTCGGACCGCATCGACCGAAGGCGTCTCGTCTTATGGACGTCGTCGGTCTCGGCGATACTCAGCGTCATTTTGTTCTGCTTCGACTTCCGTATCGTCACATGGTGCGCGACGCTGGCTTACGTCGCCGTGACGTTCACGCAGTACGGGCTCATCGTGTCGCACGTGCAGGACCGCACGGAGTCGCATCTTCGCGTCGCCGTGTCCGCGACATTGCTCGTGCTTTTTTCACTCGGAGGCATGACGGGACCGACGCTGGCTTCCGCGCTCATGACATTCATCGGGCCGAGAGGGCTGTTCCTGTTCGACGCGGTGTCGTGCGTCTTGCTCGCGCTCAGTGCGAGACACGCGCTTCGCGTGGCCGCGAGGACATCGACAGCCGGCGCCGAGCCGAACTGAAGCCAAGCGCCGTTCACAAAAATTTCACGCACGCGGGCACGTAACTGGCGCGATGTGGGGGCAGCCACCGCCGTGGCGTCTTCGGAACGCGTCCATGCTCGCTCACTTCGCTCCTTCATCGACGATCGTCATCGCCTTACTGATCGTGTGCCTGATCATGGTGCTCGCTTTCGAGGCGAGCAACGGATTCCACGATTCCTCGAACGCGGTCGCGACCGTCATCTATACGAATTCGCTCAAGCCGGTGCCCGCGGTCGTCTGGTCGGGCGTCATGAACCTTGCGGGGGTTCTCATCGGCGGGATATCGGTGGCATTCGCGCTCGTCAGGATTCTGCCGCCCGACGTACTGACGCCGCCCGATGGCTCGCCCGCGGTCCCGATGCTCGTGTCGATCTTCGCATCGGCGCTGCTCTGGAACGTCCTGACGTGGTTCTTCGCGATCCCGAACAGCAGTTCGCATTGTGTGATCGGATCGTTGATCGGCGTGGCGGCGTCGGACGCGCTGCGCAAGTCGCGCGATCTTGCGCAGGGCGTCGACTGGCATCAGATCATCAGCGTGCTGAAGGCGCTGGCGATTTCTCCGTTGCTGGGATTCGTCATCGCGGGCGGCCTTTACTGGATTCTGCGCAAGATCGTGCGACGTGGCCATCTGCTCGAACCGCCGCGCGATGGTAAGGCGCCGGTGTGGTGGCTGCGCGCGCTCCTGATCACGACATGCACGACGGTCAGCGTGTCGCACGGCACCAACGACGGACAGAAGAGCATCGGTCTCATCATGCTCACGATCATCGGCCTGCTGCCGGCGACGTACGCGCTCAATCCCCAGGCGACCGGAGCGATGAAGCGGTTGAGCGAGTACGGCGCGCAAGCGATACCGCTGATCTCCCAATACGGCGACGATGTGAAGGCGCAGGGGCTCAAGGCGGCGCAGGCGCTTCAGCGCGGACAGCCGGACCTGCAGCGCGAAGCCAACGCGCTCGATTCCCATCAGCAGAATCAGAACCAGAACCAGGGCGACGAACGCGCGACGCGGGCGCAATTGCGCGGCTACGTGTACGACGTGGCCTCGGAAATGAAATACGTCAGCGAGCAAAAGGGTGTGCCCGAACCGCAGCGCAAGCAGGCTTCGTCGTTGCTCAAGGAAATGAGCGGGCCGGTCGAATATGCGCCGTGGTGGGTGCGCGTGCTGAGCGCGGTGTGTCTCGGCGTCGGCACGATGGTCGGTTATCGGCGTGTGGTCCGCACACTGGGCGAGCGGCTGGGGCGCGAGCACATGACGCCGGGACAAGGCGCGAGTTCGGAACTCGTCGGCTCCGTGCTGATCGGGACGGCGGGCCTGACGGGACTGCCTGTCAGCACGACGCATATCATCACCTCGGGCATCGCGGGAACGATGGCCGCAAGCGGACAAGGCGTTCAGGGCGGCGTGCTCGTTCGCATCGGATTGACGTGGCTCGTCACGCTGCCAGTCACGATCCTGCTGGCCGGCGGGCTGTTTTATGTGCTTTCCTGATCGCGCAGCGCGAACATGATGCAAGCCGATACTTCGTGGACCGAACAGCTCCGGCGCGCGCGCGTCGGCGTGGAACAACTGCGGCACGATGCCCGCGCCGCCGAACAGGAATTCGCTGCCGAAATCGCGCAGGTGCCATCCGACAGGCGCATGAGCGCGATCAATCTCGTGCATTACCTCGCCGTGCGACGGCACGATGTGCGCGCCCTTCAAGAGGAACTGGCGTGCATTGGACTCAGCTCGCTGGGACGAATGGAAGCGCATGTGATGGCGTCGCTGAACGCGGTGCTGCGGGTGCTCCACACCTTGCTGGGCGAACCGGTTCCCGACGATGTCTTGCAACCCGGGCCGGTTTCTTTCGATTCGGGCGCGACGCTTCTCGCCCGCCACGCCGACGACGTGCTCGGCCCGCCGCCGCAAGCATGCAGAACCCGCATCATGGTGACGATGCCCGGCGACGCCGCCGACGACCCCGAACTGATTCAAAGCCTGATCGACGCCGGCATGGACATCATGCGCATCAATTGCGCGCACGATACGCCCGATACCTGGCGGCGCATGGCGACGCAGTTGCGTCACGCCGATCGCGACCGAGAGAAACGCTGCCTGATTTCGTGCGAACTCGCCGGGCCGAAACTTCGCACCGGGCCGATCGAAGCGGGACCGGCGGTCGTCAAATGTCGTCCGTCGCGCGATGCGTTGGGACGCGTCACGCGCGCCGCGCAAGTGCGATTCGTCGCGCAGACGCGCGATGCAAAAGACACCGGTGCGGCGATTCCGGTCGGCGGCGCGTTCATCGAAAAGGCAAGCGCCGGCGACACGATTCGCTTCGTCGATGCCCGAGGCCGCAAGCGAACGCTCGAGGTGCGTACGACACGCGGCGGCGAATGTCTCTGCGAAATGGACCGGACCGCGTACGTCGTGCCCGGAACCGTGCTCAAACTCCGGCGCGACGGTTCGACGATCGCGAAGGCAAGAGTAGGCGACTTGCCGGCGCTCGACGGCTTTCTCGAACTCGATGCCGGCGACACGCTGGATGTGGTGCGCGGCGACGCGCCCGGCCGCCACGCAACGCGCGACGAAAGCGGCCAGTCGCATCCCGCGTCGATTTCGTGCGCGGTGTCCGAAGTTTTTGCCAGCGTGCGGGCCGGCCAGCCGGTCCTGTTCGACGACGGCAAGATTCGCGGCGAAATCTCCGCCGTCGGCGACGACCGGTTTCGAGTGAAGATCCAGGGTGCGAGCAAGACGAAGCTCAGGGCGGGAAAGGGCATCAACTTGCCCGAATCGGAACTGCGGCTTCCCGCGCTGACGCGCGAGGACATCGAACATCTGGAGCAGGTCGCGGAGTACGCGGACGCGGTGGCGATGTCGTTCGTGCAGTATCCGGGCGACGTGGACGACCTGTTGCGCGAGATCGACCGGCTCGGCGCGGCGAAGCTCGGAATCGTGCTCAAGATCGAAAAGCGCACCGCGTTCGGCAATCTGCCCGAACTGCTTTTGAGCGCGATGCGCCATCCGAAGCTCGCCGTCATGATCGCGCGTGGCGACCTGGGCGTGGAGGTGGGTTTCGAACGGCTGTCGGAAGTGCAGGAGGAAATGCTCTGGCTATGCGAAGCCGCGCACGTACCGGTCATTTGGGCGACGCAGGTGCTCGAATCGCTGGCGAAAGGCGGCCTCGCATCGCGCGCGGAAGTCACCGACGCGGCGATGGCCGGCCGCGCCGAGTCCGTCATGCTGAACAAGGGACCGCATATCGTCGAGACCCTGGGTTTTCTTCGCGATGTGATCGCCCGGATCGGCGAGCATCAGACGAAGAAGTCCGCGCGGCTGAGAAGACTCGACGTGGCGGGATCCCGGCCGCGATCATCGGGTATCAGCGATGCGGACCCCGCCGCCTGACGCCGACGATCCGCGCATCACGAGTTTCGGCAAGGCCGGCACGACCGATTGCGCGCCGCCCTTGCTCGCGAGATGCGCGAACAGCAACTCGACCGCTTGCAGCGCCATGTCGTCGAGATGCAGATCGACGGCGGTGAGCGGCGGCCGGCAACTGCGCGCGCGCGTGCCGTCGTAGCGGGTGACGACCTTGATGTCCTCCGGCACGCGCTGGCCCGCCTGCGCGATCGCCTGCACCGATCCGACCGCGAACGCATCGACGAGCGCGCACAGCCCGTCCACGTCGGGGTGATCGCGCAGCAACGCAGTGCACGCGTCGCGTCCCGCGTCCTCGCCGCCCGATTCGTCGGCGACCGCGATCACGGGCGTCATGCCGTGCGCGGCGCAAAAGCGCTCGTAGCTCGCGCGCGCTTCGATGTACGAATTGCGCTGCTGCGCGCCGATGAGCAGCGCGATCCTGCCGCAGCCCTGCTCGCGGAGATGGTTCAGCAGCAACGCCGTGGTCGCCGACGAATGGATGTCGACGAACGGAACGGCATCGTTGCCCGGCTGGCGTCCGAGACAGACCACCGGCAGGCCGCGATCCTGCAGATGCGCGACGTTGGCGTCGTCCATCGTGGGTTCGATGACGATCGCGCCGTCGATGTCGAGTTGTTCGAGCGGCAGACGTCCCGCCATCACCGGCGGCACGAGCACGAGCGCAAGCCCGCGCGTGAGCGCGGCGGCGGCGGCGACGGCGGCGACTTCCATCAGAAAGCCGAGCCTCGACGCGCCGCCCGCGATTTCGAAGGGCATCGACGAAATCAGTGCGATGGTGTGCGCCTCGCCCGTGCGCAACCGCTGCGCCCGTACGCTCGGTCGATAGCCGAGCGCGCGCGCCGTTTCCTTCACGCGCTCGCGTGTTTGCGGATCGACGTAACCCTTGTCGTTGAGCGCGTGCGAGACGGTCGTCGTGGAGACGCCCGCGGCGCGCGCCACATCGGCGATAGTGGGCCGCTGCTTGTTCGGCGCCGGGCTTTGCATGGTCGTTGTGCTCACGTTTCGATGCGGGATTTTCGCATGGCGATTCGACGTCGATTCCTCCGATCAAACACCGCGCGGTTCGGTGAAATCCCCTGCTTGACAGCAAAAAAACGATGCACCATTCTACGATCACAAATCGATTTGGGGCAGAAGCCCATTTCTTTTGTCGCAATCCCAAATCGATTTGGGATTCCATAAACGTCCACCGGAGTCGTCCGTCATGGCCCACCATCCGCCGGTTCACGCAGTCGACGAGCGCCTGCCGCTCGCGAAGCTCATCCTGTTCGGTTTGCAGCATGTCCTCGTCGTGGCGGCCTCGCCGATCACGGCCGTGTTTCTGGTGGCGAAGGCGCTCGGGCTTTCGTCCGCGCTCACCGTCGATCTGATCAGCGCGACCTTTCTCGTCTGCGGGCTCGGCACGCTGTTGCAGTCGTTCGGGCCGCTCAAATTCGGTGCGCGCCTGCCGTTCATCATGGTGCCGGGCGGCGCGCCGGTCGTGCTGTTCGTGCTCATCGCGCAGCAGACGAATCTGCAGACCGCCGCCGGCGCGACCATTCTCACGGGCGTGTTCTACTTTCTGCTGCTACCGGTTTTCGCGCGCTGCCTGCGCTTCTTTCCGCGTATCGTGATCGGCACGATGCTGATTCTCGTCGCGGTCAATCTGATCCGCATTTACGGCGTGGTGATCGTCGGTATGCCGGGCACGGCGGAGTTCGGCAACCCGCTCGGCATCGGGCTTGCGCTCGCGACGGTCGGCTTCACGGTGCTCTTCGCCAAGATCTTCAAGGGGATGCTCGGGCAACTCGCCGTGCTGCTCGGCCTGCTCGCGGGCGCGGCGCTCGCGTGGGCGCTCGGGCTGATGAGTTTCGCGGATGTCTGGCGCGGCGCGCTTCTCACGCTGCCCACGCCGCTGCCGTTCGGCATGCCGCGCTTCGACGTGCTCGCCGCGCTGCCGCTGCTCATTTTCAGCGTGATCTCGATGGCCGAAGCCACCGGTCAGACCGTCGCGATCGCGGAAGTGGTCGGCAAGGAAATCGATCCGCAGACCGAAGTGCCGAAGACCATCCGCGGCGATGCGGCGATGTCCGTGCTGGGCGGCCTGTTCGGCACGTCGCTCATCATCACGAGCAGCGAGAACATCGGCATCGTGCAGGCGACGGGCGTGCGCTCGCGCTTCGTCACGGCGGCGGCGGGCGTGCTGCTCGTCGTCATCGCACTCATCGCGCCGCTCGGCCGGCTCGCGAACGCGATTCCCGCGCCGGTCGTGGGCGGCACGGCGCTCATCGTGTTCTCGATCATCGGCGTGATGGGCATCAATCTGCTGCGTCAGGTCGAGCTGCGCTCGCGCGCCAACATGTACACGCTCGCCGCGGCGCTCACGATGGGCGTGCTGCCGATCGTCGTTCCCGGCGTGTACAGCCGCTTTCCGGCCGCCCTGCAGATCGTGCTGGGCAACGGCCTCGCGATGGGCGCGCTCACCGCCGTTCTCGTGAACGCGCTGTTCGCGCATCTGAACCTGAGCTGGCGCGAACGCCATGCCGCCGATCCCGCCGCGCATCTCGAAGCCGCCGTCAACGACAACCGCTCCTGCCACTAAAAAACCATCATGAAGAACGATTCCCTCGCGCCCGCCCGTCTGCAAGACGACGAACTTCTGCTCCTGCCCGCTTACGTGCTGCTCGCCGACGGCCCGCAGCGCGACCATGCCGTGGTCGTGTCGAACGGCACGTTCACGGCGGTCGGCCCGGCCGATGAAGTGATCGCGCGCCATCCGCATCTGAACCCGCTCGCGCTGCCGGAGAAGCTCGTGATGCCGGGTTTCGTCGATGCGCATCATCATCTGACGCAATCGTTCGGCAAGGCGCTCGCGTTCGGCGAGCCTTCGGAGATTTATCGGCGGATCTGGGTGCCGCTGGAAAACTGTCTCGACGAAAACCTCGTGTATCTGTCCGCGAAGCTCGCCGCGCTCGAAGCGCTGCGCGGCGGCTTCACGACGGTCTGCGACGCGGGCACGCGCGCCGCCGGCGATGCCTCGACGATCGCCGCGGCCACGCAGGAAATCGGCGTGCGTTGCGTGCTCGGTCTCATCTGCAACGATCTCGCCGACGACATCGATGCCCGCGCGCGCGCCGCGATCGTCGTCCGTGCGCAGCAGCATCTGGCGCGCTGGGAAGGGCATGCGCTGGTGCATCCGTCGCTCGCGGTCTCGGTGCCGGAAGCCGGCTCGGACGGCATGCTGCAAACGGCCGCCGCGCTCTGCGCCGACGCGGGCGCGGTGTTTCAGACGCATGCGAACGAGCATCTCGCGGCGGTCGAGCGCTCCATCGTGCGACGCAAGATGCGGCCGATCGAGCATCTGCATTACGCGGGCGCGCTCGGGCCGCAGACGCTGATCGCGCATGCAACGCTCGTCACGCCTTCGGAGCTGAACCTGCTGGCCGGAACCGGCGCGGCCGTGAGCTACAACCCGGTCGCGAGTTCGTGGAAGGGCAATGCCGTCGCGCCCGCGTTGCAGATGGCCGCGCTCGGCATCCGCTTCGGTCTCGGCACGGACGGCACGCGCAGCGACGCGTTCCGCCTGATCGACGCCGCCGAAACCGCGCAGCGTTTCGCCTTCGGCCTCGCGACCGGCGATTCGTCGTGCGGCGGAGGCGAGCTGTGGCTCGATCGCGCGTTGCGCGGCGGCGCAAACGCGTTGCGCCTGGACGCGCGCATCGGCGAGATCGCGCCGGGCAAGGCGGCGGACTTCCTGCTCGTCGATCTCGACGTGCCCGAGATGCGGCCATCGTGGGATCTCACGTGGGAACTCGTGCGGCTCGCGAATCGCAGCCAGATCGACGCCGTGTTCGTCGCCGGCAAGCTGCGTCTTTGGCAAGGCTGGCCGCTCGACTGGGACGCACGCGCCTTCCTGCGCGAAGTCGACGCAATCGCGAGCGAAGTCGTCGCGCGCGCGCCGATCCAGCGCGTTCACAGCGCGCCGCGCGTGCACGACGCCGCATCGGAAACGTTTCTGCCCATCGCCTGAAGGAGCTTGCTTGTGAGTCTGACTGTCTTCATCGTTCTCGCCGCGACCGTTGCGATCGCCGCGTTCATTCAGGGCGCGGTCGGCGTCGGCTTCGCGCTGATCTGCGCGCCCGTGATCGGTCTGATCGAACCGGAACTGCTGCCGGTGTCGCTGCTGATCCTGATGCTGCCGCTGAACGTGTATCTCGCCTGGCGCGAGCGGCCCGCGCTGGATTCGAAAGGCACGCTCTGGATCACGGTCGGCAGAACGGCTGGCGCGGTGGCGGGCGTGTGGATCATTTCGCGCATCTCGGCGCACGATCTCAACGTGTTTATCGGCGCATCGACGATCGCGGCGGCCGTCGCGACGTTGTGCGCGCCGAGCTTCCAGCCGGGCCGCAACGCGCTGATGGCGGCGGGCGCGGTGACGGGCATCACCGAAACCGCGACGGGCATCGGCGGCCCCGCGCTCGCGATGGTCTTCCAGCACTATCGCGCGCCGGCGCTGCGTTCGACCATCGCGCTGTGCTTCGCGATCGGCGAGGCGCTGTCGCTCGCGATGCTGAGCGTGACGGGCACGATCACCAGCGCGAAGTTCATGTCGGCGCTGTGTCTGGTCCCGCCGGTGATCGCCGGTGCGTGGATCAGCCAGCACGTGCATCAGCGGCTCAACGCGCGCGCGTTGCGCATCAGCGTGATGGCGTTCGCCATCGTCTCGGGCGCGGCGATTCTCTATCAGACGCTGGCCGCCTGAAACCTCGCCGGCGTCCGGCCGGCTCATCCTTTCGATCGAACGAGAGACCCTTATGAACAAGAGTCGGAATGCGCTCGCCTTGTCGATGCTGCTCGTCGCGGGCGGCGTCAACGCGCAAAGCAGCGTCACGCTGTACGGCAGTCTGGACGCGGGCGTCGGGTACGTCAGCAATCTGCGCGGCGGGCGCGCGTTCATCGCGCAGCAAGGCACGCTGCAGGCCGATCGCTGGGGCCTCACCGGCGTCGAGGATCTGGGCGGCGGACTGAAGACGGTGTTCAAGCTCGAATCCGGCTTTTCGACGATCACCGGCGCGATGTCGAGCGCGGGCACGCTGTTCAACCGGCAGGCGTATGTCGGGCTGAGCGAGAGCCGCATCGGCACGATCACGCTCGGACGTCAGACGGATTTTCACTTCGAGATGCTCGGACCTTTGTCGACGGCGCAGACGCTCGGCGATTTCTCCGCGTTTCATCCGGGCAATATCGACGGTCTGGGCAATACGGTGCCCGTCGAGCTGTCGAATACGGTCAAGTTCCGCAGCCGGACGATCGCGGGCGTGACGGTCGGCGCGATGTACGGTTTCACCAACCAGTCGAGCAGCACGACGGGGCGCACCATCAGCTTCGGCGCGACGTACGGCTACGGGCCGCTCAATCTCGCGGCGGCTTACTCGGAGTACCACGATCGCACGGTGAATCTTTCCGGCGGACTCGGGCTGACGAGCTTCGAGGGCATCGCGCTGACGGGCGGCGCGCCGTTCGTCGCGGACAGCGTGAGGAACGCGGGCATCGGCGGGAGCTTTCAGATCGGGCGCGTGCAGTTGCATGCGCTGCTCACGCAGGTGCGCATCGAGGAACGGGGCAGGGCGGAGAATTATCGGACGATCGACGGCGGCGCGAATGTTCAGGTGACGCCCGCGTACATGATCGGCGTCGGCGCATGGACCACGACGCTCGCCGGCGAGCGCTGGACGCAGGTGACGATCGCCAACGTCTATGCGCTCTCGAAGCTCACGCAGCTTTACGCCGACGTGATGGTCGAGCAGGCGTCGTCGGGCGCGGTGGCGAACACGCTGGGGATCGGGCCGTCGTCGTCGAACCGGCAGACGGTCGTGCTGGCGGGCATTCATCACCTGTTCTGAGCGTGTCGCGCGCGCCGATGTGCGTTACGCTGAGCCGCAACGTTTTTTTCGGCCGCGTGTCCGTCGGCGCAGGGCTCGCGCGTCATCGTGATGGCGGCCGGCTTCGATGCGCCCGCCTCAACCCGTGACGGAGGCTCAAATGCAATATCTGTTGATGATCTATTCGCAGGAAAACGGCTGGAATCAGATGTCGGACAGCGAGCGGCAGCAGGGCGTCGCCGCGTATCAGGCGTACACCGAGTCGCTGAAAAAAGCGGACGTGCTGGCGGGCGCCAATCGCCTGCAACCGACGAGCACGGCCACGACGGTGCGGCTCGTCGACGGCAAGCCGCAGGTGCTCGACGGACCCTATTCCGATTCCAAGGAGCAGCTTGCCGGCTACTACCTGATCGACGTGGCCGATCTGGACGCGGCGATCGCGTGGGCATCGCGTTGTCCCGGCGCGGCGCACGGTCTCATGGAAGTGCGCCCGGTCTGGACGGCGCCTTACGACGCGCCATCGGCGGCATGAGTCAGCCGCCGGGCGACGCGGCGAGTGCGATCGCCGAGGCGGTCGCACGCCGCAGCTACGGCAAACTCGTCGCGCTGCTGGCGATGCGCACGCGCGACGTCGCCGCAGCCGAGGACGCGCTCGCCGATGCGTTCGCCGCCGCGCTCGCCGACTGGCCGGAGCGCGGCTGCCCCGCGAATCCCGAAGCGTGGCTGATGACGGTCGCGCGCCGGCGGGCGATCGACGGCGCGCGGCATCGCCGTGTCGGCGACGACGTGACCAACCAGCTCGCGATCCTCGCCGACGAGATCGACGAGCGCGAAGCGGGCGCGCTGCCCGACCGGCGCCTCGCGCTGCTGTTCGCGTGCACGCATCCGGCGCTCGAAGCCGCGATTCGCACGCCGCTCATGCTGCAGGTGGTGCTCGGACTCGAAGCGAAGACGATTGCGTCGGCGTTCCTGATGTCGCCCGCCGCGATGAGCAAGCGCCTCGTGCGGGCGAAGCACAAGATCCGCGAAGCGGGCATTCCGTTCAGCGTGCCCGAGCGCGAGGAATTGCCCGGCCGGCTCGCCGCCGTGCTGGAAGCCGTGTATGCGGCGTATGCGGAAGGCTGGACCGATCCGGCGGGCTGCGACAGCGGGCGGCGCGATCTCACCGGCGAGGCGCTTTTTCTGGCGCATCTGCTCGTTGAACTGTTGCCCGACGAACCGGAGACGCTCGGTCTGCTCGCGCTGATGCTGTATGCGCAGGCGCGTTGCGATGCGCGACGCGATGCGGCCGGCGACTATGTGCCGCTTTCGGCGCAGGATCCGGCGATCTGGAACGCGCCGATGATCGATGCCGCCGATGCCCTGCTGCGGCGCGCGAACACATTCGACGCAATCGAACGCTTTCAGCTCGAAGCCGCGCTGCAATCGGCGCATGTGCACCGCTGCCGCACGCGTCGTCCGAACTGGGACGAGATCGTGCAACTCTACGATGCGCTGTTCGCGATTGCGGCGTCGCCTGTCGTCGCGGTGAATCGCGCGCTCGCCGTGGCGGAACGCGACGGTCCGCAGCCGGCGCTCGATGCGCTCCAGCCCTATGCGGACGATCCGCGCCTCGCCGACTATCAGCCCTATTGGGCCGCACGCGCCGATCTGCTTGCACGCGTCGGCGCGACGGCCGAAGCGCTCGGCGCATACGATCTCGCGATCGGACTCGAACGCGATCCGGCCGTGCGGCGCTTCTTGCAGCGGAGGCGGGCGGAGGTGTGGCGGTCGTGAAAAGCGTCGTCGCATCGTTGAGGTGATCGGGATAACGAAAGAAAAAATCGTCCAGACTTCCGGCGTGTCTCACCATTCCGGTGCAGATTTTCCCTCCCCGTCGATAAAGACAGCGGAGATCACGGGTCTACATCGTTTGGTGGATGTGCCGCGCGTCTGCGGCACGTATCGTCGAAGCAGGCATCGTCCGAGTGCGGTGCCTGACACGCCAAACAAAACAGGAGCCTGTGATGAAGAAGAACCCGCATCGCATTCGGTTGCTCATGAACGTGGCGCTATGCTTTGCGGCGCTTGTGTCGGCCACGAACGCACGATCGGACGACCGCAACGCGCGGAACGATTTTGGCGCGGTCGACGATGTGCTCGCGGTCGGCGTCTTTGGGCCGGGCGATCCAGCCACGCCGCCGGAGCACTCCACCGTCAAGTTTTTCGATGCGCGCTCGGGCAGGCTTCTTTATCAGTTGCCCGACGCGAGCGGCGGACTGGCGGGCCCGACGGGCATCCTGTTCGACGACGGCCGCATGATCGTCGCGAATCAGAACACCAATCGTCCGTTCAAGGGAGAAGTGCTCCAGTACGGACCGGGCATCAAACCCGGCACGCCGCTCGTATCGCGCGGTGACGCAAATGCGCCGCTCGCGCCGCGCGGCATTCTTCTCGTGCAGCAACGCGGCAATGGCAAGCGGCTGTTCATCGCCGATCTGGGCGACCCGGCCAGCGACGTCAACGGCAAGTTGCTCGTCTTCGACATCAAATATGGCAAGGCCATGTTCCGCCACGACATGAATCCCGGCGCCGACGTGATTGGCGCCGAATTTCGGCCGCGCGGACTCGTGCTCGGACCGGATGGATATCTTTGGGTGACGCTGGCGTACTTGACGACACAGTGCGGCGGCAAGGTCGCGCGGTTCGACCCTGTGACGCTGAAGTACAAGGACACCGTGCTGTCCAATTCGTCCGATTGCAGCAAGGACGCCAACCATCTGAACCGGCCTGAAGGGCTCGCGTTCGCGCCGAATGGCGACTTGTTCATCACCAGTTTCAAGAACGTCAACGTGGACGCCGACATCGACCGCATCCTGATTCTGCGCGCCGACGACCGCATCTATCGACGCCCGCAGCCGCAACTCGACTTCATTCCGCTCGACGTTTCGGGCGACGAGCGCACGTCCACTCAGGCGCTCGTGTTCGGTCCGGGCGGCTATCTCTATGTCGCATGTCTGCAGAACGGCGAAGTGCGCAAGTACGATGTCGTGACCAAAGGCTATTGGACGATCGTGCCGCCGGGAACGCAGCTCACGATGCCGTTCTACCTCAGCTTCTTCAAAACCAACCCCGCGACCCTCGACTACGAAGGACGCGACGGCCACCGCAAAGATTACAGAACGCCGAATTGAAATGTCAGCTTGAACGTTAGCTATCCTTTTTGTCGGCCTGCCGTGCACATACCGTCTTCAGGCGTTTTTCACACCTTTCGAGTACGAGCGGCTTAAGCGATTTGAAAGAACTGTATATCTCTTTCACTTTATCGAAGTGATGTACTAACGTGTTTGAAAGCATCGCTCGCCACCGGTGTAACGTACGGCAAGGACGTATATATCGCATCGACGAAAAGCTCGACGTTCACTCGCGCGACGCGCTTCGCCACAACCTTCGCATGACCGTCCGCACGAATTCCCCTGCGCAATGGGCTTCGTGCATTGCACGCGGAACTGATCTCGCTTCATGCACTTGCGCCTCGGGAAACCGCAGCGCGCGCGTACTACATGAAAGAGGTGAAAGATGCGAACGATCATGGAGGAGAGACAGCCGCCCGCGAGCGAACAGGACGGCATATTCGCCGCACCGGGTTGCTCGCGATGATGCCGGCGGCGGAGCTCGCCGATCTCATTGGCGCGATCTACGATGCCGGCATGCTCCCGCGAATGTGGCCCGAGGTGCTCGAGCGCATCGCGGCGGTGTTGGGCGGCATGCGTGCGGATCTTTGGGTCGGCCATCCCGACGGGCATGTGCGCGCGGTCGATTTCATCGGCATCGAGCCGGCGTTCCGCATGAGCTACGAGCAGCATTTCGGCAGGCTCGACCCGGTCTTCTGGCCGGTGACGATGCTCTCGCAAGGCACCATCCTCACCGATGCCGTCGTGCCGCGCGCGCGGCTCGAACGCAGCGAGTTCTATCAGGACTGGGTGCGTCCGCAGAACGTGCATAGCATCGCCGTCGTGAATTTTATGCGCACGAATACGGTGTCGGGCGTGCTCGGGGTGCCGCGCGCCGTCAACGGCCGCCCGCTCGATGACGCCGATCTGCAGACGCTCGGTCTCCTCGCGCCGCATCTTAGGCGCGCGGTGCAGATGCAGATGCGGCTCGATGCCGTCGCCGCTCGAGAGCGCATCACGAGCGCGGCGCTCGATGTGCTGAGTCACGCGATTCTGATCGTCGATGCGCGCGGGCATCCGCTCTTCGTGAATCGTGCTGCCTACCGGCTGATCGAACGTGCCGATGGTCTTTCGACTCACGCCGGCCTGCTGTGCGCGAGCACGGCGCGGCTCACGCAGAAGCTGCATGCGCTGATCGCCCGCGTCGCGGCGGCGTCCGGCATGACGCGCGGCGGCGCGATCGCGCTGACGCGGCCTTCGGGCGGGCGCGCGCTGCACGCGCTGGTCGCGCGCCTGCCGAACGAGTCGGGCTGGCCCTTCGTGACGGAGTGCGCGCATGCGGCGCTGATTCTCATCGGCGATCACGAACGCGAAGCGGTTTCGTCCGAAGACATGCTGTCGAAACTCTACGGCCTCACGCCCGCCGAAGCGCGCATCGTCGGCCGCCTGGGACGCGGCGAATCACTCGCGGCCGTGGCCGATTCGCTCGGCGTGGTGACATCGACGGCCCGCACGCATCTGCATCACGCGTTTGCGAAGACAGCGACGCAACGACAGTCCGATCTCGCGCGACTCGTCGAACAGGCGGCGGTTCTCGCGGGCGGTCACGAAGACGTGAATGCGCGGTATTGAAGCGATATCGCCTCGGTTCCAGATGAATAGGTATCCGAAGCAAAAAGCGGCATCGATCCGCTAGCGATGACGAGTTGAAGCTTCAATGCCCATCGCTTCAAAAAGGAATAGAAGGGCGCCGATGTCTCGCCGTATATCCGCCGGATTGGGCGCGCGGACGTTCCGCGCTGGGAGACGGCATAGCGTTGAACACGACGCCGACGATATTCGCGCCGGTCCCGTCGAGTTGCTTCACAGCCTCTTCGAGCTCGTCGCGGCTGCGCGCGCCGGGCTGCGCGACCAGCACGGTGGACCCGCCAAGCGGCGCGATCAGGCAGGCATCATCGACGGAGAACACCGCGGGCGTATCGATGATGATGAGATCGTAGTGGAGTGCCAGTTGTTGCAGCATTCGCGGCAGACGTCCATTGGAGAGCAATTGCATCGGATCGACATGCAATTCGCCTGCGGGAATCACGTCGAAGACCCCGGAGGTGCCAACGGAGCGGATCACGCGGTCGGCATCGGCTTTGCCTTCGAGGACTTGCGCGAGTCCCGCGCTACCGGAGAGCGCGAACAGGAACGCGATCCGGCCACGTCGCAAGTCGCCGTCTATGAGTAACACGCGTTTGCCGCCGGCGGCGTTGATGCCGGCCAGATTGGCGGCCACGAATGTCTTGCCCGAGCGCTGTGCCGGTCCCGTCACGACGAGCACCTTGCGTTTCCACGGCGCACCGGCGAAGCGGAAACGTTTCGTTCGTCTGAAGTCGAAGCTATCGAGCGGTGTCAGCGCGAAGCGTTCCTGCATGAACCATGTGCGTTTCGCGCGATAGGCCGCGAACTTGGGCCAGTACATGATCAGGTACGCGATCGGCACGAACGATGTCACGGTCGTAATGCTGACCGTCGACGTGAGCAAGAGCAGCAGAAGCATGACGAAGCCATCGTTGGCGGTGAAGGCGACGACTCCGAACAGCAGCAGCGCGCTGAACAATCCCATCTCCGCAATACTCGCGGGGAGGCCGGCGAACGGAACGCCGGAAGCGATCTCCGTTTCGACAAGACGGAAGGACGGCATATACATGTAACGCGCGCGCACATCATCGGCAGTCACGCCGCGCAGCAGGTCCTCGAACTTTTCGTCGAGCATGAAGGGGTATCCGTTGAGACGGTGCGCGAACGTCGTCGATCCATAGAATGTGTGACTGCCCAGATAAACGCCGACCAGACCGACCACGACCATGAAGGCCGTGAAGATGAGGAGCGGATGGACGAGGCGCAGCTTATGACGAAGCGGAAAAAGCGCCAGGAAGATAAACAGAATCAGCGACGACTTCGAGAAGCAGATAAAAAGTCCGACGCAATACATCGCGACGAGCTTTTTGTTGAGCTTCTCGGTCAGCAGGTGAGCAATCAGCGAAGCAACGAGCAACGAGGAAAAGAAGCCTGCTTCCCGGGAGAATCCGGAAGCCCGCGCAAAGTAGAAGATCTCGTAGTAGTTCGAGTACGTGCGCGTTGCATATTGGCCCCATATGGTCTGCGCGAGAAGCGTCGGACCGAGTTGGGCTGCAAGACCTCTGTCGACGTAATACATCGCGAACTGCACGATGGCGAACGCGACGTTGATCGCCATCCAGTGATGCAGATAGCAAATGCGGGCGCCCATCGTGTACATCAGGTAGCCAATGCAGATCGCAATGGATACGACGCGCATCGCGACGCTTGGCGAGCCCAGAAGACTGACCGCCACGGCGACGATCAGCGGACCACTCCAACTGCGCACGGTGGCGGTCAGGAAACGCAAAAACTTCGGGTCCAGAAACGGGACGAAAAGATAGAAATAGATCGTAAAGCCATTGACCCGCGGATTGAAAATCACGCAGGTAAAGAACATGTAGAAGATTACGGAAACGATCCTCGAATACATGAGTTCCTCTGTATCGACATAGCCGTGCCGGACGCCGCCACGCAGCGTCCGAAAAGCCGAATCTTGGCACGCACTCCGCAGCGTGTCCTGCCGTATCCGGACGTTCGTCTCGTAATCCTGCCAGCCGGCGTTGAACGCCAACTCACCGCGCCGCCGGGGTGAGCTTTACGCCTTTGCGTCGCCGCGTCGAATGCACGGCGTGTCGTCATTCATAAGACCAATGTCGATATGACAACCCTCGATATATGACAACCATCATATACGAGGACGGAGTCGTCGCAATTTGCAGCCTTTAAGCCGGATTCAAAAGCGCGCTTTCGAATTTCGGCGCATAACCCGAAGCACTAAAGATCAAACGATCGTGCAAAATAAAACTCATCAATTCGTCTGATAAAAAGCGGAAATCAGTAAATCATTCATTTCGTGTCAGATCGAATAGCGCATAACTTGCAGCTATTGGTGCAGTGCACGCAAAAAATAGTTCGGCATGCTCATCGAGTTAAGACAAAAGGCCCGTTTTTTTCTCGTTCCACGTAATTTTGACTGTGTCATGAAGCCTGAAAGCGCGATGTTTTCAGCCGACACCGCTCTTCACGACGCGAACGTTTGTTCCTATCTCAGAATCATATGAAGGAAGATTTTCTACCTACGATATGAATATAGCGGACGTTTACCTTTTTCCCTTTTCGTTACATTCAGAAACGTTTGAGGAAGATTTCGGAATTTATACTCCGGCTCCTCCTAGTCCAACGTGAACTTTTTCCCGTGTCCTACCATCATCCTTCCAAAAAGCAGCACCAAGTGTTGTCCGAAATCGATGACCGTAATGCACCGATTTCGCGCAGAAGCTTCCTGTCTCTCCTGATGGCAAGCGCCGGCAGCGCCGCTCTGGCAGCCTGCGGCGGCGGAGGAGATGGCGAAGGCGCCGCGGGCGATGTTGCAAACGCTCAAACGGGCCCGACAGGCGTAGGCAAAGCCGCCGTCTCCGCAAGCGGAACGGCCATTCCTCCGGCGTCGTCCATTACCGATAGCTCGGGCACCGTCTGGACGCTCGTCAACGGCCGCGTGACCCGCAACGGTACGGGCGTGATGACCGGCTCGCCCGTCGCGCTGGTTCTCATCGTGTATTACAACGGTGCGATCTACGCGCAGAGCTCGGCAGGTATCTGGTACAAGAACGGCAATCCCTGGGCGAACCTCGGCACGACCGATCCGCGCGGCACCGTGAAGAGCGCAGGCTCGCTCTTCTACGGCATGAACGGTCACCTGGCCTGGGGCGCCGGCAGCATCTACAACACGATGACGGCAGCCTCGCAGCTCGCGATCCTCAAGGATCTGGGCGTGACGAACTACCGCGCGGACGTTGCGACGCCCGCCATGGCGAACATCGTCGCGCGCGCGCTGACGGGCGCGTTCGCAAACAGCGGCGTGTCCATTCTGCCGGTGCTCAATCCGAGCTCGGTGGGCTGGAATACTTCGCTCAGCGAGTCGGCGGCCTATACGCTCGGCTATAACCTCGCGACCGGCGTCACGCAGAATCTCAAGGGACTGGTGCAGTACATCGAGTGCGGCAACGAGCTCGAAGTGCCGGTGCGGGTCAACGGCAACGGCAACCTCACCAGCAACTACGACCCCAAGACGTGGCTTCCGTATCGTGGCGTGATCCGCGGCATGGTCGACGGTGTCCGCGCCATCGATCCGACGATCAAGGTCGGCGTCAACGTCGGCATTCCGCTGGCCTTCCGCGCGCTGCAGATGCTGTGGAACGGCATCACGCCGAATGGCACGGCGAACGGCGTGAGCGGCGCGGCGACGATTCGCTGGGACTTCACCTGCTACCACTGGTACGAAAGCTCGGGCGACGTGGTGTGCGGCTGGATCAACAACCAGTGCTTCGACGTGCTCCAGGCGCTGAAGGATTCGTTCGGCGTACCGATCTGGTTGACGGAATGGGGCTGGCACGGTCCGTCGGACACCGCGGATCAGCAAGCCGCGTATGTCACCAAGGCCCTGACCGAATATAAATCGGTCAAGGACAAGTACAACCTCCAGTCCGTGATGATGTACGCGGTAATCGACGACTCCTTCGGGCTCGTGAAGGGCGATGGCGTCACCAAGACGTCGGCGTACACGGCCTACAAGAACTTCGTCAAGGCGAATCCGGTTTAAGCGCGCGCCGGCATGAATCGCTCCGGCTCGCCGTATGCCGGAGCGTGTTCCAGCCGCTTCGCGTCCGTATCGCTTCATTGTTTTGCCGGAACCAGATACTTCGGCAATGCGCCGAGTTTCCACTTGAATCCTTCTTTGACTTCGACAGTCGAGGTCGAACCCTGCCAGTCGATCTGCGTGTATCTTCCCGGCGGAATGGGCGCCGGCGTGAGGATCGGATCGGCATCGGCATCGCTTCTCCAGCCCGCGATCACGCGATCGTCGGCGCCGTATTGATAGATCTTGGTCGTCGCGTCATCGACGAACGCGCGATTCCACTTGCGCGCGCCGACGGTGCGAAATAGCGTCGCGGCGGCGACATAAGCCGGCTTCGGCGAAAGATCGAGCCGCAGCAAGCCGAAGTTGGATTCCTTGTCGCCGGGGTTGACTCCGTCGTCGACGAAGTCATACCAGATCACCGTCTGCATCGTGTCGAAGCGCCGCGAGAGCAGGAACGTGCGCGCCGCCGCGGCCGCCTGCTTGCGCTCCGACAAACCCGCGTCCGTCGGACTCGACGGCCAGCCGATCTCCGTGATGTACAGCTTGAGCGGTCCCACGTCCGGTCTCGGATGAGCCTGCACCGTGCGCTGCAGATGCGGCCATACGCTCGATACATTGACCCGCTCGAGCGGCGAACCCTTCGCTGCGTAGCCGAGATCGGGATCGTACGGCGACATATACGGATGAATGCTGAAGCCGTCCTGATACTCGAGCGCACCTGCCTTCGCGATCGCCACGATGCAATCGCCGCCGGGGCCGCCGCCGGCCCCGCCGCCGCCACACGAAACGACGTTCGCGTCGGGGCTCAGTTTTTTGATCGCGCCATAAACCGGCTTTAGCAGCGCGATGTACTTGTCATAGCCGATGCTCGCAAATTCCGGCTCGTTCCATACTTCCCATGTCTTGACGTAGTCACGATAGAAACCGACGACTTTCTCGACGTAACGCACGAAGAGATCGCGCTCCTGTTGTGTCTGTGGAAAGCCTTGCGGTCCTTTGAAGAGATCGGGGTAAGTGCGCCGGTTTCCGAAGTCGAGTTCGATCAGCGGCTTCAGGTTCATCCGCACCGCCTGACGGACATAGCCGCCATACTCGTTGTCGTTGCGCGGAAGTTGAAACTGGCCCGGCGTTTTCTCGATGTCGCTCCAGTACACCTCGTCGCGAATCCACGTGAAGCCCGCTCGCTTGACAAGCGGCAGCACGATGGCGGGCACACCCTTTCGGTGTGCGAAATGAGTCTGCACGCCGGCCTCGCTGAAGCTGCCGTTTCCCGAGGCGAGCGCGGCGAGACTGACCTTGAGCGAATCTTTCTCGACACCGTCCTTCGATACGACTTGCGTGTCGAGCACATAGAGACCGGCGCCCGGCAGGGACACGTTGACCGATATCTGCGCGCCGCCGCTGCTCGTTGTCGGCAAGACGCGATATCTCCCGATCGACGGCTGCGAAATTTCGGCGTTATCGTCGTAGCGATAGAGCTTCGCGACGACCTGATCTCCATCCGACACGCTTGCGTTCTCGATTTTGAAATCGATGCGCTTGCTGCCCGCATCGTCGCTGATGAGTGCGCCTGGCGCGTTCATCAACTGCAGTCCGTCGTGGGCGAAGGCCGGGCCGGCTGCGGCCATGATTGCCAACCGGGCGGCAATTAACGTGACGCGTGGCATCCGACTGGCGTGCCGCGTAGAGCGCGGCAGCTTGCGCTTCATGCAAGTGACAGACATTGATTTCCCTGTTGTCGGCGGATTCGAGGCACGAGTCCGCCGGCCGCGTGATATGCGGCGGTCCACGGTCGGTTCAGGCGGAGCGGTGCGCGTGTTCCCCGTCGATGTCGGAATGCGACATGTACGCGCTCGCGTAAGCATACGTGCGTCTCTCGCTGCGGCGTTTCGGAACCGCATTGAAGATCACGCCCGCGATGCGCGCGCCGGTCAGGTCGAGGCGCTTGATGGCCTCCTGCAGTTCGTCTTCGCTCTGCGCACCCGGACGCACCACCATCACCGACGACCCAGCGTTCGCAGCGATCAGATTGGCATCGCTGACGGCGAGCACCGCCGGGGTATCGATGATGACGAGATCGAACTGCGCCTGCAGGTAGTCGAGAATCAGCGTGAGGCGCGGCGTCGAAAGCATCTTCGACGGATTGGCGGGGAAGCGGCCCGCCGTCATCAACGAAAGGCCCGGCACATCGAGATGACGGATCGCATCATCGACGTGCACCTTGCTCGCGAGCACTTCGGAAAAGCCAATGCCGCCGTGCTGTCCGAAGATCGAAGCGATGCGCCCGCGCCGCATGTCGCCGTCGATCAAAAGCGTTCGCTTGCCGGTCTGTGCATGCAGCACGGCCAGATTCGACGCGACGAATGTCTTCCCCGTTCCCGGCGTCGCGCCCACGACCGCGAGCACCTTGTTCGGCGCGGGCGCGATGTCCAGCATGAGCGACGCATGCACCGCGCGCAACGCTTCCACGGCCATGTCGCGAGTGCCGAAGGCCGAGAGCGCGTGACTCCGGTCGGCGCTCGACACCGCTTCAGGGTCGTCGCTCAGTACGCGTGGAGATGCATCTTTCGTTAAGAATGGCAGGCGATTCTTGCCAGGCAGAAGCGATGGCTTCGATGTGCGGTCGAGACGCGCCTGAATCGGGCTGAAGTGGACCGCGCCGAACACGGGCAAGCTCAAACGGTGCTCCACCCGGTGCGGCGTCTTCACGCTGCGCGAAAGCTGGTCGCGGAAGAATACGAACAGAATGCCCAGGATCACGCCGCCCGCCGCGCCGCCGGCCATGATGAGCATGCGCTTGGGCTTCGAAGGATCGGTCGGATAGATGGCCGAATCGATGAGATGCACATTGCCGATGGTCCCCGCGCGCGTGACGGCAAGCTCGCTCGCCTTTTCACGCATCGCGACATAGACGTCTTCGGCGACTTTCGCGTCGCGCGTGAGGTCCATCAGTTTGCGCTGCGACACAGGGAGTTGCCCGAAGCGTTTATCGAATGCCTGTTTCTGCGCGTTCAGCGTGGCGAGTTGCTCGTCGATGGTGCGCACTTCGCGTGAGCCCGGCACGAAGCGGCTCGACTCCTGAGCGCGCTGCATCGTGAGGGTGGCGATCTGCCGTTCGATGTCGATACTGCCCTGAAGATATGACGACGCCTCGGTGCCCGGTTGCATCGAATTGGAAGACTTGCGGTAGTCGCTCAATTCGCTTTCGGTGCGCTGCAATTCGCGCTCGAGACGCGGCAGTTCGCCGATGATGAAGTTGCGCGTGACGCTCGCTTCTTCACGATGTTGATCGACGTGCGCCGCAATATAAGTCTGTGCAATCGCGTTCGTAATTTCTTGTGCGAGTCTCGGGTCGTCGTTCTCATAGACGATTTGCACGACGCCGGAATCTTTCATCGACTCCATGACTTTCAGGCTCTTCAGGAAACGCGCGACTGCCTGATAGTCGCTATAGCGCACGACCTTGAACTCGGTGCCGGGCCGCGCAACCAGCTTGTCTATGAGGATGGACGTGCCATCCGCGCTGATCAGCCGTCCGACTGCGCCATGCAGGATCGGATTGCCGTCGGGATCGGTGAGCTCATAAGCGTCTTGCGATAGAACGCGCAGAACGAGCGTCTTGTTTTCCAGGCGCGGCGGCACATCCAGCGTGCTCACGTTCGCAACCTCGCCGCCCCAGGCAAACGACTTGAGACCGAGGAAGGGCGCCATGGGTTGACCCGGCGTAGCGAACAACTCGGAGATACGTCCGATCAGCGGCACCTGACGCGGCGTAACCGACTGGTCCTGATGATACTTCTTGATAACCGGCAGAAGCACGCCGCGGCTCTGGATGATCTGCATCTCCGCGTCGGTTGGCAGCGTGGACGGAACCACTTGCTGCTGTGCCTGTGCGTTCACGCCGAAAGCATTCGGATTTGGATAATCGACCTTGACGAGCGCATCGGATGAATAAACCGGCGTCGCGACGAACGCGTAAAGCGTCGCGGCGCCCGTCACCAGGAGCGCGATCGCGATCACGAGCCACACATCGTCGACAATCAGCTTCCAGAAATCATCGGCAGAAAAGTTATCGGTCCGCGTGCGTGTGGGCACGGGATCGATCCCAAGGACGGGCGTGGTCATCGGCGAATATCCTCATGAATTCGAATGCCGGGCAACGAATAAAACGGTTCCAGCGAAAGCGGAACGACGTCGGATGAAAGACCGCTCCTGCCGTATCCATGTACGGCGCGCTCGCCTCGCTTCATGCAAGCGATTAAAGTGCGAGTCCGCAGAGGAACGGAGTGCCTATTCCTCTTCCGTAGCAAGATTCGATGTGTACATGCTCGCGTACGCATACGTGCGCTTCTCGCTGCGACGCTTGGGAACCGCATTGAAAATCACACCCGCGATGCGCGCGCCGGTGAGGTCGAGCCGCTTGATAGCTTCCTCCAGTTCATCTTCGCTCTGCGCGCTCGGGCGCACGACGATCACCGACGATCCGGCGTTCGCGGCGATCAGGTTCGCATCGCTGACGGCGAGCACCGCGGGTGTATCGATGATGACGAGGTCGAAGCGCTCCTGCAGGTAATCGAGCACGAGCGTGAGGCGCGGTGTCGAAAGCATTTTCGACGGATTGGCCGGGAAGCGGCCCGCCGTCATCAGCGACAGGCCCGGCACGTCGCTCTCGCGAATCGCCTGATCGATCTGCGCCTTGCTCGCGAGCACTTCCGCAAAACCGTGGCCGCCGTACTGTCCGAAGATCGAAGCGATGCGCCCGCGCCGCATGTCGCCGTCGATCAAAAGCGTACGCTTGCCGGTCTGCGCATGAAGCACGGCGAGGTTCGACGCGACGAACGTCTTCCCCGTGCCCGGCGTAGCGCCGACGACCGCAAGCACGTTGTTCGGCGCGGGCGCGATGTCCAGCATGAGCGACGCATGCACCGCGCGCAACGCTTCCACGGCCATGTCGCGATCGCCGAGGGCGGAGAGCGCGTGGCTTCCGTCGATACGCGACATCGCTTCGGATTGGTCGCTCAGCACGCGGGGCGAGACATCGCGCGTAATGAACGGGAGCCGGCGTTTGCCGGGCAAAAGCGAAGGCCGCGACGTGCGATCCAGACGCGCCTGAATCGGGCTGAAGCTGACCGCGCCGAAGACGGGCAGGCTCAAACTTCGCTCGACCGAATGCGGCGTCTTCACTTTGCGCGAAAGCTGATCGCGGAAGAATACGAACAGGATGCTCAGAATCACGCCGCCAGCGGCGCCGCCGGCCATGATGATCATGCGCCTGGGCTTCGAAGGATCGGTCGGATAGATGGCCGAATCGATCAGATGCACATTGCCGATGGTTCCCGCGCGCGTGACGGCAAGCTCGCTCGCCTTTTCACGCATCGCGACATAGATGTCTTCGGCCACTTTCGCGTCGCGCGTGAGGTCCATCAGCTTGCGCTCGGAAACCGGCAACTGCCCGAAGCGCTTATCGAACGCCTGTTTCTGCGCGTTGAGCGTGGCGATTTGTTCGTCGATGGTGCGCACTTCGCGCGAGCCCGGCACGAAGCGGCTCGCCGTTTGAGTGCGCTGCATCGTGAGCGTGGCGATCTGCCGTTCGAGGTCGATACTGCCCTGAAGATATGACGACGCTTCGGTGCCCGGTTGCATCGAATTGGCGGAGGTGCGGTAGTTGGTCAGTTCGCTCTCGGCACGTTGCAATTCGCGCTCGAGACGCGGCAGTTCGCCGATGATGAAGTTGCGCGTGACGCTGGCTTCCTCGCGATGTTGATCGACATGGGCCGCAATATAAGTCTGCGCAATTGCGTCGGTTATTTCCTGCGCAAGCCGGGGATTTTCGTTTTCATAGGCGATTTGCACGACACCGGAATCTTTTGTCGATTCCATGACTTTCAGGCTTTTCAGGAAACGCGCGACTGCCTGATATTCGCTGTAGCGCACGACCTTGAACTCGGTGCCGGGCCGCGCAACCAATTTGTCTATCAGAATGGAAGTGCCATCCGCGCTGGTCAGCCGTCCGACGGCGCCATGCAGGATCGGATTGCCGTCGGAGTCGATCAGTTCATACGCTTGGTCAGGTAGAACGCGCAGGATGAGCGTCTTGTTTTCCAGGCGCGGCGGCACATCCAGCGTGCTCACGTTCGCAATCTCGCCGCCCCAGGCAAACGACTTGAGGCCGAGCAAGGGCGCCACGGGTTCGCCGGGCGTAGCGAACAGATCCGATATACGTCCGATCACCGGCACCTGACGCGGCGTGACAGACTGGTCCTGATGATATTTCTTGATGACCGGAAGGAGCACGCCGCGGCTCTGAATGATCTGGATTTCCGCATCGGTTGGCAGCGACGGAGGAATTACCTGCTGTTGGACCTGAGTATTGAAGCCGAAAGCATTCGGGTTCGGATAATCGACCTTGACGAGCGCGTCCGACGAATACAGCGGGGTAGCCAGGAACGCGTAAAGCGTCGCGGCGCCGGTGACTACGGCGATCATGACAATCATCAGCCACACGTTATCGACGATCAGTTTCCAGAAATCACTGGCGGAAAACGTGTTGTCGCGTGTGCGCGCGGGCACTGGATCGATTCCGAGAATCGGAGTGTTCATCAGAGGTTTCCCTTATGGATCGCACGTCGATCCAACGATAAGCGGATGTGGCGCAAAACAGATAGACCTCGACATTTCGCCCGATTCACGGCGTTGCAGCATGCGCACAATCGGTATAACGAAACATCAGACAGATGACGTGCGGTCGGCAGGCGCGCTGCTGTGCAGCAATGTTGCGCCTATGCTTACCTTCAAGCCTAGCCAACTTGCTGTACGTGCGGCAGCCCACACATCAAAAAAATGTCGCTTCGGACACGCCTTCCAATGACTTACGCTGCTTGGCTTCGCGACAGATTCATAAAGCTGTGAATCTTATCGTCCAGCTAACGAACGGTCGTAACTATTGAATTTATTTTTCGACTTTATGTATGAGGACTTCTTCACTGACGGGAATCTGAAAGCACAGTGCAGTGCTTATTCGCTGCTAAAGAGGACTTCTGAGGGATAGCCGCCTTTCCCTATGCAGACCTTCGCCATGCGTGTCTGGTTCCCCAAAGAGCGCGCACGATCAATCCTCAGACTTTAAATGTCCGGACTATCTTGCGGTATCGAAACCTGCATGTTGCGGCTGCTCAATGCTTCTCTCTGTATTGATGAGGACGGTAGCCGACATAGGCTTGAAGACCGATGCCACGGAAGCGACGGCCGCCCCGAAGCGGCGAATCGCATGATGGTCATAGCTTTGATGCTGCTGCTGGCGGCCGGGCATATGCGGCGCCTGTCCGTAAAAGCTCAGGAATGAGCCTTCGCCGGCTTTTGCCTGACTGTATCCGCGCGCTTTCTCGGTGAGCGTCGCGAGCATCTTTTCGTCCGTCTGAATGGGGCGTCGCCGCAAGTCATCGAGTGCCGCGGTCGCCGCGGCCAACGACTGCGCAAGCACGGGCACGCCACGCCCGATGCCCACATCGAGCAGGCGAATCACCCGCGAAAGATCGGGAGCGTTGTCGGCGAGTTCCCGCGCCGCGAGCACGATAGCGGCGTCAGATGATCCGCGCGCCAGTTGGAAGAGACTGCGTGCGTCCGACAGCGTGAATCGATCGAGCGCGCGAAGGCGCATTGCGGCATAGCCGAGCGCGCATCCGCTCAGCGGGTCATCGCCGATGCCTTTCCAGTCGAACCCGCTGCCCAGTTCCTTCGCGACGCTTTCGGCGTACATCGAGTGATTCATCGAAAGAAGGGACAGCAGTGTGTTGCGCGGCCCTTCCGTCACGCGCGACACGACGATATTCAACGGATCGCCACTCGCGGCGGTCTCCGCGTTGGCCTTGAGAAGCACTTTCGCGCGGCCCTCCGGGAGCGATACGAGACGCGGCAGGATGGCCGGTCCGCCGATCTGCAAGACTGACGGTTCACGCGTCGTCAGTTCGAACTGCTTTGCGTAATCGTTCGATTCAATCTTATCGACTGCGAGATCGACGGGACGCCACGCGCCCAGTCGATACGCCCACAACCGCCCCCAGACGTGATAGGCGGACGTATCACTGAAAGAAGCCCGCGCGCGCAAGTTCACTTCGGCGGCTGCCCAGGCGAGCCAGCGGGGAATGTTATCGGGGACCAGATCGATCGTGTGCTGAACGAATCGTCCGATCAAAGGAATGCGGCATGAGATCTTCGGTCCGTGTGGCACGGCGAGATCCACATCCACGAACGATAAATCCGCATTCGCCGCTTCGGTGCGGGCGCGTAAATGCGGCTCGTCGGGAACTATCACTGTTGTCGGGCGCTTCGTCGAGAGGACAATTCGATCGACAGTCGAGCCCCGGGAATGCCTGACGTCGGCGGCCAAGACCATATCCCTTTCGTTATCGACCAATGGCGCGAGACTGAGAATAACGGCTCGGCGCATACGCTGGCCTCGATAGGGAGAAACAAGATAGTACTTCGGAATAATTTGTTCGTGTGGCCGCCAATCGTCCTATGAAAGATCAGAACGCCTTGCTTGATTCACGTATGCGAAGGATTTAAAAAAGTAGGACTGGCTATGTTCTGATGAATAGCCGGAATGCCTTCGGTCAGGGCGAAGCGGCGATTTTTCTCGTCTATCTAAAGGGGTATGAATATGCTAACGTCAGTGGCGACCTGCCCGGATCATGACCTTCCTTTGCAGGAAGCACCTGTCGCATAGCGCGAAAACCGATGTGTCACTATGGACCAGCGAGAAGAGTTGCGGTCGCTTTACTCCGTCGTTTGTCCTCGTTGCGAGACCGTGTCGCAGGCTGATGACCTGTCGTGCCCATATTGCGGCGCTGACCGTCATGGGGCTGTGCTGACACGCGGACACGCATCGCTCCTCGATGTCGGAATCGACGATGCCGCGCGCGCAATGGTGCGAGCAGCATCGTCGCGCGTAGGCGAGAGTCAGCGTGTGGAACCCGACGGTGCTGAACAGTCCCTGCACGAAGCGGGTGTTCGGCCGTTGTTATCGGCGCCACTGAAAAGATTCAGCCGGAACCGGTTAGTCGTGGTGCTGACTGTCTGCCTTCTCTTCGTGATCGGTGCATACGCATGGATACGCAATGCTTCTCACGAAAATGCCGGGCAATCGAAACCGGTCGTGGCGAGTGCGGCGGGTACTGTCCGTGAGTTGACCGCACCTGTCGCGCCGCAGGCGGGATCGAATGGCCCGAAAAAGACGGGGGCCGCGAAGCATGAAGAAACGATACTGCTCGCGCAAGACCGCTCCCTCGCGTTGACATACCCAATGAATCACGGTTTTGTCGGCAGTGCGTCGCCATGTATGGTGATAACCGGCATACCGTCTCTATCCGCCACGTCCTGGTGCAGCAAGTTAGCGACTGCGCCGACGATCGTTGAAACCGCAGAGAAAGGAAATCGGGAAAAGGTCAGCGCCGCTCGTCGACCGCCATCGAATCATTCGATCAGCACACGCGGTCATGCGTCCAAAGCTCATGTGCATGCGAATGGAAAACCGGCCCGAGGGCGGTCGGAAGCGCAAGCGACTCGGCACGCAGGGAGACAAGGCAAAACACGGTCACGTCCTGGCATGCCTCCGCGCGCGGCTTCTCC
This sequence comes from Caballeronia novacaledonica, assembly GCF_900258035.1. Taxonomy (GTDB): domain Bacteria; phylum Pseudomonadota; class Gammaproteobacteria; order Burkholderiales; family Burkholderiaceae; genus Caballeronia; species Caballeronia novacaledonica. The sequence goes on along the minus strand of NZ_OGTP01000025.1, from coordinate 32,311 downwards.
TTCGCGAAAAGAAAGCTTAGGAAGTACGCAGCAACCGACGTCATCCGGCAACGAGCCTCCGGGCAAGCCAGATGATCGCAGCACGGCGACACGGAGCGAGACCTCGCCGAGAAATCGAGGGCGCGGCGAAGCACATTGACAACAAGCGCCGCGGCCTGAATTCGAGAACCTCGGCTATGTGCGCCGCCGCACAGTTCATCGTTCTGCCTTTTGCAATGATGTTTCGACGAACGTCGCCAATGAAACAGTCTCCACTATTCATCTACACACATGACTGGACATCTTCCGAGGATTCCGGATGCTGCTTGCGAAGACACTCATCGGCGGTGCGAAGGCGTGCTTGCCGGATTCCGTATTCCTGCGAATCGCGCATCGTCATAAAGTCGGGCGATTTCCTAACATACGGAATCCCGAAACGTTCAACGAAAAGATTCTGTATCGATGTCTCTATCCTGATCCTCGCTATATCGATCTCACCGACAAATTGAAAGTGCGCGAGTATGTCGCGCAAAAAGTCGGTCCGACACATCTCATCCCTTTGATTGCGAATCCGGAAGCTTTCACTGAAGACGTCTATGAGCGCCTTCCGTCCGCGTTCGTCATGAAAGCAAACCACGGCAGCGGCTTCGTCAAGGTCATCAAGGACAAGAACGACACGCCGTTTCAAAAGCTCGCGGCGCTGTCGAAGCAGTGGTTATCGACGCCCTTTTATAGAGTGGCGCGCGAACGTCATTACCGCACGATCGAGCCGCGTATTTTCTTCGAAAGCCTTCTGCTCGACGAAGACGGGAAAGTTCCTGCCGATCTCAAGGTCCACGTGTTCAATCGGCCGTCGGGTGAGCAGACCCTGTTCATCACCGTCATTTCGGACCGATTCGGCGCCATCCCTCGCGGCGACACCTACGATGCCGCCTGGAAGTGGCAGGACATCTGGGTCGGTCACTATCCGCGCAGCGAAACGCCCGCGCCTCCGCCCGAGAACCTGGATTCCGTGATTTCGGTTGCACGCGCCCTGGCGAGTGAATTCGAGTATGTAAGAGTCGATCTCTACGAATCGAACGGAAACATCTATTTCGGTGAGCTAACATTTACGCCGGGAGCGGGCGTGTTCCCGATCCGTCCGGACGAGGTGGATTACGCATGGGGCCGGCTCTTTGATGTGGACCTGCGGTGACACGGACAACAGTTCGAAGCGCTTCAGCGCGTCAATAGATAACCGCTGCTGCTCGTCCATCCGAACCCGTGTACCTGTTCCATCGGATACGGCGCGGTCAATGTGAGCAGATTCGACCCGGCCATCGGCAGATCGACGAGATGCCAACGATGGTCGGAAGGCGCGTCGAAGCGATATGACGCATCTTCGTTATCTAGCAGGGCTCCGGACACATCCTTCACGTCTGCTTCGATGCCCGCATCGCGCAGGCTCGACTGCCGCACATGCGCGCGAACGGTTCGCCATGCGTCGGTCTCCTGCTGCATGTCGCCGCTGCGATAGTCGGCGCTCACGGACGCAAGTCCGATACGCGAGCGCGACACACCGATCACCGTCCATAGCGCGACATGAGCAATGGCGATCGACCACTGCCCCTGCCGCGACGCCAGTTGCACGCGTCCGCCGAAGTCCTCCGAGAGCTCGATTTCTGCCGCACGCCTGCCCGTCAAACCGGACAGGATTTCACGAAGCGACGCACGTTCCACGGCGAAACGTTTGCTGAGCGGCGATTTCGGAAAACGGGCGACGCGTGCGGCTTCGGCCTTCGAGAGACTTGCCATACCCTCGATTCTGGACACGCGCTTCCATTCCGTGCGAAATCTCCATAAGTACACCGTAGCATCGCTGGAAAGAAGCTCGTCGGTACGGGGGCGAAGACTGAGCGGATGGCCGATGAAACGCGGCGCCTCGCTGCGCCATAACCAGCCGGCCGATGAGCCTTTGTCCGTCGTGTCGCCGATTTCGAGAACTGGAAGCGTCGTGACTTCGGTCATTTCGTTCAATGGAAGTATGTGGCGCGGCGTGCGCGTTTGCTCACGATCACACCTGCATCGAGAAGCGTCATGGCAAACCAGTGCGTGTTATCGGCAAGACGATCGATGGCGGACGATGTGATCCAGTCCGTCAGCAGAACCCGCGCAGCCATTCGATCGTTCGATTGAAGACACGCGATCGATTGGAGCAGCCGCGTTTCATCGCCGGCGAATTCATGAGCGCAGCGGCAGCGTATATCCAGCGGACGACGCGCAGCCCGCGCCAGCTCGGCCATGAACATGTCGAAACGATGCAGTCCGTCGCGAGTCGGTCCGATCTCGCTCAGCACATCGCGCCAGGTTTGGCTGCCGCGCACCGCGTCGCAATGCGGCCGAAACCAGGCGCGGACCGCGTCGATCACGAGTTGATCGCTTGCGTCGGGGTAATGCGCAAGCGCGTCGTCGAAAAGAGAGTTGTCCCGCATCGGAAGCATGCCGTGTCTACGGCGCGACGCCGTTCCATTCGCGCAGATGCACGCCGCGCTCGGGCCGCTTCATGCGCTTGGGCGCCGATCCCGGCGTGCCGACAAAGAGGAAGCCGAGAAGTCGTTCCGACGCCTGAAAACCCAGCGCGCTACGCAGATTCGCATCGTAGGCATCGGGGCCGGTCGCCCAGAATCCGCCGTAGCCGAGCGCGTGGATCGCGTTGAGCATGTTCATCGTGGCCGCGCCGACCGACAGCAATTGCTCGATCTCCGGAATGTGCGATTCAGCCGATACGGCCGCGCCGAGCGCGATAATCATCGGCGCGGCCTGCGCGCGCTGCCGCCGATGCTCGTGCGTTTGCGGAGGTTCGTCCGGCTCCCGCGCGCGGGCGACATCGACGAGCACTTGACCGAGCGCATCGCGCGCCGCGCCACGCACGACGACGAAACGCCACGGACGCAGACGGCCGTGATCGGGCGCTCGCAAGGCGGCGTCGATGATGAGCGAGAGTTCGTCGTCGTTCGGTGCGGGCTCGACGAGCGGCCAGTGCGACTGACGCGTGAGCAGCGACTCCAGCACGATCCGTGCGTCGCGTTCCGAACGTTCGTATGTCAAGACAGCGTTCATAGGCGGCGTGGCCCTCGCAAAAAAATTGAAGGTAGATGATCGAACAATTTGTCTCTAAATGCAAATCATTCGCATCTGAAGTCGATTCGCGGTGCGGCTTGCGCGGCGGATTTCGGCGCATGAAGATCGATCAATCCCCGGCAAAACTCAAACTTCATGCCTCACATCAGCGCGCTTTTCGTCTATCCCGTGAAATCGTGCGGGGCGATTCCTTTGCATCAGGTACGGCTCGAGCCGCACGGGCTGCCGTGGGATCGTCACTGGATGGTCATCGATTGCAATGGCAGGTTCGTGTCGCAGCGCGAATTTCCCGCGATGGCGCGCATCCGCCCGCAACTCGCCGAGCGCGGGCTCGTGCTGAGCGCGCCCGGCGCGCATACATCGCTCGAGATTCCATACGACGCGTCGATCGCGCGCGAGCGCGTCGCGGTGAGCGTCTGGCGCGACAGCTTCGTCGCGCAGGACGAAGGCGATGCCGCCGCGCGCTGGTTTTCCGCGATCCTCGGCGCGCCCGTGCGTCTCGTGCGGTTCGCCGACGACGTCACGCGCCTCGCGAGCAAGACCTGGACGCTCGACGCCGACGCGCCCACGCAATTCGCCGACGGCTTCCCGCTGCTCGTGACGAATCAGGCATCGCTCGATGAACTCAACGCGCGTCTGGACGCCAAGGGCGCGCCCGCGATCCCGATGGACCGTTTTCGTCCCAACATCGTGCTGAGCGGCCTCGACGCCTTCGAGGAAGATTTCATCGATACCTTGACGATCGACGGCATCGCGCTGCGCATGGTGAAACCCTGTGCGCGCTGTCCGATCACGACGGTCGATCAAGCGCACGGCACGCGTGACGCCCGCTGGCCGAACGAGCCGCTCGACACGATGTTCGGCTGGCGGGCGAACCCGCGCGTGGACGGCGGATTGACGTTCGGGCAGAACGCGATCGTGGTCGAAGGCATCGGCAATGAACTGCGCGTCGGCGCGCGGGCGAGCTTCGAGTTCGCCTTCTAAGGCACGGCGCGCCATCCGCCGCCGAGCGCGCGATACGTCGATACCGCCGCCTGCAAGCGCGCCAGATGCAGTTGCACGTGCTCGTCCTCGGCGGCGTAGAGCGTGCGCTGCGCATCGAGCACGGTGAGCGCCGTCTCCGCGCCCGCGCGATAACGGCTCTGCGCGAGTTCGAGCGTGCGGCGCGCCTCGCGCAGTTCGTCGTCCTGTGCCTGCGTTTGAGCATCCGCGCCGGCGCTCGCATTGAGCGCGCGTTCCACGTCGGAAAACGCCGCGACGATCGACTGCCGGTACGCCGCAAGCAATTCCTCCTGTTGCGCGAGCGCGAGATCGCGGCCCGCGGCGAGCGCCCCCGCGTTGAAGATCGGCGCGGTCAAACCTCCCGCGACGGTATAGAGCGGATTCTCGAAGATGCGCTGGATGCGGTCGCCACCCGTGCCGACGGATGCCGTGAGCGTCACGGTCGGAAACATCGCGGCGCGCGCGGCGGCGACATCGGCGTGCGCGGCGGCGAGTTGCGCTTCCGAAGATGCCACGTCGGGCCGGCGCACCAGAAGCGACGAAGGCAAGCCCGTATCGACGGCGGGCGCCCGCAGCGAATCGAGCGAATGCGTCGAGACGGCGAAGCCCGACGACGGCACGCCGAGCAGCGTGGCGAGCGATGCTTCGCTGTCGTTGCCCTGCTGATGCAGCGCGGCCATCGCGCGCTGCTGCGATGCCACGAGCGTGCGCTGCTGCGCGGCGTCGAGCGCGGTGACGAAGCCCGCGCGATACTGCGATTCGACATTGCGCAGGATGCTGCGCGCCGTATCCAGATTGCGCGCGGCGATGACTTCGCGTTCCCGCAACGCGACCGTTTGCAGCCATGCGTTCGCGACGTCCGCCGTGAGCGTGACCTGCACGGTCGCCCGATCCGACTCGGATGCGCGCACGCGCGCGATGGCCGCATCGCTCGTTGCGCGATTCTTGCCCCAGAAGTCGATCTCGTAGCTCGCCGACAAACCCGCGTCGAAGGCGCTGCCGCTCGGCAGCTCGTCGTTGACCATGAAGCCGCCCTGACGGCTGGCGTCGGCGAATCCGCTGACGTTGGGAAAGCGCGCGGCGCCCGCGATCCGTGCGTTCGCGCGCGCCTGCTTCACGCGCGCGATGGCGGCGGCGACGTCGTAATTGCCCGCCGATGCCTGCGCGACGAGCCGATCCAGTTCGTCGCTGCCGAAGCGGCGCCACCAGTCGGCGGTGACGGAATCGCCGCTCGACGCATCGGGCGCATAGCGATATGTCGCCGGCACCGCGACATCGGGCGCGGGCGGCGGCGGATTGCTCAGGCATCCACCGAGCGCGACGACGAGCGCGAGCACGAGCAATCGTTTCATCGCGTCCTCACTCGCTCGACAAGGCAATGACCGGATCGAGCCGCGCCGCTCTGCGCGCCGGCATGAAACCGAAGATCAGCCCGGTGACGAGCGCGCACGCGAATGCGCCGAGGATCGCGCGCACGGAGAAGATCGTCGGCACGCTCGCCGCGATCAGCACCGCGCCGATCAGCACGCCGATGAGCACGCCCAGCGCGCCGCCGATGCCCGATATGAGCGTCGCTTCCGTGAGGAACTGGCGCATGATGTCGCGTTGCCGCGCGCCCGTCGCGATGCGAATGCCGATCTCGCGCGTGCGCTCCTTCACGGTCATGAGCATGATGTTCATCACGCCGATGCCGCCCACGAGCAGCGAAATGCCCGCGATCAGACCGAGCATCAGCGTGAGCATGTCCTGCGTTTCGCTCTGCGCCTTCACGGAGGCCGCGCGGTTGTAGATCTGAAAATCGCGCACGTGATGCGCGCGTTCGAGCATCGTGCCGATCTGCTGCGCGGTCTCGGCGGCGAGATCGAGCTGATCGATCAGCACCGAAATCCACGACAGATGCGTCGTGCCGAGCACGCGCCGGCTGCCGGTGGAATAGGGGACGAGGATCACGTCGTCGTCGTCGGCATCGCCCGAGGTCGCGCCTTTTTCTTCGAGCTCGCCGATCACGAGAAACGGCACGTTGTTCACGAGCACATGTTTGCCGACAGGATTGGACTCGCCGAAAAGCTTCTCGCGCACGCGCTTGCCGATGAGCGCCACGGTGGCGAGATTGCGCTCGTCGTTCGCGTCGAAGAACACGCCGCGCACGGGCTTCCAGTTCAGCACGCGCGAGGCGTCGGGACTGACGGACCACAGGCTCGTGCGGATATCGGCGTTGCCGGAGCGCAGCGTCACCTGGCCCGAAAGAAAGGGCATCGCGACCGCGACGTTCGGCACGTGCGCGACGCGCTCGACGTCGGCCGGATCGAGCGTGCCGCCCGGACCGCGCGCATTGTCGCCGCCGGGCGTCACGTACATGCGGTTCGTGCCGAAGCTCGCCAGCTTCGCGATCACCTCGCGTTCCGCGCCGCGCCCGATCGCGAGCATCACGATCACCGACGCCACGCCGATGATGATCCCGAGCAGCGTCAACAGCGTGCGAAAGCGGTTGTTCCACACGACGCGCCACGCGGCGCGCAGCGCTTCGTGCACGTCCGCGAGCAGGGACGCGGTGTGCGACGCGCCTCTGGACATCGACGCGAGCAGCGCCGTCGCGTCGAGCACGCCGGGGCGCGGGCGTTCGCTTGCGTGGTCGCTGGCCGAATCGGCGACGATCTGCCCGTCGCGAATCTCGATCATGCGCCGCGCCTTCGCGGCGACCTGCCGGTCGTGCGTGATGAGGATGATCGTGTGACCGGCATCGGACAGTTCGCCGAGCAGCGCCATGACTTCCGCGCCGCTCTTCGAATCGAGCGCGCCCGTGGGTTCGTCGGCGAGCAGAATGTGGCCGCCGTTCATCAGCGCGCGCCCGATCGATACGCGCTGCTGCTGCCCGCCCGAAAGCTGATTCGGCCGATGATCGAGCCGCTCGCCGAGCCCGAGGCGCGAAAGCAGTTCCGTCGCGCGCGCGCGGCGCGCGTCCGGAGTCGCGCCGGAATAGATCGCCGGAACTTCCACGTTTTCGCGCGCCGATTCCGTCGCGATCAGGTGATAGCCCTGAAACACGAAGCCGAACGCTTCGCGGCGCAGCCACGCGAGTTCGTCGGCGTTGAAGCTCGTCACGTCCTTGCCCGCAAAACGGTAGCGTCCCGACGAAGGCCGGTCGAGACAGCCGAGGATATGCATGAGCGTCGACTTGCCCGACCCCGACGCCCCGACGATCGCGACGAACTCGCCCGCTTGGATCGACAGGGACACGCCGCGCAGCACGTCGACGGGCGGCTCTTCGCCGCCGCCGCCGTACGACTTGCGCACGTCGCCCAGTTCGATGAGCGGCGTCACCATTGGAACTTGCCCTCGGCGGCGCGCGCGCGCCGGATGCCGGTGACGAGCAGCTCGCCCGGCGCGAGACCCGAGCGCACTTCCGCGTTGAGGCGGTCGCGCACGCCGACGCGAATCTGCCGCGTGACCGCACGCCCGTTTTCGAGCACCTGCGCGGTGTAGAGATCGTTCGATCCGGCGACGGGCGCGATCGCCGACAAGGGCGCGATCACCACGTCGTGCGCCTGTTGCGCCACGAAAAACACTTGCGCGCTCATTTGCGGCATCAGTTGCTTACCCTCGTTCCGCACGTCGAAGAGCACGGTGTAGAGCACGACCTTGCCGGTGTTGATCGCGTTGGCGGCGGGCGATGCCTGCTGATCGTTCGATGGCACCACCGCGTTCGGCGGCGCGGGCAGGATCTGCCGCACCGCGCCCGTCCAGCGGCGATCGGCGCCGAGCGTCGTGAAATAGACCGGCATGCCGGGCGTCACTTTCAGGACGTCGGCTTCGGAGACTTGCGTCCAGACGGTCATCGTCGAGAGATCGGCGATACGCAGGATGACCGGCGTCTGATACGTCGCGTTGAGCGTCTGGCCTTCGCGCGCATCGAGCGTGACGATGGTGCCGGCCATCGGCGCGTAGATCTTCGTGTAGCCGAGTTGCGCTTCGTCGCCCAGCAACGTGGCGCGCGCGCCCTCGATCTCCGCGCGCAAGTCGTCGATGGTCGCCCGCGACGATTGCAGCGCCGCATACGCGCTTTGCACGTCTTCGTCGCGCGTGGAGCCTTCCGCCGTCATGCGCCGCTGGCGCTCGTACTGATGCTGCGCGAACACGAGCTTCGCTTCTTCGCCCACGAGCTTCGCGCGCAGGCTCGTGAGCGCGGAGCGGTCCACGTCGAATTTGGCCTGCTGCACGCTCGGATCGATTTCGACGAGCAGTTGCCCCTTCTTCACGATATCGCCCGGCTGCACGGTGATGCGGCGAATTTCTCCTGACGCCTGCGAACCGATGTCGACATAGCTATGCGGCTGCAGCGTGCCCAATGCGGCGACGCTCGATTCGATATCGCCACGCGCGATTTGCACCGTATCGATTTGCTCCGTAGTCCGAAAGAGCAGCGCCCAGAACAGAAGGGCGAGGCAGGGAGCGGCGAGCAACAGAAGTAACCGAAGGGATCCGCGTGTCAGGCGTCTCATTGAATGTTCGAATGAAGGAAGGGGCGTCGGGATTCGCGCTGCATGGCAGATTCGGACCGCGAATTTCCGTCGGCCGCTGAGTATAAACAATTCTCATTTATCGGCAAACAAGCAAAACGCGCTGCCGACCGAACGTTCGATTTCGCGGGTCCGAGCGGCCCTTTTCAGCGGAATGGAAATCGATTTCGCACAAAAAGTCTTGACATCCGAAGGGGCGGGCACTAACTTTCGACGTCTAAATAGGAACCATTCGCGTTTACAAAGTGTAAGCTTTTATAAAGGTTGGGCGCTGCCAAGGACGAGAACGGCCGTCGATTTTCAGTTCACGACGGCGTCACAACCTTGAATGATTCTTAATCACACACTGGAAAAGCCTTTACAAGGGAGCAGGCAATGAGTTGGGGCGATGACAACGCGGTCTTCCACGTCGTGATGAACGATGAAGAGCAGTACTCGATCTGGCCGGACTTCAAGGCGATTCCGCCGGGCTGGCGCGAGGCCGGCAAGTCGGGGAAAAAGGAAGAATGTCTGGCCTGGATCGACACGGTCTGGACCGACATGCGCCCGCTGAGCCTGCGCAAGCAGATGGCCGAGGACGCAGCGCGCCAGGCCCGGCAGCCGGCGGACTGAGCGATGGCCGCTGTCATCGACGGCGCGCGCGCGAAGCCCGTGTCGCTGATCTGTCTGCCGCACGCGGGCGGCAACGCGCTGCTGTACCGGCACTGGCCGCAAGCGCTCGCGACGCGCGCACGCGTGCTGCCGCAGGACTTGCCCGGTCACGGCGCACAGCGCGCGCTCGCGCCGCTCACGCGCTGGCCGGAATTGACCGACGCACTCGCAACGCGCGTTCTCTCCGAGCTCGACGCAAACGTTCCCTTCGCGGTGATGGGTCATAGCATGGGCGCGCTGGCCGGCGTGGCGTTGATCCGTGAGATCGAACGGCGCACCGGAAAACAGCCCGTGTGGTTCGGCGTGTCGGCGTGCATCGCGCCTTCGCGGCGTGTGCGCGAGACGCACTGGCTCACCTGTACACGCGAGGCGATGATCGCGCGGTTGCGCGAACTGGGCGGCACGCACGAAGCGCTGCTGAACGACCGCGAGTTCATCGATTTCATGCTGCCCGTGCTGCGCGCGGACTTTCACTTGTGCGGCACGTATCCCGCGCGCGCGCATGCCGGGCCGCTGCCGTGTCCGATCGACGTGTTCATCGGCCGGGACGACAGCGCGACCGCGAATCGTGACGACGTCGCCGCCTGGGCCGATGAAACGCGCGGCCGCTGCACGGTGCACGACTTCGACGGCGGGCATTTCTACCTCGACGAGCAATCGAGCGGCGTGCTGGCGATCGTCGAAGCATCACTTGCCGATGCCGGCGCAATGCAACCTGACTGCGAAACATGGACGCTGTGATCAACACCACGGACGAGCGCGCGATCGAGTGCAACGGCACGCGCGTGCTGGAACTTCGCCCGAAGGATGGCGGCCCGCTCGACGCGTTCATGCCCGCGTTGCAGCCGCGCATCGAGCGCGGCATGCGGGAATTCGGCGGCGTGCTGCTGCGCGGCTTCGATGCACTCGGCGCCGACGGCCTCGACGATATCGCGTCGCGCTTCGGGCCGACGCTGCACGCCTACGAATTCGGCTCGACGCCGCGCAGCAAGATCGGCAAGGGCGTGTTCTCGTCGACGGAATATCCCGCGGATCAATGGATCGACCAGCACAACGAGCAGTCGTACACGCTGCGCTGGCCCGCATCGATCTTCTTCTACTGCGAAACCGCGGCGGAAGAAAACGGCGCGACGCCCGTGGCCGACAGCCGCGCCGTGTATCGGCGGCTCGATCCCGCGCTGCGGCGGCGCTTCGCCGAGCGGCAGATCATGTACGTGCGCAACTACGGCAACGGACTCGATCTGCCGTGGGAGCAGGTTTTCGGTACGAGCGATCGCGCCGAAGTGGAGCGCTATTGCCGCGCGAATCGCATCGCCTGCGAATGGCTCGACGACGGCGACGCGCTGCGCACGCGTCAGGTGTGCCAGTCCGAGCTGCGTCATCCGCTGACCGGCGAGACCGTGTGGTTCAACCAGGCGCATCTGTTCCATGTGTCGAACCTGCCCGTCGATGTGCGCGACGCGCTGCTCGAAGTCGTCGACGAAGACAGGCTGCCGCGCAACACGTTCTACGGCGACGGCACGCCGATCGAACCCGCGACGCTCGACGAGATTCGCGCCGTGTATCGCGACACCATGCTCGCGTTCGCATGGCAGCCGGGCGATCTGCTCGCGCTCGACAACGTGCTGATGTCGCACGGACGCGCGCCGTTCAAGGGCAGGCGGCGCGTGCTCGTCGCCATGACGGGCTGAAGGCTCACGCCAAACCGCAAAGACTCATACAAGCAAAGGACATTCACATCATGACGCTGGCCGTGCCACCGCTTTTCGATTTCTCGTCGTTCGACGGGCAGAGCGAGCACTATCTCTCGCTCATCAAACAGTTCGCCGCCGCGACGCCGTTTCGCAGCGCGACAGTCGACGAGCTCGTGCTCGACGGCGATTATCATCGCCGGCCTTTGCGTCCCGAGGACTTCGAATTCCTCAAGTTCAGAAAGCCGGTGCGCAGCCACAACGTGAGCCGTCTGCCGGCGCTCGCCTCGAACCGTACGCTGATGTCGATCTACGAGCTCGATGTCGCGCGCCTGCCGAAGTCGCCGGATGCCGGCGAGTGGGCGCGCTACATCGATTTCTATCGCGACGGCACGCGCGCGCTCGGCGCGCAGATCGCGCCGTTTCTCGAAGCGTATGCATTCGACTATCTCGCACTCGACGCCGATGCCGCCGTAAGCCTCGATGCGGCGGCGGCGCGTCTCGCGGGCATCGTCGACGAGGAAAGCGCGTTCTGGGAAGCGAGCTTCGCGCGCCTCATGCGCAACGATTATCTCGAAGAGGGCTTGCGCTTCATCATGGTTCAGCGCTGGGCGCTCGCGGTATCGAAGCGCCGTGCGTTCGCGCGCGCGAATGCGGGCGGTCTCATGGACTTCGTGCCCGCCGATGCGCGCCCGACGCTCGACGGCGACCTGCCCGACGATGCCTTGCTGAAGCGCATCGCGAGCTTCGTCGGACTGACGCGCGAGCAGCACGCGTACTGGCAGTTCTATCTGCCGACGAGCCTCGCCAAGTGCAATCTGCTCTATGCGCTCGCGCGCCGGCCGGATCGCGCGTTCGCGTTCGTCGGGGCCGCGTTCGCGGCAGAGGCGGAGTGGCTCGCGTTCGGCATCGGGCTGGAGCGGGCGTGCGCGCATCTTCAGCCGACGGGCCGCAAGCCCGCCGATCCCGCCGCGCGCCGCGCGGAACTGGCCGCACGCTTCACGCGCGCGTTCGGCGAGGCCGCGCAACGTTACGGCGATGCGGCCGTCGCACAGGGTGTGCAGGGCGTCGTGGCGGGCGAACGCATCGCGGAGCGCGGACGCTGGGATCTCGGCGAGCAACTGCGCTGGCTCTCGGCCATTCGCCGCTATGTCGAGTTCGCGCATCGCATCAGCAAGCGCATCGATGCGGAGTGCCCGGACATCGATCGCGAAACCTTCGTCGAACCGCTGGAGATGTGCTCGACGACGCATGTGCATAACGACCATCGCCTCGTGACGATCCAGGAAGGCGACATGCTGTTCTGGGGCAACGTCGGCATGCAGCTCGACATGCATCCCGGCGACATGGTCCTGATTCCCGATGGCCGTCTCCACGGTTCCACCGTGACGTCGCCGGAATGCACGTATCACCAGCCGATCATTCCCGACGACTGGGTGCAGACGCTCGTCGCCGAACTGGACGGCAAGACGCCAGCCTGAATCCGGCGACGGGCGCGGCCCGCATTCCAGGCGCTTCCGCAGAAAGCGCCGGCATACACCCCACAACTCGAGCAACGTTGAACGCCCGCATGAGAACAAAAAGCGGGCGCGGACGGGGCGCGCCCCATGGCGCGCGCCGCATGGGCGGTGATGACCAACAGGAATGACAATGCAAGCACACGATGACGTCGCGCAGTTTCGCGGGATGCAATCGTCCGACGCAGCCGGCGCGGACTTCGATGCCAACGACTGGACGAGCCGGGTGATCGCCGGCAGCCGGACCGGCGCGGCGGCGCGTCCGCCCGCGTGGCTCGCGAACGCGTACGAGACGCTGCGCGAGCAGGTGATGCATCCCGAGTATCCGTGCTTCTTCGGCACGATGGCCGAGCGGCGCGGCGAGATGTTCTACGCGTACGTGAACGGCAAGGACATCCGCGAACTGCCCGCGACGATGAACACCTTCGCGATGCTCGCGTCGCAGCCAGCGTACCGGCGCAACAACATCGCGGTGTTTTTCGAGCCCGATCGCGAGCTGCTCACGCACGAGCAATACCAGCAATGGTTCTGGAAGACGCTGCAGCATCTGCACGATGTCGATCCCGATCCCGAGGCGGATAACCAGCCGGAGCCGTCGCAGGAGGAATGGGAGTTCTCGTTCGCGGGCGTGCAGATGTTCGTCGTGTGCGCGCTGCCGACCTTCAAGGTGCGTCACAGCCGCAATCTCGGGCCGGGCATGGTGCTGCTGTTCCAGCCGCGCAGTGTGTTCGTCGACACGATCACGAACAAGGTGATCGGCCGCGAGGCGCGCAATCAGGTGCGCAAGCGCCTCGAAACATGGGACGACGTGAGCGCGCATCCCGATCTCGGCTTCTATGGCGATCCCGGCAATCTCGAATGGAAGCAGTACTTCCTCACCGATGAAAACGTGCCCGCCGAAGACCGCTGCCCGTTCCTGAAACGCAAGAAGGCGCAGGCCGCGCTGCGCGGCCATGCCTATGCGCCGCAGCATGCGCCGGGTCAGCGTCATGCCGACAAGGCGCGCGCGCTGCACTACGAGCACTCCGGGCAGCGTGCGCATGGCGCGGATCAGTGGCAGGCGGGCATGCCGCCGAACGCGAAGGCGCGCAACGAACAGAGCGAGAGCTAAACCCCGCAGGCATCAGCAGGACAAGACAGACACATGAGCGACACCACAATCGCAGCCGTCCCCGATTTGCTCGCCGTATCGAAGGCGTATGTGCAGTTGCCGGAAGAGAAGCGCAGGCAGTTTCGTCATCAGTTGCGCGCGCGCGGCATGCAGGCTTCGCGTCTGCCGATCGTGCCGTTTCCGGATCGCGGCGCGGTGTTTCCGCTCTCGCATGCGCAGGAGCGCATGTGGTTTCTGTGGAAGCTCGATCCGGCGAGCGCCGCGTACAACATCACGGGCGCGGTGCGGCTGCAAGGTACGCTCGATCGCCGCGCGGTGAAGGCCGCGCTCGATCGCGTGGTCGCGCGGCACGAGAGCCTTCGCAAGCATTTCGTCGAACGGGACGGCGTGCCGATGCAGGTCGCGGGCGCGACCGACTACGGCTGGCGCGAGCTCGACATCGACACGCATGCGCCGCTCGCCGCCGGTCTCGATGCGCTCGGAAACGCGCCCTTCGATCTGGAGCGCGGGCCGCTGCTGCGCGCGACGCTCCTGCGCCGTGCGCCGGACGATCACGTGCTGCATGTCGCGATTCATCACATCGTGTCGGACGGATTGTCGGTCAATGTGTTCGTCGATGAATTCGTCGCGGCTTATTGCGCCGAATGCGGCGTATCGCCGAGTGCGCATCGGCGCAGCGACGACGCGCCGATCCAGTACGGCGACTACGCGGCATGGCAGCGCGAATGGCTCGACGACGAATCGGTCGCCGGGCAACTGAGCTATTGGCGCGCGGAGCTGGGCGGAGAGCAGCCGGTACTCGAATTGCCGTTCGATCGTCCGCGCACGGGCATGCGCGGCTCGGCGGGCGCGAGCGTTAGGCGCGGTATCGCGGGCGCGACGGCGTCGGCGCTGCGCAAGATTTCGCAAGCGGCGGATACGACGCTCTTCACCGCGCTGCTTTCGGCTTATCAACTGCTGCTGTCGAAGTACAGCGGGCAGGACGATATCCGCGTCGGCGTGCCGGTGTCGGGACGCGATCGCGACGAGACCGAGCGTGTCATCGGCTTCTTCGTGAATACGCTGGTGCTGCGCGCACGCATGGACGAAGCGACGACGTTCGGGCAACTGCTCGCGCAAATGCGCGCGCGCACGCTCGACGCTTATGCGCGTCAGGACGTGCCGTTCTCGCGGCTCGTGCAGGAGCTGCAGCCGCAACGCAGTTTCGGCCACACGCCGCTGTTCCAGACGATGTTCAATTACCTCGGCCCGGAACGCGCGCCGTTGACGTTGCCGGGTTTGACGGTGTCGGATATCTCGTCGGACTTGCAGACCGCGCGCTTCGATCTCGTGCTGACGGCGCGTGAACGCGGCGAGGAACTGGAAGTCTCGTTCACGTATGCACGCGATGTGTTCGACGAATCGACCGTCGCGCGCATGCTCGATCATTACGTGTCGTTGCTGGAGCAGATCGGTGCGCAAGGCGATGCGTCTCTCGGTGCGCTCACGCTCGAAACACTTCAAGCGCATCCCGTGTTGGCCGCGCATGCGTTCGCACCTGTAGGCGAACGCATTGCGGAACGGGCGCAACGGATGCCCGAGGCCAACGCCGTGCATTGCGAAGGCGAGCGATTGAGCTATGGCGCGTTGCAGGCGTGGTCCGCGCGTCTTGCGCATGCGTTTCACGCGCGCGGCGTGCATGCCGAATCGCGCGTAGGCCTGTGCCTCACGCGCTCGCCCGCGCTGATTGCATCGCTCGTCGGTGTGTTGCGCTCGGGCGGCGCGTTCGTGCCGCTCGATCCGGCGTATCCCGCGGAACGTTTGAGCGTCATGATCGAAGACGCCGGCGTGCATTGCGTCATCGCCGATGCGCAGACGATCGCCACGTGTGGCGCATTGTTCTCGGGCCTCGAAGTGATCGATGTAAATCAGGTCGCCACGTTCTCCGACGAAGCACCGAGCGTGACGATCCATCCAGAGCAACTGGCGTATGTGATCTACACATCCGGCTCGACGGGCAAGCCCAAAGGCGTCGCGGTGAGCCACGTCTCGCTTTCGCGACATCTGGATGATTTCATCGGCTGCTACGGCATCACTTCGCACGACACGCAACTGCAATCATCGACGATCAACTTCGATGTCGCGCTGCACGAGATGCTGCCCGCGCTAATGCAAGGCGGCCAAGTGGAAATGCGCGGCCCGCAGTTGTGGGACATCGATACGACGAGCGCGCATCTTCGAGACGGCGGCGTGACCTTCTCGCGAATTCCGACGGCGTATTGGCAGCAATGGCTGCGCACGCCGCCGCCCGCACAAGACCTTGCCGCTTTGCGTCAGATCACCGTGGGCGGCGAAGGTCTGCCGGGCGATGCGCTCGCGCAATGGCGTCGCGGACCGCTCGCGCATATCCGGCTCGACAATCTCTACGGCCCGACCGAAACGACCGTCGCCTGCATGTACCGCGAGACGACCGAAGCGGATACGCGGCAGAGCATCGTGTCGATCGGTGAGCCGTATGCGTCGCGCTCGGTGCTCGTGCTCGATCGTTTCGGCAATGAAGTGCCGGTGGGCGGACTCGGCGAATTGTGTATCGGCGGATTGACGCTTGCGCGTGGCTATCTGAACCGGCCGGGACTGACGGCCGAGCGCTTCGTGCCGGACCCGCGCACGCCGGGCGCGCGGCTGTATCGCAGTGGCGATCTGTGTCGTCGGCGTGCGGATGGGAGCATCGATTTTCTTGGCCGTCTCGATCAGCAAGTGAAGCTGCGCGGCTTTCGTATCGAGTTGGGCGAAATCGAGGCGGCGCTGCGTCAGGTCGATGGCGTGAACGCTGCGGTCGTGGCGCTGGCGGGCGAGGGCGAAGCGCGCCAGCTTGTGGGTTACGTGGTCGGTCAATCTGATCTCCGAACGCTGCGTCGCACGCTTGAAACGCGCCTGCCGAACTACATGGTGCCAGCGTCGTTCGTGAGGCTCGATGCGCTGCCGCTGATGCAAAACGGCAAGGTGGATCGCGCAGCGCTGCCCGCACCGCAAACGCCTGAACAACGCGAGCAAGTTGCACCGCGTACCGAACTGGAAGGCGAATTGCTGTCGATCTGGCAGGCGGTGCTGGGCCGCGAGTGTATCGGTGTGACGGATAACTTCTTCGAGATCGGCGGTCACTCGCTGCTGATGATGCAAGTCGCTTCGCGCATTCGACAGGAACTGCAAAGAGAAGTGACGCTCGCGACACTCTTCATGCATCCGGTGCTGGAAAGTCTCGCGGCGGAACTGGAAGCGGGGCAGACGCAGCAGGTTCAGCCGATCGAACGGCGCGGTGCAGGCCGTATTCCGCTGACCTATGCGCAAGAACGCCTGTGGTTCCTGTGGAATCTTGAGCCGACGAGCGCGGCTTACACGATCGCGGGCGCGGTGCGGCTGAAGGGACAACTCGACAAAGCTGCCGTACGCAAAGCACTCGATCGTTTCGTGATGCGTCACGAGAGTTTGCGCACGCGCTTCGTCGAAGAAGACGGACAGACGTGGCAAGTGGTGGAAGACACGCCACGCTACCAATGGACCGAAGCTCGTTACGAAAACGAAGCGCAACTGCAAGCGCTCGCACACGAACCGATCGATCTACGCGCAGGCCCGATGCTCCGCGTCTCGCTGCTCGAATGCGGAAAACACGAAGCGGTGCTGCATTTTGCGATGCCGCATATCGTCTCGGACGCGTGGTCGCAAACGATTCTTCTGCGCGAGTTCTCGCAACTCTACGCGAACGACGAAGCCCAACTCGCTCCGCTGCCGATCCAGTACGGCGACTACGCGGCATGGCAACGCGAGCATCTGAACGAAGCCGCGCTGCAAGCCCAATACGCGTACTGGCAGCAAGCGCTCGGCGATGAACAACCGTTGCTCGAACTGCCTGTCGATCGCGTGCGTCACGGTGCGCGCGACAGCGCCGGATCGACCGTCGAGCGCCGCCTCGATCCGGCGCTCGCCCGCAAGCTCGACGCCTTGTCGAAGGAACACGGCGCCACTCGCTTCATGACGATGCTCGCCGCGTTCAGCGTGCTGCTCGGCCGTTATAGCGGCCAGCAGGACATCCGTATCGGCGTGCCCGAGGCGGGGCGCGACCGGCTGGAAACGGAACCGCTGATCGGCTTCTTCGTGAATACGCTCGTGATCCGCGTGCTCACGCAAGGCGCGCAACCCTTCGACGCGCTGCTCGCCGATGTCCGCCAGCGCGTGCTCGACGCTCAGGCCCACGCCGGCGTGCCCTTCGCGAAGCTGGTCGAGCGCCTGCAGCCGCAGCGCAGCGCGAGCCACACGCCGCTCTTTCAGGCGCTGTTCAACTACGGCGCGCAGACGTCTTCGCGGCTGTCGCTGCCCGGCATCGACGTCACGCCGATCGCCGGTGCAACGGCCAGCGCGCAGTTCGATTTGTCGCTGGAAGTGGACGGCGACGATTCCGCGCAAGGCCTCACGCTCGGCCTCAACTACGCGACCGATATCTTCGATGCCGCGACCGCGCATCGCCTGCTCGACGACTACGTGACGATCCTGGAGCACATCGCCGATGACGCAGCCGTGCGCGCCGCGCAAATCGAACTCGATCGTGACGCGCGTCCCTTCGACGCGATGCGTTCGCTTGAAGACTACGCATTCGTGCCGGTTGTCGAGCGCATCGCGCAACAGGCCGCGCGCACGCCCGATGCGCTCGCGCTGCGATGCGGCGACGACACGCTCACCTACGCCGAACTCGACGCATGGGCGGATCGCATTGCCGCGCAACTTCAAGCGCGCGGCGTGCCGCCGGAAGCGCGCGTGGGCATTTGCGTGTCGCGATCTGTCGGGCTGGTGGCGGCGCTCGTCGGCGTGATGCGCTCGGGCGCGGCTTACGTGCCGCTCGACACGAGCTTGCCAACGGCGCGCATCGACATGATGCTGGACGATGCCGGCGTCGCGTGCGTGATCGCCGATGAAACAGGCGCACGAGCGCTCGCGGGCGCGCTCGATGTGCTGCGTCTCGAAGCGACGTTCGGCGCCGCGCCTGCCGCATCATCGACGAAGGTGCGCATTCATCCCGCGCAGCTTGCCTATGTGATCTACACATCGGGATCGACGGGCAAGCCGAAGGGCGTCGGCATCTCGCACGATGCGCTCGCGCGCTTCCTCGCGAGCATGCAGATACGTCCTGGCATCGGCGCCGGCGACGTGTGTCTCAGCGTGACGACGCTCTCGTTCGACATCGCCGCACTGGAGCTTTATTTGCCGCTGATCGCCGGCGCGCGCATCGAGCTGGCGTCGCGCGAGGACGTGACCGATGGCGAGCGTCTCGGCGCACTCGTATCGCGTTCCGGCGCAACGATGATGCAGGCGACGCCGATGGGCTGGAAAGTGCTGCTCGAAGGCGGCTGGCCGGGACCGGCGGCGGGGCGCGCGTTCAAGGCGCTGTGCGGCGGCGAAGCGTTGCCGCGCGAGCTTGCTGCGCGATTGCTGGCGCGCGGCGTCGATCTGTGGAATCTCTACGGGCCGACCGAGACCACCGTCTGGTCGAGCGTCGCGCATCTGGAAAGCGGCGATGCAACGCCGTTCATCACGCTCGGCGAGCCGATCGAAGGCACGGCGTTCCATCTGATCGATGCGAGCGGCGCGCGTGTGCCGACGGGCGGCATCGGCGAGTTGTGCATCGGCGGCACGAATCTCGCACGCGGCTATCTCGGACGCGCCGCGCTGACGGCCGATCGTTTCGTGCCCGATCCGTTCGGCGCGGGCGCACGGCTGTATCGAACGGGCGACCTGTGCCGCATCGAGAGCGGGCGTCTCGTGTATGTCGGCCGCGCGGATCATCAGGTGAAGCTGCGCGGCTTTCGGATCGAGTTGAGCGAAATCGAGGCGCAGTTGCGGCGGCTCGACGGCGTGCGCGATGCCGCCGCCGCCGTGAAGGACATCGCGGGCGAGCCCTTGCTGGTCGGCTACGTGGTGAGCGCGGCGGATGCGAACACGGACGCCGCTGCATGGCAGGCGCAGCTTGCGCGGTATCTGCCCACGTACATGGTGCCGCAGCGCTTCGTGACGCTCGATGCGTTGCCGCTCACGCACAACAACAAGCTCGATCGCAATGCGTTGCCCGAGCCGCAAGCGGCGGCGGATACATCGACGAAGGCCGCGCCGGGCACCGCGACGGAGCTGGCGATCGCGAGCATCTGGACGCGCGTGCTGGGCCTCGACGATATCGGCGCGCACGACGACTTCTTCGCGCGCGGCGGCGAATCGCTCAAGGCGCTGCGCGCGGTGGCCGCGATGCGCACGGCCTTCGGCATCGACTTGCCGGTGCAGGCAGCGTTCGCGCATCCGGTGCTCGCGGATCTGGCGCGCGCGATCGATGCGTTGTCGGCGAGTGCCGAAGCAGAAGCGCCTATCGCCGCACGCGCCGATATCCATGCACCCGCGCCGCTCTCGTTCGAGCAGGAGCGGCTGTGGTTCTTCTCGCGGCTCGATCCCGAAAGCGCGGCGTACAACCTCTCGGGCGCGGTGCGTCTCGAAGGCATGCTCGACCGCGATGCGC
Source organism: Caballeronia novacaledonica (assembly GCF_900258035.1). Classification (GTDB taxonomy): domain Bacteria; phylum Pseudomonadota; class Gammaproteobacteria; order Burkholderiales; family Burkholderiaceae; genus Caballeronia; species Caballeronia novacaledonica. The sequence goes on along the minus strand of NZ_OGTP01000025.1, from coordinate 12,191 downwards.
TGCGCGCCGCGCTTGCGATGCTCGTCGCGCGGCATGACAGCCTGCGCACGCGCTTCACCGAGCGCGGCGACATGCCGATGCAACGTGTCTCCGATCTCGCCGACTATGGCTGGTCCGTGCTCGATTTCGCGGACGTGCCCGCCGATGTGCGCGATGAACGCATCGCGGCGGCGCTCCGCTCGATCGCGCGCGCGCCGTTCGCGCTGGAGCAGGGTCCGCTTCTGCGCGTGACGTTGATCTGCCTCGGCGCTGATGAACATCTGCTGCAATTTGTCGTGCATCACATCGTGTCGGATGCGTGGTCGGTGCAGATCATGATCGACGAGTTCGCGCAAACCTACGCGATGGCCCGCGACGGACGCGCGTCGCCACTGCCCGCGCTGCCGGGTCAGTACGCCGATTACGCGTCATGGCAACGTGATGCGTACGCGCAGGCGCGCATCGACGATGATCTCGCCTTCTGGCGCACGCGCCTCGCCGGGAACGAGCCGCAAGCGATGTTGCCGTTCGATCGCATGCCCGGGGGCAAGCGCAGCCAGGATGGCGGGCGCGTGAGCATCGCGCTGGCTTCGCGCGCGAGGGATCGCGTGCGGGAGACGGCGCGGCGTCATCGCACGACGACGTTCGTCGTGCTGCTCGCCGCGTTCGACGTGCTGCTCGCGCGCTATGGCGGCAGTGAGGATGTGCGCGTCGGCGTGCCCGTGGCGGGACGCGAGCGCGGCGAGATGCAGTCGGTGATCGGCTTCTTCGTCAATACGCTCGTGATTCGCGGCGAGCTGGCCGGACTGCGCACGATCGACGATCTGCTCGCCCATGTGCGCGAGCGCGTGCTCGAAGCGCAGGCGCATCAGACGGCGCCGTTCTCGCGCGTCGTGGATGCGCTGAGCCCTGGCCGCAGCCTCACGCAAACGCCGCTCTTCAACGTGATGTTCAACTTCGAGCCGGCGCTCGCCAGCGAGCGCTTCGGCATGGCGGGCCTGAACGTGACGCCGGTCGAATCGACGACGGGCACCGCGCGCTTCGATCTCGTTCTGACGGCGCGTGAACGCGGCGAGGAACTGGAAGTCTCGTTCACGTATGCACGCGATGTGTTCGACGAATCGACCGTCGCGCGCATGCTCGCTCATTATGTGTCATTGCTGGAGCAGATCGGCGCGAATGGCGATGCGTCTCTCGGTGCGCTCGCGCTCGAAACGCTTCAAGCGCATCCCGTGTTGGCCGCGCATGCGTTCGCACCTGTAGGCGAGCGCATCGCGGAACGGGCGCGACGCATGTCCGAAGCCAACGCCGTGCATTGCGAAGGCGAGCGATTGAGCTATGGCGCGTTGCGGGCGTGGTCCGCGCGTATCGCTCATGCGTTGCATGCTCGCGGCGTACATGCGGAATCGCGCGTGGGCCTGTGCCTCACGCGCTCGCCGGCGCTGATCGCGGCGCTCGTCGGTGTGTTGCGTTCGGGCGGCGCGTTCGTGCCGCTCGATCCGGCATATCCCGCAGAACGTTTGAGCGTCATGCTCGAAGATGCCAACGTGCGTTGCGTCATCGCCGATGCGCAGACGATCGCCACGTGTGGCGCGCTGCTCTCAGGCCTCGAAGTCATCGACGTGAACGACGTTGATGCGTTCTCCGATGAAGCACCGAGCGTGAGGATCCATCCCGAACAACTAGCGTATGTGATCTACACATCCGGCTCGACGGGCAAGCCCAAAGGCGTCGCGGTGAGCCACGTCTCGCTCTCGCGCCATCTGGACGATTTCATCGGCTGCTACGGCATCACTTCGCACGACACGCAACTGCAATCATCGACGATCAACTTCGATGTCGCGCTGCACGAGATGCTGCCCGCGTTGATGCAAGGCGGGCAAGTGGAAATGCGCGGCCCGCAGTTGTGGGACATCGACACGACGAGCGCGCATCTTCGAGACGGCGGCGTGACGTTCTCGCGCATTCCGACGGCGTATTGGCAGCAATGGCTGCGCACGCCGCCGCCCGCACAAGACCTTGCCGCTTTGCGTCAGATCACCGTGGGCGGCGAAGGTCTTCCGGGCGATGCGCTCGCGCAATGGCGTCGCGGACCGCTCGCGCATATCCGCCTCGACAATCTCTACGGTCCGACCGAAACGACAGTCGCCTGCATGTACCGCGAGACTAACGAAGCGGACACGCGGCAGAGCATCGTCTCGATCGGTGAGCCGTATGCGTCGCGCTCGGTGCTCGTGCTCGATCGCTTCGGCAATGAAGTGCCCATGGGCGGACTGGGCGAATTGTGTATCGGCGGATTGACGCTTGCGCGGGGCTATTTGAATCGGCCGGGACTGACGGCGGAACGCTTCGTGCCGGACCCGCGCACGCCGGGCGCGCGGCTGTATCGCAGCGGCGATCTGTGTCGTCGGCGTGCGGACGGGAGCATCGACTTTCTTGGCCGTCTCGATCAGCAAGTGAAGCTGCGCGGCTTTCGTATCGAACTGGGTGAGATCGAGGCGGCGCTGCGTCAAGTCGAAGGCGTAAGCGCTGCGGTCGTAGCGCTAACGGGCGAGGGCGAAGCGCGTCAGCTTGTGGGCTATGTGGTCGGTCAATCTGACATTCGTACGCTGCGTCGCACGCTTGAAGGACGTCTGCCGAACTACATGGTGCCAGCGTCGTTCGTAACGCTCGATGCGCTGCCGCTGATGCAAAACGGCAAGGTGGATCGCGCAGCGTTGCCCGCGCCGCAAACGCCTGAACAACGCGAGCAAGTCGCACCGCGTACCGAACTGGAAGGCGAACTGCTGTCGATCTGGCAAGCCGTTTTGGGCCGCGAGTGTATCGGTGTGACGGATAACTTCTTCGAGATCGGCGGTCACTCGTTGCTGATGATGCAGGTCGCCTCGCGCATTCGACAGGAACTGCAAAGAGAAGTGACGCTCGCGACGCTCTTCATGCATCCGGTGCTGGAGAGTCTCGCGGCGGAACTGGAAGCGGGGCAGAAGCAGCAGGTTCAGCCGATCGAACGGCGCGGTGCAGGCCGCATTCCGCTGACCTATGCGCAAGAACGTCTGTGGTTCTTGTGGAATCTTGAGCCGACGAGCGCGGCTTACACGATCGCGGGCGCGGTGCGATTAAACGGACAACTCGACAAAGCTGCCGTACGCAAAGCACTCGATCGTCTGGTGATGCGTCACGAGAGTTTGCGCACGCGATTCGTCGAAGAAGACGGACAGACGTGGCAAGTGGTGGAAGACACGCCACGTTACCAATGGATCGAAGCACGCTACGAAAACGAAGCGCAACTGCAAGCGCTGGCCCACGAACCGATCGATCTTCGCGCAGGCCCGATGCTCCGCGTCGCATTGCTCGAATGCGGCGAACACGAAGCGGTGCTGCATTTCGCGATGCCGCATATCGTCTCGGACGCGTGGTCGCAAACGATTCTGCTGCGCGAGTTCTCGCAGCTCTACGCGAACGATGAAGCCGAACTCGCTCCGCTGTCGATTCAGTACGGCGACTACGCGACATGGCAACGCGAGCATCTGAACGAAGCCGCGCTGCAAGCGCAATACGCGTACTGGCAGCAAGCGCTCGGCGATGAACAACCGTTGCTCGAACTGCCTGTCGATCGCGTGCGTCACGGTGCGGCGAGCAGCGCGGGCGCATGGGTCGAACGCAACATCGACGAGAATCTTGCGCGCGCGCTGGACACCATCTCCCGCACCGCCGGCGCCACGCGCTTCATGACCATGCTCGCCGCTTTCGGCGCCGTGATGCAGGGATACAGCGGACAGCGCGACGTGCGCATCGGCGTGCCGGTGGCGGGGCGCGACCGGCTGGAAACACAGCCGCTGATCGGCTTCTTCGTCAATACAGTCGTGATCCGCGTCGACACGCCGCCGGGCGCTCCCTTCGACGTCCGTCTCGCGCAGGTTCGCGAGCGCGTGCTCGGCGCGCACGATCACACCGCGATTCCGTTCGCGAAGCTGGTCGAGCGCCTGCAGCCTCAACGCAGCATGAGCCACACGCCGCTCTTCCAGGTGATGTTCGACTATAGCGAAGCCGGCACTCCACTCGCGATGCCTGGCATCGAGGCGAGCGCGCTGACGGGCGGCACCGGCACGGCGCAATTCGATCTCTCGATGCAGATTTCCGTCGATACAAACGGCGGACTGCACATCGGCCTGAACTACGCGACCGATATCTTCGATGAACACACGGTCTCGCGCATCATCGACAGCTACGTGGCCGTTCTCGAACAGGCCACGCGACAACCGAAGCGCCGCAGCTTCGATCTACCCGACGATGCCGAACGCCGTCAGCTCGCGCGCTTCACGCACGGCGCGCCGCTTGCCGCGAGCGCGGGCCTCGTGCATCGACGTTTCGAAGCGCACGCGGCCGCTTATCCGGACGACACTGCGCTCGTCTTCGAAGGCACGCACATCACTTACGGCGAGCTCAACGCGCGCGCGAATCGTGTCGCGCACGCGCTGATCGCGCGCGGTATCGGCCCGGACGACAAAGTGGGCGTGGCCGTCGAGCGTTCCGTGGACATGATCGTCGCGCTCTTCGGCGTGCTCAAGGCGGGCGCGGCCTATGTTCCGCTCGACCCCGCGTATCCCGTCGCGCGCCTCGCGCACATGATCGAGGACAGCGGCATCGCGCTGCTGCTGACGCAGCATGCGCTGCGCCCGAACTTGCCGCTGCCGGATGCGTCGAACGTCGTCGAAATGGAGACGATCGAAGCATCGCCGATGCAAAGCGGCGATCCCTTGGCGACGCCGCACGCGCAGCAGCTCGCGTATGTGATCTACACATCGGGATCGACGGGCAAGCCCAAAGGCGTCGGCATTTCGCACGCGGCGTTCGCCGGTCACGTCGATGTCGCGATCCGCTTCTTCGGCCTCACGCGCGCGGACCGCGTGCTGCAGTTCGCGACCTTCAACTTCGACGGCTTCATCGAGCAGTTGTTTCCGGCGCTGTGCATCGGCGCATCGGTGGTGCTGCGCGGGCATCGTCTGTGGGACAGCGTCACGTTCCATGAACGGCTGCTGGCCGATCGCATCACCGTCGCCGATCTGACGACCGCGTACTGGCAAGTGCTCGTGCAGGACTTCACGGCGCGCGGCGTGACGGACTTCGGCGCGCTGCGTCGCGTCCACGCGGGCGGCGAAGCGATGTCGCTCGCCGCGCTGAAAAAATGGCGCGCATGGCCCGCGCTCGCCGACGTGAAGCTGCTGAACACATACGGCCCGACCGAAGCCGCGGTCACGGCATCGACCTTCGATTGCAGCGCCGCGAACGATATCGACGCCTTGCCCGCGCAAGTGCCGATCGGCGTGCCGCTGCCCGGCCGCGCGATCCACGTGCTGACGCCGGAACTCACGCTCGCGCCCGTCGGCGTGAAGGGCGAGGTCGCCATCGGCGGGGCGCTGCTCGCGCGCGGCTATCTGAACCGCCCGGGTCTGACGGCAGCGCGTTTCATCCCCGATCCGTTCGATGCGCGCGGAACCGGCGCGCGGCTCTATCTCACGGGCGATCTCGCGCGCTGGAACGCGGCGGGCGAACTGGAGTATGCGGGCCGCATCGATCATCAGGTGAAGATTCGCGGCTTTCGCATCGAGCTCGGCGAAATCGAAGCGGCGCTGCGCGCGCAGCCCGGTGTGCGCGATTCCGCCGCGGCGGTCAGGGAGATCGGCGGCGAGCCGATGCTCGTCGGTTATGTCGTGCCGACGCCGAATGATTCCGATATCGACCTTCACGCGTTGCGTCTCGCGCTCGCCGCGCAACTGCCCGCGTACATAGTGCCGCAGCGCATCGTCACGCTCGCGGCGTTGCCGCTTTCGCCCAACGGCAAGCTCGACCTCAACGCGCTGCCGCTGCCTTCGCTCGTCCGCGACGCGGCCTCGGGCAACGCGCCGCAAACGGCGACCGAGCACGCGCTCGCCGCCATCTGGCAGGCCGTGCTCGGCGTGACGCATGCCGGTCCCGACGACGACTTCTTCGCGCTCGGCGGCGATTCGCTGCGCACGCTGCAGGTCGCGCGTCTTGCGCGCGAGGCGATGCTGCCCGCGCTCGGCATCGAAGCGATTTTCGCGCGGCCGCGTCTCGGCGATCTGGCCGCCCATCTCGATGCGCAACGCGACGCCGCGCCCGCGAGCATCGTGCCGATGAACACGGCAGGCGCGCCGCTCGACGTGTTCGCGATCCATCCCGCTTACGGGCTGATCGCCGAATATCGCACGCTCGCGCGGCATCTCGACGGCATCGCGAGCGTGCACGGCGTGCAGTCGCCCGTCTACGGCGAGCCGGAGTGGTGGGCGCGCGACCTCGATGCGCTCGCGCGCGATTACGCGCAGCGCGTGCGGCGCGTGCAGCCGCACGGCCCTTATCGCTTCGTCGGCTGGTCGATGGGCGGGCTGCTCGCCGTCGAGATCGCGGCGCAATTGGAAGCGGCGGGCGAGACCGTGGACTTCATCGGCCTGATCGACGCGGGCATGCAGCAGAACGCGACGCTCGATGCGGCGCGCGCGGCCGACGTGCTGTCGCGCCGCAGGGTTGCGACGCGCGAAGAGATCGCCGCGTTCTGGGACGGCGCCGACGATGCCCGCCGCCAATGGCGCGCCGAACTGGGCGATACGGCGAGCGACGCCGGCGTGATCGGTCATGCGCTGATCGCGATCGAGCATTTGCAGGCGCTGACGGAGGCGTGGCGCACGCGCAAGGTGCGCGCGCCGCTCACGCTGTGGTGGTCCAAACAGGAAGCCGACGCGGCTGCGCTCGACGAGAAGACCGCACGCTGGCGCGCGTGCAGCGCGGGCGCAACGGCGCTCGCGGGAACGATCGATACGGATCACGTCGGCATCGTCCGGCATCCGGCGCTGCTGCAAGACCTCGCGGCACGCCTCGAAGCATTGAGCAAGAGCGAAGCAGAACAGGAAGGACTGGCACATGGCTGACAACATGATCGAGCGCCTGCGTGAACTCGCGGCGACCCGTGGCGGCGATACGGCGCTCGTCGTCGTCGATGCGAACGGCAATACCGCGTGGACCTACACGCAACTCGACGCCTACGCGGTGCGCGTCGCGACGTGGCTCCGGCGCGCGGGCGCGGCGGGCGAACGCGCGCTGCTGCTGATGGATAGCGGCGCGGACTACGTCGCATCCTTTTTCGGGTGCCTTTATGCGCGGACCGTCGCGGTGCCCGCGTATCCACCGGAGACGCTGCGCGCGCAGCATCTCGCGCGACTATCGGCGATTGCGAGCGACGCCGACGCGCGCTTCGTGCTGACCACGCATGCGCTGACGGAGCGTTATCGTGAAGCGTTCGCGTCGATCGCGCCGAATGCGCGCGTGATCGAAGTCGATGCACTCGATGCAAGCGAAAGCGCGATCGAAGCGGCGCACGTGGCATCGGCGGAACTCGCATTTTTGCAATACACGTCCGGCTCCACATCGACGCCCAAGGGCGTGATGGTCACGCACGGCTGCCTGTGGGCGAACGAGATCGCCATTCGCGAACGCCTCGGCGTGACCGCGCACGATGTATTCGTGAGCTGGCTGCCCTTGTATCACGACATGGGTCTCATCGGCTCGATGTCGCAGCCGATCTTCAGCGGTATTCCGCTCGTGCTGATGTCGCCGCAATACTTTCTCGAACGGCCCGTGCGCTGGCTCGAAGCGATCTCGCGTCATCGCGGGACGATTTCGGGCGGGCCCGACTTCTCGTATCGCCTGTGCGCGGATCGTATCGGCGACGATCAGCTCGCCGCGCTCGATCTGTCGAGCTGGCGCGTCGCCTTCTCGGGATCGGAACCGGTGCGCCATGCGACGCTCGATGCTTTCGTCGAACGCTTCGCGCCGCGCCGTTTCGATGCGCGCGCGCTGTATCCCTGCTACGGCCTCGCGGAAGCGACGCTGCTCGCGACGGGCGTGCAGCGCGGCGCGGGCATGACGGCCGCATCGTTGCGCGCCGATGCGCTCGAACGCGGCATCGCCGAGCGCGCGGAAGCAAGCGATGTCACGCTCGTGTCGTGCGGCGTGCCGCCCACGGATCACGCGGTGATGATCGTGCATCGCGAGAGCGGCGCGGCGTTGCCGGATGGCGTTATCGGCGAAATCTGGGTGAGCGGGCCGAGCGTGACGGCGGGCTACTGGCGCCGTCCGGAGGCCACGGCGGAGAGCTTCGTCGAACGCGCGGGCGTGCGCTGGCTGCGCACCGGCGATCTGGGCTTTCTGCTCGATGAAGGTCTCTATGTCGCGGGACGCGTCAAGGATCTCCTGATCGTGCGCGGGCGCAATCTCTATCCGCAGGATCTGGAACTCGCGATCGAACGCGACGTGGAACTCGTGCGACGCGGGCGCGTCGCGGCATTCGCGGTGCAAGTGGACGGCGCGGAGTGCATCGGCGTGGCGGCCGAAGTGTCGCGCAGCGTGCGCAAGCTCGTGACGGCCGATGTGCTCGCATCGGCGGTGAGCGAAGCAGTCGCGCTCGCGTGCGGCGAACCGGCGGCTGCGGTCGTGCTGCTCGAACCGGGCGCACTGCCGAAGACATCGAGCGGCAAGGTGCAGCGCGCCGCGTGCGTGAAGCGCTTCGCCGACCGCTCGCTCGACGCGTATGCGTGGTTCGTGAAGGGCGCGCGCATCGATGGCGTGACGACGGCGGAACAGCCGCGCGAAACCTTCAACGACATCGAGATGCAGCTCGCGGCGATCTGGCGCAAGGCGCTCGACGCCGCGCCCGCGAGCCGCGACGACAGCTTCTTCCGGCTCGGCGGCAATTCGCTGGCGGCGGTGCGCGTCGCCGCGGATGTGAGCGCGCAATGGAAGATCGCCTACGATGCGCGCGACGTATTCACCGCGACGTCCCTGGGCGCGGCGGCTGCCGAAATCGGCAAGCGCATCGCAGCGGGCGCGTCGCTTCGCAAGACGCCGTTCGTGCGGCTTTCGCCGGAGCAACGCCGCATCGTGCGGGCTTCGCATGCGCAGCGCGCGCTGTGGATGACCTGGGCGCACGATCCCGACAGCAACGCGTACAACATGAGCGGCGTGCTGTCGATCGACGGCCCCTTGCAGCCCGATGCGATGCAGCGCGCCTTCGACACGCTCGTTGCGCGGCACGACATCCTGCGGGCGCGTTTCGAACTCGATGACGATGGCGAGCCCATGCAGATCATCGAGGAAGGCGCGCTGATCGTCTTGCCGTTCACCGACCTGAGCGGCGATCCCGCTGCGTTCGAACGGCTCACGCACGAGACGGCGCGCGCGCCCTTCGATCTGGAGCGCGGTCCGCTGTTGCGTGCGCATCTCGTACGGGTGGACGAGCATGCGCATCGGCTCGTGATCGCGCTGCATCACATCATCGCGGATGGTTTGTCGGTGAACGTGCTGCTCGAAGCGCTCGCGGATGCGTATCGCGCGGATATCGCGCCGTCGAGCGCGGCTCATACGGACGCCGCGCCGGCGCAGTACGCGGACTTCTCCGCGTGGGAGCACACGGCTATCGATCCCGAAACGATCGCGCGGCAGATCGACTACTGGCGCGCGCAGTTGTGCGCAAACGGCGATGCTTCGCGCAGTGCGCGTCTCTTCGAGCGCGGGACCGCTGCGGCGGGCGCGCAGCGCAACCACGTGTTCAGTTTGCCGGGAGCGCTGTCGGCGCGATTGAAGGATAGCGGCCGCGAACAGCAGGCGTCGCTCTTCATGGTGATGCTCGCGATCTTCAGCGCTACGTTGCGCACGACGAGCGGCAAGCGCGATATCCGCATCGGCGCGCCGATGTCGAACCGCAGGCACGAAGCAGCGCAGTCGGTCATCGGCTATTTCATCAACATGCAGGTGTTGCGGATGACCGTCGATGCCGATGCGACGCTGCGCGCGCTCGTCGCTTCGGCGAAGGAGGCGGTGCTGGCCGCGCACGAGCATCAGGATGTGCCGTATGACCGGCTCGTTGCCGCGCTGCTGCCGAATCGCGCGCGCGCCGGCGATGCGCTGTTTCAGGTGAAGCTCACGGAGCAGCGCGCGTTCTCGCTGGACGCGTTCGCGCCGCTGACGACGCGCCTCGACGTGCTCGCGAACGACGCCGCGCATTTCGATCTCGCGCTGGATTTCGTCGATCGCGCGACGGGCATCGAGTGCACGCTTGCCTACGACGATGCCGTATTCGACGATGCCTTCGCGCGCCGCTTCGAGACGGTTCTGCGCGCTGTTGCCGAGGCGCTCGTCGACGCGCCCGATCACGTGGTGACTGATATCGATTCGGCATCCGAAGTATCTGACAGTGTGTTCGCGCTATGGCAACGCAACGTCGCGCGATATCCCGATCGCATCGCCGTGCGTGACGACACGCGTGCGATCGCCTACGCCGAACTCGATGCCGCCGCGAACGCGCTCGCATCGCGTCTCGTGGCGGCGGGTTGCGGGCCGGAAACGCGCGTCGTGGTTCATGCGCCGCGCAGCGTCGAGATGGTGCTCGGCATGCTCGCCTGCCTCAAGGCGGGCGCGACGTGGGTGCCGCTCGACCCGCAACTGCCCGCCGCGCGCAACGCCGCGCAGGTGGCCGACAGCGGCGCGATCGCGTTGCTGCACGCGGGCGCGTATCCGGCGGACATCGCGTCGTCCATTGCAACGGTACTGCCGCTTTCGTTCGACATCACCGCCGATGCCGCGCTGCCTCGCGGGCCGCATGGCGCACAGGGCGCGTATCTGATCTACACCTCCGGTTCGACAGGCAAACCCAAGGGCGTGACGGTGAGCCATGCGTCGCTCGCCAGCTATGTGCGCGCAATGCTGGAGACGATCGACGTCGGCGATGGTGCTTCCTTCGCAATGGTCTCGACGTCCGCAGCCGATCTCGGCCACACCGCGCTCTTCGGCGCGCTGTGTTCGGCGGGCACGCTGCATCTGATTTCGCCCGACAAGGCTTTCAATCCGGACGCTTTCGCGCATTACATGGCGCAACATCGCGTCGATGTGCTGAAGATCGTGCCGAGTCATTTGTCAGCGCTATTGTCCGCCGCGAATGCGCGTGCCGTGCTGCCCGCGCGTGCGTTGATCGTCGGTGGCGAAGCGACATCGGCGGCGTTGCTCGCGCAGATCGCCGCGCTCGCGCCGTCGTGCCGCATCTTCAATCATTACGGTCCGACGGAGACGACGGTCGGCATCGCCATGCACGCGATGACCGATGACCACGACTTGCAGCGCGGCCTGCCATTGGGCGCCGCGTTGCCCGATGCGCGTATCTACGTGCTCGACGAGCGCATGAACCCGGTGGCCGCCGGCGCGACAGGCGAGCTTTATCTCGGCGGCGCGGGCGTGGCGCGCGGCTATCACGGACAGTCCGGGCGCAGCGCCGAGCGCTTCGTGCCGGACCCGTTCGTGCCGGGCGAGCGCGTGTATCGATCGGGCGATCTGGCGCGCATCGCGGCGGACGGCACGCTCGAATATCTCGGACGCGCCGACGATCAGGTCAAGATTCGCGGTTATCGCGTCGAGCCGGGCGAAGTGCAGCGCGTGCTGCAAGGGCTCGCGGGCGTGCGTGCGGCGGCGGTGCTCGCGTTCGATGCGAATGGCACGAAGAAACTGGGTGCGTGCATCGTCGGCGATGTCGATGCGAGCGCGTTGATCGCGCAGGCTTCGCGCGTGTTGCCGGATTACATGGTGCCGGGCGATATCGTCGTCGAGAAGGCGTTGCCGCTCAACGCGAACGGCAAGCTCGATCGCGCCGCCTTGCTTGCCCGCTTCGCGGCGCTGCATGAAGAGCCGGCGGTTCAGGTCGACGGCGAGCATGCGCCGCGCGGGGAATTCGAACAGCGGCTCGCGCGCATCTGGAGCGATGTTCTTTCGATCGATGCATCGACGTTGCGGCGCGATCGCAATTTCTTCGAAGCCGGCGGCGATTCCATTCTCGGGCTGAAGGTCGTCGCGCGCGCGAAGAAGGCGGGCATCAAGCTCACGCCGAAGCATTTGTTCGAGCGGCATACGCTCGCGCAACTGGCGTCGATGCTTGCGCCCGTTTCTGCTTCTCTATCCGACGATGCGATTCGTCGTCTGCCTGATGAGGTTCGGGCGCGCACGGAAGCGTCGTTCGCGCAGCAGCGGTTATGGTTTCTGTGGCAACTGTCGCCCGAGAGCAGCGCGTATCACGTAGCTGGTGGCTTGCGTCTGCGCGGGCGGGTGGATCGCGTCGCGTTGCGCGCGAGCTTCGAAGCGATCGTCGCGCGACACGA
>NZ_OGTP01000052.1 GCF_900258035.1 Caballeronia novacaledonica | reverse complement strand
GGTGCTTAGGCGCTGCAGCAATAGCAAAAGTATCAAGAGTCTCACACGAAGTATCAGAGGAAGGTTTGTCTGTCTTAGGACGGATTAATCATCGTCAGTACGTTGAGTGAGCGACCGGTTCTTAGATGAACCGAAAAACAGTAACAGGTATTGAACTGAAGAGTTTGATCCTGGCTCAGATTGAACGCTGGCGGCATGCCTTACACATGCAAGTCGAACGGCAGCACGGGGGCAACCCTGGTGGCGAGTGGCGAACGGGTGAGTAATACATCGGAACGTGTCCTGTAGTGGGGGATAGCCCGGCGAAAGCCGGATTAATACCGCATACGATCTACGGAAGAAAGCGGGGGATCTTCGGACCTCGCGCTGCAGGGGCGGCCGATGGCAGATTAGCTAGTTGGTGGGGTAAAGGCCTACCAAGGCGACGATCTGTAGCTGGTCTGAGAGGACGACCAGCCACACTGGGACTGAGACACGGCCCAGACTCCTACGGGAGGCAGCAGTGGGGAATTTTGGACAATGGGGGCAACCCTGATCCAGCAATGCCGCGTGTGTGAAGAAGGCCTTCGGGTTGTAAAGCACTTTTGTCCGGAAAGAAAACCAACGCCCTAATATGGTGGTGGGATGACGGTACCGGAAGAATAAGCACCGGCTAACTACGTGCCAGCAGCCGCGGTAATACGTAGGGTGCGAGCGTTAATCGGAATTACTGGGCGTAAAGCGTGCGCAGGCGGTCTGTTAAGACCGATGTGAAATCCCCGGGCTTAACCTGGGAACTGCATTGGTGACTGGCAGGCTTGGAGTGTGGCAGAGGGGGGTAGAATTCCACGTGTAGCAGTGAAATGCGTAGAGATGTGGAGGAATACCGATGGCGAAGGCAGCCCCCTGGGCCAACACTGACGCTCATGCACGAAAGCGTGGGGAGCAAACAGGATTAGATACCCTGGTAGTCCACGCCCTAAACGATGTCAACTAGTTGTTGGGGATTCATTTCCTTAGTAACGTAGCTAACGCGTGAAGTTGACCGCCTGGGGAGTACGGTCGCAAGATTAAAACTCAAAGGAATTGACGGGGACCCGCACAAGCGGTGGATGATGTGGATTAATTCGATGCAACGCGAAAAACCTTACCTACCCTTGACATGGTCGGAATCCCGCTGAGAGGTGGGAGTGCTCGAAAGAGAACCGGCGCACAGGTGCTGCATGGCTGTCGTCAGCTCGTGTCGTGAGATGTTGGGTTAAGTCCCGCAACGAGCGCAACCCTTGTCCTTAGTTGCTACGCAAGAGCACTCTAAGGAGACTGCCGGTGACAAACCGGAGGAAGGTGGGGATGACGTCAAGTCCTCATGGCCCTTATGGGTAGGGCTTCACACGTCATACAATGGTCGGAACAGAGGGTTGCCAAGCCGCGAGGCGGAGCCAATCCCAGAAAACCGATCGTAGTCCGGATCGCAGTCTGCAACTCGACTGCGTGAAGCTGGAATCGCTAGTAATCGCGGATCAGCATGCCGCGGTGAATACGTTCCCGGGTCTTGTACACACCGCCCGTCACACCATGGGAGTGGGTTTTACCAGAAGTGGCTAGTCTAACCGCAAGGAGGACGGTCACCACGGTAGGATTCATGACTGGGGTGAAGTCGTAACAAGGTAGCCGTATCGGAAGGTGCGGCTGGATCACCTCCTTTCTCGAGCTTCGCACACAACATTAAGCGCTCACGCTTATCGGCTGTGGTTCAAGACAGGCTAAGGGTCTGTAGCTCAGTCGGTTAGAGCACCGTCTTGATAAGGCGGGGGTCGTTGGTTCGAATCCAACCAGACCCACCACCCTAACAAGCGCTGACTGAGCGAGAGACTCGAAGTCAGGCATACGGGGGATTAGCTCAGCTGGGAGAGCACCTGCTTTGCAAGCAGGGGGTCGTCGGTTCGATCCCGTCATCCTCCACCAAGTCCTCAATGCACAGGGTTTCGCGTGAAGCCCTGTGCATTGGCGACTGTAGCCAGTTGATGTCGCAAGTACGGAAACACGCTTGTCGGCTAAACGTTCTTTAACAATCTGGAAGAAGTAGTAAAGAGAATCGCAAAAGCGCTTAGAGATGGGCGTGAGTAGCGATTCAGGGTAGTGATTGTATCAAGTATGAAAAGTGATCTTAATGATGACTTGGAATACGGCACAACGCGAATACTCAGCCTATGACGGAGGTGTCGACAGACACACTCGTTATAGGGTCAAGCGAACAAGTGCATGTGGTGGATGCCTTGGCGATCACAGGCGATGAAGGACGCGGTAGCCTGCGAAAAGCTCCGGGGAGCTGGCAAACAAGCTTTGATCCGGAGATGTCCGAATGGGGAAACCCACTCCTAATGGAGTATCCATAGCTGAATACATAGGCTATGAGAAGCGAACGCGGTGAACTGAAACATCTAAGTAACCGCAGGAACAGAAATCAACCGAGATTCCCAAAGTAGTGGCGAGCGAAATGGGATCAGCCTGTACGTGTTATTTGTATTGTTAGTCGAACGCTCTGGAAAGTGCGGCCATAGCAGGTGATAGCCCTGTAGACGAAAACAGTATGAAAGGACTAGGCGTACGACAAGTAGGGCGGGACACGTGAAATCCTGTCTGAAGATGGGGGGACCATCCTCCAAGGCTAAATACTCGTGATCGACCGATAGTGAACCAGTACCGTGAGGGAAAGGCGAAAAGAACCCCGGGAGGGGAGTGAAATAGATCCTGAAACCGCATGCATACAAACAGTCGGAGCCTGGAAACGGGTGACGGCGTACCTTTTGTATAATGGGTCAGCGACTTACGTTCAGTAGCGAGCTTAACTGATTAAGGCAGGCGTAGCGAAAGCGAGTCCGAATAGGGCGATCAGTTGCTGGGCGTAGACCCGAAACCAAGTGATCTATCCATGGCCAGGTTGAAGGTGCGGTAACACGTACTGGAGGACCGAACCCACTAACGTTGAAAAGTTAGGGGATGAGCTGTGGATAGGGGTGAAAGGCTAAACAAACTTGGAAATAGCTGGTTCTCTCCGAAAACTATTTAGGTAGTGCCTCGTGTATCACCTTCGGGGGTAGAGCACTGTCATGGTTGTGGGGTCCATTGCGGATTACTACGCCATAGCAAACTCCGAATACCGAAGAGTGCAATCACGGGAGACAGACATCGGGTGCTAACGTCCGGTGTCAAGAGGGAAACAACCCAGACCGCCAGCTAAGGTCCCAAAGATTGGCTAAGTGGGAAACGAAGTGGGAAGGCTAAAACAGTCAGGAGGTTGGCTTAGAAGCAGCCACCCTTTAAAGAAAGCGTAATAGCTCACTGATCGAGTCGTCCTGCGCGGAAGATGTAACGGGGCTCAAGCCAGTCACCGAAGCTGCGGATACACGTTGAAAGACACGTGTGTGGTAGGAGAGCGTTCCGTAAGCCTGCGAAGGTGCGTTGAAAAGCGTGCTGGAGGTATCGGAAGTGCGAATGCTGACATGAGTAGCGATAAAGGGGGTGAAAAGCCCCCTCGCCGTAAGCCCAAGGTTTCCTACGCAACGTTCATCGGCGTAGGGTGAGTCGGCCCCTAAGGCGAGGCAGAAATGCGTAGCTGATGGGAAGCAGGTCAATATTCCTGCACCATTGTTAGATGCGATGGGGGGACGGATCGCGGAAGGTTGTCCGGGTGTTGGAAGTCCCGGTCGCTGCATTGGAGAAGGTGCTTAGGCAAATCCGGGCACGTAATTCAAGGGTGTGGCGCGAGCTTCTTCGGAAGCGAAGCAATTGGAAGTGGTTCCAAGAAAAGCCTCTAAGCTTCAGTCTAATAGTGACCGTACCGCAAACCGACACAGGTGGGCGAGATGAGTATTCTAAGGCGCTTGAGAGAACTCGGGAGAAGGAACTCGGCAAATTGGTACCGTAACTTCGGGATAAGGTACGCCTCTGTAGCTTGACTGGCCTGCGCCAGGAGGGTGAAGAGGTTGCAATAAACTGGTGGCTGCGACTGTTTAATAAAAACACAGCACTCTGCAAACACGAAAGTGGACGTATAGGGTGTGACGCCTGCCCGGTGCCGGAAGATTAAATGATGGGGTGCAAGCTCTTGATTGAAGTCCCGGTAAACGGCGGCCGTAACTATAACGGTCCTAAGGTAGCGAAATTCCTTGTCGGGTAAGTTCCGACCTGCACGAATGGCGTAACGATGGCCACACTGTCTCCTCCCGAGACTCAGCGAAGTTGAAGTGTTTGTGATGATGCAATCTCCCCGCGGCTAGACGGAAAGACCCCATGAACCTTTACTGTAGCTTTGCATTGGACTTTGAACCGATCTGTGTAGGATAGGTGGGAGGCTATGAAACCGGAACGCTAGTTTCGGTGGAGCCGTCCTTGAAATACCACCCTGGTTTGTTTGAGGTTCTAACCTTGGTCCGTGATCCGGATCGGGGACAGTGCATGGTAGGCAGTTTGACTGGGGCGGTCTCCTCCCAAAGTGTAACGGAGGAGTACGAAGGTACGCTAGGTACGGTCGGAAATCGTGCTGATAGTGCAATGGCATAAGCGTGCTTAACTGCGAGACCGACAAGTCGAGCAGGTGCGAAAGCAGGTCATAGTGATCCGGTGGTTCTGTATGGAAGGGCCATCGCTCAACGGATAAAAGGTACTCTGGGGATAACAGGCTGATACCGCCCAAGAGTTCATATCGACGGCGGTGTTTGGCACCTCGATGTCGGCTCATCTCATCCTGGGGCTGTAGCCGGTCCCAAGGGTATGGCTGTTCGCCATTTAAAGAGGTACGTGAGCTGGGTTTAAAACGTCGTGAGACAGTTTGGTCCCTATCTGCCGTGGGCGTTGGATATTTGAAGGGGGCTGCTCCTAGTACGAGAGGACCGGAGTGGACGAACCTCTGGTGTACCGGTTGTGACGCCAGTCGCATCGCCGGGTAGCTATGTTCGGAAGAGATAACCGCTGAAAGCATCTAAGCGGGAAACTCGCCTTAAGATGAGATATCCCCGGGGCTTCGAGCCCCTTGAAGGGTCGTTCCAGACCAGGACGTTGATAGGTCAGGTGTGTAAGTGCAGTAATGCATTGAGCTAACTGATACTAATTGCCCGTAAGGCTTGATCCTATAACCAGTGTGTTTGTGCCACTGGCGAGTGAGTCGTTGTGCGACGATCACCACCTAATTCAATACTGCTTCTTCTAAGATTGGTTGTCGCGCCAAACGCGAGACAACAACAAGTCATGCCTGATGACCATAGCGAGTCGGTCCCACCCCTTCCCATCCCGAACAGGACCGTGAAACGACTCCACGCCGATGATAGTGCGGATTCCCGTGTGAAAGTAGGTAATCGTCAGGCTCCT
>NZ_OGTP01000045.1 GCF_900258035.1 Caballeronia novacaledonica | reverse complement strand
CACGAAATGCAGAAGCGCGACGCGAAGAAGGGTCTGGCGTCGCTGTGCATCGGCGGCGGGATGGGTGTCGCGCTGGCGCTGGAACGTCCGTAACGAAAGCAATACACCGGCGCGGCACGCCACACGCGGCCCGACGCGACAACCAACTCTATAAGCGTCGAGGCAGCATCGCAGCGCCGGTTTCATTCCGAGTTTCATCAACCTGAGAGAATCAACGAGGAGTATCAGCATGACTAAGCGCATCGCAGTGGTGACGGGCGGCATGGGCGGTCTTGGCGAAGCCATCAGCATGAAGCTGCACGACGCCGGTTACGCGGTCGTCGTGACGCATTCGCCGGGCAACGCGAAGGTCGGCGAATGGCTCGCGAGCATGGATCGCCAGGGCTACAACTTCCGCGCGTATGGCGTGGACGTCGCCGACTACGATTCCGCCCAGCATTGCGTGGCGAAGATCCAGGCCGAAGTCGGCCCGGTCGATATCCTCGTGAACAACGCCGGCATCACCCAGGACACGACCTTCAAGAAGATGACGAAGGTGAACTGGGACGCCGTGCTGCGCACCAATCTCGATTCCGTCTTCAACATGACCAAGCCGGTCTGCGAAGAGATGGTGTCGCGCGGCTTCGGCCGCATCATCAACATTTCGTCGGTGAACGGCTCGAAAGGTCAGATCGGCCAGACGAACTACGCGGCCGCGAAGGCGGGCATGCACGGCTTCACGAAGTCGCTCGCGCTCGAAGTCGCGAAGAAGGGCGTGACCGTGAACACGATCTCGCCGGGTTATCTCGCGACCAAGATGGTGACGGCGATTCCGCAGGAAATTCTCGATACGAAGATTCTTCCGCAGATTCCGGCGGGCCGTCTCGGCAAGCCCGAGGAAGTCGCGGCGCTCGTCGCGTTCCTGTGCTCCGATGACGCCGGTTTCGTCACCGGCTCGAACATCGCGATCAACGGCGGTCAGCACATGAGCTGATGCTCGCAAGCGGCGCGCGACGATTCGTGCGCCGCCTGTCGGCTCCATCGATTCAATCTTCATCCGCGCCATGAACGACATCAGCGCACGCATACCTCTCTATAGCGCCGGTCATCTCGACTCGGCCATCGATCATCTCGAGCAAGTGCTGAGCCTCGAAGGCGCGAATTCGCTCTTCTCCAAGACATACTGGCGCGGACGCGTCGTGCAGGCGATCTCCACGCCAGGGCTTGCGCCGTGTCAGCATTCGCGTCTGCAACGCCTGCTGGATCGCATCGCTCAGGCTTGACGGGAACATAGGACCGCGCACGCGGTCGATCGTGAAACGACGGACTCGAATACATCGCGCCTGTCCTGTGATTCGTGAAGAAAATCGCGGGCGCTTGTACCATTCGTGTCGATCTAAAAATTCACGATCCACGAGCATGTTTTCTTACTTACGACCAATACATTCGACGCCGCGCGCGATCGGCGCAATCGGCGCGCTCGCGCTCGCGTGTCTGCTCGCCGCGTGCGGCACGACCAACGGCGTCACGGCCGGTGCGCAGCCCGACACTTACACGGTCACCGGCAAGGCGACGGGCACGCGCATGTCGTGGGTGACCGCGCGCAACGCCGCAATGGACGCCGCCGCGGATTACTGCAAGCAACGCTCGCAGCGTGTCGCGATCAGGTCGGAAGCAACGAGCGGCGTGCGCTCGCTCGAAGAGCAGACCTCCACCGTGTCGTTCAGTTGCGTACCGGAGAACGCCGCACGCGGCTGAGTAATTCTTCCGACGACATCACCGCAGCATACTTCTGCGCCATATCGAAGAGACTGGCGTCGTGCGGACCGAGCGCGCGATCGCCGACGCAATCGGACAGCACCACGGGACGAAATCCGCACTGCATCGCATCGACGACGCTCGCGCGCACGCAGCCGCTCGTGACAGCGCCCGCGACGACGAGCGTCCGCACGCCGCGCATCGTGAGCCAGCTTGCAAGCGACGTGCCGTAGAACGCCGACGGCACGTTCTTGCGCACGACGAACTCGCCCGGCGCAGGCGTGAGTTGCGGCACGATTGCGCTGTCGTGCGCGTGCTCCTTGAGGGTCAACATGCCGGGAACCTTGAGCGAGAAAATGTTCGCGTCCGAACCGTCGTCGGCATAGACGATCCGGCTGTGCGCGACCGGCCAGCGCATCTCGCGCGCCGCGCGCAGAAGCGGCACGGTGCGTTCGATCGCCTCCGCTATATTGCCGCCGCCGAACACGGCGGGGTCGGCGAAACCGTTCACGAAATCGACGATCAGGAATCCGATGTTTCCTTCGATATCGAACTCCTTGCCGAAGCCCTGACGTAAATAGATCGCTTCGTTCATTGCGTTTCCTCGATGGTCTTGCCTTCGCGAACCACGTCCACGCCGTCGAGCGAGACCGTGCAGCGGCGCAAGGGAATGTCGATATGGCATGCGGTCGTGCGCGTGCCGCCGCCTTCGTTGTTCGGTCCGAGCGAGAACAGGAAGTTGCCGTCGAAGGCGCGCGCGTCCATGCCGAGCGTCGCTTCGCGATCGTAGAGACCGAGCGTCGACCAGTGCGCGCGTTTCTGCAGGCCCCAGCCGATATGCGAGATCGCGAAGGCTTCGGCGTCGTCGAAGGAGAGCATGTATTCGCGCAGAAGCTCCGCATCGACGCCGCCTTCGATCTTGCGCGCATAGCCGCCTTCGACCGTCAACGTGATCGGCTCCGAGCAATAGCTTTTCTGCGGCAGAAGAATGTCGCCGCGATCGATCACGATGCGCCCGTTCGCGCCGCCTTCGTTCGGGAACGTGAGCGCGAAGCCGCTCGGCCAATGATCCCAGCGGCCGGGTTCATCGACGAAACCGTATTCCGCGATCGCGGGAAACGCGCCGAGCGGGCAGCGCAGATCGGTGCCGGCCTTCGATGTGACGCGCATCTCGCGCGCATGTTCGATGCGCTTCGCCGCTGCAAGCACGCGCGCCTTGTCCGCAAGCGTCGGCGTCATGCGCACGAGCACTTCCGGCGGTTCGACGGCAAGCAGAATCTTCGTGCCCGACGCGAGAATCTCGTGCTGCTCGGGCGAAAAGAGCAGTGTCATCAGGTCGAGCACGAGATCGCTCGCCTTCAACGCTGCGATGGCCGCGCGGTTTCCGGTGAGCGGCGTTTCGCCGAGATACGCGAGCGCGTCGCGGCTCAGCGCCTTTTCGCCGTTGATGGGCGGAAGATCGAGCCGGTTGACGATTGCGCCCATCGATTGCGTCGCGATCAGCGCGCACGCGAGCGTCTGCGGATGCGTCGCCGCGCCGGTGAGAATGGTCACGGTCTGCCGCGGCTCCAGACGCGACAGCGTGAGCACGGTTTTCCACGCTTCGATCAATTGATAATCGCTGATTGGCATGATGTATTGCCTCAGATGAGCGGTGCGCCGAAGAACGAACCGAGCGCGCGATGAAAGCCGCGTTCGTCGTCCCACGGAATCATGTGGCCTGCGCCGTGCACGTTGACGACTTCGAGTTGCGGCATCAATTCGCGCATTTCGGCGATGTCCTCGCTGCGGATCACGTCGCCTTTTCCCGCGGTCATCAAGAGCGCGGGTTGCCGGACGTGCGGCATGTCGGCGTGAATGTCGTCGGCGTGAAAGCCTTCGAAGCTCGCGCGGATCGCGCGTTCGTCGCAGGTGTGCAGCCACTGCGCGCGCAGACGCAATTGCGCGTCGGTCCAGCTCGGGCAGAACGCGCGCATGCCTTCCGCGTCGATGCCCTCGCGTGCAAGCGCAATCGAATCGATGTACCACGCGAGTTGCGCGGGATACGCGCGCCGTCCGGGACCGGACACGGGCGGATCGATGAGCGCGAGCCGCCCGATCGACTTCGCCTGTCGCGCGGCGCGCAGAGCGATGCGCGCGCCCATCGAATGGCCGAGCACGCTCGCCTGCTTTACGCCGATCGCTTCGATGAACGCGACGAGATCGGCGGCTTGCGCATCGAGACTGTAGTCGAGCGTCGATGACGCTTCCGACAGGCCGCGCCCGCGCACGTCGAGCACGTAAGTGTCGAACTGACGGCCGAGCGTTTCGGCGACGAAGCCCCACGTCACCGCCGGACTCGTGATGCCGGGAACGACCACGATCGCATCGCGATCCTCGCGCGCGCCGCCGTAGCGCAGATAGTGCTGGCGGATGCCGTTCGCGTTGACGTTCGCGCCGTAGAGAAAGGTCGATTCCATCGCTCAATACGCCCCTGAAAGCAACGCGCCCGCGCCCGGCACGATTGGCTTGAGGTCCAGCTCGCGCAGCATCGCGTACGTGGTGGCGATCGCAGCGGTCACGACGGGCTTGCCGGTCGATGCCTCGACCATCGGCACGACAGGCAGCGACGGCATCTGCACGCACGCAGAGAGAACGATTGCATCGGCGTCCTGATAGTTTATCGATTGCACGATGCCCGGCAGATTGCGTGGATCGTGACGCGCGACATCGAGATTGTCGGGAATCTCCAGCGCACGGTAGTCGATCACGTCGAAGCCTTCGTTGCGAATGTAATCGACGACGAGTTCGGTCAGCGGCTTCATATACGGCGCAACGACGACGACGCGCTTCGCCTTCATCACCTTCAGCGCATCGATCAACGCGCCCGCGCTCGTGATGACCGGCGCCTCGCCGCCATTTCCCGCCGTGTGCTTCGTCAAGCGCTCCTGCGATACGCGGTGATATCCGCGCCCCATCGCCATGATCGCGACGAGGCACGCGTAACCGAGCACGTCGACGCGCGCGTCCGAAAGCTCGACGGCGCATCGGTCGGATTCGGCGTCCATCGCCGCAAGCTCTTCCTTCACGACCTTCTTCATGCGCATGCGGCTCGAATGAAACGTGAAGCGCTCCGGCTCGATCGCCTGACGCGCCATCAGCATCGCGGGGATTTCGGTTTCCATCGTCGTGTTCGAACTCGGGACGATTTGCCCGATGCGATAAGTCCTGACCGACATCTCAGACCTCCAGGGAAACATGGGACAAGGCCGCGCGCGGCGCGAAGTCCGTTGCGTTGTACGCGTAGACCCAGTTCGCCTGGATGCCCGACGCCTGCGGATTCAGATACGACTTGAACTTGTAGATCAGATCGCGCTTTCTCTGCGCGAATGCGCTCGGCAAGTGATAGGTGCGGCCGCGCTCGCGCGATTCGAGCTGCACGCGGCTCGTGCGCGGCAGCCGCTCGGCTTCGTAGCCGCGCAATGCGTTGCCGATATCTTTGCCGTGCGCGGCAAGCGATTGCGCGAGCACGTAGCCGTCCTCGAGCGCCATCGCCGCGCCTTGCGAGAGGAAGGGCAGCATCGGATGCGCGGCGTCGCCGAGCAGCGTGACGTTGCCGCGCGACCAGGTGCGCATCGGATCGCGATCGAACAAGCCCCATTTGAAGACCGATTCGGCGCGCTCGAAGAGGCGCTGCAGATTCGGATGCCAGCCTTCGAACGCGGCGAGCAGTTCTTCGCGGCTCGATTTCGCGTTCCACGATTCCTCGACCCAATCTTGCGTCTCCGCCACCGCGACGATGTTCACCGCCGCGCCGCCGCGCACGTAGTACGTGACCACGTGCGCATGCGGCCCGAGCCAGAACGACGAATCCGGGCTGACGAAGTCCGGCGCTTCGTCGAACGGCACGACCGCGCGGAAGCACATGTTGCCGGTGAAACGCGGCGCTTCCTCGCCGAACAGTGTCGAACGCACGATCGAGCGCACGCCGTCCGCGCCGACGATCAAATCCGCTTCGAACTCGCTGCCGTCGTCGAACATGGCGACGGCGGCGTCTTTTTCCTGACGCACGTCGATGCAGCGCGTCGACAAGCGGGCGGAACCGGCTGGCACGAGCGTCGTCAGAATGCGATGCAGGTCCGCGCGATGCACGTGATAGAAAGGCGCGCCGTACAACTCGGAACACGCCGACGCGAGCGGAATGCGAAAGTTCTCGCGCGCCGTCTCCCAGTTGCGGCCGACGATCGCCTGCGGCACGAACGCGACGTCGCGCAGCGCATCGCCGATGCCGAGCGCCTGCAACACCTTCACCGCGTTGGGCGTCATCTGAATGCCCGCGCCGACGTCGCCGAAAACGCTCGCGCGTTCGAAGAGCCGCACCTCGATCCCTTGCTGGGCGAGCGCGCCCGTCAGGGCCACGCCGCCGATTCCCCCGCCGATCACGCCGACGCGAAGTGTTCTGCTCATGATCTCGTCCTTCCAAAGATGAAGTCGTGTGGATTCGGAGAGATATTATATGGCCGTATAAATAAATGCAATCGCGCAGCACGATGAACGGACTACGTCGTGATAGGCTCCGCGCTGAACGCACCCGAACGACAAGGACGAATCGAGTTTTGATCAAGGCCATCTTGTGGGACATGGACGGCACGCTCGCGGAAAGCGAGTCGCTGCATTTGCGCACGCTGATCGCGGCGCTCGCGCGTCATGGCGTGGAGGCGGGCGAGGAGATGCATCCGCTCGTCTTCGGGAAGACGGGACGCGAAGTGCATGCGCTGTGTTGCGAGCGCTTTGGGTTGTCGGTGGATTACGCGGACTGGTCCGCGTTTCGCGCGCGGGCCTATCTCGACGGGGCGCCCGCGCTCGTGCCGCGCCCGGGCGCGCTGGAGGTGTATCGCGCCGCGAAGGCCGCGGGGATCACGCAGGCGATCGTGTCGAATGCGTCGCGCATGCTGCTCGAAGCGAATCTGCGCGCGCTCGGCATCGAAGAGCCATCGCTCGTGACCATCAGCGTCAACGACGTGCGCAACGGCAAGCCGAGCCCCGAGCCGTACGAGCGCGCGGCGTGGCTGTTGCGTCTCGCGCCCGAAGAAGTGATCGCGGTGGAAGACAGTCCGACCGGCGCGCGGGCAGCCATCGCAGCGCGGATGCGCGTGCTGGCATGGCCTTTCGACGACGAAGGCGCCGCGCTTTTTCCCGCGCAGGCGCAGATCGTGCGATCGCCGCGCGAACTGGCGCGGGCGCTGGGTCTCGATCCGGCGCGGATGGCCGATTAGGCGATTCGGCCGTCGAGAACGATCTTGTGAATGTTCGACGCGTACACCCAGTCGCGCGCCTGACGCTCGACCCGATCCATGAAAGCGGGCGGGCCGCTGCAATAGATTTGCGTGCTTGCGTGAGTCGGACTCATCGCGAAAGCGCTCTTCTGTGCGGACAGATCATCGGACAAGTCGAAATGATGAAAGACCTTGCCGTGACTGCGAAGCGCTTCGAACTCCTGCAATAGCGCCGTGCGGTCGGATGAACGCGCGAAGTGATGCACCTCGAATTTCCGTCCCGCCGACGCAAGCCGCTTCGCGATCCCGACGATCGGCGCGGCGCCCGTTCCACCGCAATACAGAATGGATCGCACGCGATCTCGTGGAGCGTGATTGGGAATGCCGACGAATAGTTCGTCTCGCTCGATGAAGGATTGCAGGTTGCCGCGCATAGCTTCTCCAGATCGAAAGGGCTGCCTCTGATTCAGGTTATGGCGGAGAAGACTCGCCGACAAGGCGCTGCGACTGAATACCAGTCATATCGTCGCGCCGATAAGCACGCGCGCCATGATCCGGGAAAGTGCCTATTTTCCGGGCCGAAAATGCAACGAGCGACCACAATGGGTCGCTCGCGAAGATGCCGGAAGCGGGGCAATGAAACGCCCGCCGAATTTACATCGGGTGGCCGGCCACGAAGTTCTTATACGACCAGTAAGCGGCCTTTGTCGTCTGACCGTCCGACTTCATCAGACCGAAGTTGCCTTCGGCGTCGTCATAGAGTTCGAACGCCTGGATCGACTGAATGTTGTACTTCGATGCAAGGCTCTGGAACTGCGCCATCATCGTGTTGCCCGCCATGTAATTGCCGATCTGCTGGTCCGTGCCGTAATTCGGACGCACGCCGAATTCGTTGATCCACACCGGCTTGCCGAACGAATGGAGGATGCCCAGCATGTCGTAGCAACCCGTGCCGCCGCATGCATGCGTCATGTCGTTCTGGTTCGAATACCAGTGCCAAGCGGTGATGTCCCAGCTCACGGTCGGGTGGCCGCGGGTGCCGTCGGGCTGCGAGCCGTCCATCAGCATCTGGTAGAACGCGTAGTGAAGCCACGTGCCGTTCACGATGATTTTCGCCGAGCCGTCCACCGACTTCACGCCCGCGATCAAACCGCGAATCACGCCGCGCGCGAGGACGTAGGGCTGGTTCCTGTAGTGCGTCCAGCTCGTGCCGTCGACGTTGCCGCTGAGCGCTTGCGCTTCGAGCTCGTTGCCGACTTCGTAGTACTTGTACTTGTAGGTTCCCGCGACTTGCTGGCCGAGCGTGTAAGCCGCGTTGTACGCGTCCTGTTCCGAGTTGAAGCCGGTACCCAGAAGGATCACGGGATAGACCGTCACGCCGCTGGCCGCCATCGTCTGAGCCATCTTCGCGATGACCTTCGCCGAGCTCAGGCTGTACACATCGTTACGATAGATCGTCGCGCCGATGTCCTTCAGTTGCGCGAGCTGCGTCGCCACGGGCGTCGCGTCGTACGCGCCGCCGTTCGTGTTCCGGCCGTTCGCGCCGTAGAAGATGGACGTGCTGGCCGCGGCCTTCGCCGTCGATTCGGGCGCGGCGCTCTTGGCGGTTGCATTGTCCAGCGCGCCGTCGCCACCGCCGCCACAGGCGGCGAGCAACACGCTCGTCAGAACCGAGATCGCGATGTCCCCGGCTTTGCGCGCCGGGAATACGTTGCAGTTACGATGGGAAGTGTGGTTTCGATTCGTCATTACAGTTAGCATGGCTAATTGATTGGCGTAAGGCTCTTGCCGCCTGAAACGCTGCCGGACCTGCTCAGTAAATTAATCCGCTCCGTCGCCTTGGATGACACTAATTAGTCATCCAGATTACCTTTTCAAGGCAAGTCCGTCTGCCGAATTGGAACCGTCGGGAGACGAACTGAACAACGCGGATTCACTGACAGCGTTCGGCGCGCAAGACAGCAAGCGCTCCTGATGGTGGAGTCGAGCAAACGATTGCGTTCGCTCACTGCCTTACGAAATGACAAACGAACTCAGTTCGAAGGCGGTGTCGTCTGGATTTGAATAACGTTCGCGTGTTTCGGTCGAAAATCCCGATGAAATCGAGCTTTCGGCGCAACATCGGCAACCGTTGCCGGAAACCTGACTGACGGCAGCAAGGTTATCGTCTTATGAGATGAATGTAAATCGTTGTCGCAGTAAAAATTCTTTAGTTGCGCGGTTGTCGCAGAAAAACTTACTTCATATTAGTAAGTTCGGCCGTCTGGTCACTGATGACGGGATGCCGTGATCGGACCTTCATGAGTTCGTGCCACGCGCGCTACCGAATCACCACCTATAGTGCAGTCACCACGAGACGCGTGGACCGGCGAAACATTCTCGATGCAAGGGGCGACGATGAAAATCTTGATGGTGTTGACTTCGCACGATCAGCTCGGCAATACCGGCAGAAAGACGGGTTTCTGGCTGGAGGAATTTGCAGCGCCTTACTTCACATTTCTCGATGCGGGTGTCGACATTACGGTGTGCTCGCCGAAGGGCGGTCAGCCGCCGCTCGATCCGAAGAGCGATACGCCCGAAGGCCAGACCGAGCTCACCGAACGTTTCAAGGGCGATGCCGCCGCGCAGCGCGTCCTCGCCAACACCGCGATTCTCGCCGACATGAACGCCGACGACTACGACGCCGTGTTCTATCCGGGCGGCCACGGACCGCTGTGGGACCTCGCGGAAGATGCGCGATCGATCGCGCTGATCGAACGCTTCTACGACAGCGGAAAAGTCGTGGCGTTCGTGTGTCATGCGCCCGGCGTGTTGCGTCACGTGAAGGCGAACGGCGAGCCGCTGGTGAAGGGCAAGCGCGTTTCCGGCTTCACCAATTCGGAGGAAGAGGCGGTGCAACTCACGAAGGTCGTGCCGTTTCTGGTGGAGGATGAACTCAAGCGTCTCGGCGGGCGCTTCGAGAAAGTCGACGACTGGCAGCCGCTGTCGATCGTGGATGGGCGTCTCGTCACGGGGCAGAATCCGGCGTCGTCGAAATCGGTGGCGCAGGATCTTTTAAAGCTGTTGCGGGCGTAGGGCGCACGCGGCGGATAGCCCTTGCGCCGCCGTTAGCGGGGATCGTCTGCCCCGTGATGAATGCATTGCCGACGATCTCCATCACGACGTCAGCGACTTCGCCCGCTTCGCTCAGCCGGTCGCTGCGCTTGAGCGGCCCGGTTATGTCGGTATCTATCTGTCCCGGCGTGAGCGCGTTGACGGTGATGCCGTCGCGCGCGAGTCGGGCCGCATAGGTGCGCATCGGCCTTTCGACAACAGACCCGGCCCGAGCGCCGCCGTCGATGACAGATCGACCACGCCGTCCGAGCGCCGCGCGCAGCACGGCTCGCGTGTACGGAAACGCCGACTTCAGATTCACGGCGAGCGTCTGGTCGAAGTTGGCTGCAGTGAGATCGTCCCGGCGCCCGCATTGAATGTCGATGTGACCGAGACGCCGTTCGATGTCGCCGGTCGTCGCGTGAGCGCTTGATCTCCGCGACATCGACGGCTTCGTTCCCGCCACCGATGCGCTGCAAGACGCGAGGGCCGGCGACATCGCGCGGCCGATGCCGTTTGACCCACCGGTAATCAGTGCGACGCGGCCGTTCAGTTCGAGGATACGAGCGCGCATGGCAGAGACCTCTCTCGCGTGACGATCGGCCTGCGATGCGTGTGTGGCGCGTCGACCCAATCAAAGAAAAAACCGATGCCCGGTTAGGGACATCGGTTTTTCCTTGCGCTGCGCTGCTTGATTAACGGCCGCCGTGGCCGCCACCACCGCCACCGTTGCCGCCGCCGCCGTGACCGCCGCCGCCATGGCCGCCACCGCCGTTGCCGCCACCGCCGTTGCCGCCACCGCCGTTGCCGCCACCGCCGTTGCCGCCACCGCCGTTGC
>NZ_OGTP01000024.1 GCF_900258035.1 Caballeronia novacaledonica | reverse complement strand
AAAGGTAAATTCGAGCGGACCAAGCCGCACGTGAACGTGGGCACGATCGGTCACGTTGACCACGGCAAGACCACGCTGACGGCAGCGATCACGACGGTTCTCACGCAGAAGTTCGGCGGCGAAGCCAAGGCGTACGACCAGATCGACGCGGCGCCGGAAGAAAAGGCGCGCGGCATCACCATCAACACCGCGCACGTCGAGTACGAAACGGCTAACCGCCACTACGCACACGTCGACTGCCCGGGCCACGCTGACTATGTGAAGAACATGATCACGGGCGCCGCGCAGATGGACGGCGCAATCCTGGTGTGCTCGGCGGCCGACGGCCCGATGCCGCAAACGCGCGAGCACATCCTGTTGGCCCGTCAGGTTGGCGTGCCGTACATCATCGTGTTCCTGAACAAGTGCGACATGGTGGACGACGCCGAGCTGCTCGAGCTCGTGGAAATGGAAGTGCGCGAACTTCTGTCGAAGTACGACTTCCCGGGCGACGACACCCCGATCGTGAAGGGTTCGGCCAAGCTGGCGCTGGAAGGCGACAAGGGCGAGCTGGGCGAAGTGGCGATCATGAACCTGGCCGACGCGCTGGATTCGTACATCCCGACGCCGGAGCGCGCAGTTGACGGTTCGTTCCTGATGCCGGTGGAAGACGTGTTCTCGATCTCGGGTCGCGGCACGGTGGTGACGGGCCGCGTCGAGCGCGGTGTGGTCAAGGTCGGCGAAGAAATCGAAATCGTCGGTATCAAGCCGACGGTGAAGACGACCTGCACGGGCGTGGAAATGTTCCGCAAGCTGCTCGACCAAGGTCAGGCAGGCGACAACGTCGGTATCCTGCTGCGCGGCACGAAGCGTGAAGACGTGGAGCGCGGCCAGGTTCTGGCCAAGCCGGGTTCGATCACGCCGCACACGCACTTCACGGCTGAAGTGTACGTGCTGAGCAAGGACGAAGGCGGCCGTCACACGCCGTTCTTCAACAACTACCGTCCGCAGTTCTACTTCCGTACGACGGACGTGACGGGCTCGATCGAGCTGCCGAAGGACAAGGAAATGGTGATGCCGGGCGACAACGTGTCGATCACGGTGAAGCTGATCGCTCCGATCGCCATGGAAGAAGGTCTGCGCTTCGCAATCCGCGAAGGCGGCCGTACCGTCGGCGCCGGTGTCGTGGCGAAGATTATCGAGTAAGAGCCAGAGATCTTCTCGGTTTGTAGTGGTTTCGGGGTCGGCGAAGTCCGTCGGCCCCAAATGGTTTAGGGGTATAGCTCAACTGGCAGAGCGTCGGTCTCCAAAACCGAAGGTTGGGGGTTCGATTCCCTCTGCCCCTGCCAAATTCTCGCGCCAACCGGCGCTGTTTAAGGTGTTATGGCGAATCCTTCCGTCGAAACTGTAAATACTTCCGGCGACAAGTTGATGTTGGTGGCGGGCGTATTGTTGGTCTTGGCCGGGTTCGTTGGATTCTTCTGGCTCTCGGGCCAAGAATGGTACGTCCGCGGCGCAGCGCTTGCTGTTGGTGTCATCGCGGGTGTCGCAGTCGGTCTTCTCTCCGCGCCGGGAAAGGGCTTCATCGCATTCGCCAAAGATTCGTACAAAGAAGTTCGCAAGGTCGTCTGGCCGACTCGCAAAGAAGCGACCCAGACAACTCTCGTGGTCTTCGCATTTGTTCTGATCATGGCCATTTTCCTTTGGCTTAGCGATAAGTCGATCGAATGGGTGATTTTCTCGGCGATTCTGGGTTGGAAATGATATGAGCGATACTCCGACATCCCCGAGTGGAAAGCGTTGGTATGTAGTGCACGCCTACTCCGGCATGGAGAAGAGCGTGCAACGTGCGCTTCAGGAGCGCATCGAACGTGCAGGCATGCAGGATCAGTTCGGTCAGATTCTTGTTCCGACCGAAGAAGTCGTTGAAGTGAAAGGTGGCCACAAGTCGGTCACCGAGCGTCGTTTCTTTCCGGGCTATGTCCTTGTCGAAATGGAAATGACGGACGAAACGTGGCATCTGGTCAAGAACACGGCCAAGGTTACCGGTTTCGTTGGTGGTGCGCGCAATCGCCCGAGCCCCATCTCGCCGCGTGAAGTCGAAAAGATCATGTCGCAGATGCAGGAAGGCGTCGAAAAACCGCGGCCGAAGACGTTGTTCGAAGTGGGCGAGATGGTCCGCGTGAAGGAAGGTCCGTTCACCGACTTCAATGGCAACGTCGAAGAAGTGAACTACGAAAAGTCCCGAGTCCGTGTATCCGTCACGATTTTTGGACGCTCGACACCCGTCGAACTCGAGTTCGGCCAAGTCGAAAAGCTTTAAACGAACACATCGCGCGTGGCTTTCGAGCTATCGCGCGATTCGCGCTTACGGTCCGCGTTATGACCGTTGAGGAGCGTCAGTAGCCGGCAACGTCGAACACGCGCTATCACTCACCGAACGCTCGCGCGTTCAGCAGAGGTTTTCAACATGGCAAAGAAAATTGTCGGCTTTATCAAGCTGCAGATTCCTGCAGGTAAAGCCAACCCGTCGCCGCCGGTCGGTCCGGCACTGGGCCAGCGCGGCCTGAACATCATGGAGTTCTGCAAGGCGTTCAACGCGCAGACTCAAGGTATGGAGCCGGGTCTGCCGGTGCCGGTCGTCATTACGGCATTCGCGGACAAGAGCTTCACCTTCATCATGAAGACGCCGCCGGCTACCGTTCTGATCAAGAAGGCCGCCGCCGTGCAGAAGGGTTCGGCCAAGCCGCACACCGACAAGGTCGGTAACATTACCCGCGCTCAAGCGGAAGAAATCGCGAAGACCAAGATGCCGGATCTTACGGCAGCTGATCTGGACGCAGCCGTGCGTACCATCGCCGGCAGCGCGCGTTCGATGGGCATCACTGTGGAGGGCGTGTAAATGGCTAAGCTTTCTAAGCGCCTTCAGGCATTCGCAAGCAAGGTTGATCGTCAGAAGCTGTACGCGATCGACGACGCGCTGGCTCTCGTGAAGGAATGCGCGAGCGCCAAGTTCGATGAATCGATCGACGTCGCTGTTCAACTCGGCATCGACGCGAAGAAGTCGGACCAGGTCGTTCGCGGCTCCGTCGTTCTGCCGGCTGGTACCGGCAAGTCGGTTCGCGTGGCAGTGTTCGCACAGGGCGATAAGGCTGAACAAGCTCGTGCCGCTGGCGCAGACGTGGTCGGCATGGAAGACCTGGCCGAGCAAGTCAAGGCCGGCAATCTGAACTTCGACGTGGTGATTGCTTCGCCGGACACGATGCGTGTCGTCGGTACGCTGGGTCAGATTCTCGGTCCGCGCGGCCTTATGCCGAACCCGAAGGTTGGCACGGTTACGCCGGACGTCGCTCAAGCGGTCAAGAACGCGAAGGCGGGTCAGGTTCAGTTCCGCGTCGACAAGGCCGGTATCATCCACGGTACGATCGGCCGTGCGTCGTTCGAGCCGGCATCGTTGCGTAAGAACCTGGCTGCGCTGATCGAAGCGCTGCAAAAGGCGAAGCCGGCGACGAGCAAGGGCGTGTATCTGCGCAAGATCGCCGTGTCGAGCACGATGGGCGTTGGCGTTCGCGTGGATCAAGCCACGCTGGCGCAACAGTAAGATTTCGGGCGCGATCGATTGATCGCGCTTCAAAAAGGGCTTTGGGCGGTTGCGAGGCTGCAGTTTCGAGTCGGGCAACCGGTTGTCAAAGACCGTTGGTGGTGACGCAGCAGGCAGGCGTCGCCTTAATTCAAGCCAACGCAGATGGCGAACCCGAAACAGTTTTGCAGTGGTTGAAGTCGGTTGTCGATCATTCTGAATGGTCACCAATTGATCGAAATACTCCTAACAGTCGGACGCCGTTGTTGAACGTGGTGCATGAGGGTTGTGGCCCGAGTGCACCGAATCTGGAGGTTTAACCGTGCCACTGAACAAAGAAGATAAGCAGGCAGTCGTCGCTGAAGTCGCCGCGCAAGTCGCGAAGGCTCAGACGATGGTGCTCGCTGAGTATCGTGGGATCACGGTTGGCGATCTGACCAAGCTGCGCGCGAAAGCGCGTGAGCAACAAGTGTATCTGCGTGTGTTGAAGAACACGCTGGCGCGTCGCGCTGTCGAAGGTACGCCGTTCGCTCCGCTGGCTGAGCAGATGACCGGTCCTCTGATCTACGGCATCTCGGAAGATGCCATTGCCGCTGCCAAGGTCGTCAATGACTTCGGTAAGGGCAATGACAAGTTGATCATCAAGGCTGGTTCCTACGAAGGCAAAGTGATGGACAAGGCGGGCGTGCAAGCGCTGGCCAACATCCCGAGCCGCGAAGAACTGCTCTCCAAGCTGCTGTTCGTCATGCAAGCACCTGTTTCCGGCTTCGCGCGCGCCCTGGCCGCGCTCGCCGAGAAGAAGCAAGGCGAAGCTGCATAACGCACACACTTGGGCACCAGTTGCTCAGTTAGGTATTAGCTAGATCGCTAGCTCGATCCGAATTCAATTTAGGAGTATTTCAAATGGCAATCGCAAAAGAAGACATCCTGGAAGCCGTTGGCTCGATGTCGGTTCTCGAACTGAACGAACTGGTCAAGGCGTTCGAAGAGAAGTTTGGCGTGTCGGCTGCTGCTGTCGCAGTTGCTGGCCCGGCTGGTGGCGGCGCAGCTGCTGCAGTGGAAGAGCAAACCGAGTTCACCGTGAACCTGCTCGAAGCAGGCGCGAACAAGGTTTCCGTCATTAAGGCTGTTCGTGAACTGACGGGTCTCGGCCTGAAGGAAGCGAAGGACCTGGTTGACGGCGCACCGAAGCCCATCAAGGAAGCGGTGCCCAAGGCTGCTGCTGAAGAAGCCAAGAAGAAGCTGGAAGACGCAGGCGCGAAGGCTGAAATCAAGTAAGTTTCATTGCGCTATGCGAAGGCTGGCGGTTTTTCACCGCCGGCCTTTTTGTGCTTTGTGGGGACGTAGTTTTTATGCTTGTCGGCAAGTATAAAAGTCTCCACAGAAGCCAAAGAAAACGTTCGGAATGGCAGAATTTTCCGATCGCTTTCTTTGTCTTCTGAAGCGACTGCAGAAGGCAAGTTTGGTCGGGTAGCGGGAAACATAGGCATCCGCTGCCGTCAGCCAGCGGTTGGTAGCGGCCAACCACCAAGCTTCTAGATTCGCGCGTCCTCCCCGGACACTCGCGCGGGTCTCAGTCGGTGAACACCGGGCTGTGACGTCGGGGTATCCCGCCTCGGCAACGCCCGCCGTGATTCGGAGATCGTATGCAATATTCCTTCACCGAGAAGAAGCGTATTCGCAAGAGTTTCGCGAAGCGCCCCATCGTTCACCAAGTTCCCTTTTTGCTGGCGACCCAGCTTGAATCATTCCAGACGTTTCTGCAAGCAGACACGTCGTCGTCGCAGCGCAAGTCAGAAGGCTTGCAGGCTGCGTTCACCTCTGTTTTCCCGATCGTTTCGCACAACGGCTTCGCGCGACTCGAGTTCGTCAGCTACATGCTGTCGTCGCCCGCATTCAACATCAAGGAATGCCAGCAGCGCGGCCTGACGTATTGCTCGGCCCTGCGCGCGAAAGTGCGTCTGGTTCTGCTCGACAAGGAATCGCCGAGCAAGCCCGTCGTCAAGGAAGTCAAAGAGCAGGAAGTGTACATGGGCGAAATTCCGCTCATGACGCCGACGGGTTCGTTCGTCATCAACGGAACGGAGCGCGTGATCGTGTCGCAGCTCCACCGTTCGCCTGGCGTGTTCTTCGAGCATGACAAGG
This sequence comes from Caballeronia novacaledonica, assembly GCF_900258035.1. Classification (GTDB taxonomy): domain Bacteria; phylum Pseudomonadota; class Gammaproteobacteria; order Burkholderiales; family Burkholderiaceae; genus Caballeronia; species Caballeronia novacaledonica. Next base: position 96,100 of record NZ_OGTP01000024.1, on the reverse strand, counting down.
GCAAGACGCACAGCTCCGGCAAGCTGCTGTTCTCGGCGCGCATCATCCCTTACCGCGGTTCGTGGCTCGACTTCGAATTCGACCCGAAGGACGTGCTGTACTTCCGCGTCGACCGTCGCCGCAAGATGCCGGTCACGATTCTGCTGAAGGCGATCGGCATGACGCCGGAGCAGATCCTCGCGAACTTCTTCGTGTTCGACAACTTCGGCCTGATGAGCGAAGGCGCGCAAATGGAATTCGTTCCCGAGCGTCTGCGCGGTGAAGTCGCGCGTTTCGACATCCAGGATCGCGATGGCAATGTCATCGTCACGAAGGACAAGCGGATCAACGCGAAGCACATTCGCGACCTCGAAAACGCCAAGACGAAGTTCATCTCGGTGCCGGAAGAGTACCTGCTCGGCCGCGTGCTGGCGAAGAACGTGATCGATCCGGAAACGGGCGAAGTGATCGCGAACGCCAACGAGGAAATCACCGAAACGGTTCTCGAAAAGCTGCGCGAGGCGAAGGTCAAGGACATCCAGACGCTCTACACGAACGACCTGGACCAGGGCCCGTATATCTCGTCCACACTGCGTATCGACGAAACCGCCGACAAGATGGCCGCCCGCATCGCGATCTATCGCATGATGCGCCCGGGCGAGCCGCCGACCGAAGAAGCGGTCGAGGCGCTGTTCAACCGTCTGTTCTACAGCGAAGACGCGTACGACCTGTCGAAGGTCGGCCGTATGAAGTTCAATCGCCGTGTCGGTCGCGACGAAATCGTCGGCCCGATGACGCTGCAGGACGACGACATCCTCGCCACGATCAAGATCCTCGTCGAGTTGCGTAACGGCAAGGGCGAAGTGGACGATATCGACCACTTGGGCAATCGCCGTGTGCGTTGCGTCGGCGAACTCGCGGAGAACCAGTTCCGCGCGGGTCTCGTGCGCGTCGAGCGCGCGGTGAAGGAACGCCTCGGCCAGGCCGAAAGCGAAAACCTGATGCCGCACGATCTGATCAACTCGAAGCCGATTTCCTCGGCGATCCGCGAGTTCTTCGGTTCGTCGCAGCTCTCGCAGTTCATGGACCAGACCAACCCGCTGTCGGAAATCACGCACAAGCGTCGCGTTTCCGCACTGGGACCGGGCGGTCTGACGCGCGAGCGCGCGGGCTTCGAAGTGCGCGACGTGCATCCGACGCACTATGGCCGCGTGTGCCCGATCGAAACGCCGGAAGGCCCGAACATCGGTCTGATCAACTCGCTCGCGCTGTACGCGCACCTGAACGAGTACGGCTTCCTCGAAACGCCGTATCGCAAGGTGGTGGACGGCAAGGTCACCGACCAGATCGACTATTTGTCGGCGATCGAAGAAGGCCGTTACGTGATCGCTCAGGCGAACGCGGCAGTGGGCGACGACGGCTCGTTGACTGACGAACTCGTGTCTTCGCGTGAAGCAGGCGAAACGATGATGGTCACGCCGGATCGCATCCAGTACATGGACGTGGCGCCGTCGCAGATCGTGTCGGTGGCTGCATCGCTGATTCCGTTCCTCGAGCACGACGACGCGAACCGCGCGTTGATGGGCTCGAACATGCAGCGTCAGGCCGTGCCTTGCCTGCGTCCGGAAAAGCCGGTCGTGGGCACGGGCATCGAGCGTACGGTGGCCGTCGACTCGGGTACGACCGTCCAGGCGCTGCGCGGCGGTGTGGTGGATTACGTCGACGCGGGCCGTATCGTGATTCGTGTGAACGACGATGAAGCCGTTGCCGGCGACGTCGGCGTGGACATCTACAACCTGATCAAGTACACGCGTTCGAACCAGAACACGAACATCAACCAGCGTCCGATCGCGAAGGTGGGCGACAAGGTCTCGCGCGGCGACGTGCTGGCCGACGGCGCCTCGACGGATCTGGGCGAGCTCGCGCTCGGCCAGAACATGCTGGTCGCGTTCATGCCGTGGAACGGCTACAACTTCGAAGACTCGATCCTGATCTCGGAAAAGGTCGTTGCGGACGATCGCTACACGTCGATCCACATCGAAGAACTGAACGTCGTGGCTCGCGACACGAAGCTCGGACCGGAAGAAATCACGCGCGACATTTCGAACCTCGCGGAAGTGCAGCTTGGCCGTCTCGACGAGTCGGGCATCGTGTACATCGGCGCGGAAGTCGAAGCGGGCGACGTGCTGGTCGGCAAGGTCACGCCGAAGGGCGAAACCCAGCTGACGCCGGAAGAAAAGCTGCTGCGCGCGATCTTCGGCGAGAAGGCATCGGACGTGAAGGACACGTCGCTGCGCGTGCCGTCGGGCATGAGCGGCACGGTCATCGACGTGCAGGTGTTCACGCGCGAAGGCATCACGCGCGACAAGCGTGCGCAACAGATCATCGACGACGAACTAAAGCGCTATCGCCTCGATTTGAACGACCAGCTTCGCATCGTGGAAGGCGACGCGTTCCAGCGTCTCGCGCGCATGCTGAACGGCAAGGTCGCGAACGGCGGTCCGAAGAAGCTCGCGAAGGGCACGAAGATCGACCTCCCGTACCTCGAAGATCTCGACCACTACCACTGGTTCGACATCCGCCTCGCGGACGAAGAAGCTGCGGCGCAACTGGAAGCGATCAAGGATTCGATCGAGCAAAAGCGTCACCAGTTCGACCTCGCGTTCGAAGAGAAGCGCAAGAAGCTCACGCAAGGCGACGAACTGCCGCCGGGCGTGCTCAAGATGGTCAAGGTGTATCTCGCCGTGAAGCGTCGCCTGCAGCCTGGCGACAAGATGGCGGGCCGTCACGGTAACAAGGGTGTCGTGTCGAAGATCGTTCCGATCGAAGACATGCCGTACATGGCCGATGGCCGTCCGGCCGACGTCGTGCTGAATCCGCTCGGCGTGCCGTCGCGGATGAACGTGGGTCAGATTCTCGAAGTGCATCTGGGCTGGGCCGCGAAGGGTCTCGGCTGGCGTATCGGCGAAATGATGCAGCGTCAGGCGAAGGTCGAAGAACTGCGTCAGTTCCTTACGCAGATCTACAACGAATCGGGCCGCAAGGAAGAGCTGGAAAGCTTCTCCGACGACGAGATCGTCGAACTGGCGAAGAACCTGCGCGAAGGCGTGCCGTTCGCGACGCCGGTGTTCGACGGTGCGACGGAAGACGAAATGTCGCGCGCACTCGATCTGGCCTACCCGGACGACATCGCCACGAACCTCGGCATGACGCCGTCGAAGAACCAGGTCACGCTGTACGACGGCCGCACCGGCGAAGCATTCGAGCGCACGGTCACGGTCGGCTACATGCACTACCTGAAGCTGCACCACTTGGTCGACGACAAGATGCACGCGCGTTCGACCGGCCCGTATTCGCTCGTCACGCAGCAGCCGCTGGGTGGTAAGGCGCAGTTCGGCGGTCAGCGCTTCGGTGAGATGGAAGTGTGGGCGCTCGAAGCGTATGGCGCATCGTATGTGCTGCAGGAAATGCTGACGGTCAAGTCGGATGACGTGACGGGCCGGACCAAGGTGTACGAAAACCTGGTCAAGGGCGATCACGTAATCGACGCGGGCATGCCGGAATCCTTCAACGTGTTGGTGAAGGAAATCCGCTCGCTCGGTATTGATATCGATCTGGACCGCAACTAATCGGACTACGGAGAGAAAGCAATGAAAGCTCTGCTCGATCTATTCAAGCAAGTCCAACAAGAAGAAGTTTTTGATGCGATCAAGATCGGCCTCGCGTCGCCCGACAAGATTCGTTCTTGGTCGTTTGGCGAAGTGAAGAAGCCTGAGACCATCAACTACCGCACGTTCAAGCCGGAGCGGGATGGTCTGTTCTGCGCGAAGATTTTTGGTCCGATCAAGGACTACGAATGCCTTTGCGGCAAGTACAAGCGCCTCAAGCATCGCGGCGTGATCTGCGAAAAGTGCGGCGTCGAAGTGACGCTGGCGAAGGTGCGTCGTGAGCGGATGGGCCACATCGAGCTGGCCTCGCCGGTCGCGCACATCTGGTTCCTGAAGTCGCTGCCGTCGCGTCTGGGCATGGTGCTCGACATGACGCTGCGCGACATCGAGCGCGTGCTGTACTTCGAAGCCTACGTGGTGATCGATCCCGGCATGACGCCGCTGAAAGCGCGGCAGATCATGACCGAGGAGGATTACTACAACAAGGTCGAAGAGTACGGCGACGAATTCCGTGCCGAAATGGGCGCGGAAGGCGTGCGTGAACTCCTGCGCGCGATCAACATCGACGAACAGGTCGAAACGCTTCGCACGGAACTGAAGAACACCGGCTCCGAAGCGAAGATCAAGAAGTACGCGAAGCGCCTGAAGGTGCTCGAGGCTTTCCAGCGTTCGGGCATCAAGCCGGACTGGATGGTGCTCGACGTGCTGCCGGTGCTGCCGCCGGAACTGCGTCCGCTCGTGCCGCTGGATGGCGGCCGCTTCGCGACGTCGGACCTGAACGACCTGTATCGCCGCGTGATCAACCGGAACAACCGGTTGAAGCGTCTGCTCGAACTGAAGGCGCCTGAAATCATCGTCCGCAACGAAAAGCGGATGCTGCAGGAAGCCGTCGATTCGCTGCTCGACAACGGCCGTCGCGGCAAGGCGATGACCGGCGCGAACAAGCGTCCGCTGAAGTCGCTCGCCGACATGATCAAGGGTAAGGGCGGCCGTTTCCGTCAGAACCTGCTCGGTAAGCGTGTGGACTACTCGGGCCGTTCGGTGATCGTGGTCGGTCCGACGCTCAAGCTGCATCAGTGCGGTCTGCCGAAGCTGATGGCGCTCGAACTGTTCAAGCCTTTCATCTTCAACAAGCTGGAAGTGATGGGCGTCGCGACGACCATCAAGGCCGCGAAGAAGGAAGTCGAGAACCAGACGCCGGTGGTGTGGGACATCCTGGAAGAGGTGATCCGCGAACATCCGGTGATGCTGAACCGTGCGCCGACGCTGCACCGTCTCGGCATTCAGGCTTTCGAGCCGGTGCTGATCGAAGGCAAGGCAATTCAGCTTCACCCGCTCGTCTGCGCGGCGTTCAACGCCGACTTCGACGGTGACCAGATGGCCGTTCACGTGCCGCTGTCGCTCGAAGCGCAGATGGAAGCGCGCACGCTGATGCTGGCGTCGAACAACGTCCTGTTCCCGGCGAACGGCGATCCGTCGATCGTGCCGTCGCAGGATATCGTGCTGGGCCTTTACTACGCGTCGCGTGAAGCGATCAACGGCAAGGGCGAAGGCATGACGTTCACGGGCGTGTCGGAAGTGATCCGCGCGTACGAGAACAAGGAAGTCGAGCTGGCGTCGCGCGTCAACGTGCGTATCACCGAAATGGTGGCGAACGAAGACACGAGCGAAGGCGCGCCGAAGTTCGTGCCGAAGATCTCGCTGTACGCGACCACGGTCGGCCGCTCGATCCTGTCGGAGATTCTGCCGCCGGGTCTGCCGTTCACGGTGCTGAACAAGCCGCTGAAGAAGAAGCAGATTTCGCAGTTGATCAACACCGCGTTCCGCAAGTGCGGTCTGCGCGAGACGGTGATCTTCGCCGACCAGCTGATGCAGATGGGCTTCCGCCTCGCAACGCGCGCCGGCATCTCGATTTGCGTGGACGACATGCTCGTGCCGCCGCAGAAAGAGACGATCGTCGGCGACGCCGCGAAGAAGGTGAAGGAATACGACCGTCAGTACATGTCGGGTCTCGTCACCGCGCAGGAACGCTACAACAACGTGGTCGACATCTGGTCGGCGACGTCGGAAAGCGTCGGCAAGGCGATGATGGAGCAGCTCGCAACCGAACCGGTCGTCGACCGTGACGGCAACGAGACGAAGCAGGAGTCGTTCAACTCCATCTACATGATGGCCGACTCGGGCGCGCGGGGTTCCGCGGTGCAGATTCGCCAGCTCGCCGGCATGCGCGGCCTGATGGCGAAGCCGGACGGCTCGATCATCGAAACGCCGATTACCGCGAACTTCCGCGAAGGCCTGAACGTGTTGCAGTACTTCATCTCGACGCACGGCGCTCGTAAGGGTCTGGCGGATACGGCGCTGAAGACCGCGAACTCGGGTTACCTGACGCGTCGTCTGGTCGATGTGACGCAGGATCTGGTCGTGGTCGAAGACGATTGCGGCACGTCGAACGGCGTGGCGATGAAGGCGTTGGTGGAAGGCGGTGAAGTCGTCGAAGCGCTGCGTGACCGTATTCTCGGTCGCGTCGCGGTGGCGGACGTCGTCAATCCGGAAACGCAAGAGACGATCTACGCTTCCGGCGATCTGCTCGACGAAGACGCGGTCGAAGAAATCGAACGTCTGGGCATCGACGAAGTGCGCGTGCGCACGCCGCTCACCTGCGAAACGCGTTATGGCCTGTGCGCCGCGTGCTACGGCCGCGACCTCGGCCGCGGTTCGCGCGTGAACGTCGGTGAGGCAGTCGGTGTGATCGCTGCTCAGTCGATCGGCGAGCCGGGCACGCAGTTGACGATGCGTACGTTCCACATCGGTGGCGCGGCATCGCGTGCGGCGGTTGCTTCGACAGTCGAAGCGAAGTCGAACGGTACGGTGCGCTTCACGGCGACGATGCGTTACGTCACCAACGCGAAGGGCGAGCAGGTCGTCATCTCGCGTTCGGGCGAGGCGATCATCGCGGACGATTTCGGTCGCGAGCGTGAGCGTCACAAGGTTCCGTACGGCGCGACGCTGCTGCAACTCGACGGCGCGCAGATCAAGGCCGGTGCGCAACTGGCTCAATGGGATCCGCTGACGCGTCCGATCATCACCGAGTGGGGCGGTACGGTGAAGTTCGAAAACGTCGAGGAAGGCGTGACCGTTGCGAAGCAGATCGACGACGTGACCGGTCTTTCGACCCTGGTCGTGATCGACGTGAAGCGTCGCGGCTCGCAGGCTTCGAAGAGCGTGCGTCCGCAGGTGAAACTGCTCGACGCGAACGGCGAGGAAGTGAAGATCCCGAACACCGAGCATTCGGTGCAGATCGGCTTCCAGGTCGGCGCACTGATCACCGTGAAGGATGGTCAGCAAGTGCAGGTCGGTGAAGTGCTGGCGCGTATCCCGGTTGAAGCGCAGAAGACGCGCGACATTACCGGCGGTCTGCCGCGCGTGGCCGAACTGTTCGAAGCGCGCTCGCCGAAGGACGCGGGTATTCTCGCGGAAGTCACGGGCACGACGTCGTTCGGTAAGGACACGAAGGGCAAGCAGCGTCTCGTCATCACGGATCTCGAGGGCAATCAGCACGAGTTCCTGATCGCGAAGGAAAAGCAGGTGCTGGTGCACGATGGTCAGGTCGTCAACAAGGGCGAAATGATCGTCGACGGTCCCGCCGATCCGCACGACATCCTGCGTCTGCAGGGTATCGAGGCGTTGTCGCGCTACATCGTGGACGAAGTGCAGGACGTGTACCGTCTGCAGGGCGTGAAGATCAACGACAAGCACATCGAAGTGATCGTGCGTCAGATGCTGCGTCGTGTGCAGATCGTCGACAACGGCGATACGCGTTTCATCCCTGGCGAACAAGTCGAGCGCTCGGACATGCTCGACGAAAACGACAAGATGATCGCGGAAGACAAGCGTCCGGCGACGTACGACAACGTGCTGCTCGGTATCACGAAGGCATCGCTGTCGACCGATTCGTTCATCTCGGCGGCGTCGTTCCAGGAAACGACGCGCGTGCTGACCGAAGCGGCGATCATGGGCAAGCGCGACGATCTGCGTGGCCTGAAGGAAAACGTGATCGTCGGCCGTCTGATTCCGGCCGGTACGGGTCTCGCGTTCCACAAGGCGCGCAAGGCGAAGGAATCGTCGGATCGCGAGCGTTTCGACCAGATCGCGGCCGAAGAGGCATTCGACTTTGGTACGCCGGAAACGCCGGCGGCGGAACAGCAGCAGCCGCATACCAACGAGTAAGCGTCTTTTGCTCGCAGTAGCCACGAACCGCCCAGCTTCGGCTGGGCGGTTTTTTTTCGTCCGTCCGTTGCGCCGACGCCCTCGTCCAAATGGCTAACTCCGTTTTGACGCGCGGATGCGTTGGTAGAATTCGTTATCTCTCACGCTGCAGCGCGCATTTTCCCTCCATGGCACGGTCGCTCGAAATACTCAACGAAATCTTCGGCTATCCCGCGTTTCGCGGACAACAGGCGGAGATCGTCGAGCATGTCGCGAACGGCGGCGATTCGCTCGTGCTCATGCCAACGGGCGGCGGCAAATCGCTGTGCTATCAGATACCGTCGCTCGTGCGCCGCGAGGCCGGGCTCGGCGCGGGCATCGTCGTGTCGCCGTTGATCGCGCTGATGCAGGATCAGGTCGCGGCGCTGACCGAAGTCGGCGTGCGCGCTGCGTATCTGAATTCGACGTTGTCGGGCGCCGAGGCCGCGGCCACCGAGCGCGCGCTGCGCGAGGGCGAAATCGATCTCCTCTACGTCGCGCCCGAACGTCTGATGACGCCGCGCTTTCTCGAACTGCTCGAGCGCGCGCGCGTGGGCCTTTTCGCCATCGACGAAGCGCATTGCGTGTCGCAGTGGGGGCACGATTTCCGCCCCGAGTACATTCAGCTTTCGGTGCTGCACGAACGGTTTCCGGACGTGCCGCGTATCGCGCTCACCGCCACAGCCGACGCGATCACGCGCGACGAAATCGTCCATCGGCTCGCGCTCGACGACGCGCGCGTCTTCGTTTCCAGCTTCGACCGGCCGAACATTCGCTATCGCATCGTCGAGAAGGACAACGCGCGCTCGCAACTGCTCGATTTCATCCGCGCCGAGCATACGAACAAGGACGGCACGACCGACGCGGGCGTCGTGTATTGCCTGTCGCGGCGCAAGGTCGAGGAAACCGCCGACTGGCTGAAAGGGCAGGGCATTCGCGCGCTGCCGTACCACGCGGGCATGGAGTTCGAGACGCGCCAGAAGCATCAGGAGATGTTCCAGCGCGAGGAAGGCATCGTCATGTGCGCGACGATCGCGTTCGGCATGGGCATCGACAAGCCGGACGTGCGCTTCGTCGCGCATCTGGATTTGCCGAAGAGCGTCGAGGGCTACTATCAGGAGACGGGCCGCGCCGGACGCGACGGTCTGCCGGCGAACGCGTGGATGGCGTACGGATTGGGCGACGTCGTGCAACAGCGCAAGATGATCGACGAATCCGAAGCCGACGACGCGCATAAGCGCGTGCAGACCGGCAAGCTCGACGCGCTTCTCGGCTTGTGCGAGGTGGCGTCGTGCCGGCGCGTGCGTCTGCTCGCGTACTTCGGAGAGACGGGCAAGCCGTGCGGCAACTGCGATACGTGTCTGGAGCCGCCCGCGTCCTTCGATGCCACACGCGAAGCGCAGATGGCGCTGTCGTGCGTGTACCGGGCGCAGAAGGCGAGCGGGTTTCGCTTCGGCGCGGGCCATCTCATCGATATTCTGCGCGGCTCCCGCAGCGAAAAAGTCCTCCAGCGCGGCCACGAGAAAATTTCGACCTTCGGCGTCGGCGCCGCGCTCTCCGAACCCGAATGGCGCGCCGTGTTCCGGCAACTGGTGGCGTTCGGCTATCTCGCCGTCGATCACGACGGTTTTGGCGCGCTCGTGCTGACCGACGCGAGCAAGCCCGTGCTGAAGGGCGAAGAGCACGTCACGCTGCGCAAGTACGTCAAGCCGACGCGCGCGCGCCAGTCTTCCAGCCGCACTGGCGAGCGCGCGGACCCGACCGCCGGTATGTCGGCGCGCGAAAAGGCGCGTTGGGAGCGTCTGCGTGCCTGGCGCGCGGAAACCGCGAAGAGCGACGGTGTTCCGGCCTACGTCATCTTCCACGACGCCACGCTCGCCGAAATCGTCCGCAGCGACCCCGATACGATCGACGATCTTCGCCATATTCCCGGTATCGGCGTGCGGAAACTGGAACGCTTCGGCGACGAATTGCTCTCCGTCGTCGGTTCGGATTGACGTCCGGCTTGCGAAAAGCCATCGAAATCGTCGCAACGTATTGACCCGATTGCGATTTTCGGAATATCATGCTTGGTTCTCGTCCTTGGTCCGACTTCGGATCTGGCTTAACGCCGGATGCGCAAAGCGGAATTCATCGGCGGGATCGTCAAACGCGCAGTTCTTTTCGCTTTGCCCGAAAGAATTGCGCGGATTTTGTTCATTTTTAGGATTAAACAATGCCAACCATCAATCAACTGGTTCGCAAAGGCCGCGCGTCGGAAACGACGAAGAGCAAGTCGCCGGCCCTGCAGGACTGCCCTCAGCGTCGTGGCGTGTGCACTCGCGTGTACACCACGACGCCGAAGAAGCCGAACTCGGCACTCCGTAAAGTTGCCAAGGTTCGTCTGACGAACGGCTTCGAAGTCATTTCGTACATCGGTGGTGAAGGCCACAACCTGCAAGAGCACTCGGTCGTGCTGATTCGCGGCGGCCGTGTGAAGGACTTGCCGGGTGTGCGTTACCACATGGTTCGCGGCTCGCTGGATACCCAGGGCGTCAAGGACCGTAAGCAAGCTCGCTCGAAGTACGGTGCGAAGCGCGCAAAGGCCGGCAAGTAAGTCGGTCCGAAGCAGGAATCAGGTCGCCGCAAGGCGGTTAAGGCGAGGGTGCCGGAGTTGCCGGTGCTGTCGAGTAAGTGGTCACCCGGCCAAGCTGGTTTAGTCGAATAGATGGATCGGGTTTGTTGGTGGCCGCGGAGTTGAAAACCAGCTCCAACTGAAAAAGTAAAGGAAGAATCATGCCGCGTCGTCGCGAAGTCCCCAAGCGGGAAGTGTTGCCGGATCCGAAGTTCGGTAACGTAGATGTAGCCAAGTTCATGAACGTGCTGATGCTCTCCGGCAAGAAGTCGGTTGCCGAGCGTATCGTGTACGGCGCTTTTGAACAGATCCAGACCAAGGGTGGCAAGGACCCGCTGGAAGTGTTCACGGTTGCGCTCAACAACGTGAAGCCGGTGGTCGAAGTGAAGAGCCGTCGCGTTGGTGGTGCAAACTATCAGGTTCCGGTCGAAGTGCGCCCCTCGCGTCGTATGGCATTGGCGATGCGTTGGTTGCGTGAAGCCGCGAAGAAGCGCAGCGAAAAGTCGATGGCCCTGCGTCTGGCAGGTGAACTCTCCGAAGCGGCCGAAGGCCGCGGCGGCGCGATGAAGAAGCGCGACGAAGTTCACCGCATGGCAGAGGCCAACAAGGCATTCTCGCACTTCCGTTTCTAAGCTCCCGCTCGTAGAGCAAACGGAAAAATCAGGGCGGGTGCGCTACTCCAGGCGCCTCGCCCGTTTGTGTTAGGACGCGCTCGCACTCGCTGGCGCGTCGACCGAAAAAGGATCCAAAGTGGCTCGCAAGACACCTATCGAGCGCTACCGCAATATCGGTATCAGCGCTCACATCGACGCCGGCAAGACGACGACGACCGAGCGCATCCTGTTCTACACGGGCGTGAACCACAAGATCGGTGAAGTTCACGACGGCGCAGCAACGATGGACTGGATGGAGCAGGAGCAGGAGCGCGGCATCACCATCACGTCGGCTGCCACCACGGCCTTCTGGAAGGGCATGGGCGGCAACTATCCCGAGCACCGCATCAACATCATCGACACCCCTGGGCACGTCGACTTCACGATCGAAGTGGAGCGCTCGATGCGCGTCCTCGACGGCGCGTGCATGGTCTACTGCGCAGTGGGCGGCGTGCAGCCGCAGTCGGAAACCGTGTGGCGTCAGGCGAACAAGTACAAGGTTCCCCGTCTCGCGTTCGTCAACAAGATGGACCGTACCGGCGCGAACTTCTTCAAGGTCTACGACCAGTTGAAGAACCGCCTGAAGGCGAACCCGGTTCCCGTCGTGGTGCCGATCGGCTCCGAAGAAAACTTCAAGGGCGTGGTCGATCTTCTGAAGATGAAGGCGATCATTTGGGACGAAGCGTCCCAAGGCACGAAGTTCGACTACGTCGATATCCCCGCTGAACTCGTCGATACGTGCAACGAGTGGCGCGAGAAGATGATCGAGTCGGCTGCCGAAGCCAGCGAAGAGCTGATGGAAAAGTACCTCGGCGGCGAAGAGCTGACCGAAGCGGAAATCGTCAAGGCGATCCGCGACCGGACCATTGCGTGCGAAATTCAGCCGATGCTGTGCGGCACCGCGTTCAAGAACAAGGGCGTGCAGCGCATGCTCGACGCCGTGATCGACTTCCTGCCGTCGCCGGTCGACATTCCGCCGGTTACGGGCGAACTCGAAAGCGGCGAGAAGGGCGAGCGCCGTGCATCCGACGACGAGAAATTCTCGTCGCTGGCGTTCAAGATCATGACGGACCCGTTCGTCGGCCAGCTGATCTTCTTCCGTGTGTATTCGGGCGTCGTGAATTCGGGCGACACCGTGCTGAACGCGACCAAGGACAAGAAGGAACGTCTCGGCCGTATTCTGCAGATGCACGCCAATCAGCGCGAAGAAATCAAGGAAGTGCGCGCGGGCGACATCGCGGCTGCTGTTGGTCTGAAGGAAGCAACCACGGGCGACACGCTGTGCGATCCGCAGCATCCGATCGTGCTCGAACGCATGATTTTCCCGGAGCCGGTGATTTCGCAGGCTGTCGAGCCGAAGACGAAGCCTGACCAGGAAAAGATGGGTCTGGCGCTGAACCGTCTGGCACAGGAAGATCCGTCGTTCCGCGTTCAAACGGACGAAGAATCGGGCCAAACCATCATTTCGGGCATGGGCGAGCTCCACCTGGAAATTCTGGTTGACCGTATGCGTCGTGAATTCGGCGTGGAAGCTACTGTCGGCAAGCCGCAAGTTGCTTACCGCGAGACGATCCGCAGCAAGGCGGAAGACGTCGACGGCAAGTTCGTCAAGCAGTCGGGTGGTCGCGGTCAGTACGGTCACGCGGTCATCACGCTCGAGCCGAACGAGCAGGGCAAGGGCTACGAGTTCCTGGACGAGATCAAGGGCGGCGTGATTCCGCGCGAATACATCCCGGCCGTGGACAAGGGCATCCAGGAAACGCTGAAGTCGGGCGTGCTGGCTGGCTTCCCGGTGGTCGACGTGAAGGTTCACCTGACGTTCGGTTCGTACCACGACGTCGACTCGAACGAAAACGCGTTCCGTATGGCCGGCTCGATGGCCTTCAAGGAAGCAATGCGCAAGGCGAGCCCGGTCATCCTCGAACCGATGATGGCTGTGGAAGTCGAAACGCCGGAAGACTACATGGGCAACGTGATGGGCGACCTGTCGGGCCGTCGCGGTATCGTCCAGGGCATGGAAGACATGATTGGCGGCGGCAAGATCGTTCGCGCCGAAGTGCCGCTGTCGGAAATGTTCGGCTACTCGACGTCGCTGCGTTCGCTGTCGCAAGGCCGTGCCACGTACACGATGGAGTTCAAGCACTACTCTGAAGCTCCGCGTAACGTCGCCGACGCGATCATCAACGCCAAGGGCAAGTAAGGCCCGCAAGTAATTCGGCGCAAGCCACAAGCTTTAACCGATAACCAAACTTTGAAAGAAGGTAATCATGGCAAAAGGTAAATTCGAGCGGACCAAGCCGCACGTGAACGTGGGCACGATCGGTCACGTTGACCACGGCAAGACCACGCTGACGGCAGCGATCACGACGGTTCTCACGCAGAAGTTCGGCGGCGAAGCCAAGGCGTATGATCAGATCGACGCAGCGCCGGAAGAAAAGGCGCGCGGCATCACCATCAACACCGCGCACGTCGAGTACGAAACGGCTAACCGCCACTACGCACACGTCGACTGCCCGGGCCACGCTGACTATGTGAAGAACATGATCACGGGCGCCGCGCAGATGGACGGCGCAATCCTGGTGTGCTCGGCCGCCGACGGCCCGATGCCGCAAACGCGCGAGCACATCTTGTTGGCCCGTCAGGTTGGCGTGCCGTACATCATCGTGTTCCTGAACAAGTGCGACATGGTGGACGACGCCGAGCTGCTCGAGCTCGTCGAAATGGAAGTGCGCGAACTTCTGTCGAAGTACGACTTCCCGGGCGACGACACCCCGATCGTGAAGGGTTCGGCCAAGCTGGCGCTGGAAGGCGACAAGGGCGAGCTGGGCGAAGTGGCGATCATGAACCTGGCCGACGCGCTGGATTCGTACATCCCGACGCCGGAGCGCGCAGTTGACGGTTCGTTCCTGATGCCGGTGGAAGACGTGTTCTCGATCTCGGGTCGCGGCACGGTGGTGACGGGTCGCGTGGAGCGCGGTGTGGTGAAGGTCGGCGAAGAAATCGAAATCGTCGGTATCAAGCCGACGGTGAAGACGACCTGCACGGGCGTGGAAATGTTCCGCAAGCTGCTCGACCAAGGTCAGGCGGGCGACAACGTCGGTATCCTGCTGCGCGGCACGAAGCGTGAAGACGTGGAGCGCGGCCAGGTTCTGGCCAAGCCGGGTTCGATCACGCCGCACACGCACTTCACGGCTGAAGTGTACGTGCTGAGCAAGGACGAAGGCGGCCGTCACACGCCGTTCTTCAACAACTACCGTCCGCAGTTCTACTTCCGTACGACGGACGTGACGGGCTCGATCGAGCTGCCGAAGGACAAGGAAATGGTGATGCCGGGCGACAACGTGTCGATCACGGTGAAGCTGATCGCTCCGATCGCCATGGAAGAAGGTCTGCGCTTCGCAATCCGCGAAGGCGGCCGTACCGTCGGCGCCGGTGTCGTGGCGAAGATTATCGAGTAAAATCCTTGATTCGCTCGATTTGAAGTTGCAGTACTGAAGTACAGATTGGAGCCGGGTGTTCGCCCTCAGCGAATGCCCGGTTCCACGCTCTTTTGCCATTGTGCGGTGCAATACCGCCTCGCTCTTTTCAAGGAATTGTCATGCAGAACCAGAAAATCCGCATTCGTCTGAAGGCTTTCGACTACCGCCTGATCGATCAATCGGCAGCCGAAATCGTCGACACCGCGAAGCGGACTGGCGCGATCGTCCGTGGCCCGGTACCGCTGCCGACGCGTATTCAACGTTTTGACATCCTGCGTTCGCCGCACGTCAACAAGACGTCGCGCGACCAGCTCGAAATCCGTACGCACCAGCGCCTGATGGACATCGTCGATCCGACGGACAAGACCGTCGACGCGCTGATGAAGCTCGATCTGCCGGCTGGCGTCGACGTCGAGATCAAGCTGCAGTAAGTCCCACAAGCTTGCCCGACGCGCCTGCCGGTGCGTCGGGAAGTGCTAAGTCTTTGATTGCTTGCGGGATTCGAAAAGCCTTGTTATACTTAAAGGCTTTTCGCGCCTATGCGCACGAAAAAGACGCAAGAAAGCCGACCCAGTTTCTCGTAACGAAGCCGGCATTTGTAAATCAGCCCCGACCAATCGCAGTTGGGAATGGAGAAAACGATGAGCCTTGGACTCGTAGGTCGCAAGGTTGGCATGACCCGTATCTTCACGCCTGAAGGGGATTCGATCCCCGTCACCGTGCTGGACGTGTCGGACAACCGCGTGACGCAGATCAAGACCGTTGAAACGGATGGTTATACCGCCGTTCAGGTTGCATTCGGCGCTCGCCGCGCATCGCGCGTGACGAAGCCGTTGGCGGGTCACCTCGCCAAAGCCGGCGTTCAAGCTGGTGAAATCCTCAAGGAATTCCATATCGAAACGGCCAAGGCAGGCGAACTGTCGAACGGCGCCGTGATCGGTACGGATATTTTCGAAGTCGGCCAGAAGGTTGATGTGCAAGGCACGTCGATCGGTAAGGGTTATGCCGGCACGATCAAGCGCTACAACTTCGCCTCGGGTCGCGCGACGCACGGTAACTCGCGTTCGCACAACGTTCCGGGTTCGATCGGTATGGCGCAGGATCCGGGTCGCGTGTTCCCGGGCAAGCGCATGACGGGTCACCTCGGTGACGTCACCGTCACGGTTCAAAATCTCGAAATCGCCCGCATCGACGCTGAGCGTAATCTGCTGCTCGTCCGCGGTGCTGTTCCGGGTGCGAAGGGCGGCAAGGTCTTCGTGACCCCGGCCGTCAAGACGCGTGCTGTGAAAGGAGCGAAATAATGGAACTTAAGCTCCTGAATGCCAATGGTCAGGAAGGCGCTGGCGTGAACGCATCGGACGTCGTGTTCGGTCGCGATTACAACGAAGCCCTGATTCACCAGATCGTCATCGCTTATCAGGCGAACGCACGTAGCGGCAACCGCGCGCAAAAGGATCGCGAGCAGGTCAAGCACACCACCAAGAAGCCGTGGCGTCAGAAGGGTACGGGCCGCGCTCGTGCCGGTATGTCGTCGAGCCCGTTGTGGCGTGGCGGTGGTCGCATTTTCCCGAACTCGCCGGAAGAAAACTTCTCGCACAAGGTCAACAAGAAGATGCATCGTGCAGGTCTCTGCTCGATCTTCTCGCAGCTCGCTCGCGAAGGCCGTATCGCCGTGGTCGAAGACCTCGCGCTGGAAGCCCCGAAGACCAAGCTGTTGGCCGAAAAATTCAAGGCAATGGGCCTCGATTCCGTGTTGGTCATTACCGATACGGTCGACGAGAACCTGTACCTCGCGTCGCGCAACCTGGCCCACGTGGCGGTTGTCGAGCCGCGTTACGCCGACCCGCTCTCGCTGATCTACTTCAAGAAGATCCTGATCACGAAGGCTGCGGTCGCTCAGATCGAGGAGTTGCTGTCATGAGCGAGATTCGCAAAAACGATCATCGTTTGATGCAAGTTCTGCTCGCGCCGGTGATCTCCGAAAAGGCGACGCTGGTTGCCGACAAGAACGAGCAAGTCGTGTTCGAAGTCGCACCGGACGCCACGAAGCAGGAAGTGAAGGCTGCTGTCGAGCTGCTGTTCAAGGTCGAAGTCAATTCCGTCAACGTGCTCGTCACGAAGGGCAAGGCAAAGCGCTTTGGCCGCTTCAACGGTAAGCGCAAGGACGTGAAGAAGGCGTACGTCTGCCTGAAGCCCGGCCAGGAAATCAACTTTGAAGCGGAGGCCAAGTAATCATGGCAATCGTGAAAGTTAAGCCGACCTCGCCGGGTCGCCGCGCGATGGTCAAGATCGTCAACAAGGATCTGCACAAGGGCAAGCCGCACGCAGCGCTGCTCGACTCGCAATCCAAGTCGGCGGGCCGTAACAACAACGGCCGTATCACCACGCGTCACCAGGGCGGTGGTCACAAGCAGCACTATCGTATCGTCGATTTCCGTCGCAACAAGGACGGCATTCCGGCGAAGATCGAGCGTCTCGAGTACGACCCGAACCGTAGCGCGAACATCGCGCTGGTTCTGTACGCGGACGGCGAGCGTCGCTACATCATCGCGCCGAAGGGCGTGGCCGTGGGCGCGCAGCTGATGTCCGGTTCGGAAGCGCCGATCCGCGCAGGCAACACCCTGCCGATCCGCAACATTCCGGTCGGTACGACGATCCACTGCATCGAGATGCTGCCGGGCAAGGGCGCGCAAATCGCGCGTTCGGCTGGCACGTCGGCAATGCTGCTGGCTCGCGAAGGCGTCTACGCTCAAGTGCGTCTGCGCTCGGGCGAAATCCGCCGCGTGCACGTCGAGTGCCGCGCGACGATCGGCGAAGTGGGCAACGAAGAACACAGCCTCCGTCAAATCGGTAAGGCCGGTGCGAATCGCTGGCGCGGTATCCGTCCGACGGTGCGCGGTGTTGCAATGAACCCGATCGATCACCCGCACGGTGGTGGTGAAGGCCGTACCGCAGCAGGTCGCGATCCGGTGAGCCCGTGGGGCACGCCGACGAAGGGTTATCGCACCCGCAGCAACAAGCGCACGACGACGATGATCGTCCAGCGCCGTCACAAGCGTTAAGGAGTAGGCAATGACACGTTCTGCTAAAAAAGGTCCGTTCTGCGACGCTCATTTGCTGAAGAAGGTTGAGGCGGCTGCATCGACGCGTGACAAGAAGCCGATCAAGACCTGGTCGCGTCGTTCGACGATTCTGCCGGACTTCATCGGTCTGACGATCGCTGTTCACAACGGCCGTCAACACGTTCCGGTGTACGTCACGGAAAACATGGTCGGCCACAAGCTTGGCGAGTTCGCATTGACCCGTACGTTCAAGGGTCACGCGGCCGACAAGAAGGCCAAGAAATAAGGGGCTATCAAGATGGAAGTGAAGGCAATTCATCGCGGTGCCCGCATCTCGGCGCAGAAAACGCGCCTTGTGGCTGACCAGATTCGTGGTTTGCCGGTCGACAAGGCGCTGAACGTTCTGACGTTCTCGCCGAAGAAGGCGGCGGGTATCGTCAAGAAGGTCGTGCTGTCTGCGATCGCGAATGCGGAACACAACGAAGGCGCCGATATCGACGAGCTCAAGATCACGAGCATCTACGTCGACAAGGCTGCTTCGCTGAAGCGTTTCACCGCACGCGCAAAGGGTCGCGGTAACCGCATCGAGAAGCAATCCTGTCACATCACTGTGACGGTCGGGAATTAAGGAGCCATACGATGGGACAGAAAATTCATCCGACTGGCTTCCGTTTGGCCGTCAGCCGCAATTGGGCTTCGCGCTGGTACGCGAACAACAACAATTTCGCGGCGATGTTGCAGGAAGACATCGGTGTTCGTGAATACCTGAAGAAGAAGCTGAAGAACGCTTCGGTCGGTCGCGTCGTCATCGAGCGTCCGGCGAAGAACGCGCGCATCACGATTTACAGCTCGCGTCCGGGCGTTGTCATCGGCAAGAAGGGCGAAGACATCGAATCGCTGAAGGCTGAACTTCAGAAGCGCATGGGCGTTCCGGTTCACGTCAACATCGAAGAGATCCGCAAGCCGGAAACCGATGCTCAGTTGATCGCTGACTCCATCACGCAGCAGCTCGAGCGCCGGATCATGTTCCGCCGCGCGATGAAGCGCGCGATGCAGAACGCGATGCGTCTTGGTGCCCAGGGCATCAAGATCATGAGCGCGGGCCGCCTGAACGGTATCGAAATCGCTCGTACCGAGTGGTATCGCGAAGGTCGCGTGCCCCTCCATACGCTGCGTGCGGATATCGACTACGCGACGTCGGAAGCAAAGACCACGTACGGCATCATCGGCGTGAAGGTGTGGGTCTACAAGGGCGACACGCTGGGCCGCAACGAAGCGCCGGTGGTGGAAGAAGTCGCGGAAGAAAAGCGTCCGCGCCGCAACGCACGTCCGGGTGGCGATCGCCGTCCGCGCCGTGACGGTGAAGGCGCTCCGGCCGGTGCGCGTCGTGGTGCACCCCGTCGCGCTGGCGGTGACGCGAAGACTGGAGAATAACGATGCTGCAACCGAAACGCAGAAAGTATCGCAAAGAGCAGAAGGGTCGTAACACCGGCAAGGCGACGCGCGGCAACGCGGTGTCGTTCGGTGACTTCGGTCTGAAGGCTATCGGTCGCGGCCGTTTGACCGCGCGTCAAATTGAAGCGGCACGTCGTGCAATGACGCGTCACATCAAGCGTGGTGGCCGGATCTGGATCCGTATTTTCCCGGACAAGCCGATTTCACAAAAGCCGGCCGAAGTGCGTATGGGTAACGGTAAGGGTAACCCGGAGTACTACGTCGCTGAAATTCAACCGGGCAAGATGCTGTACGAAATGGACGGTGTCTCCGAAGAACTGGCGCGCGAAGCGTTCCGTCTGGCTGCAGCGAAGCTGCCGCTCAAGACGAACTTCGTTGTGCGTCAGCTCGGCGCCTAAGGAGTAAATGATGAAGGCATCTGAACTTCACCAGAAAGACCAGGCCGCGCTCAACAAAGAGCTGTCGGACCTGCTGAAGGCGCAATTTGGCTTGCGTATGCAACTCGCGACCCAGCAGCTCACGAACACGAGCCAGCTGAAGAAGGTCCGTCGCGACATCGCACGTGTGCGCACTGTCCTGACTGAGAAGGCGAACCAGAAATGAACGATAGCGTAAAAACCTCGCTCAAGCGGACGCTGGTCGGCAAGGTCGTCAGCAACAAGATGGACAAGACGGTCACCGTGCTGGTCGAGCACCGCGTGAAGCATCCGATCTACGGCAAGTACGTCGTGCGTTCCAAGAAGTACCACGCGCATGACGACGCGAACACGTACAACGAAGGCGATCTCGTCGAAATTCAGGAAACCCGTCCGATTTCGAAGACGAAGGCCTGGGTCGTGTCGAAGCTGGTTGAAGCGGCTCGCGTGATCTGAAGCTGTAGTAGTTGTACCGCGATGCAGTAGTAAATCGTGTCGCAGTAAGTTTCGCTTGCAAGACCGGGATTATTTGTTATAATCTCGGTCTTCCCTCTTTGTGGGAGCCCCGTCGCGGGCGAAACTGGTGGGGGAAGCCGGTTCAGGCGCCAGCCTGAGTCGACAGATTCACCGGATTGCGATGGCGGGTTTCGTCTGCCCTCGCTGCCTGTTCTAACCCAAGCAGCCAGTTGGCTGACGGGACCAAGACTGACCGGCTGTGCCATGGTGGCGCGACCGGATTAAGTTGGGAAAGATAAACCATGATCCAGACCGAAACTCGGCTTGAAGTGGCCGACAACACGGGTGCGCGTGAAGTCATGTGCATCAAGGTGCTCGGCGGTTCGAAGCGTCGTTACGCTAGCATTGGCGACATCATCAAGGTGACCGTCAAGGAAGCGACGCCGCGCGGACGCGTGAAAAAGGGCGAAATTTACAACGCCGTGGTCGTTCGTACGGCCAAGGGCGTGCGTCGCCAGGATGGCTCGCTCATCAAGTTCGACGGCAATGCCGCCGTTCTGCTGAATACGAAGCTCGAGCCGATCGGCACGCGTATTTTCGGGCCGGTTACGCGTGAACTGCGTAGCGAACGATTCATGAAGATCGTTTCGCTCGCGCCGGAAGTGCTGTAAGGAGTCGCGATGAACAAGATTCGCAAGGGTGACGAAGTCATCGTCATCACCGGCAAGGACAAGGGCAAGCGCGGCATCGTGCTGGCCGTTGCGGAAGAGCGTGTCACCGTCGAGGGCATCAACCTCGTCAAGAAGCACGTGAAGCCGAACCCGATGAAGGGTACGACGGGCGGTGTGGAAGCCAAAACGATGCCGCTGCATATTTCGAACGTCGCATTGGTCGACGCGAACGGCAAGGCGTCGCGTGTGGGCATCAAGGTCGAAGACGGAAAGAAGGTTCGCTTCTTGAAGTCGACCGGCGCCACGCTCAACGCCTGACGCGGAGTTAAAAAATGGCTCGTCTGCAAGAGATTTACAAAGAAAAGGTTGTGCCGCAACTCGTCGAAAAGTTCGGCTACAAGTCTGTCATGGAAGTGCCGCGCATCACCAAGATCACCCTGAACATGGGCCTTGGCGAAGCCGTCGCTGACAAGAAGATCATCGAAAACGCCGTGGGCGACCTGACGAAGATCGCCGGCCAGAAGCCGGTTATCACGAAGGCGCGCAAGGCGATCGCAGGCTTCAAGATTCGTCAGGGCTACCCGATCGGCGCGATGGTCACGCTGCGCGGCCAAGCGATGTACGAATTCCTCGACCGTTTCGTGACGGTTGCGCTCCCCCGTGTGCGCGACTTCCGTGGCGTGTCGGGCCGTGCATTCGACGGTCGTGGCAACTACAACATCGGTGTGAAAGAGCAGATCATTTTCCCCGAAATCGACTACGACAAGATCGACGCGCTGCGTGGGCTGAACATCAGCATCACGACCACCGCGAAGACTGACGACGAAGCAAAGGCGCTGCTCGCCGGCTTCAAGTTCCCGTTCAGAAACTGAGGTTACCGTGGCTAAACTGGCACTGATCGAACGTGAAAAGAAGCGCGCGCGCCTGGCAGCCAAGTACGCTCCGAAGCGTGCTGAGCTGAAGGCTGTGATCGATGACGCAAGCAAGTCGGACGAAGAGCGTTATTTCGCGCGTCTGGCGCTGCAACAATTGCCGCGTAACTCGAACCCCACTCGCAAGCGTAACCGCTGCGCGATCACGGGTCGTCCGCGTGGCACGTTCCGCAAGTTCGGACTCGCACGCGGCAAGATTCGTGAAATCGCTTTCCGCGGCGAAATCCCTGGCCTGACCAAGGCGAGCTGGTAATAGGAGAAACATAAATGAGCATGAGTGATCCTATCGCCGATATGCTGACTCGCATCCGCAACGCGCAGATGGTCGAGAAGGTTTCGGTGACTATGCCCTCGTCGAAAGTCAAGGTTGCGATTGCGCAGGTTTTGAAGGACGAAGGTTATATCGACGACTTCGCAGTGAAGGCTGAAGGCGCGAAGATCGAATTGAATATCGCGTTGAAGTACTACGCTGGCCGTCCGGTGATCGAGCGCCTCGAGCGCGTCTCGAAGCCTGGTCTGCGTGTGTACCGCGGTCGCAACGACATTCCGCAGGTCATGAACGGCCTCGGCGTTGCAATCGTGTCGACGCCGAAGGGTGTGATGACCGACCGCAAGGCGCGCCAGAACGGCGTCGGTGGCGAAGTCATCTGCTACGTCGCTTAACGCCTAAGGAGAAGAAACATGTCTCGAGTAGGTAAAAGCCCGATCGCGCTGCCGCAAGGCGCGGAAGTGGCCATCAAGGGCGACGTCATCACCGTCAAGGGTCCGCTCGGCACGATCTCGCAACCGGCCAACAAGCTGGTGACCGTGACGAACGACAACGGCACGTTGAAGCTCGCTCCGGCTGACGAAAGCCGCGAAGCGAACGCGATGTCCGGCACGATGCGCGCCCTGGTGGCGAACATGGTGCAGGGCGTCACCAAGGGTTTCGAGCGCAAGCTGACGCTGGTTGGCGTCGGTTATCGTGCGCAAGCGCAAGGCGACAAGCTGAACCTGTCGCTGGGTTTCTCGCACCCCGTGGTGCACCAGATGCCGGAAGGCGTCAAGGCTGAAACCCCGTCGCAGACCGAAATCGTGATCAAGGGGATCGACAAGCAGAAAGTCGGACAGACCGCAGCAGAAGTGCGCGGCTATCGTCCGCCTGAGCCGTACAAGGGCAAGGGCGTGCGTTATTCCGACGAGGTCGTGATCCTCAAAGAAACGAAGAAGAAGTAAGGGTGCGCAATCATGGATAAGACTCAATCTCGCCTGCGCCGCGCTCGTCAGACGCGTATCAAGATCGCTGAGCTGCAGGTTCCGCGTCTGGCCGTGCATCGCACGAATACGCATATCTACGCGCAAGTGTTCTCGGCATGCGGTACGAAGGTCGTGGCAAGCGCCTCGACGCTCGAAGCTGAAGTGCGCGCTGAACTCGCCGACAAGTCGGGCAGGGGCGGCAACGTCAACGCTGCGACTCTGATCGGTAAGCGTATCGCCGAAAAGGCCAAGGCTGCCGGCATCGAATCCGTCGCCTTTGACCGCTCGGGTTTCCGCTACCACGGCCGCGTGAAGGCGCTGGCTGATGCGGCGCGTGAAGCCGGGCTCAAGTTCTAAGGGAAGAATTCGTCATGGCAAAGATGCAAGCGAAAGTTCAGGCTGACGAACGCGACGACGGCCTGCGCGAAAAGATGATTTCGGTCAACCGCGTGACCAAGGTCGTGAAGGGTGGCCGTATTCTCGGCTTCGCCGCACTGACCGTGGTTGGCGACGGTGACGGCCGGATCGGCATGGGCAAGGGCAAGGCCAAGGAAGTTCCGGTTGCCGTTCAAAAGGCAATGGAGCAGGCCCGCCGCAACATGTTCAAGGTGCCCCTGAAGAACGGCACGCTGCAACATGAAGTGCACGGCAAGCACGGCGCATCGGCGGTTCTCCTCGCTCCGGCGAAGGACGGTACCGGCGTGATCGCTGGCGGCCCGATGCGCGCAGTGTTCGACGTGATGGGCGTGCAAAACGTTGTGGCCAAGAGCCACGGTTCGACGAACCCGTACAACCTCGTTCGCGCAACGCTGGACGGTCTGCGCAAGCAGTCGACACCGGCTGACATCGCGGCGAAGCGTGGGAAGTCCGTCGAAGACATTCTGGGCTAAGGTGGGCACCATGTCTGAAAAAACTGTCAAGGTTCAGCTCATCAAGAGCCTGATCGGGACCCGCGAATCGCACCGCGCAACGGTGCGTGGCCTCGGCCTGCGCCGCCTCAACTCGGTTTCCGAGTTGCAGGACACGCCGGCAGTGCGCGGGATGATCAACAAGGTCTCGTACCTCGTTAAGGTCATCGCTTAAGCGCGACCCACGGATCCAAGGAGTTGAACATGGAATTGAATAACCTGAAGCCGGCAGAAGGCGCGAAGCATGCAAAGCGTCGCGTCGGTCGCGGTATCGGTTCGGGCCTCGGCAAGACCGCTGGCCGCGGCCACAAGGGTCAGAAATCGCGTTCGGGCGGCTTTCACAAGGTCGGCTTCGAAGGCGGTCAGATGCCTCTGCAGCGTCGTCTGCCGAAGCGCGGCTTCACCTCGCTGACGAAGGAATTCGTCGGTGAAGTGCGCCTGGCTGATCTCGAAAAGCTGCCGGTCGACGAAATCGATCTGTTGGCGTTGAAGCAAGCGGGTCTGGTCGGCGAGCTCATCAAGAGCGCGAAGATCATCAAGACCGGCGAGATCACGCGCAAGGTCACGGTGAAGGGCCTGACGGCAACGAAGGGCGCCCGTGAGGCAATCGAAGCCGCTGGCGGCTCGTTCGCCGAGTAACGCGCTTTCGCCGTTACTAGCACTAGCATCGGAGAAGGTACTTGGCTAACAGCCCGAGTCTCGCAAAAACCGGTCGGAGCGCGGCGAAATTCGGCGATCTGCGTCGGCGTGCAGTGTTCCTGCTGCTGGCGTTGATCGTCTACCGCATTGGTGCGCATATTCCGGTACCCGGCATCGATCCGGATCAACTGGCCAAGCTGTTCCAAAGCCAGTCGGGCGGCATCCTGGGCATGTTCAACATGTTCTCGGGTGGCGCGCTGTCGCGATTCACGATCTTTGCGCTGGGCATCATGCCCTACATTTCGGCGTCGATCATCATGCAGTTGCTGTCGATCGTGTCGCCGCAGATGGAGGCGTTGAAGAAGGAAGGGCAGGCGGGACAGCGGAAGATCACGCAGTACACGCGTATCTTCACGGTGGTTCTGGCGACCTTTCAGGCGTTCGGTATCGCGGTCGCGCTGGAAAACCAGCCGGCTCTGGTGCTGGACCCCGGCATGGTGTTCCGGCTGACGACGGTCGTCACGCTGGTGACGGGCACGATGTTCCTGATGTGGCTTGGTGAGCAGATCACGGAGCGCGGTCTCGGCAACGGCATCTCGATCATCATCTTCGGTGGTATCGCGGCGGGTTTCCCGAACGCAATCGGTGGTCTGTTCGAGCTGGTTCGCACCGGTTCGATGAGCATCATCTCGGCGATCATCATCGTCGTGTTGATCGCGGCGGTCACGTATCTGGTCGTGTTCATCGAACGCGGTCAGCGCAAGATCCTCGTGAACTACGCGAAGCGCCAGGTCGGTAACAAGATTTACGGCGGACAGTCGTCTCATCTGCCGCTGAAGTTGAACATGTCGGGTGTGATTCCGCCGATCTTCGCGTCGTCGATCATTCTCTTCCCGGCAACCATCCTGAACTGGTTCAGTTCGGGAACGCGCACCAACTGGTTCGCAAACACGCTGCACAACGTGGCCGAGGCCCTGAAGCCCGGTCAACCCGTGTACGTGCTGCTGTATGCGTTGGCGATCGTTTTCTTCTGCTTCTTTTACACCGCACTGGTGTTCAACAGCCGGGAAACTGCCGACAACTTGAAGAAGAGCGGTGCTTTCGTTCCGGGTATCCGTCCGGGCGATCAGACTGCACGGTATATCGACCGCATCCTCACGCGTCTGACGCTGGCTGGTGCGATCTACATCGTATTCGTGTGCCTGCTGCCTGAGTTTCTGGTGTTGCGCTGGAACGTGCCGTTTTATTTTGGTGGAACGTCGCTGCTGATCATTGTCGTCGTCACGATGGACTTCATGGCTCAGGTGCAGTCGTACGTTATGTCGCAACAATATGAATCGCTGCTCAAGAAGGCAAACTTCAAGGGTGGCAACGTCCCGATGCGTTAATAAGGACTATGGCCAAAGACGATGTTATCCAGATGCAGGGTGAGGTCATCGAAAACCTTCCCAACGCTACTTTCCGGGTGAAATTGGAAAATGGCCATGTCGTCCTGGGGCATATTTCCGGAAAGATGCGGATGCACTACATCCGCATCCTGCCGGGCGACAAGGTTACGGTTGAATTGACGCCTTACGATCTGTCTCGTGCACGGATCGTGTTCCGGGCGAAGTGATTTGAAAAAAGGGTAATATCATGAAAGTGATGGCATCGGTTAAGCGCATTTGCCGCAATTGCAAGATCATCAAGCGCAAGGGCGTTGTGCGCGTGATTTGCAGCTCTGATCCGCGCCACAAACAGCGTCAAGGCTGAACGCCGCGCTTTTGCTTGCGCTTTTTGTTTGAGGAAAAACAATGGCTCGTATCGCAGGGGTTAACATCCCGAATCACCAGCATACCGAGATCGGCCTGACGGCAATCTTCGGCATCGGTCGCACGCGTTCCCGCGGCATTTGCACGGCAGCTGGTGTGGAATTTTCGAAGAAGGTCAAGGACCTCACTGACGCAGACCTCGAAAAGCTGCGTGACGAAGTGGGCAAGTTCATCGTCGAAGGCGACCTGCGCCGTGAAGTGACGATGAACATCAAGCGCCTGATGGACTTGGGTTGCTACCGTGGCATGCGCCATCGCAAGGGTCTGCCCCTGCGTGGCCAGCGTACGCGCACGAATGCCCGTACGCGCAAGGGTCCGCGTCGTGCAGCGCAATCGCTGAAGAAGTAAGCGGAACTGACAGTTACAGGAAAACGTAATGGCTAAGGCTTCGAACAACTCCGCGGCGCAACGCGTTCGCAAGAAGGTCAAGAAGAACGTCGCCGAGGGCGTGGTTCACGTTCACGCGTCGTTCAACAACACCATTATCACGATCACTGACCGTCAAGGTAACGCGCTGGCATGGGCGACCTCGGGTGGTCAGGGCTTCAAGGGCTCGCGTAAGTCGACGCCGTTTGCAGCTCAGGTCGCAGCCGAATCGGCGGGCCGCGTGGCATTGGAATACGGCGTGAAGAACCTCGAAGTGCGGATCAAGGGCCCCGGTCCTGGCCGTGAATCGGCGGTGCGCGCGCTGCATGGTCTTGGCATCAAGATCACCGCGATCTCCGACGTGACGCCGGTCCCGCACAACGGCTGCCGTCCGCCGAAGCGCCGTCGTATCTAAAGTCCGACGACGCGACCGCATGTTTCCTGTCGATGCGCAAGTATCGGCGGGTTTCGTGCGTTATGAAGTTTTGACTAAGCCCACCGTTCGACCCCAAGGGTTCGGACTAGCGCAGACGAAAGTGTGCGTGATCAATATTTAAGGATGCAAAGTGGCACGCTATACCGGTCCCAAAGCAAAGCTGTCCCGCCGTGAAGGCACTGATCTGTTCCTGAAGAGCGCACGGCGCTCCCTCGCCGACAAGTGCAAGCTCGACAGCAAGCCCGGCCAACACGGCCGCACCTCGGGCGCGCGTACGTCCGACTACGGCACCCAGTTGCGCGAAAAGCAGAAAGTGAAGCGTATCTATGGCGTGCTGGAACGTCAGTTCCGCCGTTACTTCGCTGAAGCCGACCGCCGCAAGGGTCCGACGGGCGAAAACCTGCTGCAGTTGCTCGAGTCGCGTCTCGACAACGTGGTCTACCGCATGGGCTTCGGCTCGACGCGCGCCGAAGCGCGTCAGCTCGTGAGCCACAAGTCGATCGTGGTGAACGGCCAAGTCGTGAACATCCCGTCGATGCAGGTCAAGTCGGGCGACGTCGTGTCCGTGCGCGAGCAGTCGCGCAAGCAGGCACGTATCGTCGAAGCCCTGTCGCTGGCCGAGCAAGGCGGAATGCCGAGCTGGGTGTCGGTCGACGCGAAGAAGTTCGAAGGCACGTTCAAGTCGATGCCCGAGCGTAGCGACATCGCCGGCGACATCAACGAAAGCCTGATCGTCGAATTGTATTCGCGTTAATCGCGGCGGTAATGGATTGACAGCCGGGGAGCCTGATTGCTCGTGGCAAGGGGTGGCCTCGGCTGTTTATTTTCAGGTTGTTACCGGTCAGCCTTATCGGTGTAACGAGCCGAGGGTATTGAAAAGGAAAACCTATGCAAACCAGTTTGTTGAAGCCCAAGATCATTGCAGTTGAATCGCTTGGTGAAAACCATGCGAAGGTGGTTATGGAGCCGTTCGAACGCGGCTATGGCCACACCTTGGGTAACGCGCTTCGGCGCGTGCTGCTGTCGTCGATGATCGGCTACGCGCCGACCGAAGTGACGATCGCAGGCGTCGTGCATGAATACTCGACGCTCGATGGTGTGCAAGAGGATGTGGTCAACCTGCTGCTGAATCTGAAGGGCGTCGTTTTCAAGCTGCACAACCGCGACGAAGTCACGGTGACGCTGCGCAAGGAAGGCGAAGGTCTCGTCACGGCCGGCGATATCGAGCTCGCGCATGACTGCGAGGTCATCAACCCGGAACACGTGGTCGCGCACCTGTCGAAGGGCGGCAAGCTCGACGTTCAGATCAAGATCGAAAAGGGCCGCGGCTATGTGCCGGGCAACGTGCGTCGTTACGGCGAAGAGTCGGCGAAGATCATCGGCCGTATTGTGCTGGACGCGTCGTTTTCGCCGGTTCGCCGCGTGAGCTACGCCGTTGAAAGCGCGCGCGTCGAACAGCGTACCGACCTCGACAAGCTCGTGATGAACATCGAAACCAACGGTGTGATTTCGCCGGAAGAAGCGATCCGTCAGTCGGCGCGTATTCTGGTCGACCAGTTGTCGGTGTTCGCAGCGCTCGAAGGTACTGAAGCGGCAGCGGAAGCGCCGTCGCGTGCGCCGCAGATCGATCCGATCCTGCTGCGTCCGGTGGATGACCTCGAACTCACGGTGCGTTCCGCGAACTGCCTGAAGGCCGAGAACATTTACTACATCGGCGATCTGATCCAGCGCACGGAAAACGAGCTGCTGAAGACGCCGAACCTGGGCCGCAAGTCGCTGAACGAAATCAAGGAAGTGCTGGCTTCGCGCGGTCTGACGCTCGGCATGAAGCTCGAAAACTGGCCGCCGGCTGGTCTCGACAAGTAACTGACGCAGTCGCAAGCGTTGTTGTCAAAGACGCGGATTTTACTTTAAAATCCGCGTCTTATTTCTTCTCCGACCGGCCCGTGCCCCGAATCAGGGAGCAATAGAAGAGCTGGCTCTAAACTCGTTATAGGAAGCTGAAAAATGCGTCACAAGCATGGTCTGCGGAAACTGAACCGCACGAGCAGCCATCGTCTGGCAATGCTCCGCAATATGTCGAATTCGCTCATCGAGCACGAAGTCATCAAGACGACGCTGCCGAAGGCCAAGGAACTGCGCAAGGTTGTCGAGCCCCTCATCACGCTGGGCAAGAAGCCGTCGCTCGCGAACCGTCGTCTGGCGTTCAACCGCCTGCGCGATCGTGATTCCGTCGCGAAGCTGTTCGACGTCCTCGGCCCGCGCTACGCAAACCGTCCGGGCGGCTACCTCAGCATCCTGAAGTTCGGTTTCCGCGTCGGCGACAACGCCCCGATGGCGCTGGTCCAGTTGATGGATCGCCCGGAAGTCGAAGAGGCAGAAGAAGTTCAAGAAGCGGAATAAATTCCGTTTTCAGTTGTTCACAGAAAGGCCAGGCTCAAAAAGCTTGGCCTTTTTGCTTTCCGCCTGCGACGTTTCAGCGCGTCGATGCGGAAAAGTGTGTGTCAGCCGCCGATGCTACGATACACAATTGACTTGCCGCTTTTTCGGAGCACCGGCGTGAATGTCCCCGTTGTCTTGATGCTTTCCACGCTGCCCGATACCGCCGCAGCCAATACGCTCGCGCAATCGGCGCTGGAGGCTCGGCTTGCCGCGTGCGTCACGAATCTCGGCGCGGTTTCTTCGCAGTATCACTGGAAGGGCGCGCTTGAGTCGTCGCAGGAAGTGCAGTTGTTGTTCAAGACGAGCGTCGCGCGCAGCGAAGCATTGCAGCGCTTCGTCGAGGCTCGGCATCCGTATGAAACTCCCGAAATCCTCGTCTGGCAGGTCGATGCATCGCCGGGCTACGGTCAATGGGTCAACGCAGAAACGCAGCGTCCTCTTCATGTTTGAGTTTTCCCGTCTTTTCTCGCGGCGATTCGTCGGCGCGTTCCTGTTTCTCGCAGCGTTCGCTCTGCTGCTGTCGGGCGCCGCGCGCGCAGCCGACGATTTCCTCGATCCCGATGTCGCGTTCAAATTCAGCGCATCGGAAACGCCCGGCGAAGTGGACGTGCGCTACAAGATCGCCGACGGCTACTACATGTATCGCGAGCGCTTCGCGTTCGCGGTGAAGAGCGGCGATGCAACCATCGGCGCCGCGCAACTGCCGGCGGGCAAAGTCCACTTCGATCAGACGTTCAACAAGGACGTCGAGACGTATCGCGGCGAACTGCATATCCGCATCCCGGTCACGCAGGCGAAGGGGCCGTTCGAGCTCGCTGTGACGTCGCAAGGATGCGCGGATCAGGGCATTTGCTATCCGCCGATGGAGAAAACCTACCGCGTCAATGGCGACGCGCTCCAACCGGCGAGCGCCAAGCCGGCCGCCATGAAGGCAGACACGGGCAGTTCATGGTTCGAGCGCGCGACCAGCGCCGACTACGCGCAGTCGATGCTCGAAGGCGGCGGATTCTTCGCGGTCGTCGGCATGTATTTCCTTGCCGGCATGGTCCTGAGCCTCTTGCCGTGCTCGTATCCGATGATCCCGATACTGTCCGCGATCATTGTCGGGGAAGGTGCGCGCGTGACGCGTTCGCGCGGATTCGCGCTTTCCGTCTCGTATGTGATCGGAATGGCGCTCGTCTATACGGTGCTCGGGATCGTTGCCGCGCTGATCGGACAAAGTCTCGGCGCGTGGCTACAGAACCCGTGGGTGCTCGGCGCGTTCGGCGTGCTGCTCGCGGCGTTTGCCGTTGCGCTCATTTCAGGCGTCGACATCGCGTTGCCTGAGCGCTGGCAAAGCGGCGTCAACGAGGCTTCGCAAAAGCGCAGCGGCGGCAAGTTTGCGGCGGTCGCGGCGATGGGCGCGCTATCCGCGCTCGTCGTCGGCGCGTGCATGACGGCGCCGCTGTTCGCGGTGCTCGCGTTCATCGCGCATACGGGCAACGCCGTGCTCGGCGGCGCGGCGCTCTTCGCGATGGGCGTCGGGCTGGGCGTGCCGCTGCTTGTCATCGGTTTGGGCGCGGGATCGATCCTGCCGCGCGCGGGCGCCTGGATGGACGGCGTGAAGGTGTTCTTCGGCGTGGTCTTGCTTGCGGCCGCGCTGTGGATCGTGTGGCCGGTTATCGGCGACGTCGCGCAGATGCTGCTCGCCGCGCTTTGGCTGTTGATCGCGGCGGCATCGCTCGGCTTGTTCTCGTCGGGCGCGTCGGCGCCTGCTGGCGTGTGGAAACGACTCGGGCGCGGTCTCGCCGCCGCGTTCGCGATCTGGGCGGCGACGTTGCTTGTCGGCCTGGCTGCGGGTTCGACGGATCCGCTGCGCCCGCTCGCCGTGCTCGCTTCCCGAGGCGCGTCGTCCGCGACTGCGAACGCGCAAGCGGAAGGACCGACGTTCGCGCCGGTGCGTTCGTCGGCGGAACTCGATTCGGCGGTGAAGGCCGCCGCGCGGCCCGCGATGCTCGACTTCTACGCCGATTGGTGCGTGTCCTGCAAGGAAATGGAGAAGCTGACTTTCTCCGATGCCCGCGTGCAAGCGCGGCTCGCGCAACTGAATTTGCTCCGCGCGGACGTGACCGCCAACAACACCGACGATCAGGCGCTCCTCAAGCGCTTCAAGCTGTTCGGGCCGCCGGGCATCATTTTCTTCGATGCGCAGGGCAACGAAGTCGCGCGCGTGGTCGGGTACGAATCGGCCGATACTTTCCTGAAAAGCCTCGACCGGGTCGGTCCGTCGAACGGATAAAAAAGGGCGATGCATCGAGCATCGCCCTTTTCGTATCGCGAGCAGGAAACTTACTTCGACGCCCGAAGAATCCGCGCTGCATCCAGCGCAAAGTACGTCAGCACGCCGTCCGCGCCCGCGCGTTTGAACGCGAGCAGCGCTTCCATCATCGCCTTGTCGTGATCGATCCAGCCATTTTGCGAGGCGGCCTTGATCATCGCGTACTCGCCGCTGACCTGATACGCGTACGTCGGGAAGCGGAATTCGTCCTTCACGCGGCGCACGATGTCGAGATACGGCATGCCCGGCTTGACCATCACCATGTCCGCGCCTTCCTCGATATCCATGCGCACTTCGCGCATCGCTTCATCGGAGTTGGCAGGGTCCATCTGATACGTCATCTTGTTGCCTTTGCCGAGATTCGCGGCCGAGCCGACTGCGTCGCGGAACGGGCCGTAAAACGCCGACGCGTACTTCGCCGCGTACGCCATGATGCGCGTGTGGATGTGGCTTTCACTTTCGAGCATCTCGCGGATCGCGCCGATGCGGCCGTCCATCATGTCCGACGGCGCGACGATATCCACGCCCGCTTCCGCCTGCGTGCGCGCCTGCTCGACGAGAATTTCGCTCGTTTCGTCGTTCTTCACGTAGCCTTCTTCGTCGAGCACGCCGTCCTGGCCGTGGCTCGTGTACGGATCGAGCGCGACGTCCGTCAGCACACCGAGCATCGGGAAGTTCTTTTTCAGCTCGCGCACGGCGCGCGGAATGAGACCTTCCGGATTCGTGGCTTCGCGGCCATCGGGCGTCTTGAGCGACGGCTCGATCGCCGGAAACAGCGACAGCACCGGCACGCCCAGTTCGACGCACTGCTCGGCGACTTTCATCAGCAAATCGACGGACGTGCGCTCGACGCCGGGCATCGACGGCACCGCCTGCCGCGTATTCGTGCCTTCGACGATGAACACCGGGTAAATGAGGTCGTTCGTCGTGAGTAGGTTTTCGCGCATCAGACGGCGCGAGAAGTCATCGCGGCGCATCCGGCGCGGGCGATGATGGGGATAGAAGCTCATGTCGTGACTCGAATTGAAGTGGTCTTCCGGGGAGGTCGAAAAACGGCTTCGAAAGTGGGTAAATCCTTGCTGAACAAGCACTTGGCCGCGCCCGAAACCATTTTGAGACAATGGTATATCATACCGATCGAGCGAGGCGCTTGCCGCCGGACTCCCCGCTTCTCCTCCCTGAGCGGGTGCCTGTCGATGTTCGATTAGGCTGTTAACCCGCCGTCATGCGGCGGGTTTTTTTCATGCCGGCGATGCGCGCCGCGCCTAGTCGGTTGCGTCTTCCGACGCGTTCTCGCCGGCTTCCTCGGGCATCAGCCAGCTTTCGATCTGTTCGTGCGCTTCGTCCAGTCCCGTGCGCTTGAGTGCGGAGAAGAGCTGCACGGTGAGTTCGCCGCGATAGCCCGCATCCTTGTATTCGGCCAGCGATTTCTTGGTCGCGCGAAGGGCGTTGGTCATCTCCTGTCGCGTCAATTTGTCGCATTTTGTGAGCAGCGTGTGAATCGGTTTTCCGGTCGGCGCGAACCAGTCGATCATGATGCGATCGAGTTCGGTCAGCGGGCGGCGCGAATCCATCATCAGGATCATGCCGCGCAACTGCGCTCGACTCTGGAGATAAGTCGAGAGCAGACGCTGCCAATGTTCCTTCGCGGCGCCCGGCACTTCGGCGTAGCCGTAGCCGGGAAGATCGACGAGATAGCCGGTCGGCGAAGCTTCCGGCCCGACCGAGAAGTAGTTGATATGCTGCGTGCGTCCCGGCGTCTTGCTCGCGAACGCGAGGCGCTTCTGGTTGCACAGAATATTGATGGCCGTCGATTTTCCCGCGTTCGAGCGTCCGCCAAATGCGATTTCGGGCTGCGGCGTGGGCGGCAGATCGCGCAGATGATTGACGGTTGTAAAGAAGCGGGATTGGTGAAGCAGAAATGACATGGC
Source organism: Caballeronia novacaledonica (assembly GCF_900258035.1). Taxonomy (GTDB): domain Bacteria; phylum Pseudomonadota; class Gammaproteobacteria; order Burkholderiales; family Burkholderiaceae; genus Caballeronia; species Caballeronia novacaledonica. Next base: position 62,384 of record NZ_OGTP01000024.1, on the reverse strand, counting down.
GGGGCCCAATCGAAAGAGCTGCGAAAACTTCAAGCCTTGAGAACCCGGCAAATACTGGGCATGCCCCGACTGGCGTCTTTGCGTGTAGCGGGTTATTGTACAATACGACGGATTTTTAAAGACCAGCACGGGCACGCAAGACCCAAGCCGCAGGCGGCACCCACAGAGGAGCGAGACAGTTTTCGGGCACTTTTTGAGCCTCTTCGTTCAGCGAGTTCGGGTATCTTGCGGCGATAATCGGTCGCCGTCGTTTTTTGCAGAACCTCACATTCTCACAAGACGAAAAACAGGGTACGCGAATGAACCGACTGTACAGGTCTCTGGTGGTGATTCGGGCAGCGGCGGCTTTCGGTGCGGGTTTGAGTGGACTAGCAGTATCGATGTCGGTGAATGCGGCGGAGCCTGCTCAAGCGGCGAAGCCGGACGCGGCGCGAGGCCAGGCCATCGCGACCCAGGTGTGCGCCGCGTGTCACGCGGCAGACGGCAACAGCGCCGGCGCGGCGTTTCCGAAGCTCGCGGGCCAGCATGCCGAATACATCGTCAAGCAATTGAAGGATTACAAGACGCAGCCGGGCGCGAAGGCGCCGGCGCGCAACAATCCGATCATGGCGGGCATTGCGGGCGCACTGTCGGATCAGGACATGGTGAACGTCGCGGCATATTTCGCGTCGCAGAAGGCCAAGCCCAACTTCGCGCGCGACAAGAACGACGTCGCACTGGGCCAGAAAATTTATCGCGGCGGCATCGCGGACAAGGGCGTGCCGGCGTGCGCGGCCTGCCACGGCGCGACCGGCATGGGCATTCCGGTGCAGTATCCGCGGCTGTCGTGGCAATGGGGCGATTACACCGTGGCGCAGTTGAACGCCTTCGCATCGGGACAACGCGCCAACAGCGAGCCGATGCACCAGATTTCCTCGCGCCTGAATGAAGCGGAGATGAAGGCGGTTGCCGACTACATCGCCGGGTTGCATTAAACGCGCAGCAGTCAGCGTCCAGCGGTTCCCGCCGGCAAACGCGGGAGTCGCCCATACTACGAAGCCGGTCCCGGAATGTCCGAGAAGACCGGCGCGAAAACAAGAAAAGGGTGGGACGTCGGTCGATGAGACCGCCAGCGTCTCCACCCTTTTTTGCTGTCCAGCCGGAGTTTGAATGAGCGTCACCACATCGGGTTTGCAGTCGAAGTCGGCTCGTCGGGCCATCAGGCATTTCATCGAACTCGTCAGTTCGATGCGCTTCGCCATCGCGTTGCTGGTCATTCTGGCGATCGCGAGCATCATCGGTACGGTGCTCACGCAAGAAGACCCGTATCCCAACTATGTGAATCAGTTCGGTCCGTTCTGGGCGGACATTTTCCGCGGCGTGAGCCTCTACAACGTGTACAGCGCGTGGTGGTTCATGCTCATCCTGATCTTTCTCGTGATCTCGGTGTCGCTGTGCGTCATCCGCAACAGTCCGAAGATGATCGCGGACCTCAAGAGCTGGAAGGATCGCGTGCATGAAGGCGGCCTGCGCGCGTTTCATCACAAGGGCGAATTCACGGTATCGGCGAACCGCGCGCAGACCGCCGCGACGCTCGAACGCCTTGCCGCGAAAATGGGCTACCGCACCGTGACGCGCCAGACCGACACCGGCGCGACGCTCATCGCGGGCAAGCGCGGCGCGATGACGAAGATCGGCTATATCTCGGCGCACGTCGCGATTGTCGTGATCTGCATCGGCGGGCTGCTGGACAGCAATCTGCCCATCAAGCTGCAGATGTGGATGTTCAACAAGACGCCGATCAACAGCAACGCCGTCATCAACGACATTCCGCCCGAGCATCGCCTCGCGACGTCGAACCCGACGTTCCGCGGCTATGCGTGGGTGCCGGAAGGCCAGTTCGTGGGCACGGCGATCCTGAACCAGCAGGACGGCTCGATCATTCAAGACTTGCCGTTTTCGATTCAACTGAACAAGTTCATCGTCGATTACTACTCGACCGGCATGCCGAAGCTCTTCGCGAGCGACATCGTCGTGATCGATCACAAAACGGGCAAACGCGTTCCGGCACGCGTCGAGGTGAACAAGCCGTTCACGTACGACGGCATTTCGATTTATCAGTCGAGCTTCCAGGACGGCGGCTCGAAGCTCGAAATGACCGCCTGGCCGATGACCGGCGGCAGCGCGAAAAGCGCGCCTTTCAGCGGCACGATCGGCGGCACGTCGCCCGTCGGCACGCAGTTCACCGGCGCGCAAGGCGAAACCGTCGAGTTCACGGATTTCCGCGCGATCAACGTCGAAAACATGACCGATGGCAGCGGCGCGCCGGACGCGCGCGGCGTCGGCAAGAAGGAAACGCTGCGCGACGCATTCGACGAGCGTCTCGGCTCCGGCGCGAAGACTTCCAAGCCGACTGATCTGCGCAACATCGGCCCATCGGTGCAATACAAGGTGCGTGGCACGGACGGCCAGGCGCGCGAGTACAGCAACTACATGCTGCCGATCGACGTAAGCGGCCAGCGCATGTTCCTCGCGGGCATGCGCGTGAGCCCGAACGATCCGTTCCGCTATCTGCGCATTCCCGCCGACGAACAGGGCACGATCAAGCAGTGGATGGACTTGCGCGCCGCGCTCGCGACGCCCGCGACGCGCGCCGAAGCCGCGCATCGTTTCGCGCTGCGTTCGGTTCCGCAGGAGAACGGCGAACTGCAGAAGCATCTGGAAGAAAGCGCGGTTCGCGTGCTGAATCTCTTTGCCGGCGTCGACGAAACCGGCAAACCGACGACGAATCCGCAGATGATTGGCGGCTTCCAGAGCGTCGCGACGTTCATTGACCGTTCGGTGCCGAAGGGCGAGCAGGAGAAGGCGGCGGGCTTGCTGATGCGCATGCTCGAAGGCGCGATGTGGGACGTCTGGCAGATTTCCCGAGAGCAAAACGGCCAGCCCGACGCTAAAGTGGATGAAAAGAACTCCGCGTTCGTTCAGGCGTCCATCAACGCGCTTTCCGACAGCTTTCTGTACGGTTCGCCCGTCTTTCTGCAACTGGACAACTTCAAGCAGGTGCAAGCTTCGGTATTCCAGTTGACGCGCGCGCCAGGTAAAAATCTGGTGTATCTTGGCAGCCTTCTGCTGGTGGTCGGAATTTTTTCGATGTTCTACGTCCGCGAACGCCGGCTCTGGTTCTGGCTCAAAGATGCAGGGCAGGGCGGTGCGAGCGTGCTGATGGCGATGTCCACGGCGCGCCGCACGTTCGATTTCGAGAAGGAATTCGTCCGCACGCGCGCGCAAATCGCGGCGGCGCTCGACGCGAAGCCGGCAGAACCGGCTGATCCGTCCCCGGCATCCGGTGCGCCCCAGCACTCGCAATCCGAGACATCGAGCTCGGAAGTTTCGACACGGTAAGATCATGGACCTCACACAGACTTCCTCCCACGCCTCCGCCAAGACGGAACGTCCGGCATCGGGCCTTCCCGACGTCGCCGTGTTCGACGATCGTCCGTTCCTGCGCCGGCTGACGCTCGTCGACTGGCTCTTCGCTCTCGCGATGGTCGCGGGCGCGGGCTTCGCGCTGAACCGTTATCACGCGTACATGGACGTGTACGACATGGCGGTGCTGGTCGGCGCGGTGCCGACCTTCGTCGTGCTCGGATGGCGCTGGAAACCGGTGCGCCTGCTGATCGCGATGATGGCGGTTCTGGCGCTGTCGTCGATCCAGCTTTATCAGCACGATCTCGCGCGCGCCGACACGAACTTCTTCCTCAAGTATTTCCTGTCGAGTCAGTCCGCAATTCTCTGGATGAGCGCGCTCTTCATCCTCGCCACGCTCTTCTACTGGATCGGTCTCGTGACGCGCTCGCAGACCGGCGGCGCGATCGGCTCGCGCATGACGTGGGTCGCGGTGCTGATGGGTTTCACCGGTTTGATGGTGCGCTGGTACGAGTCGTACATGATCGGCTCGGACGTCGGCCATATTCCGATCTCGAATCTGTATGAAGTGTTCGTGCTGTTCTGCCTGATCACGTCGCTGTTCTATCTCTACTACGAGCAGCATTATTCGACGCGGGCGATGGGCGCGTTCGTGCTGCTCGTGATCAGCGCGGCCGTCGGCTTCCTGATGTGGTACTCGATCGCCCGCGACGCGCAGCAGATTCAACCGCTCGTGCCCGCGCTGCAAAGCTGGTGGATGAAGATCCACGTGCCGGCGAACTTCATCGGCTACGGCAGCTTCGCGCTCTCGGCGATGGTTTCCGTCGCGTATCTCGCGAAACAGCGCGGTTTCATGGCGGACCGCCTGCCGTCGCTCGAAGTCCTCGACGACGTGATGTACAAGTCGATTGCCGTCGGCTTCGCGTTCTTCACCATCGCGACGATTCTCGGCGCGCTGTGGGCTGCCGAAGCGTGGGGCGGTTACTGGAGCTGGGACCCGAAGGAAACGTGGGCGCTGATCGTCTGGCTGAACTACGCGGCGTGGCTGCACATGCGCCTCATGAAAGGCTTGCGCGGCGCGGCGGCGGCGTGGTGGGCGCTGACCGGCCTGGTCGTCACGACGTTCGCGTTCCTCGGCGTGAACATGTTCCTGTCGGGCTTGCATAGTTACGGCAAGCTCTGATCGGCTGAGTCGCATCGAAGCGAAAAGAAACCGCCATGCGTCGCGCTGGCGGTTTTTTTATTTTGCGATGGAATACGGGCATCCGAACTGCTGTTTCCCCGTATATGAACGAAGGAGCATCGCATCATGTGGATCAGAAGAAATCGCCATCTGTATGGCGACGACATCGCGGGTCATGAAATCACGCCGCGCGACGTGTTCGAGAATCGTCGACGCGCGCTGCGCTCGCTCGGCGCGATGGGCATGTTGGGCGCGACGGGCATCGCGCACGCGGCGATGACATCGGCGGACGCCAAAGGGCAGAAGCTCGCGGCGAAGACCAATCCGAAGTTCGTCGCGCTCGACAAGGCGACGTCGTTCAAGGACATCACGAGCTACAACAACTTCTACGAGTTCGGCACCGACAAGAGCGATCCCGTCGAGCACGCGGGCACGTTGCGTCCGCGTCCGTGGAAAGTGTCGGTCGAAGGCGCGATCAAGAATCCGAAGGTCTACGACATCGACGACCTCCTGAAGCTCGCGCCGCTCGAAGAACGTGTGTACCGGCTGCGCTGCGTCGAAGGCTGGTCGATGGTCATTCCGTGGATCGGCGTGTCTTTGTCGGAGCTCATCAGGCGCGCAGAGCCGACGGGCAGCGCGAAGTACGTGCAGTTCATCACGCTCGCCGATCCGTCGCAGATGCCGGGACTCTCGACGCCGATTCTCGAATGGCCGTACTCCGAAGGCCTGCGCATGGACGAGGCGATGAACCCGCTCACGCTCCTGACGGTCGGTTTATACGGACAGGTGCTGCCGAACCAGAACGGCGCGCCGGTGCGCGTGGTCGTGCCCTGGAAATACGGCTTCAAGAGCGCGAAGTCGCTCGTGAAAATTCGCTTCGTCGAAAAGCAGCCGCCGACGAGCTGGAATCTCTACGCGCCGAGCGAATACGGTTTCTATTCGAACGTGAATCCGGACGTCGATCATCCGCGCTGGAGTCAGGCGACGGAGCGGCGCATCGGCGAGGACGGCTTTTTTTCGCCGAAGCGCAAGACGCTCATGTTCAACGGCTACGGCGATCAGGTCGCGTCGCTGTATCAGGGCATGGACCTCAAGAAGAACTTCTGATCGATGCCGACCGCTTCCGACATCAAAGGCACGCGGGCGAGTGCCGGCGTTCGCTGGCTCGTTCCGGCTAAGGTCGTCGTGTTCATCGCGATGCTGTATCCGCTCGCGCGTCTCGTGCTGCTCGGCGCGACGGGCGGCCTGGGCGCGAATCCGATCGAATTCATCACGCGCTCCACGGGTCTCTGGACGCTCGTCTATCTGTGCATCACGCTCGCGGTCACGCCGGTGCGCCGCATGACCGGCGTCGCGGCGCTCCTGCGCTTTCGCCGGATGATCGGGCTCTTCGCGTTCTTCTTCGCCGTGCTGCACTTCACGACGTACATCTGGTTCGACAAATGGTTCGATGTCGCCGCGATGCTGAAAGACATCGGCAAGCGGCCGTTCATCACGGTCGGCTTCGCGGCGTTCGTGCTGCTGATTCCGCTCGCGGTGACGTCGCCGAAAGTCATGGTCAGAAAACTCGGCCGCCGCTGGCAGACCTTGCATCGGACGATCTATCTGATCGCCGCGCTCGCGATCCTGCATTTCTGGTGGATGAAGGCGGGAAAGCACGATTTCGAATTGCCGAAGATCTACGGGTCGATCGTGATCGTGCTGCTCGGCTGGCGCGCGATCGCGTGGCTTCGAACGCGAATCAAACGCGCATAAAAAAAGCGATGCCGCGGCATCGCTTTTTTGTATCGGTGGCAGCCGATCAGTCCGGCAGAATCGATTCCCCGGCGAACAACTGCTTCACTTCCTCGCGTTCGCGCACGAGACGCGCGCGCTCACCGTCGACCATGATTTCGGCGGCGCGCGGACGCGTGTTGTAGTTCGAGCTCATCACGAAGCCGTACGCGCCCGCCGAGCAGATCGCGAGCAGGTCGCCCGGTTCGATGGCCAGTTCGCGGTCCCGCCCGAGCCAGTCGCCGCTTTCGCACACGGGACCGACGACATCGTACTTATGCGCTTTTGCGTCGCGCTTCACGACCGGCACGATGCGATGAAACGCCTCGTACATCGCGGGGCGCGCAAGATCGTTCATCGCGGCATCGACGATGGCGAAGTTCTTTTCCTCGCCCGGCTTCAGAAACTCGACGCGCGTGAGCAGCACGCCCGCATTGCCGACGAGCGAACGTCCCGGCTCGAAATACACTTCGCGCTGACCGTGGCCGCGCGTTTCGATGTGATCGAGCACCGTCTTCACGAATTCGCCGATATCGGGCGGCGTTTCGTCGTCGTACGTGATGCCGAGACCGCCGCCGACATCGACGTGGCGAATGTTCATGCCGTCCGCCTCGATCTGCTCGACGAGTTCGAGCAGCTTGTCGACGGCGTCGAGATACGGGCTGATCTCGGTGATCTGCGAACCGATATGGCAGTCGATGCCGACGACATCGAGGTTCGGCATCGCACGCGCTTCGCGATACGTTGCGCGTGCGTCGCTGAACGCGACGCCGAACTTGTTCGACTTGAGGCCGGTGGAGATGTAGGGATGCGTCTTCGCATCGACATCGGGATTCACGCGCAACGAAACCGGCGCCTTCTTGCCGAGCGATTTTGCGACTTCGTTCAGCGCGTGCAACTCGGGAATCGACTCGACGTTGAAGCACTTCACGCCGGCTTCGAGCGCCTCGCGCATTTCCGCCGCCGACTTGCCGACGCCCGAAAACACCGTGTTTTCCGCCTTGCCGCCCGCCGCGAGCACGCGCGCGAGCTCGCCCGACGACACGATGTCGAAGCCCGAACCCATGCGCGCGAACACGTTGAGCACCGCGAGATTGCTGTTCGCCTTCACCGCGACGTGCACCGTGGCGCGGCGGCCCGCGCATGCATCGGCGTAGGCGTGATAGGCGCGCGTGAGCGCATCGCGCGAATAGACGTAGAGCGGCGTGCCGAACTGCTCCGCGAGCGACGCGGCTGAGACGCCTTCGACGTGCAGCACGCCGTCGACGTAATGGAATGCGGGATCACTCATGCGTGGAATCGAGTTGCGCCGTGAAGGCAAAGGATCGAGGATCAGTAAGCGGACGACGCGGCTTTCGGCGCCGATGCGGCGTTGGGGCTCGTATTCAGGTCCGTCTCGGGCGAGAGCGAAAGCGGCTGACCCGACGTATCCGGAATGCTGCCCGCGCGCGATGCGGTCTCGCTGCCCGGAGTGACATTCGAAGGCGGCGTATTCTGGAGATCGTTGGGACGTTGCGGTAGCGGCGGCACCTTCGGCAGATAAAGCGGACCGCGTTGCCCACAACCGCCGAGCGAGATTGTTGCCGCGGCGCCGATGCTCAAAGCCGCTACAATCGCGCTCATCCTGAAAACCACTCGCATGACCGTCCCTATACGTTTAATCGATGGAGTTTAGCATGACAGACCAGGAATACCTGACGCTGGCGGAGGCCGCGCTGACCGCCATCGAGCGCTCGGTGGACGCGGCCGAGGCCGATATCGAATTCGAACGCAGCGGCAATGTTTTGACGCTGGAGTTCGAAAATCGCACGAAGGTGATCGTGAACCTGCAACCGCCGAAACACGAGATCTGGCTCGCGGCGAAGGCGGGCGGTTTTCACTACAAGTACGTCGACGGCGCCTGGCTCGACACGCGCGACAACAGCGAATTCTTCGCCACGCTGAGCAAGTATTCGAGCGAGCAGGCCGGCGAGCCGATCACGTTCAAGGCATAAAAAAGCGAGCGGGCCGCGTGGTCCGCTCGCTTCGATCTTCGCAGGACGGGACTACTGTCCCTTGAACAGATTCATGATGTCCTGCTTCTCCTGTTCCCCGACTTCCGGCGCCGGGGCCGTCACGCCGGACACACCTTCCTGCGGCGGCGCCTGACTCACGCCGATGGTCGCGACAAAGCCGTGGCCCGGCGTCATGTCGTCGTAGTACAGCTCGTTGCCGAGCGGGGTGATGTCGGGCGGCATCATCGGCTTGTACTCGGGCACGCCCTTCAGCGCGCGGCTCATGTAGTCCATCCAGACCGGCAAAGCGAGGCCGCCGCCCGTTTCCTTGTCGCCGAGGGTGCGCGGATTGTCATAGCCGATCCACGCAATCGCGACGAGCGTGCGCTGATAGCCGGCGAACCACGCGTCGCGCGAATCGTTCGTCGTGCCCGTCTTGCCGGCGAGATCGCCACGCTTCAACTGATTCGTTTTTGCGCCCGTGCCGTGCTGCGCGACGCTCTGCAAAAGGCTGTTCATCACGAACGCGTTGCGCGGCGTGATCGCGAGCGGCGCGCTTTGCTGCGCAACGAGCGGCTGCGGATGCGACACGACGCGGCCGTACGGATCGGTGATATCGGCGATCAAATACGGATTCACGCGATAACCGCCGTTCGCGAACACCGCATAACCCGCCGCCATCTGCAGCGGCGTGACGAGGCCCGCGCCGAGCGCCATCGGCAGATAGGCGGGATGACGGTCCGCATCGAAACCGAAGCGCGTGATGTACTGCTGCGCGTACTTCGTGCCGATATGGTTCAGGATGCGGATCGACACCATGTTCTTCGAGCGTTGCAGCGCGGAGCGCATGGACATCGGGCCGTCGAAGCCGCCGCCGTAGTTTTTCGGCTCCCACGCCTGGCCGCCGGTTTCGGCGGCGCTGAAGAAGAGCGGGCCGTCGTTGATGATCGTCGCGGGCGAAAGACCTTTCTCGAGCGACGCCGAATAGATGAACGGCTTGAAACTCGAGCCCGGCTGACGCCACGCCTGCGTGACGTGATTGAACTTGTTCTTGTTGAAGTCGAAACCGCCGACGAGCGCGCGGATCGCGCCATCCTGCGGCACCATCGAGATGAACGCGCCTTCGACTTGCGGCAGTTGCGTGATGACCCAGTCGCCGTCGTCGTTCTTCATGAGACGCACGATCGCGCCGGGGCGGATCCGCGTGTTCGGCTGCGCCTTCGGACCGAGCGCGAACTGCACGAAGCGCAGATCGTTACCGGTGATCGTCGCCGTGTTGCCGTCGATGAAGCTCGCCTTCACTTCCTTCGGATTCGCCGACGTCACCACCGCCGCGACGATCTCGCCGTTGTCGGGATGCTCGGCGAGCGCATCGTCGATGGCTTGCTCGCGGTCATCGGCGTCCTTCGGCAAATCGATATAGCCTTCCGGCCCGCGATAGCCATGCCGATGCTCATAGTCCATCAAGCCGTTGCGCAGCGCGCGATAGGCCGTGTCCTGATCGGCGGAATCGATCGTCGTCACGACGTTCAGACCGCGCGTGTACGCTTCCTCGCGGTATTGCGCGTACATCATCTGACGCACCATTTCCGCGACGTACTCGGCATGCACGCTGAATTCGCGGCCCTGTCCCTTCACGACGAGCGGCTGATTCACGGCCTGCTCGTAGTCGGCCTGGGTGATGAAGTTCAGCTCGCGCATGCGTTCCAGGATGTACTCCTGCCGCACTTTCGCCCGCTTCGGATTCACGACCGGGTTATACGCCGACGGCGCTTTCGGCAGGCCCGCGAGCATCGCGGCCTCGGCGAGCGTCACATCTTTCAGATCCTTGCCGAAGTAGACCCGCGCCGCGCTCGCGAAACCGTACGCGCGCTGCCCGAGATAGATCTGATTCATATAGACCTCGAGAATCTGATCCTTCGTCAGCGCGCGCTCGATCTTGTACGCGAGCAGCATTTCGTAAATCTTGCGCGTGTAGGTCTTCTCGCTCGACAGGAAGAAATTGCGCGCGACCTGCATCGTGATCGTGCTCGCGCCCTGCGACGCGTGGCCGTTGGTCAGCGCGACAGAGCCCGCGCGCAGGATGCCGGTGAGATCGACGCCGCCGTGATCGTAGAAGCGCGAATCCTCGATGGCGAGCACGGCTTTTTTCACGTGATCGGGCACGTCCTGAATGCGCACGACACTGCGCCGTTCCTCGCCGAATTCACCGATCAGAACGTGATCCGCCGTGTAAATGCGCAGCGGCACCTTCGGCTTGTAGTCGGTGAGCGCTTCGAGCGAAGGCAGATTCGGCATCGCGACGACGAGCGCGTAGCCGAGCACGAGACCCGCGCAGACGACGAGCGCGAAAACGCTGACGAAAAATCCGAGCATGAGCCGCGCCCACCAGGGGCGTTTGGCTTTTTTGGGCCTCTCGGGCGGCGTGGACGGCGGGTTGGACGGGGAAGAGGATTGCATTGGCACCACCAAAAACGGTCACGCGATTATAGCTGTCCAGTTCTGGGACTTTTCTGAAGCCTTTCAGCACGCCGCTCACGCGCGTTTGCCGCTGTCTTCAAGATACGCGCGATCGTGCGCATAAGCATCCTTCTATCGTGAGCGTTGGCCATTCGGCCGAGTGTTCGCCGCCGATCACGCTCGCGACAATCCTTCCACGTCAAGCGCCCGAACGGTTCGGCGCGCGAGTGAATGGAAGGAGTGGTTGATGAGTAAGGAAAACACGCTGCGCGGCACGATGCTGACGGTCACGCGGCGCTACGCGGCGGGCATCGACGTGGGCGAAGACGCGGTGCGGCTCGCCATCGTGAGTCGGCGCTTGAGGGCGAACGCGGCGGTGTGCGTGGAACATCTGGATTCGGTGGCGCTGCCGTCGGGCGCGGTGATCGACGGCGATTTCGTCGATCGCGCGCCTGTCGTCGCCGCTTTGCGCGAGGCGTTCGGGCGTCTGCCGGACAGCGGCGCGTGGCGGGCGCTGCGCTGCGCGATGGGCTTGCCCGCGTCGGCGACGCTCACGACGCAGATTCCGCTCGCGCGTCTGATCGACACCCACGCGCAGCTCGCGGACGCCATCGGCGGCGATCCGCGCGGCCTGCTCGAACCGGCCGTGCTCGCGGAAGCCGAGCGCGCGGCGGGAATCGAACGCGGCGCGCTGGCGGTGGACTGGTCCGTGCAGGCGCGCGAGGACGGCGAGGCGCAGGTCGCGATCGCGGCCACGGCGCGGCGGCACGTCGAGGCGCGCGTCGAAACGGCAGCGGAAGCGGGCATCGCGCTATCCGCTATCGACGGCGATCCGGCCGCCGCGTTGCGCGCGATGCGCCATGCCGGATCGGCGGAACTGGACGCCGACGCGCGCTATCTGGTCTGCTGGCTGGAAAGCACCGGGCTGCACGGCTGGCTGGTCGGCGGGCGCGGCGTCGAAAACGAAGTCCGCTATCCCGCGCCGGAACATCGGAGTATTGCCGACGCGCTGCACGAACTCGCAGGTCGGGACGCGCCGCTCGACTGCATCTACGTCGGCGGGCACATCGAACTGATGGCGCACGCGCATCTTCCGCTTCCCGTTCTGGGCAAGACTTTCGGCTGCCCGGCGCTGCCTTTCGAAGCCGCGCCGTACTGCAACGGCGCCGCCGACATCCCCGCGGTACACCGGCATTCGCCGCGTTTCGCTACCGCGTTCGGACTGGCCTTGCGCGAGGTGATGCAATGAACGCCGCCATGCTCGATGGATTCAATCTGCTGCCGTATCGCGCGCGCAAACGCCGCGAAGTGCGGCGTCAGCGGCTTGCGCTGCTCGGCGCGGTGAGTCTTGCCGGCTGCGCGGCTGTCGGCGCCGTGGCCGGCTGGGATACGTTCACGCGCGCGCGGCTGGACGAGCGGCGCATGGCGCTGGAGGCGTCGCTGCGTCCGTCGGGCGCGCAGATCGACGAACACGCGCGGCTCGTTCGCGCCGAAGCGGAGCGGCGGCGCGCGCGTGAAGCCGCACAGCCGCTGGCCTTGCCGCGCGAGCGCTTTCTCGCGCTGCTCGAAGCGCTCGCCGATGCGCCCGCGCAGCGTGGCGTTGCGCTTCAGCGCGTGACGCAGAGAACGAACGAGGTCGAACTTGCAGCGCTCGCGCCCGATTCGCAGGCGGCCGCGCGATGGCTCAAGCGGCTGGAACACGTGAGCGGCGTGCAGGCGGTGGAAGTGATCGAGATGAAGCGGCGCGCGGACGCAGCACCGTCCGGCAAGCGCGGCGCTTCGGCACTTCCCGGCGAGCATTTCGCGCATTTCGAGTTCGTGGCGCTCGTGCGATACGCGCCGGATCATTCGCGCGATGAAGCCGCGTCACGTCAGCCGCATCCGATATCGACGGCCGCTCGTCCGGCCGCGCAGGAGAAACGTCCATGAGCACGATCCCGATGAACTTCGCCGCGAAATCGCGTTCGCGCGGTGCGCCGTCGATCCTTCGGCCGCTGGATGAATGGTCGCGGCGCCGGACCGCGTGCGTGGCGATCGCCTTATGTCTGCTCGTCTTCGTGCTCGGTCTTCGAACCTGGCGGACGTTCGACGCGAATCAGATCGACGCGAGCCGCGCCGCGTTAGCGGCGACGCAAGCGAAGGTGCAGGACGCGGGGCGTATCGCGGCCGAACTGCCTGCCCTGCGAGCGCGGGCGGCGTCGGGCCGCATGGAGCCGGAGCACTGGAGCGCCGCCGACGCGTTGCGCGCCGTCGCGGATCTCGCCACGCAGAGCGGTTTGCGCGTCGCGGAGATCGAGCCGGTTGCGGGCAGGAGCAGCGATCCAAAGGTTCATGGACCGCTCCCCGAACGCGTGCTCAAACTGCGCGCGGACGGCACCTTCCCCGAAATTCGCCGGTTCCTGGAAGCGCTCGCCGGTCTGCCGCGGCTCGTCGTGCCCGAGAGCGTGCAGATCAAGCGACAGCCGGGCACGCTCGCCATCGAAGCGACGCTGCGCATCTTCGAGACGCTGCCGGCTGTATCGCTCGCCGTGCCGTCACGCGTCGATGCGTTCGTCGTCGATCCGTTCGGCAGTGCGGACGCTGCGGCCCAGGCCGGGGACATGCTGCTCGTGGGCACGTTCGTCGAGCGTCGTCGCGCGATGGCGCTCCTGCAAACCGGCCGCGATGTCGACGGCTTCACGCCGGGCCAGAAGATCGGTGACGAATGGCTCGGGCGTGTCATGCCGCGTGCGATCGAACTCGCCCGCACCGATGGCATCCCGCGCCAGGTGACGTTCACGGAGGATCGCAAGTGAGCCGGTTCGCGAAGCTTTCACTCAGATTGGCGGCAACGGGCGCGGCCCTGCTGCTGTTCGCGCACGCAGCGCACGCGGCCGAAAGCGCCGATACGATCATTGCGCCTTTGCCGCCGCTGCCCGCATCGTTCAACGCTCAGCCTGTCGATCCGCTCATACCCGACATGCCCGTCGTCGCTCAGACTGCGGAAGCTGCCGCGCCCGCCAAGCCCGCGACCGAAACAACGGATGCGCTGGAAGGTCCGCCCGTGCCCTTGCCGGAACTCGAACGCCTGAGCAGCGCAACGAACGAAACAGGCGACGGCAGCAAGCCGATCACCCTCGACCTGAAAAACGCCGACCTCGGCGCCGCGCTGCAGGCATTTGCGCGCTTCACGGGGTTGAATATCGTCGCCAGCGAAAAGGTGCGCGGACAGGTGTCGATGAACCTCGTCGCCGTGCCATGGCGCCGCGCGTTCGACACGCTCCTCGAAGTCAACGGTCTAGCGATGGAACGGCACGGCAACGTGATCTGGGTCGCGCCGCTCGCCGAACTCGCCGCGCGCGAAAAGCTGCGCTTCGAAGCACACGCGCGCGCGGCGGACCTCGAACCGCTCGCGAGCCGCACGTTCGTGCTGCGCTATTCGCGGGCGGAAGACCTGCGCAAGACGCTGACCGGTTCGGGCAGTCAGCGCGTACTGTCGAAGCGTGGCACCGCCATCGCCGATGCGCGCACGAACCTGCTCTTCGTCACCGACCTCGACGCGCGCGTCCGGCAGATCGCCGAATTGATCGCGCTGATCGACAAGCCGACGCCGCAGGTGATGATCGAAGCGAAGATCGTGGAGGGCGAGGCGGGGTTGTCGCGAAATCTCGGCGTCAAGCTGGGCGTCGCGCCGCAGAACGATCCGTCGGCCGGGTTGGCGGGCGGCAAGGACGGTGTGGTATACGATCTGTCGGCGGGGCCGATCAGCGGTTTCGATGCGGCGACCGCCGGGCTCACGCTGTTCGTCGCGCAGGCGACCCGGCTGCTCAATCTCGAACTGAGCGCGCTGGAGGCCGAAGGGCGCGGACAAATCGTCTCGCGTCCGCGTGTCGTGACGGCGGACCGGATGAAATCCATCGTCGAGCAGGGCGTGGACGTGCCGTATCAGGCAAAGGTCGGCAACGGCATGTCGGGCGTGCAGTTTCGGCGCGCAACGCTCAAACTGGAGGTTGAGCCGCAGATCACGCCGCACGGCCACGTCATTCTCGATCTCGACATCACGAAAGACAGTCTCGGCGAGCAGACGGCGAACGGGCCGGCCATCCATACCAAGCATGTCCAGACGCGCGTGGAAGTGGAAAACGGCGGCACCGTGGCGATCGGCGGCATTTATTCCGACGACGAACGCGACGACACGACCGGCGTGCCGCTACTGTCGAAATTGCCTGTGTTCGGCTGGCTGTTTCGTCACGACGCGCGGCGCAGCTCGAAGAGCGAACTCGTCATATTGATTACGCCGCAGGTGATTGCATCGGGCGGCTGAACGCCGGCTCGCGGGCGGGCCGACTCGACAAAGCGGGCGGTTTGCCCTTAAGCTGCCGCACGAAGAAATTCGATACTGTTAAAGGATCCAGGTTGCAGGAAGGGCACGCGAACGCGAACATTTTTTTCGTCGGACTCATGGGGGCGGGCAAAACCACCGTGGGCCGTGCGGTTGCGCGCCGTCTGCAGCGCTCGTTCATCGATTCGGATCAGGAGATCGAGGCGCGCACGGGCGCACGCATCCCGGTAATCTGGGAACTCGAAGGCGAAACGGGTTTTCGTCAGCGGGAGGCGAACGTCATCGACGAGCTTTCGCAGCGCAGCGGCATCGTGCTCGCGACGGGCGGCGGCGCGGTGCTGCGGCCGGAGAATCGCGAACATCTGAAGAATCGCGGCATCGTCATTTATCTGCGCGCCAATCCGCACGATCTCTGGCAGCGCACGCGGCGCGACAAGAATCGGCCGCTCTTGCAGACCGAAGATCCGCGCGGCAAGCTCGAAGCACTCTTTCAGACGCGCGATCCGCTGTATCACGAATGCGCGCATTTCGTCGTGGAAACGGGGCGGCCGACCGTCAACGCGCTCGTCAACATGGTCCTGATGCAACTGGAGGTGGCCGGCGTCGTCAAGTCGGCTGAGTCATAATGTCCGCCATGATTACCCCAACGATCACCGTCAATGTCGAGCTCGGCGAGCGCGCCTATCCCATTCATATCGGTGCGGGCCTGATCGGCCGCACTGAGCTCTTCGCGCCGCATATCAAGGGCGCGTCCGTGGCGATCGTCACGAATTCCACCATCGATCCGCTCTACGGCGACCGGCTGCGCGCCGCGCTCGAACCGCTCGGCAAGAAAGTGACCACGGTGGTCCTGCCCGATGGCGAAGCGCACAAGAACTGGGAAACGCTCAACACGATCTTCGATGCATTGCTCACCGAACGCGCCGATCGCAAGACCACGCTGATCGCGCTCGGCGGCGGTGTCGTCGGCGACATGACGGGTTTCGCGGCGGCGTGCTACATGCGCGGCGTGCCGTTCATTCAAGTGCCGACCACGCTGCTTTCACAAGTCGATTCGTCGGTCGGCGGCAAGACGGGCATCAATCATCCGCTCGGCAAGAACATGATCGGCGCGTTCTATCAGCCGCAGGCGGTCATCGCGGATATCGGCGCGCTGCACACGTTGCCGGAGCGCGAACTGGCGGCGGGCATCGCGGAAGTCATCAAGACGGCGGCCATCGCGGATGCCGAATTTTTCGACTGGATCGAAGCCAACATCGACGCGCTGAATCGCCGCGACGACAACGCGCTCGCGCACGCCGTCAAGCGTTCGTGCGAGATCAAGGCGTCGGTAGTCGCTTCGGATGAGCGCGAAGGCGGCCAGCGCGCCATTCTCAATTTCGGCCATACGTTCGGCCATGCGATCGAAGCCGGGCTCGGCTACGGCGAATGGCTGCACGGCGAAGCGGTCGGCTGCGGCATGGTCATGGCGGCGGATTTGTCCGTGCGCCTGGGCAAGCTCGACGAAGCCGCGCGTCAGCGCCTCGTGCGCGTGATCGAAGCGGCGAAGCTGCCGGTCTCGGCACCTCGACTCGGTGACGACCGCTACGTCGATCTGATGAAGATCGACAAAAAGGCCGAAGCCGGCGAGATCAAATTCATTCTGTTGACCCGCTTCGGCGCGACCGAGATCACGAGCGCGCCCGATCACGCCGTGCGCGCGACGCTCGCAGCCAGCGTCTGATCCGCGAGCGGCGGCCAGAACCACGACGATTCGGAGCAGCCGGTGAGCGAAACAGAACAGCAACTTCCGACGCTCGCGTTCGAGGCGCATCTCGCGCCGTATGCCGCGCACGCGTCGCAATCGCGCGGACGGCGCTTCGCCGAAACGCCGCCGGCGGCGCGCACGGAGTTTCAGCGCGACCGCGATCGCATCGTGCATTCGACCGCGTTTCGCAGGCTCGAATACAAGACGCAGGTCTTCGTCAATCACGAAGGCGATCTCTTCCGCACGCGTCTCACGCACAGTCTCGAAGTCGCGCAGATCGCGCGTTCGGTCGCACGCAATCTGAGGCTGAACGAGGATCTCGTCGAAGCCATCTCGCTCGCGCACGATCTCGGCCACACGCCGTTCGGGCACGCCGGACAGGACGCGCTGCACGAATGCATGCGGGATCACGGCGGCTTCGAGCACAATCTGCAAAGCCTCGCGGTGGTCGATCAGCTCGAAGAGCATTACGGCGCCTTCAACGGCCTGAACCTCTGCTTCGAGACGCGCGAAGGCATCCTCAAACATTGCTCGCGCGAGAATGCGCGCAAGCTCGGCGAACTCGGCGAGCGGTTTCTTACGGGAAAGCAGCCGTCGCTCGAAGCGCAGATCGCGAATGTCGCCGATGAAATCGCGTACAACAATCACGACGTGGACGACGGCCTGCGCTCCGGCCTCATCACGCTCGATCAGCTTTCCGAAGTGAGTCTATGGCTCACGCACTTCGAAGCGGCGCGCGCCGACTATCCGGACATCGAAGGGCGCAGGCTCATCCACGAGACGATCCGCCGGATCATCAACACGTTGATCGTCGATCTGATCGAGGCGACGAGCCGCAATCTCGAACGCGTCGCGCCGGATTCGCTCGACGCCGTGCGCAATGCGCCGACGCTCGTCGCGCACAGCGATGAAGTCGCGGCGCAGGCGGCGCAACTCAAGCGCTTTCTGTTCAAGAACCTGTACCGGCACTATCGCGTGATGCGCATGGCCAACAAGGCGAAGCGCGTGGTGACGGGCCTCTTCGAAGCCTTCACCGACGATCCGCGTCTCTTGCCGCCCGCCTATCAGTCGCGCGGACCGGTGACGGAAGAATCCGCGAACGACGCGCCTTCTGCCAGCCACGACAGCTCGCAGGCGCGGCTCATCGCGCATTACATCGCGGGCATGACCGACCGCTATGCGCTGAAAGAGTATCAACGCTTGTTTGTCATCGACAACAACTAATATCGCGCGTTTCAAGCGCGAATCCTTCAAAGGAGACTCATCGATGAGCTGCAAGCCCTTGTTCCGCACGATTTCGGTCGCGGCCGTTCTGGCCTTCGGCGTCAGCACCGCCGCGCACGCCGCGACGGAAATCCAGTTCTGGCACGCGATGGAAGCCGCGCTGGGCGAGCGTGTGAACGACATCGCCAACGACTTCAACAAGTCGCAGAGCGATTACAAGATCGTTCCCGTGTTCAAGGGCACGTATGACCAGGCGCTCGCGGCGGGCATCGCGGCGTATCGCAGCGGCAACGCGCCCGCCATCCTCCAGGTCTACGAAGTCGGCACCGCGACGATGATGCAGGCGAAGAAGGCCGTCATTCCGGTCTCCGACGTCTTCAGGCAGGCCGGCGTGCCGCTCGACGAAAAGGCGTTCGTGCCGACCATCGCCGGTTATTACAGCGACGCGAAGACCGGCCATCTGATCTCCATGCCGTTCAACAGTTCGACGCCCGTTCTCTACTACAACAAGGACGCGTTCAAGAAAGCCGGTCTCGATCCGAACCAGCCGCCGAAAACCTGGGCCGATGTCGAAGCCGACGCGAAGAAGCTGAAGGCCGCCGGTTATTCGTGCGGTTACTCGTCGGGCTGGCAAAGCTGGATCCATCTCGAGAACTACAGCGCGTGGCATGCCGCGCCGTTCGCGACGAAGAACAACGGCTTCGACGGTCTCGACGCCAAGCTCGAATTCAACAAGCCGTTGCAGGTCGCGCACATCCAGTTCCTGCAGAACATGGCGAAGGAAGGCACGTTCACGTATGTCGGGCGCAAGGACGAGCCGGTGTCGAAGTTCTATAGCGGCGACTGCGGCATCATCACGAACTCGTCGGGCTCGCGCGCCACCATCGCGAAATTCGCGAAATTCGATTACGGCGTCGGCATGATGCCCTACGACGCGAACGTGAAGGGCGCGCCCCAGAACGCGATCATCGGCGGCGCGAGTCTGTGGGTGTTGTCGGGCAAGGATCCGGCCGTCTATAAGGGCGTCGCGAAATTCCTCGCCTATCTCTCGACGCCGGAAGTCGCGGCGAAGTGGCATCAGGACACGGGCTATCTGCCGGTCACGCAGGCCGCGTATGAACTCACGCAGAAACAGGGCTTCTACGAGAAGAATCCCGGCGCGGACATCGCCATCAAACAGATGTTGAACAAGCCGCCGCTGCCGTACACGAGGGGCCTGCGTCTCGGCAACATGCCGCAGATCCGCACGGTCGTCGACGAAGAGCTGGAGCAGGTCTGGGCCGACAAGAAGACGCCGCAGCAGGCGCTCGACGCGTCGGTGCAACGCGGCGACGAACTGCTGCGCCGCTTCGAGAAGACCGGCAATTAAGGCCTCACGCCCGCGCCCGAAAGCGCGGGCGCCTCTGGATGCGCCACGCATGGAAAAACGGTCTCGTTTCGATACGGGCGTCCTGCCGTATCTGCTCGTCGCGCCGCAACTCGCGATCACCGCGCTGTTCTTTCTCTGGCCGGCCGGCGAGGCGCTCTGGCAGGCGACGCAAAGCCAGGACGCGTTCGGCACGTCGAGCGAGTTCGTCGGGCTGGCGAACTTCAGGCAGTTGTTCGCCGATCCGCTCTATCTCTCGTCGTTCAGCACGACGATGATCTTTTGCTCCCTCGTCACCGTGTCGGGACTCGTGATCTCGCTTCTGCTCGCCGCTTGCGCCGATCGCGTGACGCGCGGCGCGAAGGCGTATCAGACGCTGCTCATCTGGCCGTACGCGGTCGCGCCCGCGATCGCCGCCGTGCTGTGGTCGTTCCTGTTCAATCCGAGCATCGGGCTCGTGACGTATGCGTTGGCCAGGCAGGGCGTCATCTGGAATCACGCGCTCAACGGCACGCAGGCGATGTTCCTCGTCGTGCTCGCGTCGGTTTGGAAACAGGTCAGCTACAACTTCCTGTTTTTCTACGCGGGCCTTCAGGCGATTCCGCAATCGCTGATCGAAGCCGCCGCCATCGACGGCGCCGGACCCGTGCGGCGCTTCTTCGGCATCGCGCTGCCGCTCTTGTCGCCGACGTCTTTCTTCCTGCTCGTCGTGAACCTCGTCTACGCGTTCTTCGACACCTTTCCCGTCATCGATGCCGCGACCGGCGGCGGCCCCGCGCAATCGACGAAGACGCTCATCTACAAGATTTTCGCGGAGGGCTTTCAGGGACTCGATATCGGCAGCTCGGGCGCGCAATCGGTCGTGCTGATGGTGATCGTCGTCGCGTTGACCGTGATCCAGTTCCGCTTCGTCGAGCGCAGGGTGCAATATTCATGATCGAAAACCGTCGCGGCTTCGATATCTTCTGTCACGCGGTGCTTCTGCTCGGCGTCGCGCTGATCGTGTTTCCGGTGTACGTCGCGTTCTGCGCGGCCACGATGAACGCGAAGGAAGTCTTCAGCGTGCCGCTTTCGCTGATTCCGAGCACGCATTTTTTCGAGAACGTCGCGCACATCTGGACGCACGGCAGCGGCAACGCGGCCGCGCCGTTCGGTCTCATGTTGCTGAACAGCCTCGTGATGGCGCTCGTGATTTCGGTCGGCAAGATCGCCGTGTCGATCGTCTCCGCGTACGCCATCGTGTTCTTTCGCTTTCCGCTGAAAAATCTCGCGTTCTGGCTCATCTTCATCACGCTGATGCTGCCGGTCGAAGTGCGCATCTTTCCGACGGTGCAAGTCGTCTCGTCGATGCATCTGTCGAACACGTATGCCGGACTGACGCTCCCGCTGATCGCCTCCGCGACCGCGACATTTCTGTTCCGCCAGTTCTTCATGACGCTGCCCGACGAGCTGATGGAAGCGGCGCGCATCGACGGCGCGGGGCCGCTGCGCTTCTTCTGGGACGTGGTGCTGCCGCTTTCGAAGACGAACATCGCGGCGCTCTTCGTCATCACGTTCATTTACGGCTGGAATCAGTATCTCTGGCCGATTCTCATCACCAACGAAGTGTCGCTGCAGACGGCGGTGGTCGGCATCAAGAGCATGATCGCGTCGGGCGATACCGCGACCGAATGGCACCTGGTGATGGCGGCGACGCTGCTCGCGATGCTGCCGCCGCTCGCCGTCGTCCTGACGATGCAGCGCTGGTTCGTGCGCGGGCTCGTGGACTCAGAGAAATAAGACAATGGCTGCATTGAATCTCAAGGGCGTCAAGAAGAGCTACGACGGCAAGACGTTCGTCTTGCACGGCATCGATGTCGATGTCGCGGACGGCGAGTTCGTCGTGATGGTCGGTCCATCGGGTTGCGGGAAGTCGACGCTGCTGCGCATGGTCGCGGGACTCGAAAGCGTGTCGGACGGTGCGATCGAGATTGGCGGAAAGGTCGTGAACAAGCTGGAGCCGAAGGACCGCGATATCGCGATGGTCTTTCAGAACTACGCACTTTATCCGCACATGAGCGTGGCGCAGAATATGGCGTACGCGCTGAAGATCGGCGGCGCAGACCGAAAGACCGTCGACGCGCGTGTCGCCAATGCGGCGCGCATACTCGAACTCGAACATCTGCTCGCGCGCAAGCCGCGCGAACTGTCGGGCGGGCAGCGGCAGCGCGTCGCAATGGGCCGCGCGATCGTGCGCGAACCGGCGGTGTTTCTCTTCGACGAACCGCTGTCGAATCTCGACGCCAAACTGCGCGTGCAGATGCGCCTCGAAATTCAGCGCCTGCACGCGCGGCTCGCGACCACGAGCCTGTATGTCACGCACGATCAGATCGAAGCAATGACGCTCGCGCAACGCGTCATCGTGATGAACAAGGGGCACGCCGAACAGATCGGCGCGCCGACCGAAGTGTACGAGCGTCCGGCCACGGTGTTCGTCGCGAGCTTCATCGGCTCGCCGGCGATGAATCTGCTCGAAGGCCGTTTGTCGGACGATGGCGCGGCTTTTATCGTCGCAGGCGAGGGACCTGCGTTGCCGGTATCCGGCGTGAATGGCGCGATGCGCGGGCGCGAATGGATCATCGGCATTCGTCCGGAGCATATGACGCCGGGCATCGAGAGCGCCGCGAGCGCGACGCTCGATGTCGATTCGGCGGAACTGCTCGGCGCGGACAATCTCGCGCACGGCAAGTGGGGCAAGCACGACGTGGCGGCGCGCTTGCCGCATGAGCATCGTCCGCAACGTGGCGAGCGGCTCAGGGTGTCGTTGCCCGCGCGGCATCTGCATTTCTTCGACCCGGCAACGGGACTGCGCGCCAATTGAGCGGAGCACACGCGATGAGAACCTGGCCTTATCCCGCGATCGTCGCGCATCGCGGCGGCGGCAAGCTCGCGCCGGAGAATACGCTCGAAGCGATCGACGTAGGCGCGCGCCTCGGCCACAAGATGATCGAATTCGACGCGAAACTCTCCGCCGACGATATCGTCTTCCTGCTTCATGACGACGCGGTGGACCGCACGTCGAACGGACGCGGCGCCGCGAAAGCGATGACTTACGCGCAACTGCGCGCGCTCGACGCGGGCACGTGGTTCAGCGCGGAATTCGCCGACGCGCGCATGCCGACGCTCGCGCAAGTCCACGAGCGATGCACGAAGCATGGGCTCGCGGCGAACATCGAGATCAAGCCGAGTCAGGGGCGCGACGTGGAGACAGGTGTGCTCGTCGCGCGCGAGGCGGCGCATTTGTGGACGGACGCGGAGATCGCGCCGCTGTTGTCGTCGTTCTCGTACGCGGCGCTCGAAGCCGCACGCGATGTCGCGTCGAACCTTCCGCGCGGCATGCTGTACGAGCGCGTGCCGGAAAACTGGCGCGCGCAGACCGCGGCGCTGTCGTGCGTGTCGCTGCACGCGAACCATCGCACGCTGGACGAAACGCTCGTCAAGCAGATCAAGGATGCCGGACTGCGGCTTCTCGCCTACACGGTGAACGATCCGGCGCGCGCGCGTCTGCTCGCGCAATGGGGCGTCGATGCGATCTGCACGGATCGCATCGACATCATTGGCGCGGATTTTCTGGAAGCGTCGTCCGAGTGAGGCGTCAGCGCACGCGCGCGAGCAAGACGCCCGCGACCAGCGCTAACCCGCCGACGAGCGCGATCGTCTGCCAGGGCTTTTCGTGGAGATACGCGTCCGCGTCTTCGAACGCGACGCCGGCGCGCTCGCGTAGCGCCGCGTGGGTGTCGTTCAGACGTGCGCGGGCGCTGTCGAGACGGTCGCTGATCTGCGCGCGCAGCGCAGCCGCGTCGGCCGATGTGCCTTCGGACAGCGTGCTTTCGAGTTCGCTGAGCAGCGTGCGGAGTTCGGCGCCGATGTCCTCGGCCGCTTCACGGCCATGCCGCGCCATGCGGCGTGCGCGGCGACTCGTCGTGCTCCAGGAATCTCCGATGGCGTCTCGCGTATTTGGCAGTGCGTTCATAGATCGCTCCGATGGATGAGTCGTGGATAGCCCGCCCGAGGTTGGCGGGGAAACCCATCATGCAGCAAATTCGATGCCGGTGCCTCGCCGTTGCGCAACGCCTCGGTAAGCGCGACCGTAACGACTCTTACGCGCCAGCCGACCCGTAAGAACTGCAAGCGATTCTTTCCATCGGAGGTCACATTTACAAGCGCGAACAAAAATAAAACGCCGGCAAGCGTTAATCATGCCGGCGTTTTCTTTCTTTTCGCGATTGCGCTTTAATCGTCGTTACATGCCGATAGGCAGTTTGACCTTAGAAGCGATAGCCAACGCGCAAATATGTGACGATCGGGTTGAGCGTGATTTTCGCTTGCGACTGGACATTGAGCGTGCCGACAGGCGTTTGAGCCTGCGTGTTCAGCTTTGCAGTAGCCTTCAAAGGAATGAACGACACGGAAAAGCCCGCAAACCAGTGTTCTGTGAAATTGTAAGTCGCGCCGACGTTAAACACGGGCGCCCACGAACTATCCGTGTCGACGGTGGTCGGACCATGCAGGACCGAGCCTTCGAATTGCTGATTCGTAATCTTGGCATCAGTGAACCAGGTGCGCGTCACACCAATACCGACGAACGGACGGAGCTTCGCCGTAGGGGCATTGAAGAAGTATTTGAACAGCAGCGTCGGGCTCCATTGCTTCGCGCTGCCGAGCTTGCCGTACTGCGAGAAGGTGCCTGTGCCTTCGAGATCGAAAGTCGGCGGGATGCCCATTTCGAGTTCGGCTGCAATGTGGTCGGTGGCGAAGTAGCCTACTGTGAAACCGGCCGTATCAGCGCTCGAGATTCCGGCGCCGGTGCCGGGAACGTCGATATTGACCGGAGATCCGCCTACACTTGTTTCTTTGAGCGGACCGCTGCTGTCTTGCGGGGCAAAGTGAAACCAGCCTGCAGTTGCATAGAAGGACCCAGCAGATTGCGCATGTGCCGCGGTGGACACACATGCTAATGCCGCGATCCCCGTGATGACTTGTTTTATTTTCAATTTGTGCTCCTCCAAAAAAGCACGCTCATTATGAACACAACATTTCACATAAACCATAGCAATGCCGTAGAGCATTTTCCCTAGGGCAAGGAGCGGCTTTGGGGCCTCGTTGCACGGCACTTGCATGTGTTTGTCCGCGCTGCCGTAACGGCTCCGAATGGCCCCCGATCGGGGTAACACAAATGCGACCAACGGAATATCCAGAATGGCACGGCTTGCACGACTCTACGTTCCCGAACAGCCGCAGCATGTCATCCTGCGTGGTCTCGACCAGCAACCCGCCTTCGTCGACGACCAGGACTACGAGCTCTTCATCGACTGCTTGAGGACTGCTTCACGTGATCATCACCTCTCCATCCATGCCTACGCGCTGATGCCGCAAGCGGTGCATCTGCTCGTCACGCCGCGCGACGAATCCAGCCTGCCCAAAGCGATGCAGGCCGTGGGACGTCGTTACGTAGCGCATTTCAATCGCCGTTACACGCGACGCGGCACGCTGTGGGAGGGCCGCTACCGCGCCACGGTCATCGAGGGCGAGCGTTACTTCTTGCTCGCCACGCGCGTCGTCGAAATGGCGCCCGTACGTGCGCAACTCGTCACTGCGCCGCAGGACTACAAATGGTCCAGTTTTCGACATCACGTCGGGCTCGCATTGGATGGCCTCATCACCGACCATCCGCTGTTCTGGTCGCTCGGCAACACGCCGTTCGAACGCCAGCACGCGTACAAGGAGCTGTGCGAGCAACCGCTCGACGAGCGTGAAGCGAATCGTCTCCTGCAAGCGACACTGAAAGGCTGGGTGCTGGGCAGCGATGCCTATCGCGAATGGGCATCGCATGCCGCCAACCGCCGGGTGTCGCCGCTGCCGCGTGGGCGTCCGCGCAAGATCCGCGAAACTCCACAGCCTCAATAACGGCTTGGCACGGCCATCCTGAAGCAGAAAATGAAACGGCGTCTCGAATTTTCCCGGCACGCCGTTTCTTTCCGGCATTCTTCGATGCGGCCCCAATATATCGGTGCGTGTTTGCACCATATCGATAATTGGTGTCGCATCATCAAGTTTTATTTGCCATCTTTTTGATTCGTCGCGTATATTTCGATTTCCGGCGATTGCCGCGGTGCAGCGTGCCGCGCACGACCGTGCTTCGTGCCACGTCAAGTTGAAAAAAACGGTCCGGGCGACAAGAAAATGGTTCAACGGCCAAGTCGGCCCCTCACAGTAGAGACGGTGTCCCCATGAACGATCATCAGCAACCGGCAGCCGGTTCGCTTCCCGCCGCGCAGGGCATGTACGACCCTGCGAACGAGCATGACGCCTGCGGCGTCGGCTTCGTCGCCCACATCAAGGGGAAAAAGAGCCACGAGATCATTCAGCAGGGTCTCAAGATTCTCGAAAATCTCGATCACCGCGGCGCGGTCGGCGCCGATCCGCTGATGGGCGACGGCGCCGGCATCCTGATTCAGGTGCCGGACGGCTTCTATCGCGAAGAAATGGCCAAGCAGGGCGTGACGTTGCCGCCGGCTGGCGAGTACGGCGTCGGCATGATCTTTTTGCCGAAGGAACACGCGTCGCGTCTCGCGTGCGAGCAGGAGCTCGAGCGCACGGTGAAGGCCGAAGGCCAAGTCGTGCTCGGCTGGCGTGACGTGCCCGTCGATTCCAACATGCCGATTTCGCCGACCGTGAAGGCGAGCGAGCCGCTGATCCGTCAGATCTTCATCGGTCGCGGCAAGGACATCGTCGTGACGGACGCGCTCGAGCGCAAGCTGTACATCATCCGCAAGACGGCGAGCCATCGCATTCAGGCGCTCAAGCTCAAGCACGGCAAGGAATACTTCGTGCCGTCGATGTCGTCGCGCACCGTCGTCTACAAGGGGCTGCTGCTGGCCGGTCAGGTCGGCGTGTATTACCGCGACCTGCAGGACGAGCGTGTCGTTTCGGCGCTGGCGCTCGTGCATCAGCGCTTCTCGACCAACACGTTCCCGGCGTGGGAACTCGCGCACCCGTACCGGATGATCGCGCACAACGGTGAAATCAACACCGTGAAGGGCAACGTCAACTGGCTGAACGCGCGCACCGGCGCGATCGCGTCCTACGTGCTCGGCGACGATCTGCCGAAGCTCTGGCCGCTGATCTATCCGGGCCAGTCGGACACGGCATCGTTCGACAACTGTCTCGAACTCCTCGTGATGGCCGGCTACCCGCTCGTCCACGCGATGATGATGATGATCCCGGAAGCGTGGGAGCAGCACACGCTGATGGACGACAACCGCCGCGCGTTCTACGAATATCACGCCGCGATGATGGAGCCGTGGGACGGCCCCGCCGCGATCGCGTTCACGGACGGCCGCCAGATCGGCGCGACGCTGGACCGTAACGGCCTGCGTCCGGCGCGCTATCTCGTCACCGACGACGACCTCGTGATCCTCGCGTCGGAATCCGGCGTGCTGCCCATTCCCGAATCGAAGATCGTCAAGAAGTGGCGTCTGCAGCCGGGCAAGATGTTCCTGATCGACATGGAGCAGGGCCGCATCATCGAGGACAAGGAGCTGAAGGACAACCTGTCCAACGCGAAGCCGTACAAGAGCTGGATCGACGCCGTGCGCATCAAGCTCGACGAAATCGAGCCGAAGGCCGAAGACGTCGAAACGCAACGCCGCGAAGCCGCCGCGCTGCTCGACCGTCAGCAGGCGTTCGGCTACACGCAGGAAGACCTCAAGTTCCTGATGGCGCCGATGGCGCAGTCCGGCGAAGAGGCCGTCGGCTCGATGGGCAACGACTCGCCGCTCGCGGTCATGTCCAACAAGAGCAAGACGCTCTACAACTACTTCAAGCAGTTGTTCGCGCAAGTGACGAACCCGCCGATCGACCCGATCCGCGAAAACCTCGTCATGTCGCTGAACTCGTTCATCGGTCCGAAGCCGAACCTGCTCGACACGACCAACATCAACCCGACGATGCGCCTCGAAGTGTCGCAGCCCGTGCTCGACTTCAAGGACATCGCGAAGATCCGCGCGATCGACAAGTACACCGGCGGCAAATTCAGCTCGTACGAGCTGAACATCTGCTATCCGGTCGCGTGGGGCAAGGAAGGCATCGAGGCGCGCATTGCGTCGTTGTGCGCGGAAGCGGTCGATGCCGTGAAGTCCGGCTACAACATCCTGATCGTGTCCGATCGCAAGATGGACCGCGACAACGTCGCGATTCCGGCGCTGCTCGCCACGTCGGCGATTCACTCGCATCTCGTGCAGCATGGCCTGCGCACGAGCACGGGTCTCGTCGTGGAAACGGGTTCGGCGCGCGAGACGCATCACTTCGCGCTGCTCGCGGGCTACGGCGCGGAAGCCGTGCATCCGTACCTCGCGCTCGAAACGCTCGCCAACATGGCCGATGGCCTGAAGGGCGACCTGTCGGCGGACAAGGTCATCTACAACTTCACGAAGGCGGTCGGCAAGGGCTTGTTGAAGGTCATGTCGAAGATGGGCATTTCGACGTACATGTCCTACACCGGCGCGCAGATTTTCGAAGGCGTCGGCCTGTCGACGGAACTGGTCGAAAAGTACTTCAAGGGCACGGCGACGAAGGTCGGCGGCATCGGCATCTTCGAAGTGGCGGAAGAGGCGATTCACCTGCATCGCGACGCATTCGGCGACAACCCCGTTCTCGCGAACATGCTCGACGCGGGCGGCGAATATGCGTACCGCGTGCGCGGCGAAGAGCACATGTGGACGCCGGACGCGATCGCCAAGCTGCAGCACTCGGCGCGCAGCAATTCGTACCAGACGTACAAGGAATACGCGCACATCATCAACGACCAGACGAAGCGTCACATGACGTTCCGTGGCCTGTTCGAGTTCAAGGTGTCGCCCTCGAAGGCGATTCCGCTCGACGAAGTCGAATCGGCGAAGGACATCGTCAAGCGTTTCGCGACGGGCGCGATGTCGCTCGGCTCGATCAGCACGGAAGCGCACGCCACGCTCGCCGTCGCGATGAACCGCATCGGCGGCAAGTCGAACACGGGCGAAGGCGGCGAGGACGAAACGCGCTATCGCAACGAACTGCGCGGCATTCCGATCAAGAACGGCGACACGCTGCAATCGATCATCGGCAAGGAAGTCGTCAGCGACATCCCGCTGAAAGATGGCGACTCGTTGCGCTCGAAGATCAAGCAGGTTGCGTCGGGGCGTTTCGGCGTGACGGCGGAGTATCTGTCGTCGGCGGACCAGATCCAGATCAAGATGGCGCAGGGCGCGAAGCCGGGCGAAGGCGGTCAGTTGCCGGGCCACAAGGTTTCGGATTACATCGGCAAGCTGCGCTATTCGGTGCCGGGCGTCGGCCTGATTTCGCCGCCGCCGCACCACGACATCTATTCGATCGAAGACCTCGCGCAACTGATTCACGATCTGAAGAACGTGAATTCGTCGTCGAGCATTTCGGTGAAGCTGGTGTCGGAAGTGGGCGTCGGCACGGTTGCGGCCGGCGTTGCGAAGGCGAAGGCGGATCACGTCGTGATCGCGGGTCATGACGGCGGCACGGGCGCATCGCCGCTGTCGTCGCTGAAGCACGCGGGCACGCCGTGGGAACTCGGCCTCGCCGAAACGCAGCAGACGCTGGTGCTGAACCGTCTGCGCGGCCGCATCCGCGTGCAGGCCGACGGCCAGATGAAGACCGGCCGCGACGTCGTGATCGGCGCGCTGCTCGGCGCGGACGAATTCGGCTTCGCGACGGCGCCGCTCGTCGTCGAGGGCTGCATCATGATGCGCAAGTGCCATCTGAACACGTGCCCGGTCGGCGTCGCGACGCAAGACCCGGTGCTGCGCGCGAAGTTCTCCGGCCAGCCGGAGCATGTCGTCAACTTCTTCTTCTTCGTGGCGGAAGAAGTGCGCGAAATCATGGCGCAGTTCGGTATCCGCAAGTTCGACGACCTGATCGGCCGTGTCGATCTGCTCGACATGAAGAAGGGCATCGAGCACTGGAAGGCGAAGGGTCTCGACTTCTCGCGCATCTTCTATCAGGTGCCGGTTGGGGAAGACGTCGCACGCAAGCATGTCGACGTGCAGGATCACGGTCTCGACAAGGCGCTCGATCACGTGCTGATCGAGAAGTCGAAGGCGG
The DNA here is from genome assembly GCF_900258035.1 of Caballeronia novacaledonica. Lineage (GTDB taxonomy): Bacteria > Pseudomonadota > Gammaproteobacteria > Burkholderiales > Burkholderiaceae > Caballeronia > Caballeronia novacaledonica. Next base: position 32,765 of record NZ_OGTP01000024.1, on the reverse strand, counting down.
CGATCGAAAAGGGCGAGCACGTGTCGTTCATTCAGCCGGTGCGCAACGTGAACCGCACGGTCGGCGCGATGCTGTCCGGTCTGATCGCGAAGAAGCACGGCCACGACGGCCTGCCCGACGACTCGATTCATATCCAGTTGAAGGGCACGGCGGGCCAGAGCTTCGGCGCGTTCCTCGCGAAGGGCGTCACGCTGGATCTCGTCGGCGACGGCAACGATTACGTCGGCAAGGGTTTGTCGGGCGGACGAATCATCATTCGGCCGACCAACGATTTCCGTGGCAAGTCCGAGGAAAACATCATCTGCGGCAACACGGTGATGTACGGCGCGATCGAAGGCGAATCGTATTTCCGCGGTGTCGCGGGCGAGCGCTTCTGCGTGCGCAACTCGGGCGCGACGGCGGTTGTCGAAGGCACGGGCGATCACGGCTGCGAATACATGACGGGCGGCACGGTGGTCGTGCTCGGCGAGACGGGCCGCAACTTCGCGGCGGGCATGTCGGGCGGCATCGCGTTCGTGTACGACCCGGACGGCACGTTCTCCGGCAAGTGCAACAAGTCGATGGTCGCGCTCGATCCGGTGCTGCAGCAGGCCGAACAGGAGCGCACGGTGGATCGCGCGCTGTGGCACGGCGGCAAGACCGACGAAGCGCTGCTCAAGGGCTTGATCGAACGTCACTTCCAGTTCACCGGTTCGCCGCGTGCGAAGTCGCTGCTCGAGAACTGGGATTCGGCTCGCCGCCAGTTCGTCAAGGTGTTCCCGACCGAGTATCGACGCGCGCTCACCGAGCTCGGCGCGAAGAAGTCGAAGGACGCCATCGCGGCATAAAGCCGGTTTCATAGATAGAAGGCCTTCCCGATGCGAGCGCATCGGGAAGCAGGTCCCTCACTGTACATAGAGAAAGAAATGGGCAAGGCAACCGGTTTTCTCGAATTCGAACGCCGCCACGAGGCGTACGAAGCACCGCTGACCCGCGTCAAGCATTACAAGGAATTCGTCGCCGCGCTGACGGATGAAGACGCCAAGATTCAAGGCGCGCGCTGCATGGATTGCGGCATTCCGTTTTGCAACAACGGCTGTCCGGTCAACAACATCATTCCGGACTTCAACGATCTCGTGTTCCAGCAGGACTGGAAGAGCGCGATCAACGTGCTGCACTCGACCAACAACTTCCCGGAATTCACGGGCCGCATCTGCCCGGCGCCGTGCGAAGCGGCGTGCACGCTCGGCATCAACGACGATCCGGTCGGCATCAAGTCGATCGAGCACGCGATCATCGACAAGGCATTCGCCGAAGGCTGGGTCGTGCCGCAGCCGCCGAAGCACAAGACGGGCAAGAAGGTCGCCGTCGTCGGTTCGGGCCCCGCCGGTCTCGCGGCCGCGCAGCAGCTCGGGCGCGCGGGGCATGAGGTCGTCGTGTTCGAGAAGAACGATCGCATCGGCGGTCTGCTGCGTTACGGCATTCCCGACTTCAAGCTGGAGAAGTGGCTGATCGATCGCCGCATGCGCCAGATGGAAGCGGAAGGCGTGTCGTTCCGCACGAACGTGTTCATCGGCCGTGATCCGCTGCCGGCGTACATCGGCAACACGGCGAAGGAAACGATCACGCCGGACGAGCTGAAGGAACAGTTCGACGCGGTCGTGATCGCGGGCGGTTCGGAAACGCCGCGCGATTTGCCGGTGCCGGGCCGCGAGCTGGAAGGCATCTACTACGCGATGGAATTCCTGCCACAGCAGAACAAGGTCAATGCCGGCGACAAGCTGACGGATCAACTGCTGGCGAAGGGCAAGCATGTCGTCGTGATCGGGGGCGGCGATACGGGTTCGGACTGCGTGGGCACGTCGAATCGTCATGGCGCGAAGGACGTGACGCAGTTCGAACTGCTCGCGCAGCCGCCCGAGGAAGAGAACAAGCCGCTCGTGTGGCCGTATTGGCCGATCAAGCTGCGCACGTCGTCGTCGCACGAAGAAGGTTGCGATCGCGACTGGTCGGTGGCGACGAAGCGCTTCGAGGGCAAGAACGGCAAGGTCGAGAAGCTGATCGCGGTGCGCGTCGAGTGGAAGGGCGGCAAGATGCAGGAAGTGCCGAACTCCGAGTTCGAGATGAAGGCCGATCTCGTGCTGCTCGCGATGGGTTTCACGCAACCGGTGTCGCCCGTGCTGGAGGCGTTCGGCGTCGAGAAGGATGCGCGCGGGAATGTGCGTGCTTCCACCGAAGGCGACAAGGCGTATTACACGTCGGCGGACAAGGTGTTCACCGCGGGCGATATGCGTCGCGGGCAGTCGCTGGTCGTCTGGGCGATTCGCGAAGGTCGTCAGTGCGCAAGGTCGGTCGATGCGTATCTGATGGGATCGAGCGAATTGCCGCGGTAAGCCGTCGAGCGTAAAAACGAGAAGGCCACGCAACTGCGTGGCCTTCTTGCTTTGTGCTGCGAGCGGATCAAACCTCCGCCATCGCCCGCTCGATCTCGATCTTGTAGTCATGGAACATCGCCACCGACTCGCGATGCGCCACGCTCAGAATCGCCGCCTTCGGCAGCCGCTCGACGAGCGTGTTGTAGATATGCAGTTCGTTCTCGGCATCGAGCGCGCTGGTGGCTTCATCGAGGAACACGAAGTCCGGCTTGTGAAGCAGCACGCGCGCCGCGGCGAGACGCTGCTGCTCGCCCGGCGAAAGACTCCGCGCCCAGTGCGCGCTTTCCTCCAGCCGGTCCGCATACGATTCGAGATTGCACTGACGCAGCACTTCGCGCGATTCGTCATCGCTGAACGTGCCGCCGGGCGACGGATACGAGAGCGCCGCGCGCAACGTTCCGATCGGCAGATAGCTCATTTGCGGGATGAACATCATCTTCGCATCGACGGGTGCGTCGATGGTGCCGTCGCCGAACGGCCACAAGCCCGCCAGCGCGCGCATCAACGTACTCTTGCCCGATCCCGACGGCCCCACGACGAGCCAGCGCGAGCCCGGCTCGATCGAAACGTTCGCCACGCGCGAGAGCGGCGTGCCGTTGGGCAGCGCGAGCATCAGGCCGTTCGTCGTGAGCGACGGCGTGCTCGTGTAATGCAGATTGATGCCGCCACGTTCCGTCGCCGGCGACGTTTCCTCGCGGATATGCGTCGAGCGCATCACGCGCTTGAATTCGCGCAGACGGTTGACGGTGGCGCGCCATTCGACCAACGTCGAATAACTGTTGATGAACCACGAAAACGAATCGCTGACGGTGCCGAACGCCGATGAAATCTGCATCAGCACGCCAAACGAAAACGCGCCCGCGAAGTAGCGCGGCGCGGCGACCATGATCGGGAAGATGATCGCGATCTGTCCGTAGAAGCTCAGCACGAAGGTCATGCGCTTCGTGTACTTCATGATGAGCCACCAGTTGTCGCGGATGCGCTGGAAGATGGTCTTCGCGTTGGCGGTTTCGGTGGAGATGCCGTCGTAGAACGCGATCTGCTCGGCGTTTTCACGCACGCGAATCAGCCCGAAGCGAAAATCCGCTTCCACCTTCTGCTGCTGATAGTTGATCGACACGAGCGGATGCCCGACCTTCTGGATGATCAGCGAACCGAGAATCGCATACAGCGCGGCGGCCCACACCATGTAACCCGGTATCGTGATCGGCGTGGCGCCGAGCGAGAACGTCAGCGCGCCCGCGATGGTCCAGAGAATCGTGATGAAGGTGACGAGCGTGACGAGCGTCGAAAGCAGGTCGAGCGACAGCGAAAGCGTCGTGGTGGCGAAGGACTGAAGGTCGTCGGAAATACGCTGGTCGGGGTTGTCGGCGAGGCGATCGCGCTCGATGCGGTAGAACGCCTTGTCGCCGAGCCATTGCTCCAGAAACCGGTTGGTGAGCCATTGCCGCCAGCGGAACGCGAGCATCTGCCGCAGATAGCGCCCGTACACCGCGAGCAGAATGTACGCGAACGCGAGGCCCGTGAAAATCAGCAGCAGATGCGGAAAGTCCCTGACGTTCTTGTTCTGCAGCGCGTTGTAGAAGTCGGCGTTCCAGCTGTTGAGCCGGACATTGATCCACACGACCGTCATGTTGATCGCGATGATCGCGACGAGCAGGCCCCACGCGACACCGCGCTCCTCCGAGACCCAGTAGGGCTTGATGAGGCTCCAGGCCGAGACTTCGTCGGCCTTCTGCTGTGTGCTTTCGGTACGAGTGTTGGTCATGAGCTTCCTGCTGATGCGCCCCGGGGCGCCCGATTGTTTCGTCCGCGGCCGGGCCGCGCGCGTCGTTTCCCGGCCCCGCAGATTGTTCCGGGATTCCCTTAACGCCCGCTTAATTTCGCGCGATCGGCCGGCGAACCATGTTCGCGGCATTGTGCCAGAGTGCCGCCGCGCGCGATAAAAGGCGGGCAATCCCGGTTTGCAGCGCCTTCGCCTTTCATGCTTTAATGATCCTCGACGAAACAGGGGTGCTTCGCGTGCATCGGCGGCCGGAACGGCCGGCAGCGCGGCGAGGCTGAGAGAGACCCTTTGCACCCGATCCGGGTAATACCGGCGAGGGAAGTTTCCGGAGAACGCGCGAAATCCGCGCCATTCCTCCAGTTTCTTCCGGTATGTCCTTTCCGCCCGGCACGTTTCATTCTTGCCGAGCCGGTCTCTCCGCTGATTTCGTCCTTGTGATGTGGCGCCGCGCCCGCACGGTCGAGATCGCGTACTCCGTCTCCTCGTGTGCAGCGCAGCGTCACGCCCTATGGAGACATCGAATTGAACAGGATCGAACAGGGCGCGCCGCGCCGGCAGGATTTCGCCGTCGTCGGCGGCGGGCTCGTCGGGCGGCTTGTCGCGTGGCAGCTTGCGGGCGCGGGTCATGACGTCGCGCTCTACGAACGCGGCGACGCGGCCGGCACGCAATCGGCCGCGTGGGTTGCCGCCGCGATGCTCGCCCCGCTCGCGGAGGCGGCGAGCGCGGAGCCGCTCGTCGTCGGGCTCGGGGCGGCGTCGCTCGAACGCTGGCCGCGTCTCATCGAACAATTGCCCGAGCCGGTCTTCTTTCAGCGCAACGGCACGCTTGTCGTCTGGCACGGCGCGGATCGCGCGGAGGCGCCGCTTTTCGAGCGCCGTCTGCGCGCCAATTCCCCCGCCGATCTGCTCGATGGCGGTTTCGTCAAGCTCGCCGGCGCGCAGGTTGCGCAAGCCGAGCCCGCGCTCGGGACGCGCTTCGCGCAGGGCTGGCTGCTGCCGAACGAAGGTCAACTGGATAACCGTCAGGCGCTGAGCGCGCTCGCGGCCGGCCTCGTTGCACGCGGCGTGCGCACGCACTGGAACACGCCGGTCGATGCAATGCCCGACGCACGCTGGATCATCGATTGCCGTGGTCTGGGCGGAAAGCCCGCGTGGCTCGCGCTGCGCGGCATCCGTGGCGAAGTCGCGCGCGTGCACGCGCCGGGCATCGGACTTTCGCGGCCCGTGCGCATGCTGCATCCGCGCTATCCGCTCTATATCGCGCCGAAGGAAAACGATCTGTACGTGATCGGCGCGACGGAAGTGGAAGGCGAAGACATGTCGCCCGTGAGCGTGCGATCCGCGCTCGAACTGCTGAGCGCCGCTTTCGCCGTGCATCCGGGCTTCGGCGAGGCGCGCATCCTCGAACTGAACGCGCATTGCCGGCCGACCTTGCCGGATCATCGGCCGGCCATTGTCTGGGACGGCGCGCGGACTCTGCGCGTGAACGGCCTGTACCGGCACGGCTTCATGATCGCCCCCGAAGTCGCGGATGCCGCGTGCCGTCTGGCCGAAGCGCTCGTTTCAGGCGATCTCGGCGATCACGAAGCCTTCGCGCAATTCCGCGAAACCGCGCGCTGGCCCGACTTGCTCCACGACGAAACCGCCGTCGCGGCGCTCTAGTCATCAGGAAAGAAACATGAACATCCACATCAATCAGCGCGTCTTCGATTTACCCGACGCCGCCACCGTCACCGAAGCGCTCGCCGCGTTCGGCGCGAAGCCGCCGTTCGCGGTCGCATTGAACGGCAGCTTTGTCGCGCGCGGCGAGCACGCCACCAAAACGCTCGCCGCCGGCGACAAGCTCGACGTCGTGTCGCCCGTCGCGGGCGGCTGAATTCCGAACCGAAGGATCGAATCATGACCCTATCCACCGCCGACACGCTCACGCTCTACGGCGAGAGCTTTCCGAGCCGCGTGCTGCTTGGCACGTCGCGCTATCCGTCGCTGCAATCGCTTTCCGACTCCATCGACGCCGCACGGCCGGGCATGGTCACGGTCGCGCTGCGCCGCCAGTCGGAGACGGGCGAAGCCGGTTTTTTCGATGTGCTCAAGCGCCACGGCGTCGCGCTGCTTCCCAACACGGCCGGTTGTCAGAGCGTCGACGAGGTGCTCACGACCGCGCACATGGCGCGCGAAGTTTTCGAGACGCCCTGGATCAAGCTGGAGCTGATCGGCGACGACTACACGTTGCAACCCGACCCGATCGGCCTCGTCGAAGCGGCGACGAAGCTGGTCCGCGAAGGCTTCAAGGTGCTGCCGTATTGCACGGAAGACCTCGTGATCGGCCGGCGTCTGCTCGACGCGGGCTGCGAAGCGCTGATGCCGTGGGGCGCGCCGATCGGCACCGGTAAAGGCGTGACCAATCCGTACGGGCTGCGCACGCTGCGCGAGCGGCTGCCGGACGTGCCGCTGATCGTCGATGCCGGTCTCGGCGTGCCGTCGCACGCGTGCCAGGTGATGGAATGGGGCTTCGATGGCGTGCTGCTCAACACGGCCGTCTCACAGGCGACGTTTCCGCCGCAGATGGCGCGGGCCTTCGCGCTCGGCGTCGAAGCCGGGCGCACGGCATTTCTCGCCGGTCCGATGGCCGAGCGCGACAGCGCGCAGGCGAGCACGCCGGTCGTCGGCATGCCGTTCTGGCATCAGGACGGAGGCGCGGCATGAGCTTGCTGAATCGCGAAGTTTTCTGGCCACCCGCCGACGAGCTGATCGAAGTCGCCGAGCGGATTCGCGCGCGTCTCGGCGAATGGCCCGCGGCGGCGATGCGCTGGCGCATCTGCCTGACCGCGCCGGAAGCGCCGAAGGCCGACGATCTGATCGTCCTGACCGAATCGCACGATGCGGACGCCGGGCGATTCGCGGACAGCGGCGCGGCGGTGCTCGACGCGCGTGAGGGCCGCGTGACGCTGCATCGTGGCGACGAACGCTTCGCGCTCGAAGGCGAACGGTCGGACGATTGGCTGGCCGCGCTCGCCGCTTTCCTCGATTGCAACTTCGAGCCGCACGACGCGCTGACGCTCGCACTCGCCTGGCGCGCGGGCGACGAGAACAAGGCGGACGCGTGGCCCGTCGACTTCGCGACTTTCCCGCGCGTCGCCGATTTGCCGCCGGCGCCCGAAGGCGGTTTTCCGGCGTGCCCGGATCGTCTCGGCCTGTATCCGGTGCTGCCGAGCGCGGACTGGGTCGAACGCGTGCTCGATCTCGACGTGCGCACCGCGCAATTGCGCCGCAAGACGACCGACACCGCCGATTTGAAACGCGAAATCGCACGCTCGGTCGAGGCGGGGCGACGGCATGACGCGCAGCTTTTCATCAACGATCACTGGCGCGAAGCGATTGCCGCGGGCGCGTACGGCGTGCATCTCGGTCAGGAAGACGTGCAGACCGCCGATCTGAACGCGATCGCGAAGGCCGGCTTGCGGCTGGGACTCTCGACGCACGGCTATTACGAGATGCTGCGGGCGCTGCATTTCGAACCGAGCTATCTGGCGCTCGGCGCGGTTTTCCCCACCACGACGAAAGTCATGCCGACCAAGCCGCAAGGACTCGCGCGGCTCAGGCGCTATGTGCAGTTGCTGTCGGGACGCGTGCCGCTCGTCGCGATCGGCGGAATCGATGCCAAGGTGATGCCGGACGTTCTGGCGACGGGCGTCGGCAGCGCGGCCGTCGTGCGCGCGGTCACGGAAGCGCCGGATACGGCGGCAGCGGTCTCGTCACTGCAACAAATGTTTGCAGGTAAATAGTGAAAAATCCCAAAAGCGGAGCAGCGCCGACCTAGGCAAAGCACCGATTGCGCGCAGGCCCTATAATTCGGCGTTTTGCGTCAACGGAATCTCTTACCCAGTGCCTGCTTCTTCCGAGACTCTGCTGGAGCTACGCGACGTCGATTTCGGCTACGGCGACCGGCTCGTACTGTCGAACCTGAACATGCGTTTTACGCGTGGTCAGGTGGTTGCGGTCATGGGCGGCTCAGGCTGCGGCAAAACCACGACCCTGCGGCTGGTCGGCGGCCTCGTGAAGGCGAGCCGCGGCCAGGTCATGTTCGACGGACAGGACGTCGGCACGCAGACGCGCGAAGGTCTGTACGCGCTGCGCCGCAAGATGGGCATGCTGTTCCAGTTCGGCGCGCTGTTTACGGACCAGACCGTGTTCGAAAACGTGGCGTTTCCGCTGCGCGAGCACACCGATCTGCCCGAAGCGCTGATCCGCGATCTCGTGCTGATGAAGCTGAACGCAGTCGGTCTGCGCGGCGCGCGCGATCTCGCGCCGTCGGAAATTTCGGGCGGCATGGCGCGCCGTGTGGCGCTCGCCCGCGCCATCGCGCTCGATCCCCAGCTTATGATGTACGACGAACCGTTCGCGGGCCTCGATCCCATTTCGCTCGGCATCACGGCGCAACTCATCCGCACGATCAACGACGCGCTCGGCGCAACCTCCATTCTCGTCACGCACGACGTGCCGGAATCGTTCGCCATCGCCGACTACGTGTATTTCATCGCGAACGGCGGCATTCACGCCGAAGGCACGCCGGCGCAACTGCGCGCGTCGCAAGACCCGACCGTGCGCCAGTTCATCGACGGCACGCCGGACGGCCCGTTCAAGTTCCACTACGCGGGCACGCCGCTCGCCGCCGATTTCGGCATCGGAGGGCAGGCATGATCAGCGCGCTCGGACGCTGGGTGCTCGATGGCTTCGGCACCGCCGGCTACGCGACGCGCATGTTCCTGCGCCTCGTGCTCGAATTCTTCCCGCTGTTGCGGCGCCCGCGTCTCGTCACGAAACAAGTTCACTTCGTCGGCAATTATTCGCTCGTCATCATCGCGGTGTCGGGACTGTTCGTCGGCTTCGTGCTCGGCTTGCAGGGCTATTACACGCTGAGCCGCTATGGATCGGAGCAGGCGCTCGGCCTGCTCGTCGCGCTGTCGCTCGTGCGGGAGCTCGGGCCGGTCGTCACGGCGCTGCTGTTCGCGGGGCGCGCGGGCACGTCGCTCACCGCCGAAATCGGGCTGATGAAGGCGGGCGAGCAACTCACCGCAATGGAAATGATGGCGGTCGATCCGCTCAGAGTGGTCGTCGCGCCGCGCATGTGGGCGGGCATCATCGCCATGCCGGTGCTGGCGGCCATTTTCAGCGCGGTCGGCATCATTGGCGGCTATGTCGTCGGCGTGATTCTGATCGGCGTCGATCCGGGCGCGTTCTGGTCGCAGATGCAAGGCGGCGTGGATGTGTGGCGCGATGTCGGCAATGGCGTCATCAAGAGCATCGTGTTCGGCTTCGCGGTGACGTTCATCGCGCTGTTCCAGGGCTACGAAGCGAAACCGACGCCGGAAGGCGTGTCGCGAGCGACGACGAAAACCGTCGTGTACGCGTCGCTGGCCGTGCTCGGGCTGGATTTCCTGCTGACCGCATTGATGTTCAGCTAATGGACCAAGCGCAGGCGCCGGGCAAGGCGCGGGCGTTGTGAAGGGCACAGACCGTCACGCGCCATCTGCGAAAAGATTCTCTTTGGGAAGACGATGAAAAAGACTGCTCTCGACTTTTGGGTCGGCCTCTTCGTGGTGCTCGGTTTCGTGGCGCTGCTCTTTCTCGCGCTGAAGGCGGGCAACATGAGCTCCCTGTCGTTTCAGCCAACGTACGCGGTGAAGCTCAAGTTCGACAACATCGGCGGGCTCAAGGCGCGCGCGCCGGTCAAGAGCGCGGGTGTGACGGTCGGGCGCGTCGGCGGTATCGGCTTCGATCCGCACACCTATCAGGCCGTCGTCACGATCGATATCGACAAGCAGTATCAGTTTCCGGAGGACTCGTCCGCGAAGATTCTGACGTCGGGTTTGCTCGGTGAGCAGTACATCGGCCTCGAGCCGGGCGGCGACGAACAAATGCTGAAGAACGGCGACACCATCACGATGACGCAATCGGCCGTGGTCCTCGAAAACCTGATCGGCCAGTTCCTCTACAACAAGGCGGCGGATTCCGGCGCCTCGAAATCACCGGCGGCGCCGGCAGCGCCCGCGCCCGCACCGGCTTTCCCGGGCGCGGCGAGCGCAATGGGCGCATCGGGTGCGGCCGGGGCGAACGCCGCCTCGGCACCGGCTCAATAAGGAGAACACCATGCGGGCGATGGGGATGCGGCGCGCAATCATCGTGGCGGGCGCGGTCGCGCTCACCGGCTGCGCGACGGTAACGACGCCGACCAAAGGGGACCCGTTCGAGAGCTACAACCGCACGATGTTCACGATCAACGACAAGGTCGATCAGTACGCGTTGAAGCCGGTGGCGAAGGGTTACGTGTGGGCCGTGCCGGAGCCGGTGCGCAACAGCGTGACCAACTTCTTCTCGAATATCGGCGACGTCTACATTGCCGCGAACAATCTGGCGCAGTTGAAGATTGCGGATGGCGTGTCGGACATCATGCGCGTCGCGATCAACACATTGTTCGGCGTCGGCGGCCTGTTCGACGTCGCGACCATCGCGAAGCTGCCGAAGCACTCGGGCGATTTCGGCCTGACGCTCGGCCACTATGGCGTGCCGTCCGGCCCGTATGTCGTGCTGCCGCTGCTCGGGCCGAGCACGGTGCGGGATTCGGCGGGTCTCGTCGTCGACTATTTCGGCAATCCGCTCACCTACGTCAGCCCGGATTCGGTGAGCTGGGCGCTGTATGGCGTGAACCTCGTCAATATCCGCGCGAATCTCCTGGGCGCGACCGATGTGCTCGCCGATGCCGCGCTCGACAAGTACTCGTTCGTGCGCAACACGTATCTGCAACGCCGTCAGTATCTGATCTCCGGTGGCGAAAGCAGCATGCCGGATTACGGTGAAGCGCCGCTGCCGAACTACAGCGACGAGGGCGCGGCTGCTCCGGAAGGCGCATCGGCAACGGCGGCGCCGGCGGCGGGAGCGGCGCCTGCTTCGGGCACGGCGGCTGCACCTGCTCCGGCGAGCGGGCCGAGCAACACGGTACCGGGAAACCAGTACGTTCCGCCTAACTTCCCTTCATTCCGCTTGCGTTGAGCGGGTTTTCGCTAACGCGCGGTAACATATCTAACGACGTTTCTTACGCTTTGGCCGCCGTGCCGCCTGAACTCGGAACAGGCGGCGCGCTCAAACCGAAGCCTTTACTTTTGCGGGATCTGTGATGAAAAAACTTCTACTTCTTCCCCTCTTCGCGATGTTCATGGCGGTTTGCGGCGCGGCGTCGGCGCAAAGCGTCGATTCGAGCTCGCCCGACACGCTGATCAAGACGGTGACGCAGCAAGTCCTTGACGACATCAAGTCGGACCCGAAGATCCAGTCGGGCGATATCAACAAGATCACCGAACTCGTCAACCAGAAAATCCTGCCGTACACGGATTTCACGCGCACGACGCGCCTCGTGATGGGCCGCAACTGGAACTCGGCGACGCCGGAGCAGCAAAAGCAGATCGTCGAGCAGTTCAAGATGCTGCTGATCCGCACGTACTCGGGCGCGCTCGCTCAGGTGCGCAACCAGACGGTCCAGTACAAGCCGTTCCGCGCGAATCCGGAAGACACCGACGTCGTGGTCCGTTCGGTCGTGATGAACAACGGCTCGCCGGTCGAACTCGACTATCGCCTGTACAAGACGGCGCAAGGCTGGCGCGTGTACGACATCAACGTGCTCGGCGCGTGGCTGATTCAGGCTTATCAGCAGCAGTTCAACGAGCAGATCTCGCAGAACGGCGTGGGCGGTCTGCTGCAGTTCCTGACGCAGCGTAACCAGCAGCTCGCGGGCGGCAAGGCATCGTGAGCACAGTGGCCACGGGCGGCCGTTTCCAGACGGCCGCGACCCTGACCCACGAGAGCGCGAAGGCGGCGCTCGAATCGGGTCTGTCGCGCATCGCAGCAGGCGCGACCGAAGTCGATTGCGCGCCGCTCACGCGCTTCGACTCCTCCGCGCTCGCCGTGCTGCTCGCATGGCAGCGCGCCGCGTCCGCGCGCGGCGCCGCATTGGGCGTCGTCAATCTTCCTTCCGGGCTCGTCAGTCTCGCGCGAGCCTACGGCGTCGACACGCTTCTCTCGTTCCGACATTGATCCTGTTCTGACTCCGCGCAGAACGGCGGCAGCACGCTTCGCTGCCGCAATCAGGATCGCTCCGAAGTCGGCTCAAGCCGCTTTGCCCTATAATCAAACGTTTTTTTCGGGCCCGAACCCGGCCCTTTTTGGTCCAGGCCCGGGTCCGTGAAGCGAAAATCCGCACATTCGAGGCGCGGCCGTGCGCGGCGCGCGCACTGTCTACATGTCAGCCATAGAAATCCGAAACGTCAGGAAGCGCTACAAGGATCTCCAGGCGCTCAAAGGCGTGAGTCTCACGGTGGAAGAGGGCGAGTTCTTCGGCTTGCTCGGTCCCAACGGCGCGGGCAAAACCACGTTGATCAGCATTCTGGCCGGTCTGGCGCGCGCCGATAGCGGCACGATCTCCGTGCGCGGCCACGATGTCGTCAGCGACTTCCGGGCGGCGCGGCGCGCGCTCGGCGTGGTGCCGCAGGAATTGGTGTTCGATCCGTTCTTCACCGTGCGCGAATCGCTCCGGATTCAATCGGGCTATTTCGGCTTGCGCAACAACGACGACTGGATCGACGAGGTCATGGCCAATCTCGATCTCACCGAAAAAGCCGACGTGAACACGCGCGCGCTGTCGGGCGGGATGAAGCGCCGTGTGCTCGTCGCGCAGGCGTTGGTGCATCGTCCGCCCGTGATCGTGCTCGACGAGCCCACCGCCGGCGTCGATGTCGAATTGCGGCAGACGCTCTGGAAATTCATCTCGCGACTGAATCGCGAAGGTCACACGATCGTGCTGACGACCCACTATCTCGAAGAAGCCGAATCGCTGTGCCATCGGCTCGCGATGCTTCGTCGCGGGGAAGTCGTCGCGCTCGAACGCACGAGCACGCTGTTGCAGCGTTTCTCGGGCATGCAGTTGTATTTGCGTCTGTCGAACGGCGCGTTGCCCGCCGAATTGCGCGCGCTCGAAGTCGATCCGCACGCGGTGTCGGGCACGCAGCACTTGCTGCGCCTCGCGAGCTACGACGAAGTCGAGCCCATTCTCGCGAAATGTCGCGCGGCAGGCTGCACGTTCGACGAAATCGAAGTGCGCAAGGCCGATCTGGAAGACGTGTTCGTGCAGGTGATGAACGAGCCGGAAGTGGTCGAGGGGCTTTCATGAGCGGTTTCCAGACGTTGTTATACAAGGAGCTGCTGCGCTTCTGGAAGGTTTCGTTTCAGACCGTGCTCGCGCCGGTCGTTACGGCGCTGCTGTATCTGACCATCTTCGGACACGCGCTGTCGGGGCACGTGCAGGTGTATCCGGGCGTCGGTTACACGAGCTTTCTCGTGCCCGGCCTCGTGATGATGAGCGTGCTGCAGAACGCGTTCGCGAACAGTTCGTCGTCGCTGATCCAGTCGAAGATCACCGGCAATCTCGTATTCGTGCTGCTCCCGCCAATCGCGCATTGGGAAATGTTCTTCGCGTACGTGCTGGCGTCGGTCGTGCGCGGGCTGTGCGTGGGCTTTGGCGTGTTCATCGTGACGATATGGTTCATCCCGATGTCTTTTTCCGCGCCGTTCTACATCATTGCGTTCGCGATCCTCGGTTCGGGCATTCTCGGCACGCTGGGTCTGATCGCCGGCATCTGGGCCGACAAATTCGATCAACTGGCCGCGTTTCAGAACTTCCTGATCATGCCGCTCACGTTTCTTTCCGGCGTGTTCTACTCGACACATTCGCTGCCGCCCGTGTGGCGCGCGGTGTCGCATCTGAATCCGTTCTTCTACATGATCGACGGCTTTCGTTACGGCTTCTTCGGCCTGTCCGACGTGAATCCGCTGGTGAGTCTCGGCATCGTCGGCGGATTTCTGGCCGTGCTGGCGCTCGTCGCCGTGCGTTTGCTCGCGAGCGGCTACAAGCTGCGTCACTAATTCAAGGAGACTTCCATGTTGCCGACTCCGGAGCAAGTGAAGGACTACATCGCTGGCGGCTTGTCCTGCCAGCATCTCGAAGTGGAAGGCGACGGCCAGCACTTTTTCGCGACCATCGTGAGCGATGCGTTCGTCGGCAAGCGTCTGATCGCGCGTCATCAACTGGTTTATGCGGCGCTCGGCGAGCGCATGCGCGAGGAGATTCATGCGCTCAGCATGAAGACCCTCACCCCCGACGAGTGGAAATCGGCCTGAGTCCACCCGGCGAAGCCAATCAGGTCACACGACTCAACTTACGTAACACCGGCATCACCGGCAGACAAAGGCAGTAAATAGTGCGATTCATTCAAGACAACCGTGGCGCCGAAAACGGCTCCGCAGCAGGAAGCTCGGTCGAAGGACAAGCAATGGACAAATTGGTCATCACGGGGGGCACGAAGCTCTCTGGCGAAATCACCGTATCGGGCGCGAAGAACGCGGCTTTGCCCATTCTTTGCGCGAGTATTCTCACCGCGGACGACGTCCATCTGTCGAACGTGCCGAATCTTCAGGACGTGCGCACGATGGTCAAGCTGCTGCGCCAGATGGGCGTGCAGTCCGAAGTGTCCGGCGACGGCAGCGTGAACCTCAACGCGTCGAAGCTCGACAAGTTGATCGCGCCGTACGAAATGGTCAAGACGATGCGCGCGTCGATTCTCGTGCTCGGTCCGCTCGTCGCGCGCTTCGGCGAGGCGAAGGTGTCGCTGCCCGGCGGCTGCGCGATCGGCGCGCGTCCGGTCGATCAGCACATCAAGGGCTTGCAGGCGATGGGCGCCGAGATCAACATCGAGCACGGTTTCATCGAAGCGCGCGCGAAGCGTCTGAAGGGCGCGCGCATCATCACCGACATGATCACCGTCACCGGCACCGAAAACCTGCTGATGGCGGCGGTGCTGGCCGAAGGCGAGACGGTCATCGAGAACGCGGCGCGCGAACCGGAAGTGAGCGACCTCGCGCATCTGCTCGTGAAGATGGGCGCGAAGATCGACGGCATCGGCACGGACCGTCTGGTGATTCAGGGCGTCGACAAGCTGCATGGCGCGAAGCACGACGTCGTGCCGGATCGCATCGAGGCCGGCACGTTCCTGTGCGCGGTCGCGGCGGCGGGCGGCGATGTCACGCTGCGTCGCGTGAGCTCGCATCTGCTGGACGCCGTGACGGCCAAGCTGCGCGAAGCGGGCGTGAGCATCGAGGAAGGCGACGACTGGATGCGCGTGCGCATGGACAAGCGCGCGGCCGCGGTGAATATCCGCACGTCCGAATATCCCGCGTTCCCGACTGACATGCAGGCGCAGTTCATGGCGCTGAACACGATCGCGAACGGCACGTCGCAAGTGGTCGAGACGATCTTCGAGAACCGCTTCATGCACGTGCAGGAACTGAACCGTCTCGGCGCGCACATCACGATCGACGGCAATACGGCGCTCGTCAGCGGCGTCGAGAAACTCTCCGGCGCGAAGGTCATGGCAACCGATCTGCGCGCGTCCGCGAGTCTCGTGATCGCGGCGATGTGCGCGGACGGCGAAACGCTGATCGACCGCATCTACCATCTGGATCGCGGCTACGACCGCATGGAATCGAAACTGACGGCGGTCGGCGCGAACGTGCGCCGCATCAAGGGCAGCGGGAGCGAGCAATGAGCTCGCTGCCGCAGACTTCGTCGTCGGTCGAGCGGAGCGCGCCCCTCACGCTCGCGCTGTCGAAAGGGCGTATCTTCGAGGAAACGCTGCCGCTGCTCGCCGCCGCCGGCGTGCAGGTGGCCGAAGATCCGGAGAGTTCGCGCAAGCTGATCCTGCCGACCACGAACCCGAATCTGCGCGTGATCATCGTGCGCGCGACCGATGTGCCGACCTACGTCGAATACGGCGCGGCTGATTTCGGCGTCGCGGGCAAGGACGTGCTGATCGAGCACGGCGGCAGCGGTCTGTATCAACCTGTCGATCTGGACATCGCGCGTTGCCGGATGTCGGTGGCCGTGAAAAACGGTTTCGACTATGCGAGCGCGGTGCGCCAGGGCGCGCGCCTGAAGGTCGCGACAAAGTACACGGAAACGGCGCGTCAGCATTTCGCGGCGAAGGGCGTCCACGTCGATCTGATCAAACTGTACGGGTCGATGGAACTCGCGCCGCTCGTCGGCCTCGCGGACGCAATCGTCGATCTCGTCAGCTCGGGCGGCACGCTGCGGGCGAACAATCTGGTCGAGGTCGAAGAAATCATGCAGATTTCATCGCGGCTCGTCGTGAATCAGGCGGCGCTCAAGTTGAAGCGCGCGGCGCTCAGGCCGTTCCTCGACGCCTTCGAGCGCGCCTCGGCGGCAACGGGAAATTAGGCGAGCCGCACGACGCGGCGCGCCATCAGCAAAACGGAAAACCAGCATGTCTATCAAGATTCGCAAACTCGATTCCAGCGCCGATGGTTTTCACAAGGCGCTGCGTGCGGTTCTCGCCTTCGAAGCGAGCGAGGACGAGGCAATCGAGCGCTCGGTCGCGCAGATTCTCGCGGACGTCAAAGCGCGCGGCGATGCGGCCGTGCTCGAATACACCAACAAGTTCGATCGTCTGAAGGCGGACAGCGTCGCGGCGCTCGAATTGCCGCTGTCCGAAATGGAAGCGGCGCTCGAAGGGCTCGAACCGAAGCGCCGCGCGGCGCTCGAAGCGGCGGCGGCGCGTGTGCGCGGCTATCACGAGAAACAGCGCATCGAGTGCGGCAGCCATAGCTGGCAATACACCGAAGCAGACGGCACCGTGCTCGGCCAGAAAGTCATGCCGCTCGATCGCGCGGGCATCTACGTGCCCGGCGGCAAGGCGGCGTATCCGTCGTCGGTGCTGATGAACGCGATTCCGGCGCGCGTCGCGGGCGTGAAGGAAATCGTGATGGTCGTGCCGACGCCCGACGGCGTGAAAAACCCGCTCGTGCTCGCGGCGGCGCTGCTCGGCGGCGTGGATCGCGTATTCACGATCGGCGGCGCGCAGGCGGTCGGCGCGCTCGCGTACGGCACGGAAAGCGTGCCCGCGGTCGACAAGATCTGCGGTCCGGGCAACGCGTATGTCGCGTCGGCGAAGCGCCGCGTGTTCGGCACGGTCGGCATCGACATGATCGCGGGGCCGTCCGAGATTCTGGTCATCTGCGACGCCACCACCGACCCGCGCTGGGTCGCAATGGACCTCTTCTCGCAAGCCGAGCACGACGAGCTCGCGCAATCCATCCTGCTGTGCCCGGACGACAACTTCATCCAGCGTGTCGAGGATGCGATCATCGAACTGCTTCCGTCCATGCCGCGCCGCGACGTCATTCAGCGCTCGCTCGAAGATCGCGGCGCGCTCATCAAGGTGAAGGACATGGAGCAAGCGTGCGCGATCGCGAACGAGATCGCGCCGGAGCACCTCGAAATTTCCGCGCTCGATCCGCATCAGTGGGCCGCGCAGATTCATAATGCCGGCGCAATGTTCCTCGGCCGCTACACGAGCGAAAGTCTCGGCGACTACTGCGCCGGTCCGAACCACGTGTTGCCGACTTCACGCACCGCGCGCTTCTCGTCGCCGCTCGGCGTCTACGATTTCATGAAGCGCTCGAGCGTGATCGAAGTGAGCGCGGACGGCGCGCAGACGCTCGGCGAAATCGCCGCGGAACTGGCGTACGGCGAAGGTCTGCAAGCGCATGCACGCAGTGCGGAATACCGGATGAAAAACGTCGGCTGACATCAGCCGGACCGAATGAACGAGGCGGCCTGAGAGCCGCCGCCTGACCGGCGAGAGAGACGCCGGGAAATCATGACGACAAAACAAGACATTATTCGTCCCGACGTCCTCGCGATGACGAGCTATCCCGTGCCCGACGCCACGGGTCTGATCAAGCTCGACGCGATGGAAAATCCCTACAGTCTGCCCGCCGGTCTCGCCGAACGTCTCGGCGCGCATCTCGCGGGCGTCGCGCTGAATCGCTATCCGGCGCCGCGCCCGGCGGATCTTCTCGCGAAGATCAAGCGCACGATGAAGATTCCCGATTCCTGCGACGTGCTGCTCGGCAACGGCTCGGACGAACTCATCAGCATGATGTCGGTCGCGTGTTCGAAGCCGGGCGCGAAGGTCGTCGCGCCCGTGCCGGGCTTCGTGATGTACGAAATGTCGGCGAAATTCGCGCATCTGGAGTTCGTCGGCGTGCCGCTGAAGCCGGACTTCACGCTCGACGCCGACGCGCTGATCGCCGCCATCGACGAACACGCGCCGGCGCTCGTGTACCTCGCGTATCCGAACAACCCGACCGGCACGCTCTACGGCGACATCGACATGGAGCGCGTGATCGCCGCGGCGAGCAAGAGCCTCGTCGTGATCGACGAAGCGTACCAGCCGTTCGCCGGCAAGAGCTGGATGCCGCGCGCGGCGGAATTCGATAACGTCGTCGTGATGCGGACCGTCTCGAAGCTCGGGCTTGCGGGCATTCGTCTGGGCTACATGGCGGGCCGGCCGTCGTGGATCATGCAGTTCGACAAGGTGCGCCCGCCGTACAACATCAACGTGCTGACGCAGGCAACCGCCGATTTCCTGCTCGATCACCTCGACGTGCTCGACGCCCAGGCCGCCGATCTGCGCGCGCAACGCGCCGCGCTCGCGCGGGAAGTCGCCGCGCTGCCCGGCATGACGGTCTTTCCGAGCGCGGGCAATTTCCTGCTCGTGCGCGTGCCGGACGCCGCCGTTGCTTTCGAAACCCTTCTGACTTCGCGGGTTTTGATAAAAAACGTGGGTAAAATGCATCCATTGCTAGCCAATTGCGTGCGTTTGACGGTCGGAACGGCCGAAGAAAACGCGCACATGGTCGCGGCGCTGAAAAAGCTCGCACCGAACTGAACCCCCACTCTCGAAAAGTCTCAAGGAATCACCATGCGCATTGCGGAAGTCGTTCGCAACACCAGCGAAACGCAGATCCGTGTGAAGCTCGATCTGGACGGCATCGGCAAGCAGAAGCTCGCCACCGGCGTCCCGTTCCTCGATCACATGCTCGATCAGATCGCCCGTCACGGGCTCATCGATCTCGACATCGAAGCGCATGGCGACCTCCATATCGACGATCACCATACCGTCGAAGATACCGGCATCACGCTGGGGCAGGCGGTGGCGAAGGCCATCGGCGATCGCAAGGGCATTCGCCGCTACGGACATTCGTACGTGCCGCTCGACGAAGCGCTGTCGCGCGTCGTGATCGACTTTTCCGGCCGCCCGGGTCTCGAATTTCACGTGCCGTTCACGCGCGCGCGCATCGGCACGTTCGACGTCGACCTCACCATCGAATTCTTCCGCGGCTTCGTGAATCACGCCGGCGTCACGCTGCATATCGACAACCTGCGCGGCATCAATGCGCATCATCAGGTCGAAACCGTGTTCAAAGCGTTCGGCCGCGCGCTGCGCATGGCCGTCGAAATGGACGAACGCGCGGCGGGGCAGATCCCGTCCACCAAGGGCAGTCTCTGATCGACACACGCTGATTCGGCGCGCGCGTCGAGAATCCGATGGATCTGTTCAAGTCGTTCATATCATTGCTCGCGCTGATCAATCCGGTCGGCGCGATACCGTTTTTTCTCAGCCTGACCGCGCACCAATCCGACATCGAAAAGCGCAACACGATTCGCGTCGCGTCGATTTCGGTGTTCTGCGTGATCGCGGTGACGGCGTTGCTCGGGCAGCAGATCATCGCGTTCTTCGGCATTTCGGTCGGATCGTTCGAAGTGGGCGGCGGCATCATCATGTTGCTCATGGCGATCAACATGTTGAATGCGCAGGTCGGCAACACGCGCTCGACGCCGGAAGAACGCATGGAAGCCGAGGAGCGCAACAGCATCGCTGTCGTGCCGCTCGCGATTCCGCTGCTCACCGGTCCGGGTTCGATCAGCACGGTGATCGTCTATGCTGCCAATGCGCAGCACTGGTACGACCGCTTCGGGCTCGTCGTGCTGGGCGCGATCATCGCGGGGCTGTGCTTCGGCGCGCTGAATCTCGCGGAGCCGATCGCGCGCTGGGTCGGGCGCACGGGAATCAACATCGGCACGCGTCTCATGGGTTTGATGTTGTCCGCGCTGGCGGTGGAGTTCATCGTCAACGGGTTGAAGGCCTTGATGCCATCTTTGAAATGACTACTTCGATTGCGATTGTTGATTACGGAATGGGCAACCTGCGCTCGGTCTACCAGGCGCTGAAGAAGGCTGCACCCGAAGCGAACGTGGCGATCGTCGATCAGCCGCACGGCATCCATTCGGCGGATCGCGTCGTGCTGCCGGGACAGGGCGCGATGCGCGACTGCATGGCGCATCTGGGCGAATCCGGTCTGCAGGAAGCGGTGATGCAAGCGGCGCGCGAGAAGCCGATGCTCGGCGTATGCGTCGGCGAGCAAATGCTGTTCGACTGGAGCGAGGAAGGCGACACGAAAGGACTGGGCCTGTTGCCCGGCAAAGTCGTGCGCTTCCAACTCGACGGCCTGCTGCAGGACGACGGTTCGCGCTTCAAGGTGCCGCAAATGGGCTGGAACCGCGTTCGTCAGACGCAAGCGCATCCGATCTGGGACGGCGTCGCGGACGGCGCGTTCTTCTACTTCGTGCACAGCTATTTCGTGGTGCCGGACAATCCGGCCCACACATCCGGCGAAACCGTGTACGGCAGCGCATTTACGTCGGCGGTGGCGCGCGACAATATCTTCGCGACCCAATTCCATCCGGAAAAGAGCGCGGATGCAGGTCTGCGCCTGTACCGGAATTTCGTGCACTGGAACCCGTGAAATGGCCCGCGCGCTAGCGTTTTCGCCTATTACTACGGGCGCATGACCGTTGCAAGACTTGTACTACACTAGCGAGACGGCTCGCGATACAGGCACGAAAGACCGCATGTGCGCCGTTTTGATCAACTTTACCCAGAAAATACGCGATACCTATGCTGCTCATTCCGGCCATCGATCTTAAGGACGGTCAGTGCGTGCGCCTCAAGCAAGGCGATATGGACCAGGCGACCATTTTTTCAGAAGATCCGGCAGCGATGGCCCGACATTGGGTCGATCGCGGCGCGCGTCGGCTGCATCTGGTCGACCTGAACGGCGCGTTCGCCGGCAAGCCGCGAAACGGCGACGCGATCCGCGCGATCCTCGACGAGGTGGGCAGCGAGATTCCCGTGCAACTGGGCGGCGGCATCCGTGACCTGGAAACCATCGAGCGCTATCTGGACGACGGCCTGTCGTACATCATCATCGGCACTGCGGCGGTGAAGAATCCGGGCTTCCTGCAGGACGCGTGCAGTGCGTTCGGCGGGCACATCATCGTCGGGCTGGACGCGAAGGACGGCAAGGTCGCCACGGACGGCTGGAGCAAGCTCACGGGCCACGAGGTCGTCGATCTCGGCCGCAAGTTCGAGGACTACGGCTGCGAATCGATCATCTACACGGATATCGGCCGTGACGGGATGCTTCAGGGCATCAACATCGACGCGACCGTGCGCCTCGCGAAGGCGGTGAAGATTCCGGTGATCGCGAGCGGCGGGCTGTCGAGCATCGCGGACATCGAATCGCTCTGCGAGGTCGAGGGCGAAGGCATCGAAGGCGTGATCTGCGGCCGCGCGATCTATTCCGGCGATCTCGATTTCAGGGCCGCGCAGACGCGCGCCGACGCGCTGCGCGAAGCCGACGGCGCCTGAAAACGCCCGAGCGCGAGCACATCTGAGCAGCACTCCGGGCGGCCGCGACGCCGCCCTTATTCCGCAAGTGGCAAGAACATGGCTCTCGCAAAACGCATCATTCCCTGTCTCGACGTGACCGCCGGCCGCGTCGTGAAGGGCGTCAACTTCGTCGAACTGCGCGACGCGGGCGATCCCGTGGAAATCGCGCGTCGTTACGACGATCAGGGCGCCGACGAACTCACGTTCCTCGACATCACCGCAACGTCCGACCAACGCGATCTGATTCTGCCGATCATCGAGTCGGTGGCGTCGCAGGTGTTCATTCCGCTGACCGTCGGCGGCGGCGTGCGCGCGGTCGAAGACGTGCGGCGTCTGCTCAACGCGGGCGCGGACAAGATCAGCATGAATTCGTCGGCGGTCGCGAATCCGCAACTCGTGCGCGACGCATCGGACAAGCACGGCTCGCAGTGCATCGTCGTCGCGATCGACGCGAAGCGCGTGTCGGCCGAAGGCGAGACGCCGCGCTGGGAAGTGTTCACGCACGGCGGCCGCAAGGCGACGGGCATCGACGCGATCGAATGGGCGCGCAAGATGGCCGAGTTCGGCGCGGGCGAAATTCTTCTGACCAGCATGGATCGCGACGGAACCAAATCCGGGTTCGATCTCGCGTTGACGCGCGCCGTATCGGACGCGGTGCCGGTGCCGGTGATCGCATCGGGCGGCGTCGGATCGTTGCAGCATCTCGCTGACGGCATCGTCGAAGGTCATGCGGACGCGGTGCTCGCCGCGAGCATCTTCCACTACGGCGAGCACACGGTCGGCGAGGCGAAGCGCTTCATGGCCGACCAAGGCATTTCGGTGAGGACGTAAGCGGTGAGCGATCAATCGAACTGGCTCGACAAGGTGAAGTGGGACGCGAACGGCCTCGTGCCGGTGATCGCGCAGGAAGCATCGACCAACGATGTGCTGATGTTCGCGTGGATGAATCGCGATGCGCTCGCGAAAACCATCGAACTGAAGCGCGCGGTGTACTTCTCGCGTTCGCGTCAGCGGCTGTGGTTCAAGGGCGAGGAGTCGGGGCACGTGCAGCACGTTCACGACGTGCGCCTCGATTGCGACGAAGACGTCGTGCTGCTCAAGGTCGAGCAGGTGTCGGGCATCGCGTGCCACACCGGCCGCCATTCCTGTTTTTTCCAGAAATTCGAGGGCACGGCGGACAGCGGCGAGTGGGTCGCCGTCGAGCCGGTCCTGAAAGACCCAGAAAGCATCTACAAATGACGCAAGCCAATACGCTCGACACGCTGCTGCGCCTCGCCGCCGTCATCGACAGTCGCAAGGGCGGCGATCCGGAACAATCCTACGTTTCCCGACTCTTTCACAAAGGCGACGACGCGGTCCTCAAAAAGATCGGCGAGGAAGCGACGGAAGTCGTGCTCGCCGCGAAGGACGCGCGTCATGGCGGCGCGCCGAAAGCGCTCGTCGGCGAAGTCGCCGATTTGTGGTTTCATTGTCTCGTGATGCTGTCGCATTTCGACCTGAGCCCCGCCGATGTCGTCGCGGAACTGGAACGTCGCGAAGGTTTGTCGGGGATCGAAGAGAAGGCGCTGCGCAAATCGCGCGAGCGCGAGCAAAGCGGCAGTTGACGAGCGTTTCGCTTCCAGCGAAGGAGGGCAAGCATGAACCGGCAGTACGAACCCTATCCGCCGCCTGTCGTTCAGAACTCGAATGATCCCGAGCGTCTGCGCAACATGCGCACGTTCACGCATGTTCTGTACGCGTTGTACGCCTTCTATTGGCTGTCCGGCGGGCTCACCGGTCTGGTCGCCATCATTCTCAATTACATCAAGCGTGGCGATGCCGCGGGCACGCCCTACGAGGATCACTTCACCTGGCAGATCCGCACGTTCTGGTGGGCGGTGCTGGGCCATGTGATCGGTTTCGCGACGATCTGGATCGGCATCGGCTTCCTTATTCTTGCCGCGGTCAGCATCTGGACGCTCTATCGCATCATCAAGGGCTGGCTGTATCTCTACGAGAACAAAGCGATCGAACCGCGCGCGTGGTTCTGATCTCGCTTCGATCGAACAGACCTGGCAACGGAGACACGGTTTTACATGAGTCACGACAACTGCATTTTCTGCAAGATCGCCACTGGCCAACTGCCGAGCACGAAGGTCTACGAGGACGACGAATTCGTCGCCTTCAACGACATCAATCCGGCGGCGCCGGTGCATGTGCTGGTGATCCCGCGCAAGCATATTGAAACACTTTCCCACTGCACAGAAAGTGACAGTCCGCTGCTTGGTAGAATGGTGAGTCTCGTCGGACGGTTAGCGAAAGATTTGGGTGTCTCTTACACGGGAGGCGACACCGGTTTTCGCACGGTAATTAATACCGGGCCGGGCGGCGGGCAGGAGGTGTATCACATCCACGCGCATTTGTTGGCCGGCGAGCGCCCGTGGCGCCGAATGGGGTAATGCTGCAATCTTTGTCGGCATTCTCCTTTCCAATGAAATATTGGGCGAGCAAAATCGATAGTCGAAGTTGAGGCGTCCAGTCTCGGCTGAGGCCGCAAGGCCCCAATTTCCGCTCTGGCACCCAAATCGGAGCGGAATCACGGAGAGTTTTCATTCATGGGTTCGTTAAGCATTTGGCATTGGTTGATCGTTCTGCTGATCGTGGCGCTCGTGTTCGGCACGAAGAAGCTGCGCAATATCGGCGGCGATCTGGGCGGCGCGGTGAAGGGCTTCAAGGAAGGCATGCGCGAAGGCGACACGCCGGCAAATTCGACCGATCAGCGCGAGCTGCCGCGTAACGGCGCCGTGGACGTCGAGGCGAAGGACAAGTCCCGTTCGGGCGACTATCGCTAATCCGTCCACCGACGGTAACTCTCCACTTTTCGTTCAATGCTCGATCTCGGTCTGACCAAAATGGCGGTCATCGGCGTCGTTGCGCTGGTGGTCCTCGGGCCGGAGCGCCTTCCCGGCGTCGCTCGCACGGCGGGGGCGCTGTTCGGACGCGCGCAGCGCTATATCAACGACGTCAAATCGGAAGTCGCGCGCGAGATGGAACTCGATGAGCTGAAGAAAATGCGCACCGAGTTCGAAAACGCGGCGTCCAATGTCGAATCGACGATTCACGACACGCTGCGCCGCCATGAATCCGAGTTGAACGATGCATGGAAAGAGGGCACGTCGATCGCGCCGAGCATCGCGGGCGGCGCGGGCGAATCGGCGGACAGTGCCGCGTCGGACAAGCCCTGGGCAAGCACGTCTACATCGACGTCGACCAGGCGCAAGAACTGGCGCGTGAAGCAAGCCGCAATTCCGAACTGGTACAAGCGCACGACCTCGCGTCGCACGCGAGTCCAATCGGGCGCGGCGCGCGTCGCTCGTCATACGCCCGCCACCCTGCGCCGGCAGACGAAGTTCTTCTGAACGAGCCGCGATTCCTTCATCGATGATTTCTACCGAGGGCCGGCGTGAGCGACCCGCAACATACTAAAGAAGAGCCCGTCGAAGAGACGTTCATTTCGCATCTGGTCGAATTGCGCGACCGAATCATGCGCGCGGGCGCTGCGGTCATCGTCGTATTCGTCGCGCTGGTGTACTGGGCGCCGGACATCTTCAAGCTGCTCGCGCGTCCGCTGATGCAGAACCTGCCGGCCGACGGCAAGATGATCGTCACCGACGTCACCGGTTCGTTCTTCGTGCCGATGAAGGTGACGATGCTCGTCGCCTTCGTGATCGCGCTGCCGATCGTGCTGTATCAGGTCTGGGCCTTCGTCGCGCCGGGTTTGTATCAGCATGAGAAGAAGCTCGTCGGGCCGCTCGTTTTCAGCAGCTATACGCTGTTCCTGTGCGGCATGGCGTTCGCGTATTTCGTCGTGTTCCCGACCATTTTTCGCGTGATGGCGCACTACAACGCGCCGCTCGGCGCGGAAATGACGACGGATATCGACAATTACCTGAGCTTCGTGTTGACGATGTTCATGGCGTTCGGCGTGACGTTCGAGGTTCCGATCGTCGTCGTGCTGCTCGCGCGCATGGGCGTCGTGTCGATTCCGAAGCTCAAGCAGATTCGCCCGTATGTGATCGTCGGCGCGTTCGTCATCTCAGCGGTCGTCACGCCGCCCGACGTGTTTTCGCAGCTCATTCTCGCGATTCCGCTCATCATTCTTTACGAGGCGGGCATCATCGCGGCGCGGCTGGTGGTCGGCAAGGAACAGGTCAAGAACGAGGAGCCGGCGGCGGAATAGATGCGGCGTATTGTCGCGGCGCGCGTGGGGTTGATGGACACTAAAAAGGCAGCTTCGGGTGATCGAAGCTGCCTTTTTTCTTCGGCGGATGCGGCGTTTATTCGTCGTTCTGGTCGCCTTGCTCGCCCTGATCTTCATCCGGCATTTGCGGTGCGCGCGGCGGCGCGGGACGTTTGCCGATCATCACGTTGACGTCCAGCTCCTTGTTCTTGCGCATGAGATGAACCTTCACCGACGTACCCGGCTTGATCTGCGCAACGACGTTGAGCAGGCGCGTGGTGTCGGTGATCGTGTCGTCGTTGATGGACACGAGGATATCGCCCGGCTTGATGCCCGCCCTGTCCGCCGGGCCGCCTTGCAGCACGCCCGCGACGATCGCGCCGGATTTCTGATCCAGCCCGAACGACTCCGCGATCTCCGGTGTCACGTCCTGCGGCTCCACGCCGATCCAGCCGCGCGTGACCGTGCCCGTCGTGATGATGCTTTCCAGCACGCTGCGCGCGGTCGACACGGGAATCGCGAAGCCGATGCCGAGCGAGCCGCCGCTGCGCGAATAGATGGCGGTGTTGATGCCGAGCAGATTGCCGTTCACGTCCACCAGCGCACCGCCCGAATTGCCGGGATTAATGGCCGCATCCGTCTGGATGAAGTTCTCGAACGTGTTGATGCCGAGGTGATTGCGCCCGAGCGCGCTGACGATGCCCATCGTGACCGTCTGGCCTACGCCGAACGGATTGCCGATCGCGAGCACGACATCGCCGACGCGCGTCTGATCCATTCGTCCGAGCGTGATGCTCGGCAGATTGGTCATGTTGATCTTCAGCACGGCGAGGTCGGTTTCGGGATCGACGCCGATCACTTTCGCGCTGGACGTGCGACCATCGGCGAGCGCGACTTCGATTTGATCCGCCCCGTCGACGACATGCTGGTTCGTTAGAATGTAACCTTCCGAGCTGACGATGACACCGGAGCCGAGATTCGACGCTGGCGGCTCGTCGCTCTTTCGTTTGTTCTTGTCACCGAAGAAGTAGCGGAACAGCGGGTCTTTCGCACGCGGATCGGGCGGCAGGTTGCCGTCCTTGCTGGAGAACACGTTCACGACGGCCGGCATCGCCTTTTGCGCGCCTTCCGAGTAGGACGATTGAACCGGGCGCGAGCCGATGCTCGGCGCCACCTCCTGCAACGCGACGATCGGCTCGGCAAGCTGCTTGCCGAATTGACCCTGACGTTGAAGCCACTGCGGTTTCAAGGTCGCGATGATGAACATCAGGGCCAAAAGCACGGTGACCGCTTGGGCAAAAAATAGCCAGAAGCGTCTAAGCATTTGAAGGGATAGAGGATTTCATGGATCGGATCGAACTCGAATTGTATCTGAACAATCTGCTGGAAATCGGCCGCTTCAAGGACTATTGCCCGAACGGTCTGCAGGTTGAAGGCGCGCGGCGCGTGCAGAAGATCGCGACCGGCGTAACGGCCTCGCAGGCGTTCCTGGAGGCCGCGCTGGAGTGGGGCGCGGACACCGTGCTCGTGCATCACGGCTACTTCTGGCGCAACGAGGCGCCGCAGATCACGGGTCGCAGGTACCGGCGGCTGCGCACGCTGATCGCCAACGACATCAATCTCTTCGCCTACCATCTCCCGCTCGATTCGCATCCTGATCTGGGCAACAATGCGCAGATCGGCGCGCGCCTCGGGCTGATCGCCGATGGCCGTTTCGCCGATCAGGATCTCGGCTGGGCCGCGACGCTCGCGATGCCGCTGTCGCTCGAGCACTTCAGCGCGATGGTCGAGAACGCGCTCGGCAGGAAGCCGCTCGTGTTCGGCGATACGGACAAGGAACTGCGTCGCGTGGCGTGGTGCACGGGTGGCGCGCAAGGCTATTTCGACGACGCGATCGCGGCGCGCGCGGACGTGTATCTGACCGGCGAAGTCTCGGAGCAGACCATGCACATCGCGGCGGAATCGGGCGTGGCGTTCATCGCGGCCGGTCATCACGCAACGGAGCGTTACGGCGTGCAGGCCGTCGGCGCGCATCTGTCGGAGCAGTTCGATATCGAACATGTTTTTATCGATATCGATAATCCGGTTTAATACGTTGTTAAGCCGGCGCGCCGATTATCGGCGCTTGCAGTTGCCTGAATGAAGCTTCACCAGATTGCGCGAGAAACGTGGGGAAAACCCTGAAGCATCAAACACTTCGAGTGATTTTTGCTAGTCAGCCCTTGTAAATGCTAACTCCATTCGCGCACACTAACGGCGAACGACTGATGTGACGGTATAAATCCAACTCAGAAGTGGGGCGTGTGATGCGAGACAAGGATGAAAAACGCGTCGACGGCGGCCGCCGTACCTGGCTGATTACGACGACCGCAGTAGGTGGTGTCGGAGCTGTGGCAACCGTAGTTCCTTTTGTGGGTTCGTTTGCTCCATCGGAGAAGGCCAAGGCGGCGGGCGCGCCCGTCGAGGTCGATATCAGCGGACTCAAGCCGGGCGAAATGATGACCGTTGCCTGGCGCGGCAAGCCGGTGTGGATCGTCAATCGCACCGACGAAATGCTGGCCGACATCAAGAAGGCCGACAACGAAGTGGCCGACCCGAAGTCCAAGATGGAATTCTCGATGCCGTTGCCGGAGTACTGCAACAACGAGTATCGCTCGCGCGCGGATCACAAGAACATTCTCGTCGCGGTCGCCGTGTGCACGCATCTGGGCTGCACGCCGACGCCGCGTTTCCAGGAGGGCGCGCAACCCAATCTCCCCGATAACTGGCCGGGCGGCTTCCTTTGCCCGTGCCACGGCTCGACCTATGACCTGGCCGGCCGCGTCTTCAAGAACAAGCCCGCGCCGCAGAACCTGGACATTCCACCGTTCATGTTCACATCCGCGACGCAACTCGTGATCGGCAAGGACGAAAAGGGAGAGGCGTAAATGGCGACCGCAGACAAGGAAGTGGAGACATCGGGCTTGACCGGCTGGATCGACCGCCGGTTTCCGATGACCTCGACCTGGAAGAAGCACGTATCCGAGTATTACGCGCCGAAGAACTTCAACTTCTGGTACTTCTTCGGCTCGCTCGCGCTGCTGGTGCTGGTGAATCAGATCGTCACCGGCATTTTCCTGACGATGAACTACAAGCCCGACGCGACGCTCGCGTTCGCCTCGGTCGAGTACATCATGCGCGAGGTGCCGTGGGGCTGGCTCATCCGCTACATGCATTCGACGGGCGCGTCGATGTTCTTCGTCGTCGTGTATCTGCACATGTTCCGCGGGCTGATGTACGGGTCATATCGCAAGCCGCGCGAGCTCGTCTGGATCTTCGGCTGCGCGATCTTCCTGTGCCTCATGGCCGAAGCGTTCTTCGGTTATCTGCTGCCGTGGGGACAGATGTCGTTCTGGGGCGCGCAGGTGATCGTGAATCTGTTCTCGGCGATTCCGTTCATCGGCCCGGATCTGTCGCTGTGGATTCGCGGCGACTACGTCGTGTCGGATGTCACGCTGAACCGTTTCTTCGCGTTCCACGTGATCGCGATTCCGCTGGTGCTGATCGGGCTCGTGGTCGCGCATCTGGTCGCGCTGCATGAAGTCGGCTCGAACAATCCGGACGGCATCGAGATCAAGGCGAAGAAGGGCCCGGACGGTATTCCGCTCGACGGCATTCCGTTTCACCCGTACTACTCGGTGCACGACTTCATGGGCGTGTGCGTGTTCCTGCTGATCTTCGCGGCGATCATCTTCTTCGCGCCGGAAATGGGCGGCTACTTCCTCGAAGCGAACAACTTCGTGCCGGCCAATCCGCTGCAGACGCCGCCGGAAATCGCGCCGGTCTGGTACTTCACGGCGTTCTACGCGATGCTCCGCGCCACGACCGATCCGTTCAAGATCGTGCTGATGATCGTCATCGCGCTGCTCGGGCTGCTCGCGCTCGTGAAGGGACGCGGCAAGTGGCGCCTCGGCCTGCCGGTGCTCGCGGTCCTCGTGCTGATTTTCATGGCGCTGACGGAATCGAAGTTCTGGGGCGTGGTCGTGATGGGCACGGCGGTCGTGTCGCTATTCTTCCTGCCGTGGCTGGACCGCAGTCCGGTGAAATCCATCCGCTATCGGCCGCTCTTCCACAAGGTCTTTTACGCGATTTTCATCCTCGCGTTCCTGATGCTCGGCTTTCTGGGCACACGACCGCCATCGCCGGCCGCGACGCTGATCGCGCAGATCTGCGCGTTGATCTATTTCGCGTTTTTCCTCGGCATGCCTTTCTGGACGCCGCGCGGCAAATTCAGGACGCCGCCTGAGCGAGTGCACTACAAACCTCACTGAGCGCACGTCCGGAGACGAATACGATGAAAAAATGGCTCTCTACAATAGCGATGATCGGTGCGGCGCTGCTCGCGTTTAACGCGGCGCCGGCGTTCGCGCAGGAAGAAGCGGTGCTGGACCGGGCGCCCGACAGTTCGGATAATCTCGCGTCTTTGCAGCATGGCGCCCAAGTTTTTGTAAACTACTGCCTGAACTGCCACAGCGCGAATCTGATGCGGTACAACCGGCTGACGGATCTCGGCATCAGCGAGAAGCAGATTCAGGAGAACCTGCTTTTCTCGACGGACAAGGTCGGCAACACGATGTCCATCGCGATGCGCCCGGAAGACGCGAAGGCGTGGTTCGGCGCGTCGCCGCCGGATTTGTCGGTCGAGGCGCGGGCGCGCGGCAACGACTGGCTGTACACGTACTTGCGGAGTTTCTATCGCGATCCGACGCGGCCGACGGGCTGGAACAATCGCGTCTATGAGAACGTCGGCATGCCGCACGTTTTGTGGACGCTTCAGGGCGTTCGCGATGCGAAATTCGAGACCGATACGGACGAAAAGACCGGCGAAAAGGTAAGAAGATTCGTCGGTTACACTCAGGTTACGCCTGGTGCCATGTCATCCGTGGATTATGATTCAACTGTGGCCGATCTCGTTTCGTACATGTCGTGGATGGCGGAACCCGCGCAGCAGACGCGCAAGCGGCTCGGTGTCTGGGTTCTGCTGTTCCTGGCGCTCTTGAGTTTCCTCGCGTGGCGCCTGAACGCGGCATACTGGAAAGATATCAAATAGCGCGCCTTCGACGGCGTGGGTCGGCGCGACAGCGTTTTCGCGAGAAAACGCCGCGGCCGGCCCTTCGAGTTTACTGAAGGAACTTTAAAAACATGATGGTTCTGTATTCCGGCACTACTTGCCCCTTCTCCCAGCGCTGCCGGCTGGTGTTGTTCGAAAAGGGCATGGATTTCGAGATTCGCGACGTTGACCTGTTCAACAAGCCGGAAGACATCGCGGTGATGAACCCGTACGGACAGGTGCCGATTCTCGTCGAGCGCGACCTGATCCTGTACGAGTCGAATATCATCAACGAATATATCGACGAGCGTTTCCCGCACCCGCAACTCATGCCGGCAGATCCTGTGCAGCGCGCACGCGCACGCCTGTTCCTGCTGAACTTCGAGAAGGAGCTGTTCGTTCACGTCGGCACGCTCGAGAACGAGAAGGGCAAGGCCGCCGAAAAGAATCACGAGAAGGCGCGCAGCGCGATCCGCGATCGCCTCACGCAACTCGCCCCGATCTTCCTCAAGAACAAGTACATGCTGGGCGAAGAGTTCTCGATGCTCGACGTCGCGATCGCGCCGCTGCTGTGGCGTCTGGATCACTACGGGATCGAACTGTCGAAGAACGCCGCACCGTTGATGAAGTACGCCGAGCGAATTTTCAGCCGCCCGGCTTATATTGAAGCGCTGACGCCTTCCGAAAAGGTGATGCGTCGATAGTTTGAGTGCGTTGGAACGCGGCGGCGCGGTTTCGCGCGGCCGCATTCCGGCAGAGGAAAGTTGATGCAAGAGATTTCCACCAAGCCGTATCTGTTGCGCGCGCTGTATGAATGGTGCACGGACAACGGTTTCACGCCCCATATCGCCGTGCGGGTCGATGCCGCCACGCGCGTGCCGCGTCAGTTCGTGCGCAACGACGAGATCGTGTTGAACATCAGTTTCGAGGCGACGAGCCAGCTTCAGATGGGCAACGAGTGGATCGAGTTCAGCGCGCGGTTCTCCGGCAAGTCGCACAAGATCGAGGTGCAAGTCGCGAACGTGCTCGCCATCTACGCGCGCGAAAACGGGCAGGGCATGGCGTTCCCGGTCGAGCAGACGCATTCCGGCTCGGAGCTGACGAGCGCTCCCGTCGGGGCGCGATCGCCTGAGCGTGAGACACGGCAGATCGAAGAGCCTGCAGATGAACGTACGGATTCCGTGACGAAAGACGAGTCGCAATCCGTCACGGATGACGACGCTTCGAAATCACCTGCGAGGTCTCACCTCAAAGTCGTTAAATGAAGTAGAATCCCGAGCTTCGCCGGCTTAGCTCATCTGGTAGAGCAGTTGATTTGTAATCATCAGGTGGCGGGTTCGAGTCCTGCAGCCGGCACCAAGACTTACGTCGACGGGTCGTGCGATGTCCGCACGACCCGTTTGCTTTGAGTCGGCAGGATCAGCGGGTTGGGTCGGCAAGAAAATGCTTCAAAATCTTGTTGACACGAACCGAAGCGTTGTTCATAATCTCGTTTCTCTGCTGCTGATGCAGCGACGCAAGACGGAAGTGATGGTTTGAGTGTCTTGCGATGTGCTCT
>NZ_OGTP01000009.1 GCF_900258035.1 Caballeronia novacaledonica | reverse complement strand
CGATCAGATAAGTGAGGTGGTCGGCAAGCATCGCACCAGAAAGTTAACAGCCCGGCGCTCCGTTTACAACCACTTCTCGCCCCCACAAACAAAAATGCCGTTCAGCGCTAACTGAACGGCATTACCGGCATGCCGGGGTTTTCTCATTGCGCGTGCGAACCTCGCGGCATCACGCCGGAAACACGCCCGTCGACAGATAACGATCGCCGCGATCGCAAACGACGAACACGATCGTCGCGTTTTCCACCTGACGCGCGATGCGCAGCGCAACCTCGCACGCGCCACCGGACGAGATGCCCGCGAAGATGCCTTCGACCGATGCGAGGCGTCGCGCCATCGCTTCGGACGCCGCCTGACTCACGTTCTCCACGCGATCGACGCGGCTGCGATCGAAGATCTTCGGCAGATACGCTTCCGGCCACTTGCGGATGCCCGGAATGCGCGAGCCCTCTTCCGGCTGCGCCCCGATGATCTCGATCTTCTGGTTCTGTTCTTTCAGATACTTCGACACGCCCATGATTGTCCCGGTCGTTCCCATCGACGAGACGAAGTGCGTGATGCGGCCTTCGGTCTGACGCCACAGTTCGGGGCCGGTGGCTTCGTAATGCGCGAGCGGGTTGTCGGGATTGGCGAACTG
Organism: Caballeronia novacaledonica; assembly: GCF_900258035.1. Taxonomy (GTDB): domain Bacteria; phylum Pseudomonadota; class Gammaproteobacteria; order Burkholderiales; family Burkholderiaceae; genus Caballeronia; species Caballeronia novacaledonica. The sequence continues at coordinate 223,527 of NZ_OGTP01000009.1, read as the reverse complement.
ATCGAGGATGATGCCCTTGCCGTCGCGTTGCATCTGGTCGGCGAGATCGCGCGCGTATTCCATGCCGCCCGTCACCGGCGTCAGCACGATTTCCGCGCCGTACGCGGCCATGCTCTGACGGCGCTCGATCGACAAATCTTCCGGCATGAGCAGGACCATCTTGTAGCCGCGCATCGCGGCGGCCATCGCGAGCGCGATGCCGGTGTTGCCGCTCGTCGCTTCGATCAGCGTGTCGCCCGGCTTGATGCGGCCGCGCTCTTCAGCTTTCCTGATCATCGACAACGCCGGGCGATCCTTCACCGATCCCGCCGGATTGTTGCCTTCGAGCTTGCCCAGCACGACGTTGTTGCGGCTGCGGATTTCATCGTCCACGACGCGGACGAGCTGCACGAGCGGCGTGTTGCCGATCGTGTCTTCGATAGTCATGTAAGCCATATGCGGAAGCAGTCGATCCCCACGCACGACTCGTCCGCCGCAGGGATTTTGATATAGGGATTCGTCGATTGTAGCCCACTGGTCCCGTCGACGCCGGTGCGCCCCTGATGCGTGAATGGGCGCGCGTCTTCCGCACATGCAAAAACCCCGCGGGGAGGCCGTCCGCGGGGAGCCCAAAAACATCGGAAGGCTGAAGGAGACCGGTGAAGAGCGCCTTCGCGTCTTCCGCTATTTCTTCACGACGACCGGCTTCGACGGCGTGGACGCCGAAACCGGCGTTACGCCCGCCGAGTTGGCGGCGCCGGGCGGCGCGACGTTACCCGAGGTTGCGGCGGCCGTCTTCGAAGCGGCGCCGATGGTCAGCCCCTCCGCCTCGAGGCGCTGAACCGTCTTGCCGCCCATACCCTTCACGCGCGTGCCGAGATCGCTGGCGTCCTTGAACGGGCCGTGCGCCTGACGTTCGTCCAGGATGGCTTTCGCCTTCGCCGGACCGATGCCCTTGATGCCGCGCAGCGCGTCGGAATTGGCGGTGTTGACGTCGACGGCCGCCCACGCGCTGCCGATGGAAAAGATGAGCGCGAACGCGGCGATCGACGAGAGAGCTTGCTTGAACATGACTGAGTCTCCGAGAAGAACCGGCCGGCACCAGCGCCAGCCGTGAGACCCAGTGTAGAGAGAGTCGAGACGCGTTTATAGCTGGCCGAATAGCCAACGCACGTAGCGATCGACGCCTTCCTGAACCGTCAGAAACGAAGCGTCGTAGCCCGCTGCGCGCAGGCGCGACGAGTCGGCCTGCGTGAAGCACTGATACTTGCCGCGCAGCGCGTCGGGGAACGGAACGTACTCGACGAGCCCGCGCTGCACCAGTTCCGCGAGCGACAGCGAGGCTTCGCCGTTCATCGCGCGCAACGAGTTCACGACCGTCGACGCGATATCGTTGAACGGCTGGGCGCGTCCGGTGCCGAGATTGAAGATGCCCGACTTTTCCGGATGATCGAAGAAGAACAGGTTCACCTTCACCACGTCTTCGACCGAGACGAAGTCGCGCGTCTGCTCGCCGGCCGCGTAGCCGTTGTATTCGCCGAAGAGCTTGACCTTGCCTTCCGAACGGAACTGGTTGAAGTTGTGGAACGCAACCGACGCCATGCGGCCCTTGTGCGTCTCGCGCGGGCCGTACACGTTGAAGTAGCGAAAGCCGGCGATCTGGCTCGACGCCTTCGGCAGCACCTGACGCACGATCTGGTCGAAGAGAAACTTCGAGTATCCGTAGACGTTGAGCGGCTTCTCGACTTCGCGATCCTCGACAAAGCGGCTCGACCCGCCGTAAGTCGCCGCCGACGACGCATACAGGAACTGCGCGCCCTGCGCGAGGCACGCGTCCATGACGTCGCGGCTGTAGCGGAAGTTGTTGTCCATCATGTAGCGGCCGTCGGTTTCCATCGTGTCCGAACAGGCGCCTTCATGGAACACCGCGCGCACGCGGCCGAAATCGCCGCGCCGGAAGCGCTCGATGAACTCGGTTTTATCGAGGTAATCGTCGATCTCGCAATCGACGAGATTCTTGAACTTGTCGGCGCGCGTGAGATTGTCGACCGCGATCACGCGGTGCTCGCCGCGTTCGTTGAGCGCCTTGACGATATTGCTGCCGATGAAGCCGGCCGCACCGGTAACGATGATGGTCATGGGCGAAGTATCAGATAAGGTCAGGCGAAGAGTTCGTTGTAGTCGACGGTCGCCGTGCCGAGCTTGCCCACGACGATGCCCGCCGCGCGGTTCGCATACACGATCGAGTCGACGAGCGGCACACCCGCGCCCAGCATGGTCGCGACCGTTGCGATGACGGTGTCGCCCGCACCCGAGACATCATACACTTCGCGTGCTTCGGCCGACGTGTGCAGCACCTGGCTCTCCGTGAAGAGCGTCATGCCTTCCTCGGAGCGCGTGAGCAGGAGCGCGGAGAGTTCGAGTTCGGCGCGCAGCTTCGTCACGCGTTCCAGCAGATCTTCCTCGGACTTCCATTGGCCGATCACTTCGCGCAGTTCCGCGCGGTTCGGCGTGATGAGCGTCGCGCCGCGATAACGGTCCCAGTCGTCGCCCTTCGGATCGACGAGCACCGGCTTGCCCGCGCGTTTCGCGTCGGCGATCATCTGCGTGACGTGCGTCAGGCCGCCCTTCGCGTAATCGGACATGAGGATCACGTCGTGCTGCGGAAGGAGTTCCGCGAAGCGTTCGAGACACGCGCGCAGCACTTCGTGATTCGGCGTGTTTTCGAAATCGACGCGCAGCAGTTGCTGCTGGCGCGACAGCACGCGCAGCTTGATCGTCGTGAGGAGTTCGGGGTCGCGTTCGAGGTGTCCCGCGACCTTGCTTTCGCCGAGCAGTTCGACGATGCGCTCGCCCGGCTCGTCATGACCGACCACGCAGAGCAGACCCGCCTGCGCGCCGAGCGCCGCCGCGTTGCGCGCGACGTTTGCAGCGCCGCCAAGGCGGTCTTCCTTCTTCTGCACGTGCACGACCGGAACGGGCGCTTCGGGCGAGATGCGGTTGACGTCGCCGAACCAGTAGCGGTCGAGCATCACGTCACCGACCACCAGCACGCGCGCCGCTGAAATGCGCGCGCGCGGCACGACGGGGATTTCGGTTTTAGTTGCTGTCGTTGCGGTCGAGTTCGACATGGGGACGTCCTATTGCAAAGTAGTCGATGCCCATTTCGGCCATCGCTTCCGGTTCATACAAATTGCGGCCATCGAAGATCACCGGCGTCTTCAAGGCGCTCTTCAAGTGCCAGAAATCCGGGCTCTTGAACTCTTTCCATTCGGTCACGATGACGAGCGCATCCGCGCCCGTCAGCGCATCCTGTTGAGTCTTCACGAACTGCAGGCGCTTCAGGTCTTCGGCGCGATCGACGAGATCGAGCGCGAACACGCGTTCCGCCTCGTCGCGCGCGACGGGATCATAGCCGCGCACGGTTGCGCCGCGCTGCAGCAGCGCCTCGATGATGCGCCGGCTCGACGCCTCGCGCATGTCGTCGGTATTGGGCTTGAATGCGAGGCCCCACACGGCGAACGTGCGCCCGCGCAGGTCTTCGCCCATGCGCTTCACGATCTTGTTGACGAGCACGTCCTTCTGATCGCGATTCACGGCTTCGACCGCTTCGAGCACGCGCAGCGTGTGGCCGTTTTCACGCGCCGTCTGCGCGAGCGCCTGCACGTCCTTCGGGAAGCACGAGCCGCCGTAACCGCAGCCCGCATACAGGAAGTGATAGCCGATGCGCGGGTCCGAGCCGATGCCGCGCCGCACCGATTCGATATCGGCGCCCACGGTGTCCGCGAGATTCGACAGATCGTTCATGAACGAGATGCGCGTCGCGAGCATCGCATTGGCGGCGTATTTGGTGAATTCCGCCGAGCGCACGTCCATGTACAGCGTGCGCTCGTGATTGCGGTTGAACGGCGCGTAGAGGCGCTTCATCTTCTCGCGCGCGAGATTGCCGGCGTCGTCGTCGTCGATGCCGATCACGATGCGATCGGGGCGCATGAAGTCGTCGACCGCCGCGCCTTCCTTCAGGAACTCCGGATTCGACACGACCGAGAAGCCATGCGTACCCGATTCGAGCCCGCGCGCCTTCAGTTCTTCGTCGATGACCTTCTTCACCTGCAGCGCCGTGCCGACCGGCACCGTCGATTTATCGACGATCACCTTGAAGCCGTTCGAATATTTGCCGATGTTACGCGCCGCCGCGAGCACGTACTGCAGGTCGGCGGAGCCGTCTTCGTCGGGCGGCGTGCCGACGGCGATGAACTGGATGTCGCCATGCTCGACGCTCGCCTTCACGTCGGTTGAAAACTGGATGCGGCCGGCCGCGCGCGTGCGCCTCAGCATTTCCTGAAGGCCCGGCTCGTGAATCGGCACGCCGCCATTGTTGAGAATTTCGATCTTGCGCGGATCGACATCGACGCAAAACACGTCATTGCCGATTTCGGCAAGACACGCGCCGGTCACAAGACCGACGTAACCCGTGCCGACGATGGTTACTTTCATACGGTTTCCGGTGGTTTTTGAAATGCCGGTGGCGGAAGCGGCGCGCTCATGCGCCGCCTGCTGTGATGCTTGCTGCGCGCGTGCTCAGGCCGAGTTCGCGATCGGCTCGACGCGACGGGGCGCATACGTCTCCCAGCCGCTGCAGCCGGGGCATTGCCAATAGAATAATCGTGCGCGGAAGCCACAAGTTTGACACGTATAACGCGGCAAATTCTTTGTGCGCTGTTTCACCAGATTACGCATCAGTTCGAGCTCGCCGCGACGCGGTTCGTCGGCCGTCGCTTCCTGTGCTTCGAGCAGGCGCGCCATGCCCGCGAGATTCGGCGCGCTCTGCATCTGCTTGCGAGCGAGCGCGTGCGCCGCTTCGAGGCCGCGCAACTCCTGCACGTGCTTGTACGCGACATCGAGCAAATCGTTCGACGGATAACGCGTCGCATAGTCGATCAGCAAATCGACGCCCTCTTCCTTGCGCCCGAGCGCGGCGTACGCCTTCATCAGCTTCTCGGCGACGAGCGGCAGATACGCTTCGTTCTGTTCCTCGACACGCTCCCAGTTCGAGATCGCGGCGTCGACGTTGCCCGCTGCGGCTTCGACATCGCCGGCGAGGATCGTCGCGCGCACGTTGTCCGGGTTCGATGCCAGCGCGAGCTTCAGTTCGGCACGCGCACCATCGGGATTCTTGCGCTGCAAGGCTTCTTGCGCCAGCTCGCAATGGAAATGCGCAATTTCCATATGCAGCGACGGCGCGCCCATCTTCTCGATCTGCTCGGCCGTCGTAATCGACTTCGGCCAGTCCTTTTCGATCTCGTAGATGGTCAGCAGCGCGCGCTGCGCGCCGAGCGAATATTCGCCCGCGTTCAGCGACTTGAACGTTTCTTCGGCGCGATCGAGCAGTCCCGCCTTCAGAAAGTCCTGCCCGAGTTCGTATAACGCGTGATCGCGTTCGGCGACGGGCAAATCGGCGCGGCTCAGGAGATTCTGATGCACGCGGATCGCGCGATCGGTTTCGCCACGGCGGCGGAACAGATTGCCGAGCGCGAAGTGCAGTTCGATCGTTTCGGGATCGAGCTTGGCGACTTCGATGAACGCGTCGATCGCCTTGTCGTGTTGTTCGTTGAGAAGAAAATTGAGGCCGCGAAAGTACGAACGCGGCAGGTTCGCATTCTCGGACAGCAGCGTTTTCAGGTCATAGCGGGACGCCATCCAGCCGAGCGCGAACGCGACGGGAATGACGAGCAGCCACCAGAAGTCTAGATCCATGCGATTAGTCGTTGAATGTTAGGTGTCTGCTTGCGCGTCGCGTCAGATGAGCGGCGGCATGGGCGGCTCTTCCTTGACCACCGGCGTTTCGCGCGCGACACGCAGTTCGCGCTTGAGCCGCCCGTTTTCCATGCGCAGACGCACCATGCCCGGCACCGCCGACACGAGCCCCGCCAGCAATCCCACGACGAAAAACGCGAGGCCGATCAGGATCAGCGGCGCGGTCCAGGCGTAGCCTGCGAGGAAGTTCAGCGTCGCCGACTGAGTATTGGCGAGCGCCAGCACCAGCAACAACACGAATACCAGAACGCGGATCAGCCAGACAATGAATTTCATGTAGGGTCTCGCAAGAGCGGTTGCACCAGTCGGCCCCGCCTTTGTGGCCGGGCCTGCGCGGTTGAACACCCAGGTCAAAGTGACCGGTATTGTAAGCGATGCGTCCGGGCACGGGCGGCAGCCCGCGCGTCGCACGAACTTTTAGCAAACAATGCACCCGTCGCATTGCATCGTCGATGCAGAAATGCCGCGCATAAAAAAAGCACCCCGAAGGGTGCTTTCCTGGTCGATTGCCTCGTGGACGGACGCCGCGAACCGAAAATCCGGATGGATCATCAGTCAGGATGCGCGCCGATCAGAGATCGTCCGCATCGTCGTCATTCGACGCCTTCAAAGGCTCGCCTGCGCGGCCATCGACGCGTTCGCGCAATTCCTTGCCCGGCTTGAAGTGCGGCACGAATTTCTCCGGTACCAGCACCTTCTCACCCGACTTGGGATTGCGCCCGACGCGTGACGGACGACGATTGAGCCCGAAGCTGCCGAAGCCGCGAATCTCGATGCGGTGACCGTTGGCCAGAGCCTCCGACATCGCATCGAGCATCGTCTTCACCGCGAAATCCGCATCCTTGAGGACAAGTTGCGGAAATCGCGACGCCAACTGGGCGACCAATTCCGATTTGGTCATTCTGCAGCTGTGCCGTTAAGGGCTTAGCTGTTCTGGCCGTCGAGCTTGGCCTTGAGCAGCGCGCCGAGGTTGGTCGTGCCGGTCGCGGCGGCGTTCGAGTCGCCCTGCAGGCTGCGCATGGCTTCCTGCTGTTCGGCCGAATCCTTCGCCTTGATCGACAGGTTGATGCCACGCGACTTGCGATCGATGTTGATGATCATCGCGTTGACCTTGTCGCCTTCCTTCAGCACGTTGCGCGCATCTTCCACGCGGTCTTGCGCGATTTCCGAAGCACGCAGATAGCCTTCGACTTCGCCGGACAGCGTGACGACCGCACCCTTCGGATCGACCGACTTCACGACGCCGTCGACGATTGCGCCCTTGTCGTTGATCGCGACGAAGTTGCTGAACGGATCGCCTTCGAGCTGCTTGATGCCGAGCGAAATGCGTTCCTTCTCGACGTCGATGCCCAGAACCACGGCTTCGACTTCGTCGCCCTTCTTGTACTTGCGGACGGCTTCTTCGCCGGTTTCCGACCACGACAGATCCGACAGGTGAACCAGACCGTCGATGCCGCCAGGCAGACCGATGAACACGCCGAAGTCGGTGATCGACTTGATGGCGCCGCTGATCTTGTCGCCCTTCTTGAAGTTGCGGCTGAAGTCATCCCACGGATTCGGCTTGCACTGCTTCATGCCGAGCGAGATACGGCGGCGGTCTTCGTCGATTTCGAGAACCATGACTTCGACTTCGTCACCGAGCTGAACGACCTTCGACGGCGCAACGTTCTTGTTGGTCCAGTCCATTTCCGACACGTGAACCAGGCCTTCGATGCCCGATTCCACTTCGACGAATGCGCCGTAGTCGGTGATGTTCGTGACCTTGCCGAACAGGCGCGTGCCCGACGGGTAACGGCGCGAGATGCCTTCCCACGGATCGTCGCCGAGTTGCTTGATGCCGAGCGAAACGCGGTTCTTCTCTTGGTCGAACTTGAGGATCTTGGCGGTGACTTCCTGGCCGACCGACAGCACTTCCGACGGGTGACGCACGCGACGCCATGCGATGTCGGTGATGTGCAGCAGGCCGTCGATGCCGCCGAGGTCCACGAACGCGCCGTAGTCGGTGATGTTCTTGACCACGCCTTCGACGATCGCGCCTTCCTTCAGCGTCTCGAGCAGCTTCGCGCGCTCTTCGCCTTGCGTGGCTTCGATCACGGCGCGGCGCGACAGCACCACGTTGTTACGCTTGCGGTCGAGCTTGATGACGCGGAATTCGAGGGTCTTGCCTTCGTACGGCGTCGTGTCCTTGACCGGACGCGTGTCGACGAGCGAACCCGGCAGGAACGCGCGGATGCCGTTGACCATCACGGTCATGCCGCCCTTGACCTTGCCCGTGATCGTGCCGGTCACGAGTTCGTTGTTGTCCAGCGCCTTTTCCAGCGACAGCCACGAAGCCAGACGCTTCGCCTTGTCGCGCGACAGGATGGTGTCGCCATAGCCGTTTTCCAGCGCGTCGATCGCGACGGAAACGAAGTCGCCCGCCTGCACTTCCACTTCACCCGCGTCGTTCAGGAATTCTTCGAGCGGAATATAGGCTTCGGACTTGAGACCAGCATTCACGACCACGAAGTTGTGGTCGACACGCACGACTTCGGCGGAGATCACTTCGCCAGCGCGCATGTCCTGCTTGGTCAGCGACTCTTCGAACAGAGCCGCGAAAGATTCGGTATTCGGGGTGGAGGTTTGCAGGTCGGACATAAAAATCTGAATTTGCACGGCTTTTGCGCGGTGGTTCGGGATTGAACCTGCGGGTTTGACCCAAATGCGCAACGCCATACGGGGTTAAAGGGTTTAACACACGCTCCGCATTCGACGGAGCACCTTGCTTCTTCACTACACAAACGCGTTACACGCGAATCGCGCCGTACCACCCGATGATCTGTTCGACCGCTTGATCGATCGACAAACCGGAAGTGTCCAGCGTTTTCGCATCTGCCGCGGGCTTGAGCGGCGCGGCGCTCCGGTTCATGTCCCGGTCGTCGCGTGCGCGCAAATCACGCAGCAAGTCATCCATATTAGCAGAAAAACCTTTTTGCATCAATTGCTTATACCGCCGGGCCGCGCGCGCCTCGGCGCTCGCCGTCAGAAATACCTTCAGCGTGGCGTCGGGGAAGATGACGGTGCCCATGTCGCGACCGTCGGCGACGAGGCCGGGGCGCTTGCGGAAGGCCCGCTGACGCGCGACCAGCGCCTGACGCACTTCGGGATGAACGGCGATCGCCGAGGCGCGGTTGCCGACTTCTTCCTGCCGGATTTCACCCGAGACGTCCACGCCGTCGAGCTGCGCGCAGCCTTCGCGGAAGGTGATATGGAGCGCTTCGACCAGCTTTGCAAGTCCGGGCGCGTCGTCCTTCGCCACCTCGTAGCGGATGCTCGCGAGCGCCGCGAGCCGGTAGAGCGCGCCGCTGTCGAGCAGGTGAAAGCCGAGCGTCGCCGCGACGATCGCCGCGACCGTGCCCTTGCCCGAAGCCGTCGGCCCGTCGATGGTGATCACTGGAGTGGGAGCGAATGGACGGGTCGGTTTCATCGAGTCTGGCCGGTCTGGCCCGTTATTGCGGTCATTGAATTCGAATTCATCGCGTTTCACGGTACAGCGCTCCGGTTACGCTTTCACGAGCGTCGAGAAACGCTCGAAGTAGTCCGGGAAGGTCTTGTTGACGCATTTCGGATCGTTGATGCGCACCGGCACGCCGCCGAGGCCGACGAGCGAGAAGCACATTGCCATGCGGTGATCGTCGTAGGTATCGATCGCGGCGTTCGGCGTAAGTTTTTCCGGCGGCGTGACGACGAGAAAATCCGCGCCCTCTTCCACGGTCGCGCCGACCTTGCGCAATTCCGTCGCCATTGCGGCGATGCGGTCGGTTTCCTTCACGCGCCAGCTCGCGATATTGCGCAGCGTCGTCGTGCCGCTCGCGAACAGCGCGGCCACGGCGATGGTCATCGCGGCGTCCGGGATCAGATTGAAGTCCATGTCGATGGGCGCGAGTTTGCCGTCGTCGGACTCGACGCCGCGCACTTCGATCCAGTCTTCGCCCATCATCACGTTCGCGCCCATGCGATTGAGCGCGTCCGCGAAACCGACATCGCCCTGAATGCTCGAACGCCCGACGCCTTCCACGCGCACCGGCCCGTGGCCGATCGCACCCGCCGCCAGAAAATACGACGCCGACGACGCGTCGCCTTCGACCATGATCGCGCCCGGCGACCGGTAGCCCGCGCCGGCCGGAATCGTGAAGCGCGACCAGCCGTCGCGTTCGACGGTCACGCCGAAGCGCTCCATCAAACGGATCGTGATGTCGATGTACGGCTTCGAGATGAGTTCGCCTTCGATCTCGACCGTGACGGGACCGTTGCGCCCTTCCACGACGGGCAGGCTCATCAGCAGCGCGGTGAGGAACTGGCTCGACACGTCGCCGCGCACGCGGATCGGGCGGTCGATCGCGATCTTCGCGGCGTGAATCTTGAGCGGCGGAAAGCCGTCGTTCAGTTCGTAGTCGATCGCGGCGCCGATCTGACGCAGCCCGTCGACGAGATCGCCGATCGGCCGCTCGTGCATGCGCGGCACGCCATGCACGCGATATTCGCCGCCGTTCACCGCGAGCGCCGCGGTCAGCGGCCGCACCGCCGTGCCCGCGTTGCCGAGAAACAGCTCCGCCGACTTCGACGGAAACGCGCCGCCCGTTCCGCCGACGATCACGCGCTCGCCATCCTCGCGGACAGCGACGCCGAGCGTCTTCAGCGCAGCGAGCATGACGCGCGTGTCGTCGGAATCGAGCAGATTCGTGATCGACGTTTCGCCGCTCGCGAGCGCCGCGAGCAGCAGCACGCGGTTCGAAATGCTCTTCGAGCCGGGCAAGCGCACGGTGCCGGACGCGCGGGAGAAAGGTCCGAGATCGAGATGTTCCATAGTGTTTCCTTGAGTCACAGCCTACTTCGCGGCGATGTCGTTGGACGGCCCGACGCCGCCGCGTTCCTGCCATTCCTTGCGTGCCACGCGCGAACGCGCGAACGCCGCTTCGAGCGCCGCGCCATCCGATGCGTCGATCGCCGCGCGAAACCGTGCGAGCACGGCCGTGTAATCGTCGAGTTCGGCGAGCAGCGCGGTGCGGTTCGCGAGACAGATATCGCGCCACATTTCCGGGCTCGAAGCCGCGATGCGCGTGAAATCGCGGAAACCGCCCGCCGCGAACGAAAATTTGAGATCGGCGTCGGGCGTGCCGAGAATCTGATCGACGAGCGCGAACGACAGCACGTGCGGCAAATGACTCACCGACGCGAACACGCGATCGTGCTGCGCCTCGCTCATCTGACGCACGCACGCGCCGGTCGCGCGCCACATCGACGCGATGCGCTCCACGTCGTCCGCCGCGTTGTCGGGCAACGGACACAGCACGACATTGCGATCGACGTACAGATCGGGCAACGCGGCATCGACGCCGCTCGACTCGCGTCCGGCGATCGGATGGCCCGGCACGAACTGCGCGATGCGCTCGCCCAGCGCCCGGCGCGCGGAAGCGACGACATCCGCTTTCGTGCTGCCCGCATCGGTGACGATGGTCCGCGCGTCGAGAAACGGCGCGATGCGCGCGAGCAGCGGCTCGGTCTGCGCGACGGGCGCGGCGAGCAGCACGACGTCCGCGCCCTGGAGCGCGTTTGCGAGCGCGGTGTCGTCGTCGAGCGCGGCGGCTTCGTCGATCACGCCGAGTTCGAGCGCGCGCTCGACCGACGCAGCCGAGCGCCCCACACCCACGACACGACCCGCGAGCCCCGCGCGTTCACGCAAGGCGCGCGCAAGCGATCCGCCGATCAGGCCGACGCCGAAAATAACCAGTTTGTTGAAAGAGAACGCAGCCACGGGACATCGATAAGAGTGCGTCGTCCGACGCAAGTGAAACGAACCGCCGCAACCGATTGCAGCGGCGACGAGCCAAAATCAGCGCGCCCGCGGATACGAGCCGAGAATCTTCAGGAACGCGGACTTGCGCCCCAGTTCATCCAGCGCGGCGGCCACCGCCGCATCGTCGCGATGACCTTCGATGTCGATATAGAAGTAGTACTCCCACGCGCCGGAGCGCGCCGGGCGCGACTCGAAGCGCGTCATCGAGACACCGTGCTTGGCGAGCGGCTCCAGCAGCTTGTACACCGCGCCGGACTCGTTCTCCACCGTGACGACGAGCGACGTCTGATCGTGGCCGCTGGAATCGGTCGGCTGCTTGCCGATGATCACGAAACGCGTGCGATTGTGCGGGTCGTCCTGAATCATCGAGAACACGACGCCGAGGCCGTAGTGCGTCGCGGCGCGATCGCCCGCGATGGCCGCGACCGTCGGATCGTCGACCGCCATGCGCGCAGCTTCCGCATTGCTCGACACGGCCTGCCGCTCCAGATGCGGCGCGTTCGCGCTCAGCCAGCGCTGGCACTGCGCGAGCGCCTGCGGATGCGCGCACACGCGCTTCACGCCATCGAGCGCGCCGGATGCGGTCAGCAGATTGTGATGGATCGGCAGCGCGAGCTCGCCGCCGATCAGAAGCGATGTCTGCAGCAGCAAATCCAGCGTGCGCGACACCGCGCCTTCCGCCGAATTCTCGACAGGCACGACGCCGTACTGCGCGGCGCCCGCTTCGACGGCGCGAAACACTTCGTCGATCGACGGGCATGGCACGCCACGAATCGAATGCCCGAAGTATTCGAACATCGCCTGTTCGCTGTACGTGCCGACAGGCCCCAGAAACGCCGCGCTGATGGTCTGTTCGAGCGCGCGGCTCGCGGCCATGATCTCGCGCCAGATCGACGCGATGTGCTCGTCGGCGAGCGGACCGCCGCTCATTTCCTGCAGTCGCGCGATGACCTGCATCTCGCGCTCCGGGCGAAACACCGGCGCATTGAAATGCTTCTTCACTTCGCCGACTTCCAGCGCGACGGATGCGCGCTGGTTCAGCAGCGCGATGAGTTGCGCGTCGAGCACGTCGATGCGCTCGCGCAGCGGTTTGAGTCTTGAATTGAGATCGTCGTCCATGCGGTGCTTTGTGTCTGGTATGCGGGGTTTAAGCGCTTTCGCGCTCGAATTCCTTCATGTAATCGACGAGAGCGTTGACTCCCTCGATCGGCACCGCGTTGTAGATCGATGCCCGCATGCCGCCGACGGACTTGTGGCCCTTCAGTTGCAACAGCCCGCGCGCCTTCGCGCCGGCCAGGAAATCGGTATTGCGCGATTCGTCGGCAAGGAAGAACGGCACGTTCATGCGCGACCGGTTCTGGCGCTCGACCTTGTTGACGTAAAAATCGCTGGAATCGATGGTGTCGTACAGCAGCCTGGCCTTTGCGACGTTGCGCGCCTCGATCGCTTCCAGGCCGCCCTGCTTCTTCAGCCACTTGAAGACGAGGCCCGCGATGTAGATCGCGTAAGTTGGCGGCGTGTTGTACATCGAGTTGTTCTCCGCGACGGTCTTCCACTCGAACGCGGACGGACAGATCGGCAGCGCGCGGTCGAGCAGATCTTCGCGCACGATCACGACGGTCACGCCCGCCATGCCGATGTTCTTCTGCGCGCCGCCGAAGAGCACGCCGTATTTCGCGACGTCCATCGGGCGCGAAAGGATGTGCGAAGACGCGTCGGCGACGAGCGGAATGTCGCCCAGATCGGGAATCTCGAAGGCTTCGACACCGTCGATGGTTTCGTTCGAGCACAAATGCACGTACGCCGGATCGTCCGACAGCTTCCATTCGCTGAAGGCCGGCACGCGCGTAAAGCCTGCTTCGGTCTTGCCGTTGGCCGCGAGATGCGGCGTGCCGTACTTCTGCGCTTCCTTGAACGATTTCGTCGACCATGAACCGGTCACGACGAAGTCGGCGGTCTGCTTCCTGCCGAGCAGGTTCATCGGCACGATTGCGTTTTCGCCGATGCCGCCGCCCTGCAGAAAAAGAATCCGGTGTGACGCGGGCACCTTCAGAAGTTCGCGCAGATCGGTGAGCGCCGCCTCGTGGATCGACATGAATTCCGCGCCGCGGTGGCTCATTTCCATCACGCTCATGCCGCTGCCTTGCCAGTTGAGCATTTCATCGGCGGCTTGCCTCAGCACTTCTTCTGGCATGGCGGCGGGGCCGGCGGAGAAATTGAACACGCGCATCTGGAGATCCCGGAATTCCGATTTGGCAGACGCGAACGAAGGCGGATAAAACGACGACCGCGTTTTCACGTCCAAAAAAGAAATGGCTGCTTGCGCGTCTTGCGCAAACAGCCATTATCGCACTGTCCTGAAAACCCGCCAATGCAAGGGACGGCGAGCGCCGTCCGGCAGATTTCCGTCAGGCCGACGCCGCGCTTACTTGGCGCTCGGCTTGACGCTCGCCACTTCCTGATCGGCTTGCGTGCGCGTCGCCTTGATCGCTTGCGGCATGTACTTCTGCATCAGGCCGTTCACGACATCGCGGCCAACCTGGTCCTGAACCTGGATGAACTTGCGGCCGGTCGGGCTCTTGTAGAAGTTGGTCAGATCCTTGATCTCGTCGGCCGAGTAGTACTTCGCGTACGCGTCGTACTGAGCCTGCATCGCGTCCTTGCGGAATGCATCGGTTGCGAAGACCTGGCCAGCGGAATCGACCAGCTTCGGCACTGCGTTCTTTTGCAGCGCCGGAACAGCGGCTTGCTTCTGCTTGTCGTTCAGCGTCTTGTTCTCGGACAGCGCGTCCGAAAGGATTGCCGGGACGAGTTGCTTCGATTGCATCTGCGCGCTGTTACCGATCGCACCGACCAGCTTCTGTGCGTCGATCGCGTCGAGCAGGTCCTTTATCGCGGCTTGCTTGGCCGGATCAACCGGTGCTGCTGCGGCCGCCGGTGCGGCCGACTGTGCGGGCGCCTGGTTCTGAAGCGACTGAGCCATCGCGAAAGTCGGCACGAAAGCGGCCAGCAACATCCACTGCTTGAAACGTCCTTGCATCATTTCTCCCTGTAAAAAATATCCAGTTCAGCACTGGCGGCGAGCTTTTGTCCGTTTTCCGGCGCCGGCCTTGCCTGACGCCCCGCAACGAACACATGTCGCGCAGCTTAACTAATCCGAGCTTTCAAAAGCGATAACGAGAGGCCTGCGACACAAAAAGTATCAGGCGTTTTCTCCGCCTTCACCATTTTCCGCGTCGCCGGGCTTGGCTGCGGCATCGTCCGAACCGGTGTCTGCTTCGAGTTCGGCCTCGGCTTCCGCTTCGGCAATATGCTGCAGTCCCGACAACTTCGTTCCCTCGTCAAGGCTGATGAGTGTAACACCTTGAGTTGCACGCCCCATTTCACGGATTTCGGAAACGCGCGTGCGGATGAGCACGCCCGAGGTCGTGATCAGCATGATCTCGCTTTCCGGCTCGACGAGCGTCGCCGCGACGACACGGCCGTTGCGCTCCGATGTCTGGATCGCGATCATACCCTTCGTGCCGCGACCATGACGCGTGTACTCGTTGATCGGTGTGCGCTTGCCGTAGCCGTTCTCGGTCGCCGTGAGCACCGACTGGTTCTCGCCGCCCGCGACCAGCATCGCGATGACCTGCTGCCCGTCTTCCAGTTGCATGCCGCGCACGCCGCGTGCCTCGCGGCCCATTGCGCGGACGTCGTTCTCGTCGAAACGCACGGCCTTGCCCGCGTCCGAGAACAGCATCACGTCATGCTCGCCGTCGGTGATCGCCGCGCCGATCAGGTAGTCGCCGTCGTCCAGACCGACCGCGATGATGCCCTTCTTCATCGGACGGCTGAATGCTTCGAGCGGCGTCTTCTTGACGGTGCCGAGCGCGGTCGTCATGAACACGTACTTGTCCGCCGAGAATTCCTTGATCGGCAGCACGACGTTGATCTTCTCGCCCTCCTGCAGCGGGAACATGTTGACGATCGGGCGGCCGCGCGAGGTGCGCGAGCCCTGTGGCACTTCATAAACCTTGATCCAGTACACGCGGCCGCGGTTCGAGAAGCACAGCATGTGATCGTGCGTGTTCGCGATGAACAGCGTGTCGATCCAGTCGTCTTCCTTCATCTGCGTCGCCTGCTTGCCGCGCCCGCCGCGCTTCTGCGCACGGTATTCGGAAAGCGGCTGCGACTTCACGTAGCCCGAGTGCGACATGGTCACGACCATGTCCGTCGGCGTGATGAGGTCTTCGGTGTTGAGCTCCGTCGCGTTCATTTCGATGCGCGAACGGCGGTCGTCGCCGAACTCGGCGCGGATCTGGCCCAGCTCCTCGACGATGATCTGGCGGATACGCTCAGGCCGCGCAAGGATGTCGAGCAGGTCGGCGATCTGCGCCATCACGTCGCGATATTCGCCGACGATCTTGTCCTGCTCGAGCCCGGTCAGGCGCTGCAGGCGCATCTGCAGAATTTCCTGCGCCTGGACGTCCGACAATCTATATAGACCGTCTTCCTGGAGACCGTACGCCGGATTCAGCCCTTCCGGACGATACGCGACGCGGCCGCCCGAAGCCTCGGTCTCGGTGCGCGTAAGCATTTCGCGCACGAGCGACGAATCCCACGGACGCGCCATCAACTCCTGTTTCGCGATCGGCGGCGTGGGCGCGGCCTTGATGATCGCGATGAAATCGTCGATGTTCGCGAGCGCGACGGCGAGACCTTCGAGCACGTGCCCGCGATCGCGCGCCTTGCGCAGTTCGTATACCGTGCGCCGCGTCAGCACTTCCCGTCGATGCGACAGGAAGCACTCGATCATTTCCTTCAGATTCAGCAGCTTGGGCTGGCCGTCGACGAGCGCGACCATGTTCATGCCGAACGTGTCCTGAAGCTGCGTCTGCTTGTACAGGTTGTTCAGGATGACTTCCGGCACTTCCCCGCGCTTCAGCTCGATCACGACGCGCATGCCGCTCTTGTCGGACTCGTCGCGAATGTCGGAGATGCCTTCCAGCTTCTTCTCGTTGACGAGTTCGGCGATGCGCTCGAGCAGCGTGCGCTTGTTCACCTGATACGGAATCTCGTCGACGATGATCGCCTGGCGCTGGCCGCGATCGATCTCTTCGAAGTGCGTGGCCGCGCGCATCACGACGCGGCCGCGCCCCGTGCGGTAGCCGTCGCGCACGCCGGCGACGCCGTAGATGATGCCGGCCGTGGGGAAATCCGGCGCCGGCACGATTTCGATCAGTTCGTCGACCGTCGCTTCGGGCGTGTTCAGCAGATGCAGACAGGCATCGACGATTTCGCGCAGGTTGTGCGGCGGAATGTTCGTGGCCATGCCGACCGCGATGCCGGCCGAGCCATTGATCAGCAGATTGGGGATGCGCGAAGGAAGAACGAGCGGCTCGTTTTCGCTGCCGTCGTAGTTCGGACCGAAGTCGACGGTTTCCTTGTCGATATCGGCCAGCAGCTCATGGCCGATCTTCGCCATGCGGATTTCGGTGTAGCGCATGGCCGCGGCGTTGTCGCCGTCGACCGAACCGAAGTTGCCCTGGCCGTCGACCAGCATGTAGCGCAGCGAGAACGGCTGCGCCATGCGCACGATTGTCTCGTAGACGGACGCGTCGCCGTGAGGATGGTATTTACCGATGACGTCGCCGACGATACGCGCCGATTTCTTGTACGCGCGGTTCCAGTCGTTGTTCAGCTCGTGCATCGAGTAAAGCGCCCGACGATGCACCGGCTTCAAGCCATCGCGGACATCGGGAAGCGCGCGCCCGACGATCACGCTCATCGCGTAATCGAGATACGAGCGGCGCATTTCCTCCTCGAGGGAGATTGGCAGAGTCTCTTTGGCGAATTGATCCATTATCCGTGTCTTGAACTTTGCAGCGGCGACACGGCAGCGCGCGCGGTGATTTCGCGGACTCGCCCGCCGGACGCGCGACATGCGCCGGCGTGGCGCGTAGCCGACGTACGCTGCGCGCCGCGTATGCAGCGCATGCTTTTTTATGCGTGCGAACGCAGCGCATCAGGAGATTCTACCATGCGCGACATTCGCGCCCGGACGCATGCTGTATACATATAGTGTGTGTCGAGCGCGGAACCGGATGACGCACGGGCAGTTCGCCATGCGCAATGCTGTACCAATTACTTACAAAAACTGGGGAACGAATTCCGTCATTTCGTCATGCGGGCGGGCTATTATGCCGCCTCGCCTTTCTGCCAAGCGCAAGATCGGCCGCGATAAAAATACGCAGGAAATGGCACTCGGGCACGTAATGTGCGCACGTTTCGCGCCTTCTTAAGCCTTGTCCGCCTCCTGTCCCTTTCTTGTTGCGCATGCACCACATAAGGTTGCGGGCGTGCCGCGTGCGGGGATATTTTTATCGTTGCAAGGGAACGATATGGCAAAATGCCAACGCACAAACTTAGACATTGCTCGAAGTCTATACAGCGCGTTTTGTTCCGTAGGGAATGTTATACTTCGAGCAATGTATGACTTGTCTTCGTCTACAGGCTCGCAGTAAACCTGCGGTAATCTCAATTTCGAGAGGAGAAATATGAATAAACTTTCAAAGCTCGCGTTCATTGCAGCTACCGCAGTTATGGCTGCATCGGCCTCGGCACAGTCGGTGCCGGCCTCGCGACAAGCTGTGAACGACAACTGGGTGAACGGCACGGGCGAGTATGTGTGGATGAACGGCACGAACGAACTGTGCTGGCGCGACGCATTCTGGACCCCGGCTACGGCAAACGCAAAGTGCGATGGCGCGCTGGTCGCGCAAGCACCGACGCCGCCGGCACCGGTCGCTCCGCCGCCCCCGGTCATCCAGAGCCAGAAGGTTACGTATCAGGCTGACGCTCTGTTCGACTTCGACAAGGCAGTCCTGAAGCCGGCTGGTAAGGAAAAGCTTGACGATCTCGCATCGAAGATCGGCGCGCTGAACCTCGAAGTCGTGGTTGCAACGGGTTACACCGACCGCATCGGTTCGGACAAGTACAACGATCGTCTGTCGCTGCGCCGTGCGCAAGCTGTGAAGGCTTACCTGGTCAGCAAGGGCATCGAAGCCAACCGCATCTACACGGAAGGCAAGGGCAAGCGTGACCCGGTCACGGGCAACACCTGCCAGCAGAAGAATCGCAAGCAACTCATCTCCTGCCTCGCGCCGGATCGTCGCGTGCAGATCGAAGTTGTCGGCACGACGCGTCAGTCGCAGCAGTAATCGCGAGTTGGATTGCCGCAGATCAAACCCCCGCCTCGGCGGGGGTTTTTTTATGCCCTGAGCCTTTTGCGCATTCCCTTAATGAGCCGCCGATTCAGGTAGGCTTCATTCATTCCGCTTTTTGCCCGCCCATTGCGGCGCCTATATACTCGGTCCTAATCGATTCACGACTCAAACAAGGCACTTCCGAACATGACCAATGTCGATCCCCACGAACTGCAGAAATTCAGCGAGCTCGCGCATCGCTGGTGGGACCCGAATGCCGAGTTCAAGCCGCTGCACGAGCTGAACCCGGTACGGCTCGACTGGATCGACGCGCATGCGCATCTGACGGGCAAGCGTGTTCTCGACATCGGCTGCGGCGGCGGCATTCTGTCCGAGTCGATGGCCACGCGCGGCGCAGCCGTGAAGGGCATCGATTTGTCGTCGAGCGCGCTGGGCGTCGCCGATCTGCATAGTCTCGAAAGCGGTGTCGAAGTCGCGTACGAAGAGATCTCGGCGGAAGCGCTCGCCGCGCGCGAGCCCGGTTCGTACGATGTCGTCACCTGCATGGAGATGCTCGAGCACGTGCCGAATCCCGCGGGCATCGTCGCCGCGTGTGCTTCGCTCGTGAAGCCGGGCGGCTGGGTGTTCTTCTCGACGCTGAATCGCAACCCGAAGGCGTATCTGTTCGCCGTCATCGGCGCGGAATACATCGCGCGCATGCTGCCGCGCGGCACGCACGACTACGCACGCTTCATCAAGCCGTCCGAGCTGGCCACGTTCGCGCGTGCGACCTCGCTTCTGACGGTCGACATCAAGGGCATCACGTATCGGCCGATCTCCAAGCATTTCGGCCTGTCGAACGACACCAGCATCAACTACATGATGGCTTGCCGCCGCGAAGCCTGACGCCATGATTAACGACGATCCTTTGTCCACGGGCACCATCGATATCAAGCCCCTGCCGGAAGAAACGAATCCCCTGCCCCAACGCCTCGCCGAGGGCGATGGTCTCGCGTTGTGCCAGGCCGTGCTGTTCGACCTCGACGGCACCATCGCCGATACCGCGCCCGATCTCGTCGCCGCGGTGAACAAGATGCGGCACGATCGCGGCCTCGAAATGCGGCCGCTCGAAACGCTGCGGCCCTTTGCGTCGGGAGGCGCGCGCGGATTGCTCGGCGGCGCGTTCGAGATCGGGCCGGAGCATCACGACTTCGCGGCGATGCGCGACGAATTCCTCGCGAACTACGAGGCCGATCTGTGCATCGAAACGACGCTCTTTCCGGGCATTGCGGAGATACTCGATCAACTCGATGCGCGCGGCGTGCGCTGGGGTATCGTCACGAACAAGGTGACGCGGTTCGCCGCGCCGCTCGTCGGCTTGCTGGGACTCGACACGCGCGCCGGCTGCCTTGTCTGCGGCGACACCACGCCGCATTCGAAGCCGCATCCCGCGCCGCTCCTGCACGCGGCGGAATTGCTGGATGTCGCGCCGGAACGCATCGTTTATGTCGGCGACGATCTGCGCGACGTGCAGGCCGGGTTCGCGGCGGGCATGATCACCGTGGCGGCCGCGTACGGCTATTGCGGCGACGACATTCCGCCGCGCCGCTGGCACGCCAACCACGTGGTCGATTCGCCGGAAGAACTTCAGCAGTTGTTGCGCGACATCGCGTGAGTTGCGAGGCGAACTCATCGCTTGAAAAAGGCGCCGTTCGCCTCATATCGCGTTTCGTGGGATAATCTTTGTTCGCTTGGGGGCGACCTGGTTTCGACAGGGGTTGTGAAGCGGTCAGGGCATACCGAGGACCCGTCACCTCGTTAATCAATGGGAAAATCGTAACTGCAAACGACGATACGTTCGCACTGGCAGCCTAAGGGCCGCCGTCCTCTCACTAATTCGCTGACGGGTTAGGGTAGCAATGCCACGAGAGGTCATATACGTCAGATAAGCCTTTGCGGCGTCACGACGCCAAGGTCGAAAAATTAGTGAATCGCTGTAACGAAGCGTGTTCGTCCGCGTCGTTGCGGTTAAATCAAAAGACAGAACTAAGTATGTAGAACTGTTCGTAGAGCGCTTCTGGACGCGGGTTCGATTCCCGCCGCCTCCACCAGAACACCCGCTAAGAACCCGCGATCGCGCAGGCATCGCGGGTTTTTTCTTGTCCGCGAAAGCGGCAAAAAGAGGCAAAAAGAAAAAAACCCCGCGCGAGGCGGGGTAAACATCCTTGAGAGACGTAGCAAGGACAGAGACAACCTTTGCTACGCCAGAGAGAATAAGCGGCGATACACATCGGCCGAATCAGACCGGTCCGAATACGGTTGCCTTGCGTCAGTTAACAACCGATTCAAGCGTGAGAAATCTCGCTCAGTTCCACAAAGGCACTTAGTTCGACCCGTCCTTCGGGCACTTCAGATTGCAGCCGTTCGGATCGCCGTCGTCGCCACGGCGTCGCATCGCCGATTTGCCTTGCTGATATTTGTCCGACGGCGCGGAGGCCGCGAACTGCATCTGCGGATGCGCGTTGAAGCGGAACTGGTCTTGCAGCACGCCGCCCGGCAAGCCCGGCGAATTCTGAGCAAAGGCGACCGGAACCAGATATGTCGCGCCGGCGATGAGCGCGGCGGAAGAACAAGCGAGCAACGAGAGTTTCATGGCGGTATATCGCGCGAAGAGATCGCGCTCAGAGCAGTTAAGTCGACAGCAAAGCGTTAGGTTAACCCAATTCGCCCTCGACGGCAGTTTTTACGTCCGCCCCGCTCTCTTACCGCGCGTTTCCGATATCAACCGCGCAAGCCTTCGTCGATATCGACAAGCGAGCCGCAGCGCGCCGGATCATAGCCTTCCAGATGCGCGACGCTGTCCGTGAAGCCCGCGCTGCGCAAGATGCGCAACACGGACGCAAGCCGCGCCTCGCCGAGCCGCGCGCGTTCGCACGCGAAGAAGTAGTCCTCGTCGATGATCGGGATGAAATCGAGTGCGAAGTGCTGCGCCGCCGGCTGCACGCCGAAGCCGAGATCGGCCATGCCGCTCGCGACGAATGCGGCGATCGCCGAATGCGTGAGTTCGGTCGTTGCATAGCCATTGATCTGATCCGGATCGACACCCACGCGACGCAACGACAAATCGAGCAACATGCGCGTGCCCGAGCCCGGCTGGCGATTGACGAAGCGCACGTCACTGCGTGCGAGATCGCGCAAGCCGGCGATATGCTTCGGATTGCCCTTGGGCAGAAAGAGACCCTGCGTGCGCCGCGTCAGCCGAATGAGCTGATGTTTGTTCCGGTCCAGAAACGGCCGATAAATCTCCGCGCAAGTCGAACGGAATTCGCCGATCGGCAGGTGGAAACCCGCCAGTTCGCACTCGCCGCGCGCAAGCGCACTCACCGCTTCGGCGCTCTCCCGATACTTGATGTCCACCGGCACGCGCTGATCGCCAAGCGCGCGCACGAGCGTCGCGACGGCGTATCCATGCGACGCGTGAATCCGCACTTGCGTGATGCCGCCCGCGAGGCGCCGGTTCAATTCCACGGCGACGTCGTTCGCCACCGCCTGCAACGGCGCTTCGAGCCGTTCGCCGCAAACCCGCTGCGCACGCAGAACCGACTCGCCCAGTTCCGAGAGCACCGACCCGCGCCCGCGCGATTTCGTGATCAGCGCGCCACCAAGCCGCGCTTCGATTTCGCGCAACAAACCCCACGCGTGCCGATAGGACAAACCCTTAGCGCTCGCGGCGTTCGCGATGCTGCCCGTCTGCGCGACGAGCTGTAAAAGCGGCACAACCGCGCTGAGACTGGTTTCCCGGCCATCGGCGTCGCGCAAGACCAGCTCGGCCCGGCATTCGACGTCCACCATATGCACTCTCCCTTCCTATTGCCAAGATATATCACGACGCCTATTGTTCTTGTACAGGCTCGGCACCCTCAATTATATCGATTCAAATATGTGCCAACAAAACATATGCCGAGCGTTGGAGGAGCCCCATGACCCATCCGCAGCTTTCCGCCGCTGCATCCGCTGAAGTCGTGCGCCGCCACGCGGTACAAGGCGCGACACTGATGACCATTCTTCATGCCATCCAGGACGAAGTCGGCTATGTGCCGGACACGGCCGTCGCGCCGCTTGCGCAAGCGCTCTCGCTGTCGCGCGCCGAAGTCCACGGAGTCATCACCTATTACCATCACTTCCGTTCCGCCCCGCCGGCGCGCGTGACCGTGCAGCTTTGCCGCGCGGAAGCGTGCCGCAGCATGGGCACGGAAGCGCTGAAGGACCACATCGAAGGGCATACGGGTTGCCGTTTCGACAGCGGTCACGCCGAAGACACCGAACTCGAATCGGTGTTTTGCCTCGGCCAATGCGCGCTGTCTCCGTCGATGATGATCAACGGCGAACTGCACGCGCGCGTGACGCCGGCAAAATTCGACCGCCTGTACGCCGCGGCGCAAACGAAAGTCGCGGAGGTGACGGCATGACGCGAATTTACGTTCCCATCGATTCCGCCGCGCTCGCGCTGGGCGCGCAAGCCGTGGCCGAAGCCATCGCGAGCGAAGCGCACAAGCGCGGCATCGACGTGCAACTCGTGCGCAACGGTTCGCGCGGGCTCTTCTATCTCGAACCGCTCGTCGAAGTCGAGACGGCGGACGGGCGCATCGGCTATTCGAACGTCGAGCCCGACGATGTCCCCGCCCTCTTCGATGCCGGTTTTCATGAAGGCAAGGCGCACGAGCGGAACGTCGGCGTCGTCGACGAGATTCCTTACCTCAAGAACCAGCAGCGCCTGACGTTCGCGCGCATCGGCATCACGGACCCGTTGTCCATCGACGATTACACCGCGCTCGGCGGCCTTCAGGGCTTGCGCAACGTGCTCGACATGAACGGCGACGCCGTCTGCCAGGCGCTGCTCGATTCCGGCCTGCGCGGACGCGGCGGCGCGGCGTTTCCCGCGGGCATCAAGTGGAAGACGGTGCGCGGCGCGTACGCGGATCAGAAGTACATCGTCTGCAACGCGGACGAAGGCGATTCCGGCACGTTCTCCGACCGTCTCGTCATGGAAAGCGATCCGTACATGCTGATCGAAGGCATGATCATCGCGGGCGTGGCGGTCGGTGCGACGAAGGGCTACATCTACGTGCGCAGCGAGTATCCGCATTCGATCGCGACGCTGAACCGGGCGATCGACAAGGCGCGCGATGCAGGCTGGCTCGGCGCGAGCGTGCTCGGCACGTCGCATGCGTTCGAGCTGTATGTCGCCAAGGGCGCGGGCGCGTACGTGTGCGGCGAGGAAACCGCGCTGCTCGAATCGCTCGAAGGCAAGCGCGGCATCGTGCGCGCGAAGCCGCCGGTGCCGGCGCTCACGGGCCTGTACGGCAAGCCCACGGTCATCAACAACGTCATCACGCTCGCGACCGTGCCGATCATCTTCGCGAAGGGCGCGGCCTTCTATCGCGACTTCGGCATGGGCCGTTCGCGCGGCACGCTGCCCTTCCAGATCGCGGGCAACGTGAAGCAAGGCGGGCTCGTCGAACTGGCGTTCGGCGTGACGCTGCGCGAACTGCTCTACACCTACGGCGACGGCACCGCGAGCGGCCGTCCGGCGCGCGCGGTGCAAGTGGGCGGACCGCTCGGCACTTATCTGCCGGAAAGCCAGTGGGACATTCCGCTCGATTACGAGGAATACGCGAAGGTCGGCGCGGTGGTCGGACACGGCGGACTCGTCGTTCACGACGACACGTCGAACCTCGCCGAACTCGCGCAATACGCGATGCACTTCTGCGCGCTCGAATCGTGCGGCAAGTGCACGCCGTGCCGCATCGGTTCGACGCGCGGCGAGGAAGTCATCGCGAAGATTCGTGAAGGCGATACGTCGGTGAAGCAGATCACGCTCCTGCGCGAGTTGTGCGACACGATGGTGTCCGGCTCGCTCTGCGCGATGGGCGGCATGACGCCGTTCCCGGTGATGTCCGCGCTCGATCACTTCCCCGAGGACTTCGGGCTGCCCCGCACGCCCGCACAGAAAGCGGCATAGAACAAGGAGACGACAATGTCCAACACCATCAACGGCTGCGGCTCCGGCAACTGCGCGTGCAAGAGCGCGGCGTCGGTGCAGCGCCGCGACCCGCTCGACGAAACCGACTACGGCACGCCGCTGCGCCACGCCGATATCGACGTGACGCTGGAAATCGACGGCCAGAACGTGACGGTTCCCGCGGGCACGTCGGTGATGCGCGCCGCCATCGAAGCCGGCGTCAACGTGCCGAAACTCTGCGCGACGGATTCGCTCGAGCCGTGGGGCTCGTGCCGTCTGTGCCTCGTCGAGATCGAAGGCAAGCGCGGCTATCCGGCGTCGTGCACGACGCCTGTCGAAGCGGGCATGAAAGTGCGCACGCAAAGCGACAAGCTGCAGTCGCTCCGCAAAAACGTGATGGAGCTGTACATCTCCGATCACCCGCTCGACTGCCTCACCTGCCCCGCCAACGGCGATTGCGAATTGCAGGACATGGCGGGCGTCGTCGGCTTGCGTGAAGTGCGCTACGGCTACGAAGGCGCGAACCATCTGAAGGACAAGAAGGACGAGTCGAATCCGTACTTCACCTACGATCCGTCGAAGTGCATCGTCTGCAATCGGTGCGTGCGCGCCTGCGAGGAAACGCAGGGCACGTTCGCGCTGACGATCGCCGGACGCGGCTTCGAATCGCGCGTCGCCGCGAGCGAGAACGTGCCGTTCATGGAATCGGAATGCGTGTCGTGCGGCGCGTGCGTCGCCGCATGCCCGACCGCGACGCTGCAGGAAACGAGCGTCATCATGCTCGGCCAGGCCGAACACTCGGCGATCACCACGTGCGCGTATTGCGGCGTCGGCTGCTCGCTGAAGGCGGAGATGAAGGGCAACACCGTCGTGCGCATGACGCCGAACAAGAACGGCCAGGCGAACGAAGGCCACGCGTGCGTGAAAGGCCGCTTCGCGTGGGGTTACGCGACGCACAAGGACCGCATCAAGAAGCCGATGATCCGCGCGAAGATCACCGATCCGTGGCGCGAAGTTTCGTGGGACGAAGCGATCAACTACGCGGCGAGCGAATTCCGCCGCATCCAGGACAAGTACGGCCGCGATTCGATCGGCGGCATCACGTCGTCGCGCTGCACGAACGAAGAAACGTATCTCGTGCAGAAACTCGTGCGCGCGGCGTTCGGCAACAATAACGTCGATACCTGCGCGCGCGTGTGCCATTCGCCGACGGGCTACGGCCTCAAGACCACGCTCGGCGAATCGGCGGGCACGCAGACGTTCGCATCGGTCGAGCAATCGGACGTGATCATCGTGATGGGCGCGAATCCGACCGACGGCCATCCGGTCTTCGGCTCGCGTCTGAAGCGTCGCGTGCGTGAAGGCGCGAAGCTGATCGTGATCGATCCGCGCCGCATCGATATCGTCGATACGCCGCACGTGAAGGCGGACTATCACCTGCAATTGCGGCCGGGCACGAACGTCGCGATGGTCAACTCGCTCGCGCACGTGATCGTCACGGAAGGCTTGCTGAAGGAAGATTTCATCGCCGAACGCTGCGAGGCGCGCGCCTTCGGGCAGTGGCGCGATTTCGTCGCGAAGGAAGAGAACTCGCCCGAAGCGATGGAAGCCATCACCGGCGTTCCCGCGCAGCAGGTTCGCGACGCCGCGCGCGCCTACGCGCTGGGCGGCAACGGCGCGATCTATTACGGCCTCGGCGTGACCGAGCACGCGCAAGGCTCGACCACCGTGATGGGCATTGCGAATCTCGCGATGGCGACGGGCAACGTCGGCCGCGAAGGCGTCGGCGTGAATCCGCTGCGCGGCCAGAACAACGTGCAGGGCTCGTGCGACATGGGCTCGTTCCCGCACGAGCTGCCGGGCTATCGCCATATCAGTGACGCGGCGACGCGCTCGCTCTTCGAAGAAGCGTGGGACGTGAAGCTCCAGCCGGAGCCGGGCCTGCGCATCCCGAACATGTTCGACGCGGCGATGCACGGCACGTTCATGGGCCTCTACTGCCAGGGCGAGGACATCGTTCAGTCGGACCCGAACACGCAGCACGTGGCGGACGCGTTGTCGTCGATGGAATGCATCGTCGTGCAGGACATCTTCCTGAACGAAACGGCGAAGTATGCGCACGTGCTGTTGCCCGGTTCGACCTTCCTCGAAAAGGACGGCACCTTCACCAACGCCGAGCGCCGCATCTCGCGCGTGCGCAAGGTGATGCCGCCGCTGCCCGGTTATTCCGACTGGGAAGTGACGATCAAACTCTCCCGCGCGCTTGGCTACGAGATGAACTACGCCAACCCGTCGGAGATCATGGACGAGATCGCGCGCCTCACGCCGACGTTCCACGGTGTCTCGTACGAGCGGCTCGACGCGCTCGGCAGCATTCAGTGGCCGTGCAACGAGAAGGCGCCGGACGGCACGCCGACAATGCACATCGACGAATTCGTGCGCGGCAAGGGACGCTTCGTCATCACGAAGTTCATCGCGACGCCGGAGAAAGTCACGCGCAAATATCCGCTGCTGCTCACGACGGGGCGCATCCTGTCGCAATACAACGTCGGCGCGCAGACGCGGCGCACCGAGAACTCGCAATGGC
The DNA here is from genome assembly GCF_900258035.1 of Caballeronia novacaledonica. Lineage (GTDB taxonomy): Bacteria > Pseudomonadota > Gammaproteobacteria > Burkholderiales > Burkholderiaceae > Caballeronia > Caballeronia novacaledonica. The sequence continues at coordinate 196,096 of NZ_OGTP01000009.1, read as the reverse complement.
ACGACGAGGACCGCCTGGAGATTCATCCGGTGGACGCGGAAGATCGCGGCATCAAGATGGACGACTGGGTCGGCATCGAGTCGCGCGCCGGGCAGACGGTGTTGCGCGCGAAGATCTCCGAGCGCATGCAGCCGGGCGTCGTCTATACGACGTTCCACTTCCCGGAATCGGGCGCGAACGTCATCACGACGGACTCTTCCGACTGGGCGACGAACTGTCCCGAGTACAAGGTGACGGCGGTGCAGGTCATGCCGGTGGAGCAGCCGTCGCAATGGCAGAAGGACTATTCGCGCTTCAACACGCAGCAGCTCGAACTGCTCAACCTCGCCACGACTTCTTCAGGAAAATAAGCAATGGATGTCGATAACCTGATCGAGATGGCGAACCGGATCGGCGAATTTTTCGATTCGATGCCGGACCGCGCCGAAGCCGTCGACAGTGTCGCGGATCACATCCGCCGCTTCTGGGAACCGCGCATGCGGCTCGCGATTCTCGGCGCGCTCGACAACCCGGAAGCGAGCGCGTCGATGGAGCCGATCCTGCGCGAGGCGCTGAACCTGCACAAAGCGGATTTGCTGCCGAAGACGGTTTCGGCCTGAAGTACCTGAAGCACTTGAAGCACCGGAAGCCCTGCACCGCAGGGCTTTTTTAATCTTCGCGATATTCGCGTTCCGCCTGGCGCTCGGTGCTCGTGTCCTGTGCGCCGAACCAGGTTTCGCAGTGACGCAGCAGCCCATGCACATCCGACGGCGCCCGCCCGCGCGCGGCGATATAGCCATCGGGACGCACGAGATAAAACGCGGGACGCGTGCGGCCGTAGTTGTCGGTGAGCGAGTTCGCGCCCTCGCCGCGCGTATCGGTGATGCGCCAGATGCGCACCGCGTTCGGCATGATCGTTTCGATGGCTTTCGCGAGGCCGTCGAGATCCGGATCGCGCATCGCGTGCGCAACGGTGATGGTCGCGGGCGCCAGCGCGATGTCGTCCTCGCCCGACGGGTTCACGAGCAGAAAGAGCGAGAAGCAGCCGGGATCGTGCAGATCGTACAGACAGCCGACGCCGGGCAACCGCCCGAGCGGCCCGTCGACGACATGCACGCGTGCATCGGGCGCGCGCTCGCCCGCGCGCGGGCCGCCGTCGAGCAGACGCTCCAGCGTGAGCGGGCTCTTGCGATAGTTGATCGACAGTTCGCTCACGGTGCGCCGCATCGCGTCGCGCAACGGGCCGATCGCGGCGAGCGCGGGCATCACGTGCTCGCGCATCAGCTTCATCGGGCCGTGCTCGGCGCCCGCCATCTGCGTGAGCATGCTCGACTGACGCAGCACGTCGCGCTCGATCGGATGCCGCTCCGTGTGATAGCTGTCGAGCAGCCGCTCGGGCGCGCCGCCCGCGAGCATGCGCGCGATTTTCCAGCCGAGATTGAATGCTTCCTGAATGCCGGTGTTCATGCCCTGCGCGCCGGCGGGACTGTGCACGTGCGCCGCATCGCCCGCGAGGAACACGCGCGAGACGCGCAGCGTGTCGACCATGCGGCTGTTCAGGTGAAAGTACGACGACCACGTCATGTTCGACAGCGCGATCTTGTGATGCACGCGCCGCTCGACGAGCGCGCGACATTCATCGAGCGTCGGGCCGGCTTTCGATCCGGCCGCGTTGACGGCGCTCGCGACCGGCGCCGGCAAGTCCGCAATCAGGCGCGCGCGGTCGCCGCCCAATGGAAAGAGCGCCGCGAGCCCTTCGCCGGACGCGAAGATGTGGAATTCGTCGTCGGGCCAGTCGGAGTCCGCCTGGAGATCGGCGAGCAGGAACGTTTGATCGAACGTCTTGCCGTCGAAACCGATGCCGAGCCGATGCCGCACGAAGCTGTGCGCGCCGTCCGCCGCGATCAGATACGAAGGCCGCAGCAGTTCGTCACGCCCGTTCGGATGACGCAGCGTCGCCTGCAAACCCGCCGAGCCCTGCGAGAAATCGACCACTTCGACGCCGCGCTCGACATCGACGTGATAGCCCGCCAGATGCTGCGCGAGCAGGCGCTCGGTCTGCGATTGCTCCAGAAAGAGCAGATACGGATAACGCGTTTGCAGCGGATCGAAGTCGAGCCGCGCGAGGCGTTGCCCGTTCGAATAGAGATTCGCGACGCGCGCGCGATGGCCGAGTTCGAGAAACGGTTTGACCACGCGGTGCTGCTCGAAGAGTTCGAGCGTGCGCGCCTGAATGCCGATCGCGCGTGAATGCGGCGAGGGCTCGCGCGCCTTGTCGACGAGCCTGACCGGTATGTGCGCGCGCGCGAGACTCATCGCGGCGGCGAGGCCCGTCGGACCGGCGCCGACGATCAGAACGGGCGCCACGTCCAGCTTGTCGTTCGGATTCAGCTTTGGCGCGAACATGCGGTCGGTCCTCCCGTCAGTCACGCGCTCTAGTGTACGCCGCTCAGTGCGCGTGCCCGCGCTCGTTCAGCACGCACGCGCGGCACGCCTCGCCGAACTCCACCTGCACGGTCGCGTGATGCATCGAATATTCCTGCCGCAGCGTCGTGACGACGCCCTGCACGAAGGCATCGCCGGGATGGCCTTCGGGCATCACGAGATGGACCGTGAGCGCGTTTTCCGTCGTCGAAAGCGCCCATACGTGCAGGTCGTGCACGTCGCGCACGCCGGGAAGCTGCTCAAGATACCGCTCGACGCGCGGCATGTCGACGGAAGGCGGAACGGCGGCCATCGCGAGGCGCATCGCGTCGCGCCCGAGGCCCCACGTGCCATAGACGATGACGGACACGACGATCAGGCTCATCAGCGGATCGAGCCAGCTCGCACCCGTGAACAGGATGATGAGACCGCTCACCGCGACGGCGGCGGAAATGGCGGCATCGGCGGCCATGTGCAGGAACGCGCCGCGCACGTTGAGGTCTTCCTGGCTGCCGCGCATGAAGAGCCACGCGGAAAAGCCGTTCACGATCATGCCGAGCGTCGCGACGACGAACACGTCCAGCCCCGCGACGGGCGCCGGATTGAGCAGACGCTGGATCGATTCGAGCACGATCGCGCCGCACGCGAAGAGGAGCAGCGCCGCGTTGGCGAGCGACGCCAGAATCGACGAGCTGCCCAGGCCGAACGTATAGCGCGAACTCGGCTGGCGCTTGCCGAGCCACACGGCGCCCCACGCGAGCAGGAGGCCGAGCACGTCGGAGAGGTTGTGGCCGGCATCGGCGAGCAGCGCGGTGGAATGCGCGAGAAAGCCGTAGACCGCCTGCACGATCACGATCAGCACGTTGAGACCGACCGCGAGCGCGAACGTGCGGCCCTGCCCTGCCTGCGGCGCGCCGTGATGGTGATGGCCATGCCCGCCGTGCCCGTGCGAATGGCCGTGCGCGTGATCGTCGTGCTGTTCGTGTTCTTCGTGCTGATGCTGATGCGTGCTCATGGGCGTACTCGCGATTCGGTGGCGGTCATTCGATGTCGGCGGCGTCGGCTTGCGGCTCCGCGATGTGCTCCAGCAGCTCGCCCAGCATCGCGCTGATGTGACCGTCCGCCGCCACGTAGAACACCTGCTTGCCCTGGCGCTCGGCCCGCACGATGCGCGCCGCGCGCAGGAGCCGCAAGTGATGGCTCACGAGCGACGCCGACAGCCCGAGCAGTTCCGCGATCGCGCCGACCGCGCGCCGCTGTTCGACGCACGCGAGCACGATGCGCAGGCGCGTCGGGTCGCCGAGCAGGCGGAACAGATCGGCGAGCGGCACGACGCGGTCATCGGACGTAATTGGACTGACGGTGATGGAGGGATCGGACGGCACAATCATTGCCAACATATGAATAGGTGTTCACATGTTAAGTGCCATCGCCGCAACATGTCAACCGCGCTTCTCCGGACAAGCGGCGCCGGTGTGGGAAAATGCGGGGTTTGCTTTTCCGGGCCAGAAGTTTCTCCCCGTCATGGACACCGTATTCGCCCGCGGTTTCGCGGCCCATCGCGATGGCCGCCTGACCGACGCGGAGCGCGACTATCAGGCCGCGCTCGCCGCCGAACCCCGCCACGTCGACGCACTGCATTACCTCGGCGTGCTGCGCCATCAACAGGGCCAGCACGCGGAGGCGGCCGAGCTCGTGCGCCGCGCCGTCGACCTGCGTCCGAGCGACGCCGGCCTGCAGCTCAACCTCGGCAACGCGCTGAAGGCGCTCGGCCGTCTCGACGACGCGATCGAACGCTTTCGCAACGCATTGACGCTCGCGCCGGGCTTTCCGCTCGCGCAGTACAACCTCGGCAACGCCTACACGGCGGCCGGCCGCCACGAAGACGCCGCCGATGCCTTCGAAAAGGCATTGCGCCTGCAACCGAACGATCCGGCCGCATGGAACAATTTCGGCAATGCGCTTTCGGCGCTGCGCCGTTTCAAGGACGCCGCGCACGCGTTCAAACGTGCGCTCGCGCTGCGCCCGCGCCACGCCGGCGCGCACAACAATCTCGGCATGGCGCTGAACGCGCTCGGCGATACGCTCGGCGCGATCTCGCATTTTCGCGCCGCGCTCGACGCCGAACCGAATTACGTCGCGGCGCATTTCAACCTCGGCAATCTGCTCGATACGAACGGCCATCCGGAAGATGCGCTGCCCGTGCTGCGAAAAGCCGTCGCGTTGCAGCCGCACTTCGCGCCGGGGTATTTCGGGCTCGGCCATGCGCTCGCGAAGCTCGGCCGTCACGATGAAGCCCTGCCGCATTTCGAGCGCGCGGTCGGACTCGATCCGAAATATGGCGTCGCGTGGCTGTGCCTCGGCAACACGCATCTCGCGCTCGGCGCGCATGGCGCGGCGCTGCGCGCGTTCGATGAAGCCCTGCGCATCGAGCCTTCGATGCCCGCCGCGCATCTGAATCGCGCGCTCACGCTGCTCACGACCGGCGACTACGCGCGCGGCTTCCCTGCTTACGAATGGCGTCTGCAAACGCCCGGCAGCGCGCCCGCGCCGCGCCTGCCGCGCTGGAACGGCGAGCCGATGCCGCGCCGCACGCTGCTCGTGCGCGCCGAGCAGGGTTTCGGCGACACCTTGCAGTTCGTGCGTTTCGTGGCGTTTGCGGCGAAGCGCGTCGGCAAGCTGGTGCTCGAAGTGCAGCCCGCTCTCATGCCGCTGCTCGCGCCGGCCGCGCAGGCTGCGCGCGTCGAATTGAAGAGCCAGTCGGATGGCGTGCGGACGCACGCGGACGCTTTCTGCCCGCTGCTCAGCCTGCCGCTCGCGCTCGGCATGACGGCTCCCGATGCCATTCCGGCGCGCGCGCCCTATCTCGTCGTGCCCGCCAACTACCGGCGCAAGTGGCGCGGTTCGATCGGCGGCCAGGAGCGGCGCAAGATCGGCATTGCGTGGTCCGGGCGGATGCAGCCGGGCGAGACGCGCTCGGTGCCCGTCAGCGAACTCGCGCCGCTTCTCGCGATCGAAGGCATCGACTGGATCGTGCTCCAGCCGGTTCTCACGGGCCGCGAACGTGACGTGCTGCGCGCGCATCCGAACGCGAAGTCGATTCACACGCTGGAAGGCCGCCTCAAGAATTTCGCCGATACGGGCGCGATCGTCGATCGGCTGGACGCCGTCGTTTCGGTGGATACGTCCGTCGCGCATCTGGCGGGCGCGCTCGGCAAGCCGCTCTGGGTGATGCTGCCTTTCGCCGCCGACTGGCGCTGGGGCATCGATACCGCCGAAAACATGTGGTACCCGCAAGCGCGGCTCGTGCGCCAGCAGACGCCCGGCCGATGGCGCGAAGTGATCGAGGCTGCGGCGGCGGAACTCGCTTTGCTGCCCGCATGAAAAATCCCCGCCGGAGCGAGGATTTTTTTCGGCCTCTTCGTCTGCGTCAGGCCGTCTTGTACTGATTGCGCGCCTCGGGCGAGCGATACAGCACGAGCGTCGCGATCAGCCCGCAGATCGCGGCGAGGCCCATCCACAGGCCGGGCGCGGCCTTGTTGCCGGTCGCGTGAATCAGATACGTCGAGATCGCCGGCGTGAATCCGCCGATGGTCGTCGCGAGGCTGTAGGCCATCGAGAATCCGGTCGTGCGCACATCGACGGGCATCACTTCGGTCAGCGCCACCACCATCGCGCCGTTGTAGCTGCCGTACAGGAACGACAGCCACAGTTCGCACATCAAAAGACGCGCGAACGACGGCTCCGCGACGAGCCACTGCACCACCGGATACGACGTCAGGATCGTGAGGATCGTGAACACGAGCAGCACCGGACGGCGGCCCACGCGGTCGGACACCGCGCCCATCAACGGCAGCCACACCAGATTCGAGAGGCCGACGCACACCGTGACGACGAGCGCGTCGATGGCGGAGAGCTTCAGCACTTCCTTGCCGAAGGTCGGCGTGTACGCGGTGATCATGTAGAACGACACGGTCGTCATGATGACCATGCCCATCCCGGCGATCACGATGCCCCAGTTCTGCGCGATGGAGCGCGCGATCTCGCCCATGCTCGGCCGATGCTTCTTCGCGAGGAACTCGTCGGTCTCACGCAGCGAGCGGCGGATGATGAACAGGAACGGCACGATCAGGCAGCCGATCAGGAACGGCACGCGCCAGCCCCACGCGGTCATCTGCTCGGGCGGCAAGAGGCGGTTCATGATGACGCCGATCAGCGCCGCGAACACGACGGCGACTTGCTGGCTGCCGGACTGCCAGGAACAATAGAAGCCCTTGTTGCCCTTGGTCGCGATCTCGGACAAATACACCGAGACGCCGCCCAGTTCCACGCCGGCCGAGAAGCCTTGCAGCAACCGCCCGCCCAGCACGATGATCGGCGCGAGCGCACCGATGGTCGCGTAGCCCGGCACAAGCGCGACGCACGCGGTGCCGACGGCCATGAGGCCGAGCGTGAGGATCAGGCCTTTGCGCCGCCCGTGGTGGTCGATATACGCGCCGAGCACGATGGCACCGACCGGCCGCATCAGGAAGCCTGCGCCGAAAACAGAGAGCGCGAGCATCAGCGAGGCGAAGTCGTCGCCGCTCGGAAAATAGGTCTTGGCGATCGCCGAAGCGTAATAGCCGTAGACCATGAAGTCGTACATTTCAAGGAAGTTTCCGCTGACGACGCGAAATACCGTCTTGAACTTGGATTCGTTGGCGGGTGCGATGTGGGTCGTGGACATGACTTTCTCGGGAGCGGTGAGCGCACTTCGATTCTGCGCAGTCGCAAAATCCGTACACGGCGTCGGACAAACCGGCTGCGACGACCGAGGCGGACTTTGTTTCGTTTTTTGTAAAAGCGACGCCCTCAATCTTAACGCCGCACCCGCCAAGACTGCACATAACTTCGCTCAAAATCGCCGAAATGAAGCTTAAAATACGGTTACATTCAATTAACGTCCAGCTTACGAATCAACGAAGATGAATGCGAAAATCACGCTGCGCACAGCGACTTCGGACGACGCGGCGCTCATCGCTTCGATGCATGCGCGCAGTTGGGCGTCGGCGTATCGCGGAATCCTGCCGGACGCCTACCTCGATCGCGATCTGCAAGGCGAGCGCCTCGCCCACTGGAACGCGCGCATGAAAGATGTCGCGGCCGGCGCGGCGAGCGTGTTCATCGCGGAGCACGAAGGCGAGGCGGTCGGCTTCGTTTGTCTCGTCGAGCCGGACGAGACTGGCAGCGTGCTTGTCGACAATCTGCACGCGCTGCCGGAGCATCGCGGCCTCGGCACCGGCACCGTGATGCTCGACGAAGCGGCGCGCTGGGCCCGCGCGCGCGGTGCGCGACACCTGTGGCTCTCCGTGCTGGAGCAGAACGCGGCGGCGATCGGCTTCTACGAATCGCGCGGCTGGAGATGCGCCGGACGTGAGGCGGACCACATGGCGGGCATCGATCTCTTCTCACTGCGTTACACGTTTTCGCTCGACCAAGCACAACAAGACTCAGTCCGTCAATAAGCATTCCTGTCAAAAATAGACAATAGGAATTGTCTGGTCGCGGGGTCGGTAACCGTTTCGTATGATCGTGGGTCGAAATTTCGGCCATCCTCGCGCCGAGCCCGCGGTGCTGTCTTCATGCGCCACGATGGTCCGTGCGGGCCGTCCAGTTTGCCCGCGCGCGGGCGCATGCATGTGGAATCTTCATGTCCGAACCCTTGATCGTAGTGGAAGGCAGTCTGCGTCTGCCGAAGCTGCGCGCGCCGACGGATCCGTTCTTGAACTTCGGTTTCGAGTGGTCACCGGCACGCCCGCGCCCCGTTCAGTCGCAGTCCGAAATCGCGCTCTTCGCTGCGCGCTTCCTCACGGCCTATGTGCCGGCGCTCGGCCTGTCCGACACCCGCTCGCCCTACCGCCCCACGAGTCTGTGGGGCATCATCGCCAGGGAAGAGGTACCGCAGGCGATGCTGCGTCTGACGCAAGCTGCGAGCGGTCCGGGCGACGCCAGCGAAACGCGCGCCGAACCCATTCATCTCTCGGTCGGCGCGCCGGCGCAAGTGCACAGGTATCGTCTCAGCAAGCCTGTCGCCGCTGCTATCGCTGCGGCTTGCGGCGTGCTCATCGTCTGGTTGCTGTTCGGTCATGCGCCGGTCTCACGAAACGAACCGATTCCCGCAACTGCCACTCGCGAGCAGCCGGTTCAGACCGTAGCCGCTCCGCCTCGAGCCGAGCCGGTCGTTCAGGTATTCGAAACGCCGGCGCCATCGGTGGCGGCCGTGGCCGTGGCGCCGAGCGCGGGCATCGAGCCCATCGCAACCGTCGATTCAGCCGCGCCCAAGATCGAAGTCGCGCCAGCCGCCAAAGACCGCGCGCGCAACGGTCGAGTCAAAGTCGTGCTGACGCCGCACGCAAAGCCCGTCGAGTACCGCGCTCACGCAACGAGCCGGCGTGTCGCGAAGCAGGAAACTTCGCGGCATGACCGCTCGAAACCGGTCGATAAAACCGCGAACAGTTTCGCCGCCCGCACGCGCACGGCATCGGTTGAAAAGTTCGCAAGCCAGCCGTCGAACGCGTCCGTGCCGATGGACACGACCACGCTCTATTCGATGCTCCAGCATTCACCGACCCTCGACAGCAACGCGGCCGCGTCCGGCCGTGGCGCTGCGAACGGCGCGCGCTAACCCGCGATACGCCACGCCAGTCCGATCAACCCTTTCGGCCACGACGCCACATGATGCAATTCAGTCATCTCCGTTACGCGACGCTCACGCTCGCCCTGTCTCTCTGCGGCTTGCTTGCGCCGCTCACGAACACGTTCGCGGCGCCCGCGACGGCGCAAGCCGCAAGCGAACGCGCGCAGGCAGCGCTCGAAGACCTGTCCGACCTGAACGCCGATTCGAACGCGCCGCGCGTCGAAGGCAACATCGCCGAGTTGCAGGCGCTCACGCAGACGGGAAGCCTCACGGAAATGCGCGCGACGCACAACGGCAACTACGGCGCGAAGCTCTTCTTCCTCGCGCAAGAAATGGTCTACTACGTCGCGCTTTCGCAAGACGCGCGCTGGTGGCGCGTCGTCAAGACGCAGGACGCAGCCCGCGCCGAATCGATCTACGCGCAGTTCTCGCGCAAGAGCTTCGAACTCGCCGACGGCGAAATCCGTCGCACGCAATTGCAGGCGCAGAAGGCGCTGCTCGAACGCGTGATCGCGAAATCGGCCGATCGCGCGAACCGCCTCACCGCCGACCTCCAGCTCGCGCAACAGCAGGATTCGCAGGTGTCGCAGCGTCAGCAGCAATTGCAGGCCGAATCCGCCATGCTGCAGACGGACAAGCTCGAAGCCGAACGCAAGCTGCGCGCGCTGCAGATGCAGGTCGAACAGCTTCAGAAGCAGACGGAAGCGGGACTCGCGCCGGTGAGCGTGATGCCATCGCGTTGAGATCGGCACAACGCGCCTGAATACGAAGAAGGCCCGCTCGAACCGAGCGGGCCTTCTTGCTTTGCGACGTATCGAACGCGCGTCGGATCAGAAGCGCGTCTCGCGCGCGACGCGCAGGAACGTATCGAGCAACGGCGTGCAATCGAGCAGTTCCGCGCCGCCCGCCCGATGAAACTCCGGGTGCCACTGCACACCGACGACGAACGGCGATTTCCGGTAACGCACCGCCTCGATGATCCCGTCCGACGCCGACACCGCCTCGATGTTCAGATCGCGCCCGACCGACTTCACCGCCTGATGGTGGATCGAGTTGACGATCGCTTCGCGCTGATTCGGGAACATGTTGACGAGCGTGGAGCCATCCGGGAAGCGGATTGCATGGCGATGCTGGTCGTAGTGCTCGCTGACGTGGAGACCCGCCGTGGGGACATCCGTGGCGATATCGCCGTAGAGCGTGCCGCCGAACGCCACGTTGATCAACTGACAGCCACGACACACCCCGAGCACCGGCTTGCCCGACTCGACGAACTCATGCAGCAGTTCCAGCTCGTACATGTCGCGCACGCGGTCGCCGGGCCATTCGGGACGCGTCGTCGCTTCCTCGTAGGACTGCGGAGAAACGTCGGCGCCGCCTTGCAGGAGCAGGCCGTCGAGATGCTTCGCATAGTCGCGCAGACGAATGTTGCTCGGATGCAGCATCCCTTGATGGCCGACCGTCGGAATCATGAACACGAGCACATCGCGCGACATGACCCAATGCGCGATCGATTCCTCCAGATATTGCAGCGTCTTGCCGCGCAGGCCTTTCGCGCCCGGCTCGGGGTGGAAGATGCGCGCCGACACGCCGATGCGCAACGTGCGTTGCGTGATGCGCTGACCCGCACGGTCGAAGATCTGACGCGCACGCGCCGCGATGATCCGGCCGAACACGGACCACGCCGAGTCCGAATGCTTGAGATATGCGGGCTGTGCCGGCGCCGCCTGTTCGTGCAACGGCAGCGGCGGCGGATTGAGCTTGCCGAAATCCGGCGCTTCCGTGAACTCGGGCGGCAGGACGGTCGCGCGGCCGGTCGGGGAATCGGATGCCGCGGATTGCGCGCTGGCCATGCTGGCGGCTTCCGCGTCTGTCGCGGCTTCGAAATTCTCGGCGAGGCTCGTCCTGGGCTTGCCGGCTGTGCGCTGCGGTTCGCGCACCGCGGATTCCTGCGCCGTATCGACCGGTTCGACGTTCGATGCGCTCGAAGGCGCATCCGTCGAGGCCCGCTCGGCCGCGCTCGCCTTCGGGCCGGGCGCCGAGGCCGCTGCCGCCGCCTCGGGCGGCGCCGTGGGATTCGCGCTGCGTGGCGCGGCTTGGGAATCGGCGCCGGTGCGGCGCGCGTCGGTGGTGCCTGCGTCGTTGGATGTTTTGTTATCGCTCATTCCGGATTCAGGCGCTCGAACGCCGTAAGGAGAGTGCACAAACCCCAATTATCCGCCTCAGACCTGGGCGGGGCAAACCAGCACACATTTGGTCACATAGGCTCACATTATCGCGGGAACCCGCGATGCGCCGCTCTCAGGGCTATCCCGTGAGGAAAGCCGTCAATGATCGCGCGGTTCCTCGAAGGTCTCGCGCAACGCGATCTGCATCGTCGCGTGGATTTTCACGCACCAGCGCCATAGCACCGTCAGCAGGAGCGCCGCGCACAGCAGCACGCCGACCATCAGGCCGAACGGCGGAAGAATGCCGCCCGAGAGCGCCGCGACGAGCAGAAAGACGCCGAACATCGCGACGATCGGAATCAGCCCGGAAACGCCCAGGCGGATGGCGCGCGTGAAGCGGCCGGCTTTCGCGGGCTGCACGCTCACTTCGGCAAGCAGCAGCGCGAGCGATTCGAGCTTGCGATACACCGCGACCAGAAACGGCAGCGCGATCACGAGCGCCGCGCCCCACAGCACGACGCGCTGCGCGTTGTCGGTGTCGAGCCAGCGCGCCAGATAGCCCGACGCGAACGGCGCCGAATACGACGCGCCGAGAAAAATCGCCGCGACGAGCGCGAGATTCAAAGCGATCTGCAGGACGATGCGCCGGGTCATCGAGAAGAGCGTCGGGCCGCCGGAGACGGGCGTGAGGCTCGCGAGCCACTGCGAGTAGAGACCGAACGTATGCGCGAGCGGCGCGGGCATCGCGCGGGCGAGGCGCATCGTGAGCGGATCGGCGGCGCGGATCAGATACGGCGTGAAGAGCGTCGTGAGCGCGGACACGGCGACCGCGATCGGATAGAGAAAGCTGCTCGTGACCTTGAGCGACAGCCCGAGCGACGCGATGATGAACGAGAACTCGCCGATCTGCGAGACGCTCATGCCGACGCGCATCGATGTGCGGCCGTCCTTGCCCGCGAGGAAGGTGCCGAGCCCGCACGAGACGATCTTGCCGAGCACGACGGCGAAGGTGATGACGGCGATCGGCCATGCGTAATCGACGAGCACCGCCGGATTCAGCAAGAGGCCGATGGTCACGAAGAAGATCGCCGAAAACATGTCGCGCACGGGCGCGATCAGATGCTCGATGCGCGCGAGATGCTTCGACTCCGCCATGATCGCGCCGATCAGAAATGCGCCGAGCGCGATCGAATAATCGAGCTTCACGACGAGCAGGCAAAAGCCGAAGCAGAAGCCGAGCACGGTGACGAGCAGCATCTCGTCGCTCTTCGCGCGCGCCACGTAATTGAGCGCGCGCGGCACCGTCAGAATGCCGACGATGAGCGAAACCGTCATGAAGAGCAGCAGCTTGCCGAGCGTGACGAACGCGACGCCCGCGCTCACCGAGCCCGTCTGCGCAATGCCGGAAAGCAGCACGAGCATCGCGATTGCGAGAATGTCCTCGACGATCAGAATGCCGAATACGATCTGCGCGAAGTTCTCGCCCTTCATGCCGAGCTCGGAGAGCGCCTTGACGATGATCGTCGTCGAGGAAATCGCGAGCATCGCGCCGAGAAAGAGCGAGTCCATCGCGCTCCACTCGAACCATCGCCCGATCTCGTAGCCGACCCAGATCATCAGCACGATTTCCGAGAGCGCGGCGACGAAAGCCGTCGCGCCGACCTTGAAGAGCTTGCGCAGACTGAATTCGAGCCCGAGCGAAAACATCAGAAAGACGACGCCCAGTTCGCCGAGCGTCTGGATCGTCGCTTCGTCGTGAATGAGATTGAACGGCGGCGTGTACGGCCCGATGATCACGCCCGCGGCGATATAGCCCAGAACGACCGGCTGCCGCAAACGGTGAAACAGCACCGTCACGACGCCCGCGATGGCCATGATCACCGCGAGATCCTGAATGAAGCCGATCGCGTGATGCATCGAGCGATTCCTTACAAAAAAATAACTGGAATTCGATGTTACCGCACGGGCGCGTCAATCCTGCGGTCAGGCAATAAAACGGGCTGAAAAAATCGGGCATCGCGCTGGTGCATGCGCGATTCGAACGATGAAGGAAAAAGGCCCGCGCGAACGGCGGGCCGGATCGGCGAAACGAAAACGCGGGCGCTCAGACCGCCGCTTCGTTTTCCTCGCCGGTGCGGATACGGATCACGCGCTCGACATCGGCGACGAAGATCTTGCCGTCGCCGATCTTGCCGGTGCGCGCGGCGCCGATGATCGCGTCGATGACCTGATCGGTTTGATCGTTCGCGACGACGACTTCGATCTTCACCTTCGGCAGGAAGTCCACGACATACTCTGCACCACGATAAAGCTCGGTATGCCCTTTCTGGCGGCCAAAACCCTTCACTTCCGTGACCGTGAGACCCGTGAGGCCCACTTCGGCGAGCGCTTCGCGGACTTCGTCGAGCTTGAACGGTTTGATGATGGCGGTGATGCGTTTCATGGCGTGCCTCGCGAAAAGATCGATTCAAGGGGTTCGAAAAAACGTCGTGCCCCGCGTGGGGCAGATGTTTTCGATTCTAGCCGCGTTTCATCGAGCAAGCGGTGCGGAAACGCGCGAGGCGTTAAAGATAACCAGCGGCATCACTCTTTCTCGGGCACGCGTTCGAGGTCCTTGAGCCATACCGTCGCCTGTCCGTCGCTCGGCGCGCGCCAGTCGCCGCGCGGCGAAAGCGAGCCGCCCGATCCCACCTTCGGCGCGTTCGGAATGCACGACCGCTTGAACTGGCTCGTGCGGAAGAACCGATCGAGAAAGATCCGCAGATTCTTGCGGATCGCGCCGAGGTCGTATTGATTCCGCGCGACGGCCGGGCCTTCGGGCCACGCGCCCGCATCGCGATTGCGCCATGCGTGCAGCGCGAGAAACGCGACCTTCGTTGGTGCAAAACCGAAGCGCAGCGTGTAGTAGAGATTGAAGTCCTGCAATTCGTATGGACCGATGACGCTTTCCGTCTTCTGCTCGACCACGCCGCTCGTCTTGCCGGGGATGAGTTCCGGACTGATGTCGGTGCTCAGAACGTTTTCGAGCACGTCGCTTCCGGTGTCGCCGATCTGCCCCGACTCCGCGACCCAGCGCACCAGATGCGTAATCAAGGTCTTCGGCACGCTCGCGTTGACGTTGTAGTGGGACATGTGATCGCCCACTCCATAGGTGCACCAACCAAGTGCCAGCTCGCTCAGATCGCCCGTGCCGATGACGATCGCGTTGTTCAGATTCGCGAGCCTGAACAGGTGGCTCGTGCGTTCGCCGGCCTGCACGTTTTCGTACGTGATGTCGTACTGCTCGGCGCCCGAACCGTGCGGATGGCCGATGTCCGTCAGCATCTGCATGCAGCTCGGCCGGATGTCGATCTCGCTCGCGGTGCAGCCGACGACTTCCATCAACTCGCGCGCCTGGCGCAGCGTGCGGTCGCTGGTGGCGAAGCCGGGCATCGTATAGGCGAGGATGTTCGAGCGCGGCAAGCCGAGACGGTCCATCGCCTTCGCGCACACGAGCAGTGCATGCGTCGAGTCGAGCCCGCCCGAAATGCCGATGACGACCTTCGACATGCCCGACGACTGAAGCCGCTGCAACAGCGCCTGCACCTGGATGTTGTAGACCTCGTTGCATCGTTCGTCGCGGCGGGCGGCGTCGGCGGGCACGTAGGGAAAGCGCGCGACGCGGCGTTCGAGCGGCAGCTTCGCGTCGGCCGGCACGGAGAGCGGAAATTCGACGACATCGAACTGTTCGACTTCGCTTGCATGCCGATGCGTCGAGCGGCCGAACGTGGTTTGCCGCATGCGCTCGCGCGAGAGCCGTTCGAGATCGACATCGGCGAAGATCAGATGCGAGCGGTCCGAGAAGCGCTCGGATTCCGCGAGCAGCTCGCCGTTCTCGTAGATGAGGCCCTGCCCGTCCCAGGCGAGATCGGTGGACGATTCGCCATTGCCCGCCGACGTGTACAGATACGCCGCGACGCAACGCGCCGACTGCTGCCCGACGAGCTGATGCCGGTACGCCGACTTGCCCACGACGATGTTCGACGCCGACAGATTCACGAGCACGGTGGCGCCCGCGAGCGCCGCGAACGACGACGGCGGAATCGGCACCCACACGTCCTCGCAAATTTCGACGTGGAATCTGAAGAGCGGAAGGTCCTTGATCTGGAACAGCAGCGACGCGCCGAACGGCACGTCCTGACCGCAAAGCGTGAGCGTGTTCGTCGCGGCGGCGTCGGCGGGACTGAACTGACGCGCTTCGTAGAACTCGCCGTAGTTCGGCAGATAACTCTTCGGCACGACGCCGCGAATGAAGCCATCCGCGATGACGATCGCGCAGTTGAAGAGCTTGTGCTCCGCCTTGATCGGCGCGCCGACGATCATCGCGATATTCAATCCCTTCGACGCGTCGAGAATGCTTTGCAGCGCGTCTTCGCAGGCATCGAGCAAGGCGCGCTGATGGAAGAGGTCGTCGCAGGTGTAGGCGGAAATGCCGAGTTCGGGAAACGCGACGAGCACCGCGCCGCGCGCGGCCGCCTCTTTCGCCAGTTCGATCGTCTGCGCGGCGTTGAACGCCGGATCGGCCACCTTGCAGGCCGGAACGCCGACCGCGACGCGCGCGAAGTCGTGGCTGTACAGGTTGAAGAAGTTTCTGCTCATAGTCGACATGGATGTGCGCGTGTTGCGGCGGCAACGGTATGCGATGAAAGACCCCGACGATTATCGCATCAGGTTTTCTTCCGGAACGGCGTGTGCGCTTCGAGTTCCTCGATGTGCTGATCCATCGCCTGCGTCTCGGCGTCGAGAAACTCGGCGATTGCGTGCGCAAAGCGCTGATCGGCGATCCAGTGCGCGGACCACGTCGGCGTCGGCAAGAGGCCGCGCGACATCTTGTGCACGCCCTGCGCGCCGCCCTCGAAGCGCGCGAGCCCGTGCTCGATGCAATACGCGATGCCCTGCATGTAGCACGTCTCGAAGTGCAGCCCCGAGATGAACTCGCGCGTGCCCCAGTAACGGCCGTACATCGTGTCGCCGCCGATCATGTTGAGCGCGCAGGCGAGGCGCTCGCCGTCCGCTTCGGCGATCACGAGCAGGATGCTGTCGGGCGCGTCGGCGTGAATCCGGCCGAAGAATTCGCGCGACAGATACGGCGCGTTCCAGTGCTCGCGATAGGTGTTGTCGTAACAGTCGTAGAAGAAATCGAGCGCGCTTTCGTCGATCTGCGCACCGCGCAGCCACGTGTACGTCACGCCCGCGTCCGTCACGCGCCGGCGATCCTGCTTCACCTTCTTGCGCTTGTCGTGGCTCATCGTCGCGAGGAAGGCGTCGAAGTTCTCGTAGCCGTCGCCGGGCAGGTTTTCCCAGTGGAACTGCACGCCTTCGCGCAGCATGTAGCCCGCGTCCGTCAGCGCTTTCACATCCTGCGCATGCGGAAACAGCACGTGCAGCGACGAAAGCTCGAGACGCCGCGTCAGTTCGATGGCGCCACGCGCGAGCAATACGCGATCTTCGTGATGCGCGGCGATGAGGCGCGGGCCCGTCACCGGCGAGAACGGCACGGCGGACAGCGCCTTCGGGTAGTAGCGCAAGCCGTGGCGCTCGAAGGCGTCGGCCCAGGCGTGATCGAAGACGTACTCGCCGCGCGAATGCGACTTCAGATACAGCGGCATCGCGCCGGCGAACTCGCCGCCGCGCTTCAATATCAGATGATGCGCGCGCCAGCCGGTGCGCTTGACGGCGCATTCCGTCTCCTGCAACGCCGAGAGAAACGCGTGACGCACGAACGGGTTATCGCCGGCGAGCCGGTTCCAGTCGTCGGCCGGGATCTCGGTGAGCGCATCGACCACATGAATTTCGACCTCGCGATTCAACAGGCTACCTCGCTGAAATATCGAGGGGCGCGCCGCTCAGGACAGCGCCCGAAAGCGGCTATTTTCGCGCAAGTCGCAGCGGCACGCCGAAGCGGACAAAAGCGCCCCGGCGCGATGCTTTCGGCGATAATGCGCGGCAAATCTTTCATCGAACGCGAACGAACGCGATGCCGTGGTTCCTCTATCTGATCGAATGCGCCGACGGCAGCCTGTACACGGGCATCGCGACGGACGTCGAAGCGCGCTTCACCGCGCATGCGAGCGGCAAGGGCGCGCGCTATACGCGTGCAAGAAAACCGCTGCGTGTGCTGGCGTCGTTCGAACTGGCGGGGAGATCGGAGGCGTTGCGCGCCGAATATCGCGTGAAGCGGCTGACCGCGCAGCAAAAGCGCGCGCTGATCGCGGGAGAGCGGACGCTCGAATCGTTGTTGCCCCAGACCGAGGCAAGCGAAGAAGAATAAAAAACGCCGCCGCGCTTCGAACACGCGGCGGCGTTTTCATCGAATAACGCGCTTACTTCTTGAAGTTCGCGACGCCTTCCGAGATTTCCTTGTGCGCGGCGTCGATGCCCGCCCAGCCTTCGACCTTCACCCACTTGCCCTTTTCGAGCGCCTTGTAGTTCTCGAAGAAGTGCTTGATCTGGTCTTTCAGATATTCGGGCACGTCGTCGATGGACTTGATGTTCGCCGTCATCGGGCAGACCTTGTCGTGCGGCACGGCGAGGAGCTTCGCGTCCACGCCGGATTCATCGGTCATTTGCAGCATGCCGAGCGCACGCGCGCGCACGACCGAGCCGGCCAGCAGCGGAAACGGCGTGATGACGAGCACGTCGACCGGGTCGCCGTCGCCGGAGAGCGTCTGCGGAATGAAGCCGTAATTGACCGGATAGCGCATGCCGGTGCCGACGAAGCGATCGACGACGAGCAGGCCCATGTCCTTGTCCGCTTCGTATTTGACCGGATCGCTCTGCGCGGGAATCTCGATGATGACGTTGAAATCCTGCGGAAGATCACGGCCGGAAGGTACGTTATTGAAGCTCATGAGCACTCTCTGGAGAAGTTGAGTCGGAGATGGAATCGCACGGGCGGACGGTGTGTTGCGGCCCGTCGCGCTTGTCGGCGCGTGGATGCGTCATTATAGCCAATCGCCCTTGCAAGCCCGGCGCGCGCCCGGCGTTGGCGCGATAATCGGTTTCCCGCTCCAGAACATCCGATTTCAGGAGACATGCATGGAAGACGCGAAGCATTTCATCAACAACCGGTGGGTCGCGCCGTCGGGCAACGAGACGATTCCCGTCGTCGATCCGTCCGACGGGCAGATTTTCGCGCAGATCGCGCGCGGCACGCCGGCCGACATCGACCGCGCGGTCGCCGCCGCCCGCGCCGCGTTCGAAGGCGACTGGGGCGCGATGAGCGCCGTCGAGCGCGGGCGCATTCTCGCGCGCCTGTCGATGCTCGTCGCCGCGTGCCACGAGGAAATCGCGCAGATCGAGGCGCGCGACACCGGCAAGCCGCTCAAACAGGCGCGCGCCGACGCCACCGGCATCGCGCGCTATTTCGAGTTCTACGCGGGCGCCGCCGACAAGCTGCACGGCGAAACCCTGCCCTATCAGGCCGGCTACACCGTGCTCACGATCCGCGAGCCGCACGGCGTGACGGGCCATATCGTGCCGTGGAACTATCCGCTGCAGATTTTCGGGCGCAGCGTCGGCGCGGCGCTCGCGACCGGCAACGCGTGCGTCGCGAAGCCGGCGGAAGACGCGTGCCTGTCGCTGTTGCGCATCGCCGAACTGGCCGCGGAAGCGGGCCTGCCCGACGGCGCGCTCAATATCGTCACCGGCTACGGGCACGAAGCGGGCGCGGCGCTCGCGCGGCATCCGGGCATCGATCACATTTCGTTCACGGGTTCGCCCGCGACGGGCGCGGCCGTCGCAAAAATGGCCGCCGACAACCACGTGCCCGTGACGCTCGAACTGGGCGGCAAGTCGCCGCAGATCGTGTTCGCCGATGCCGATATCGACGCCGCGCTGCCCGTGCTCGTCGCCGCGATCGTGCAGAACGCGGGGCAGACGTGCTCGGCGGGCAGCCGCGTGTTGATCGAGCGCGCGGCGTACGAGCCGCTTCTGGACCGTCTGTCGCAGGCGTTCGCGGCGCTGAAGGTCGGCCCGAGCAAGCTCGATCTCGACTGCGGCCCGCTCATCAGCGCGAAGCAGCAGCAGCGTGTGTGGGACTTCCTGTCCGATGCCCAGCACGACGGCATTCCGATGGCCGCGCACGGCGAAGTCGTCGGCGATGCGCCGGAAGCGGGCTTCTATCAGGCGCCCACGTTGCTGCGCGATGTCCCGCCGACGCACCGACTCGCGCGCGAAGAAGTGTTCGGCCCGGTGCTCGCCGCGATGCCCTTCGACGACGAAGCCGATGCGCTGAGACTCGCCAACGGCACCGACTACGGGCTCGTCGCCGGCATCTGGACCCGCGACGGCGCGCGGCAGATGCGCCTCGCGCGCCGCGTGCGCTCGGGGCAGGTGTTCATCAACAACTATGGCGCGGGCGGCGGCATCGAATTGCCGTTCGGCGGCGTGAAGCACTCCGGACACGGACGCGAGAAGGGTTTCGAAGCGCTGTACGGCTTCACGACGCTCAAAACCATTGCCATCAAACACGGATAACGGGAGACGACATGCGACTGCAAGGCAAGACGGTGATCGTGACGGGCGGCGGCTCGGGATTCGGCGAAGGCATTGCGAAGACGTTTGCGCGCGAAGGCGCGAACGTCGTCGTCAACGATCTCAACGGCCCGGCGGCCGAGCGCGTGGCGAGCGAGATCGCGCTGGCTTCGTCGGCGGAAGTGAAGCATGGCCGCGCGATCGCCGTTCAGGGCGACGTCACGCAGCGCGCCGACTGGCAAACGCTCTTCGATGCCGCCATTCAGGACTTCGGCAGCGTGCAGGTCGTCGTCAACAACGCGGGCACGACGCATCGCAACAAGCCCGTGCTCGACGTGACCGAAGCCGAGTTCGACCGCGTCTATGCGGTGAACGTGAAGAGCCTCTACTGGAGCGTCGAGCAGTTCGTGCCGTACTTTCGCGAGCAGGGCGGCGGCGCGTTCATCAATATCGCGTCGACGGCGGGCGTGCGGCCGCGTCCCGGACTCGTCTGGTACAACGGCAGCAAGGCGGCGGTGATCATCGCGAGCAAGGCGCTCGCGGTCGAACTGGGCGCGGATCGCATCCGCGTGAACTGCATCAATCCGGTGATGGGCGAAACCGCGCTGCTCTCCGAGTTCATGGGCATGGAAGACACGCCCGAGAACCGCCGCAAGTTCCTCGCGACGATTCCGCTCGGCCGGCTTTCGACGCCGCAGGACATCGCCAACGCGGCGCTCTACCTCGCCTCCGACGATGCCGAATTTATCACGGGCGTCGCGCTCGAAGTGGACGGCGGGCGCTGCGTCTGAGTCTTCCGCCGATGCTGGCGCGGGTCGTCGGCATCGGTGCTTTCCCTAGCGAAAACAAGCGATTGGCGCGAATGTCGACGGGCTAGAATCCTTACGCATCCGTAATCGCGAGCGGGCCCATCCGCTCGACTTCGATCGATAAAAATAGAGGAGACAAGCAACATGGCCAGCACCGCCAATCCCATGCCCCGCCCCGGCGCGGGCGTGCCGTCGGCCTTCGAGGAGGCGACGTATCGCAAGGTCGCGTGGCGGCTTTCGCCGCTTCTGCTGATTTGCTACGTGGTCGCGTATCTGGACCGCGTGAACGTCGGCTTCGCCAAGCTGCAGATGGCCGCCGACCTGCAACTCTCGGACGCCGTGTACGGCTTCGGCGCGGGCATCTTCTTTTTCGGCTACTTCATCTTCGAGATACCGAGCAACGTGATCCTGCATCGCGTGGGCGCGCGCGTGTGGATTGCGCGGATCATGATTTCGTGGGGCATCATTTCCGCGCTCACGATGTTCATCACCACGCCGACGATGTTCTACGTCATGCGTTTCCTGCTCGGCGCGGCGGAAGCGGGCTTCTTCCCCGGCATCATTCTTTATCTGACGTACTGGTTTCCGGCGCGCCGACGCGGACGCATGACGACGCTTTTCATGACGGCGATTGCGCTGTCCGGTCTGATCGGCGGCCCGATCAGCGGCTGGATCATGAAGAGCTTCGACGGCGTGCATGGCTGGCACGGCTGGCAATGGCTGCTGTTGCTGGAGGGCATTCCGTCGATTGTCGTGGGTCTCGTGGTGTTCGCGATGCTCGACGACCGCATCGCGAAAGCGAAGTGGCTCACGCAGGAAGAACGCGACTTGCTCGAACGCAATATCGCGGCGGATAACGTCGAGAAGGAAGATCCGCCGCTTCGCAAGATCCTGTCGAGCCCGAAGGTCTGGCTGATGAGCCTGATCTATTTTTCGTTCGTGATGGGTCTTTACGGCGTGAGCTTCTGGCTGCCGACGATCATCAAGTCGATGGGCGTCTCCGATGCGTTGCAGGTCGGCCTGCTGTCCGCGATTCCGTATGGCGCGGCGGTGATCGGCATGCTGTACGCGGCGCGCAGCGCGGACCGTACCGGCGAGCGCCGCTGGCATATCGCGATTCCGGCGTTCATCGGTGCGATCGGGCTGGTGCTGTCGGTGGTGTGGTCGTCGAACACGACGCTCGCGATGATCGGCCTCACGCTTGCGACGATGGGTATTCTCACCACGCTGCCTCTGTTCTGGAGTTTGCCTACGGCGTTTCTCGCCGGCACCGGCGCGGCGGCCGGGATCGCCATGATCAATTCGCTGGGGAATCTTGCGGGGTTTTTGAGTCCTTATCTCGTGGGGTGGTTGAAGCAGGTTACTGCTTCAACCGCGAGCGGGATGTATATGCTTGCGGGCTTTTTGGTACTCGGTGCGTTGCTTGCGTTGAGCGTGCCGGCGCGGATGGTTAATCGGTAGGTTTTTTTTTGGCGGGGGTGTGCTTTTGGGCTTTCGTGGAATCGTGTTTTCGCGTCGGTCTATTGGCACTGCCCCTGTGCGGGGCGGCAGTCACTTTCTTTGCTGCTGCAAAGAAGGTAAGCAGGTTTGCCCATCCTAAGTGCCTCACGCCGGTCGCGGCACGGGCGATGTTTTTGCCGGATCCCGTTTTCGCGTCGGTCTATTAGCACTGCCCCTGTGCGGGGCGGCAGTCACTTTCTTTGCTGCTGCAAAGAAAGTAACCAAAGAAAGCAGCTTCTCCCGTCCAAAGTGCTTCATGCCGGCCGCGGCACAGGCGATTGGCTGAATGGCCCGGCAGTAGCGAGTGCCCTCGCAAAACTCACGCGGCTTGGCTCGCGCGCGGTCTGCCGCACCACATGTCTTAGGGCGCTGGTTCAGCACGAAATAGCTTCGGCACTGCGCTGCGCGCTGCCGTTGGGTATGCGAGGGAAACCGGCGAGAAAGAAGTACACGCAAACCCGATTTACCGGTCGGCCGCGAAGCGGGCCGGAGCTTGCAAGGGCTGAACCCGCAAGTTGAGCGGTGCGCTGCGGCAGACCGTGCGCGGTCCAAGCCCTGTTCTACTTGCGAGGGCACTCGCTATAGCCGTTCCATTCAGCCAATCGCCTGTGCCGCGGCCGGCATGAAGTACTTTGGATGGGAGAAGCTGCTTTCTTTGGTTACTTTCTTTGCAGCAGCAAAGAAAGTGACTGCCGCCCCGCACAGGGGCAACGCTAATAAACCAAAAGCAAATCGGGATCCGGCAAAAACATCGCCTGTGCCGCAGCCGGCGTGAGGCACTCAGGATGGGGAAAGCTGCTTACCTTCTTTGCAGCAGCAAAGAAAGTGACTGCCGCCCCGCACAGGGGCAGTGCTAATAGACCAATAACAAAACGGGATCCAGCAACAAAAGAAATCAAAAACAAAGCGAACCCGCACCGCAACGATGCACACAAGCTCCACCATGCACCAAAACCCCGCCGCCAACATCAAGCCCTGATAAGGGCAAAACCTCCCCAATCCCTTACCCCAAAAGCATTCCACCGCAATTGGCATAGCCCTTGCAGAACGATCCGAGCATTCGTCATTGCTCAAACAACCACATCGGCAAGGGGAACACAGAAATGAAACGACGCAGTCTGCTGAAGTTCGGCTCCATGTCGGGCGCGCTCGCCCTCGCGGGTCAGCTTCCGATCACGAAAGCCCAAGCCGCCGATACGGGTCCGATCAAGGTCGGCATCCTGCATTCGCTATCGGGCACGATGGCGATCTCCGAGACGTCGCTGAAGGACACGGCGCTCATGACCATCGCCGATATCAACAAGAGCGGCGGCGTGATGGGCAGGCAGCTCGAACCCGTCGTCGTCGATCCGGCTTCGAACTGGCCGCTCTTCGCGGAGAAAGCGCGTCAGCTTCTCACGCAGGACAAATGCGCCGTCGTATTCGGCTGCTGGACGTCCGTTTCGCGCAAGTCGGTGCTGCCGGTCTTCGAGGAACTCAACGGCCTGCTGTTCTATCCCGTGCAGTACGAAGGCGAAGAGATGTCGCGCAACGTGTTCTATACGGGCGCAGCGCCGAATCAGCAGGCAATCCCCGCCGTCGAATATCTGATGGGACCGGAAGGCGGCAGCGCCAAGCGCTTCTTCCTGCTCGGCACCGACTACGTGTATCCGCGCACGACCAACAAGATCCTGCGCGCGTTCCTTCACTCCAAGGGCGTCAAGGATGCAGACATACAAGAGGTCTACACACCGTTCGGACATAGCGACTATCAGACCATCGTCGCGAACATCAAGACCTTTGCCCAGGGGGGAAAGACAACTGTCGTCTCTACGATCAACGGCGATTCGAACGTACCGTTCTACAAGGAGCTCGGCAACCAGGGCCTGAAGGCGACCGACGTGCCCGTCGTCGCGTTCTCGGTCGGCGAAGAAGAGCTGCGCGGCATCGACACGAAGCCGCTCGTCGGCCATCTCGCCGCATGGAACTACTTCATGTCCGTGAAGAACACGAACAACACGAAGTTCGAGAAGGAATTCTTCGAGTACGTGAAGGCGCAGAACCTGCCCGGCGGCGACAAGCGCGTGACGAACGATCCGATGGAAGCGACCTTCGTCGGCATCCACATGTGGAAGCAGGCCGTCGAAAAAGCGAAGAGCGCCGACGTCGACAAGGTGCGCGTCGCGATGATCGGTCAGACGTTCGCCGCGCCCTCGGGATTCACGCTGTCGATGGACGGCAATCATCATCTGCACAAGCCCGTGATGATCGGCGAAATTCGCGGCGACGGACAGTTCAACGTCGTGTGGAAGACGAAGACCGCCGTGCGCGCGCAACCGTGGAGCCCGTATATCGCGGGCAATCAGGGCAAGCCGGATATCGTCAGCTCCATTCCCGCGTTCCTGCGCCGTCAGCGCGTGCGCGTCGCGTGATGCAGTGATGGTTTGAAGCGGTGAGGCCGCGCGCTTTCGTTCGTGATTCGCGCGGCCGTCCATGTCTCATCAGAAAGGCCATCATGACCGGTTCCTTCATGCGGGTATTGCTCGCGCTCCTCATCGCGCTCGCGCCGTTCAGCGCGCATGCACTCACCAGCGACGATCTCGCCCCGCTCGCCGGCGACGACTTCGAAGCCAAATCCGCCGCCATCGACAAGCTCATCGCCAATGCGGATGCGCCTTCGGTCGCCGTGCTCACCGCGTTGTCCGACGGCTCGCTCGTCGCGACCGACAACGGCCGCGTGACCATCCAGACCGACGACGGCAACAAGGATCCGGTCACCGGCAAGACCGTCGAAGCACCGGACGCGCAGCCGATCACGCTGAGCAACATCCTGCGCACGAAAGTCGCCGGCGCGCTCTCGGGCTTGCAGCTCGCCTCCGCCGATACCGCGAAACGCCGCGAAGCGATCGCCGCGCTGCTGAAGAACCCGGACGCGTCGATGAAGCCGTTGGTCGACCGCGCGCGCGCCATCGAAAAAGATCCCGAACTGAAGAAGCGCCTCGACACGCTCTGGGCGATGACCGCCCTTCACGATCCCGATGTCGGCAAGCGTCTGGAAGCGGCGCAACTCGTCGCGGCGCGGCATGACCTCGACATGTACGAGCTGCTGCGCCCGATCGTCGCGAAGAAAGCCGACGGCTCGTTCAACGAGCCCGACGAGCGCGTGCGCAACGCGGCGCAGGAAGGCCTCTACGCGCTCGATTCGATCCAGCGCCGCAGCGAAATCTTCGGCACGCTCTTCGCGGGCCTCTCGCTCGGCAGCGTGCTGTTGCTCGCGGCGCTCGGCCTCGCGATCACGTATGGCCTGATCGGCGTCATCAACATGGCGCACGGCGAATTCCTGATGATCGGCGCGTATGCGACCTACGTCGTGCAGAACCTCGTGCAGCATTACGCGCCCGCCGCGTTCAACTGGTATCCGCTCTTCGCGGTGCCCGCGTCGTTCGTCGCGGCGGCGCTCGTCGGCATCGTGCTGGAAAGGCTCGTGCTGAAGCATCTCTATGGACGTCCGCTCGAAACACTGCTGACGACCTTCGGCATCAGCCTCATTCTGATTCAGGCGACGCGCACGCTCTTCGGCGCGCAGAACGTGCAGGTGACGAATCCGTCGTGGATGAGCGGCGGCGTCACCGTGATGCAGAACCTGATCCTGCCGTACAACCGTCTGACGATCCTCGCGTTCTCGCTCGCCGTGGTGGCGATCGCGTGGGGCGTGCTCACGAAGACGCGGCTCGGCCTGTTCGTGCGCGCGGTGACGCAGAACCGCCGCATGGCCGCGTGCGTCGGCGTGAAGACCGCGCGTGTCGATTCGTATGCGTTCGCGTTCGGCGCGGGCATCGCGGGACTCGGCGGCTGCGCGCTCTCGCAGATCGGCAACGTCGGGCCGGATCTCGGCCAGAGCTACATCATCGATTCGTTCATGGCGGTGGTGCTCGGCGGCGTCGGCCAGCTTGCGGGCACGGTGATCGGCGGCTTCGGGCTCGGGCTCGTGAGCAAGGCCGTCGAACCGTTCTGGGGCGCGGTGCTCGCGAAGATCGCGGTGCTCGTGCTCATCGTGTTGTTCATCCAGAAGCGTCCGCAGGGCATGTTCGCCCTGAAGGGCCGCAGCGCGGAGGCCTGATCCATGACCGCCTCGACCAATATCGGCGGGAACCTCGACGTCGCGCCGCAACCCGATTCGAGCGCCGCGCGCGCGGGTTTCGCGCTCGGCCTGCCGCCGCGCGCCGCGCTCTTGCCGCGCAATGGCTGGCTTGCGCTGATCGCGCTCATCATCGCGATGGGCATCGTCGTGCCGGTTAGCGCGCTCGTGTTGCCGGAGACGAGCACGTTCCACTTGTCCGCCTATGCGATGACGCTCACGGCCAAGCTCATGTGCTATGCGATCGGCGCGCTCGCGCTCGATCTCGTGTGGGGCTATTGCGGCATCCTGAGCCTGGGCCACGCGCTCTTCTTCGCGCTCGGCGGCTACGCGATGGGCATGTACCTGATGCGCTCGATCGGCCGCGAAGGCGTGTACAAGAGCGACCTGCCCGACTTCATGGTGTTCCTCGACTGGCACAAGCTGCCGTGGTACTGGGAGGGCACGGAGCATCTCTGGTATGCGCTTCTGCTCGTCGTGCTCGTGCCCGGCGTGCTCGCGTGGGTGTTCGGCTTCTTCACGTTCCGCTCGCGCGTGAAGGGCGTGTATCTCTCGATCATCACGCAGGCGATGACCTTCGCCGCGATGCTGCTCTTCTATCGCAATGAAACGGGCTTCGGCGGCAACAACGGCTTCACGGACTTCAAGCGCATCGCGGGCTTCCCCGTCACGCATCCGGGCACGCGCACGGCGCTGTTCCTCATCACGTTCGCGATTCTCGTGCTCGCGTTTCTCGCGGCGCGCTGGATCGTCACGTCGAAGCTCGGGCGCGTCGTCACCGGCGTACGCGATGGCGAAGCGCGCCTGATGTTCCTCGGCTACAGTCCGCTCGCGTACAAACTCTTCATCTGGACGGTGTCGGCGGTGCTGTGCGGCATCGCGGGCGCGTTGTATGTGCCGCAAGTGGGCATCATCAATCCGAGCGAGATGTCGCCGGCGAACTCGATCGAAATGGCGATCTGGGTCGCGGTCGGCGGACGCGGCACGTTGATCGGACCGATCGTCGGCGCATTCGCGGTGAACGGCGCGAAGAGCTTTTTCACTGCGTATTTCGCGGAGTACTGGCTGTTCTTCCTCGGCCTCATCTTCACGCTCGTGCCCCTGCTTTTGCCGAACGGCATCATGGGGCTCATCGATCTCGCGCGCCGCAGGAAGACCGCAGGAGAGTCCGCAGAATGACTGCACACCATGCATTGATCGTCGATTTGCCGCCGATTCCGCCCGCGCCGGATCTGCCTGAGTCGAACCACAAGAACATCAACGTCATCTCGGGTCTCGGGCACGTGCTCGCGCCGGGCGAGATCGACATATCGCACGGCACGATTCTTTATCTCGAAGACGTCACCGTGAGCTTCGACGGCTTTCGCGCGCTGAACAAGCTGGCGCTGTCGATCGATGTGGGCGAGTTGCGCTGCGTGATCGGGCCGAACGGCGCGGGCAAGACGACGATGATGGACGTCATCACCGGCAAGACGCGTCCCGACGACGGCAAGGTTTTTCTCGGGCAGACGCTCGATCTCACGCGCATGTCGGAGCCGGTGATCGCGCGAACGGGCATCGGCCGCAAGTTTCAGAAGCCGACCGTGTTCGAGAACCATCCCGTGTGGGAAAACCTCGAACTCGCGATGAAGACCGACAAGCGATGGTTTGCGTCGTTGCGCGCGCGGCTCGACCGTCAGGCGCAGGCGCGTATCGAGGAAACGCTGGAGCTGATTCGTTTGCAGCATCATGCGACGCGACTGGCGGGCGAGCTATCGCATGGACAGAAGCAGCGGCTCGAGATCGGCATGTTGCTGATGCAGCAGCCGGCACTTTTGCTGCTCGACGAGCCTGCGGCTGGCATGACCGATCACGAAACGATGGAGCTCGCGGAGCTTTTGAACAAGCTGCGTGGATCGTGTTCGATGATGGTCGTCGAGCATGATATGGAATTCGTTGCCGCGCTTGCCGGCGATAGCGGCAAGGTTACGGTGATGGCTGAAGGAAGTGTTCTTGCCGAAGGCACGCTGGATGACGTCAAACGGGACGAGGCCGTTATTGAGTCTTATCTGGGGCGGTGACGGTTTTTTTTGGTGTTTGGATGTTCGTGGAATCCTGTTTTCTTAGTGGTCTATTAGCACTGCCCCTGTGCGGGGCGGCAGTCACTTTCTTTGCTGCTGCAAAGAAAGTAACCAAAGAAACAGCTTTCCCCATCCTAAGCACTTCACACCGGCCGCGGCACAGGCGATTGGCTGAATGGAACGGCAGTAGTGAGTGCCTCCACAAAACTCGCGCGGCTTGGACCGCACACGGTCCGCCGCACCATACGTTTTAGGGCACGGGTTCAGCACGAAAGAGTTCCGGCACAGCGCTACGCGCTGCCGTCGGGTATGCAAGGGAAGCCAACGAAAGACGAACGCAGTGAGATGGAGCTGTTAGCAAGAAAGCACACGCGGACCCGATTGACCCGTCGGCCGCGAAGCGGGCTGGAGCTATTGGTGCTGAACCAGTTCGTTATGTGGCGAGTGATGGCGGACCGTGCGCGGTCCAAGCCCCGTGAGTTTTGTGAGGGCACTCGCTACTCTGCGGGCCATTAGGCCAATCGCCTGTGCCGCGGCCGGCGTGAAGCACTTTGGATGGGAGAAGCTGCTTTCTTTGGTTACTTTCTTTGCAGCAGCAAAGAAAGTGACTGCCGCCCCGCACAGGGGCAGTGCTAATAAACCACTAAGAAAACGGGATCCGGCGAAAAACCCTGGCAAGTGACCGCCGCCCCGCACAGGGGCAACACCAATAGACCGAAACGACCACACGATTCCACGAAAAAAGAATGCTACAAGTCGAAAACCTGAACCAATACTACGGCGGCAGCCACATCCTCCGCGATGTGAAGATGACCGTCCCCGACGGTGAGCTAACCGTCCTGCTCGGCCGCAACGGCGTCGGCAAAACGACGCTCCTGCGCTGCCTGATGGGCGTCGTCCCGACCAAAAGCGGCACGATCAACTGGCGCGGCAACAAGATATCCTCGATGCCAACCCACGCAAGAGTCGCAAACGGCCTCGCTTACGTGCCACAAGGCCGCGACATCTTCGGCCGTCTCACCGTCGAAGAAAACCTGCTGGTCGGCGCGGCGAGCCGCAAGGCGCCTTCCAAGATTCCGGACCACATCTACGCGCTGTTCCCGGTCCTCAAGGACATGAAAAACCGCCGAGGCGGCGACCTGTCCGGCGGTCAGCAACAGCAACTCGCCATCGGCCGCGCGCTGATGAGCGAGCCGCAACTGCTCATCCTCGATGAACCGACCGAAGGCATCCAGCCATCGATCATTCGCGACATCGGCCGCACGCTCCGGCAACTCGTCGATGAAATGGGCATGACGGTGCTGCTCGTCGAGCAGTATTACGACTTCGCGCGCGAGCTCGCCGACCGCTACTGGGTCATGAGCCGCGGTGAAATCGTCGCGGGCGGCGCGGGCTCGGAAATGGACGCGCATGGAGTGCGCGAACTGATCGCCGTATGATCTAGGCTCCGCTCCGAAACGCATCGCTCATGCACCACGAATCGCACGCAACACTCGCCGATCCACACATCTGGCGCGGCTCGCTCGAACTCGGCTATGCGCGTCAGCATGGCCGCACCGTGTGCGTTCATCGCAAGCACGAAGGGCCGTTGAGGCTGCAGCGGCCGCTCTATCCCGAGGGCGATATCTGTCACTCGGTGATCGTGCATCCGCCAGGCGGCGTGGCGGGCGGCGATCGACTGTCCATCGACGTTCGTCTGCAGGAACATACGCACGCCGTCATCACGACGCCCGGCGCGACCAAGTGGTACAAAGCCAACGGCAAGCTCGCGACACAACGCATCGACATCGGTCTCGCGGCGCACGCGAAGCTCGACTGGCTTCCGCAGAACAACATCGTGTTCGAGTCGTCGAATATCGAACTCGAATTCAATCTCACGCTCGACGAAGGCGCGAGCGCGATCGGCTGGGACGCGATGCTGCTCGGCCGCGCCGCCGCGGGCGAGAAATGGACGCAAGGACACATCAAGGCGATATCGCGCATCGCCCGGCGCGACGGCGCGACGCTCTGGTTCGAGCGCACGCTGCTCGATGCCACCGATCCGCTGCGCGACGCCGCGCAAGGACTCGCAGGCTTCCCCGCCTACGGCACGCTCTGGGCGATCGGGCCCGCGTGCGATGACGCACTCGCCGAAGCCCTCACCGCGCAACTGCCCTTCGACGATGAACTGCGCGCCGGCGCGTCGTGCGTCGCGCCGGGCGTGCTGATCGTGCGCGCAATCAGCCGCTCGATGGAGCCGCTGCAAAACACGCTCGCCGATTGCTGGTCGCGTCTTCGTCCCGTCGTGCATGGCGTCGATGCGCGGCCTTTGCGTTTGTGGACTACCTAGTACGCACCAGCGGAGCGCATTCGTCTGCACTTCCGTTGTGCGCGATGAACCGCGCGAAACCGGCAAACGCAGGCGATACAACGAAAAGACATCGGTGGCACGACTCTCGCTTTAAGCCTCGGCTCAAGAGCCGCGCCGTCCAACGCGGCCGCCCAAGACCGAAGGATCATCGATGTTCACCACGCTCACCGCTTTCTCCCGCGCGCGACGCACCGCGCTCGTCGCGCTGCTGTTTTCCCTGACGCCGTTCGCCGCGCACGCCGACGCCCTCGACACCATCGCGAAGAACGGCACGCTGCGCGTGGCCGTGCCGGAGGACTATCCGCCCTTCGGCTCGGTCGGCGCCGACATGAAGCCGCAAGGCTACGACGTCGACATGGCCGCGCTGCTCGCCAAGTCGATGAACGTGAAGCTCGAACTCGTGCCCGTCAACAGCGCGAACCGCATTCCGTATCTCACGACCAACAAGGTCGATCTCGTGATCTCGTCGCTCGGCAAGACGCCGGAACGCGAGAAGGTGCTCGATTTCTCGACCGCTTATGCGCCGTATTTCCAGGGCGTGTTCGGCCCCGCCGACATCAAGGTGGGCGGTCCCGCCGATCTCGCCGGCAAGACCGTCGGCGCGACGCGCGGCGCGCTGGAAGAAATCGCGCTGTCGCAGATGGCGCCGAACGCGACCATCAAGCGCTTCGAGGACAACAACGCGACCATCTCCGCGTTTCTCTCGGGACAGGTGCAACTGATCGCGGCGGGCAACATCGTCGCGGCCGCGATCCTCGCGAAGAATCCGCCGCGCCGGCCCGAAGCGAAGTTCATCATCAAGGATTCGCCGTGCTTCGTCGGCTTGAACAAGAACGAGCCGCGCCTGATGACCAAGGTCGACGACGCCATCGCGCAGGCGAAGAAGGACGGCACGCTCAACACGATGTCGAAGAAGTGGTTCAACCAGCCGCTGCCCGCGAGCCTTTGAAGAGCGCGGCAACGTATGGCCTATGAACTTCAATTCGCCGATCTCGCGCAATACGCGGGCATGTTCGCGAGCGGCGCGGCGACGACGCTCGCCTTGACCGCCGTTTCGACGGCGCTCGGGGTGTCGGTCGGCGTGCTCGGCGCCGCCGCGCGCGACAGCCGGCGTGCGTGGCTGAGCGCGATCGTCGGCGGCTATGTCGAGGCGGTCCGCAACACGCCGTTCATCGTGCAACTGTTCTTCGTGTTCTTCGGCCTGCCCGCGCTCGGCATTCATTTGAGCGAATACGTCGCGGCCATTCTCGCGATGACGCTCAACCTCGGCGCGTATTCGATCGAGATCATCCGCGCGGGCATCGCCGCCGTGCCGAAGGGACATCACGAAGCGGCGGCTTCGCTCGCGATGTCGCGCGGCGAGACGTTTCGCCATGTCGTGCTGCCGCAAGCGCTCGCGAAAGTGTTTCCCGCGCTCACGAGCCAGATCGTCATCACGATGCTCGGCTCGGCCGTGGTATCGCAGATTTCCGTGCCCGACCTCACGTATGCCGCGAGCTATATCCAGTCGCGCAACTTCCGCGCATTCGAAACGTGCTTCTTCATCACCGCGGCCTATCTCGCGATGGCGCTCGTGCTGCGCACCGCGTTGAACGCGGCGGGCAAGCGCTTTCTGATGAACAGCCGGAGCGCCGCGCGATGATCGAATTCACGCTCGCGCAGATCTTCGAGAACCTGTTGCTCGCGGCGCGCTGGACCGTCGTGCTGTCGATCGTATCGTTCGTGCTGGGCGGCATCGCCGGCTTTCTGCTGCTCGTGATGCGCGTGTCGAAATCGCACGCGCTGCGTACGCTCGTGAAGCTCTATATCCAGATCTTTCAGGGCACGCCGCTCCTGATGCAACTGTTCCTCGTGTTCTTCGGCTTGCCGCTGCTCGGTATCGACGTCTCGCCGTGGCTCGCGGCGACCGTCGGTCTCACGCTCTTCACCAGCGCCTATCTCGCGGAAATCTGGCGCGGCTCGGTCGAAGCGGTGCCGAAGGGGCAATGGGAAGCATCGTCGAGTCTTGCGATGAGCTACTTCGAGCAGCTTCGACACGTGATCCTGCCGCAGGCAACGCGCATCGCCGTCGGTCCGACGGTCGGCTTCGCGGTGCAGGCGGTGAAGGACACGGCGCTCGTATCGATCATCGGCTTCACGGAACTCACGAAAGCCGGCACGATGATTTCGAATGCAACTTTCCGGCCCTTCCTCGTGTACGGGCTCGTCGCCGTCATCTACTTCGTGCTTTGCTATCCGTTGACGCGCTATGCGCGCACGCTCGAAAGGAAATGGAATGCCGCTCGTTGAAACCCGCAATCTTCAGAAGCAGTTCGGCGCGAATCAGGTGCTGAAGGGAATCGACTTCGCCGTCGAGCAAGGACAGGTCGTATCGATCATCGGACGCAGCGGCTCGGGCAAGAGCACGTTGCTGCGCACGTTGAACGGGCTGGAGAGCATCGACGAAGGCTCGATCGAAATCGACGGCGAGCATATCGACGCGCGTCATGCCGACCTGCGCGCGCTGCGTCTCAAGGTTGGCATGGTGTTTCAGCAATACAACCTCTTCCCGCATCTCACCGCGGGCGAGAACGTGATGCTCGCGCAAACCGTCGTCAGGAAGATCCACAAGGCGAAGGCGCGCGCGACCGCGCATACGGTGCTCGAACGCGTCGGTCTCGGCGACAAGTTCGACGCGTATCCCGACCAGCTGTCCGGCGGCCAGCAGCAGCGCGTGGCGATTGCACGCGCGCTCGCGATGAAGCCGACCGTGCTGCTCTGCGACGAGATCACGTCGGCGCTCGATCCGGAGCTCGTCGGCGAAGTGCTCGCGGTCGTCGAAGATCTCGCGCGCGACGGCATGACGCTCATCATGGTCACGCACGAGATGCGCTTCGCACGCAAGGTGAGCGACAAGGTCGTGTTCATGCATCAGGGCCGCGTGTGGGAATCGGGTGCGCCGGAGGAGATTTTCGAACGGCCTTCGACGGTCGAGCTGCAACGCTTTATCCAGTGAAATGCAAGCTCGTCGAAAGCCCGTCCGATGCTAGCATTGCAAGGCCCGAAACGCTTTTCTCCGTAAAAGAAGCTCATGAAACTCACGCCCCGAGAAAAGGACAAGCTGCTGATCTTCACCGCAGCATTGCTCGCCGAACGCCGCCGCGCGCGCGGCCTCAAGCTCAATCATCCCGAAGCCGTCGCGTTCATATCGGCCGCACTGATGGAAGCGGCGCGCGACGGCAAGACCGTCGCGGAAGTCATGCACTACGGCACCACGCTGCTCACCCGCGACGACGTGATGGAAGGCGTGCCCGAGATGATCCCCGACATTCAGATCGAAGCGACCTTTCCCGACGGCACGAAGCTCGTGACGGTTCATCATCCGATCCCTTAAGAACATGATCCCCGGCGAATATTTCATCGACGATGGCGAGCACGAGCTCAACGCGGGACGCGAGACCGTGACGGTCGTCGTCGCGAATCATGGCGACCGGCCCGTGCAGGTCGGCTCGCATTTCCATTTCTACGAAGTCAACGCGGCGCTCAAGTTCGAACGCGAGAAGGCGCGCGGCTTTCGCCTGAACATCGCGGCGGGCACGGCCGTGCGCTTCGAGCCGGGACAGGAACGCACCGTCGAACTCGTCGCGCTCGCGGGCGACCGGCACGTCTACGGCTTCAATGGCCTTGTGATGGGCCCACTCTGAACAGGACATCGAAAACATGACGCTACGCATCGGCCGCCGCGCTTATGCGGAAATGTTCGGCCCGACCACCGGCGACCGCGTGCGCCTCGCCGACACCGATCTCATCATCGAAGTCGAGCGCGACTTCACCACCTACGGCGAAGAAGTGAAGTTCGGCGGCGGCAAGGTGATTCGCGACGGCATGGGCCAGTCGCAACGTTCCTCGGCGGATGTCGTCGATACGGTCGTGACCAACGCGCTGATCCTCGATCACTGGGGCATCGTGAAAGCGGATATCGGCATCAAGGGCGGACGCATCTTCGCGGTCGGCAAGGCGGGCAATCCGGACATCCAGCCGAACGTGAACATCGCGATCGGCGCGGCGACCGAAGTGATCGCGGGCGAAGGCCTGATCGTCACGGCGGGCGGCGTCGATACGCACATCCACTTCATCAGCCCGCAGCAGATCGACGAAGCGCTCGCGAGCGGCGTCACGACGATGCTGGGCGGCGGCACCGGTCCCGCGACCGGCACCAACGCGACGACCTGCACGCCGGGCCCCTGGCACATCGAGCGCATGCTGCAGGCCGCCGATGGCTGGCCGATGAATCTCGGCTTTCTCGGCAAGGGCAACGCGAGCCTGCCCGAGCCGCTGATCGAGCAGGTGAAGGCCGGCGCGATCGGGCTGAAGCTGCACGAGGACTGGGGCACGACGCCCGCCGCGATCGACAATTGCCTTTCCGTCGCGGACGACACCGACACGCAAGTCGCCATCCACACGGACACGCTCAACGAAGCGGGCTTCGTCGAGACGACCATTGCCGCGTTCAAGGGCCGCACGATCCACACGTATCACACGGAAGGCGCGGGCGGCGGTCACGCGCCGGACATCATCAAGGTGGCGGGCGAATCGAACGTGCTGCCCTCGTCCACGAATCCGACGCGCCCGTACACCGTCAACACGCTCGACGAGCATCTCGACATGCTGATGGTGTGCCATCACCTCGATCCGTCGATTGCGGAGGACATCGCGTTCGCGGAATCGCGCATTCGCCGCGAGACCATCGCCGCCGAAGACATCCTGCACGATCTCGGCGCGCTGTCGATGTTGTCGTCCGATTCGCAGGCGATGGGCCGTGTCGGCGAAGTCATCATCCGCACCTGGCAGACGGCGCACAAGATGAAGGTGCAGCGCGGCG
Source organism: Caballeronia novacaledonica (assembly GCF_900258035.1). GTDB lineage: Bacteria > Pseudomonadota > Gammaproteobacteria > Burkholderiales > Burkholderiaceae > Caballeronia > Caballeronia novacaledonica. Next base: position 160,641 of record NZ_OGTP01000009.1, on the reverse strand, counting down.
CGCTCAAGGAAGACAGCACGCGCAACGACAATTTCCGCGCGAAGCGCTATGTCGCGAAGTACACGATCAATCCGGCGATCACGCATGGCATCGCGCATGAAGTCGGGTCCATCGAGCCGGGCAAGTGGGCCGATCTCGTGTTCTGGGAACCGGCGTTCTTCGGCGTGAAGCCGTCGCTCATCGTGAAAGGCGGCATGATCGCGCTGGCGCAGATGGGCGACCCGAACGCATCGATTCCGACGCCGCAGCCTGTGCATTACCGCGAGATGTTCGCCACACGCGGCGGTGCGCTCGGCAAGACGTCGCTCACGTTCGTGTCGCAAATGGCGATGGAAGCGCGCATCGCGGATCGCTACGGACTCGGCAAGCAAGTGGTCGCGGTGAAAAACTGCCGCAACGTGACGAAGGCCGACATGATTCACAATGCATGGCAGCCGTCCATCAGCGTCGATCCGCAGACCTATCAGGTGATCGCCGATGGCCAATTGCTCACATGCGATCCCGCCACCGTTCTGCCGATGGCGCAGCGCTATTTTCTGTTCTGAGTCGCCATGCGTACCATCGACAAACGTCTGACCGCCACGCTCGCGCCCGTGCTCGTGAAGCGCGCGCCCACCCTGACCCTGCCTTTCGATGCGCGCTGCAAGAGCCGTCTCGCCGCCACGCTCGACAACGGCGAGGAAGTCGCCCTCGTGATGCCGCGCGGCACCGTGCTCGCCGACGGCGACATGCTCGTCGCCGATGACGGCGGCCTCGTGCGCGTGATCGCGGCGGCGGAGGACGTGCTCGTCGTGCGCGCGCCGAGCGTGCGGCTATTGACGCGCGCCGCGTATCACCTCGGCAACCGGCATACGCCCGTGGAAGTCGGCGCGGAGTATCTGAAGCTCGAAGCCGATCCCGTGCTCGAAGACATGCTGAAGCGTCTCTCCGTGCTCGTCGCGCACGAATCGCAGCCGTTCCAGCCCGAAACCGGCGCATACGGCGGCGGCCACAAGCACGGCCACGACGACACCTTCAGCGAAGACTACGCACTGGCGCAGAAGGTTTTCGACGAGCATCACGGTCATGACCACGATCACTCGTCGTGCGGTCACGATCATCACCATCACCACGATCATGCGCATCGCTGAGCTCACTGCGCTGCTGCATCTCGCGTCGCCGGCGCTGCCGATCGGCGCGTTCAGCTATTCGCAGGGACTCGAAGCGGCGATCGAGCACGGCCTGATTCACGACGGCGACAGCGCCCGCGACTGGATCGCGAACGGTCTGAGCAGCGTGCTCGCGCGCGGCGAACTGCCGTTGCTCGCGCATCAGATCGCGCATTGGCGTGCGCACGACGAAGCCGCGTTGCGCGCCGCGAACGACGAATACATCGCGAGCCGCGAATCGGCGGAACTCAGACGTGAAACCGAGCAGATGGGCTGGTCGCTCGCGCAGTTGTGCGCATCGCTCGAATGGGGCGACGCATCGCGCCGCGCGACGCTTGCCGCGATCAAACCCATCGCGCAGCCGAGCGCGTTCGCCTTCGCCGCGTTCGCCCACGATGCGGCGACGGAAGCGGCGCTCGCGGCCTACGCGTTCAGTTGGGTCGAGAATCAGGCGGCCGCCGCGCTCAAGGCCGTGCCGCTCGGCCAGCTTGCGGGGCAGCGCATCATCGTCGCGTTGCGTGCGCCGATCGACGCCGCCGTGCGCCGCGCACTCGATACATCGCCCGAACGGGTCAACACTTTCGCGCCGCAGCTCGGCGTTTTGTCCGCGCGGCACGAATCGCAATACTCGCGGCTTTTCCGCTCCTGAACCGAGATTCCATGAACGCTCCCGCTTACTCTTCCGCCGCTCGCCGAACCAAGAAACTGCCGCCGTTGCGTGTCGGCGTCGGCGGGCCGGTCGGCTCCGGCAAGACCACGCTGCTCGAAATGCTCTGCAAGGCGATGCGCGAGAAATACGATCTCGTCGCCATCACCAACGATATCTATACGAAGGAAGATCAGCGCCTTCTGACCGTCGCGGGCGCGCTGCCGGCCGAGCGCATCATGGGCGTCGAGACGGGCGGCTGCCCGCATACGGCGATCCGCGAAGATGCGTCGATCAATCTCGAAGCCGTCGATCGCATGGTGTCGAAGTTTCCGGATGCCGATATCGTGTTCATCGAATCCGGCGGCGACAACCTCGCGGCGACGTTCAGCCCCGAACTCTCCGATCTGACCATCTACGTGATCGATGTCGCGGGCGGCGAGAAGATTCCGCGCAAAGGCGGGCCGGGCATCACGAAGTCGGATCTGCTCGTGATCAACAAGACCGATCTCGCGCCTCACGTCGGCGCGAATCTCGACATCATGGCAAGCGACGCGAAGAAAATGCGCGGCGAGCGGCCCTTCGTGATGTGCAACCTGAAGGCGCTCGACGGGCTCGATGAAGTCATTCGCTTCATCGAGAAGAAGGGACTGCTGCTCGCCTGAGACGCTAGTTCAGCGCGATCGAATTCGATATCGATACCGAGTTCTCGCCGACCTGCACGAAATCGCGCTTCATCTCGACGTGCCATTGCAGGAAATTGCGGCTGTTCGATTCGCCGGGCAGCATCCAGTCGTGCAGCTCGATCATGACGACCGGGAACGCGTTCAGCGCATCGCAATGGCGCGAAAACAGGTCCGACTCCGCGCCTTCGATATCGATCTTCAGAATGAACGGCGTCACGCCGGACGGCGGCATCACGTCTTCGAGCGTGAGTGCGTCGACGGCATAACCTTTCTCGAGGGGCTGCTCGGCCGTGCGAAAGCCCCATTCGCCCGCCCCCGGATCGTTGAGATAGAGCGTGCCGCGCTTGGCCGCGATCGCGGCGTTGAGCGGCGTGATGTGCGGAAAGGACTCCGCGTTTTTCTTGAGCAGCGAGAAATTCGATACATCCGGCTCGATGGCGACGATCTTCGCCTTCGGATACGTCAGCGCATACCACACCGCGGCGGCGCCGATATTCGCGCCCGCATCGACGATCAGCGGATTCTCGCAAGCCTCGTAAAACGCCGCGATTTCCTTTGCGCGCACCAGATGATCCGTGGCGTATTCGCGATGAAAGAAAATCTGTTTGCAAACCGACCGATCCGCCGTGCAAGGCCGATATTCGAAGCGCCGGTTGCCCGGAAGCACGAGACCGTGCGCGCCGTAGCGGACGGTGCCCCACGAATCGGGTTCAGGGTGTGGCCGCAGAAGGCGCAGAAGGCCGGGCGGCATCATGTCTTTGACGACGGACTTGATGAGATCTTGCATGCGCGTCCTCGAAGGAAGATTGGCAGCACGTTCGCAGGCATCCGGCCTTTTGTCCGTTCAAGGGGCCGGGCGGGCGTTCAGTATCCCCCTAACCTTGTTACCGTTCAACCCTCGATTTTTCCGCAATAACAACGGTTTAGATCAGACGATTCGCCGGAAAAAAAGGGAAGGGCGTGCGAATCGGGCGGACGCGCGGATCACTTCGCCGCGTCGCTTTCCTCTTCGAGCAACGCGCTCAGCACGCTCACCGTTCGCTCCGTCGCGCCGCGATGCCGCGCCGCGAACGCCGAAGCCGCCGCGCTCATCGCAAGCCGCCGCGCCTTGTCGCTGAAGATTTCGCGCAGCCCGCGCGCAAGCGCCTGCGGGTCCTGCACGCGCAATGCGGCGCCTGCCGCGATGGCATCGTTGGTGGCCTGCGTGAAGTTGAACGTATGCGGCCCGATCAGCACCGGCACGCCCGCCGCGCACGCTTCGATCAGATTCTGTCCGCCGAGCGGCAACAGGCTTCCGCCGATGAACGCCAGATCCGCCGCCGCGTAATACGCGCCGAGCTCGCCCATCGAATCACCGAGCAAGACCTGCACGTTCGACGGCAACGGTTCCGGCACGTCCGCGCCCGATCCCGCCGCGGCCGGCTTCGGCGCCCACACCGAACGGCGCGCGCTCGTCAGCCCGAGGCTCGCGATCAGCGCCGACACTTCGTCGAAACGCTGCGGATGACGCGGCACCAGAATCAGCAACGCATCGGGCACGTTGAGCGCCGCGAACGCGCGCAGCACCAGCGCCTCCTCGCCTTCGCGCGTGCTCGCCGCAACCCACACCGGCCGGTCGCCGATGGCCGCGCGCCACGCCTGACCGCGCGCGACCAGTTCGGGCGGCGCGGTCATATCGAACTTGAGATTGCCGAGCACGGCGACATTGCGCGCGCCGAGCGCGGTCAGCCGTTCGGCGTCGGACGGCGTCTGCGCGAGCACGCGCGAAAAGCCGCCGAACACTTCGCGCACCGCGCGCCCGAACTTCGCCGCGCGCCGGTACGAACGCGCCGACATGCGCGCGTTGGTCAGGACGAGCGGCACGTCGCCGCGCTTGCATTCGTCGATGAGCGTCGGCCAGACTTCCGTTTCCATCACGATGCCGAGCGACGGACGCCATGCGCGCAGGAAACGCCGCACGAGAATGGGCAGATCGTAGGGCAGATAGCCGCGCCACACGCGATCGCCGAAGAGTTCGAGGCCCGTCGCGCGGCCGCTCGGCGTCATGTGCGTGAGCAGCACGCGCGCTTCGGGATGCGCCTTCAGCAATGCGTCGATGAGCGGTTGCGCCGCGCGCGTCTCGCCGACCGATACCGCGTGCACCCAGATGAGCGGCGCGAGATCGTCGGCACGGCGGGGCGGGATGTGTCCGAAGCGCTCGCCGATATGCTCGCGGTAGCCGCGCTCCTTGCGCGAGCGGATAAAGAGCCGCAGCACCGCGAGCGGCGCGACGATCCACCAGAGCGCCCGGTAGACGAGCCTCAGCACGGCAGCCGATGCGCCCGGAGAAGCGGCGCCGCTCAAACGAGCGCCCTGCCCTTCAGGCGTTCGAGAATGCCGAGCGGCGCGCAATCGGGACGCGCCATCGCCTTGACGGGCAAAAAGAACGTCTGCTCCATCATGAACTGGCCGGACATCACTGCGTGCGACGTGTGATCGGAAAAACAGACCCACACGGAGCCGGGCGGAAACGGCATCGTTTCCTGCGGCGACGTTTTTTGGTAATCGAGGTCGGCCTTCATCGCGTCATGCAGATGCAGCATCAGATGGTCGTACTCGCTGCGCGGCGATTTCGTGATGTGCAGCAGATTCATGAGCCACGCCGAGCCGGGCATCTGCGTCTTGATGCCGGGCAGGAAGCGCTTCGCCATGTCCTCGAACGGTTCGCCGACGCGCCACACGCGCGGCGCGCCTTTCGGGTTGACGTTCGTGAACACGCGCAGGATGCGCTCGCCGTAGTTCGGGCGCGACGGGAAAGCATCGACGTGCAAGCGGCTGTCGTCCTTGCGCCAGGAGGTCTCGCGCGTTTCGACCTGATGCAGCCGGAGGCTCGTCGGCGCGACGCGCAGCTTGCCGTCGTATTCGGGAAAGAGACCGTCGACGAGCGAGCGCGCGTGATCCTGATAGCGCTTGATGAGCGAGCGCACCGCCGTCTGCGTGACGTTCTCGCCGAGCACGCCGTTCAGCGCGCCGCCGTTGGGCGCGAGGCTGATGTTCTTGCGGCTGGGGTCCGCGATTTTCGGGTCGAGCAGCGCGAGTTCGCCGCCTTCGATCGGAAAACGCAGATTGGGGAAATACAGCACCTTGCCGTTTTCGACGCCGGCAAGGAGCGTCTCGCGCGGCACGGAAAGATTCTTTCCCTGCCAATCGCCCGACGCGACTTCGATGATTTGAGATTCCGTCATGTGTCTACGACCTTGAGTTGCAAGCGCACGGCGCAGCGCACGATGAAAACATCACGGCAGGCTACAGCAGGCCGAAGCCCGCGAGCGCGGTCTTGACTTCGGAAAGCGTCGGATGCCGGCTTGCGTCGCCGAGATTGACCACCTGCGGCGACCAGTAGCCGCCGGTGCGCCACGCGGTCGAGAAATTGTACAACTCGACGGTCGGACGCTTCAGCGCCGCGGCAATATGCACCAGACCCGTATCGACGCCGACGGTCGCCGCCGCGCCGTCGATCAGCCCGACCACCGCGGGCAGCGACAGCTTCGGCGGCACGATCGCGGCCGCGCCGAATTCCTTCGCGAGCTTTTCGCTCGTCGCGCGCTCGGCGTCGCTGCCCCACGGCAGCACGATCGACGCGCCGCGCGTCACGAGCGCCTGCCCGAGTTCGATCCACGCGGCTTCGGGCCATTGCTTGTCGGCGCGCGAGGTGGCGTGCGCGAACACGACGTACGGCACCGGCAGATTCAGCCCGAGTTCGGAGACCGCGAGCGTCGCGCGCTGCGTGTCGATGCCGAAGTCGATATCGTCGGTCATTTGCGGCTTCGGCAGATCGAGCGCCGCCGCCACGAGTTGCCGCGTGCGCTCGACGACGTGCGTGCGCGGCTCGATCGGCACGCGCCGGTCGTAGAAGAAGCGCACCGGCCATTCGTAGCCCGCGCCGTCGGTGCGATTGCCGAGACCGACGAGCGGCCCGCGCGCCCAGCTCGCGACCCACGCGGTCTTGATGAGCCCCTGACAGTCGATCACGAGATCGTATTTTTCGGCGGCGAGTTCACGCTTGAACGTGCCGATCTCGCGCCAGTTCGCGGGCGATGTGAACGCCTTGCGCCAGCGCCTGAGCGAGAACGGAATCGCGCGGCGCACGCCGTGCACCAGCTCGACGAGACCGGCGAAACTTTCCTCGACGAGCCAGTCGATGCACGCGTCGGGATAGCGGCGGCGGATGTCGGCAATGGCCGGCATGTTGTGAACGACGTCGCCGAGCGACGACACGCGGACGATCAGGATCTTTTGCACGCTGGGGTGGGGAGGCGCGGACGGCGCGGCGGAGTGAGCGGGAAAGGGGTGATTTTAGAGCCTGTCAGGTGGTTTCGCTGAGAAATGCTCATCGGGAGGGGGGCCCGCTCGGGTGGGCCAGGGTGGTCGCAAACCAATGCCAGGGTTTTCGCCGGATCCCGTTTTGTTATTGGTCTATTAGCGTTGCCCCTGTGCGGGGCGGCAGTCACTTGCCAGGGTTTTCCGCCGGATCCCGTTTTGTTATTGGTCTATTAGCACTGCCCCTGTGCGGGGCGGCAGTCACTTGCCAGGGTTTTTTGCCGGATCCCGTTTTGTTATTGGTCTATTAGCGTTGCCCCTGTGCGGGGCGGCGGTCACTTGCCAGGGTTTTCCGCCGGATCCCGTTTTGTTATTGGTCTATTAGCGCTGCCCCTGTGCGGGGCGGCAGTCACTTGCCAAAGTTTTTCGCCGGATCCCGTATTTGCGTCGGTCTATTAGCACTGCCCCTGTGCGGGGCGGCAGTCACTTTCTTTGCTGCTGCAAAGAAAGTAACCAAAGAAAGCAGCTTCTCCCATCCAAAGTGCTTCACGCCGGCCGCGGCACAGGCGATTGGCTGAATGGCCCCCAGAGTAGCGAGTGCCCTCAAAGGTCTTATCGGGCTTGGTTCGCGCACGGTCTGGCGCACCACATGTTTTAGGGCGCTGGTTCAGCACGAAAAAGCTTCGGCACAGCGCTACGCGCTGCCGCAGGGTATGCAAGGGAAACCAACGGTATGCATGTGCGTTGCGTTGCGTTGCGATGAAGGTATGAACAAAGAAGCACACGCAAACCCGATTAACCGATCGGCCGCGAAGCGGGCCGGAGCTATTTGGTGCTGAACCAGTTCGTTATGTGGCGAGTGATGGCGGACCGTGCGCGAGCCAAGCCGCGCGAGTTTTGTGGGGGCACTCACTACTGCCGTTCCATTCAGCCAATCGCCTGTGCCGCGGCCGGCATGAGGCACTTTGGATGGGGAAAGCTGCTTTCTTTGGTTACTTTCTTTGCAGCAGCAAAGAAAGTGACTGCCGCCCCGCACAGGGGCAACGCTAATAAACCAAAAACAAATCGGGCCATTCATAGAAGCCCAAGCACAAAAAACCCACACCGCGTCAAGCACTACGAAATGCCGGCCCGCAAAACCTTCGGGCCAGCCGCCCGTAGAGTCATCTACCGCCGAATCCGCTCAGAACGGCAGCTTCGCATCCGCCTTCTCAGCCAGAATCACGCGACGAAAATCTTCCTGAATCCGCTTCAGCGCCGCGTCGTTATCCGCCTCGAAGCGCATCACGACAACCGGCGTCGTGTTCGACGAGCGCGCGAGCCCGAATCCGTCCGGATATTCCACACGCAAGCCGTCGATGGTCAGCACGTCGTCCGCGCCGGTGAACTTCGCCGATTTCTGCAGCCGCGCGATCAGTTCGAAATTCTCGCCCTCTTGCAGCTTCAATTGCAGTTCGGGCGTCGACAGCGAATTCGGCAGATCGTTGAGCAGCTTGCTCGGGTCCGCCACGCGCGACAGGATTTCGAGCATGCGCGCGCCGGTGTACAAGCCGTCGTCGAAGCCGTACCAGCGGTCCTTGAAGAACACGTGGCCGCTCATCTCGCCCGCGAGCGGCGCGCCGGTTTCGCGCAGTTTCGCCTTCACGAGCGAGTGGCCGGTCTTCCACATCACCGGCTCGCCGCCCTGCTCGCGCACCCACTTCGCGAGATTGCGCGTGCACTTCACGTCATAAATGATCTGGCCGCCCTTGTTGCGCGACAGCACTTCCTGCGCGAACAGCATCAACTGACGATCCGGATAGATCACCTGCCCGTCCTTCGTGACGACGCCGAGACGGTCGCCGTCGCCATCGAATGCGAAGCCGATTTCGGCGTCCGTTTCCTTGAGCGCCTTGATCACATCCTGCAGATTTTCCGGATGCGCGGGGTCCGGGTGATGGTTCGGGAAATTGCCGTCGATCTCCGTGAAAAGCTCAACCAGCTCGCAGCCGAGCGCCTTGAACAGTTTCGGCGCGAGACCGCCCGCGACGCCGTTGCCCGTATCGACGACGATCTTCATCGGGCGCACCGGCTTCACGTCCGACACGATGCGATCAAGATACATCTGCGACACGTCGAACTCGGTGTACGTGCCTTCGCCCGTCGTGAAGTCGCTGTCGACGATGCGCTTGTACAAGCCCTGAATCTGCTCGCCGTAGATGGCCGCGCCGCGCAGCACCATCTTGAAGCCGTTGTAATCCGGCGGATTGTGGCTGCCCGTCACGACGATGCACGAGTCCACGCGACGCTCGCCCGAAGGCAACGGCAGCGGCACGCTCGCCGCGTAGTAACCGACGGGCGTCGGCACCATGCCGATATCGACGACATCGACGCCCGCCGCGCGCAGGCCGTCCGCGAGCGCGCCGACGAGTTCGGGACCGGAGAGTCGACCGTCGCGCGCGACCACGACCGAGTCGCCGCCCTGCTTTTTGATCTCGCTGCCGAAAGCCTGGCCGATGCTCTTCGCGACATCCTTGTCGACCGTCTTGCCGACGATCCCGCGAATGTCGTAGGCCTTGAAGATGGATTGGGATACTTGGCTCATGAGATGGCTACCTCTTCTCTATTAATTGATGGTTTCTCGGCGATGCAGCCATGAGGGCATGCAGGTCGTGACGATTGGCGCGCCGGCGCTGCGAGCGCAGCGCGAACGACTGCCGGATGACGTATCGAATTCTGCCTACGCGTTTGTGAAAGCAATGCGAATGAAACAATTCGAAGCAAAAAAACCGGGCAGCGGGCCGACCCTGGATCGCACTTATAATCGCTGTCTTTCGGCGCTCTCGTGGTCGCGCGCGGCGGTCAAAGCATGCGCGTTCATTCTAATCCAATGCTCAAACGCTCTTTCGCCTCGATGCCTTCGAATGAGGCGCGTCTGCGTGCAAACACACAAAACTTGACCGATCACGCGCGCGCACAGGGCGTTCAGGCTCAGGTAGCACGCGGCGTGCCCGCTTGCGCGGCAGGATGCATCGCATGAAGGCGCTGACGCGTTCCGGCAATCCGGACGTCGCCCGCGCGCTCGCCAATATCGTCTGGCTCGGGCTGGAGCGGCTCACGCAGATCGCCGTCGCGATCGTCATTTCGGGACTGCTCGCGCGCTATCTCGGCCCGGACGTCTTCGGCAAATGGCAATACGCGAACACGCTGCTGCTCGTGATCGCGCCGATCACCTGGGTCTGCGGCGCGGAAATTCTCGTGCCGACGATCGTCCACCGCCCGCCCGCCGAAACCGGCGCGGTGCTCGGCAGCGCGTTCGTGCTGCGCATGGGCGTGTCGATCATCGCGCTGATCGTCACATGGATCTGGATCGCGGCGGGCGGCACCGACCCGATGGTCGGCCTGATGCTCGCCGGCCTCGCCGTCACGATGCTCTTTCGCGAGCCGTTCATCGGCGTCGTCAATTCGTGGCTGCAAAGTCTCACTTACAGCAAGCCGCAGCTCATCGCGAGCATGGCGGCGGCCATCGTCAAGGCGGCGCTCGTGTTCGCGCTCGTGCGCACGATGGCCGCGCCGTCGAGCTTCGGCTGGCTCTGGGCGCTCGAAGCCGCGGCGATCAGCGCCGCGCTCGTCGCGTATTACGTGCGGCGTCACGGCGGCACGCTCGGCTGGCGCTTCGATCGCGCACTGTTCAGACATTTCGCGAGCGCCGGCACGGTGTTCTGGCTCGGGCTCATCTGCATGTATCTGTTTCTGAAGCTCGACCGGCTGATGCTCGCGCATCGCGTGTCGTTCGCGGAACTCGGCCTGTATTCCGCCGCGCAGCAGTTGAACGAAAACTGGATCGCGCTCGCGCTGATGCTCTCGCAGACGATTGCGCCGGCGTTCGTCTATCGCGTGCAGGAAACCGCGCGCCTCAAACGCAACCTCGTGCGCCTCTTCGCGATGACCGCCGTGCTGATGATCGCGGGCGCCGCCGTCCTCGATGCGCTCGCGGGCTTCATCATCGCGCGCGTGTTCGGGCCGCACTACGCCGGCGCCGCCGATATCTTCCGCTGGGCCGTGTGGCTTTCCGTGCCGGCGGGCATCGAGGCGATCGGCAATCTCGTCGTGCTGAAATATCAGGCGAAGTACGTGCTGTTGTCGAAATGGCTGTTCGCGCTGGCGGTCGCGTTCGCGGTGAACTGGTTCACGATTCCACGCATCGAAGGCTTCGGCGCGCTGATCGGCCTCGCGGCGGGTTATGTGGCGGCGGCGTCGGTGAACTTCTACTACATCCGTTTCCGGCTGCGCGCATGAACGATCTCTCCGATGTCGCCGTGCTGATGCCCGCGTTCAACGGCCAGGCCGATGTCGAACGCACGCTCGCGTCGTTCAGCGAAGCCGCGACGGTGAACGTGCTGATCGTCGACGACGGCAGCGCGCCGCCGATCGTCGCGCCTGTCATCGGCGGCATGTGCATCGAGATTCTGCAGATGCCCCAAAACGGCGGCATCGAGCGCGCGCTCGAAGCGGGCGTCGCGGCGCTCGCCGCGCGTGGCGTGCGTTACGCGGCGCGCATCGACGCGGGCGATCTGGCAACGCCGAACCGTCTCGCGAAGCAGCGCGCGTACATGGAGGCGCATCCGCGCGTCGCGGTGCTGGGCATGTGGACGCATGTGGTGTCGACGAAAGGCGCGCCGCTCTTCGACCTGATGCCGCCGGCCGAACCCGCCGCGATCCGCCGCATGATGCTCGCGCGCACGTGCTTCACGCATCCGTCGCTGATGCTGCGTGTGGATGCCGTGATCGAAGCGGGCAACTATCGCGCGCAGTATCGCGCGGCGGAAGACCTCGATCTGATCCTGCGCCTGCTGCAACAGCACGACGGCGCGAACCTGCCCGAGTTCGGGCTCTTCTATGAACTGAACGAAAGCGGCATCAGCGCGACGAAACGGCGCGCGCAGGTCATGTCGACGCTGCGTCTGCAACTGCGTCATCTGCGCGTAACGCATCCGCTCGACTGGGCGGGCGTCGCGAAAAGCGTCGCGCATCTCGTTTTGCCGTATCGCGCGCTGCGGGGTTTGAAGGCGCGCTTGCTGAAGCGTGCGTCCTCCGCGTGAACATTCGCGCGATCGATGCCGTCGAACCATGACTTCCATGACTTCCGGATGACGAAAGAAAAACCGAGTCTTCGCATCGCCCTCGTCTGCAACACGGCGTGGGCGATCTACACCTACCGGCAGGGCGTGCTGCGCATGCTGACCGCGCGCGGCGCGCAAGTGACGATCATCGCGCCGCGCGACCGCACTTTCGAGCCGCTCACGGAAATGGGCTGCCGTTGCGTCGAGCTGCCGGTCGCATCGAAGGGAACGGACCCGCGCCAGGATTTGAGAACGCTCGCCGCGCTCTATCGCGAATATCGCGCGACGCGTCCGCATATCGTGTTTCACTACACGATCAAGCCGAATATCTACGGCTCGCTCGCCGCGATGCTCGCGCGCGTGCCGTCGATCGCGGTGACGACGGGCCTGGGCTACGTCTTCATCCAGAAGAGCCGCACGGCGCAGGTTGCGAAGCGGCTGTACCGTTTCGCGTTCCGCTTTCCGCGCGAAATCTGGTTCCTGAATCGCGACGATCACGAAGCCTTCCTGCACGAGAATCTGCTCGCGCATCCGGATCGCGCGCGGCGTCTGCACGGCGAAGGCGTCGATCTCGATGAATTCGCGTTGCAGCCGCTGCCCGCGCGCGAGGACTTCGTGTTCATCCTGATTGGACGGCTTTTGTGGGACAAGGGCGTGGCGGAATACGTCGAGGCCGCGCGCAGGATTCGCGCGAAATATCCGCGCGCGCGTTTTCAGTTGCTCGGGCCGGTCGGCGTCGACAATCCGAGCGCGATCAGCCGCACCGACGTGCAGCAGTGGGAAGCGGAGAATATCGTCGAATATCTGGGCGAAGCGAACGACGTGCGCCCGCTCGTGGCCGCGGCGGACTGCGTCGTGCTGCCCTCGTATCGCGAAGGCGTGCCGCGCACGCTGATGGAGGCGTCGGCGATGGGCCGCCCGATCGTCGCCACCGACGTGCCCGGCTGCCGCGAGGTCGTCGAGCACGGCGTGAACGGCCTGCTCTGCGAAGTGAAGAGCGCCGACAGCCTGACGGCAGCGCTAGAACGCATGCTGACGCTCTCACGCGCCGAACGCGAAGCGATGGCGCAGCGCGGCCGCGAAAAGGTCACGAGCGAATTCGACGAAAAAAATGTCGTCGAACGCTACAAGGGCACAATACTTGCCATTACCGGCATTTCACTTTGATTCACGCAATCGGGAGAGCACAAGATGAATGGCAATCAGCCGACGAAGGGCACGATTCTCGTCACCGGCGGCGCGGGCTTCATCGGATCGCATACGTGCGTCGAACTGCTCGACGCGGGCTACGGCGTCGTGGTCATCGACAATCTCGTCAACAGCCGCGCCGAATCGCTGAAGCGCGTGGAGCGCATCACCGGCAAGGGCCTCGTGTTTCATGAAGCCGACGCGCGCGACGAAGCCGCGCTCAACCGCATCTTCGATTCGCACGACATCACCGGCGCGATCCACTTCGCGGCGCTGAAAGCGGTGGGCGAATCGGTCGAGAAGCCGGTCGAGTACTACAACAACAACATCGGCAGCCTGCTCGCCGTGCTGAAGGTCATGAAAGAGCGCAACGTGCGCAACTTCGTGTTCAGCTCGTCCGCGACGGTCTACGGCATGCCGAAGAGCGTGCCCATCGACGAATCGTTTCCGCTTTCGGCGACCAATCCGTACGGCCAGTCGAAGCTCATCGCCGAACAGATCCTGCGCGATCTCGAAGTCTCCGATTCGTCATGGCGCATCGCGACGCTGCGCTATTTCAATCCGGTCGGCGCGCATGAGAGCGGTTTGATCGGCGAAGATCCGGCGGGCATTCCGAACAACCTGATGCCGTATGTCGCGCAGGTGGCCGTCGGCAAGCTCGCGCGCCTGCGCGTGTTCGGCAGCGATTACGCGACCCACGACGGCACCGGCGTGCGCGATTACATTCACGTGGTGGATCTGGCGCGCGGGCACATCGCGGCCATCGACGCACTCCAGACGCTCGATCGCAGCTTCGTCGTGAATCTCGGCACGGGCCAGGGCTACAGCGTGCTCGATGTCGTGAAGGCGTTCGAGGCGGCGTCGGGCAGGCCCGTGCCGTATGAGCTCGTGCCGCGCCGCCCTGGCGACATCGCCGCCTGCTACGCCGATCCGGCCGCCGCCGCCGAGCTGATCGGCTGGCGCGCGGAGCATGGCATCGAACGGATGTGCGCGGATCACTGGCGCTGGCAGTCGCAAAATCCGCAAGGGTTCGCGTAAAGTCTCGCTGCGCCCCGCTTGGCCGTTCGGAGCGATGCGGGGCGGCTTCTCTCAACCGGTTCTATTTTCATGCTTAGTTTCGCGCTTGCTTTTCTGGTCTCGCTGCTCGTGACCTTGTTCATCGTGCGTTTCGCGCATCTGCAGGAAGGCGTGCTCGGCGACACCGATCTCGCCGGCGTGCAGAAGTTTCACGCGCGTCCGGTGCCGCGCATCGGCGGCGTGGGCATCATTTGCGGGTTGACCGCGTCGGCCGTGCAGTTGCGATGGAGCTATCCGGCCGTGTCGGCCGGCATTCTCGGCATCGTCGCGTGCGGCTTGCCGGCGTTTCTTTCCGGGCTGACCGAAGACCTGACCAAGCGCGTCTCGCCGCTCGCCCGCCTCGTCTGCACGATGGCCGCCGCCGGTCTCGCATACGCATTCCTGAATATCGCAGTCACGCGCATCAGCGTGCCGCCGCTCGATTTCCTGCTGTCCTACGCGGTCATTTCCTGCGCGGTGACGGTGCTCGCCGTCGCGGCGCTCGCGAACGCGGTGAATATCATCGACGGCTTCAACGGCCTCGCGTCGATGGTCAGCTTCATGATGTTCGCGTCGCTCGCTTACGTGGCGTTCCAGGTGCACGATCCCGTCGTGCTGTCGGGCTCGCTCATCATGATGGGCGCGGTGATGGGCTTCTTCATCTGGAATTTTCCCGCCGGCCTGATCTTTCTCGGCGACGGCGGCGCGTACTTCGTCGGCTTCATGCTGGGCGAACTTTCCATCCTGCTCGTGATGCGCAACCGCGACGTCTCCGCGTGGTATCCGGTGCTGCTCTTCATGTACCCGATCTTCGAGACGTGTTTCTCGATCTATCGCAAGAAGTTCATTCGCGGCATCTCGCCCGGCATTCCGGACGGCGTGCATTTGCACATGCTCGTCTACAAGCGGCTGATGCGCTGGGCCGTCGGCGCGAAGAACGCGCACGAACTCACGCGGCGCAACTCGCTCACGTCGCCGTATCTGTGGCTGCTGTGCCTGATCGCTGTGATTCCCGCGACGCTCTTCTGGCGGCACACGGTGCATCTGTTCTGCTTCGTCGTCGTGTTCGCGGCGACGTATGTGTGGCTCTACATGAGCATCGTGCGCTTCAAGTCGCCGCGCTGGCTCGTGGTTCGACGGCCGCATACGGTGAAGAAATAACGTGACGACAACGCCGCCCCGCTCCGGGCGGCGTTTTTATTTGCGGCGTCGCTTACGTCAGATTCTTCTTGAAGAATTCCGCGGTGCGGCCATTCGCGAGTTGCGCCGACGCAGCGTCGTAGTGCGCGCCCTGGTTGCGCGCGAACGCGTGATGACAGCCGGGATACGTGAACGCCTCGACGTTCGCGTGCCCCTGCACCGCCGCGAGCACGCGACTGCGCGCGTCGGCGGGAATGAACTCGTCTTCTTCCGCGAGATGCAGCATGAGCGGCACCTTGATCTTCGGCAATTCGCCGAGGTATTGATCGGTGCCGCCGCCGTAATAGGAAACCGATGCATCGACATCGGTGCGCGCGGCCGTCAGGAAGGACAGCAGTCCGCCGAGACAGAATCCGACCGAGCCGATCTTGCCCTTCACCTGCGAGAGCCCGCGCGCAAAGCCGATGGTCGCCGCGATGTCCTCGACGCCCGTGTTCACGTCGAACGCGTTGTAGTACTTCAACGCCTGTTGCCATTCGGCTTCGGTCCGGTCGGTGAGCTCGACGTTCGGTTCGAGCCGCCAGAAGAGGTCCGGACACAGTGCGACGTAGCCCTGGCGCGCGTACTCGTCGCAGGTTTCGCGCATGTCGGCGTTGATGCCGAATATCTCCTGAATCACGACGACGGCCGGCGCGGGCGTCTGCGCGGGATATGCGACGTAGGCGTCGAAATTGCCATCGGGCGTGGAAATGCTGAGCCTGTCGGACATGGGAGTCTCCTGAATGATGGTGTGGATCGAGAACGCGCGCAGGCCCGGCCGCGTGAGCGCGTGGCCGGTCATCGAAGTGTGAGTCGCGTGTGTGACGGTGAGACAAGGGCGATCGTATAGATACGCGAAAATCGGCGCGCGCGCCAGCATTGAATGGCGCGGTTGTGACGTGCGAATCGGACCACTCTTCTCCGCGATGCTCGCAAGTCCCGGATGAAATCGAATCGTATCGATCGATCGGGTTTCTGCATGCGTGTCGTGCCGAACAAGCCCATGCCGTTCCCTTCTGCGAGGGTCGCTTGTTGTCGAGTGGCTTGCGCGGCAAAAGCCGCGCGTCCTCGTGGGCCTGCTTGCCCCGGAGCCGGGGTTACCTCGTATCGGCACGAGCACGCACATCGCACGTATCGAGTGGTCTCGGGCCGGAGCATGTCGCTTCCGGCCATTGCATCTTCGGTCCGGAAATCGGGGACGATCCGCCAGAATCGCGTGCTTTGCGGCCATGCATCGCAGCGAAAGCAACGTGCCGCGCGATGCGTGGTGCGGCGCACATGCGCGTCCGTCGTTTCGCGCCGAACAATAGTCGGCTGACGCCGTTGCGACGGCGCGCGTCGAAAGCCGCTGATATATTCGACGCAAAAAATGGGGTTCCCGGGGCCGTCATGCGCAACAAGTTCGCCGTCGTCTGGATCTGGCTTTGCCTGCTTCCGCTCGCGTTCGACTTCAAGAGCGTGGAGACGGCGAGCCGCGCCGTGGACATCGTGCTCACCGTGACGTCGATGGGCGCCGCCTGCGCGATCCTGCTCATCGCGCCGCGCTTCGCACGCCGCTCGCGCATGCGCGCGCTCGTCACCTCGCTCTTCCTGCTCACCATTTTCGGCAGCGTCGCCACGCAATTGCTGCAGGGCAACGAAGCGGGCAACTACGCACGCGTGATCCTGCCGTTCCTGCTGATGCTGCTCGGCTACTTCGTCGGCTGCCGTCCGTGGGATGCGCAGCGTCTCGAACAGATCGAACGCGCGCTGATCGGCGCGATGATCGCCTCGCTCGTGTCCGGCATCGGCTACGACCTGCTCATGTCCGACGGCGCCGCGAACATGAGCATGCACGTCATGCCGGTCACGTTCCTCTGTCTGCAAGGACTGTTGCTGCACGAATTCGTCTTCGCGCAACGCATCGCGAAGTTCGCCGCGCTGCTCTTTCTCGCGACGATCGTCATCGAGATTTTCTGCGCCACGCCGAGCCTGCTCGCCGGCACGGCGCTGCTCATCGCGTACGCGACGTGGCTCGCCTCGCCGTCGATCCGGCCTTTCTTCACCACCGGCCTGCGCGCGGTCGTGATTCTGGCGCTGCTCGGCGCGATGGCGGCGGCATCGGCTTCGTTCTTCCCGAGCGTCGCGCAAGCCTGGTTGCGGCACATGCCGTTCGCGACGGATGCGCAACCCGCACGCGATCCGGTCGCGATCGCGCGTCTCGCGGAAATGAAGGATCAGGTCGATCAGACGACGTCCTCGACGCTATCGACGCTGGTGGGCATGGGCTACGGACACGACTATCGCTATTCGCCGTCGTACTTGCCCGATCTCGCCGGCATGATCGGCGAGAAGGACTTCTACGCGATCAGAATGTGGGCGGCCGGCCACGACTTCTGGGTCTATCAGTTTTTCGCGGGCGGTCTGCTCTTCGGCCTCGCGCTGCCGCTCGCCGTGCTGTGGGCGCTCTGGCGCGGCTCGATGGCGTACCGCGCGTGGCGGCAACGCGTGCCCGACGCGCCGCATCTGCCCGTGCTCGGACGCGCGCTCTTCGTGCTTGCGGCGCTGCCCGCGACGTCGATCGGCGGCAATCCGCTCGGCGATCGCTTTTCGGGTGTGGTGTTCGGTGTCGCGCTCGGGCTCGTCGTCGCGTCGTACGCGCGCATCGCGCACACGATGCTGATGCGCGCCGCCGAAGCGTCCGGGCACGAGCCGCCGCCGCGACCGCCCTGGTTTGGCGCGGCCCCTGAAGAGCCGCTGACGGAATTCCTGCCTGCGCAACCGCCGCGCGCGCCGGGCACGCTGCCCGCGCGCTGACGCGCTCGCTTCACTGCGCGGGCAGATGCTTCCTCAGATACGGCGCGAAGCCGTTCTGCACGGAGATGATCTTCGTCGCGCAGTCGTCGAAATCGGAGCCGCGCGCGCGTTCGTCGCCATACATGTCTTTGCATTGCGCGAAGAGCGAGATCGTCGCGCCGTTGCCGTTCGCGACGCGCGTCGCCGAGAACACCGGCTTGCCTGAACCCGACGGAACATCGGTTTCGATGGCGGCATCGTCGGCGCGGGTCAGGCGTTCCTTCGAATTCTGCTCGACGTAGGTCTTCGTCAGTTTCCAGGCCGCATCGCACTGCGCGGTGTCGCGGCACGCGACGGTCGCATTGCGCTGCGCGGTATCGAGCGAATCCTGCGAGAGCAGGAACGTGCGCTCCTTCTGCTGCTCCTTCTCGACGGACGAGCAGGCGGTGAGGACAACCGAAGCGAATGCAAGAACGATGAGCTTTTTCACGGACGGACAGCCTAAAAACCAGGTCGGACGGCGATTATAACGACGCCCGCTTTCGTCGCGCGTAAAACGCCGCGGCATCGCGTGCGGGACGGCGCAGATGGCCGCTCGTGCATGATTTTTGGCGTGAGCGGGTCACTGCGCGCAATATCCTGTTCAGATGCACCCGACAAGCCCGGAGGAGACGATGAAACATCAGCTAGGCGCGGCGCTTCTGTCGCTGGCCATGACTGCGGCCGCGCATGCCGGCGACCTTACCGACGCATCGTCGACCGACAAACTGCTTGCGCAGCAGAACGGATATGTGGGAAATCCCGCGGGCGGTGCGCGGCTGCGTCCGAGCGGACACAAGGCCGACGCCCGCGCGATGATGGCGCCGAAAAGCGCGGCGGCGGCGCTCTATCCGGCGCCGCCGGGCCTGAACCCGCCGGCGCCGACCGCTGCGCGCTCGCGCGACATCTACAAGTCGCCGTATTGAAAGCCCGGCGGCTTTTTTACTCCGCGATGCTTTCGTAGCCGTAGTAACCGGCGTACGTGTTGCCCATCAACACCTTGGATTGCGGAACATCGGTGAGCAGCACGCCCTTCATGTGCACGCCGCCGTGATACAGGCGCTTCATCGTCTCTCCGATCTCCTGCACCTGATT
Organism: Caballeronia novacaledonica; assembly: GCF_900258035.1. Lineage (GTDB taxonomy): Bacteria > Pseudomonadota > Gammaproteobacteria > Burkholderiales > Burkholderiaceae > Caballeronia > Caballeronia novacaledonica. The sequence continues at coordinate 141,428 of NZ_OGTP01000009.1, read as the reverse complement.
CTTGCCGTGCCGCACGACGAGCAGGCTCGTGCCCGCATGCCTTCCGATCACCGTCGCGTCGGTCACGGCGAGCACCGGCGGCGTATCGATGACGACGAGATCGTAGTGCTGCTTCAGCTCGGCGAGCATTTCACCGAAGCGGTCGCTTGCGAGAAGCTCCGCCGGATGAGACGGCAGCGAGCCCTTCGGGATGAGATCGACGCCGGGCAGCACGTCGTGAAGGATCGTGTCCAGCACGTCGGCGCCCATCAGCACCTCGGAAAGGCCGGGCGAATGGCGCACGCCGAAGTGCGAATGAATGTCGCCGCGGCGCATGTCGGCGTCGATCAGCAGCACGCGCTTTCTCGTCGAAGCGACGAGCGTCGCGAGATTCGCCGACAGGAACGACTTGCCCGCTTCCGGACGCGAACCGGTCAGCATGACGACGTTGTTGCGCGCGTCGGAAAGCTGCAGTTGCAGCGAAGTGCGCAGGCTGCGGATGCCTTCGACCGCCGCATCTTCCGGCGCTTGAGCGGCGAGCACGTGCAGCCCTTCGCGGCGCATCCCGACCTGACGTTGCAGACGAAGCTGCTGCGTGCTGCGCGGCACGATCGCGAAGACGCGCGTGCCCAGTTGGCGTTCGATGTCTTCCGGCCGCTCGACGCCGCCATACAGCGCCTTGCGGATGAACGCGACGACGATGCCGAGCACGAGCCCGATGGCCGCCGAGATCAGGATCACGAGCGCGCGCCTCGGACGCACGGGATCGTCGGGGACTTGCGCGAGATCGACGATGCGCACGTTGCTCACCTGCCCCGCCTTCGCGATGCGCAGTTGCTGCGTGCTGTTCAGCAGGTTCGTGTAGAGCTCGCTACTCGAGCGCACGTCGCGCATGTAGCGCAGCGCGGTCTGCTCGGTATCGGGCAGCGTCGATACGTTCTTGCCGAGGCGCGTCTGCGCGGCGGTGAGCGCGGCGATCTGTGCATCGAGCGCCTGCACCGACGGGTGATTCGCCGTGAAGCGCAGCGAAAGCTCCGCGCGCTGTTGTTGCAGGTCCGTGAGCTTCGTCTTGTTATCGACGACCTGTTGCAGCAAAAGACGGCTTTCCTCGGAGAGATCCACCGAGCCCTGCTTGTTGCGAAATGAGCTGTAGCGCTGCTCGGCTTCGTCGAGCTGCTTCTTCACGGCCGGCAGTTGCTGCTCCAGAAACGCGAGCGTATGTTCGGCTTCGGCCGAGCGCTTCTGCGTGTCCTGCTGCACATAGCGATTCGCGATGTTATTGACGATCGCCGCAATTTGCTTCGGATTACTACCTTCCAGCGATACGCCGATAATGCCCGATTGCAGCGCGGTCTCCGCCACGGTGAGCCGCTTTTGCAAGCGATCGATGGTCGAGAGCGTCGAGAAGCGTTGCAGGTCGAACTGCACGCCCGGCTGGCCGACGAGCTTGTCCACCTTGAGCGTGACGAGACCTTGCGGCGTCATGGCCGACGCTTCCTGTCCGACGTGGCCGGTGAGAATGCCGAGACCGTCGGGGTCTTTCAGCATGTAGGTGCCGCGTTCGGCGGCGACGAGCGTGAACTTCCTGTCGTAGAGCGCTTTCGGCGTGTCGAAGAGCGGCACGTCGATCGCTTCGTCGCCCCAGGCGAAGCGCGACAGATATCCCGGCGGAACCGGCCTGTTCAGCATCGAAAACACGTTGCCGACGAGCTTGCCGACGACCGGCAACGTACGCGGCGACGCGTTGATGTCGAGATGCAGGCGCCGCACCGTATCGTCGATGACGAGGCGCGAGCGCAGGAGTTCGATCTGCGCGGCGGTCACGGACTTCGTGTCGGTCAACTGCGGAACGACCGCCTGCACCGCGTTGGCGCCGGCGGTCGGAGTGTTGGCGCTGGCCTCGTCCACCTGGATCATCGCGTCCGCTCTGAAGGTTGGCGGCGCAAGGTAGGCGTAGAGGGTTCCGAGCGCGACCACGGCGAGCGTGACGAGCGTCACGAGCTTCCAGTTGCGCATCACCGCGGCCAGATAATCGGACAGCCGCAACTCGTCGGCTGTCGATACGTCCGTGTACCGCGTATCAAAGTTCATCGCCATGATCTCGCTCGCTTGTATTTTTTGAGTCGAACAACGATGCTCCGGCGCGCCCCCGCGCGCGCCGGTCAAACACCTGCTTTCAAGCCAGTTACTTCGTCAGCACGGCCGCCGTCAGACCCGCGTTGATCGCCGGCAACAGCAGGTTCAGCACGCGCGAGAAGCGGACCAGCCCGTTGTTGTCCACGTACACGACGTCATGCGGCTGCAGCTCGAAGTTGTTCGCGAGCAGCATCGACACCGGCGAGCGAGCGTCGAGCTTGTAGACCTCCGGGTTGTCCGTCTGGCCGTTGCGGATCACGTACAGCTCGCGCGGGTCCGACGTTTCCGGATTGAAGCTGCCCGCCTGCGAAATCGCGTCCGACAGCGTGAGCTTGCCGTTGCGCATCGGAATCACGGTGGCGGGCTTGGTCACTTCACCCATCACGTAGACGCCGTTTTCGTCGCGCGAATCGACACGCAGCGCATCGCCCGGACGGAGCATGATGTCCGACGGGCTGCGGCCCTTCGCCGTCATGCCGGCCATGTTGATGTTGTACGTGACGCCATCGCGGATGAGCGTCACGCGGCTCTGGTCCGCCGTCGTCGCGAAGCCGCCCGCGCGGCCGATCGCCTCGGTGAGCGTCATCGGAATGTCGTTGATCTGCTGCGAGCCCGGCGTGCGCACGTCGCCGTCGATATACACCTGCGACGCACGGAACGACGCGACGCGCACCGTCACCTGCGGCTTCACGAAAACCTTCGAGAGTTCCGAATACAGCTCGCGCTGAACCTGCGTCTCGGTCTTGCCCGCGACGTGCAGCGAACGCGTCACGTACGGGAATTGCAGATTGCCGTCCGCATCGACGACGAAGCCCGGCGCGGCATCCGACGTGCGCGTCTGGTTCGCCGGCTGGCCGAGCGCCGCGACGAGTTCGGGGTGATCCCACACCGTGATCTGCAGCACGTCGCCGACGCCCAGCTTGTACGGCGCCGGCTTGCCGTAGAGCGACGCGTTCGGATCGGTCGCCGCGGAAGGCTGCGTGGTGCGCATCTTCTTCACGAGCGCGGCGTCGATCGTCGTGATCGGAATGTTGGTCGTGGTGGCCGGATCGCCTTGATCGTTCGACGTCTCGACGAGCGCGGCCGGCTTTTCCATGTGCATGCCCGGCGCGAGCCCGCAACCCGTCAGGATCACGGAGATGGAAGCTGCCGCAGCCAGGCTCGTGAGGCGGAAGATACGCGACACGTTGGTGTTGGCGGCCATGGAGGTGGTGCCCGGTTGTTGTTGGTTGTGCATAATGGTCGTCCCCTGCATCAGTAAGCGTTGGTGTGGCGTAGTCCCTTGAAGATCGTTGCGGCGATGATTCTCATATCGAGTCCGAACGACCAGTTACCCAGGTAGTACAAATCGTGAGCGACGCGTCCTTCCATCTTTTCGATCCGATCCGTTTCTCCACGAAAACCGTTGACCTGAGCCCAGCCGGTGATGCCCGGCTTGATCCGGTAACGATGGATGTACCCCGATACGACCTTCTGATACAGGTCGTCATGTTCGAGCGCGTGTGGACGCGGGCCCACGACCGACATGTCGCCACGCAGAACGTTGAAGAACTGCGGTAGCTCATCGAGGCTGGTGCGGCGCAGGAACGCTCCGACTCGGGTCACGCGCGGATCGTCGCGCGTGGCCTGGCGAAGCACTCCGGCCTGTTCCGTGTGCATGCGCATCGAACGGAACTTGTAGATGGTGAAGACGCGGCCATCCGCGCCCTTGCGGCGTTGCCGGAAGAACACGGGCCCGCGCGAAGTGAGCTTGATCGCGAGCGCGATACAGATCAGCGCCGGCGAAACGGCGATGATCGCGCCGAGCGCGAACACGCGGTCGAAGAGTTCCTTCTGCAACTGCGCGGACGCCGACAGCGGCGACGCGACGAGATTGATCGCCGGCTGACCGAGCAGATCGGTCACGCCGCTTTCGAAGAGCGCGAGGCTGCGCACGTCGGGAATGAAGCGCACGTTGAGCAGATCGTCGCGGAATTCGTTCACGAAGCGCAGGATCGTGCGCTCTTCGGAAAGCGGCAACGCGAGCCAGACCTCGTGAACGTTCTGCGTGCGCACGAAGCTCACGAAGGCGTCGAAGTCGTCGTACACGGGCACGCGCGTGTTGAGCCGCGCCTTCGACGGCGCCGCGTTGAACGCCGCGCGCATGCGAAAGCCCGAGTCCTTCGAGCGCTCGATCTTGCGCAGGATCGCATCGCAATGTCGGCCGCAACCGGCGATCGCCACTTGCTGCAGGTTCAGGCCGGCGTGGCGCATGTGCGCGAGGATCGCGTGCGTGATGAGACGCCCGGCGATCATGAGGCCGCCGGACATCGCGGTCCAGTAGGCGAACCAGAGGCGCGACACGTAGTCGAGCCGATGCAGCGAGAACATCAGCGCGAGCGCGCAGCCCTGCACGACGAGCCAGCCGAGCGAGACCTGACAGGCAAGCTGGAGCTTGCTGCGGCCGCGCCACGACTGATAGACGCCGAAGCCCGGAAAGAGTGCAAGCGAGAACGCCGCCGCGAACGCGACGAACGCCACCGAATAGGCATGAGCCTCGATGTACTCGAACCTGATTTGCGACGCCACTGCCGCACCGCCGACGATCATCACGACGTCGAACAGGCGCGCGAGCAATCCCTGTAAATCGCGCATGTTTTTTTCCCCGAACGCAATCAGCCCTTTACCGCACGCTTCAGTCTCCTCCTCGCGTTAGCCCGTCTTTTTCGAATGAAAGCGGTTGCAAAGAAGTCAGTTGCCACAAACCGTCATGCCGTTGCCCTGCAAGCGCTCAATGACGCCCGTAGGTGTCGTCGAAGCGCACGATGTCGTCTTCGCCGAGATAACTGCCCGACTGCACCTCGATGATCTCGAGCGGCACCTTGCCCGGGTTCTCCAGGCGGTGCCGCACGCCGAGCGGAATGAACGTCGATTCGTTTTCGCTCAAAAGGAACTGCTCTTCGCCGCGCGTGACGAGCGCCGTGCCGCACACGACGACCCAGTGCTCCGCGCGATGGTGATGCATCTGCAGCGACAGCTTCGAGCCCGGCGACACCACGATGCGCTTCACCTGGAAACGCTCGCCATGCTCGATCGAATCGTAGAAACCCCACGGACGGCGCACCTTGCGATGCGCGTCCGCTTCGGGCGCATGCTGCTCGCGGATGCGCGCAACGAGCCCCTTGATGTCCTGCACGCGCGAACGGTCCGCGACGAGCACGGCGTCGTCCGTCTCGACGACGATCACGTTGGTCGTGCCGACGCACGCGACGAGCCGTCCGCCTTCGGAGCGTGCATAGCTCGACGTCGCGCCTTCGAACACGACGCGGCCGCTCGCGACGTTGCCGGACTCGTCCTTGTCCATCGCGTCCCACACGGCGTCCCACGAGCCGAGATCCGACCAGCCCGCGACGAGCGGCACGACGATGCCGTCGCACGGCTTGCTCGGCGTGCCGATGTGCTCCATCACGGCATAATCGATCGAATCCGACGGCGCGCGGCCGAATTGCGCGGCCTCCGGGCGGAAGAACTTGCCGTCGTCGGCGCCTTCGTTCGCGGCGGCCGAGCAGGCCGCGTGCATGTCGGCGTTGAGCTGCTTCAGCGCCGCGAGCCACACGCTCGCGCGCACGATGAAGATGCCGCTGTTCCACCAGTACGTGCCTGCCGCAACGTATTGCGCAGCGAGTTCGGCGGCCGGCTTCTCGACGAAACGGTCGATCTCGTGCGCGCCGTCGCCGAGCGCGCCGCCCAGACGGATGTAGCCGAAGCCGGTGTCGGGGCGCGTCGGCGGAATGCCGAGCGTCGCGATCACGCCGCGTTCCGCGTGTTCCGCCGCGATCGCGATCGCGCGATGCAGCGCGGGAATGTCGGCGATGGAGTGATCCGCCGGCATCGCGACCATGATCGCGTCCTCGCCGTCCTTCACCGCCGCGAGCGCCGCGAGCGTGAGCGCGGGCGCGGTGTCGCGGCGCGCCGGCTCGACGATGATGCGCGCGGCCACGCCGCTCTCGCGCGTCTGCTCTTCCGTCGTGAAACGATGCTCCTCGCCGCACACGATGATCGGCTCGCCATCCACCTTGAAGTCGCCCGCAAAGTCTTTCAGCCGCGCCACCGTCGCCTGCAACAACGAGTCATGACCGATGACGCCGATCAGTTGCTTCGGGAACTGTTCACGCGACATCGGCCACAGGCGCGTGCCCGAGCCGCCGGCGAGGATCACGGGGACGAGGCGGCGGCACGGCCCGGCCAACCTGGCCGGGCCCGCCTCCACACCTGCTGCTCCCTGCTCCACTCCACCTTTCGTGCGTGCTTCATTCGTCATAGAGGACTCCTGCCTGCAATTCTTTCGAACGCTGTTGCCGTCCGGGAAATGATTAAGTGCCGGACCGATCAGGTCCGGCCAAAGGTCCGACGTTTTACGCCATAGTCGGCGCCACAGCGGCCCACGTCACACTTCGCGCGGGTCAGCCGTTCGCCTCGCGCCTGCTCTGCATCCGGTACTCCGTCGGCGAGATCAGCAGACGCTTGCGGAAAATCTTCGCGAGCCGGTCGCCGTTGCCCATGCCGCTTCTGCGCGCGATCTTGTCGACCGGCAATTCCGAATCCGTCAGAAGCGCGCAGGTCACGGCGAGGCGCGCCTGCAGCAAATAATCGGATGGCGTGATGCCCATCTCGATCTTGAAGCGGCGCAAAAAGTTGCGCTCGCTCATCGCGGCCACCTGCGCCGCATCGACGACCGAAATCGGCCGTTCGCAGTTGTCCTGCAACCAGCGCGCCGCCGCGCGGATCTTGTCGCCCGCGGACGCCGCGCCGCTGTCGCCGAGAATCGACACGAGTTTCGCGGCGGAGCCGGGCATCAGGCGCTCGGCCACGCTGCGCGACACGTCGATGCCCAGATCGCGCTTCACGATCAGAAGCGCGCCCTTCATGGACTCGTAGCGGTCGCCCCCGTCGCCCTGCTGCTCGTCGCGCACGAGATGCATCGCGTTGCCGAGGCGCGCCTGCGCGTCCTGCGACTGGCCGATGCCGGCGGCGTCGAGCACCTTGCGGCCTTCGGAGATCCCGCGCACGACCGCCGTCTTCGTCTGCACGCGGCGCAGCCATTCGATGATGCGATCGTCCTTCGCGGCATCGTCGGCGCCGCGGCCGCCCGCGACGAAAAGCGCGTCGAAGCCGCCGTAGTGGCGCGCGTCCAGTCCGTCCGTCCATACGCGCACCGACGACGAGCACGCCACGTTGCCGCCCTCGACGGACAGAAAACGCACGTCGTAGCTGCAGTCCGGCCGCGACTTCGCCGACGCGAACTCGTTCGCCATGTGGAAAACCTCTGCGACGATTCCCGCGCCGAGCAGGGAAAAACCGTCGAACAGCAGGATCGCGATCTGGCGGACCTCGGTCTGCGAGGCTTTCGTCGTCGGAGGGGTCCACCCCATGACGGCGGGTTCTAGCGTGGCGTAAGGCATGGTCATCCTCTGCAGCTTTGCATCCTGGAAGGCGCGGAGAGTTTCTCGGCCATTGCGGCGCATCAATGGACTTTCCCGAACTTCGCCGGGTTGCCGTGACCGATTGGAACGAAGTGTTGGCGGAATCGATCCGCTGGTTTGAATAATAAGCAGACAATCTTTTTTGCGCTGTAGATTTTCGCGCTTAAACCACAGAATCTGTTCCGATGTGAGGGTGAGCGCACATTGAAATCCCTCCCCAATTCAGGATAGCCGTTTTCAAAGCGGAGATAAGAGAAATTTATTTGTCATACAAACCTGGTTCGACTGTGTTAGTGCAAATCGAATGCCGTGCCGCCAGATCGGACATTCACCCGCCCGCGGCGCCCCGCGCGGCGGTCCCGCACGGTCCAAGGGAGCCTCGCTGGTTATGTCAGATCAAATAAATTGATTCAAATTTGAAACATCGAACGATGCAAAAGCGGACGTTCGTATCCGTTAAATCGGAAAAATTTGGGTTTGCAGTTACATTTGGGAACCGGCTGTAATCGGCATTCCGGCAATCGATTTAAAAGTTCGATTAGATCGTTCGTTATATCGCGCTGATTTTCAGTTAATCCGATTTCAGGCAATCGCGCCATTTTCAATTAACCGATTCTGATTTTATTCAAGGACATAATGCGATATTTTCATATGAGGTTAATTGCTGTGCCGCAATATGCGATGCGCGGCGCCCAACCCGCGTGCGCGCGGGAGATGGCGACTGTCCCGGTCCGCCATCGATTAGTCATTTTGCGGCGGCGCACGCTGTGACACTAATTGTCGAATTGACCAAACGGACTATTGCATTCTTCGGTCGAATGCCGGCCATTTCGCGCGCACGTTCGCAATTTTCGTCGCGATGATTTTCTCGCGCGGGACGGACTTCCAAACCGGTCAAGTTTGCCGTCGATGCGGCGGCATGTGACGGCCGAGGTTGTCAGCCTTGCTTGTTTCAGTCGTGAGAATCGGCGTGCGCCGACCTTCGGACAATGCACCTCGGCGCGTGGCCGCGCGCACGGTCATGCGATGACGCAGGCGGCATCGTTTGCGTTGCCGATGGCCAACACGGAGCAACGATGCTGAGCAACGCGGATTTTCTGACGGTCGTGCGGCTCGCGCCGCTCGTGGCGATCGACCTGATCGTCACCGACGGCAACCGGCGCATTCTCGTGGGACATCGGCGCAACCGGCCGGCGCAGGGCACGTGGTTCGTGCCGGGCGGACGCATCACCAAGAACGAATCGCTCGACGCCGCGTTCAGGCGCGTTGTGCATAACGAGCTCGGCGTCGCGAGCGCGCAGCGATCGGCCTCGCGTTTCTTCGGCGTGTACGAGCATCTGTACGACGACAACTTCGCGGGCGCCGAGGACATCGGCACGCATTACATCGTGCTCGCCTACGCGATGACGCTGAGCGGCAAAGTGCCGATCGGCCGCTTCGATCAGCACAGCGACTATCGATGGCTCCTGCCCGACGAATTGCTCGCCCGCGACGACGTGCACGAGAACACCAAAGCCTATTTCCGCTGATCCGCGCAAAAACGGGCGCGGATTGGACAAACGGCGCGCGATCGCCGCAGTTTCTGTCGAAGACACATCGCCCGATTTCATCGGAAGACGGGGCGCGCGTGAGCCTCTTGCTCGCGTACCGAGATCATCTGCCAACAGTTCGTCAATTTCGGACTCGGGGCGCGGCGACTGTCGGGCGCCGCGTATAGTTCGAGCCATGTAAGCTCACTTTCCCGCTACTTGCGTTCCTTCATGGACCGGCCCGGAAAAGGCGCGACAACGCCCGCCGGTCCGCACAGGGGAGAAGTCGATGGTGTACGCCAATGGTTCGGGAAGGCTTCAGGTCGTGCGCGACGTTGCGTCCGACACGCCGCCCGCCGATATGGCCAGCGCGGCAAAACGGATCGGCATTCTGATCTTCGAGGACTTTTCGCTCGTCGAAGTCAGTTCGATCTCCGAGGTCTTCTCGGTCGCGAATCAGGTTCGCTTGCCCGCCGACGCCGGCGAGCACGCCGAAGCGCCGAACTATTCGCTGCGGTTTCTATCGAGTGAAGGCGGCAGCGTGGCGAGCACGTGCTCGATGCGCATCTGGACGGAAGGGCTCGAAACGCGCTGGATGAACGAGTGCGACGCGCTCTTCATCGCCGGCGGCGTGGGCGCGCGTCATGCACGCAACGACGCCGTGCTGAGAAAGCGGCTCGGCCGCGTCGCGCCGAAGATTCCGTTCATCAAGGCGATCGGCGAAGGCGCGCACATTCTCGCCGCGGCCAATCTCGGCGTGCAAAACCGCTCGCTCGATTTCAGCGAGGAGTCCGGGCAGCGCGCGCAAGCGTCCGCGTTGGCGAACCCGCTTTTCATCGCCGAGCAAACGCTCACGCTCGACGATCCGAAAGGACCGATCGCGGCGGCGCTGTCGATCATCAAGCGCGATCACGGCGCGGCGCTCGCGCGTGAAGTCTCGGAGCGCTCGATTCCCGGCGCGTGGCAAAGACTCGCCACCGTGCTCGACGACACCGAAACCGGCGGCGTGCGCCAGAAGATCGACGCGGCCGCGCGCTGGATTCGCGAGAACTACGTGCGGCAGATTTCGATCACCGACGCCGCACGCGTCGCGGCGATGAGCGAGCGCAATTTCCTGCGCCGCTTCAAGGCGCAGATCGGGCTGACGCCGTCGGAGTATCTGTTGCGCGCGCGGCTCGACGCGAGCTGCATGTTGCTCGCCGCGACCGATCTCCCTGTCGACAAGATCGCGCGGCGTTGCGGCGCGGGCAGCGGCGATGGCCTCGCGAAGATTTTCCGCAAGCGGCTGTCGATATCGCCGACCGAATACCGGATGGCCGGCCGCCGAAAGCTGGGCGACACGTCATAGCGGGATCGAAAAAGCCCGCGAGACCTATAACGGACACGCATGCAATCAAAGGTACTCTGGACGCTTTCGAATCTCGGCGACGCGGCTTTCTTGCTGCCGCTCGCGCTCGTCTGCGCGCTGTGGCTGCGCACCGTGGACGCGCGTCTCGCGTTGCGCTGGGCGATCCTGCTCGCGATCGGCATGGCGCTCGTCGGTCTCTCGAAGATTCTCTATGCCGGCTGCGGCGTCGAACTCGCGGCCATTCAGTTGCGCATGATCAGCGGTCACACGATGCTCGCCGCATCGATCTATACGGTCGCGGGCGGACTGCTGTTCGGCGCGCTCGGCGGCGGCTGGTATCGGCTGGGCGCGGCGGGCGGACTCGCGCTCGCGGCGGCGATCGGCGCGAGCCGCATCATGCAGGACGCGCACACGCCCGCGGAAGTCGTCGCGGGCTGGGTGCTCGGCGCGGTCATCGCCGCCTTCTTTCTCGCGCGCGTGTTCGACCCGCCGCGCACGATGCCGCGCGCGTACGCCGCGGGATGCGGGCTGCTCGCCGTGTCGTCCATCGCTTACGGTCATCACGCGCCGTTTCAGCGCATGATCGAGCACTACTCGGGCTGGCTCTGTCAGGGGCTCGGGCTCTGAGTCACAGGCGTGCCCGGTTTGGACGCGCGCGCAGGCGTTCCCAAGTATGATCGTCGCTTGAAAACTCACGCTCTCCTTTCGCGCGCGCCGCCGCAGGCGCGCGATCACGTTTCCGGAACCCGAGCATGGACCGCTTTCTTGCAATGAAAGTCTTCGCGCGGGTCGTCGAGGCGGGCAGTTTCTCCAAAGCCGCCGACGCCCTGCGCCTGCCTCCCGCGAGCGTCTCGCGCACGCTTCAGGCGCTCGAAGCGCATCTCGGCGCGCGCCTCATCAATCGCACGACGCGCAGCATCAGCATCACCGAAGACGGCGAAGCCTATTACGACCGCTGCGTGCGCGTGCTCGGCGAAGTGGACGACATGGAAGCGTCGCTCTCGCATTCGAAGCTCAGTCCCAAGGGCAACGTCAAAGTGAGCCTGCCGCAGGTGATGGCGAAGAACACGATCATTCCCGCGCTGCCGGACTTCTTCGCGGCGTATCCGGATATCGGCGTCGAACTGGTGCTCACGGACCGGCAGGTGGATCTCGTCGAGGAAGCGGTCGATTGCGTCGTGCGCGTGGGCGCGGTCGGCGACGTCGGGCTGGTCGCGAAACGCGTCGGCGCTTATACGCAGATCACGTGCGCGTCGCCGGGATACATCGAGAAGCATGGCGAGCCGACATCGCTCGATGACCTCGACCAGCACCTCGCCGTCGGCTACGTGCTCAACAACTCGGGACGCGTGCGCAACTGGGAATTCGTGGTCGATGGCGAAACGCGCATTGTCTCGATGAAGCACAAGATCGCCGTGAACGATGGCGATTCGTACATCGCCGCGGGCGTGACGGGACTCGGCCTGATCCAGAGTTCGAGTTATACGCTCGATCCGCTCATCAGGAGCGGCGCGCTCACGGAAGTGCTGCGGGAATATCCGTCGTATCCGCGCGTGGTGTCGGTGCTGTATGCGGCGAACCGGCATCAGCCGCGCCGCGTGCGCGTGTTCATCGACTGGGTCGCGGAGTTGTATGGGCGATTGCCTTCGTTTCAGGTGAACGGCAAGCCGAACTAAGCGACGCCTCGCGCGCAAAAGGCATCGCGCGCCAGTCGTAATCGCGATACACGCGTTCGAGCGCTTCGAGATCGGCGGGACGCGCGCTCGCGTGCACGCCTTGCAGATGCGGCAAGTCGAATTCGACCGCGACGCAGTGCGCGTAATCCCGCGCGCGCATGACGGCGGGAATCGTCGTGAAAAACGCGGTCGTCGGCACGTCGAAGCCGGCCGCGATGTGCAGCGCGGCCGTATCCGCCGTGACCAGATAGCGCGCGTGTCCGATCCACGCGAGGAAATCGTCCGTGTCGATGCAAAGCGGCGCGATGTCGCGATAGCGCGGATGATCCACCGCGCCGAATCCGAGCACCGGCAAGCCGGTTTCCTCCGCGATCCGCGCGACGATCTGCGCGCGCATCGACGCGGGAATGCTGCGCACCGGCGTGCTCGCGTCCGGACAGAACAGCGCGTAAGGCTCGCTTTCGATTTTTTTCAGCGGAATTTCGGCGAGCCATCGGTTGCGCTTGCCGGCGGCGGCGATGCGCTCGGGCGCGACGCCCATCGCCCAGAGGAAGAAATCGATCATCGGCATCGACGCGAAGCGCGGCCAGAAAAGCTGATTGCCGATGTCGATCCTGAGCGCGTTCGCGGGCAGGCTCGCGAGCGGCGCGGGTAAATCGGCGATATCGCCGAGAGCCGGCGCGGCGAGCGCGTAAAGCCGCTGCACGTAGCGTGGCGCGCGCGCCGGACGCCAGATCGTGAACCGAAGATGCGGATGAAGCCGCTTCACCGCGAAGAGCGCGGAAAGCCCGATGATCGAATCGCCGAGCGTGACGCCGAATGCGTTGACGAGATGCACGCGGTTCGCGCGCGCATAGTCCGCATCGAAGGGCGAGCGGCCCGCGTTCAAAATCTCGGCGGGCAAGGCGGAGAAACCGGAAACGTGGGCGTGCGCGACTTCGAGATCGTACGGCGCGACGATCTCGCCGCCCGGCGACAACAGCGAGCCCGCGTGGGTCAGCGCATGGACTTCGTCGAGCGTCGTCATGCGTGACCGGCCGCGTCAGCCCGCCGCGCCGCGCTCGCGCGCCGTCTGTACGGCCGTGACGCTCTGCAGCACGGGCAGCGTCGCCGTTTGATATTCCGGCACCCAGCGGCGCAGGTCGCGGCGCACTTCTTCATCCGAGAGCACGCGATGCTGCATGAGCCAGGGCAGCAATTCGTCGATGAAACTGTCCGGCACGCCACGCGCCTGCGCGATGCGCAGCTTCGGATGCGGCGTGCGCGTGGTGGTTTCGTCGTCGGCGAGCAGTTCTTCGTAGAGCTTCTCGCCGGGACGCAGGCCCGTGAACACGATACGAATCTGCTCTTCCGAGAAACCGTAGAGACGAATCAGGTCGCGCGCGAGATCGACGATCTTCACGGGCTGGCCCATGTCGAGAATGAAAATCTCGCCGCCGCGCCCCATGCTCGACGCCTGCAACACGAGCTGCGCGGCTTCCGGAATCGTCATGAAGAAGCGCGTGATTTCCGGATGCGTGACGGTGACCGGCCCGCCCTTCGCGATCTGCTGCTGGAACTTCGGAATCACGCTGCCCGCGCTGCCGAGCACGTTGCCGAAGCGCACCGTCTCGAACTGCGTGCGCGGCGCGGATTGCTGCAACGCCTGGCACGCCATCTCGGCGAGACGCTTGCTCGCGCCCATCACGTTGGTCGGGTTGACGGCCTTGTCGGTGGAAATCAGCACGAAATGGCGCACGTCGTGGCGCATCGCCGCACGCGCGACGCGCAGCGTGCCGAGCACGTTATTGCGCACCGCCTGCCACGCGTTCTGCTCTTCCATCAGCGGCACGTGCTTGTAGGCGGCCGCATGGAAGACGATGTGCGGCGTGAAGCGCGCCATGGTCTGATCGAGCAGCAGCGAATCCTTCGCGTCGCCCACGACCGGAATCACCGAGCATTCCGGAAACCGCTCGTGCAGTTCCTCGATGAGGCGATACATCGCGTATTCGGAGAGATCGTACGCGACCAGTTGCGCCGGCGAGAAACGCAGAATCTGACGGCACAGTTCCGAGCCGATCGAACCGCCCGCGCCCGTGACCATCACGACGCGCCCGTGCAGCAGTTGCTCGACGTGCGGCATGTCGATCTTCACGGGCTCGCGGCCGAGCAGGTCTTCGAGGTCGATCTGCCGCACGCGCGACAGGAAGTTCTGGCCTTGCGTGAGCGGCGTGAGCGCGGGCAGGACCATCACCTTCACGCCGGCGCGCACGCACAACGTGGCGACACGCCGCTGCTCCTCGACCGACGCCGACGGAATCGCGATGATCACGTAATCGACCTTCAGTTGCTCGGCCACGCGCGCCAGATCGCCGAACGAGCCGAGCACCTTGTGTCCGAGCACTTCGCGGCCTTGCTTGCCGGGATCGTCGTCGAGCAGGCCGACGAGACGCCACTCGCTCGAACGCGACAGCTCGCGTGCGAGCATCGCGCCCGCCGTGCCCGCGCCGAGCACGATCACCGGCTTGCCCTGCCCGACGAGCCCGCCGTACAGATAGAACTCCTTGCCCGCGCGATAGAGCGCGCGCGCGCCGCCCATCGACAGGAACAGCAGGAGCGGCGAAACGATGAGCACCGACCGGGGGATGATGGGTATCGGCTGCGACATCACCGCGCCCACCATCACGACGAGCGCGCCCACGACGACGGACTTGGAGATGCGCATCAGATCCGGCAGGCTTGCGAACACCCACATGCCGCGATACAGCCCGAAGACGCGGAACACGACGGCATAGACCGGCACGACCCAGACGAGCGCGGCGAGCGCGCCGTGTCGGAAGTCATGCGGAATGGCGCCATTGAAGCGCAACAAATAAGCGAAGAGCCAGGATCCGACGACGGCCACGAGATCGAAGCCGAACGCCCCCGCCGATAGCCATGTAGCTTTTATTCGATTCATCAGCATGGACCCTCAAGATTGTCCGGAATGGCGCGCCTCGTGACGCCGCCAATGCGCGTCGACCGCCGCGCCCGCTGCCACAACCACGACTGCCCAGCCCGCAACGGCCGCCCACTGCCCCGCGAAAGAGAATCGCAGCGCCCAGTTCGCGAGCATTATGCCCGCCAGCATGAGCAGATACCACGTGAGCGCGGTGCGCGCGTGCCCCATTCCGAGGCGCACCATGCGCTGATAGTAATGCTCCCGGTGCGCCTGCCAAAATTTTTCGCCGCGCGCGAGGCGGCGCAGCAACGTGACCGTGGCGTCCGCGATGAACGGCGAAAACACGAGCGCCGGAAACCACACCGGCCACGCGCCCCGCTGCCAGCCCCAATAGCCGAGTGCGCCCGCGAGAAAACCTAACGGAATAGACCCGGCATCGCCCAGAAAAATCCGGGCCGGATGGAAATTGAGGGTCAGGAATCCCGCCGCCGCGCCCGCGATCGCCACGCTCGCGAGGCCGAGATCGGCGTGCGGTGCGGGACCGGCGAGCGCCGCGAGGGCGTAACCGCCGAAGCCGAACAGCGCCATGCCGCCGGCGAGCCCGTCCGAGCCGTCCATGAAGTTGTAGAGGTTGACGAGCCACAGCATCAGAAAGCCGACGACGGCGAGCGCCCACCACGGCACGTCCGCCGGATGCACGACGATGACGAGCGCCACGGCCACGATATGCGCCGCGAAGCGCACGCGCGCGGGCAGGCCGCGGCGATCGTCGATTTGCGATACGGCGGCGAGGAAGATTGCGCAAGCCGCGACGAGCCACATCGACGGCGCCGCGACGAGGAGCGCGATCGCCGCGACCGGCACGATGCCCCAGCCGCCGACGCGCGGCGTGGGCCGCTCGTGCAGCGAGCGCTCGTTGGGGATATCGGTGGCGAGGCGCCACGCGAGGCCGGTGCGGATGAGCGTACGGAGGATCAGCGCGCACGCGGCGAACGCCAGAACCGCAACCGCCAGCGCGGTCAGCAGCGGCGAAGCTTCAAAATACGAATGCAGCATGCAATGTTATTGAGTTGTCGAAAACGAGGCCCTGGTCGTTCTGGCAAGTCTTTTTTTGGGGAAAACCCTTAAGGATACGCGAACGATCGCCGCGTTTAGCCGCAAACACCTGACAAATAGCGAAAATCGCGCTGAGCCGAGGCAGCGCGTATTTTAACGTTCGCGACTGCGCCCGAACCGCTTAATGACCGTGCGTCGAGCGAAACCACGCGGCCGTGGCGGCCAGCCCTTCGTCGAGCGATTGCGGCGCCTGCCAGCCGAGCGTCTCGCGGATACGCCGCGAATCGACCCGCAAACTGCCCGTCAGCCGGTCGATCTGCGCGGACTTGCCGGCAAGCCGCGCGACGCCGCGCAGAAGTCCCGCCGGCACCGGCACGAGCCGCGCGGGCTTGCCGAGATGCTCGCCGAGCTTGCGCGCGAGTTCGGCGACGCTCGGATCATAGCCGTCGGTGACATGGAACAGGCGGCCCGCCGCTGCGGGATTGAGCGCGCATTCGATGGTCGCGCTCGCGAGATTGTCGACGGAAACGAGACTGCGGCGCGCATCGATCGCGCCGAGCGGCAACGGCAAGCCGCGCGCGATGGCACGCATCATCGCCAGAAAATTGGCGCGCACGCCGGGGCCGTAGACGAGCGGCGGCCGCACGATCGCGACTTCGAGTCCCGTGCGGCTGCCGAATTCGAGCAATTTCACTTCGGCTTCGGCTTTCGAGACGCCATAGGCATCGGGCGGATGGCGTTCGTCGTCTTCGGTGAACGGGCGGCCAGGATCGCTTTCGCCGAGCGCCTTGATGCTGCTCATCAGCACGAAACGCGTGACGCCCGCGCGCCGCGCGGCTTCGGCGGCGGCGAGCGTGCCGTCGACGTTGGTCGCCCGGTACGCATCGAGCAGCGTTTCTGCCGGCGACGCCGCATCGCGCATCACGTGGACGCGCGCGGCGAGATGAATCACCGCGTCGCAGCCGGCGAATGCGTCCGGCGCGATCGATTCGAGGCCGTCGATATGCCGGACGTCGACGCCCGGCTCGCACTGCGCGCCGCGCCGCACGAGCCCGGTCGCGCCGATGCCGCGCGCGAGCAGCGCCCGGCTCACCGCGCGGCCGACGAAGCCGTTGGCGCCGGTGATCGCGATGCGTCGGCCGGTGTCGCTCATAGCCATTTCCAGCCGAAGCGATTGAAAAACCGGCACGCCGACGTGACGAAGAGCTTGATGTGCACCGAGCCTTTTTTCGCCGCGCCGCCGCCGTGATGCAGGATGCGCACCGACGGCACATACGCGATGCGCGCGACGCGGCGCGTGCGCAGGCTCAGGTCGTAGTCTTCAAAGTAGAGGAAATAGCGCGGATCGAAGCCGCCGAGCGACGTGAGCACGTCGGTGCGAAAGAGCATGAAGCAGCCGCTCACGATCGGCGGATCCCACACGATGTTGCGCTCACCGATGACGTCGCGCATTTCGTAGCGCGCAAGGCGCGCAGCGAACGGCTTGCGCAGCGCGGACGGCAGGAAGCCGCGCACGAAGAGATCGAGCACTGTCGGATAGCGGCGGCAGAGAAACTGCTGACGGCCGTCGTCGCCGCCGATCCACGGTGCGAGCAATCCGGTTTCCGGCGAGTCGCGCAGAAAGGCGAGCGCGCGGCGCAGGCCGTCGGCGTTGAGTTCGACGTCCGGGTTCAGGATCAGGTGATAGCGGCTCTGCGCCCGCGCGATCGCGAGATTGTGGCCGCGTCCGTAACCGACGTTGCCGTGCCCTTTCAGGACGACGGTGTCGAATTCCGCGTCGGTGGGCGTGGGCAAGTCGGCGAGTTCGCCTGGATTACCGTTGTCGATCAGATACAGACACGGGCGCCCTGCAACGTCGTGCAATTGCGCGAGCGCCGTTTCGAGCGTTTCGACGGTGCGCGCGAGCAGCGCGGCATCGGGCCGGTAGACCACGATCGAAATGCTGAGCGTGATGGCGGGATCGGACTGCGGCGCTGGTCGGTCTTGCGGGGCGTTGGCGTTCATCGGACAAAGGGGGTGTCCGCGCCACAAAAGGAAAACGGACCGCATCGACGAGTGGAAGACGCCAAGATTGTCCTCAATGTGGGGGGATTCGGCAACCGGGGCGATATGGCGCACAGCGCGGGAAGCCGAACGGTTCTTCTTACAGATTGTGCTAAATTCCGCGTGCACGTGGAATATGCTGCCGCGCCCGTTTTGCCCTTCCCTCGATTCGAACCGGGCGCGCTGTGGGCTTAACCGATCACCTGACGTGAACCGTATGAACAAGCCCATTGTCGTCGATCTCGACGGTACGCTGATTCACTCCGACATTCTTGTCGAGAGTGGTTTCGCCTTTCTGAGATCGTTCCCGCAGAAGTTCTACAAGCCGCTGCAATGGCTTTCGAGCGGCGGCAAGCCCGGACTGAAGTCGCGGCTCGCGGAGCACGTGAACATCGACGTCACGACGCTGCCCTACAACACGCAAGTCGTGAACTGGCTGCGGGACATGCGCGCCGCGGGCCGCACGATCGCGCTCGCCACGGCGAGCCACGAGACGTTCGCGCATCGGATCGCGGAGCATCTCGGCATCTTCGATCGCGTGTTCGCCACCGACGAGCACGTGAATCTTTCCGCGCACCGCAAGCGCGACCGGCTCGTCGAAGAATATGGCGAGAAGGGCTTCGACTACGTCGGCAATTCGCACGACGACCTCGCCGTCTGGGCCGCCGCCGATCGCGCGTACGTGGTCAATCCGCATACGGGCGTCATGCGCGCGGCGTCGAAGCACGACAACATCGAACAGGTTTTCGAGAATCGCCAGCCGTCGCTCAAAGTTTGGGCGAAGTCGCTGCGCCTGCATCAGTGGCTGAAGAACGTGCTGATCTTCGTGCCGCTGCTCGCCGGACATCAGTTGAAATCGCCCGCGGCGATCGGGTTTGCCGTGCTCGCGTTTTTCGCGTTCGGGCTGTGCGCGTCGAGCGTGTATCTGCTCAACGATCTGCTCGATCTGCAGGACGACCGGCAACATCCGGTGAAACGCAAGCGCCCGCTCGCCGCCGGCACGATGCCGCTCGCTTGGGGCGTCGCGCTCTGCCCTGTCCTGCTCGTCGCCTCGTTCTCGATTGCGCTGACGTTCTTGTCGTGGAAGTTCAATGCGGTGCTGCTCGGCTATTACGTGCTGACGCTCGCGTATTCGCTGGCGCTCAAGCGCCAGGTGATGATCGACGTCGTCGTGCTCGCCGCGCTCTACACGACCCGAATCGTCGCCGGGGCGGCGGCGATCCACGTGCCGCTCACCTTCTGGCTGCTGGCCTTTTCGATGTTCGCGTTTCTGAGCCTCGCGCTCGTGAAGCGCTACACCGAGCTTCACGCGATGATGAAAGCCGGACGCGACAGCGCGCGCGGGCGCGGCTACGTGGCGGGCGATCTTTCCATCGTGTCGTCGCTCGGGACGTCGTCGGGCTATATCTCGGTGCTCGTGCTGGCGCTGTATATCCAGGACGAGCGCACCACGATGCTTTACCGGCATCCGCAATACATCTGGATCGTGTGTCCGCTGATGCTCTACTGGTTCAGCCGGACATGGGTCATCACGCATCGCGGCAGAATGAACGACGACCCCATCGTGTTCGCGGCGCGCGATCGCATCAGTTTGCTCGTCGTCGCGCTGTGCGGCTTCGCGTTCTGGCTCGCGATCTGACCGATGAGCGACTTGCTCTCCTGGGGCCGCTACCCGCGCCTGCCGCAGACGGCGCACGCCGCGCACTGGCGCGACGAAGCGCAGGCGCAATGGCACGAGGTGCAGAGCGCGCACGGCACGACGCTCGCCTTCGGCAACGGCCGCAGTTACGGCGATGTCTGCCTCGCCAGTTCGAATCACGTGTTCCAGACGCTCGCGCTCGATCGCATCATTTGCGCCGACTGGACGCGCGGCGTCGTGCGCGCCGAACCGGGCATCACGTTCGAGCAGATTCTCGCGCTCGCGGTGCCGCGCGGCTGGATGCTGCCGGTCACGCCGGGCACGAAGTACGTGACGTTGGGCGGCGCCATCGCCAACGATGTGCACGGCAAGAATCATCACGTGCGCGGCACGTTCGGGCGGCATGTGCGCGCGTTCGGACTCGCGCGCAGCGACGGCACGCTGATCGAATGCTCGCCGGAAACGAACGCCGAACTCTTCAACGCGACGATCGGCGGTCTCGGGCTCACCGGTCTCATTCTGTGGGCCGAGTTTTCGCTGATGCCGATACGCACGAGTCTCATCGACGTGACGAGCATTCGCTTCGGCAAGCTCGACGAGTTCTTCGACCTCTCCGAAGAGTACGACGCGAAGCATGAGTACTGCGTCGCGTGGGTCGATTGCGCGATTCGCGGACCCGCGCTCGGGCGCGGCATTTTCATGGCAGGCGATCACGCGATTCACGGCTCGCTCGATGTCGAGCAACGCGAGAAGCGCCGCGTGCCATTCACACCGCCCGTGTCGCTCATCAACGGCCTCACGCTGCGCGCGTTCAACGAACTGTATTACCGCAAGCAGCGCAAACCCGTCGAGCTTTCGCGCGTCGGTTACGACGGCTATTTTTATCCGCTGGACAGCCTTCTGGAATGGAACCGCATCTACGGGCCGCCGGGGTTTCAGCAGTATCAGTGCGTCGTGCCGGCGGCGAACGCGCGCGATGCGGTGCGCGCGATGCTCCAACGCATTTCATCGAGCGGCACGGGTTCGTTTCTCGCGGTGCTGAAGCGTTGCGGGGACATTCCATCGCCGGGACTGTTGTCGTTTCCGATGGAAGGAACGTCGCTCGCGCTCGATTTTCCGCAACACGAGATGCGCAATTCGCACCTCTTCACTGCGCTCGATACGATCGTGCGCGAAGCCGGCGGACGCATTTATCCGGCCAAGGACGCGCACATGTCGGGCGCCGATTTTCGCGCCGCCTACCCT
Source organism: Caballeronia novacaledonica (assembly GCF_900258035.1). Classification (GTDB taxonomy): domain Bacteria; phylum Pseudomonadota; class Gammaproteobacteria; order Burkholderiales; family Burkholderiaceae; genus Caballeronia; species Caballeronia novacaledonica. The sequence goes on along the minus strand of NZ_OGTP01000009.1, from coordinate 120,395 downwards.
CAATGGCAGCAGCTCGAGTCGCTTCGCGATCCGGCCATGCTGTCGCATTTCTGGAAACGAATGACCGGCCTATGAAGAACATCGTCATCGTGGGCGCCACGTCCGCCATTGCCATCGCCTGCGCGCGCGAATGGGCCGCGAAAGGCGCGCGCTTCTTTCTCGTCGCGCGCAATCAGGATCGCATGGAACAGGTCGCCGCCGATCTGAGCGCGCGCGGGGCTGCGTCGGCGGTGGTGCATCGGCTCGATGTCGACAAGCTCGACGATCACGCCGCCATGCTCGCCGATTGCGCCGCGCACATGGATTCGATCGATATCGTGCTGGTGGCGTCGGGCACGCTGCCGGATCAGGCCGTCTGTCAGAACGATCCGGCCGTCGCGGTGCGCGAGTTTCATACCAACGCGCTTTCGCTGATCGCCCTGCTCACGCCGATCGCCAATCGGCTCGAAGCGCAGCGGCACGGCACGCTCGCGGTGATTTCATCGGTGGCGGGCGATCGCGGGCGGCCGTCGAATTATCTGTATGGCAGCGCGAAGGCCGCGTTGCAGGCGTTTCTCGAAGGTTTGCGCGCGCGGCTTTTCAAGGTCGGCGTGCATGTCGTCGATATCAAACCGGGATTCGTCGCCACCCCGATGACCGCGGGCCTGCCGCTGCCAGGGCCGCTCGTCGCGACGCCGGAGAAGGTCGCGAAGGATATCGTGCGGGGCATCGAAAGAAAGAAGGACGTGGTTTATACGCCGTGGTTCTGGTGGGGCATCATGCTGATCATTCGTAACGTGCCGCGGTTTGTTTTCAAGCGCGCGTCGCTGTAGTGAACGTGCGGAACACGTAGCGCTTGTCGAGGCGGTACTTGATCACGTAGCCGATCGCCAGGCCGATGCACGCGCCGATGTAGCGCGCCTCCGCCGTGCCGAAGATGTGGTTGAAGCCGAATTCGACGCCCCAGAAGATGGCAGTCGTGACGAGGCCCATCGTCACGTAGAGCGTGAACATGGTGGCGTCGTGGCGCGCGTTTTCAGCCTTGAAGCGGAAGATCCATTTTTTGTCGAGCACGTATTTCACGACGAGGCCGACGCCCGTGCCGATGAATACCGATAGAAGGATGTGGTACGGGCCGGTGTAGAGGCGCGTCGTGAGGTCCTGGGCGCCGATGTTGGCGGCGGTGGCTATGGCGGCGAAGAAGGTGTAGAGGAGGGCTAGGTGCATTTATCTGGGACCGGGACAATTGTTCAGCGTTTTTGGCGCCCGTTCGGCGCTGCTGGATTCGGAATCACTCCCCTTTCTCGCATAAGGATCCGAGCCGAGGCGAAAACAGTTCCGACGCAGGAATCGACGCAATATACATTGCTGTCCAGTCGATTGCCGCGACAGGCATCGTGGCATTGGTGACGATGCATCAGGCAACGGATACGGCGTGCAGCGTCATCGGCGCGTCGAAACGCGGACCTCGGCCGTATTGAGGTGCTTTTTGACGACTGCAAGCGACACGCGAATTCGCGTCACATCAGTCATTGAATATTTGAAGAAATCGGGCATCGCGCCTGAAGCAAATGTTGGCGAGTTGTCTACAAAAACATCGCCGCGTCATGCATTCTCGGGTAGATTCGTGGTCGTATCTCGAAAATTTGCCATATCAACGAGAGGAGCACCCAGTTTGGATACGACGGCGGATATCGATCTCTTCCATTCGATTTATGCGCAGCAAAGCGCAATTGACGAGGTCAATAAACTCATCGACTCTTCGGAGGCGGGGCTTGGTATCGGCGGCGGTGGCAGTCATTTTGACGCCCGGCGCATGGCCATCTCAGTGGGCTATATGAAGGCATTCGGTCTTCATAAGGGCTACTGCGTCGAGATCGGCAGCTTGGACTATCTGACAGCCAAGGTCGTCTGGTCCTTCTTCCCGCAGGCGCAGGTGGTCGGCACGGGCCACGACCTGCGCAACACGCCGATGCCCTTCCCCGACGGTTCCGTCGACAATGTGGTGTGTCTCGAAGTCATCGAGCACATCTCCGATATTCGGTACAGGCAGGCTACCACGCTCGACGGCATATTTTACTTCCTGGAAGAAGTGTTTCGAGTTCTGCGCGTCGGCGGCCGTGCACTGATTTCTACGCCCAACGCCGCGAGCCTCTGGTCGATGATGCAGGTCCTTCGCGGGCAACCGCCGATGATGTACGAATGGCACTTCCGCGAATTCACGATGAGCGAACTGCGGCAGATCGTCGAGCACTGCGGCTTCCAGGTGGTCGAACACAATTCCGAGTACGCGTGGCATCTGTGGGACTTTTCGTTTCTTACGCGCTTCATGGAAGAAGCGAACTTCAGTTGCGTCCATCGCGGCGACGACCAGTTCATCGTCATCGAAAAGCCGGCGGTTAGCGAGCGTAAGCCGCATTCGCTGAACCTGCCATCCAGTATCCGGGATTATCCCCGGCAACTTGGCCTGAAGACGTTCGCGCGCAAACTCAAATGGAAGCTGGGCGTGCGCCCGGTGCCAACGCGCTAAAGCCTTTATGCGTCCCACGGCGTGGTATCACGCGATACCACGCCGCCGTGGGCGGGTTCCACACTGTCGCGCTTTCCCCCATCGCGTTGCCCGTCCCCGCGTCGGTAGAAAAGTGCGACCACGCCCGGCACAAAGAACACCGCAGACAGCGACAGCGAATAATTTGCACCGATCAAATGCCGCGTAGTGTCTGTCAATCCGTCGCCGAGCGACGTGGCGTAGCCTACGAACCCAAACACGGCCAGGAAGCATGAAACCTTCAATAGCGCGAGCCGCCTTGAAAGTCCCGATCGCCGCAAACGCACGATCAGCGTGGTCGAAATCGCGAGCGACGCCAGTATCCAGTAGTTCGCGTGGTGCTGAAACAGGTTGCGCCACACGGAAAACACCGGAAGGTACATGAAGTTCGACGCGTGTTCCATCGTCGTGCCCAGATAGCCGATGCGAAGCTCCCGCCCGTACTCGAACACCGTGACTACGATGCGCGGCAGGACCTCGGGTTTCATCAGCGCGAGACGCAGCACGTCGAAGTACCCGGCGTGGGCGCGGGCGACGCAAGAGCTGCCCGCTGGATCGAAGGCGAGTACGTTGATGCAATCGTGCAGGACGGGCTTCGAGCCGATGTGATCGATAGTCGCGGCCTCCTGCGGAGTCAGCACCGTGAGCGCGCCCGCATAGACGGCGTGATATTGATTGATGCCCTTGAAAGCCCCGAAAAAGACCGGCAGCAGCGTAACGAGCACGCAGACGGCGATCATACAGGCCGTTTTCGCACCGGCTATCCTGCCGCTGAAAAGCGGAAGCAGGAAAGGCCAGACGATGAGCGGTAGCGGAAAGAATGATGTCTTGGCAGCGCCGATGAACGTTGCAAGACCGAGCACCCACCAGCGCGCCGCACCCGCCGACGGTGCGCCTTGCTCGATGCGGTAAATGAAGAGTGCGACCAACGGCAGGAAGATGATGGCCAGTTGATCTTCGAAGAAGCTATTGAAGTAAGCGGAAAACTCCGAGCAAAGAACAAGCGCGCCTGCCATCAGCATGAAAACCCATGTCGCAAGCAGATTTTCTGACCGACGCGCGCGGACGAACAACGCCAGAAACGTACCCAGATAAATGGCCCTGGAGACCAGCGAACCGACGATGATTGAGTATTCCTGCGACGATCCGTTCAATGCGCGGACAAACAACGACTGCACGAAAAGGTAGATCTTGTAAGTCGACAGCGTGACAAGTCCTCCCCTTCCAACGAAATGCGGCTTCAGCACCCATTTGTCGTGCCAGAAGGTAATGAATAGCCGGTGTGCCTCGTCGGTGCCAGCGGCCGGGAAGAGCGAGCTGAACCCTGCCGGACGATCAATGACGAAGGCGATGCTTCGATTGAAGTCCATGTTATCGGCGATTCCGCTGAACAAATGCAGCGCGCCAAGCGCGACCATCAATGCGGCGAATCCGCAAAACAGCCCTTTGGAACTCAGCACGCATCTCAGGTGATCTCGCATAAGTCTGGGGTCGAATGGGGCTGAGAAGAGCGACGTCTTGATCGCCAGGGAAGAAAGACCGCGAAGAATATGCACGTCAACTTCGAATGCGCGTACTCATTTTCTGATGGCAAGGACTGAGCGCCCGGAAGGGCGCAGCAAGGCCGGTTACGAGTGCGTGGACAAGTGTAACGGACGTTTCAAACTACAAGAAGCCTTGCCTCGAAATCAAGGAACCGGTCATCATGCTGGGCTGACTCGAAAGCTGGCGGAGGTCGCCGGCCATTTCCTGCTGTCACTCCGGACCGTGCGGTGCACGTGGGCTATGGCGCCATGCAGTATAATTCGCCGCTTGCGTTTTGGCGTGATATGGCGCGTATTTGCGCACGCTGTTCGAGAAGATCGACATCCGACCGTGAGTCAAGAGTACAGAAAACGGCCGAATCGAGCTAACGAAAGTCATTTTGCGGATGACCCGCATCCGATCCGGGGCCCGCAATTCGAGGTATCGGTCGATCGCGGCCGGAATGACAACGTGCATTCCCGCAAGAAGACGCTCTGTCAGATTTCAAAAGCATTCGCAAAATTTGATGAATCCACATTCGAAGCATCCTGCGTCTCTCGCCGCCATTTTGAAAAGTGTGTGGAGAAATCGAGAACTGATTCTCCAAATGACGCAGCGTGAAGTCATCGGACGTTACCGCGGCTCGGTGATGGGTCTCGCGTGGTCTTTCTTCAATCCGGTGCTGATGCTCGTCGTCTACACGTTCTTTTTCTCGGTCGTGTTCAAGGCGCGCTGGGGCACGCTCGACGACAACAAGGGTGCGTTCGCCGTCGTCCTGTTCGTCGGCCTGATCCTGCATAGTCTCCTTGCCGAGTGCATCAATCGCGCGCCGACGCTCATTCTCGCGAACGTCAACTACGTCAAGAAGGTCATCTTTCCGTTGGAGATCCTGCCAATCGTCGCGCTTGGTTCGGCGCTATTTCACAGCGCCATCAGCCTCGTCGTGTTGATCATCGCGGAGGTGATACTGCTGCACGCGCTGCCCTGGACCGCCATTCTGTTCCCGCTGATTCTTGCGCCGCTGATCATCGGTGCCATGGGCTTTGCGTGGTTTCTTTCGGCGTTCGGCGTGTACGTGCGCGACATCGCCCAGATCACGGGCATCATCACCTCGGTGCTGATGTTCCTGTCGCCCGTGTTCTATCCGGTGTCAAACCTGCCCGCGCAATACCAGTCCTGGATAAAACTAAACCCGCTCACCTTCATCATCGAGGAGGGGCGCAACACGCTCATCTTCGGCAAGCAGCCCGACTGGACGAGTTGGCTTATCTGTATGGCCGGCGCGGTCGTCGTCTGCTGGTTCGGTTTCTGGTGGTTCCAGCGCACGCGCAAAGGCTTCGCCGATGTGCTGTAAGCTTGACGGCAGCGTGCGGAAACCCGTTGAGATATGACAGATCGAGCGCGCGGCTTTGTTCGTGCGCCGGAAATTTAGAGGTTACCCGGAGGTTAGCAAGACCATGTCGGTTCAACTCGTCCCCACCATTCTTTGCGGCGGCGCTGGATCTCGCCTGTGGCCCGTGTCACGCGAATCGCACCCGAAGCCGTTCATCCGGCTGGAAGACGGTGAAAGTCTGCTACAGAAAGCTTTCAAGCGCGGCGCACACCTTCCGGGCGTGGCCCAGATGTTGACGGTCACGAATCGCGAACTGTTCTTCAAGACCAGCGACGAGTATCGCGAGGTGAACAAGGAGGGCTTGGCCGCCTCGTTCATTCTGGAGCCGTTCGGGCGCAATACCGCCGTTGCCGTCGCGGCCGCCGCGGTGCACGTTTCGGCCACCTTCGGCGACGATGCGCAGTTGCTCGTCCTGCCCGCCGATCATCTCGTGAGCGATCACGCAGCTTTCGCGGAAGCGGTGAAGCAGGCCGTGATGCTCGCGCAAACGGGCGCGCTCGTGACGTTCGGCATCACGCCGACGTTTCCTGAAACGGCTTACGGCTATATCGAAGCCGAGGGCACGAAGGTGCGCCGCTTCGTCGAAAAGCCGAACGCCGAGACCGCGCAGACGTATCTCGATTCCGGCGACTTCCTGTGGAACGCCGGCATGTTCTGCTTCAGCGCGGGCACGGTGCTCGCAGAAATGAAGAAGCACTGCCCGGACGTGCTCGACACCACGCGAAGATGCCTCGAGGCGGCGCGTCGCGCATCGGGTGCGAGCGGAACACAGATCGAACTCGACGCCGACACGCTCGGCCTCGCGCCGGACATCTCCATCGACTATGCGCTGATGGAGCGCTCGGCGAACGTGGCGGTCGTGCGCTGCGACATCGGCTGGAGCGACATCGGCTCATGGAACGCGATGGGTGATCTCGCCCAACCAGACGCGAGCGGCAACCGCGTGGAAGGCGAAGCCCTTCTGCATGACGTGTCCAACTGCTACGTGCGCAGCGAAAGCCGCCTTGTGGGCGTGGTCGGCGTGGAAGACCTGCTGATCGTCGATACCGCCGATGCGCTGCTCGTCGCCAACCGCAACCGCGCGCAGGACGTGCGTCACGTGTATGCCGCGCTCAAGGCGAGCGGGCACGAGGCGTATAAGGTGCATCGCAGCGTGCATCGGCCGTGGGGCGTCTATACGGTGCTCGAAGAAGGCCCGCGCTTCAAGATCAAGCGTATCGAGGTAAAGCCCGGCGCGAGCCTCTCGCTGCAACTGCATCACCATCGCAGCGAGCACTGGATCGTGGTGAGCGGCATGGCGCTCGTCGTCAATGGCGAGAACGAGTTTTACGTGCGCACCAACGAATCGACTTATATTCCCGCCGGACACAAGCACCGGCTGACGAACCCGGGCGTCACGGATCTCGTAATGATCGAAGTGCAGAGCGGCGAGTATCTGGGAGAGGACGACATCGTCCGTTTCGACGACAACTACGGACGCAGTTGACCCATGAGCCAAGCCAGTGCGCGCCCGAGCCTGAAACATCGTATCAAGGCGAAACTTCTGCGTTCGTCGACCTACTACTTTCTGGCCGCGCTGAGGTACTACGTCGGTAATAACGTGATTGCGCACGTGCCGTTTGAGCGCGTCCGCAACGCGTATTACCGGCGCATTCTCGGTGTGCGTATCGGGCAGCACACGCATGTCAGCATGCGTCAGTTCTTCACGGGCTATCATTCGCGCTGCAACGTGAGCATCGGAAACAACTGCGTGCTCAATCGTGAAATCTATCTCGACGGGCGTACCGGCGTGGTCATCGGCAACAATGTGAACGTTTCGTTCCAGTGCTGCATTCTCACGCTGCATCACGACCACAATCATCCCGGATTCGCGTCGATCGGCGGCGTGGTTGAGATCAAGGACCACGCGTGGCTCGGCGCGCGCGCGACCATTCTGCCCGGCGTGACCATTGGCGAAGGCGCGGTCGTCGCGGCCGGCGCGGTCGTGACCAAGGATGTCGCACCGTATATGGTCGTCGGCGGCGTGCCCGCGAAGCCGATCGCCGAGCGCAACCGCGAGATCGCGTATCTGACCGATTTCTCGCCTTTTTTTGACACCGACGTATTCGACGAATCTCATGGTTAGCATGCGTAAAAAGAACGTTCTCGTTTTCACTCTCGCGCCCCCCTTGCCGGCCAATGCTGGTGGCGCGATCTACACGATGAACACGCTCGCGCCGCTCGTCGACGAATACGACTTCCATCTATTCACGATCGGCGGCGAGGACGAGCAGAAGAAAGTCGAGCAGCATCGCGATCTTTACGCGCGCCATTTCAAGTCGGTTCATGTCGAACCGCGCGCGCCAATGCCCGCCGACAAAACCACCGCCGGCCGCGCGCTGCATTCGCTCGTTCATTCACTGCACGGCCTGCCCTTCATGGATGCGAGCTATTTCAGCCGCAGCGCCGTGCGCAACGCGCGCCGCATCATCCGCGACCAGAAAATCGACATGCTGGAGGTGCACACCACGCACCTCGCCTTCTTCCGCAAGTTCGCGCGCGATTTGCCCGCGGTGCTCGTGAGCCACAACATAGAGTCCGACCTGTTTCCGTTCTGGATTCCCAGCGGTCTCGGCGGCTGGCAAAAGCTTGCTGTGTCGAAAGTCGCGGAAATCAGCCGGCGCAACGCGAGGAAGGTGGAGATCGACAATGCATGGAACTTCGACGCGATGACCTTCATCTCGCGCGAAGACATGGATCGAGTCACCGCGCCGGTAGAGAAGCACTACATACCGCTTTGCTTTCCGGTGAAGGAATCGGATTACGGCCAGAAGCCGAAAGACGTCGTCAATATGCTGTGGATGGGTGGCTTCTGGTGGTACCCGAACGCGGAAGGCGTCTCCTGGTTCGTGCGCGATATCCTGCCGCTCGTGAAGGACCGGCTTGCGGAAAACAACATCAAGCTGCACTTCCTCGGCGCGAATCCGCCGGACGATCTGAAGGCGCTACATGACAGCAAGCACATCTTCGTGTATGGCTTCGTGCCTTCGATCGAGCCGATTCTCGACGACGCCCATCTGCTCTTCGTGCCGCTCCTGTCGGGCAGCGGCGTGCGCGTGAAGATTCTCGAATCGATGAGCAATGGCATCCCGATTCTCTCCACCGCGAAGGGTTGCGAAGGACTTGGCGCGGTCGATGGCCGCGATCTTGTAATCGCCAACGCCGCCGACGAATTCGCCGAACAAATGATCCGCCTGGCGAACGACCCGGACAAGCGCGCCGAGATGGCGCGTAACGCGCACGCGCTGCTCGAATCGCGCTACAACCTCGATGCGTGCGTCGACATCAAGCGCCGCCTGTACAACAAGCTGTTGGGCCTCTCGCCTGGTGCCGCGGCACAACTCGCACCGGCCTCTCACTGACCCGACGCATGGCCGCCCCCACGCGGCCGCGTTCAAGGACAGTGATCAACCTCGTCGCCGGGGAACTCGCCAAACACGCTAGAAACCGATTTAGCCGTCCATCAAAGCCCATGCAAACCGTCGCGAACAATCAGCCGGAATCGACGGACGACCTGCTCGTCAACGTCGGGCATCTGTCCAAATTTTTCCGGATCTACGACAAGCCAGCCGATCGCCTGCGGCAATCCTTTGCCTCGCGCGTGAAGCTGCCGGGCCGCGCCGCGCGCGAATACGGCCGCAATTTTTGGGCGTTGCAGGACGTCTCTTTCTCGGTGAAGCGCGGCGAAACCATCGGTATCATCGGGCGCAACGGTTCGGGCAAGTCCACGCTGCTGCAGATCATCGCGGGCACGCTTTCGCCGAGCAGCGGCGAGATCGCGGTCAACGGTCGCATCTCCGCACTGCTCGAACTCGGCGCGGGCTTCAATCCGGAATTCAGCGGCCGCGAGAACGTCCTGCTGTCGGCGCGGATCATGGGCGTGTCGCGCGACGAGATCGCCGCACGCTTCCACGATATCGAGGCGTTCGCGGACATCGGCGAGTTCATCGATCAGCCGGTCAAGACGTATTCGTCTGGCATGTACGTGCGTCTTGCGTTCGCTGTGGCGATCCACGTATCGCCGGACATTCTCGTCGTGGACGAGGCGCTCGCCGTCGGCGACACCGCGTTCCAGACCAAGTGCCTGACGCGCATCCGCGACATGCAGAAGTCCGGCGTCACGATCCTGCTGGTCACGCACTCCACGAACACGCTCGTCGAATATTGCGATCGCGCGATCTATCTGAAACGCGGCCGGCTGATCAAGGACGGCCCGTGCCGCGACGTGGTCAAGCTCTACGCTAACGATCTCGTCGATGAGGAAGGCGGCCGGGCGATCGACATTCCCGTGCCCGAGGACGACGCGGGAGAAACTCGCGAGCATGCGGAGAGCGTCTCGGAAACGAAGAAGGTCGTGTCGGACAAGACTTCGATTCTGGACGTGAAGATCACCGACGAGGACGGCCGCGACCGCACGACTTTCACCTTCGACGATCCGTTCAGGATCACCGTCTCGATCCGCGTGGCGCAACCTAACAACCGGCCGTGTTTCGGCGTGCAGTTGAAAAGCGTTGACGACATCGTGCTGTGGAGCACAACCACGCAGCACATGAATATCGACTTGGACCGGCTGGACGCGGGCACGTATCGCTTCTCCTGGTCGCTGCGTGCCAATTTCTCGGGCAACCGCTATGTCGTCGCGATCGGCGTGGGCGATGTCGAGTCAGGCGAGTACAAGCGCCACGCGCGCCTGCCGTACGCCGGCCACATCGATGTACTGCCGCAGAGCAATGGTGGCTCCGGCTGGCTCGCGCCCTGCCCCGTTTTCGACTTCACGAAATGAGCACGCCATGAGCAGGGAAAGCCATCACATGTCCGATCGCATCAGAGTAGTCGCCGTCGGTTATTACGGCGCACCAAATGTCGGCGATGAACTGCTGCTCGCCGCGCTCGCGCGCCAGGTCCACGCGAAAGGTGGTGAACTCGTCGCGCTCAGCAACAATCCTGAGTACACGAAGAGCCGGCTCGGCATCGAGGCCATCGATTATTTCAATCTCGGCGATGTCGGACGCGCGCTCGCCAAGGCCGACCTGCTGGTATTCGGCGGTGGCGGGATCTTCCAGGATCATCACCCGTTCAACGTCGAGGCGCTGTACGATCCGACGCAAAACGATATTGCGGCCTACGCGCGCGTCTTCTACATGGCGCGGCAGTTTGGCCTGCGCACGGCCATCTGGGCGCATGGCGTCGGGCCACTCAATCATCCGAAGGCGCGCGAAATCGTCAAGGACGTCTTCACTCATGTCGACGACCTCACCCTGCGCGACAACGACTCCCTCGCGCTTCTGCGGTCGGTGGGCGTCGAGCGCGCAATCGAAGTGGGAGCGGATCCGGGCTGGGGCTACGTCGCCGAACAGGCACAGCCGGTCATATTCGAGGCACCGGGCATTGAGACGCTTGCCGGACGCAAGAAGCTCGCGATCGTCGCGCGACATTGGGAGTTCTCGCACGACTGGGAAGAAAAGCTGATCACGGCATTGCGCAAGACGCTCACGCCAGAATGGTCGGTCCTCTGGATTGGCTTCCAATGGTCCGAAAGCACGAACGAGCAGACCTCCGACCGCGACTTCCTCGAGTCGATGAAGAGCCAGCTCGGCGCGAATATTGCAAGCATCGTCGTTGACCGGCTGACGCCGGACGAGGCACTGGCTGTGCTGCGCCAGTGCGACGCCGCGTTCTCGATGCGTTTGCACGCGAGTATCATGGCGATCGCGTCGAACATTCCGACCGCGGCGCTCGAATACGACCGCAAGATGGCGCTCGCGCACGACATGGCCGGCATGCCCGCCAGTCTGCGCGTGCAACTCACCGACGACGAGGCGAAGTTCAGCCACACGTTGCGCGCGTTGACCGGCGCCGACCCCGATGCGCCCGCGTGGGTCGCCGCGCCGGAGACGCTTGCCGGGCTGGCGGCGTCGTCGCATGTGCACGAAGTCATGCTAGACGGGGCCATGGACCGCGCGCGCAGGGTGGCGCAATCGAGAGAAGCGTGGCAAAGCCGTGATTTCGATTGGCTGAGCACGTGGCTCGAACAGACCATCTGGCAAAAGAATGCCGCGTTGAGAATGCGCGCGAAAGCGTTGGACATCCTGCGCTTTCGCGACAGTCAACTGAGTACGAGCGAAGCGCAGACGACGCAGGCGCGCGCGGCGGAGCAGGACGCGCTCGACCGGGTCGCGCAGTACGAGAAGCGCGTGTATGAACTGAGCGACATGTACAACGCATCGCAGCGCGCCTTCGCCGATCTTGGGCGCGAACTCGAAGCCAGCCGCGCCGAGACCGAAGCTAGCCGCGCGGAGACCGGAGCCAGTCGCGCAGAGATTGAAGCCACGCAGGAAGCGCTCGTCGTCGCGCAGCAACAACTCGCCGTGGCAAACGAGGCACGGCTCGCGCAGGAGCGTGAGTTTCAGGAAATCCGGAACCACCACCGCCTATTATTCAAATTGTTGAGGATCGCGCCTCCTGGCTCCACCGGCCAGTCCGCCGAGGCCGCCCGATCATCGTCCATGGGTCAGAACATGCTTGTCCGTAAGATCATCTCCGCTCCGCGCACCTATACGGACCGCGCCGTCTATATTCTGCGGAATGGCGGCGTGCGCGCCCTCGCCTCCGCCGCGAAACGCCACTACCGCACGCAGCAAGCCATGCAGGACGCGAACGCGAGGATCATCGACGCCTCGCCTCAGGAATTCTCGCCCACGGACCCGGACCTGTGGTTCCGCGCTGCGGCGAAGCTGCAACGCTCGGAGCTGTTGATCGTCTCGCAGCATCGCTACGACTGGGCCGGCGCGGCACACCGGCACGCGCAACTCGCGCTGGCCGCGTTGCACGCCGGACACCGGGTGATCTATCTGTACCTGTCTCCGAAGGATGGCACGACCGCCGCGACGCAGGCCGGCGCACTTCAGATACCCGGCCTGATTCACCAACCGATCGACGCCGTGACGCTCGAATATGTGTTCGAGCGGCTGTCCGAGTCCGCGCGGCTCGTGATCGGCGTGCCGGATGCGCAGGTGTCGCCGTTCTTCCAGTACGCGAAGCATCGCGGCATCGAGACGATTTTCGACGTCGCCTACGACTGGACGCATGCCGCCGAGCCTCATCGCGCAATGTATTCGACGCTCGTCGCGCAGGCTGACCGCTGCACGGTCGCGACGCCCGCGCTTGCCGAAGTCGTCCGTCAAAAGGATCGCGACGAAGTCGAAGTCCTGCCCGGCGCCGCAATGCACACGGTATTCGATCCGTACAAGACTTTCGAGGCGCCCGGCGGCTTTGCCGTGAAGAACGCCCGCGTCGCGCTGTTCCATTCGGTGAGTGGACTGGAATCGATCGACTGGGCGCTAGTGCGCCGCGCCGCCGAGGAGTCGCCCGACATCACGTTCTGCTTCGTCGCCGACGGCACGCCCGCGCCTGGCATGCCCTCGAACGTCGTCGTGCGCGCGGTCGAGTCGCTCGACAGGTTGCCGGCCTACGTCGCGCATGCGCATTTCCTGTTCTTTCCGCTCTTGCGCGATGCGCTCGTCGATGGGGACGCCACTGCGGGCATGTACGCTGGCCTGCATCTGCGCAAACCAGTCGTGACTTCGCTCGATTTCGGCATCACGCCGACGGCGAACCTGCATGTCTGCGAAGACGAAGCGTCGTTTGCCGCGCGTTGCGCGGAACTGGGCAAGACAGCATCCGTCCCGCTCGCCGACGACAGCTTCGTCTCGAAGAACAGCTGGCTCGCCCGGCTGGAGCTCTTGTGCCCGCCGGTTCCCCGACATGACGTGAGCGTCGTGATCCTGATCCACAACAATGCGAAGATCATCGCGCGCGCGCTGGAAACGCTGCTCGCGCATTGCGCACCGTATCTCGCCGATGTGATTGTGGTCGACAACGCGAGCGTGGATGGCGGCGCGGAGATCGTCGAGAAGGACTTCCCGCAGGTGAAACTGGTGCGCAATCCGGAGAACGGCTGCTCTTCGGGCCGCAATCTCGGCGTTGGACATAGCAAGGGGAAGTACATCGCGTTCTTCGATAGCGATCAGTGGTTCGCGGGCTCGTCCGGCTTCGCCGAGGCGCTGCACGTGCTCGAGAACGACGCGAGCGTCGGCGTGATCGGCTGGAACGCAGGCTGGTTCGACAAGACGCGTACCGATCTGGGCGGCATGATCGCCGACTATTGCCCGAATCGCGCGATGAACGGGGTCGCAATTCGCGATGGTTATCGCGCGGACATCGGCTTTCTCGGCACGAGCGGATTCTTCATGCGTCGCCGCACCTTTGACGCGACGCACGGCTTCGACACGTTTTACGATCCGACCTGCTTCGAAGACACGGACCTGTGCTTTCAGATCAAGGCGCTCGGCATGAAGGTGACGTTCCGCGATCTCTCAGGCGTGCGCCATCAGCCCCACCAGACCACGCAGGCCAACTCGGGCAGCGACAAATACACGGCGCTGTTCCTGCGCAACGCGCAGTACTTCAAGGAGAAGTGGCGCGAGTATCCTCACTTCTATCTCGACTACACGTGGTAAAGGAACCACGCATGCCGCAAACCGTTCTGTGCGCAGTGGGCACGCGCCCCGAAGCGATCAAGCTGGCGCCCGTCATCCTTGCGTTGAAGGCATGCCCCGAGTTCGACGTGCGCGTGCTCAACACGGCGCAGCACCGCGGCATGCTGGACAAGATCCTCGCATGCTTCGGGCTCGTTCCCGATATCGATCTCGACATCATGCGGCCGAATCAGTCGCTCGCCGGACTGACCGCGCGTCTGTTGACGGAGATAGATCGCGTGCTCGGCCAGGAAAAGCCCGCGCTCGTGCTTGCGCAGGGCGATACGACGACCGTGATGACCGTCGCGATGGCGTGCTTCTACCGGCGTATCGAATTCGGGCATGTCGAAGCGGGCTTGCGCACGGGCGATATCGACAATCCCTTCCCCGAAGAGATGAACCGTATTGTGGCGGGTCGTCTCGCGTCGCTGCACTTCGCCCCGACCGAAGGCGCGCGCCAGAACCTGCTACGCGAACGCGTACCCGACAACACGATCTGGATGACCGGCAACACGGTCATTGACGCGCTCCTTTCCGTCGCGCATGAAAAACCCGCGCTCGGACTTGATATCGACGAAAGCAAGCGTCTCGTGCTCGTCACCGCGCATCGTCGCGAGAACTTCGGCGAGCCGCTCAGAAACATTTGCTGTGCGCTGCTCGAACTGCTCGCGCGCCATGACGACATTCAGATTCTATTTCCGGTTCATCCGAACCCGAATGTGCGCGACGTGGTGTTCTCCATTCTTGACAGGCATCCGCGCATCATCCTGACCGATCCGCTCGACTATGTGCCGTTCGTCGCGGCAATGCAGCACGCGACGCTCATTCTGAGTGATTCCGGCGGCGTGCAGGAAGAAGCGCCTGCGCTCGGTAAGCCGGTGCTCGTGCTGCGTCACGAGACGGAGCGACCCGAGGCGATCGAGGCCGGCGTCGTGAGGCTCGTGGGCACGCGCACCGATGTCATTGTCGAAGCGGCGTCAAAACTCCTGAACGATCCCGGCGAATACCGCGCGATGGCGCGGGGCGTCTCGCCCTATGGCGACGGCCGCGCGGCCGGCCGCATCGTCGATGTACTTAAGGGACGTCTTTGCTGATGCGGCAACTCGTTTATGTGTCGCCCCTTCCGTGGGCAAGCTTTGCGCAGCGTCCGCACAAGTTCGTCGAATGGTTCCACGCGACGACGGGCGGTCGCGTTCTGTGGATCGACCCCTATGCAACGCGTCTGCCCGCGTTGCGCGATCTGCGCCGTCCGTCGGCAATCGCTTCGGGTGCGACGGTGCATCGACCGGAGTGGGTCACGGTTGAAGGCGTGCGCGCGCTACCTATCGAACCGATACCCGGCGGCACCCTGATCAACCGTCTCGGCTGGCGTCAGGTTGCGGAGCGCGTCGCGCGCTTCTGCGCCGCCGAGAAGACGCTTCTGGTGATCGGCAAACCGAGCGCGCTCGCGTTCGACCTGCTCAGGCACGCGGGCGCAGCGTGCTCCGCCTACGACAGCATGGACGACTTTCCCGCGTTCTACACCGGCGTGTCGCGTGCGGCGCTGGCACGCGTCGAGGCGCGCATCGCGGCGGACGTGGACCGGCTGCTCGTGTCGTCAACCGCGCTGCGCACGCGCTGGCAGACGCTGCGCCCCGACGCGTGCCTCGTCTACAACGGGCTCGATCCGTCGATCCTGCCAGCCCCCGACGTCGCCAAGCTCGCGCGGCTCGGCGATGGCAGGCCGAAGATAATCGGCTATCTCGGCACAATGGGCCCCTGGTTCGACTGGGTGTGGCTTACCGCGCTCGCGCGGCAGCGTCCGAACGATCGGGTCCGGCTGATTGGCCCGGTGTTTTCGCAACCTCCGGGCGCGCTGCCGAGCAACGTGCAGATGCTGCCGCCCGTGCCGCACGCCGAGGCGCTGAAGGCGATGCGCGAATTCGACATCGGCCTCATTCCGTTCATCCGCAATCAGCTGACCGGCGGTGTCGATCCGATCAAATTCTATGAATACCGGGCGATGGGCCTGCCCGTTATATCGACGGGCTTCGGTGAGATGGCGCTGCGTGGCAACGAACCGGCGACTTTTCTGATCGATGCACCTGATCAGCTTGGAGACGCGATCGATGCTGCCCTGCGCTGTCGCGCCAGCGACGTTGACATCGCCGAGTTTCGGGAAGCGAACAGCTGGCGTGCGCGCTTCGATGCTTCCAGCGTGCTCGAATAAAGTAATCAGCCCTGCTGCGCGCACAACTCCAGCGCCCGCAGCCAATCGGGAGCGACGAGGCCGAACACCTTGGCGAGCTTTTCGTTGGACAGGCATGAGTTGACAGGACGACGCGCCCTGACGGGATAGGCGGCTGCCGGAATCGGTTCGATGCGCGTCTGGTCTTCCTTGCCCCAGATGCGCAAGATCTCGCGGGCGAACTCGTACCAGGACGTCCTGCCGTGGTTCGTCAGGTGATAGATGCCCCGATGTTCGTCGAATGCGACGGACCTGTTTCGCTCCGCCGCCGCGATCTGGCTCAACATGTTCGCGGTAAGTTCTGCAATCGTCCGACTCCAGGTCGGCGCGCCGAACTGGTCGGCTACGATCGTGAGCTCGGGCCGCTGCTCCGCCAGTCGCAGGATCGTGCGCATGAAGTTCGCGCCGCGCGCGCCGTACACCCAACTCGTGCGCAGGATCAGATGGCGGCATCCGCTTTGCGCGATGGCACGCTCGCCCGCGAGCTTTGCTTCGCCGTAGACATTTAGTGGCGCGGCCGCATCGGTTTCGACATAGGGCGATGACTTCGCGCCGTCGAAAACGTAATCGGTGGAATAGTGGACGAACCACGCGTTGGTCCGCGCGCATTCGCTCGCGAACAACGCGGGCAGCTCGGCATTGAGCCGATGCGCTTCGTCGCGCTCGTCTTCGGCTCGATCGACCGCCGTGTATGCGGCAGGATTTACGATGACCTCCGGCTTCGTTTCACGCACGAAGTTTCTCACGCGGTCGAGATCGCGGAGATCGAGCGTGTTGCGATCCGGCGCGATAACGCGTCCCAATCCCTGCAGCGTGCGCGCAAGCTCAAAACCAATCTGGCCATTCACCCCGGTCAGCAGGATGGTCATACGTAGCACTCCGCTTCACTGAGCCGCTTGCCGTCGCGGTCCTTCGCGGCAAGCACCGGCTCGAAGTCGATGGGCCATTCGATGCCGATCGACTCATCGTTCCATACGATGCTGCGTTCGTGCTCCGGATACCAGTAGTCGGTCGTCTTGTAGAGAAACTGCGCCGAGTCCGACAGTACGACGAAGCCATGCGCAAAGCCCGGCGGCACCCACAATTGACGATGGTTCTCCGCGGAGAGCTTCACGCCTGCCCATTTGCCGAACCTCGGCGAGCTTTTCCTGATGTCGACGGCGACGTCGAATACTTCGCCTTCCACGACCCGCACGAGCTTGCCCTGCGCATGCTCGATCTGATAGTGCAGCCCGCGCAAAACGCCGCGCGCCGATCGCGAGTGATTGTCCTGCACGAATTCGACGCCCCTCGCGACCAGTTCGGCGAATTCACGCGCGTTGAAACTTTCGTAGAAATACCCTCGAGCATCGCCGAACACCTTCGGTTCGATGATCTTCACTTCGGGCAGCGCGGTCGCGCTCACCTGGATGGCCATGCAATGTGTTCCTTGGGAAGATTGAGCAGATATTGGCCGTAGGCGTTCTTCGCGAGTGGCGTAGCGAGTCTTACCAGTTGCTCTTCGTCGATCCATTTGCGCCAGTACGCGATTTCCTCCGGACACGCCACGATGAACCCCTGGCGCTTTTGGAGTGTCGCGACGAAAGTTGCGGCCTCGATGAGCGAATCATGCGTCCCGGTGTCGAGCCACGCATGGCCGCGCCCCATGATCTGGACGCTCAGCCTGCCGTCTTTCAGATAGCGCGCGTTGACGTCGGTGATTTCCAACTCGCCGCGCGGCGACGGCTGGATGTCCGCCGCGATGTCGCATACAGTGTTGTCGTAGAAGTACAGGCCTGTCACTGCGTAATTCGATCGAGGCGTCGCGGGCTTTTCCTCGAGAGACAGCGCGCGGAAATCATTGTCGAACTCGACGACGCCATAACGCTCAGGATCATGCACGTGATACGCGAAGATCGTCGCGCCGTCTTCGCGGGCATCGGCGCCTTGAAGCTGGGTCGCGAGATCGTGCCCGTAGAAAATGTTGTCGCCAAGGATGAGCGTCGACGGATTATTGCCAATGAACTCTCGCCCGATGATGAACGCCTGTGCCAGCCCGTCCGGCGACGGCTGGACCGCGTACTGGAAATTCATGCCCCACTGACTTCCGTCGCCGAGCATCGCCTCGAAGCGCGACGTATCCTGCGGCGTCGAGATGATCAGCACGTCGCGGATGCCGGTCATCATCAGCGTCGATAACGGATAGTAGATCATCGGCTTGTCGTACACGGGCAGCAATTGCTTGGACACGACATGCGTGATCGGGTAAAGCCGGGTGCCAGAACCGCCCGCGAGAATGATGCCTTTGCGCGTCATGGTCTTTCCTTCACGCGCGCTGCGCGTAGTTCGTCTCGACCCATTTCCGGTATTCGCCGGAGGCCACACCGTCAACCCATTGCTGATTGTCGAGATACCACTGAACCGTCTTCGCGATGCCTGTCTCGAACGTTTCCGCCGGCGTCCATCCGAGCGCGCGTTCGAGCTTGCGCGCGTCGATCGCATAGCGGCGGTCGTGACCGGGTCGATCCTTTACATACGTGATCTGATCGCGATAGGAGCCGCTGGATTTCGGTCTGAGCTCGTCGAGCAAGTCGCAAACCGTACGCACGACGTCGAGATTCTTCTTCTCATTCCAGCCGCCGACGTTGTAAGTCTCGCCGACGTCTCCGCGCGCAAGGACTTCGCGAATCGCGCTGCAGTGGTCGCCGACGTAGAGCCAGTCACGCACGTTCTGACCATCGCCATAAACGGGCAGAGGCTCGCCCGCGAGCGCGTTCGCGATCATCAATGGGATCAGCTTCTCGGGAAACTGATATGGGCCGTAGTTGTTCGAGCAGTTGGTGGTCAGTACCGGCAATCCGTACGTATGGTGATACGCACGCACGAGATGATCGGAAGCCGCCTTCGTCGCCGCATATGGGCTGTTCGGTGCGTAGGGCGTGGTCTCCGCGAATTGCGGGTCAGTGGACGAGAGCGAGCCGAAGACTTCGTCGGTCGACACATGCAGGAAGCGAAACGCCTGCTTCTGCTCCTCGGGTAACTTAATCCAATGCATCCGCGCGGCTTCGAGCAGCGTAAACGTGCCAACGACGTTCGTCTGCACGAAATCGGCCGGACCGTGGATCGAGCGATCGACGTGGCTTTCAGCGGCAAAATGCAGAATGGCGCGCGGCTGATGCTTTGCCAGCAGCGTATCAATCGCAGCGCGATCGCAGATGTCCGCGCGCTCGAACACAAGGCGGGCGTCGTGCTCAAGCGCCTTGAGCGTTCCCAGATTGCCCGCGTACGTGAGTTTGTCGATGTTCAGAACGGACTCATCCGAACTTTCGAGCCAATCGAGAACAAAATTGGCGCCGATGAACCCGGCACCCCCCGTCACAAGAATCATGAAAAACCTCTTCGCCGCTTCTGCAAATCAAAAAACGAAACACGCGACCGAACAAGCCAGAAATTCAGCGCTCGGCATGCGCCTGCCAGGTCCGCCGCCAGACTCACGATCGATTATAAAAGCAGGGAATGCAAAACCTTCTGTCTGAAATAGTAATAAAACCGCGAGTATGCGTGCTTGCAAATTTGCAATGCCAGACACGCCTCACCACCTGCCCCATAATCACCGCACACACCGCCTTCCGCATCCGCCTTCAATGACCGACGCCCTGACTTCCAGCATCGACAGTTCCCTCGCCCCGCTCGTCTTCGGCGATCTCCAAGGCTGCTGCGACCCTTTCCAGCGTCTCCTTAAAAAAACCGCGCCCTCCCCCGACACACCGCTCTGGTTCGCGGGCGACCTCATCAATCGCGGTCCGAAATCATTGCAGACCTTGCGCGAAGTGATCGCGCTCGGCTCGCGTGCGACGGTCGTGCTCGGCAATCACGATCTGAATCTGTTGTCAGTCGCCGCCGGACTGCGCAAATCGAAAAAAGGCGACACGCTCGACGAAATCCTCGAAGCGCCCGACGCCGCCGATCTCATCGATTGGGTGCGTCACAAACCCGTCGCGCATTTTGAGAACAACGTGCTGATGGTCCACGCCGGCGTCCTTCCCCAATGGGACGCGACGATGACGATGGAACTCGCCCACGAACTCGAACAGGCGTTGCGCGCGCCGAACTGGAAAGAAAAGCTGGCGGCGCTCTACGGCAATGAGCCGCATCGCTGGGAAGATTCGCTCACGGGCGCGGATCGCCTGCGCGTGATCTACAACGCGCTGACGCGCATCCGCTTCTGCACGCCCGAAGGCGCGATGGAATTCGCCAACAACGGCGGCCCCGACGCCGCGCCACCCGGCTACATGCCGTGGTTCGACGTGCCGGAACGCCGCACGCAGGACGTGACCATCGTGTTCGGCCATTGGGCGGCGCTCGGCCTCATGATTCGCGACGACGTGCTGTGTCTCGATTCAGGCTGTGTCTGGGGCAACAAACTCTCGGCGGTGCGCATGACGGCCGATCCCGCGCAGCGCGTGGTCACGCAGGTGAGCTGCTCGATGAAGAAGTGATCGCCACCTCAGCTGCCGTTTCGACGACAGCCGGCGCGCCACGCATCCGTTGCAGCGCCGCGTCGACCGCCGCCTGCGCCTCGCTCGCGAGCAACCGCCGGTCCGCGCCCGGCGCGAGCGGATCGCACACGTACAAATGCGCGGTGATCTTCCCCGCGCCCAGCAACGCATTCAGCGAATCGTTGAGCGACATATCGCCGATGTACGCCGGCGCGGTCGAATGCCTTCCTTGCGCATCTTCATACATCAGGCAGATCGGCTGCACCGGGCACGACGCCGAGACCGCCGCCTGAAACATGTTCGCGTGAAACGGCAGCAGCGACTGGCCATCGGTCGTCGTGCCTTCGGGGAACACGCACATCATTTCGCCCTTCATCAGGCGATCCGCCAACTCATGCATGATGCGCTTCGCGTCGCTGCGCTTCTCGCGCTGCACGAACACCGTGCCCAGTTGCTCCGCGAGCCAGCCGACGACCGGCCACTTGCGAATCTCCGCCTTCGACACGAACGGCGTCGGACGCCACGCGTTGATCACGTAAATATCGATCCACGAAATGTGATTGCCGACGACGAGCACGCCCGCATCGAGCCGCGCCTCGTCGTTGTGCACGACGAGCTTCATGCCGGAAAGCCGCAACATCTCGATCGACCATTCGCGGTTCAGCCTCATGCGCTCTGCCGCCGACACGCGCGAGAAACGCGTCGCGACGACCCACATGCCGTACAGCAAGTGGACGACGAGCCGCAACTTGCGCAACGCGTAGCTCATGATCAGCGGCTCTCGTACGCAACGTGCCCGCCGACGATCGTCGCACGCACGCGCGCCGGCAGCTCATAGCCGAGGAACGGCGTATTGCGGCCCTGGCTCTTCAGTTTCTGCGGATCGACGCGCCATTCGCTCGATGCATCGAACACGCAGAGATCCGCGATGGCGCCCGTCGCGACGCGGCCCGCGGGCAGCTTGAGCACATCGGCGGGTGCGGACGAGATGCGCGCGAGCGCCTTCGCGAGCGGCACGTTCGCCTCGCGCGCCCACTTCACCGTCAGCGACAGCAGCAGTTCGAGGCCGGTCGCGCCGGGCGTCGCTTCGGCGAAGGGCAAGAGCTTTTCGTCGTCGTCGAGCGGCGTGTGGTCGGAGCAGATCGCGTCGATGGTGCCATCGGCCAGACCCGAGCGGATCACGTCACGGTCGCGCTGCGAGCGCAGCGGCGGATCGAGGCGGAATTGCGCATCGAAATAACCGATGTCGATGTCGGTCAGATGGACGTGATTGATCGTCACGTCGCACGTCACGGCGAGACCCTCGGCCTTCGCCGCACGCACGAGCTCGACGCCCGCCGCCGACGACAGATGCGACAGATGCACGCGCGCGCCCGTCACGCGCATCAGTTCGAAAATGGTATGCAGCGCGATGGTTTCCGCCGCCACCGGCACGCCCGACAACCCGAGCCGCGACGCCACCGCGCCGCTCGCCGCCACGCCGCCCTTCGACATGTACGCGTCCTGCGGGCGCAGCCACACGGTGTAGCCGTACGTGGTCGCGTATTGCAGCGCGCGCTGCAAGGTGCGCGTATCGACGATCGGGTTATCAGCCTGCGAAAAACCGATGCAGCCCGCTTCGGTCAGCTCGACCATCTCGGTGATGGCCTCGCCTTTGAGGCCCATCGTGAGCGCGCCGAGCGGATACACATGCGCCAGATGCAGCTTCTGCGCGCGAAACTTGAGCATCTCGACGAGGCCCGGCTCGTCGAGCGTCGGGTCGGTGTCGGGCGGACAGACGAGGCTCGTCACGCCGCCCGCCATCGCGGCGGCCATTTCGGATTCGAGCGTCGCCTTGTGCTCGAAGCCCGGCTCGCGCAAGCGCGCGGACAAATCGACGAAACCCGGCGCGATGTAAAGCCCGCTCGCGTCGATGATCTTCGCCGCGTTGAAATCGAGAGGCGCCTCGCCGATGCCGACGATCCTACCCGCCGCGATAAACACGTCCTTGCGCTCTTCGGTGCCCGCGGCCGGGTCGATGATCGTGCCGTTTTGAATCTGGATCTTCATGTCGATTTCTTCAGTCGCTGTTGCCGGCCACGATGCCCATCACCGCCATGCGCACGGCGATGCCGAAGGTCACCTGATTCAGGATCACCGATTGCGGGCCGTCGGCCACCTGCGAGTCGATTTCCACGCCACGGTTCATCGGACCCGGATGCATGACGATCGCATCGGGCGCGGCGAGCGCGAGGCGCTCGGGCGTGAGTCCCCAACTCTTGAAATATTCCTGCGCGGAAGGCAGCAGCGCGCCGCTCATGCGCTCGTTTTGCAGGCGCAGCATGATGATGACGTCGACGCCCTTCAGACCTTCGTCGAGATTGTGATAGACGTGCACGCCCATCTGGTCGAGGTTGCTCGGCAAGAGCGTGCGCGGGCCGATCGCGCGCACTTCCGGCACGCCCAGCGTGGTCAGCGCGTGAATGTCCGAGCGCGCGACGCGCGAATGCAGAATGTCCCCGACGATCGCCACGCGCAGCTTCGTGAAGTCGCGCTTGTAATGGCGGATCGTGTACATGTCGAGCAGGCCCTGCGTCGGATGCGCATGGCGGCCATCGCCCGCGTTGATCACGTGCACGTGCGGCGCGCAATGCTCGGCGATCAGATACGGCGCGCCGCTCGACGCGTGACGCACGACGAACATGTCGGCGTGCATCGCGGAAAGGTTGTTGATCGTGTCGAGCAGCGATTCGCCCTTGCTCGTCGACGACGCGTTGATGTTCAGATTCAGCACGTCCGCCGACAAGCGCTTGGCCGCGATCTCGAACGTGGTGCGCGTGCGCGTCGAGTTCTCGAAGAAGAGGTTGAACACCGACTTGCCGCGCAAAAGCGGCACCTTCTTCACTTCGCGGTCGGTCACGCTCACGAACTGCTCGGCCGTATCGAGAATGTGCGTGACGATCGAGCGCGGCAACCCTTCGATGGTCAGCAAGTGCTTGAGCTCGCCGTTCTTCGTGAGCTGCGGGTTGCCCTTGAGAAAGCCGTACCGGAACTTGTCTTGTGTGAGCGCGCCCGTCTCGGATGCGCCCTGAGTGGCGGTATTCATGATGATCCCGGGTGTTACTTTGAAAAAGCCCGCGAGCGTCGCTCAGCGCGCTTCGGTCGTGAAAGCGAAGCCGCCGTCGTCGCGACGCGCGAGCACGAGGTTCTGGTTCGCGGGCACTTCCACCGTCGCGCCGGTGAAGCGCGCGCCGATCGGCATTTCGCGGCCGCCGCGATCCGCGAGCACCGCGAGATCGATCGAGGCCGGGCGGCCATAGTCGTACAGTTCGTTGATCGCCGCGCGCACGGTGCGGCCCGTCGAGAGCACGTCGTCGATCAGGATAATGCGACGGCCGTTCACATCGAAAGGCAGCTCGGTCGGGCGCGCCTGGCTGTGCAAGCCCTTTTTCGCGTAGTCGTCGCGATGCAGCGCGACATTCACCACGCCGAAGTGCGGTGCATGCAAATCCTTCGCGAGCCGCTCGGCGAGCCACACGCCGCCGCTGTAGATGCCGGCGAGCACGGGGCCGTCGGGTGCGGCAAGCGATTGTCCGAACGCGGCGCGAATCTGGTCGACGAGCGCGCGGTACAGCGACTCGGCGTCAATGGAACTCATGATCGTCGGCAAGTCCGTCGAGGTATTGTTGAAGGATGACGCGCGCGGCTTCGGCGTCGATCTCGTCGAAGCGGCCGCGCGCGTTGGTGCGCACGCCGCGCGCGCGCAGATCGGCCTTGGCGTCGACGGAGGAATAGCGCTCGTCCACCCATTGCACGGGCACGTTGAAACGGCCGTTCACCTGATTGCCGAAGCGCTTCGCGAGCGCGCTCATTTCATGCGGCGTGCCATCGGGATGCATCGGCATGCCGACGATCACCGTATCGGGCTTCCACTCGTCGAGCAGCTTGCCCACTTCGACGAAACGATATTCGCGATCGCGGTTTTCCAGCGTGGCGAGCGCACGCGCGTTTTTCGTGAGCGTATTGCCGACGGCGACACCAATGCGTTTCTCGCCGTAATCGAATGCCAGCAGCGTGGCTTCGCGGCTCATGCGTGCCCTGCTTCGCCGGACAACATCGAGCGCGACACGCCGAGCAGCGAGAGCGCCGCTTCGAGGCGGTCTTCGGCGGGCACGTCGAAGATGATGCGCGGATCGGCTTCCACCGTGAGCCAGCCGTTCTTCGAAATTTCCTCTTCGAGCTGCCCCGCGCCCCAGCCGGCGTGGCCGAGCGTGAGCAGGAAGCGCTCGGGGCCCTTGCCGCTCGCGACCGCTTCGAGCACGTCTTTCGACGTGGTCATGGCGAGGCCGCCGGGCACGCTCATCGACGAACTGTATGGTTCGCCGTCGCCCGCTTCATGCAGCACGAAGCCGCGCTCGGTCTGAACGGGGCCGCCAAAATACACGGGCAAATGGACGAGCGGCTCGATCTCGAGTTTAAGATCGATGCGGTTGAAGAGCGACTGGAGATCGATGTCGGTCGGCCGGTTGATGACGAGGCCGAGCGCGCCTTTCTCGGTGTGATCGCAAAGGTAGACCACCGTTCCTGAAAACGTCGGATCGGCCATGTTGGGCATGGCGATCAGGAACTGATTCGTCAAATTGATGCGATCGGAAGTCTTGGACATAATTCAGAATTTTAACAAAGGCGCTGCGAGATGGCCGACTTTGATGTAGGTCTGGTCTGGTTTCGGCGGGACCTGCGCGCGGCAGACAATGCTGCACTCTATCATGCGCTTACACGGTGCCGCCGCGTGCTGTGCGCCTTCGTTTTCGATCGCGATATTCTCTCGCCGCTCGACAAAAAGGACCGGCGCGTGCCGTTCATCCATGCGAGCGTCGTTGAACTGGATCGCACGCTGCGCGAGGCCGGCGGCGCGCTGATCGTGCGGCACGGTCATCCGGTTCACGATATTCCGACGCTCGCGCGCGAGTGCGGCGTCGATGCCGTGTTCGCCAACCGCGACTACGAGCCGGCCGCGAAGGCGCGCGACGAGGCCGTCGCGAAGAAACTCGCGAGCCAGGGTATCGCGTTCTTCACGTTCAAGGATCAGGCCGTCTTCGATCATGACGACGTGATGACAGGCTCCGCCAAACCGTACACCGTCTTCACGCCGTACAAGCGCAAGTGGCTCGCCGCGCTCACGCCGGACGCGCTGAAGCCGTACGCGTCGGAGGACCATCTGAACGCGCTCGGGAAGCCGCCGTCGGGCGTGAAGCACGCGATTCCGTCGCTCGCCGCGCTCGGCTTTCCGGACGCGCACGGCCCCGCGTTTCCCGCCGGCACGAGCGGCGCGTACGAACTCTTCGACGATTTCCGCGACCGCATGACCGACTACGGCCGCACGCGCGACTTTCCCGCGCTAAAAGGCCCGAGCTATCTCGGCGTGCATTTGCGGCACGGCACCGTGTCGATCCGCGCGCTCGCCCGCAGCGCGCACGATGCACAGCGCCACGGCGACAAGGGCGCGGAAACCTGGCTCGGCGAGCTGATCTGGCGGGAGTTCTATTTCTCCGTGCTGCACCATTTTCCGCACGTCGGAGTGCCGGGCGATCATCGCGCGTTCACGCCGGAATACGACCGCATCCGCTGGGAAACGGGCGATGCCGCCGACGCCGCTTTCGCCGCATGGTGCGCGGGTGAGACGGGCTACCCGCTCGTCGATGCGGCAATGCGGCAGATCAACACGTCCGGCTACATGCACAACCGGCTGCGCATGGTGGTCGCGAGCTTTCTGACAAAGGATCTGGGCCTCGACTGGCGGCGCGGCGAGGCGTACTTCGAAGCGCTCCTGAACGACTTCGAGCTTTCGAACAACAACGGCGGCTGGCAATGGGCCGCGTCCAGCGGCTGCGACGCGCAGCCGTACTTCCGCATCTTCAATCCGGTCACGCAGTCGCGGAAGTTCGACGCCACGGGCAGGTTCATCCGGCATTACGTGCCGGAAATCGCGGGCCTGCCGGATCGCGATATCCACGCGCCGTGGCTCGCCAGGCCCGATGCGCTGAAGGCCGCGAAAGTGTCGCTCGGCGCGGATTATCCACAGCCGATCGTCGATCACGACGCCGCGCGAAAACGCACGCTCGCGCGTTACGACGTCGTGCGCGGGCCGGGCGCGAAGCCCGCCGCGCCGCCCGAGGACGACTAACGCGCGATCAGCGCCGGCTTCTCGATCATCGCGGTGAGCGCGACGATCGACACGCGGCCTTCGGAAGGCGCAATGCCGGCCGCCGCCTGATGCAGCATCGAGCGCAGCATTTGGGCGGCGCGCTCGGGCACGGTGGCATCGATGCCGCGCGTCGCGCCTTCGGCGCCATCGGCATGCGTTTCTCCGTGATGCGCGACGCGCCGCCAGGCCAGGCCGAGCGTGTCCGCAAGCAGCGCGACATGCCCGAGGCCCAGCGCGCAGGCCGCCGCACCCAGCCGATGCGACGCGTCCGCCGCGGAAAGCGCCGCGGCTTCGTCCACCGTGCCGGTTTCGCTTGCCTGCGTGCCGCGCTCGACGAGCGAATCGATCGATGTCTCCGCGCTCTGCAAAAAGTCCTCGTAAGCGGCTGCGTTCACGCGCAGCACGCCGAGATCGCGGGTCGCGGCATCGCGCGAGGCTTCGTCGCCGGCCTGCGCGGCGCCCGCTTCCCACGCCGCTTCCGATGCGGGCGTCGCCGCGACGTGCCACGCCACGGTCAGGCCATAGTCGCGGAGCACGTCGACGTGCGCGACGTCTTCGGACGCCGCGCCGTACAGCGCGAAATCGCGCCACAGCAGCGCGAGCGTCGCGCGCACGAGCGAACGCGGCGCATACGACAGCGCATGCGCCTGATCCGCCAGCACGAGGTTGAAACGTGCGTAGAGGCGCTTCGTGTCGGCGAAATGATCGAGCTCGCCGCCGCTGCGTTCGGCGCGTTCACGCAGCGCACGGACCGTCGACGACGCCAGCCGCCAGAAATCGTAGGGATCGGGACCGCGCAGTTCGTCGAGGCAGGCATCGAGGCGCGCGAAGGCATCGGCGGATGCTTCGGCCGGCCCGCGCAGGAGCTTGAGCAGCGCCTCCTCGTAGCGCGCCCGCACGTGCGCGAGGCGCTCGGGTGCGATGCCGCGCAATGTCGATGGCGCGATCGCGCGGCCCGCGAGCGCGAGGTCGTCGTAGGAAACGGGCGCGACGCGCGTGTGCATGGCCAGCAGCGCGTGCAAGCCGCGATAGTGATCGAAAAGCACGGTCGAACACGAGAGCTCGCGCAGATTGTGGCGCTCGACCGCCCCGCGAAATACGGCGATCGCGTCGGCGATGCGCGCGTGGCTCCCTTCCGATTCGTCGCCGAGCGGCGCGACGAGCGCGAGCGCCTCGGCGAAACGCTGCGCGGGCAGCCAGCCCGCCGAATGCAACGCGGCGATGGCGCGCTTCAGCGCGGCCCCGGTTTCGCCCTGACGCTGGAACGCATGCAGCGCGTCGGTCAGCGCCATTTCGGCGAGTCGCACCGATCCGCCGCGCGGATTGGGCAGGGCTTCGAGGGGAACGGGCAAATCGGGACGAGATGTCATAACGAGCGCTCACGAGCCGTTTCGCGAACACGGCGATCGAACGCCGCCGTGCGCGCGGTTGAAATGCGTCATCGGTAAGCGAGGCGGCTGTCGCCTCGCCTCTTCAAGCGTATGCCTCAACGAGCGCGCTGGGCAATCGAATACGCTCGGCAAGGCGTCTTGCACCTTCACCTTTGTTCGCCAACATCGTGCGGCACCGGAATCGCCGCAACGAACTCGCCCTACGCCGCAAAATCAGAAAAATTGGACACGCCGCACTGTTGCGGTCCGCAAAAAAGGCGCGCCGCATGACGCGAGTCATGCGGCGCGGCAGAACGACAAGATCAGATCTGAACCATCTCGAAATCTTCCTTGCGGGCTCCGCATTCGGGACAGGTCCAGTTGATCGGGACGTCCTCCCAGCGCGTGCCCGGCGCGATGCCCTCTTCGGGCAATCCCGCTTCCTCGTCGTAGATCCAGCCGCAGATCAGGCACATCCAGCTTCTGTGTTCCATACTTATGCCGCGTCGAATGGTCGGTTGAAATTAGGACATGATGGTACCGTGTTGCCGTGTCGATGCCTAGCAAGCGGGCCGTCCGGGTTCGTGCAGAGCGACATCGGCCGAAACGGACGTCGCGCCGGTTTCAGGCGCCCAAGGCTGGCGCGCCGGAAAAAAGTGCGCAAAGAGAACAGACCGGCGGCATTAGGCCGCATAATCAGACATGACCGGGCGGGCATTCGCTTACGCGCTTCAGCGCGGACGAGTTCGCTCAGAGCCGATCGTCCATTCAAGCAATCAATACCATAATGTCCGCTTTTGCCATGACCGGCGATTCTCCTCCGATCGTACTCACCTTCGGGCTTTCCGATCCCACGGGCGGCTCCGGCCTGCAGGCCGACCTGCTGACGCTCGCGAGCATGGGCTGCCACGGCGCGACCGTGCTCACCGGCTACGCGGTGCGCGACTCCGCAAGCTGCGATGAAGTGACCGGCCTCGATCCGGACACCGTCGCGACCCAGGCGCGCATGTTGCTGGAAGACATGCCGGTCTCCGCGTTCAAGATCGGCGCGGCGACCCGCGCGGAGCTCGTGTCCGCCATCGCCGAAGTCGTGTCCGACTACGACGACGTGCCGCTCATTCTCGCGCCCGATTTCACGCTCGACGACGAACACGTGCTGTCCGCCGACGAACTGCGCGAATCGCTTGCCGATCTGCTCGTGCCGCAGACCACCATGCTGATTGCCGATCACGCCACGCTACTGCAGCTTGCCCAGCCGGACAGCGACGCCGAATCGCCGACGCTCGATTCCGCGATTTCCCACATTCTGGCGCAAGGCTGCGAGTACGTGCTCGCGATGGAAACCGGCACGCATCGGCACGTGAACACGCTCTACAGCGAAGAGGGACAAGTGCGCCAGGACACGTGGGAGCGCAGCGTTCAGCGCATCATGGGCCTGACCGACACACTCGGCGCGGCCGTCGCCGCTCTGCTCGCGAACGGTCAGGAGCCTGCCGAGGCCGCGCGCGAGGCGCAGGAGTACGTGTTCCAGGCCGCGCGCGCCGCGTTTCGGCCCGGCATGGGCGCGTATCTGCCGGATCGCTTCTTCTGGGCGCGCTCGAACGATGCCGATGAAGACGGCGACACGACCTCGCTCCCCGACGATCCAACCGGACTGCCCGGAGAAGCCCGACACTGACGCCCGAACAATAAGGGAGGCGACGCGAGCGCATGCCATATCGACTGCCCCATCTGCACAAGCCCGGCCCGCAAGGCGCGATCCGCATCGGCTGCGCGGGCTGGGGTCTTTCGAGCACAGTCTCCGCTAGCTTTCCGCACGAAGGCACGCATCTCGAACGCTATTCGCATGTGCTGACGTGCGTCGAGATCAACTCCAGTTTCTATAAGCCGCATCGCGAGCAGACCTACGCGCACTGGGCGGAGAGCGTGCCCGAGTCGTTCCGTTTCTCGGTCAAGATGCCGAAGGCGATCACGCATGATGCGCGTCTCGTCGATACCGAATCCCTGCTCGACGAATTCCTTCAGGGCGCCGGCAAACTCGGCGACAAGCTCGGTTGCTGGCTCGTGCAAGTGCCGCCGAGCCTGCCGTTCGATCACGACGTCGCCGAAACTTTTTTCAAGGCGTTGCGCGAACGCACGAAGCTGCCGGTCGCGTTCGAGGCGCGCGAGCATAGCTGGTTCACGACGCACGCGGCGGCGCTGCTGAAGGCCCATCACATCGCGTACGTGGACGCCGACCCGATTCCCGACGAATGCGAGATCAAGCATCGCGCGGACGCGTCGCTCGTCTATGTGCGGCTGCACGGCTCGCCCGAGCTCTACAAGTCTTCCTACAACTACACCTATCTCGACGATCTCGCGCGCACGCTGCATAACCGTGCGAAGAAGACCGCCGAAGTCTGGTGCATCTTCGACAACACCGCCGAGGGCCACGCGCAGCCCAACGCGCTGCATCTGATGGAGCGGTTGCGGATTCATCACAAAGTCTGACGTTCTTGGGAGATTGCCCGATGCACAAATTGCTCGTGGCCGCGCTGGCCGCGTCGTTGTTTATCTCGATCACGCCCGCGAAAGCGCAGAACGCGACGCCTGCCGGCGACGGCACGTTCCTGCTGACGATCTTCCTCAAGCACGACGAATCGAAGACGCTGCCGCAGATCAACCAGCAACTGAAGGAACAAGGCTACTTCAAGCAGTTTCCGCCGCCGGGCGTGGAAGTGGTCTCGTGGTACGTGATGATGGGCATCGGACAGGTGGTGACGCTGCGCGTGCCCGCGGACCGGCTGCGCGAAGTCAACCGCGCGATCGAGAGCACCGCGTGGGGCGGCTATCGGACGGAGTTTTATCCGACGTACGACTACAGGGCGGCCGCGCAGAAATTGCGCGAAGAGATGAACAAATAGACCGGACGTAAAAAAACCCGCATCGCTGCGGGTTTTCTTTTGGCACGGCGCGAGCCTCTTTCGAAGCCCGCGCCGATGTAACCGGCGTCAGCCAGATTACATGTCCATGCCCATGCCGCCCATGCCGCCGGGCATGCCGCCAGGCATCGGAGCATCTTCCTTCGGCAGTTCGGCAACGGCTGCGTCGGTCGTCAGCAGCAGGCCAGCCACCGATGCCGCGTTTTGCAGCGCGGTGCGCGTGACCTTCGTCGGGTCCACGACGCCGGCTTCGACCAGATCACCGTACTCGCCGGTGGCTGCGTTGTAGCCGTAGTTGCCCGAGCCCTGAGCGACAGCCGCCACGACGACCGATGCTTCTTCGCCGCCGTTCGTGACGATCTGGCGCAGCGGCTCTTCCATCGCGCGCAGGACGATCTTGATACCAGCGTCTTGATCTGCGTTCGCGCCCTTCAGGCCGTCGATTGCCTTGCGTGCGCGGATCAGCGCAACGCCGCCGCCCGCCACGATGCCTTCTTCCACGGCTGCGCGCGTTGCGTGCAGTGCGTCTTCGACACGTGCCTTCTTTTCCTTCATTTCGACTTCGGTCGCAGCGCCGACCTTGATCACTGCAACGCCGCCGGCCAGCTTGGCCACGCGCTCTTGCAGCTTTTCACGGTCGTAGTCCGACGTCGCTTCTTCGATCTGCTTGCGCACTTGCTTCACGCGCGCTTCGATGTTCACGGCTTCGCCAGCGCCATCGATGATCGTCGTGTTTTCCTTGCCCACTTCGATACGCTTCGCCTGGCCCAGTTCAGCCAGCGTTGCCTTCTCGAGCGTGAGGCCGGTTTCTTCCGCGACGACTTGACCGCCGGTCAGGATCGCGATGTCTTCCAGCATGGCCTTGCGACGGTCGCCGAAGCCCGGAGCCTTGACGGCAACGGTCTTCAGAATGCCGCGGATGTTGTTCACGACCAGCGTTGCCAGCGCTTCGCCTTCGACGTCTTCAGCGATGATCAGCAGCGGACGGCCGGCCTTCGCGACTTGTTCCAGAACCGGGAGAAGGTCACGGATGTTCGACACCTTCTTGTCGTGCAGCAGCACGAACGGGTTGTCGAGCACGGCGACTTGCTTGTCCGGATTGTTGATGAAGTACGGCGACAGGTAGCCGCGGTCGAACTGCATGCCTTCCACGACGTCCAGTTCGTCTTCCAGCGACTTGCCGTCTTCGACGGTGATGACGCCTTCCTTGCCGACCTTGTCCATGGCTTCAGCGATACGATCGCCGATGGACGTGTCGCTGTTCGCCGAGATCGAGCCGACTTGCGCGATTTCCTTGTTCGTCGTGCAGGGCTTGCTGATCTTGCGCAGTTCTTCGATTGCTGCTGCAACGGCCTTGTCGATGCCGCGCTTCAGGTCCATCGGGTTCATGCCCGATGCGACGTACTTCATGCCTTCGCGAACGATGGATTGCGCGAGCACGGTAGCGGTCGTGGTGCCGTCGCCTGCGTTGTCGCTGGTCTTGGAAGCAACTTCCTTGACCATTTGCGCGCCCATGTTCTGGAGCTTGTCCTTCAGTTCGATTTCCTTCGCGACCGACACGCCGTCCTTGGTGACCGTCGGGCCGCCGAACGAGCGCTCGAGCACGACGTTGCGGCCCTTCGGACCCAGCGTGACCTTGACCGCGTTGGCCAGGATGTTCACGCCTTCGACCATCTTCGCGCGTGCGGAATCGCCAAAAGTGACTTCTTTAGCTGCCATATCCAAACTCCTTGATTCGATTCGGTTTGCGGGCTTCGTCGCGGCGCTTCACAAAGCGGCCAGTCGGACGAAGCCGGAACGTGCAGGAAGGATGCTTACTTGACCAGAATGGCCATGATGTCTTCTTCGCGCATGACGAGCAGTTCCTGCCCGTCGACCTTGACGGTCTGGCCGGCGTACTTGCCGAACAGAACGCGGTCGCCGACCTTCACGTCGAGAGCGTTCTGCACGCCCTTGTCATCGCGCTTGCCCGGGCCGATGGCCAGCACTTCGCCTTGATCCGGCTTCTCAGCCGCGGCTTCCGGAATCACGATACCGGATGCGGTCTTGGTTTCCTGGTCCAGACGCTTGACGATGACGCGATCGTGCAAAGGACGAAGGTTCATACACACTCCTCTCTTGATTGAGACTGAAAACGCGGGAAAACCCGCCCGTTGAGAACAATCTCGCCGGACGGCAATCTTGTTAGCACTCTCGTGCGGTGAGTGCCAATTATATGGATCGAGTTTGACAATTTCAAGGAGGGGATGCGAGTGGGGGATTCCTGTCGAGATTCACTTAACTCTGAACTGGTACGCGGCATCCCGCACCTGATGCGGCGCACATTTTTCTCGAGAAAACAATTACTTAGGATGAAGCTCGCAGTTCCGCCGTGTACCGCGCACGGTCCGACACCTGCGGTTTAACAGCCCCGCTCTGACCATCACCGTTCGACATTAGGGTAAACCCGTGAGTCGACACGCGGTCTCGCTCGCACAGAATTCGTTGACCAGTTTGCAGTCGGAATTGGCTCGGCTGCCACGGAACCTCCGATACCGAAGGGCTGCCGCCAAAGGAGTCGAGCGGCGTCCGGTTAGAGAGTGTGAAGGCGCTTGGCGACCCACTGCAGTCGGTCATGCAGTCAGGTACCCAAGGGCCGCTAATAGAGTGGGCCGGTCATCCATCCCGCAATACCCTAAAAAATCATCCGAGGCGACGTTTGTCGCCTGCCGAAGAACCTTGGACTGATTTCTGCTCATCCCTTGCCGAGACGCGGTCGCGCGGGAAATCCAGCCATAGTGCTCAACTGCGTGAGTTCATTGGCCGCCTCGCGCAGCAGCACCGAGTATTCGTGAATCTTCTCGACCGTCAGCCGCGCCCGCGCCCCCGCCAGGCTGATGACGCCGACGCTACTCGAGCCGCTGACCACGGGTGCCGCAACCGCAGACATTCTTGGCGCAAAGACCTCGTCGATCATCGCGTAATCGCGCACCCGCGCGGCGTGCAGGAAACCGGCCAGTGCTTTTAGCGTTGTCGGCGCATCGAGGCCGAACTCCTTCGGCTGACCGATGCCCTGCTTCAGGACTAGTGCGGCAGCTTGCTCGTCGGACATCGTCATGAGCCACGCGAGTCCGGTCGACGTGCATGAAAGCCGCGCGGCCTGGCCCATGTCGAGATCGTAGGGATGGGCGCCTTCCTCGGCTTCAAGGAGTTCCAGAACAGTATCCAGCCAGTATGGTTCGCCGAGTCGTTTCCGACCGAGGCGCGCTACACGGGTTCAGCACTGTCGTACTCGGGCGCCAACGTGCTCACCGGCGGGCCGATGCCGATCGTCGCCGTGGCGCTGCTCAACGCCTTTCACGGCTCGCCGTGGGCCATCGTCGCGGTTTGCGGTTCGCTCAACCTGCTCTCCTTCCTCATGATTGCGACGTCCCGGGAAACCAGAAACACGGCCCTGGAATGCAGCACACCACACTGAAACCATGAGTCGCAAGCTCTACATCCTCAACGGCTCCAACCTGTACATGCTGGGCGTCCGGGACGCCTCACCTGTACGGCAACACCACGCTCAAGGACATCGGACACAACTGCGTAGCTCTGGCCGACACGCTCGAGTTCGAGTGCGTGTTCCGTTAGACCAACAGCGAGTCCGAGCTGATCGACTGGATCCAGGAGGCGTTCCTGCAGGACGCCGCGCAGATCACCAATCCTGCCGGCTTTTCCTTCGAGCGGATTCCGGTGCTCGACGCGGTCAAGCTGATCCGCCGACCGGTGGTCGAGGTGCATATCACAAACATCCACCGGGGTTCCGAGGAATACCGTTACTCGACGAGCTCGGTGGCGGCGACCGCAGTGATCTGCGGCGCTGGCGCGAACAGCTACCTCCTAGCTATTCGCGCAATCGACGATCTTCGGGGCGCGCAAGGCTGAACGCTTCCGCCGCGTCCTCGCCTCGTATTTTTGGAAATTCTTTGCAAAATGCAAATACTTTCCATTAAACTGTGGTCACGGTGCCAGAGCCGTCGTGCAACCCATCCCGAGGCCGAGCAATGAGCGCAGTCGCTGAACGAATCCTTCGTGTACTGGAAGAGCTCGCCAGTTCACCGGAGGGTAAGACGCTTTCCGAGTTGTCGATTAAACTCGACCTGCCGGTCAGCGCGACACACCGACTGCTCGCCGATCTGATGGAACAAGATTACGTGCGCAAGGACGAACGGCGCGGCGAATTCACCCTAACTATGAAGATGCCGTCGCTCGGGTTGCGCTTTCTGAGCGCGGGCGGAGTCGTCGATATCGCGCAGCCAATCCTTGAGCGCCTCGCGTCGACATCTGGCGAACTAGTTCGACTCGCGATTGTCGACGGCGAGCAGCTTATTTACGTCGCCAAGGCGCAAGGCGCACGGCAGGGCATCCGCTACGACCCCGAGATGGGCCGCCCGGTGACGCTGTCTTGTAGTGCTGCGGGCATAATTTGGCTCGCCGGCAAAAGCGACGAAGACATCATGAGGCTGGTATCGAAGCAAGGCTTTGGCGCGCCGGCGGACTTCGGGCCGCAGGCGCCGACGACGTTCAGAACGCTTCTACCCTTGATCGAGATTGCGCGTGCTGACGGTTACGCGACGACTCACGATATGTTCCTGCCGTCGATGAGTTCAATGGCTACGACCGTACGCGCGACGAACAGCGAGGTCCGCGCGATTTTGATCATCGCGGGCCCGATGTCGAGGCTAAACGATGAGCGCATGAAGGCGCTCGTGTCTCCGTTGATGTCGACGGCCGCCGAGTTGTCCGAGGCGAGCGGCGTATCGCCGATGCTGCGGCGAGCCATGCAAGGTCCCAACTTCGCAGTAAGCATCACCAGCTAGGAGACGAATCGCATCCGATGCGCTTGATGGCGAGGATGATTTCAGATCATAGTAATTAGTATTCCTAAGCCAAAGTCAAGAAAACCCAAATTTTTTAGATTCACGGAGGAGACATGTCAAAGGAAGCAAATCACGCTGCCGATTCGACGCGCTCGATGGCACAGCGCGCGGTCAGCGCCGCGACGCTCGGAACGGCGCTCGAATGGTTCGATTTCACGCTATACGGCTCAGTCGCCGCAACTGTGCTGCCCAAGCTGTTCTTTCCATCCATGGAGCCGAGTTCGGCGCTGCTTGCATCACTCGCGACGTTCAGCGTCGGTCTCGCGGCGCGCCCGTTGGGCGCTATCATCTGCGGCTACTTTGGCGACAAGATCGGGCGGCGCAATCTGATGCTCGGCACCGTTTCCGTAATGGGCATCACCTCGGTATTGATGGGTCTGCTTCCGACATACGCCCAAATCGGCATGCTGGCTCCCGTTCTGCTCGTGCTTTTGCGCATCATCCAGGGGTTCGCGCTCGGCGGAGAATCGACCGGCGGTCAGCTCATGGCGCTTGAACATGCGCCTTCCAATCGGCGTGGAAAGTACTCCGGGCTCATCGGCATGTGCGCGCCATTGAGCCAGATACTTGCGAACGCGGTATTGCTCGTCCTCTCCGCTACGATGACCGCTGACACGTTCCTGAGTTACGGCTGGCGTATCCCCTTCGTCATGAGCTTTCTTCTGGTGTTGGTCGGCATCTATATTCGACTGCGCGTATCGGAAACACCCGCTTTTGTGCAGATGAAGCAGTCCGCCGTCGGGACGCTCGGCAGTCCGCTACGCGACGCGTTCCGGCTGCACTGGAAGACGATCGTCCGCATGATGTTGTTCTTCTGCGGACCTACGGCACTCTTTTATCTCGCCGTCGTGTTTACGCTGGGCTATCTGACCAACTCGCTCGGCGTGCCGAAGCAGACCGGCTTCACGCTGCTGATGATCGCGAATGCATGCGCGGTCGTGGGCTCGATCGCCGGCGGCCTTCTCAGCGACAAAATCGGACGCAAGCGCACGCTGTTGATGGCGTCCACGGCCACGTTCATCATCATGATGATCTACTTTCCGATGCTCGGAACGCGAAGCTTCGCCATGATGGCACTGGCGATGGGACTGTTTATGGGCTTCACGCAGGTTCAAACCGGCATTCAGCCGGTTGCATTCGCGGAAGTCTTTCCCACCAACGTCCGTTATTCCGGATCCGCGCTGGCCTTCACCGGAGCGAGCCTCTTCGCCGGCGGGCCGATTCCAGTCGTCGCGACGTGGCTGCTGAACCTGAGTCACGGCTCCCCCTGGCCACTTGTGGCCCTCGTCGCCACGCTTAACGTGCTCTCGTTCTGCATGATCGCGATCGGCCCCGAGACCGCCGGAATCGACATGAATCGTCTCGACTCCACGGACGACGTCATCGGCAACCATGCTACGAACGCAAATCAGGCAACGCTGTGAACGTGATCGCGGAACGTATCGGAAAGCGCTGTCAATCAACTATATGAAGCGAGGAGTAAATGAACAATCAATCAGACGGCTTGCTTGCGATCTGGAGCACGATCGCGACGGAAACGGAGGTGGACTATCTCCATTGGCTGACGCGCGAGCATATCTTCGAACGCGTAGGCGTTCCAGGCTTCCTTTCGGGCCGTGTATTCAAGCGTCGCGACCGATCACCGTCCGAATATCTGATGTTGTACGAACTGGCGAGCGCGGATGTCATGTCCAGCGATGGCTACCTCGCGCGACTCAACGCGCCTACACCGTGGACCCAAAAAATAATGCCAGCACTGATGCATTTTAGGCGAGGCGGCGGCGTGACGCACACGGCAAACCATGGCCGCGCGTACGGCACTCACATCGCGGTCGCGAGGTTCGAGGATTCGATGCCCGAGGCTTTGGTCGGTCTCGCCGGTCAAAAAATGCTCGACGATGTTGTGGGGTTGGACTGGATCGTTGCAGCGCGTGCGATGGCGGTAAAGACGGATGCGACATCCATCGCAACGCGGGAAAAGTCGATGCGAAGCAGTCAGGAAGGTGCCTTCTCGGGACTTCTGGTGATCGAGGCGCTCGATCACTCTTCATTGAATGGCGTTGAGAGCCTTATATCGCGCGCCGTCCCCGGCGGCTGCAACTTTCAACGCTACGACACGATTTTTTCGCACCATCGCATCGCTGATATCTCGTGAATCCCCGCTATGACGCGAGCATCAGTGGCTGAGCGTCTTTAAAATCAATTGGAGAAGGTCCATGGAATCATCACTGTTCCAAGACAAGGCGGTTCTAATCGTGGGCGGCAGTGCCGGTCTGGGCGCGGCGACGGCGAGGTCGTTCGCCGCTCAAGGGGCACGAGTAACCATTGCATCCCGCAACGCAGCTAAGCTCGACGTGTGCGCGCGGCAGATCGCGGCAGACGTCAATGCGCAAGTCACCACAACCGTCCTTGACATTACCGATGACGCTTTTGTCGAAAGATATTTCGCTAATGCCCCCGTCTACGATCATGTGGTGGTGACAGCGGGCGAGACACCCATGGGTCCCGCCCGCTCACTGCCGCTCTGCGAAGCATACGCGGCCATGAACAGTAAGTTTTGGGGCGCCTATCGTGTCGCGCGAGCGGTGCAAATCCGGGAGGGCGGCTCGCTCACACTGGTATCAGGATTTCTGAGCGTGAGACCGCGAAAGACTTCAGTGCTCCAAGGTGCGATTAATGCAGCACTCGAAGCGCTAGCAAGAGGCCTCGCATTGGAATTGTCGCCGGTTCGCGTCAACACAGTGTCGCCCGGTTTGATCGCCACGTCGCTGTGGTCAAATCTGGACGAGGTTGCCCGAACGCGCATGTACGCGGATGCCGAGGCCCGGTTGCCGGTACGACGCGTGGGTCAAGCAGAAGACGTGACGAACGCTATCCTGTATCTCGCTTCCACCGGTTACGCCACGGGTTCGACCGTGCTGCTTGATGGCGGCGCTGCGCTAGCATAGCGTCAATGCATGGGTGCATTCCACGTTCTCGCTCCTCGCACAACGCGCCATGCGTCCGACGATCGGCTCATGGCCGATTGCGGTGCGCAGAAGTCACTTGAATGACCGCGCGATCGTCTTGGCGAAAGGCGGCAATTGGCCGAACCCGGTCATCGACATCAAAATAGAACGCAAGAAAGTTCGGCATATTCGATCCAGCCGCGCGCCAACGACGCGAAAGGCTGCCTTGCAAACTGCTCTGGCTTCAGGCTCGCATCATCATGGAGGCGCTGGGGCTCGGTGTTCGTCGTTCACGCGCCCGACTCCACACTGCCGGACTGCCAAATGGAAATAGCGTTCGCGAGGCCTTAGATCGAGCGATCCATCCCTGCCGTTTCCGCTACGACGACCGCCCCTGCCCGGCCACATAGAACACGAGCATCTGCCCCAGCGCTTCGCTCATCGCCGTATCGTCGAGATGCAGCGGTCCCGGATCGTTCAACGCCGCATTGACCATCGTCGCGATCACCGCCTGGAATCCGTTCTTCAGCCGCGCCAGCGCTTGCTTGTCTCTGCGCAGTTCGGGCAGGCGAATCATGCGGTCGGTGACTTCGTCGACGAATCCCTTGCCGTATTCCCGAAACGGTATCCAGCCGTTGGACGTATGGTCGCGACGTTGTAGCGACGCGCGGATCACGCCGCAGTGCTTGAGATGCCACGTGCGCACTGCATCGACCACCAGATACGCGCATTCCCCGAATTTCATCGAGCCGCCTTCGGGCCGGTCGAATTTCGTCATGAGCGACTCCTTGATCCGGGCCGCGTCATCCAGTGCAAGCCGCTGCAACGCGAGAAAAAAAGCGTCCTTGCTCTCGAAACGGCGATAGAAAGCGCCTTTCGTGAGATTCGCGCTGCTGCACAGATCGTTGATGCTCAGCGCCTCGTAGCTGATATCCGTGAGCAAGACACGGCCCGCCTCGAGCAGCGCGTCGGCGGTGCGCTGGCCGCTCCGATAACGCGGCGCGACGAAACCATCGCCGCTCTCCAATCGACCGGACAACGGCTTCTCGACTTCCTGCGACATGGGAAAACCCCCGGTTGACCAACGAAAAGATGCTCAATAGTATCTTTTCTAAATAGTACCCGTCGGTATCTTTTTGACCTCGAATCTTGATTCCGTGGAGGAAGTCATGGAAAGCACCGCTCATAGTCCGTCGATCGTGCGCCCGGGCGCGCTCAAAAGCTCGTTCAGCGTCGAGCCGCTCGCGCCGACGATCGGCGCGGAGATCGGCAACATCGATCTCACTTCGCCGCTGGACGACGACCAATACACCGCCCTGCGCGCCGCGCTCGTCAAGCACAAGCTGCTCGTGTTCCGCGATCAGGACATCAGCGCGGCACAACAAGTGGCGCTCGCGAGACGATTCGGCGAACTCGAAGTGCATCCGGTGTTTCCGCATCACCCCGATCATCCGGAACTCGTGATGCTCGGCGGCGACAGCAAGATTCCGGGCCGCGAGAACATCTATCACTCGGATGTGAGCTGGCGCGAACGGCCCTCGATGGGCTCCATGCTGCGTTGCCTCGAATGTCCGTCGGTAGGCGGCGATACCATCTGGGTCAACATGGCCGAGGCCTACGCGCGGCTCCCCGAATCGACGCGCGATGCGCTCGACGGCCTTCTTGCCGTTCACGATCTGCTGCCGGCCTTCGGCACACGCATGAGCACGGACGAGCGCGCCGCACGCCGCGCCGCCTTTCCGCCCGCCGTGCATCCGGTCGTGCGCACGCATCCGGAAACGGGCGAACGCGTGCTCTACGTGAACGAAGCATTCACGACGCATCTGCTGAACTACATTGAGAAGAACGATGTGCGCTTCGGCATCGATTTCCGGCTGGCCGAGATGGACCTGCTGCAATACCTCTATCGCCAGGCGGCCGTGCCCGAGTATCAGGTGCGCCTGAAGTGGCGGCCCAACACCATCGCGTTCTGGGATAACCGCTCGACCCAGCATTACGCCATTCAGGACTACTTCCCGGCGCGCCGGCGGATGCTGCGCGCGACGGTCATCGGCGATGTTCCGGTTTGAACGCCGTCGCTTCGAAAGCCTGGGGGACGAATCTCATGATGCTGATGGAACACGACCGGCGGGACACACCCGCCGCGACCGACGCACTCGGCGCACGCTTCGCCGCGATGCGCGCAGCGTTCGCCGCGGCGCCCTATCCCGCCTACGACGCAAGGCGACGCGCACTGCAGAGTCTGCGTGACGCGTTGCGCCGTCATGCGCATCAATGCA
Organism: Caballeronia novacaledonica; assembly: GCF_900258035.1. Classification (GTDB taxonomy): domain Bacteria; phylum Pseudomonadota; class Gammaproteobacteria; order Burkholderiales; family Burkholderiaceae; genus Caballeronia; species Caballeronia novacaledonica. Next base: position 79,061 of record NZ_OGTP01000009.1, on the reverse strand, counting down.
CGGCGGCTGCCGAAGCGGACTTCGGCGTGCGCGCCGCCGACGAGACAATGCTGATCGACATGCTGCCTTCGCTGCTGCACATCGATCATTTGCTGCGTCATCTGCGACGCTGGATGCGGCCGTCGCGCCGTGCGCCGGAGCTGCTGTTCCGCACGAACCGCGCCACGGTCCAATATCAGCCGAAGGGTGTGGTCGGCATCGTGGTGCCGTGGAACTTTCCGTTCTATCTCGCGCTGGGGCCGCTCGCGACGGCGCTGGCCGCAGGCAATCGCTGCCTGATCAAGACATCCGAATTTGCGCCCGAGTCGTCGCGCGCGCTGCGCAACCTGCTCGCCGACGCATTGGGCGAAGATGAAGCGGCCGTCGTCGAAGGCGACGCAGAGTGTGCGAAACGCTTCTGCGCCCTGCCCTTCGATCATCTCGTGTTCACCGGCTCGCCCGCGGTCGGCCGCGAAGTGATGCGGGCCGCCGCGCACAATCTCACGCCCGTCACGCTCGAATTGGGCGGGAAATCGCCTGCGCTCGTTTCGCGCTCGGCGAATATCGAGCGGGCTGCGCAGCGGATCGTGCATGGCAAGACCGTCAACGCCGGGCAAATCTGCGTCGCGCCGGACTATGCACTCGTGCCCCGCGAGCACGTCGAAGCGTTCACTGCGGCCGCGGCGCGCGCCTATGCCCGCTTCATCGGCGACGACGCGAGCCAGACATCGATGATCAACGCACGCGCCCGGCGCCGCATGCTCGATCTCATCGACGATGCGCGCGCACTCGGCGCGACGGTGACCGTATGCGACGCACAGGGCATGAAGGGGCGCCAGATGCCGCTGCACATCATCACCGGCGTTCGGCCCCAGATGCGCATTGCGCGTGAAGAGATTTTCGGGCCGCTCCTGCCGGTTATCGAGTACGACACCTTCGAAGCCGCGCTGGCCCATGTGCGCGACGGCGACCGGCCGCTCGCGCTGTACTGGTTCGGCACAGACAGCGGCGAGCGCACACGCGTTCTGCGCGAGACGCACTCGGGCGGCATCACGTTCAACGACTGGGGCTGGCACGCGATGAACCACGCGCTGCCATTCGGCGGCATCGGTGCGTCGGGCATGGGCAACTATCACGGCGAAGAGGGGTTTCGCGAACTCTCGCATGCGAAGGCCGTGCTGGCGGAGCATCGCTGGTTCCCGATCGAGCTGTTTCATCCGCCGTATGGCCGCACGGTTCAACGCGCCGTGTTGCGCTGGTACTTCGGCCGGCGTTCCTAAGTACGCGCCGAAGCGGCCAACCTGCGCGACACCGTCGCACTTCATCTCGGGGATCTCACGCATGCAACCCAACTATCGTCCGGCGCGCGCCTGGTTCATGACCGGCATGTTGTTCCTGCTCATCGCGATCAACTTCATCGACAAGGTCGTGCTCGGTCTGGTCGCGACGCCGCTCATGAAGGAACTCGGCCTTTCGCCGGCGCAGTATGGCCTGCTCGCCGGCAGTTTCTTTTTTCTCTTCGCGCTGACGGGCGTGGCCGGCGGCTTCCTCTCGAACCGCTGGCCCACGCGCTGGCTGCTCCTAGCGATGGCCGTGATATGGGCGCTGGTGCAACTGCCGATCGCCTGGAGCTCGTCGCTCGTCATGCTGATCGCGTGCCGCGTTCTGCTCGGCGCGGGTGAAGGCCCGGCCCAGCCGATCGCGATTCACGCCTGCTACAAGTGGTTTCCGGACGAGCGGCGCAATCTGCCCGTCTCGGTGTTTCAGCAAGGCGGCGTGTTCGGCATGGTCGTGGCGGGCATCGCGGTGCCGTGGATCGATTCGGTTTGGGGCTGGCGCACGAACTTCGTCGTGCTGTCCGTGCTCGGCCTCGCGTGGGCGGTGCTGTGGCTCGCCTTCGGCAAGGAAGGTCCGCTCGACGCGCAAGCGGCTCGCCCGACGGCCGGAACGACCGCGCCCGCCGCGACCGAGCGCATCGCCTATCGGGCGCTGCTGACCGATCGCACCGTGGCATGCATCATCGCGCTGCATTTCGCCGCCTTCCTGACGCTCGCGCTCGTGCTCACGTGGCTGCCCGCGTATCTGAATCAGGGGCTTGGCTTCGCTCCGCGCGTCGCAGGGCAGGCGTTCGCCGCCGTGCTGCTCGCGAGCGCACCGGTGAGTCTCGTTCTGTCCGCATGGTCGCAACGCTTGATGAAGCGCGGCGTGCCGTCACGCGTCGCGCGCGGTGCGTTCGTCTGCGGCTGCCTCGCGGTCGGCGGCGCGCTGCTCGTCGCGACGGCGGCCTTCGATCTCGGCCCCATCGCGAAGGTCGTGCTGATCGCGCTCGCGATTTCCACCACGCCGATCATCTATTCGCTCGGGCCGGCGATGGTCGCCCAGATCACTCCGCCCGCGCAGCGCGGCGCGGCGCTCGCGATCGAGTACTCGGTCGCGTGGATCGCCGGTATCGTCGCTCCGCCGGTGGTCGGCTGGCTGATCCGCGCGGCGCACGACAACGTCTCCATCGGCTTCGAGCAGGCGCTGCTGCTCACGGGCGCGCTGCTCGTGGTGCTCGCGGTGGCCGGTTTCCTGGTGCTCAATCCGGAGCGCTCGCGCGAACGTCTCGCGCGCCAGTTCGCCGCGTGACGCGACGCGCCCGGCGCATCGCAAAGACATTTCAAAGACGGCCTCAGCCGACAGTTCGACAACAACGACGGGGATGATTCGATGCAACGAAGCAAGACAACGGGGAGCGGGCGCGCCGCAACGGTACGCGCGGCGTGCGCACTGGCGATCGGCGCATACGGCGCGATGGCACATGCGCAGTCGTCGGTGACGCTGTATGGCATCGTCGATACGGCCATTCGCTACACCACGCACGCGAACACGGCCGGCGACGACAAGCTCCAGCTCGCCAACGGCGGCGTGAGCGAAAGCATCTGGGGACTGCGCGGCGTCGAAGATCTGGGCGGCGGCAACAAGGCGGTCTTTCAAGTCGAAGACCGCTTCTTTCCGAACAGCGGCGTGACGGATCCGGCCTATCCGTTCTTCAATACGGCTTTCGTCGGGCTGCAGTCGCCGACATTCGGACGGCTCACGCTCGGCCGTCAGCCGAATCCGCTCTCGGACGCCGTCCTGCGCACCTACGTGAGCGCCGGCTGGCTCCCGACGGTCTATGAATTCCGCCCGGAAGTGAACATGGCCCAGGGCGTATGGACGAGCAACATGGCGAAATATGCCGCGAGCTGGCATGACCTGACGCTGGAGCTTTCCTACGCGTTCGGCGGCCAGGCCGGTGCGTTCGGCGCGGGCAGCCAGATCGGCGCGTCGCTCGCGTATGTGCCGCAAGGACCGCTGCGTCTCGCCGCGGCCTATCTCGATTCGCGCGACGCGGTCAACACCTCGGCGCACTTCAAGGCATGGACGGCCGGCGCCGCCTACACGTTCGGCGGAACGACCGTGAACTTCGGCTGGTCGCAGAACCGCGAGGACAGCGGCTTCGTCGGCAACTTCCCGAACGGCCCGTTCACCGTCGCGCAGCTCACGGCGCTCAAGTTCAACACCTTCTCTTCACGCGAGATGTTCTTCGGCGGCATCTCGCAAGTCGTCGGCGGCGCCACGCATGTGTCGGCGAACGTCTGGCGCACGCTGCAGGACGGCAAGACGCAAAGCGGCGACGGCAACGCCACGCAGTTCCAGGTCATCGCGGACTACGCCCTCTCGAAGCAAACCGACGTCTATGTCGAAGGCGATTACTCGCTGTATCGCGGCGGACTGATCGGCGCGCAATTGCAGGGTTTCTGCGGCCTGAGCGCGGCGGCCGGCTCGACTCAGCTCGGGATGATGGTGGGCTTGCGCCACATGTTCTGATCGTACGAACCGGCGCGTGCACGCCGGTTCGTACGGGCAATGGAGTGATCGACATGCAATGGAAGACACACGACGTAACCAATGTCGTGCAGGAGGTGCGCGACTACAACCTCTATGCCAGCGACATCGCGCTGCAGGATGCCGTGCGGCACGCGGGCGGCGCGGCGCATGAGGCGGAGTTGAGCCGATACGGCCGGCTGCTCGGCATGGCCTCGACGATGCACGCGGCCGAGCTCGCCAATCGCTGCAAGCCGGAGTTGCAGACCTTCGACCGGCAGGGCGAGCGGATCGACCGCGTCGAGTTCCATCCGGCGTGGCACACGATGATGCGGATGCTGCGCGAGCAGAACCTCGTCTCGCAGCCATTCTCGGATGCGCGGCCCGGCGCGTGGGCCGCGTACGCCGCGGGCTTCTCGATGCACGGCCAGATCGAGGCCGGCTCGCAGTGCCCCTCCTCGATGACCTTCGCGAGCATTCCCGTGCTCAGGAAAGAACCCGCGCTTTTCTCGCAGCTCGCGGACAAGCTCTACTCGACGACCTATGACGGGCGCGACCTGCCGATCGAGCAGAAGACATCCATCCTGATCGGCATGGGAATGACCGAGAAACAGGGCGGCTCGGACGTGCGGGCGAACACGACCGTCGCGACGCCGGTTCCGGGCGGCGAACACGGCCGGGAACATACGCTCGTCGGTCACAAGTGGTTCTTCTCGGCGCCGATGTGCGATGCGCACCTCGTGCTCGCGCGCACCGGCGGCGGCCTCTCGTGCTTCTTCGTGCCCCGCTACCGGCCCGATGGCAGCAAGAACGCGATTCATATTCAACGCCTCAAGGAGAAGGTGGGCAACCGCTCGAACGCGAGCAGCGAGGTCGAGTTCCTCGGCGCCTGGGGCCGCATGGTGGGAGAAGAACGCCGGGGCGTGGCGACGATCATCGAAATGGCGACGCATACGCGCCTGAACTGCGTGATGGGCAGCGCGGGCATGATGCGCCAGGCGCTCGTGCAGGCGATCCATCATGCGCGGGGACGCAGCGCATTCGGCAGGCCGCTCGCGCAGCAACCGCTGATGCAGAACGTGCTCGCCGACCTCGCGCTCGAAAGCGAAGCCGCGACGCATCTGATGATGCGGCTCGCCGAATCGTTCGCCGGCGCAGGCGACGATCCGCTGCATCGCGCGTACCGCCGCATCGTCACGCCTGCCGCGAAATACTGGATCGCCAAGCGCGCGATCGAACATGCGGCCGAGGCGATGGAAGTGATCGGCGGCAACGGCTATATGGACGACAGCCCCACCGGGCGGCTGTTTCGAGAGACGCCGGTCATTTCGATCTGGGAAGGCTCGGGCAACGTGATGGCGCTCGACATGATGCGCGCGATCCGGCGCGAGCCCGATGCCATGGAGGCGCTCGTCGAAGACCTGCGGGCTTCGTGCGGAGGCGACGCCGATCTGCGCCGCCGGATCGACGCATTGACCGGCGACATCGCTCTCGACGACGACGCTTTCGAAATCGGAGCGAGGCGTGTGGCGCAGCGGCTCGTTCTGCTGATCCAGGCGCAGCTTTTGAGAGAGCGTGCGCCGCAAGCCGTAGGCGACGCATTCGCCGCGAGCCGTTTCGACGCCGAATGGGGACGCACCTTCGGCCTGCTGCCGCGCGACACGCCCTGTGTTTCGATGATCGAACGCGCATGGCCGTGCTGACGTCAGCCTTCTTCAACCCATCACAGGGCGTCGCGCCCGCCGGAACATGAACATCATTTCGCTTTTCGACCATCACGTTCGCCAGCAGCCGGACAAGGCTTTCCTGCGTCATGCGGGCCGCACGTACACCTATGCGCAGACAGACGATCTGGCGCGCCGCGCCGCCACGTTTTACGCGAGACATGGCATCGCCGCCGGCGATCGCGTGGCGATGATGTGCTTCAACACGCCGGGGTTCGTGATCGCGATGCTGGGCGCATGGCGTCTGGGCGCGGTCGTCGTGCCGGTCAACCACAAGCTCCAGGCGCCGGAAATCGACTACGTCCTCGCGCACGCGAGCGTCAAAATGGCGATTTTCGATGGTGCGCTTGCGCCCGTGGTCGGGCGTCTTGCGTACCGGACGCCTAAGTTCGGCACGGACAGCGAGCTCGCGGGGCACCCGTGCTTCGATACGCTGATCGCACGTGAAGCGCCTTTCGACGGACCGCCGCCCGCCGACGATTCGGTCGCCGAAGTGCTCTACACGTCGGGGACGACCGGCAAGCCCAAGGGCTGTCTGCATAGTCATCGCACCGCGTGTCATGCTGCCGAAACAGCCGTCAAGGGTGCTTCCATGAAGCCCGACGAGCGAACCTTGATCGCCATGCCGCTGTGGCATTCCTCGCCGCTCAACAACTGGTTTCTGGGCACGCTTCATGTCGGCGGAACTGTCGTCCTGTTGCGCGAATATCATCCGCAAGCCTTCCTGCAAGCGGTGCAGGACGAACGCGCGACCTTGTACTTCGGCGCGCCGGTGTCGTACTTGCTGCCGCTTCAGATGAACCTCGATATCGCCGCTTTCGACCTCAGTTCGATGCGCGCGTGGATCTATGGCGGCGGACCGATCGGCGCCGATACGGCACGGCGTCTCATGGCGGCCTATCGCAGCGAGTGCTTCTACCAGATGTTCGGCATGACCGAGACCGGGCCGGCGGGCACCGTGCTGTATCCGCGCGAGCAGATCGCGAAAGCCGGGTCGATCGGACGCGTGTGCACGCCGGGCAGCGAGATGAGAGTTGTCCGTGAAGATGGGCTCGAAGCGCGCAGCGGCGAAGTCGGCGAGATCTGGCTCAGATGTGACTCGCTGATGCTCGGCTATCTCGACGCACCCGAGGCGACGGCGCAAGCCATTGCGGACGGCTGGTATCGCACGGGCGACCTCGTTCGCGTCGATGCCGACGGTTACCTTTTCGTCGTGGACCGTTGCAAGGACATGATCGTGACGGGCGGCGAGAACGTGTACTCGAAGGAAGTCGAGGACGTGCTGATCGAGCATCCGGCGATACGGGACGTGGCGGTGGTCGGCCGTCCGCATCCCGAGTGGGGCGAAACCGTAGTCGCGTTTGTCGTGCCGGCGGAAGGCTCGTCGATCGACACGGACGCAATCAACACCTTCCTCTCGACGAGATTGGCAAAGTACAAGATCCCTCGCGAATACATCGCGCGCGAGCTGTTGCCGCGCACTCCGACTGGAAAGCTGGCGAAACCGGCGTTGCGGATGGGATAACCACTGGCTGGGTTTCCAGCGATGGCGATGGCGGTCGATCGGTTTGGGAGCATAGTGTGCGGACATCGGCGCTGACGTTGACAACGAAAATCAGGTGGAAGCACTCATCGCATTTCCCTTCCCTTTCTATCGCCTCGAACTGGGCAGCGCCTCCACACGCGCTCGTCGAACAAAGCGACATGACGCTGTATGTCTTCAATGGAAGTGGATCGCCCGATGCACGTCAAGCGGTAGGCCGTTGCAAGCGTGAGTTACCGGTCAGCCGCGCTCGGCGATCCACCGGGACCATAAGGATCAGGGTTACCGAATCGAGGAAGGGAACCGTTCATCCGCGCCCTGCGAAGTTCCTCTTGAACGTCATGCCTGGATTTTGGCGGCTGTTGCGCCGAAGTGATCGGCGGAGGGTTGGCCGGACCGGATTGGCTTTCGATCGCAGGCCGAGCCGTCCCTTCGGCCTGCGATGTCAACGGCGTGGAGTTCTCTATTGCCGGCGACGAAGCATCGATTGAGTTTTGGCTCTGGCTTCCCACTTGACCACCCTCCGCGTCACCGGGTCCGGAGGATATAGGAAGATCGAGTGAGCTTGCCGTGTGCTCACTGCTTTGCGGCGCCGAATACTTGCTTTCGGTATGTCGTCCGGACTGTTTCTTTATCGCAGGATCGAAAGGCGCCGTCTGCTTTGTTACGCGACGGGCAGTTGATGGCGGCGCTCGTTGTTCGACGGCCGAAGTCGGCGGTATCTCCTTGCGCGGACTCAAGTCCAGCTCATCGCCGGCGTCTGGTCCCACGATGGGCGAACTCATTCCAACACTGCTCGACTCACCCGCTCCAGTCTCTTCCCGTTGGCCCGAACCGACGCTCTCCGGTTCGATGTTCGCTGCCGGCGCCGCAGGACGAATGGCGCCCGTGACCACCGATGTCTGTTGACGAGTTGACCAGGCTTCTACGTCCTCGCGCTGCTCACGATGTTGAAGCAACGCGAACAGGCCAATGATCGATACGCCAACTACACAAAGGCCCAGAACGATGAAGCGGTCAGAAGTTCTTATCATCATAAGATTGATCCTTGATGATACATGGGCGAATCGCTCCACCGATCGTATCTTCGGTTATACGGCTGATACGAGCGCGGGCGGCTAGCGGATTCGCCAAGAGCCTGTCGTTATCCGCCAAAGTTAAGCGAAGCAATGACCTGCGACTAGCCGCAGGAGCATCCGGTGTAGCCCGATGTCTCGCCGCAAACTCTGATGGCGAGAGGTAATTCAGTGCGCTGTGTGGGATTTGCTCGCGATAGTCCTGACGCCATGGCGCGAGCGTCGTGAATCAGTGGTCGTTCAGGCACTCGTCGCTTGTGCGAGCGCATTCACCAGGCTTCCGAGCAGCATTGCGACGCCGCGCTGATCAACGCAGGCGCGTGGACGCACTACAGCTACGGCATCCGCGATGCGCCGGCCATTCTCACGTGCCCGGTCGTGGAACTGCACATGTCGAACATTCATGCGCGCGAGGCGTTTCGGCATCGTTCGGTATTTGCCGAAGTCGTCGATGGACAGATTTGCGGCTTCGGCGTGGAAAGCTATCTGCTGGCGTTGCGGGCGGCGGTCGCTCATGGCAAGAGCAAGTAAGACGGCCGCAGCGTCACTTGCTCATGTACTTGTGCGCCAAAGCCTCGTAAAGCGGCGGCGCGAACAACTTCGACACCTGACTCGAAATCAACGCCGTGGCCATCAACGACAGCACGAGCGCATGGCCATTGATCATCTCGATGACGATCACGAATGCCGTAATCGGGCTCTGCGTGACCGCCGCGAGATAACCGACCATGCCGAGCGCGATCAGCATCGGCAATTGCATGTCGCCGAAAACCTGATGAAGCGCGTTGCCGATGCCCGCGCCGATCGCGAGCGACGGCGCGAAAAGTCCGCCGGGCGCGCCGGGCAGATACGAGCCGACCATCGACGCCATCTTCAGCAGCGGATAAGTCGCGCCGAGTTGCGAATTGCCTTCGAGCATGCCGCGCGCTTCCGCGTAGCCGCTGCCGAACGTATGACCGCCCGCGACAACGCCGATCACGGCGATGACCAGCCCGCACGCCGCGCCGAACGCCACCGGATGCGACTGCCGCCAGTCGACGAGCCGCGCGGGCATCCAGCGCTGCGTGTTCAGCAGGAGCCAGCAGAAGATGCCGCCCGCGATGCCCGTCACCGCGCCGAGCAGAATGACCGCGAGCGCGAGCGATTCGGGGAAATGGCCGGTCAGATCGATCGTGCCGAAATAGGTGTAGTTGCCTTGCAGCGCGAGCGACACGATACCGGCGAAGATGATCGCCGTGATCAGCACGCCGCTCGTGCGCTGCTCGAAGCTGCGCGTGAGTTCTTCGATGGCGAAGACCACGCCCGCGAGCGGCGCATTGAACGCGGCCGACAATCCGGCGGCCGCGCCCGCGAGCGCCAGATTGCGCTCGATTGCGCCGCCGCGCATGTTCCGCAGGCGCAACGGATAGAAACGGCGCAAGCTGTACATCAGCGCCGCGCCGACGTGAATGGTCGGCCCTTCGCGCCCGATGGTGAAGCCCCCGAGAATCGAGAGAAACGACAGCACGATCTTGCCGATGAGAATACGGATGGTGAGCAGCCGTGTTCCGAGTTCCCGCCCGTCGTGCAGCATCGCGATGACTTGCGGAATGCCGCTGCCTTCCGAACCGGGAAAGAAGCGCCGCGTCATCCACACGCAGAACGCGGAGATGGCGGGCGTGATCACCAGAGGCAGCCACCAATGGAGGGCGGTGAAGCGCAGAAAGGTGTCGTAACCGAAGTCGATCAGCCGCGCATACATGACCGCGACGAGCCCGGTCGCGACCGCGCCGAGCCAGAACACGCCGTAATGCAGCCACAGCCGCCTGCCGCGCAAGATCGTGCGTCGGTCGATGAATCCTGGAATGCGCATCTGGAAGTCATGAAACTTGAAATTAAGGCACATTGTGACATAAATTTCAATCGGCCCGTCTCGTGCGCTATCGGCTCATTCCTGTTGGTCTTCGAATATCCAGCCGAACGATCCGTAGTGCGACTTGTGTTCGGCCGCGAGCTTGAGCAGACATCGTTCGCCTTTTGCCGTCAGATGCACTTGCACCTGCCGGCGATCCGTCTTGTCGGTTTTGCGCGCGACGAGGCCCGCCTCCTCGCACCGCGATACCAACGCAGCCGTTCCGTTCGGCGCGGCCTGCAAGCGCTCCGCGAGTTCGCCGACGGTGGCCCACTTCCGCCCGGAAAATCCGCGTACGTGCAGAAGCAACTGATATTGAAGCGTGGTGATGCCCACGGCATTGGAGATTTCTTCCGACACACGCAGAAACTTGCGCAGCTCATAACGGAAGAGGGACATGGCTTCCAGATCGTGCTTGTCCGGAGATGCGGCTTTCTGTTTCGTACTCGATGACATTGGGAGACCCTGATTCGACAGCTTGTTCGCGGATCATACCCAGTTTCGAAACTGCCAACTTCATGCGCAAAGGACCGGACACGCCGTCGCGCCCGGTCGCTCCGCCTTACTGCGACATCGCGCCGGACGCGGGATGGTCCGTGCCCATCGCATCGTTCTTCTTCATCTTGTCGCCCTTGCCCATCAAGTCGTGCGACATGGCGCCCTTCTTCATCGAATCGTGAGACATGTTGTCCTTTTTCATCGTGTCGTGCGACATCGAGTCGTTCGACATCGCGCCGCTTGCCTGCGCGAACGCGGCCGATGTGCCCATCGTCAACGCCGCTGCGAGTACGGCCGTCATCAATCGTTTCATTGCTTCTCTCCTTGGTGAGTCAAACATGGCATCCGGACAATCCGGAACCGGTTGATGATCCGGCGCTCAGGAGCCGCCGAACCAGTTGTACCCCTGGTCGACCCAATAGCCGCCCGGATAGGTGTTGGTCACGAACATCTCGACGATGTGCTTCGGATTCTTGTAGCCGAGCTTGGTCGGCATGCGCAGCTTCATCGGATAGCCGTATTTCGCCGGAAGGCGCTGGCCGTCGTAAGCGAACGTCAGCAGCGTTTGCGGATGCAGCGCCGTGGGCATGTCGATGCTTTCGTAGTAGTCGTCGGCGCAGCGAAAACCGACGTACTTCGCCGTCGTGTCCGCGCCCACGCGCCGCAGAAAATCGGCGAACGGCGTGCCGCCCCAGCGCCCGATCGCGCTCCAGCCTTCGACGCAAATGTGCCGCGTGATCTGCTCTTCGTGCGGCAGCGCGTAGAGCTGCGGCAATGTCCACACGCGCTGTCCCGTCACGAGGCCGCTCACCTTCAGGCGATAGTCGCTGCCGTTCACTTCGGGCACGTCGTCGATTCCGTAGAAGGCATTGAACGGAAACGGCCGCGTGAGCTGCGCTTCGGTGTAGGTCGGTGCGAGCCGCTTCGGATCGAAGAGCAGCGCCTGCGCACGATCGTTCAGGCGCGAGACGGCGGTGAGAAACGTGTTGACGGAATCGTCGTCCGTGATCGAGCAGCCGGTCAGTAGCGATAGGCCACCGAGTGTCAGCATGCGCTTGCCGAACAGGCGTCGCGACGGCATGTCGAGTTCGCGGCGCGCGTCCGCCAATACCGATGCACGATCGACCGTGATGATTCGCTTGTCGCTGGATTTCATGGCGTGTTCCTCGATCGAATCAGCGGCCGCGCAGCATCGTGATGAGCGAGCGCGGCACGAGCGCGACCATCGCCACATGCACGACGACGAACGCCGCCATCACCGCCATCGCGCAGAAGTGCACGACGCGCGCGTTGTCATAACCGCCCATCAGTTCGCGCAAGAGCGGGAACTGCACGGACTTCCAGATCGCGAGCCCCGACAGCACGAGCACGAGCAGATCGACGATGACCACGAGATACGCGAGCTTCTGCACCGCGTTGTACTGGCGCAGATCGGCGTGGGCGAGCTTGCCGCTCAATGCCGCGATGAAATCGCGCAGCACGGCGCGCGGCGACAGCGGAAAGAACTTCGAGCGGAAACGGCCGCTCGCGAGATTGAGCGCGAGATAGACGATGCCGTTGAACACGAGCAGCCACATCGCCGCGAAATGCCACTGCAGCGCGCCGCCGAGCCAGCCGCCGAGCGTGATCGACGGCGGAATGACGATGTTGCTGAACACCGGCGATGCATCGTAGATGCGCCATCCGGAGAACATCATGATCAGCGCCGCGATTGCATTGAGCCAGTGCGTGACGCGCAGCCACAGCGGATGGATCGGTGCTTTTTCGCGTGCTGGCGCAAGTGGCGGTGTCGTCGCTTCCATGTCGGTCACCCTGGTCGTCGAATTGCAACTGGATTACCGGTTAATTCGTCGCTCGAGCGTCGCCGGTTACAGCGTTTCGCCGAAAAATCTCAGGCCGTGCTGTAACGAATCGACGCCGGAGACCGAACTAACGAAATGCAGAGGGAAACGACGAACATGAACCAGGACGGCGCCATTGCAGCGCATCACGGCTTCGGATACTGTGTGACGACCGGTCTCACACAAGGCACGCCGCTCGCTTTTACAGCGACCGCGGCGCACGAAATTTCGTCCCGTCCCGCCCCTACAGGAACCATGTCGCACGATGCGGAAAGGCGGCTGAAAGCGTTGTTCATCAGCGGACTCGATGGCGATCAGAACGCGTATCGCGGCTTTCTGCAGGCTCTCACGCGGCATCTGCGGGGCTATCTGCGAAAGCGCATTCCGCATCGTCTCGACGACGTCGAAGACCTCGTCCAGGAAATTCTGCTGGCGGTGCACAACGCACGGCACACGTATCGGCCGGACGAGCCGTTGACGGCCTGGCTGCACGCGATCGCGCGCTACAAGCTGATGGACTTCTTCCGCTCGCACGCGCGGCGCGAGTCGCTGAACGTTCCGCTCGACGATCACGAGGAACTGCTCGCCGCCGCCGACGACGAACCCGCCCAGGCGCGGCACGACATCGGCAAGCTGCTCGAACATCTGCCGGACAAGCAGCGTCTGCCGATCGTCCACATGAAACTCGAAGGGTTGTCGGTGACGGAAACGGCGCGGCTCACGGGTCTGTCCGAATCGGCCGTGAAGGTGGGCGTGCATCGCGGACTCAAGGCGCTCGCGGCTAAAATCCGGGGACTGCGATGAAGACCGACGAACTCATCTCCCTCCTCTCGAATCAGGTGACACAGGTCGACCGCACGGCGATCGCACGGCGGTTCGTTCAGGCGCTGCTGATCGGCGCGGCGGGCTCGCTGATCCTGATGAGCTTCGTGTTCGGCGTTCGTCACGATATCGGCAGCGTCGCGCGTACGGGCGTCTTCTGGGCGAAGCTGGCGTTTCCGCTGGCGGTCGGCATCGGCGCGATACTCACCATCGGCCGGATCGGGCGGCCCGGCGCGCGCGCGGGGTATTCGTGGGCGCTCGTCGCGCTGCCGTTCGCGGCGGTCTGGATCGCGGGCTGGATGGTCCTGGACAGCGCGGACCCGAACGCGCGCGCCGCGCTGGTGCTCGGTCACACGTGGCGCACGTGCCCGTTCAACATCCTGCTTCTTTCGATACCGACCTTCCCCGCCGCGTTCTGGGCGATGCGATCGCTCGCGCCGACGCGGCTGCGGCTCGCCGGCGCCGTCGCCGGATTGCTGGCAAGTTCGACGGCGACGATCGTCTACTGCCTGCACTGCCCCGAAATGAGCCCGGCGTTCTGGGGCGTGTGGTACGCAATCGGCATGCTGATGCCGGCGCTCATCGGTGCATGGATCGGGCCGCGGCTGTTGCGCTGGTGATGCGCTACCCGAAGACGCGCGTCCATACCGCCCGCACGCGACGCGCACGATCTTCGAGCAGATACGAAGCAAGCAGCGCCAGAAGCCCCGAGACGATGCCCGTCAGGATGTGCTCCACGTAGGGCAGCCGATAATGGCTCGCGTGCGCGTAGGCATCGCCGATGGCCGTCAGCAAGCCGACGATCGCTGCGTTGCCGTATCGGTTTCCGTAGAGTTTCGCGGCGGGCGTGAAGGTCAGAAGCACCGCCAGAAGTCCGGTGAGAAGCCCGGTCTTGAACGCGATCGACCAGTGCGCCATGCTCGCGATATTGCTCCAACTGCCCGGCATGCAGGTCATGCACGCGCTGGTCGGCTGCCAGAAGCGCTGAATGAACAATGTGACCCGACGTTTCAACTCGCTTGACATGATCGACGTCCCACACTCGTTGATCAATGAAGATTCGGTTCGCCCGAGAGCGCGCGATCGATTGCCGCGAGCGCATAGACGAAGCCGGACTTCTGGCCCTCATGCCTGATCTGCTGAAGTTCGTTCATCAACGCAGCGCTCCGATTACCCTTTCCATATGAGGCAAGCGCGCGTGCGCGCGCCACGTAGAAGCCGGTAAAGAGCGACGGCTCGCGTCGCGCATAGTCCTCGAAAGCCGTGGCGTGGTGCGCGGCCTCATCCCAGCGACTCCGTTCGATGCACGCCTCTATCGCGTCACGTCGAAAGAGAAAGTGATTGTGGCTGACCGCGCCCGCCGCCAGCAGCGCTTCGCCTTCCGCGAGCGCGTCTTCGAAAATATTCATGTCGTCGGTCGCGCGCGCAAGCGTGCCGAGATAGCTCGCGCCCAGATAGGTCATGCCGGTTTCACGGCTGATCGACAGCGCCTCCGCGATATCCTCCAGCGCCTCGCGCCTGCGCCCGGCGATCCGATGCGACTCCGCACGAAGCGCGAGCGCTTCGCCTTCGAATCGTTTCGACTTCAACTCGCGCGCGCATTGCAGCGCGGGATCGACGTGTTCCCACGCACGATCCCACTCCCCGAGATCGCGCAGACAGTGCCACGCGGCGTGATGCGCAACGGCGAGCGCCCGCAGATGCCTCACCTTCTCCGCCGCGGCGGCGCTGGCGAGCGCGGTATCGAGTCCGGTGTTCGTGTTGCCTGCGAACCATGCGGTAATGGCGCGCATCGGCAGATTGGCCACTTCGATACGTCCGAACCCGTGGCGCTTGCAAAGCGCGATGCATCGGCTGTAGGCGTCGTGCGCGCTGATCATCCGGCCGCGCATGTACTCCGCGTCTCCGAGCCCGCCGAGCGCGGCCGCTTCCTGTTCGGGATCGTCCGCTTCGCGCGCGAGTGCGAGGCTGCGTTCATGTTCGCGCACGCAGCCGTCGATATCCCCGCGCGGAAAACATAAATTGCCGCGCAGGAAGTGAATGCGCGCCGCCTCGCGCTGAAAGCCGTGGGCGGCGGCGGCATCGGCGGCGAGGTGGAGATCGGCCCAGGCGCCGTCGAGATCGTCCGTGACGCGTTTGACGGTCGCGCGCCCGATCCACGCCGGACAACGCTGCGCATCGGATTCCGCGACTTCGAGCGCGGCTTCGAATGCCGCGAGCGCCGAAGGCATGTCGCCGGCGTCGTGCAGCACATCGCCGCGAAGACATTCGAGCGCGACGCGGTCGCTGCCGCCGCCCGCAAGCTGAAGCCCTCGCTCGACGAGCCGCAACGCCGATTCATGACGATGCGCCTTCGCCTGCGAACGCGCCGCGTCGCAATACGCGCGCGCCGCCGCGCTGTCCGCCGCGCGATCGAGATGCTCGGCGCGCAGGAGCGGATCGCGTCCGTCGTACCACTGCGCGGCACGTCGATGCAGCTCGCGCCGCCGGCTTTTCAGCAAGCCGTCGTAGACGGCGTCGCGAATGAGCGCGTGATGGAATATGAATCCGGCGCCCTGACGCCGCAACAAAAGACTCGTCAGGAGCGGTTCCATCGCGGCGCCCGCGCCATCGACGAGATGCTCGACCGCGTCCTTTTCGAAGAGTTGACCGAGTACCGAGGCCGCCTGCAAAACCGTTTTGTCGACGGCGTCGAGCCGGTCCAGACGCGCCTGCACGAGACTGCGCACCGTGCCCGGCACGCCGGTTTCGTCGCTTTCTTCCGCGTTGCCGAGCAGTTGTTCGAGAAACAGCGGATTGCCCGCCGCCCGCGCGATGCAGCGCGCCGCCAGATCCGCCGCCGCGCCGGGAAACGATGCGGCCATCACGTGCGCTTCGTCGGCGCTGAGCGGACTCAGATCGACGAGCGAAAGCGGCGCCCCGCCCGCCGCGCGCCACGTTTCGTCGAACGCCGGGTCCGAGGGACGCGCGGTCAACACCAGCACGGCCGGACAGGCTGCGACCGTCGCCGACAGCCCGGCGATGTCCTTCAACGTCGATCCGTCCGACCAGTGGATGTCCTCGACCGACAGCAGCCGAGGTTGCCGCCGGCTCGCGCGCTCGACGAGCCGCGTCAGCACATTTCGCCGGCCGTCGATGCGCATCGCGTTGTCCATGGCCGCGTAGATCGTGCGATCGTCGAGCGACATCGGCACATCGACGAGATCCTGGAGAAACAGCGCGTCGCCGCGATCGATCAGGCCGTCGCCGATCGCTTGCTCGACGCCGGATTGCGCATCGGCCGAGTCGTCGAGCGACAAAAGCCCGCGCACGATGGACTGAATCGCGCCCCGTCCGGTTGCCGCGCCGAAATCGAGCACGAGGCCGCCGTGGCAAAGAAAGCCGGCATCGTGCGCTTCGCGTCTGAATTCATCGAGAAGACGCGTCTTGCCGATGCCCGCCTCGCCGCGCAGCAGAACGGCGCGACCGATTCGAGTGTCGAGGCACGCGTGGAGCATCGCGCGAAACTGGCGCAGTTCGCCGATACGGCCGATGAACGGTCGCCCCGGCGCGCTGCGCCGAAGACCCACGATACACCACGCCGAAACCGGCTCCGCGAACCCTTTGACCGCGAGCGCGCCGCGTTCGGCGCACTCGATGCGCCCGGCCAGAGGACGCCGCACGGCTTCCGATACGAGAATTTCCGACGGCCCGGCCGCGTCGGTGAGACGCGAGGCGAGATTGACCGTATCGCCGGTCACGGTGTACTTGCGATGCGCGGCGCTGCCCATGCCGCTCGCGACGACCTCGCCGCCCGCAATGCCGATATGAACCGACACCGGACGATCGAGCATGCGCGACAGCGCGGGCATTGCTTCGGTGATCGCGAGGGCCGCGCGCACGGCGCGTTCGACGTCGTTCCCATGCGAAACCGGCGCGCCGAAAACCGCCATGATCGAGTCGCCGACATGTTTGTCGACGTAACCGCCATGCTGCTCGACGATGCGATCGACTTTCTCGAAATAGCGATCGAGCACGGCGACGATTTCTTCCGGATCGGCTTCACGGCTCATTTTCGTGAAGCCGCACAGATCGGCGAACAGCACCGTGACCTGCCGCCGTTCGCCGTTCGCCTCGTTCGGGTTCGCGGCTGCGTCTTCGTGCGCGGGACGCGCCCGCAGTTCGGCCAGCGCGTCGAGCATTTTCCGCCGATGACCCACCGACGCGATTCCGAGATC
The DNA here is from genome assembly GCF_900258035.1 of Caballeronia novacaledonica. GTDB lineage: Bacteria > Pseudomonadota > Gammaproteobacteria > Burkholderiales > Burkholderiaceae > Caballeronia > Caballeronia novacaledonica. The sequence continues at coordinate 61,621 of NZ_OGTP01000009.1, read as the reverse complement.
CTTCAGATCGTCTGCGGTGAGGCTGCGCAGCACGCCGCCGTCGATGGCGTTCTGCGCGAACACCGCTTCGTACCGCTCCATTCCGAGGCTGCGCAGCCAGGCGGCGACGTCCACGATATCTCCGGGCGAACGAATCCGAGTTGCTTTAAAGATAGCATGCCGGTCCGCCATCAATCGGCCGACGGGTTTTGATTGAAACGATTAATGCTGATTCAGGAAAACTGATTTGGGCGAATCAGGGTTTTTACCTACGTAAGCGAGTCCTACACTGCATCTCAACGACGAAGCAGTGGCAAACAAGTTCACCACCGCGACGTTTCCCCAAGGTCAGCATTCGGAGGTCATCATGTTCAAGTCCATCGTTCCCGCTATCGCCATCGCCGCCGTTCTCGCCGTTCCGGGCTTTGCCCAGGCGCGTGAAGACGGCCCTGTCACCCGCGCGCAAGTCCGCGCCGATCTGGTTCAACTCGAACGCGCGGGCTATAAGCCGTCGGCCGATCAGACCACCTATCCGGCCGACATCCAGGCTGCGGAAGCCCGCGTCGCCGCGCAGCAAGGCGCTGCCGCGTCGTCGTTCGGCGGTGCGAGCGAAGGCGCATCGGCGTCGGGTCATGCGGGCCGGTCGAGCTTTCTCAGCCGCATCGTCCGTCCGGAAGCCTCCAATCCGGTCGACTTCAATCGTCCGTAAGCCGCGTCTCGCGCGGTAATGAACGCCCGGCCGCGCGCCGGGCGTTTCGCTTTCCGGATCGATGAACGACGCGCCTGCCCGCCTTTCATCACGCTGTAAACCATGGATTCGACGATGTTTTCAGACTGCGCTTTTTCATCGGCCAGTCCGGCGGCACTACAATTTGTGTCTGCCGTTGACACAAATTTTGGATCCGCCGCCTCATGCCCATGCCGTCGCCGCGCCTCGTTTTCGCCTCTCTCGGACTCATCGCTCTCGCCGCGTGCGGAGGCCGCAACTCGGTCGCGCCGAGCTATCAGCAAGAGCTTTTCAACACCGGCGCGAGCCCTTTCGCCCACAATTTTGACGCCACCGTCGGCGAAACCTGCGAGGCCGCGCGCCGCGCTTTGCTCTCGCAAGGCTTTCTCACGACGATGGCCCAGTCCGACACCGTCGACGCGACCAAGAATTTCCAGCCGAGCGCCGAGACGCACGTCGTCGTGTCGTTCCATGTCGTGTGTACGCCCGGCGACAACGCGACCAATCAGAGCATCGCGTATGTGAACGCCGTGCAGGACGGCTATGCGCTCAAGAAAAGCGATACGTCGGCGAGCGTCGGGCTGAGCGTGCTCGGCTCGCTTTCGCTGCCGATCCGCTCGAACAGCGACGCGATGGTCAAAATCTCCAGCGAAACCGTGCCCGCCGGCAAGTTCTACGACCGCTTCTTTTCCTTGATGGGGCACTATCTGAATACGGTGCCGCGCAGCGCGCCCGTCGCGGCGGACGAAGTGAAGAGCAAGCCGCTCGTGCCGTCGCTGATCGTCAGCTCGCCCGAGCTCACGCCGACGCCGATCGTCGTGCAGACGCCCGCGGCGGCGGCGGCTTCCAACGCGCCGCTTGCGCCCGCGACCGCGACTCAATAAGCCACGCGCTCCATCAATTCGGCACGTTGACGATGCCGCCCGTCGCCGTGATCGCGTTCGCGCCGGGATCGGTGGCGATCGGCGGCAGATTCGACGTCGTCAGCGCGGGCGCCGATCCCGCCGTGCCGCCGCGCGCAACCGTGCGCACCACTTGCGAAGGCGGCAGCGGCGCGTTGTTCTTCAGGTGGTTCCACATCAGATTGAGCGCCTGAATGTTGTAGTAGTGGACCGGAATGAAGCGCGTATCGAAGCCGGCCACGCTCAGGAACGCGTCGAAGTGCTGTCCGTTCGTGATTTCATAGAGCGAGAGCTGACTCTTGCTCCCCTCCGCCACGCGATTCGCGCCGAGATACGGCCGCGACGCATGATTGATCGGCACCAGCGCATCGGCGCGGCCCTGCACGATGATCGCGGGCTTGCCACGCAGGTTCGCGTTCACGCGGATCGCGTTCACGCTGTCCACCATCGTCGCGTTGCCGTTGGTCCATAGCGAGCGCAGGCATGCGGCGCCCGCGTAGCTGGCATCGGGCGTCGCGAGGCGATGATCCGCCGCGCCCGTCGTCCCCGCGTTGTAGACCAGATTGATGCCGTTCGTCGGCGGCACGCCGTTGCCGTTGCCGAAGAGCGTGGGCATCGGCGAGACGAGCGGCGTCACGCCCGCCGCGCCCGTCGCCGCGTTGGTCGTCCCAAAGCTGAAATTGCACAGGTTGTCGAGCACGCTCGCCTTCATGTAGGCGTCGGCATACGTGACGGCGACGGCCGGCACGGCCTGCGAATCCCACATCGGCGCATGGAGCGTGTCGGAGTCGGTCTCGTAGCCCGCCTGATGAAGCTGGTTGAGCGCGTCGGTGGCCTGCGCGACGGCGTTGCCGCCCGCGATCAGCCCGCTCGCGGCGAGCGTCGCGCAACGCGCCGTGCGGATCGCGTTGGTGGTTGCCACGGGCAGCGCCGTCAGATACGGCGCGCCGGCTGCGGCGGGCGCGAGCGCCGCGCACGGCTGGAGCAGATTGGCGAGCGTCGTGTAATCGGCGAGCGGCCGTCCGAACGAGCCGACCGGCACGCCGCCCTGCCGCACCGAAACCTGCGACGGCAAGTTCATGTTGATCTGCGGCTCGCCGACGACGACCGCCGTGATCCAGCCATCGGTGTCCTGCTCGGCGGCCGCGAGCGACGCGCCGCCGCCGTTGCTCACCGATGCCGCGATCGTCGTGATGCTGCCCTTGTCGTAGCGCACCTGATGCGTCGAGCCGCTCACCGGGCCGAACATGTCGTTGAGCGCCCAGTACGCGAACTGGATCGCCTGCAAGGTGTTCTTGCCCCAGTCCTTTTCCGGATTCTGTTGCGAATGCGCGTGCTTGTAGGCGTAGCGGTTCGGGAACGCCGAATTGAACGACGACAGCGCCGATGCGCTCACGTTCGCCTTGAAGATCGCCTTCGTCCCGGCGAAACTGGCGCCGGCGAGCGTGCCGTCGATCAGCGTGACGAGATCGGTCGACAATTCGTGGCCGCCGTTGCCGCTGCCCTTGTCGGTGTAGGCCACCGCGCAGCCGCGCTTCAGGCCCCACTCGCCCGCCGCCGAAATCGCGCCGTAGATGCCGCGCGACCCCGATGAAGTCGCCGTGACGATGCACGGCTGATCGGGATTGAAGCTCTGCGGAATCTGCACGAGCAGGCTGACGTTCTGCATGCCGCTGCCATCGTCCGAATAGGCGATGTATTCCTTGCCCGCGATCTTCCCTTCGCCGAGCGTGTCGTTGCCGTTCAGATCGACGTTCGGCCCCCAGAAACGGCCATAGCCGCCGTTCGCCGACATATCGACGAGCGCGCGGTAGTTCGAATAGATCGCGAGGCGGCGCAGTTCGGCTGCGGTCGGCGCGGCCGGCTTGGCGATCGAAGGCGCGGTCGCCGACGCGAGGCCCGTCTTGCCGAGACCGGCCGTGAGCAGGTCGTCGGACACGCCGTCGTAGGTTTGCGTATTGACCGAACCGGAGACGAAGCTCGGCAAGGTGTTGGTCGGCGGGCCGCCGCCGTTGTCGTCATCGCCGCCGTGGCATGCGGCGAGTGCGATCGCGGCGAGCATCGCCAGCGCGCCGCGCGCCGCCGTGCGCGGCACGTTCTGCAAAGTCTGCAACCTCTGGGTACGCGCGAATCTTTTCATTGTGAGTCTCCGCCATACGTTCCGTTGAGTGGTGCAACCCGAGGCGCGAAACGCTTCCGATGCTGGAAGTATCGCGCCTTATCCGCCGATAGTTTGCGGCCAAATTCACGCGCCGCCGCAGCAAAAGCGCCAAACGACAACGGGCTCCGGCCGCAAAGCCGGAGCCCGTTCAAACGCCCACACGAGCGAGGACGGCGGCATCGCGCGATGCCGCCGTCTTTCCGTGATTCGTGTTATTGCCCGCCGCCTTGCGTGCCGAGGCTGATCTTGTTGGAAACCGACTTCACGCCCGGCACGCCCTTTGCCACTTCTTCGGCCTGGGCGATCTGGCCGCCTTCCGGCACCGTGCCGGTCAGCGTCACCGCGCCGCTGCGCGCGCGCACGAACACGTTCGACACGTCGAAGCCCTGCGCTTTCGACAGCGCGCGGCGCACGTCGTAGCCGAGCTTGCGGTCGGTCTTCTTGGTCGCGGATTTCTGGGCCTTCGCCTGCGCCGCGGTATCGGCGCTCGTGGCCGCTGCGTCGCTCGATTGGGCATAGGCGCTCGAAGCCACGGCCACGCACACCACCACGCCCAGCGCCTTCAACAGATCGACTGCTTTCATGATTTCTCCTTTTGTTTCGCTTGTTGACTTCGCACAGTTGCTACTTCGCTCGTTTTGCACTCCAAAACCGGACCGCATTCCCAGCGGCTGTGGGCTACGACATCGAGCGGCTGCACGTGGCCACGCGCGCCCGAGGCCTGAGAAGGCAAGCGGGCATGACGGCGGCAAGCCGGCGGATGCGGCTCACGGTGCTGCGAGAGACTGGCGAAAGAAACAAACTGCGGCCGGCTGGTCGGGCGGAAAAGCCCGTCGGCTCGAATATGACCTGCCGCATGGCGGCTGACCGGCGCGACTCACGAACCCACATTCCGGGCTGAGGTGCGCGAAAAGCCTTGTCGTGCGGCGGCGAACGTCAATTTAGCCCAGCGCGGCCATTAGCGCAAAGCATTTAACAATGCGGGCTTTCGTTGAGCCGCGCACACGCAACAACGACGGCCGCGCGGACACATGTCCGTCACAGTGCGCGCGCGCCGTGCGGTGTGTCCGGACGGTCATCGATCTCATGTACCATCGACGCCATGCCGGCCGCCCGCACCGTTCGTCGAGATGTCCGCGCATCGCGATCGGGTAAGCTCGCGGGCACACAGATTTACGATTACCGACGAGATGACCCAGCCTACAGGAAACACTCCGGGCCCCGATCCGGACACCCCGCCGAAACGCAAGCCGCCGCAGCGAATCGTCGCGCGCTTTGTCGCGATTTCCTGGCGCGACCTCGCGCTCACCTTCGGCCCGATCCTGCTCGTCTGCGCGGTCGCGCTCTATGTCGCCGTGCGGCTGATCCAGCCCGCACCGCCGAGCACGCTGACCATCGCCGCCGGGCCGAAGGGCAGTTCGTTCTGGAACAGCGCGCAAAAATACAAGGCGATCCTCGCGCGCAACCGCGTGACGCTCAACGTGCTGGAGACGCAAGGCTCGCTCGACAATCTCACGCGTCTCGAAGATCCGAAATCGAACGTCGATGTCGGTTTCGTGCAAGGCGGCCTGACCAAGCCCGGCGCGACGCACGACAATCTGGAATCGCTCGGCAGCGTGTCCTATGTGCCGCTCGCGGTGTTCTATCGCGGCGCGACGGCCGTCAGCCGTTTGTCGGAGCTGAAGGGCAAGCGGCTCGCGATCGGCGCGGAAGGCAGCGGCACGCGCGTGCTCGCGCTGAATCTGCTGAAGGCGAATGGCATCGAACCGGGCGGCGACACGGCGCTGCTGCCGCTCGCCGGCGACGAAGCCGCGAAAGCGCTCGAAGACGGCCAGATCGACGCCGTCTTTCTGACCGGCGACTCCGCCCAGCCGCCCACGATGGCGAAGCTCTTGCGCACGCCGGGCATCCACTTCATGGATTTCGTTCAGGCCGACGCCTACGCGCGCCGCTTTCCGTACCTGACGGAAATCGAGTTGCCGATGGGCGCGTTCGATTTCTCCCGCAACCTGCCGCCGCGCCCGGTCCACATGATCGCGCCGACGGCCGAGCTGGTCGCGCGCGACAGCCTGCATCCGGCGCTGTCCGATCTGCTGATCGAAGCCGCGCGCGAGGTGCACGGACGCGCCAATCTGCTGCAACGGGCCAATGAATTTCCCGCGCCGCTCGTGCACGAATTCCGCATCAGCGACAACGCCGAGCGGTATTACAAATCGGGCAAGAGCTTTCTGTACCGCACGCTGCCGTTCTGGCTCGCGAGTCTCGCGGATCGCGTGCTGGTCGTGCTGGTGCCGCTCGTCGTGGTGCTGATTCCGGGCTTGCGGCTCGTTCCGGGGCTGTACCGCTGGCGCGTGAAATCGCGGATCTATCGCTGGTATGGCGCGCTCATTGCGATAGAGCGGGAAGCGATCAGCGGCCCCGACATCGCCCAGCGCGATGCCCTGCTCGACCGCATCGACGCGATCGAAACGGCCGTGAATCGCATGAAGATGCCGCTCGCGTTCGCGGATCAGTTTTATGTGCTGCGCGAGCACATCGGTTTCGTGCGGGAGCGTCTTGCGCACGTGCCGGTCGCGCCGGCCGATGAAGCCCCGCCGCGCAGCGTGTCGCGATCGGATACGTCCGGTGTCGCTGCGCGGGCAGACACGGAACAAGGCAGCACGTAATATCTATTGGAGGAACGGGAGACAGGATGCAACGCCGCGCGTCGTACGCGCCATGCAGGCCACGACAAAAAACGAACAGATGAGGCTCCGACGCGCACCGGCGCGAGCGGAGCCAAGGAATCTCAGGGAGAAGGGAACATGAGTGCCCCGCATTCGACCAGTCATGGTCAGCCGTACTTTTTCTTCGATTTCATTTCGCCGTTTTCTTACTTGCTGCTGGAACAGCATGAAAAATGGCCGGACATGCCGTTCGAGCTCGTGCCCGTCCAGTTGATGAAGCTGCTCGACCGCTGGGGCCAGCCGCACGCCGCGACGATTCCCTCCAAACGCGTCTTCACGTATCGGCACGCGCTGTTCCGCGCGGAACAACTGGGCATTCCGTTCAGGATGCCGCCCGCGCATCCGTTCGACCCTTCCAAGGCGCTGCGGCTCGCGGTGCTGGCGAACGGCGAAATCTCGCGCGTGCGCGAAATCTTTCGGTACATCTGGCGCGAGGGGCGCGATCCCGCGACGCCGGAGGGCTTTCGCGCGTTGTGCGAGCATGTCGGCATGCCGGAGGGCGAAACGCGCATCGAGGACGAGGACGTCAAAGCGAAGCTGCGCGATAACAACGACCGCGCCGTGTCGATGGGCGTGTTCGGCGTGCCAACCTTTCTCGTCAACGATCAGATTTTCTGGGGCGAGGACACGCTGCCGATGGTGCTCTACGTCGCGCGCTCGCCGAACTGGCTCGAAGGCGCGGAAGTGAAGCGCATCAGCGCGCTGCCGATCGCGCCGCGCGACGCCGATTTCGGCTGACGGCGGCCGGGCCGGCGGGCGCGCCTATGCCGCGCATAGCGCGCTCGCTATGGCGTCAAAATTGGATAAGCGTTTAACTTCGGGTGAGGGTTTGCGAGTTCGCGCCCGCGCCCTGAATCCAACCGCTTCGCAGCCCATGAACGATCCCGCCGACTCACTCGACATCTGGCTCATCCGCGTGTTGCGCACGCTGTTGCTGGAACGCAGCGTGACGCAGACCGCGCAGCGGCTGAACCAGACGCAGCCGGCGATCAGCACGGCGTTGCGCCGTCTGCGCGAAATCCTGAACGATCCGATTCTCGTGCGCGGCAAGCAGGGCATGGTGCCGACGGAGTACGGCGAGTCGCTGCTCGCGCCGGCGCAGCGGGCATTGCGGGAAGTGGAATTCGTCGCGACGCCGCACGGCGATTTCGATCCGCAAAGCTCGCGCCGCACCTTTCGCGTCGCCGCGCCCGATTATCTGAACGATTTCTTCATGCCGACGCTCGTCGCGGCGTTTCGCGATGCGGCGCCGAATGCGCGTCTGGAAATCGAATCGCTGACGCCGATGCGCGATCACGAGCGCATGCTCGACGAAGGCGAAATCGATCTGATGGTCGCCAACTGGACGAAGCCCGAGCCGCGCTTCGAACGCCAGGATCTGTTCACCGACGTATTCGTCTGCCTGATGCGCGCGAACCATCCGCTCGCCCGCGAGCCGCTGACGGCGGAACGCTACGCGCTCGCCGCGCATCTCGCGCCCACGCCGTATAGCGGCGGCAGGCGGCATCCGATCGACGTCGGCCTCGCGCGCGCGGGCATCGAGCGGCGCATCGTCACGACGATTCCCTACTTCGGCCTCGTGCCGCAGGTGCTGCTGCAGTCGGACCTGATCTTCACCGCGCCGCGCCGTTTCGCGCAGCACTATGCCGCGATGCTGCCGCTCGCCGTGCTCGATTCGCCGGTGCCGTTTCCGCGCATCAAGTGCTATCAGCTTTCGGTGCCGCAGCCCGATCAGCCGACGGATGTCGCCTGGCTGCGCACGCTGATGTCGGCTGTGTCGGATTCGCTCACGGGCAAAAAGACCGTCACGGCTCCTTTGGGCGACGAGACGCGCGAACTGGGCGAAGTCGCGAAGTAACGCGTGTCGGGCGGGACTTCGGTACTATCCGGAACGACACCTTCGGCCCGATCCGCTCACATGGACGCACTCGACAAACTGATCCAGCTTGCGAGCCTTTCCGGCGCGCTCGATCTGCGCTGCCTTTTGAGCGGCCCGCTGGAACTCGATCACGCGCCCGCGCCCGCCGGCGAAGCGGTGTATCACGTCGTGCTCGATGGCGCGTGCACGGTGCTTCGCAAGGGTCACGCGCCGCTGGAATTGCGGGCGGGCGACATCTTTTTCCTGCCGCGCGGCGACGCGCACGTGCTGAGCATTCAGCCACGCGAAAAAGGCGCGGCGAAGACGGAGATGGAAATGCGCCACAACGGCGCGGTCACGGTGGAAAGCAATTGCGGCGGGCGGGAACCGGGCGTGGACTTGCTGTGCGGGCGCTTCCTTTACGCACCGCGCGCGCTGCTGATCGACGTGCTGCCGGATGTCGTGCACGTGTCATTTACCGATGCATCCGCGACGTATCTCGCGCCGCTCGTCCAGACGATGCGTCGCGAGGCGGAAGAAGCGCAACTCGGCGCGCCTTCGATCGTTACGGCGCTATCCACCGCGCTCTTCACGATGGTGTTGCGCGCGTGGCTCGAAGGACAGCCGTCGCTTGCGGGCGTGCTCGGCTTGCTGGCGAACCGGCGGCTGGGCGCGTCGATCATCGCGATGCTGGAACGGCCCGCCGAGCCGTGGACGCTGGAAATGCTGGCGAAGGAAGCGGCGATGTCGCGCGCGACATTCATGCGCGCGTTCTCCGCGCATTCGGATAGCTCACCGCTGGCGCTGCTGAGCCACATGCGCATGCAACTCGCGAGCACGATGCTCACGCATACGAAGAAGAGCATCGCGGATGTCGCGGCGGATGTGGGGTATCAGTCCGAGGCGGCGTTTTCGAAGCGGTTCAAGGAGGTGTATGGGGTGGCGCCGGGACGCTTCAGGCAGACCAACGGCCTCACCTGAAACGCGGACATTCAGACGGCGAGACGCGCCGCCTTGAACGCCGGCATCCCCACCCGCGCCGCCATCTCCCTCACCCTCAACAACTGCGCCGCGACGGCCAGCCCGATCGACCACGGCGCTTTATCGACGATCCCTTCCACGCCGATCGGACACGTGATCTCCGGCAAGCGATCCGCCGCGACACCGCGCTCCATCAAACGCCGCTCGAACTTCACGCGCTTCGTCTTCGAGCCGATCAACCCGAAGTACGCAAAGTCATCGCGCCGCATGATGCGCTGCGTGAGCGAGAAGTCGAGCGAATGATCGTGCGTCATCACGATGAAGTACGCGCCCGCCGGCGCCTCGTCCACGATCGCATCGGGCAGATCGGTGGCTTCGATCTGCACGTTCGCCGGCACTTCGTCGGGGAAGAGTTCGTCGCGCGCATCGACCCACTGCACGACGCACGGCAGCGTGCCGAGCACCTTCACGAGCGCGTGGCCGACGTGGCCCGCGCCGAACAGGACGACGTGCATCATGACCGCGCGCTCCTCACCGCATTGACCGCTTTCAGGATCTCTTCCGCCGTCGCGGGTGCGTTCAAGGGCGGATTCACCTTGTGATCGCCGACCGCGGAAACGGCGTCGCGGATCGCGAAGAACACCGAGAACGGCAGCAGGAGCGGCGGCTCGCCCACGGCCTTCGAGCGATGGATGCTGTCCTCCGTGTTGCGGTTCTTGAACAGATCGACGCGGAAATCGGCGGGCATGTCGTTCGTCGTCGGAATCTTGTAGGTGGACGGCGCGTGCGTCATCAGCTTGCCCTTGTCGTTCCACCAGAGCTCTTCCGTCGTGAGCCAGCCCATGCCCTGCACGAACGCGCCTTCGACCTGGCCCTTGTCCAGCGCCGGATTCAGCGACGCGCCCACGTCATGCAGCGCGTCCGCGCGCAGCACGCGCATTTCGCCGGTCAGCGTGTCGATCACCACTTCCGACACCGCCGCGCCATACGAGTAGTAGAAGAACGGGCGGCCCTGCATCGTCGCCTGATCCCAGTAGAGCTTGGGCGTCGCGTAGAAGCCGTCGGACCACAACTGTACGCGCGCGAGATACGCCTTCTGCACGACTTCGCCGAACGGAATCGCATCGTCGCCGACGATCACGCGATCGTTCGCAAAGCGCACCTGCGCAGGCGTGACCGCGCCGCCGCCGAACTTCTCCGACGCGAACTTCGCGAGCCGTTCGCGCAACTGGCGCGCGGCGTCTTGCGCTGCCTTGCCGTTCAAGTCCGTTCCGGTGGAAGCCGCCGTCGCCGATGTATTCGCGACCTTGCTCGTGTCGGTGGCCGTCACGCGCACGCGCTCGAAGTTCACGCCCAGCTCGTGCGCGACGACCTGCGCGACCTTCGTGTTCAACCCCTGGCCCATCTCGGTGCCGCCGTGGTTCACGAGCATCGAGCCATCGGTATAGATGTGAACCAGCGCGCCCGCCTGATTGAAGTGCGTCACGTTGAACGCGATGCCGAACTTCACCGGTGTCAGCGCGAGGCCTTTCTTCAGGATTTCGTTGTTCGCGTTGAATTCGTCGATGGCCGCGCGGCGGCGACGATAATCGCTCGTCTCTTCCAGTTCGGCGATCAGTTCGTGGATGACGTTGTCCTCGACCGTCTGGCCGTAAGGCGTCTTGTTGTTTTCGGTCTTGCCGTAGAGATTCGCGCGGCGCACGTCGAGCGAGTCCTTGCCGACCGAACGCGCGACGTTGTCCAGGATGTACTCGATCGCGAACGCGCCCTGCGGCCCGCCGAAGCCGCGAAACGCGGTGTTCGACTGCGTGTTGGTCTTGCCGCAATAGCCTTCGATCTTCACGTCCGACAGCCAGTACGCGTTGTCGAAATGGCAGACGGCGCGCGTCATCACCGGACCGGACAAGTCGGCGGAGAAGCCGCAGCGCGAAGTCATGTCGACGGAAACGCCTTCGATCTTGCCGTCGTCGTCATAGCCGACTTCGAAGTCGTAGATGAAGTCGTGGCGCTTGCCGGTGATCATCATGTCGTCGTCGCGGTCCGGACGCAGCTTCACCGGGCACAGCAGCTTCCACGCGGCGAGCGCCGCGCAGCACGCGAAAATGCCCGACTGCGATTCCTTGCCGCCGAACCCGCCGCCCATGCGACGGCATTCGACCAGCACGTTGTGCGAATGCACGTTGAGCACGTGCGCGACGAGATGCTGCATTTCCGTCGGGTGCTGCGTCGAGCAATAGACGTGCATGCCGTCGTCGTCCTTCGGCACGGCGTAGGCGATCTGGCCTTCGAGATAGAACTGTTCCTGACCGCCGAGCTTCATCGCGCCGCGTTCGTGATGCGCGGCTTTCGCCATGCGCCCTTGTGCGTCACCGCGCGACAGCTTCAGCGGATTCAGCACGTACGATTCGGCACGGCGCGCATCCTGCGGCGTGAGAACCGGCACGAGGTCTTCGAACTCGATCGTCGCGCGGCGTGCGGCGAGGCGCGCCGTATCGTGCGACGTCGCGACGACGATGAACATCGGCTGGCCGACGAACTGCACGATCCCCTGCGCGAGCACCGGATCGTCGTGGATGATCGGGCCGCAATCGTTCACGCCGGGAATGTCCTCGGCGGTGAAGACGGCGACGACGCCCGGCGTCGCGCGCACGGCGTCGAAGTTCATCGACACGATCTTCGCGTGCGCCTTCGGGCTCGTGCCGAGCGCGGCGTGCAGCGTGCCCGCGACGGGCGGAATGTCGTCGGTGTAACTCGCGCGGCCGCTCACGTGCAGATGCGCCGATTCATGCGGACGCGACACGTGGACCTGCTTGAACGCGTCGATTTCGTTCGCGAGCGACTGGGCTTCGGCGAGAAAGGCTTCGGCTTGCTGATTCATTGTCTTGTTCTCCTTCTTCGCTTACTTCGCTTCGACCAGTTCGATTGCACGCACATCCAGCTTCGATTTATCGAGCGGATTCTGCGGACGCGTCTCCAGCCAGAAGCGATACAGCAGGCTCTTCGCGGTGTCGAGCCGATAGTCGCTGCTCGCGCGCATGTCGGTGAGCGGCTGGTAATCCTTCGCGAGCGCGATCATGGCGGCCTGGGCGGTGGCTTCGTGCCAGAACGCATCGGCGAGAACGGCTTCGGCGTGCGCCGCGCGCTTGGGCGTCGCGGCCATGCCGCCGTAGACGAGACGCGGCTCGCGAATCGTGTCGCCATCGGCGATGAAGCTGTACGCGGCGTACACGGCGGAAATGTCGGAGTCGAAACGCTTGCTCAGCTTGTACGCGCGGAACTGGAGATTCGCGCGCTTGCCGTGGCGCGTCGGCACGCGGATGGCGGCGACGAATTCGTTCGGGTGCATGTCCTTCTTCTGATACGCGACGTACAGGTCTTCGAGCGCCATCTCGCGCGTGCCGTCGACGCTCTGCAAAACGACGCGCGCATTCAGCGCGATGAGGCCGGGCATCGAATCGCCGATCGGCGAGCCGTTCGCGACGTTGCCGCCGAGCGTGCCCGCATTGCGGATCGGCAGCGACGCGAAGCGCAGGCGCGTTTCTTCGAGCTCCGGATAGATCTTCACGAGCTCGTCGTACGCGCGATCCACCGACACGCCCGCGCCGATCTCGATCCACTCTTCCGTCGTCCCGACGTGTTTGAACGATTCGATCTGCCCGACATAGACGATGTCGCCCAGATCGCGCAGTTGCTTCGTGACCCACAAGCCGACGTCGGTGCTGCCCGCGAGAATGCGCACGTCCGGATTCTCGTCCTTGATCGCGGCGAGCGCCTCGGCGGTGCGCGGCGCCTCGAACTTGCGGCCGGCGTGCTCGTAGTGGAAGGTGTCGTCGCGCTTCAGGTTTTCGAGCGTGCGCGCGAGCGCCGGCACGTTGACGGGCGCGAGCGGCGCGTGATCGAACATCTGCTCGGCAGCTTCGATGATCGGCCGATACCCCGTGCAGCGGCACAGATTGCCCGTCAGCGCGTCGCTGATTTCCTGGCGCGAGGGCTTCGTCTTCTCGCATGCGCCGGGGCAGCCGGTCGTCGCATGACCGTGCTTTTCGTAGAGCGCGAACATCGACATTGCGAAACCCGGCGTGCAGAAGCCGCACTGCGAGCCGTGGCAATCGACGAGCGCCTGCTGCACCGGATGCAGCGTGCCGTCCGGCTGGCGCAGGTCTTCGACGGTGAAGAGCGCGCGGCCGTCGAGCGTCGGCAGGAACTGGACGCACGCGTTCACGGCCTTGAACGCGACGCCGCCCGCGCCGTCCGGCTCGCCGATGACGACCGTGCACGCGCCGCAGTCGCCTTCCGCGCAGCCTTCCTTGGTGCCGGTGCAGCGCGCGTCTTCGCGCAGGTATTGCAGGACGGTGCGCGTCGTCGACGCGCCGCTCACTTCCTGGATCGCGTTGCGGTGATAGAAGCGGATCGGCTGGGTCATGGATGTCTCGGGGCTCTTCGATGCTTTTCTGCTGGTTGCGCGGAATACGCAGCCGGTGGCATTCGCGACTTCGGGGGACTTTTCGGAATGGTCCTGTCGCTTCGATGGTTCGAAAGCTATCACCACCAAAAACCGCAACCCATAGCCGACATTGCATGAACGACATATTCTTCGTCCGATATGTGCGCTGAGCCTTACGCAGCAAGGCTTCCGAACCCGGCGTCCGATCGTTCGGACAGGCGATTTGTCCCATCCGGTTACAAAACACGTGCGACGTTGCGCCGCAACATATGGGAGAATCACGTCTTCGCGCCGAATTCAACCCCGCAATTTCCCTATGTCTTCCGAGCCTCGCACCAAGCCGCAGGGCGATTTCGCAGTCACGCTGCGGATTCTGCCGGTCGTGCTGTACACGTTCCTCTGCTACCTGACGATCGGCATTCCGCTCGCGGTGCTGCCGGGTTACGTGCATACGGATCTGGGCTACGGCTCGGTGATGGCGGGCGCGGCGATCAGCGTCCAGTATTTCGCGACGCTGATGTCGAGGCCGCTCGCGGGCCGCACCGCCGATACGCTCGGCCCCAAGAAAACGGTGCTGTACGGCCTCGCGGCGTGTGCGGCGAGCGGCGTGCTGCTGCTCGGTTCGGCGCTGGCGGCGCAATGGCATGCGGTGAGTCTCGTGCTGCTCGTGATCGCGCGGCTGGTGCTCGGCTTCGGCGAAAGCTGGGTCGGCACGGGGTCGATTACGTGGGGCATCGGGCGCGTCGGCGTGACGAACAACGCGAAGGTGATTTCGTGGAACGGCATCGCGACGTACGGCGCACTCGCGATCGGCGCGCCGCTCGGCGTCGCGATCGATCATTCGCTCGGATTCGCGTCGCTGGGAGTGATCGTGATCGTGCTCGGCGGCTTCGGTTACTGGCTCGCGACGCGCATGGCGAGCGTGCCGATCGTGCATGGCGAGCGCATGTCGTATCGCAGCGTGTTCTTCCGCGTGCTGCCGCATGGACTCGGACTTGCGCTCGGATCGGCGGGATTCGGCTCGATCGCGACGTTCATCACGCTCTACTACGCCGCGCACAACTGGCCGAACGCGGCGCTGTCGCTGACGGTGTTCGGCACGATGTTCATCGGGGCGCGCTTGCTGTTCGCCAATACGATCAAGGCGTATGGCGGATTTCGCGTGGCGATCGTGTCGTTCGTTTTCGAGTGCGCGGGCTTGTTGATGCTGTGGCTCGCCGCCGAGCCGACGTTCGCGCTCGCGGGCGCGGCGTTGACGGGGTTCGGGTTTGCGCTGGTGTTTCCGGCGCTGGGCGTCGAGGCGGTCGGACTCGTGCCGCCTGCGAGCCGGGGGGCGGCTTTGTCGGCTTATTCGGTGTTTCTCGATTTGTCGCTCGGGCTGACCGGGCCGCTCGCGGGATATGTCGCGGGTGAGTTCGGGTATGGATCGGTGTTCTTGTTCGCCGCGATGGCGGCGGCGGCGGCCGTGGCGCTCTCGGTCGCGCTTTATATGCGCGCGGGGCGCGGGGTGGGGGGAGCGGCGACGGCTTGAGGCGGCTTCGTCGCCGGTGATTCTTGGTTCGCTTGGGTTTTCGCCGGATCCCGATTTCGCGTCGGTTTGTTAGCGTTGCCCCTGTGCGGGGCGGCATCTGGTTTCGCTTCTCTGCGGTGATTTTAGTTCGCTTGGGTTTTCGCCGGATCCCGTTTTCGCGTCGGTTTGTTAGCGTTGCCCCTGTGCGGGGCGGCAGTCACTTTCTTTGCTGCTGCAAAGAAAGTAACCAAAGAAAGCAGCTTTCCCCATCCAAAGTGCTTCATGCCGGCCGCGGCACAGGCGATTGACGAATGGCCCCCAGAGTAGCGAGTGCCCCCACAAAACTCGCGCGGCTTGGATCGCGGACCCACTGCGGCATCGCGCCGTTCAACAAGCTGGTGCAGCCATTGCACGTTCCGGCCCGCTTCGCGGCCGACAGGTACATCGGGTCTGCGCGCACTTCCTTGCTGACGTCTCCGTCGCGTACTTACTCGCACGAGGGTTTCCCTTGCATACCCGACGGCAGCGCGTAGCGCTGTGCCGGCGCTATTTCGTGCTGAACCAGCGCGTTGAAACATACGGTGCCGCAGACCGTGCGCGGGCCAAGCCGCGTGAGTTTTGTAAGAGCACTTGCTACTCCGGGTTCCATTCAGCCAATCGCCTGTGCCGCGGCCGGCATGAAGCACTTTGGATGGGGAAAGCTGCTTTCTTTGGTTACTTTCTTTGCAGCAGCAAAGAAAGTGACTGCCGCCCCGCACAGGGGCAACGCTAATAAACCACTAAGAAATCAGGATTCCACGAAAGCCGCCCCAGCACAGGGGCAACGTTACTAGAACGGGATCCAGCGAAACCAACCCACAAAAAAGCCCAAGCGGCCAGCAAACCTCCCGCCTTGCATGTTTTAAAATCCCCGCTGGCCCATCAGCGTCCGCTTTATGAACCCGACCTCGGAAGACCGCTGGCGCGACTTGCGCCCGGACCCGGACAGCGACACACCGCTCTATCTTCAACTCGCCCGCAAGCTCGCCAACGCCATCCACGACAATCGCTGGAACGCAGGCGAAGCGCTGCCCTCCGAGCGCGTGTTGTCCGATGCGCTCGGCGTCTCGCGGATCACCTCGAGAAAAGCGATCGCGCTGCTCGTCGAACAAGGGCTCATCCGCCGCGAGCAAGGCGCGGGCAGCTTCATCACGCCGCGTTACGAAGACCCGCTCTCGCGTCTGTCGAGCTTCTCCGAAATGCTGCGGCGGCGCGGCTTCAAGCCGAGTTCCAAATGGCTCTCGCGCACCATCGAGCCCGCCAATCGCGATGAAGTCATCCAGCTCGGTCTCTCGCCCGCCGCCACCGTCACGCGCCTGAAACGGCTGCGCCTCGCCGACGACATCGTGATGGCCGTCGAAAATTCCACGTTCCCGGCGTCGTGCATTCCCGATCCGCAAGCCATCGGCGATTCGCTCTACAGCTATCTCGATACGCGCGGGCTCTCCATCGTGCGCGCGCTTCAGCATTTCCGCGCGGTGAACGCGAGCGAGGAAATCGCGGCGCAAATGGGCATCGCGCCGCACGACGCGCTCCTGCTCATCACGCGCGTCGGCTACACGGCCGATCAGCGTGCGATCGAGCTCACCGACACCTACTGCCGCAACGACTACTACGATTTCGTTGCCGAGCTGAGAAAGTAAGCCCGCCCAATGACCGACACCGCCACAGCACAGCCGTCCGACCGATCGCTTTCCATCATGCTGTGGCTCGTCGCCACGGGCTTCTTCATGCAGACGCTCGATTCGACGATCGTCAACACCGCGCTCCCCGCAATGGCCCGCAGCCTGGGCGAAGCGCCATTGCGCATGCAAGGCGTCGTGATCGCCTACTCGCTCACGATGGCGATGATGATCCCCGTCTCCGGCTGGCTCGCCGACAAGCTCGGCACGAAGCGCGTGTTCTTCAGCGCGATTCTCGTGTTCACGATCGGCTCGCTCTTGTGCGCGAAAGCGCAGTCGCTGCAGGCGCTCGTCGCGTATCGCGTCGTGCAGGGCGTCGGCGGCGCGATGCTGCTGCCGGTCGGGCGTCTCGCCGTGCTGCGCGTGTTTCCGGCGGAACGGTATCTCTCGGCGCTCGCCTTCGTCGCGATTCCCGGTCTGATCGGTCCGCTCATCGGCCCGACGCTCGGCGGCTGGCTCGTGCAGATCGCGTCGTGGCACTGGATCTTTCTCATCAACGTGCCCGTGGGCGTGATCGGCTGCATCGCGACGAATCTGTACATGCCGGACAGCCGCAATCCCGCGACCGCGCCCTTCGATCTCGCCGGCTATCTGCTGCTCGCCATCGGCATGGTCGCGCTGACGATCTCGCTCGACGGCCTCGCCGATCTCGGCCTCGCGCACGCGATCGTCATCGTGCTGCTCGTGCTGTCCTTCGGCTGCTTCGTCGCCTACGGCCTGCACGCGACGCGCGCCGCCCAGCCGATCTTCTCGCTCGACCTCTTCAAGATCCACACCTTCAGCGTCGGGCTGCTCGGCAATCTGTTCGCGCGCATCGGCAGCGGCGCGATGCCGTATCTGATTCCGCTGCTGCTGCAGGTGAGCCTCGGCTACACGGCGTTCCAGGCCGGCATGATGATGCTGCCCGTCGCCGCCGCGGGCATGGCGTCCAAGCGCGTCGTCACGCGTCTCATCGAAAAGCACGGCTATCGGCGCGTGCTGGTCGTGAACACGGTGCTCGT
Organism: Caballeronia novacaledonica; assembly: GCF_900258035.1. Classification (GTDB taxonomy): domain Bacteria; phylum Pseudomonadota; class Gammaproteobacteria; order Burkholderiales; family Burkholderiaceae; genus Caballeronia; species Caballeronia novacaledonica. The sequence goes on along the minus strand of NZ_OGTP01000009.1, from coordinate 43,611 downwards.
CGGCTTGATGATGGCGAGCTTCGGGCTCGCGAGCGCGCATCAGCCGCTCTGGCTGCGGCTCGTGCAACTCGCGATCTTCGGCGCCGTCAATTCGATGCAGTTCACCGCGATGAACACGCTCACGCTGAAAGATCTCGGCACCGGCGGCGCGAGCAGCGGCAACAGCCTTTTCTCGCTCGTACAAATGCTGTCGATGAGCCTCGGCGTGACCGTCGCGGGCGCGATTCTTTCGACGTTCACGGGGCTCCTGCCGCAAGTGACCGAATCGAACTCGCTGCCGGCGTTCCACGCGACGTTCCTGTGCGTCGGCGTCATCACCGCGGCGACGGCGTGGATCTTCGGCCAGCTCGCGCCGGAAGTGCGCGCGGCGCGCCGCAAACCCGATCCGTCCGAATCGAATTGAATCGACGCGCGATCGCGCACCGTGGCGGTGCCGATCCGCACGATTGCGCGGCGCGCGCTCCCGGCTCTGCGGCACGACCGTCCAATCCGCACACGAATAGGCTCGATCGTCGCGAGCGACATCCCCGCCGACCCGCCTGGATATTGAATTTGCACGCTTTTTGCTCGAACTGCCGCGTGCCGATCCGGTAAACTATCTCGATAAAGTCACTTGCCTTGCGCCCAGACACCATGAGCATGGTTGATCTCGACCCTCCCCGCTTTCAGCCGCCCCGGCCCGTCGCCGGCGATGATGGATCGCGTCGCACCGTGCTGTACGGCGAGTACACCGTTTTCAGCGTGTTCCAGCCGGTGTTTTCCGTGTCGCACCGGCGCGCGATCGGCTATCACGCGTCCTTGCGCGCCCGCGACGACGCGCATCGCCACATTCCGTCGCACGAAGTCTTCACGCAAGCGGCGCGGCGCGGCGATCTGCTCGAACTCGGCCGGCTCGCGGAATCGCTGCATCTGGGCAACTTCAATGCGTTCGACAGTCATGACGAATGGCTCTTCCTGAGCCTGCACCCCGCCGCGCTCATGGACACGAGCTACGGCGATGCCCTGCTCGCCGCGCTGAAGGACATCGGCCTGCCGCCGCAGCGTGTCGTGCTCGAAGTCCCCGAACAGGCGGGCGGCGAGACGACGCGCTTCGCCGAGATCATCGATTCGCTGCGCAAGTCGGGTTTTCTGATCGCGCTGGACGGCTTCGGCGTGAAGCATTCGAACATCGACCGCGTGTGGCAACTGCGTCCCGATATCGTCACGCTCGACCGCTGCATCCTGCAGCAGGCGACCGAGCATTCGCATATCGAGCGCGTGCTGCCGCGTCTTGTCTCGCTGCTTCATGAATCCGGCCAGCTCGTGTTGATGGGCGGCCTCGCGACCGAGCGCGACGCGTTGATCGCGCTCGAATGCAACGTCGACTTCGTGCAGGGCGCGTATTTCGCGCAGCCGAGCGTCGAGGCCGTGCACAGCGAAGTCGCGGCGGCCGTGATGGACGCGCTGTCGGCGGCGTCGCGCGAGCGCGTCGCGGCGCGCGAACGAGCGCAGTCCGCGCGTCTCGGACCGTACGTGAGCGGGCTCGAACGCGCTTCCGTCAAGCTCATGGAAGGCGAATCGCTCGTCATCGCAACGAGCGAGTTGCTGCAACTCGCCGACACCGCCCGCTGCTTCCTGCTCGATCAGTCCGGACGGCAGATCGGCGACAACGTCGTGCCGATCGTGCGCACGTCGCAGCGCGCGAAGCGTTTCAGTCCGCTGCTGCATTCGGAAGGCGCGAGCTGGGAACGCCGGCCGTATTTCATCGAGGCGCTGCGCGCGCCGGGGCGCGTGCATCTGACGGCGCCGTATCTCTCCATCAACGATGCGCACCTTTGCGTGACGGCGTCGATCGCCGCGCAGACGCCTTATGGATTGCAGGTGCTGTGCGTGGATATCAACTGGGAAGGCGCGAAGCAGCGTTAGCGCTACGCGCCGTTGCCGGATTCGGGGCGAAGCAGATCGAAGCCGGCGAGCACGAGCACGCCGGAGAGCACGATGAGCGCGGCGGAATGGCGGCCGAAATACAGCAGCGCGGCCGCCGACCAGGCCGCGAGGCACAGGCCTGCGAAGCGTTTCATGATGGCGATGCGATTCGGAACAGTGCGACAAGCCCACATTCTAGGTCCGCGCCCCGAACCGCGCAGCGACGGCCGGCGTTCACGCGCCGAGTGTCGCCCTGCCGCGCTGCTTTCCGCGCGTCAGATACCGGCCTAGTCGAATCGACGGCTTTTCGACCGCGTAGTATCCGGCGATGCCGACGGGCAGAATCAGCACGGCGGCAATCAAGAGCGAGATACGCTGATACGTCTCGCCGAAATAATGCAGAACGCCCAGCAGCACGATGCAGTGCAAGAGATACAGGCTAAAGGAAATCTGGCCGAGAAACACGAGCGGCCGCGCGGTCAGGATCGTGGCGAATCGATCGAAGGAAATCGCCAGCATCAGAATCCCGGCGACTGCCGGAAGCACGACCCAATCATCCGCAAAGCTGCGCAACACGTCGTCGGAAATCAGATGGCGAGTCACGGAGTTGACGAGGCCATATAGCGCGAGACATATCGCCAATGCGCAGAAAAGCCAGCGCGGAGAAAAAGCGGCGAGCTTCGACGTGATGACTTCGCGATATCGCGCGATCGCTGCGCCCAGCACGAATATCGAAATATAGTGAATGGTCGGAATCCATTCGCCCTGAATACTCGCGTCCATGATCGTCCGATGCAGATCATGGTAATAACCGAAGGCCGCGAGTGACAGACAGGCACTTAGCGCTACGGAAAACCAGATCGGCATGGTGCACACGACGACGGCCAGAATCGGGAAGAGCAGCGAGATACGCATCTCGTAGACCAGTGACCAGAGCACCGGGTCCAGCGTGCAGTTGCTGAACGGAATCAGAAAGACGATGTGGTTCAGCAGATCATGCCCGTCGATGCCCGCATGCCATGCCTGATTGACCCACTCGCCGGTCCACGACAAATCCGACCGGTAAAGCGCGCAATACGCCGCATAAGCGGCCAGTACCGCCACCAGATAAGGGATGTAAATACGGCACACGCGCTTGACGATGAACTCGCCAAAACTCGGCCTGTTGTCTCCGGTGATCTGCAAAGTCAGCGCAAATCCGCTCAGCGCGAAGAACAGAATCACGGCGGAATGTCCCTCGGCGATTACGCGCCATGGAACGTGCTGGAGCCAACGTGTCGGCGCAATTTGCGCATAGTGATTGAATACGACGGTCAAAGCGGCAATGCCGCGCAATGAATCGAGTTGATGATAGCGTGTCGTCAAATTTCAGCTCGCGTCTTTGTCGGCCGGGCCGACATGGAAATCGAAAACCTGATCCCTTTAGACTGAGTGAGACTTCGACGTTCCCCGAAAAGGCCGGCAACGCAAATTTCCGGACGCATAAATTGAAAAAGCCCTCTTTCGAGGGCTTTCATTCCGATTGCGGCTTTCGATTTTCAGGCGTACTTACGCACCGAAATTCTTCGCAGCGAAATCCCAGTTCACGATATTCCAGTAAGCCTCGATGAACTTCGGACGCGCATTGCGATAGTCGATGTAATACGCATGCTCCCACACGTCGATGGTCACGAGCGCCTTGGCGTCGGTCGTGAGCGGCGTGGCGGCGTTGCTCGTCGAGACGATATCTACCGTGCCGTCGGTCTTCTTCACGAGCCAGGTCCAGCCCGAGCCGAACGTGCCCGTTGCGACCTTGGCGAATTCTTCCTTGAACTTGTCGAAGGAACCGTACTTTGCGTTGATCGCGTCAGCCAGCGCGCCGGTCGGTGCGCCGCCGCCATTCGGCGACAGGCTGTTCCAGAAGAACGTGTGATTCCAGACTTGCGCTGAGTTGTTGAACACGCCGCCCGACGACTTCTTCACGATCTCTTCGAGCGGCAGGTTCTCGAATTCGGTGCCGGGAATCAGCTTGTTCAGGTTCGTCACATAGGTCTGGTGGTGCTTGCCATAGTGATACTCGAGCGTTTCTTCCGACATGTGCGGAGCGAGCGCGTTCTTGTCGAACGGCAGCGGCGGGAGCGTATGTTCCATGATGCGAGCTTCCTTTCTATGTGGATTGTGGGGGATGGTGAGGCGTGAAGCAGTGGAGCAATGGATTGTAGGCGAGTTGGGATAACCCAGCAAACCGTGTGCCCTTTATGAGTAAGATTGCTTTGCATACGCCTCGCACGGCGTAAAAAGTGCTCTGACGAGCATCTTGAGGCACGTCTAATGTACGCTGATTTCGCGTGTCGCGTCGGGCTCAGAATTCGTCCGACAGACGCGGCTGGACATCGGCGAGCAGCACGTCCGCGGACCCTTGCGCGAGATGAACGGTGAGCGGCCGCTTCGGTTTCAGCGCATTCGGCGCGCGAACGGCGCGGCCCGTTTGAGCGTCGATCAATGCGGCATAACCGCGTTCCAGCGTGCGCTGCGGGCTCAGCACCTGCAAGCGCGCCGCCAGTTCCGAAACGCGCGCTTTTTCCCGCTCCGCGCGCCGCTCATGCGCGCCGCCGATCCGTTGCGCGAGCCGCAGCAGATGCTCACGTTCGGCGGCCACGTCCGGACGCCTGCGCTGCCAGCGGAAATGCACGAGCGCGAAGTGCGCGCGCGCATCGCGCACGGGCCGCGCGCCCGCCGCACCGAGACGGCTCGCCAGTTGCCGCAGATGCGCCCGCTGCCGCGCGAGCCGTTCCGCGGGACTCACGAGCCTGCGCGCGAGCCAGTCGAGTTGCTGCGCGCGACGCTCCATCATCCGGCCGAATCCGCGTGCGAGCGCCGCATGCCGATGATCGAGCTCGCGCAACAGCAGCACGCGCTGCGGGCTGACGAGTTCGGCGGCGGCGGTCGGTGTCGGCGCGCGCACGTCGGCGGCGAAATCGGCGATGGTGAAATCCGTTTCGTGACCGACGCCGCTCACCACCGGCAACTCGCTTGCCGCGATCGCGCGCGCGAGCACTTCTTCATTGAACGCCCACAGATCTTCGATCGACCCGCCGCCGCGGCACACGATCAGCACATCGACTTCGCGGCGCGCGTTCGCCGCTTCGACCATCGCCGCGAGCTTCGCGCCGACGCCCGCGCCCTGCACCGGCGCCGGATACACGACGATCGGCACATGCGGCGCACGGCGCGCGAGCGTCGTGAGCACGTCGCGCAAAGCGGCCGCCTGCAACGACGTCACGATGCCGATTCCACGCGGATGCACGGGCAGCGCACGCTTGCGTTCGGCCGCGAAGAGTCCTTCGCTTTCGAGTTGCGCCTTCAGCCGCAGAAACGCTTCGTAAAGCCTGCCCTGCCCCGTGCGCCGCACCGCTTCAACGTTGAGCTGCAACTCGCCGCGCGGCTCGTACATCGTGACGAGCGCGCGCACTTCGATCTTGTCGCCCTCGCGCGGCGTGAACTCGGCATACTGCGCGCGGCCACGGAACATCACGCAGCGCATCTGCGCGTTCGCGTCCTTGATCGAAAAGTACCAATGACCGCTCGCCGCTCGCGTGAAGTTCGACACTTCGCCCGACACCCAGACGAGCGGAAACGACCGTTCGAGCATCGTGCTGATCGCGCGATTGAGCGCGGAAACGGGGATGACGGCATCGCCGCTCTGCGACGGCAGGGAATCCGGAGTCATGTCTTGATGGGAAAATATTTTGGCTGCGCCGCCGTGTCCGATAGACAAACGCCGCTGAACGAGGTACGCAAGTGTAGCAAGTGTCCACACAGAAAGACTTACCGCCGCGCGTGCCGCAGCGTCGCCGGAAGCCCGTGACTTCGTCCCAAGCCGCTGATTTTCAAGCAGTTTATTTTCCTGAACACCGTAATCCCCGGAGCAACTCTTTCCTGACGCGGTTTCGCGCTTTTCGCGCCGCAAGTTCTTCACAGAGTTATCCACAGGCGAAAGAATTGCGCCGCGTCCGAATCCTGGCCCATGCTCGCGACTGGCGCCCGCGGCTCACGCGCGCTAGAGTGCCGGGTTCCAGCACCCGCCAACCGTCATCCGAGGAGCTGCCGTTGCACGCCACGCCGTACCCGACTCGCCGCCCGCCAGCGTTCAGCGCGAAGGCGGTCCATGTCTGATTTCAAGCCGCCGATCGAGAATTTCCTCGCCCGCGAATGGCGCCGCCGCGGTCCGGTCGCGTGGGCGCTGACGCCCTTCGCGTGCATCTTCGGCGCGATCGCCGCCGCGCGGCGCGCCTGCTACGAGCTCGGCTGGTTCAAGCGCGTCGATGTCGGCGTGCCGGTGATCGTCGTGGGCAACGTGACCGTCGGCGGAACGGGCAAGACGCCGACCGTCATCGCGCTCGTCGAGGCGTTGCGCGCCGCCGGGTTTCAGCCGGGCGTGGTCTCGCGCGGCTACGGCGCGAAGGTCGCGAAGCCCACGAGCGTCGCGCCGACCTCCGCCGCCGCGCAGGTCGGCGACGAGCCGCTGCTGATCGCGCGGCGCACGCACGCGCCGGTGTTCGTCTGTCCGGACCGCGTGGCCGCGGCGCAAGCGCTGATCGAAGCGCACCCGAACGTCGATGTCCTCGTCTCCGACGACGGCCTGCAGCACTATCGCCTCGCGCGCGCGTTCGAGCTCGTCGTGTTCGATGCGCGCCTCGGCGGCAACGGTTTTCTGCTGCCCGCCGGTCCGCTGCGCGAGCCGATGTCGCGCCGCCGCGACGCGACGCTCATCAACAGTCCGTACGAGCGCACGCTGCCGCCTTGGCCGGACACGTTCGCGCTCGAACTCGAGTCCGGCGACGCATGGCTGCTCGACGATCCGCACCAGCGCCGTCCGCTCGATCAGTTCGCGGGCGAGAAAGTGGTCGCGGCGGCGGGGATCGGTTCGCCCGAGCGCTTCTTCGCGACGCTGCGCGCGGCGGGCATCGCGCCGGCGACGCGCGCGTTCCCCGATCACTATTCGTATCGCGAGAATCCGTTCGCCGGCGTCGAAGCTGACGCGATCCTGATCACCGAAAAGGATGCAGTAAAATTTGGGGCCTGGCGCGACGCACGCATCTGGGTCGTTCCGGTGCAAGCCGTGCTGAGACCGCGCCTCATCGCTCTTGTTGTGGAGAAACTCCGTGGACGCACGTCTGCTTGAAATCCTCGTTTGCCCGATCTGCAAAGGCCCGCTCAGTTACGATCGCGCGGCGCAGGAACTCGTCTGCAGCGCCGACAAGCTCGCCTATCCGATCCGCGACGGCATTCCCGTGATGCTCGTCGACGAAGCGCGCCAGACGGTCGAAGGCACGCCCGTCGAGCCGATCAAGCCGGCCGGCGACGCCTGAGCGCCGACATGTCCGTTCCGTTCATCGCGGTCATTCCCGCGCGCCTCGCTTCCACGCGCCTGCCGAACAAGCCGCTCGCCGATATCGGCGGCAAGCCGATGGTCGTGCGCGTCGCCGAGCGCGCGCGCGAGTCCGGCGCGAGCCACGTGCTCGTCGCGACGGATTCCGATCGTGTGGTCGAAGCCGTGCGCGATCACGGCATCGAAGTGATGATGACGCGCCCGGATCATCCCACCGGCACGGACCGTCTCGCCGAAGTGGCGACGCGTCTGAACTGGGATGACGACACGATCGTCGTCAACGTGCAGGGCGACGAGCCGCTCATCGATCCGCAACTCGTGCGCGAAGTCGCCGATCATCTCGCGGCGCATCGCGAATGCGCGATCGCCACGGCCGCGCATCCGATCCACGATCCGGCGGACGTGTTCAATCCGAACGTGGTGAAGGTCGTGCTCGACGCGAAGAGCGTCGCGCTCTATTTCTCGCGCGCGCCGATTCCCTGGACGCGCGATCTCTGGCAGCCGCACTGGCCGGACGTCGCCGCGCTCGGAAAGCTGCCTGCGGTGCCGGAGAACGTGCTGCGTCACATCGGGCTCTATGCGTATCGCGCGAAGTTTCTGCGCGACTTCCCGAATCTCGCGCAAGCGCCGATCGAAGCCGCCGAAGCGTTGGAGCAACTGCGCGCGCTGTGGCACGGCGAGCGCATCGCGGTGCGCGTGACGCAGGACGCGCCGCCGCCGGGCGTCGATACCCCCGCCGATCTCGAGCGCGTCCAGGCGCTCTTCCCCCAAGCCGACTGAGCGTTTTCGCACAACCCGTGTAAACCCCGCCGACGCCCAAGCGGCGGGGTTTGTGGGCTTTTCTATCCGCGTTATTACGGTCGCGATCGTAATGAGCCGTGGCATAATCAAGCGATTGCGCGAGCCTTCCGGTCAGCGCCACGCTCAACGTTGCGCCGCTGTCCGCAGGTGCCCGCCGTCTCTCCTTTCGGCTGCGCGCGCTGTCGTCGATGCCGCACGAGCCGCGCCACCGGATGTCAAATCAGCCTCGCGGCTTGAAGCGGTTTATAGACGATTCGGAGAGATCACCATGCGTTTGATTTTGTTGGGCGCACCCGGTGCGGGCAAGGGCACCCAGGCAAACTTCATCAAGGAGAAATTCGGCATTCCGCAGATTTCGACCGGCGACATGCTGCGCGCGGCCGTCAAGGCAGGCTCGCCGCTCGGCGTCGAAGCGAAGCGCTACATGGACGCGGGCGAGCTGGTGCCGGATTCGCTCATCATCAATCTCGTGAAGGAACGCCTGCAGGCGGACGACTGCGAGAACGGCTATCTGTTCGACGGCTTTCCGCGCACGCTGCCGCAAGCCGAAGCCATGAAGGACGCTGGCGTCGCCATCGACTACGTGCTCGAAATCGACGTTCCCTTCGAAGAAATCATCACCCGCATGAGCGGCCGCCGCGTGCATGCGGCATCGGGCCGCACGTATCACGTCACGTTCAATCCGCCGAAAGTCGACATGACCGACGACATCACCGGCGAGCCGCTGATCCAGCGCGACGACGACAAGGAAGAGACCGTGAAGAAGCGTCTCGACGTGTATGTCGCGCAGACCAAGCCGCTGATCGCGTACTACAACGACTGGGCGAAGAACGGCGAAGCGCCGAACGGTTTGAAGGCGCCGGCGTATCGCAAGATTTCGGGCCTCGGCGCCGTCGACGAAATCCGCACGCGCGTGTTCGACGCGCTGAAGTAAAGCGCGCCGCGCATCGCGCTCGAAGAAAACCCGCTCTCGACGAGCGGGTTTTTTTGCGCCCGCGATTTCGCATGACCGTCGTGCGAATTTGCAGCATGCGGCTTCGCTACAATCGACGCGTTCCCAAAAGGACTACATCGGCGCGAGCGGCCGGCACGCGGCCCTCGCGCGCACGATTCACATAAAAGGAGAAGAAGCATGGAGATGCAAGGCAATGTCTTTCTGATCACCGGCGGCGCATCCGGTCTCGGCGCGGCGACGGCGCGGCTCATCGCGGCGCACGGCGGCAAGGTCGTGCTCGCCGACATGAACGAAGCGGCGGGTGAAGCGCTCGCGAAAGAACTGTCCGGCGCGTTCGTCAAATGCGACGTGAGCCAGGAAAGCGATGGCCAGCGCGCCGTCGATACCGCAACGAGTCTCGGCACGTTGCGCGGCCTCGTGAATTGCGCGGGCATCGCGCCGGCGGCGAAGACGGTCGGCCGCGACGGTCCGCACGCGCTCGATCTGTTCTCGAAAGTGGTTTCGGTGAACCTCGTCGGCACCTTCAACATGATCCGGCTCGCGGCCGGCGCGATGTCGAAGAACGAGGCCAACGACGCGGGCGAGCGCGGCGTGATCGTGAACACGGCATCGGTCGCGGCCTATGACGGGCAGATCGGCCAGGCGGCCTATGCGGCGTCGAAGAGCGGCGTGGTGGGCATGACGCTGCCGGTCGCGCGCGATCTGAGCAAGAGCGGCATTCGCGTGATGACGATCGCACCGGGCCTGTTCGAAACGCCGATGCTGCTCGGCATGCCGAAGGAAGTGCAGGACGCGCTCGGCGCGATGGTGCCGTTCCCGCCGCGCCTCGGCAAGCCGGACGAATACGCCCTGCTCGTCAAGTCGATTTTCGATAACCCGATGCTCAACGGCGAAGTGATCCGCCTCGACGGCGCGATCCGCATGCAGCCGAAGTAACCGCACACGCGGCGACGCTCAGTCGCCGTTGTGCTGCGTGCGCTGCCGCAACTCGTGCAGTTCGCTTTCGACGACCGTCGCGTCCTCGGCATCCGGGCGCATCTCGATGTAACGCTGCAAATCTTCGAGCGCCGGACGCAGATAATCCAGGCGCGCGTAGGCAAAACCGCGGTCGCGCACTTCCTCGATGCTGTTCGGCAGCGCGATCACGAGCCGCTGCTGAACCGCGAGCAGACGCTGCCAGCGCTCCGTCTGCAAGTAGATGCCCTTCAGATTGCGCAACATGCGCGCGACGATCTCCCGCCGCGTCGCGGGCTGCAAGAGCACGCGCAGCGCGCTGCCGATCGATTCGCCCACGCGCTGCACATACGGCTCCAGCATCTCGACCATCTGCGCTTCGGAAAGCGTCTGACCGGTCGTCGGATCGAGCATCAGATCCTGGCCGGGCGTCGCGACGCGCAGCAGGAAATGCCCCGGAAACGACACGCCGCGCACCGGCAAGCCGAGTTGCTCGGCCATTTCCAGATAGATCACCGCGAGCGAAATCGGAATGCCGCGACGCCGGCGCAGCACCACGTTCAGATGGCTGTTGTCGGGATCGTAGTAGTCGTTGAGGTTGCTGGAAAAGCCCAGTTCGCGGAAGAAGTAACGATTGAGCGCATCGACTTTCTGCTTCATGTTCGCGTCGTCGGGCATGCGGCGGCGGGCGCGCACGACGAGTTCGTCGATCTCCGCGAGCGCGGCCTGCATGTCGAGATCGGGATACGCATCCTGCGCGAGCGACAAAGCCGCTTCCGTGAGCGGAAGGGTCTCGTCGTCCGCCATCAGCGAAGAGAAGTAGTCGAGGATACGCGTTGTCGTCATCAAAGCGTGCGTCTCTTGAAATAGGCGTACTTGAAGCCCATTGCGGACAGAATACCGAAATATAGCGCGGCGAACACGACGAGACTCGCGCCGAGCAGCGCGATGCGCAGGAACGGCGTCGCGCGCATGCCGATCCAGTCGAAATTGACCGCCACCCAATGCATCGTGCCCGCAAGAATCAGGCACGCGCCGACGAGTTGCACGAAAAAGCGCAGCCAGCCCGGCGACGGCTGGTAAATCTTGCGGCGGCGCAGGCCCGCGAACAGGAGCAGCGCGTTGGCGAGCGCGCCGAGGCCGATCGAGAGCGTCAGACCCGCGTGAGAAAAGATCGGCACGAAGATGTAATTGCTCACCTGCGTCATGATCAGCACGAAGACCGCGATCTTCACCGGCGTCTTGATGTCCTGCTTCGCGTAGAAACCCGGCGCGAGAATCTTGATGAGGATGAGCCCGACCAGCCCGATGCCGTACGCCGCCAGCGCGCGGCCGACCATCACGACGGAATGGCTGTCGAACTTGCCGTAATGGAAGAGCGTCGCGGTGAGCGGCTCGGCGAAGAAGAAGAGCGCGATCGCGCTGGGCGCGGCCAGCAGGAACGTGATGCGCAGGCCCCAGTCGAGCAGCGCGGAATATTCGACGTTGTTGGCATCGACGTGCGCTTTCGAGAGGCTCGGCAACAGGATCGTGCCCAGCGCCGCGCCGAGGAGCGCGGTCGGGAATTCCATCAAACGGTCGGCGTAGTTGATCCACGACACCGCGCCCGCCCCGATATTCGAGGCGATATTCGTGTTGATGATGAGGCTCAGTTGCCCGACCGACACCGCGAACATGGCCGGGACCATCTTCAGCAGCACGCGCTTCACGCCCGGATGCGCGAGCGCGCGGCGGAAGTTCAGCCCGACGCGCGGCGTCATGTCGATCTTCTTCAGGCCGGGCAGTTGCACGAGCAATTGCAGAAAACCGCCGACGATCACTGCGTACGCGAGCGCGTAGACCGGCACCTTCAGATGCGGCGCCACGAACACGGCCGCGAAGATGAACGCCACGTTCAGCAGCACGGGCGCGAACGCGGGCAGCGAAAACTGCTTGTACGTGTTGAGCACGCCGGAGGCGAGCGTCGTCATCGAAATGAGCACGATGTACGGAAACATGATGCGCGTCATGTCGACCGCGAGCGTGTATCCGATGCCTTCGTGCCGAAGCCCCGACGCCACCGCATAGACGACCCAGCTCGCGCCCGCCATGCCGGCAAGCGACAGCACGACGAGGAACCACGTGAGCACGGTCGACATGGCGTCGACGAGCGCCTTGGTCGGGTCGTGGCCCTTGCTGTTCTTGAACTCGGCGAGGATCGGCACGAACGCCTGCGCGAACGCGCCTTCCGCGGAGAGACGCCGCAGCAGGTTGGGAATGCGGAACGCGACGTAGAACGCGTCGGTGTAGAGACTGGCGCCGAAAGCTCGGGCGATCAGCGTTTCGCGGATCAGGCCGGTCACGCGCGACAGCAGCGTGAAGCCGCTGACCGTCAGGAGGGCTCGGAATAGATTCATGGGGCGCTTATTATACGGGCCGCGTGCGGCGCGCCCATGAGACTCCGCGTGCCGCCGACCAAATGCGCCAAATCACCCTGTGGCGGCGTGAATCCACGTGGCGCTTGTCACGTCTCATATTCCCTTGCTATAATTTTCGGTTTCGAAGCTCCAAAATTCTATTGGATCAGGTAGCTTTGCGTCTTTTCCGGCTCTGGCCGGCGATGTTTTAGAGGTTCTCGGGCAATCGTTCCCGGGATTTCAGATCAAAAGGCAGCGCGCTCGAGTGCCCGCGTCAGGGCTTTTCAAGGCCTCCGCCGGCCGCGCGCTCCGGACAAGTAACAGCAGAAACAGGACAAGGAAACCGCCATGGCAAATTCCGCTCAAGCTCGCAAGCGCGCCCGTCAGGCCGCCAAAGCAAACTCGCACAACTCGGCGCTGCGCTCGAAGTTCCGCACGGCCATCAAGGCAGTTCGCAAGGCTATCGACGCCGGCGATCAGGCCAAGGCCGCCGAAGTGTTCAAGTCGTCGGTCAAGACGATGGACATCATCGCGGACAAGAAGATCGTCCACAAGAACAAGGCCGCTCGTCACAAGAGCCGCCTGGCTGCAGCCATCAAGGGCCTGCAGGCCCCCGCTGCCCAGTAATTCCGGCTCGCTTCTGGCGGGCGTTTTCCGGTCATCGCGAGTTTCGCGGGCCGGGCGTTCGCCGGAGCAGCTTCCTGTTTCCGCTGCGCAGTAACGAGAAAGCCCGCTTCGGCGGGCTTTTTTGCGTCTGCGAATTTTGCCGATGTCTCAGGGCTGGTGATGCTGCGTCTGCGTGCCATGGTGCGGCGGCAGTTCGCACGCCTCGGTCACGAGCAGATCGTTGTCCTTTGCAAAGTTCAGCACGAAGTCGAAGGCCATCGGCTCGATGTCGCGCAGGCGCGAATCGACGATCACGACCTTGATGTCGTCGATCATCGTCGGACGGACGTAGATGGAGTATTGCAGGCGGGCATTGGGCCCTTTCGCCTTGGGACCGAAGCCCGACATGACACCGCACAGGCGCTCGGACCAGTCGCTCGGCCGAAACTTCCTCCCGTTTTTGGTGATGCCTTGTATGAAGTATTCGGTCGGAGATGTTTCAGCCATGTAGAAATACCTTTTGACGGCCGGTGACGCGCACCGGGACGCACATGCCTGACGCAGGGCACCGCAATGGCAGGCGCAGGAAGCGCGCCGGGCGGTTTCGCGCGGGTCGATTCTGTCGGAACCGTCCGCGCCCGCGGCAGGAATGGCGGACTCGACAGCACTGGGCAATCCACCGCGAAATCGAAACGCGCAAAGTCGCGCCGACCGGATTCTTACGAACCCCTTCGCCGCAGATGCGCGTGAAACGGTGCTGAGTGTTGCAGAACTGTTGAAAACGAGCGAGCGGAATTATACCGCAGCGACCGCTTTTCCGCAGCGCACATAGACATCGGTCGCGTCCATCAGGGGCACTACGGAGTCGTGCGCCGGGCTTGCGCGCCGGCCATCGTCCTTTTGGCCAGCCTCGTCAAACATCGCAAAATCCTTTATGCTCAAATGCGATACCACTCACGACGGCGGCGCCGTCCGGTCCTGACGCCTCATCGCGGAGCGGCCGGTTCGAAGCCGCCGCTTGCGTTTCATGACCGCCAAGAAAATTCGCCACTATCTTCAGTTCAAGGATTTTTCGCTCGACGACTATGAGTACGTGCTCGAACGCGCGCGCATCCTGAAGCGCAAGTTCAAGAACTACGAGACTTATCATCCGCTGCACGACCGCACGCTCGCGATGATCTTCGAAAAGAACTCGACGCGCACGCGTCTCTCTTTCGAAGCGGGCATCTTCCAGCTCGGCGGCCACGCGGTGTTCATGAACACGCGCGACACGCAGCTCGGCCGCGGCGAGCCGATCGAGGATTCGGCGCAGGTCATCTCGCGCATGGTCGACATCATCATGATCCGCACGTTCGGCCAGGACATCATCCAGCGCTTCGCGGAAAGTTCGCGGGTGCCGGTCATCAACGGGCTGACCAACGAATATCACCCGTGTCAGGTGCTCGCGGACATCTTCACGTTCTACGAGCATCGCGGCCCGATTCACGGGAAGACCGTCGCGTGGGTCGGCGACGCGAACAACATGCTCTACACGTGGATCGAGGCGGCGCACATCCTCGGCTTCAAGCTGCGCCTCGCCACACCGCTCGGTTACAAGCTCGATCCCGCGCTCGTCGCCGAAGAAAGCAAGCCGTTCTTCCAAGAATTCGACGATCCGAACGAAGCGTGCGCCGGCGCCGATCTCGTCACGACGGACGTCTGGACCAGCATGGGCTTCGAGGCCGAGAACGAGGCGCGCATGAAGGCGTTCGCCGATTATTGCGTCGACGCCGAGATGATGGCGCGCGCCAGTCCCGATGCGCTCTTCATGCACTGCCTGCCCGCGCATCGCGGCGAGGAAGTGAGCGCGGAAGTCATCGACGGTCCGCAAAGCGTGGTCTGGGACGAGGCGGAGAACCGTCTGCACGTCCAGAAGGCGCTGATGGAATACCTGCTGCTCGGCAAGCTTAACCACTGAGCCGGCGCACGAGACCAGCCCGCGCATCCCAAATTTACGGAAGCGCGGCTTTTTGATGTCAAAATAGCGTTTTTTCCGCGCACTTCATTGCCCGTCGCGTGCCCGGCGGACGCGAAGCGGCGCACAACCGCCGCACCTGGCTTTTCAGCACACGAGTTCACCATGAGCGATATCAAGAAAGTCGTGCTCGCCTATTCGGGCGGTCTCGACACCTCCGTCATCCTGAAATGGTTGCAGGACAACTACGACGCCGAAGTCGTGACCTTCACGGCCGACATCGGCCAGGGCGAGGAACTGGAGCCCGCGCGCAAGAAGGCGCTCCAGCTCGGCATCAAGCAGGAAAACATCTTCATCGAAGATCTGCGTGAAGAGTTCGTCCGCGATTTCGTGTTCCCGATGTTCCGCGCGAACACCGTCTACGAAGGCGAGTATCTGCTCGGCACGTCGATCGCGCGTCCGCTGATCGCGAAGCGCCAGATCGAAATCGCGCGCGCGACCGGCGCGCAGGCCGTCTCGCACGGCGCGACCGGCAAGGGCAACGATCAGGTTCGCTTCGAGCTCGGCTATTACTCGCTCGAACCGGGCATCAAGGTGATCGCGCCGTGGCGCGAATGGGACCTGCTCTCGCGCGAAAAGCTGCTCGCGTACGCCGAAAAGGCCGGCATTCCGATCGAAATGAAGCACAAGCAAGGCGGCGCGCCCTACTCGATGGACGCGAACCTGCTGCACATCTCGTTCGAAGGCCGCCATCTGGAAGATCCGAAGGCCGAGGCCGAAGCCGAAATGTGGCGCTGGACCGTGTCGCCGGAAGAAGCGCCGGATCAGCCGGAATATATCGATATCGAATTCGAGAAGGGCGATCCGGTCGCGCTGAACGGCAAGCGCCTGTCGCCCGCCGAAATGCTGACCGAGCTGAACCGCCTGGGCGGCAAGCACGGCATCGGCCGTCTGGATCTGGTCGAGAACCGCTACGTCGGCATGAAGTCGCGCGGCTGCTATGAAACGCCGGGCGGCACGATCATGCTGAAGGCGCATCGCGGCATCGAGTCGATCACGCTCGACCGCGAAGTGGCTCACCTGAAAGACGATCTGATGCCGCGTTACGCATCGCTGATCTACAACGGCTACTGGTGGAGCCCGGAGCGCCGCGCGCTGCAGGTGCTGATCGACCACACGCAGGACAAGGTCAACGGCTGGGTGCGCGTGAAGCTGTACAAGGGCGGCGTGTCGGTCGTCGCGCGCGATTCGAAAGAAACGCTGTTCGACAAGGCCATCGCCACCTTCGACGACGACGGCGGCGCGTACAACCAGGCCGACGCCGGCGGCTTCATCAAGCTGAACGCGTTGCGCATGCGGATTGCCGAGAACGCGCGCCGCCAGCGCGGCGTGTAATTCCCGCGTTTCTGGACGTAAAAAAACCCGCCGGACTTTCGTTCGGCGGGTTTTTGTTTGTCCGCTTCAGAGCGTGACCGGCTCCATCTCCAGTTCGACGTCGAAGCGCGCGAGCACATCGCGCTTGATGGCTTCGGCCAGTTCGAGCACCTGCGCGCCCGTCGCGCCGCCGCGATTCACGAGCACGAGCGCCTGACGGTCGTGGACCGCCGCCCCGCCGATGCCGCGCCCTTTCCAGCCGCATTGGTCGATCAGCCAGCCCGCCGCGAGCTTCACTTGCCCGTCCGCCTGGCGGTATGAGACGACGCCCGGTTCGCGCTGCTGCAGCGTCTCGAACGCCGTCGCGCTCACGACCGGATTCTTGAAAAAGCTGCCCGCGTTGCCGAGCACGGTCCAGTCGGGCAGTTTGGCGCGACGCACGGCGACGACCGCATCGAAAATGGCCTGTGCATCCGGTTTCGCGGCGCCTTCGAGCGCGCGCGCGACGTCCGCGTAGTCGGCGCGCGGCGTCCACGCCTTCGGCAACCTGAACACCACCGACGTGATCATGAAGCGTCCGCGCCCTTCCCGCTTGAAAAAACTGTCGCGATAACCGAAGGCGCACGCGTCGCGATCGAAGTCCACGCGCTCGCCGGTCGCGAGTTCGACCGCGCTCAAGCGCTCGAAGCGCTCGCCCATTTCGAGCCCGTATGCGCCGATGTTCTGAATCGGCGCCGCGCCGACCGTGCCCGGAATCAACGCGAGGTTTTCGAGGCCCGGCATGCCTTCCGCGAGCGTCCAGGCGACGAATTCGTGCCAGTTTTCGCCCGCGCCGGCTTCGACGAGCCAGGCATCGTCGTCTTCGCCGATCACGCGTTTCCCGGCGATGCAGACGACCAGCGCGACGCCTTCGAAATCGCGCGTCAGCACGATATTGCTGCCGCCGCCGAGCACGAGTTGCGGCAGATTCGCGATGCGCGCATCGGTGGCGAGCGCGACGGCCGCATCGACGGAATCGATGCGCATGGCGCGCCGCGCGCGGACATCGAAGCCGAACGTGTTGTGGGCGAGCAGAGAGAAATCGGAGAGAAGCTGGAGCGACATGAGCGAGGCGCGTCGGTAGAATGACGACAGGTCCGTGATTATAGCGATTGCGCGAGCGCGCTTCCCCGGCGCGCTCGCCTCAATGAAGGAGAAAGACAGATGCCATCGTTTGACGTCGTCAGCGAAGCAAACATGATCGAAGTAAAGAACGCGATCGAGCAGTCGAACAAGGAAATCTCGACGCGCTTCGACTTCAAGGGTTCGGATTCACGCGTCGAGCAAAAGGAGCGCGAACTCACGCTCTACGCCGACGACGATTTCAAGCTCGGCCAGGTGAAGGACGTTCTGCTGAACAAGCTGGCCAAGCGCGGCGTCGACGTGCGTTTTCTCGACTACGGCAAGCAGGAGAAGATCGGCGGCGACAAGCTGAAGCAGGTCGTCACGGTGAAGAAAGGCGTGTCGGGCGACCTGGCGAAGAAGATCGTCAAGATCGTGAAGGACAGCAAGATCAAGGTTCAGGCGAGCATTCAGGGCGACGCCGTGCGCGTGCAAGGCGCGAAGCGTGACGACCTGCAGGGCGCCATCGCGCTGCTGAAGAAGGAAGTCACGGACACGCCGCTCGACTTCAACAATTTCCGCGACTGATCCGCTGCCGCTTCAGAAGCGAAAAAGCCGTTCCGGTTTGCGCCGGAACGGCTTTTTGCATTATTCGGCGGCTTTCTTTTTGTCCCCGATGCGGCTTTCTTTCCCCGCCAGCAACTTCGAAATATTCGCGCGATGCCGCCAGATGAGCAGCAGGCTCATCGCGAGAACGGCGAGCGAGATGCGGCTCGGCCCGAACAGGAAGACCTGGAAGAACGGCGCGAACACCGCCGCGACGAGCGCCGCCAGCGACGAATAGCGGAAGAAAAACGCGATGATCAGCCACGTGAGCAGCGTCGCGATACCGAGCGCCGGATGGATCGCGAGCAGTACGCCCGCCGCCGTCGCGACGCCCTTGCCGCCCTGAAACCTGAAGAAAACCGGGTACAGATGCCCGAGGAAAACGGCGATTGCCGCGAGCGCCGTGGCCGTGTTGATGTCCGCGCCGTTCCATCCGAAGCTCGCGCCGAAATGCGCGACGATCCACACGGGCAGCCAGCCCTTGAACGCGTCGCCGATCAGCGTGAGGATCGCGGCCTTCTTGTTGCCGGTGCGCAGCACGTTGGTCGCGCCGGGATTGCCGGAGCCGTACGAGCGCGGATCGGCCAGTCCCATCGCGTGACTCACGACGACGGCGAATGAAATCGAGCCGATCAAATAGGACGCGACGGCGACGATCAGAAAAATCATGGTGTCTTTTCAGTGGTGGCGAGAGCGGAACGCATTCTAATCGACGCTCGCGCATTGAACGGGTTTCGCGTTCAGCAGCTCGGTCAGGACGGACGGTTTCAGGCTCACGAGATAGCCGCGCCGACCGCCGTTCAGATAGATCACGTCGAGTTCCAGAATGCTCGATTCGACGTACACCGGCATCGCTTTCTTCGTGCCGAACGGCGACGTGCCGCCCACGAGAAAACCCGAATGCCGGTTCGCCACTTCGGGCTTGCACGGCTCGATGCGCTTCGCGCCGGTCTGCCGCGCGAGGTTCTTGGTGGACACGGTGCGGTCGCCGTGCATGAGAACGACGAGCGGCTTCGCGTGCTCGTCTTCCATCACGAGCGTCTTGACGACGATATGCTCGTCCACGCCCAGTTGCCGCGCGGATTCCTCCGTGCCGCCGTGCTCGACGTAATCGTAGGGATGCTCACCGAACTCGACCTTGTGACGGCGCAGGAACTGCGTTGCGGGCGTTTCGGACACGTGTTTGGCTTTCGACATGCCACGCATTGTAGCGGCGCGCCGTGCCGCTCACCATCGGCCATTCGGACGAGTGTGAAAGGGCGCGGGGCCGTGGCACGATCGTTCGCGAACGCAGTCCTCACCCACGCGGATGATGCTCGCGATGCAGCTTCTGCAGTCGCTCGCGCGCGACGTGCGTATAGATTTGCGTCGTCGAGATGTCCGAGTGGCCGAGCAGCAATTGCACGACGCGCAAGTCCGCGCCGTGATTGAGCAGATGCGTCGCGAACGCGTGACGCAGCGTGTGCGGTGAGAGCGGCGCATGCACGCCGCCCTTCAGCGCATGCCGCTTGATGATGTTCCAGAACTGCTGACGCGTCATGCCTTCGCCGCGCGCGGTGACGAAGAGCGCATCGGCGGAACGCGCGCCGAGCAGCATCGGGCGTGATTCGCGCAGATAGCGTTCGAGCCAGGCATGCGCCGTCTGGCCGAACGGAATCAGACGCTCTTTCGAGCCCTTGCCCATCACGCGCACGACGCCTTCGTTCAGGCCGACCTCGACCGTTTTCAGCGTCACGAGTTCGGTCACGCGCAGGCCGCTCGCGTACATCAGTTCGAGCATCGTGCGATCGCGCAGGCCGAGCGGCGTCTCGATATCCGGCGCGCCGAGCAGCGCTTCGACCTGCGCCTCGTTCAGTGTCGAAGGAAAGCGCGGCGGCTGCTTGGCCGAGCGCAGCTTGAGCGTCGGATCGGACGATACGCGATGCTCGCGCAACGCCCACGCGTAGTAGCGGCGAAACACCGACAAGCGCCGGTTCGCGGACGTCGCCTTGTCGCCGCGACGCGCGGCCATGTAGCCGTTCATATCGGCTTCGGCGGCGGTATCGATCGTTGCGTCACGCGTCTTGCCGAGCCATTCGGCAAACAGCTTGAGGTCGCGCCGATACGCTTCGAGCGAGTTTTTTGCGAGCCCGTGTTCGAGCCAGAGCGCGTCGCAAAAGAGATCGATCGCGTCCTGACTCGCGCTCAGTTGCGGCGTTTGTATGTCTTCAGTCGTTGCGCCCGTCATGCGATCCGTACACCTTCATGCGCCAGCAACCAGCGCTTCACGTTGCGATAAAACCCTTCGCCGGGATGATGCGCGAAGCCGCCGATCCCGCCCGATGCCACTACCCGGTGGCAAGGTATCACGATCGGCAGCGGATTGGAGCCGCACGCCTGCCCGACCGCCCGCGGCACGCTGCCGATCTCGCGCGCAAGCTGGCCGTATGTCCAGACCTGCCCCGCCGCGATGCCGCCGATACCGCGCCACACGCGCTGCTGAAACGCGGTGCCGCCAATCGCGAGCGGCAGGTCGAAGCGCATCGACGGCGCGTCGAAGTAACGGCGAATCTGCGCGGCGGCGTCGCATGCGAGCGGCGTGCGCGGCTCGATATTTTCGACATCATCGGGCAGATAGACGATCTCGCGCACCGACTGCGCATCGGCGCGAATGCCGACTTTGCCGAACGGCGCGTCGATCACGGCATCGAATGGCTTCATGTCTGTTTCCCCTGTTCGAGCGCCCAAAGCACATGTTCGCGCACCAGCGCCGACGGATCGTCCGCACGCGCTTCCAATGCTTCGACAATGGCCTGCCGTTCGCCCGCACCGAGCGACGAAGCGCGCAACGCATTGCCCATCGCGACCGCGATATTGCGCAGCCAGCGCTCGTGCCCGATGCGCCGGATCGCGCTGCCTTGCATGCGCGTGTCGAAATCCCCGGCGCTCCACGCGAACAGTTCGACGAGCGTCGCGCGATCGAGCCCGTGCCGCACGTCGAAATCCGCGACGGGCGCGGCCTGCGCGAACTTGTTCCATGGACAGACGAGCTGGCAGTCGTCGCAACCATAGACGCGGTTGCCGATCAGCGGGCGCATGTCTTCAGGGATGCTGCCGTGCAGTTCGATCGTCAGATACGAGATGCAGCGCCGCGCGTCCACGCGATACGGCGCGACGATCGCGCCCGTCGGACATGCGCCGATGCAGCGCGTGCACTGCCCGCAATGCGCGCCCTCCTGCTCGGGATCCGGATCGACGGGCAAGGGAACATCGACGAAGATTTCGCCGAGAAAGAACAGCGATCCGGCATCGCGATCGAGCAGCAGCGTATGCTTGCCGCGCCAGCCGTTGCCCGCTTTCTGCGCGAGCGCGACTTCCAGAACCGGCGCGGAATCCGTGAACGCGCGATGCCCGAACGGCCCGATCTCCCGCTCGATGCGCTCGGCCAGTTGCTGCAGGCGATTGCGCATGACCTTGTGATAATCGCGGCCGCGCGCGTAAATGGAGACCATCGCTTCGGCGGGCTTCGACAAGCGCGACCATTCGATCGCGCGCCAGTCGTTCTTCTGACCATCGGCTGTCGCGACACTTTCATCGCCCGTTTTCGCGAGCGTTTCCATCGGCAGATAGGCCATGCGCACGGTGATGACACGTCGCGTTCCGGCCACAAGCTCGGCCGGTCTCGCGCGTTTCATCCCATGTTTGGCCATATAATCCATTTCGCCGTGATAGCCTGCTTCGAGCCACTCGGCGAGGCCTTTCTCGGCATCCGTCAGGTCGATATCGCTGATACCGACCGCACCGAACCCCAGGTCGCGCCCCCACATCTTGATGCGTTGCGCGAGTTCTGCCAGCGCGTTTTCATCGATATCGAAAACGCGAGACTCTGAAACGGATTCAGCGGCTGCGTCGCTGGACGCGGTCGTGACTTCAACGGAATGTTCCGGCAATCGGTTCATCACGACATTTTACGAGCAATGCCCGAAAGCCCCGCACGAACGACGCAAGACCTTCCTCCCGCGCTCCTCGAACGCCGCTTCGACCTGCGCGACGAAGCCGCGACGCTCGCTTTCGGAGAACGCTTCGCGCGCGCCATCGACGCCACGCGGCTCGCTGTATCGCATGCTTCGTCTGAACGATTTCACGGTCTGCAGGTCCAGTTGATCGGAGATCTGGGCGCGGGCAAGACCACGCTCGTACGCGCCACGCTGCGCGCGCTCGGTCACGGCGGCCGCGTGAAGAGCCCGACCTATACGCTCGTCGAACCGTACTCGCTCGTCATCGAAAGCGGTCCGATCGACGTTTATCACTTCGATCTCTATCGCTTCGCCGATCCGGCCGAATGGGCCGATGCCGGCTTCCGCGAATATTTCGATACGGGCGCGCTGTGCCTCGTCGAGTGGCCGCAACAAGCGGGCGGCCTGCTCGGCGTGCCGGACCTCGTGTTCCAGCTATCGCTGCCTGACGAGCACGGCTCGCCGGGCGATTCGAACGAAGAAGAAGGCCGCGTTCTGACCGCGCGGGCGTTCAGCGAAACAGGAAAGTCATGTCTCGAAAGATGTTGATCAAGCCATTTCATTCGATCGAAGCGGGTGCCAGCGCGCCGCACAACTGGCGTCGCCGACAAGTGCTGCGCGCGGGCGCCTCGACGCTCATGCTCGCGCTCGTCGCACCGAAACTCGCGCACGCGAGCAGCGTGCTCGGCGTGCGCGTGTGGCCCGCGCGCGACTACACCCGCGTGACGATCGAATCGGACCAGCCGCTGCAGAACGCCAATCAGCTTTTGCAAGGACCGGACCGGCTCGTCGTCGATCTCTCCGGCATCGATCTCGATCAGGCGCTGCGCGATCTCGTCTCGAAGATCACGCCGAACGACCCGCAGATTCAGGCGGTGCGCGTCGGGCAATATCAGCCGCATGTCGTGCGCATGGTGTTCGATCTGAAAGGATCGGTGAAGCCGCAGGTGTTCAACCTCGGGCCGATCGGCAGCTACAAGTACCGGCTCGTGTTCGATCTGTACCCGGCCGTCGCGCCCGATCCGCTGATGGAATTGCTCGCCCAGACCGAGCGCAAGCAGGAAGCGCTCGACCGCGCGAATCCGAATCCGTCCGCGCCGCCGCCCGCCACGCTTTCCGGCCCGGCGACCGCGCAAAAACCAACGACGCCCGATTCCACCGACGAGTTCTTCCAGAAGTACGCGCAGAACGACGCGCCCGCCGAGACCGCGCCCGCGCCGAAGCCCGCGGTGAAGCCGCAGCGCGTGCCGGCGCCGCCGCCCGTCATCGCGAAGAAGGACGACGACGACCAATACGCTTTCTCGGCGCCCAAGCAGGGCAGCGGCACCACGCGCCTCCTGACGGTCGCGATCGATCCGGGTCACGGCGGCGAGGACCCCGGCGCGATCGGCGGACAGGGCACGTACGAAAAGCACATCGCGCTCGATATCGCGAAGAAGCTGCGCGCGAAGATCGACGCCCAGCCCAACATGCGCGCGATGATGACCCGCGACGCCGACTTCTTCGTGCCGCTCAACGTGCGCGTGCAGAAGGCGCAGCGCGTCTCGGCGGACCTGTTCGTGTCGATTCACGCAGATGCGTTCACCTCGCCCGATGCGCGCGGCTCGTCGGTGTTCGCGTTGTCGGAGCATGGCGCGTCGAGCGCGGCCGCGCGCTGGATGGCGGCCAAGGAGAACTCGTCGGATCAGGTCGGCGGCATCAACGTGAAGTCGCAGGACGCGAGCGTGAACCGGGCGCTCTTCGATATGTCGACGACCGCGCAGATCCGCGATTCGATGCGCTACGGCAGCTTCGTGCTGAACGAGATCGGCGGCATCAACAAGCTGCACAAGGGTTCGGTGGAACAGGCGGGATTCGCCGTGCTGAAGGCGCCGGACATTCCGTCGATTCTGGTCGAGACCGCGTTCATCAGCAACCCGGACGAGGAAACGCGCCTGAACGACGACGCCTATCGCGACAAGATGGCCAATGCGATCATGAAGGGCATCAAGCGCTACTTCGCCGCGAATCCGCCGCTGGCGAAGGGCCGCATGACCTGAGGTTCAGCGCGCCGGCAAGATGCGCTGAACGAGCCGCGCGCCGAACACGTTCACCACGAGTCCGGCCATCACGAGCGCCGCGCCCACGACCTGCGCGGCGCTCAATCCCTCGCCGAGAAACACGGCGGCCGACGCAAGTCCGATCACCGGAACGAGCAGCGAAAACGGCGCGACGCTTCCCGCCGGATAGCGCGCGAGCAACTTTCCCCACAGGCTGTAACCGACGATCGTCGCGATAAACGCGAGGTAGCAGATCGCGAACACGGAAATGAGCGGGATCGACGCGAGACTCGCTTCGATGCGAGCCGGTCCTTCGAAGATCAGCGAAAGCGCGAGGAACGGCAGCGGCGGAATCAGGCTGCCCCACACGACGAGCGAGAGCAGATCGACCTTGCCCATGCGCTTCGTCACGACATTGCCGAGCGCCCACATCGCGGAAGCGGCCAGCGTGAAGAGAAAACCGGCGACGGTCATCGCCTGGCCGCCGCGCATGCCGATCAGCGCGAGGCCCGCCGCCGCGATCAGCAGTCCGGCGACGTTCGCCGCGCGGATGCGCTCGCCAAGGAACATCGACGCGAAGATGAGCGTGAAGAACGCCTGCGCCTGCAAGACGAGCGACGCGAGTCCGGCCGGCATCCCGACATACATGCCGTAGAACAGCAGCGCGAATTGCCCGAGCGAAATGGTGAGGCTGTATGCGAAGAGCCAGCGCAGCGGAATTTGCGGGCGCTTCACGAAGAACACCGGCACGGCGGCGAGCGCGAAGCGCAGTGCGCCGAGGAGCATCGGCGGGACACCGTGCAGCCCCAGTTTGATGACGACGAAATTGACGCCCCACGCGACAATGACCACCGATGCGATCAGCAAATCCTTTGGCGACATCGCCCTTCCCCTCGTGCCGTGCACTGTTGGCGAGCCGTAAAGTGTAGCGGAGCGGGCGGCAGCAGGCTTGTCAAATCCTGCGCGCGTGACGAAGGACGCAAAAAAACGCCCGCGCCGGGCAATCGGCGCGAGCGCTTTCTTCGGCGCGTCGGAACGGGCGCTTACTTGCTTTGTCCGCTGTCCGTCGCGGCGTTGTTGCCGGTTTCCGTCGCCGGCGTCTTCTTGGTCGACGCATGCGCCGATTGCTTGTGCGTCTTGTGCTTCTTCTGCGTCATCGGGGCCGCCGAATTGTCGGTGGCGGCGCCGGTATCGTTGCCCATCGCCGCCGACGAATTGCCCGACGACGTCTGCGCGAACGCGCCGGTTGCGGCGAAAAGGCCTGCGGTGAGGGCGATCAACAGCTTGTTCTTGCTCATGGCGAAACTCCTATCGAGGTTGCGAAAGTTGCGTGAAGCCGCACGCGGACCGATGAGCGCGGCGACGTCAAAAACGAGGGCCTCGGCGGCGCGTCTGCGCCGCGCGGCATCGGCCGGTAGAATCGACGGAGCCACGCGCGTCATTCCGGCGCGCGCTCTCCATCGGAACCCGCCATGCCTTCGCCGATCCGCGCATTGCTCAAGCCTCACGAACACGACGTCGGCGGCCTCATGGTGCGGCGCGTGCTGCCCGCGCTCGCGGCGCGCACCGTCGGACCCTTCATCTTTTTCGACCACATCGGTCCCGCAACGCTCGTGCCCGGCAAGGGACTCGACGTGCGCCCGCATCCGCATATCGGACTGGCGACGGTCACGTATCTGTTCGAAGGCGCGATCATGCATCGCGACAGCGTCGGTTCCGTGCAGAAGATCGTGCCCGGCGACGTGAACTGGATGACCGCAGGCCGCGGCATCGTCCATTCCGAACGCACGCCCGATGAAGAACGCGCGTCCGGCCAGACGATGCACGGCATCCAGACCTGGGTGGCGATGCCGGTGGCGAGCGAGGACATCGAGCCTGCGTTCGAGCATCACGCGGCGTCCGCGCTGCCGCAGATCGAGCGCGACGGCGTCACGCTGCGCGTGATCGCGGGCACGGCGTTCGGCTCGCAAGCGCCCACGCGCACGTTTTCGCCGACGCTCTACGTCGCCGCGCAGTTCGCGCCGGGCAGCGCGATCGCGCTCGACACCGAGCACGAGGAACGCGGCGTCTATCTCGTGAGCGGCGATCTGTCGATCGACGGCGAATCGTTGCCCGAACAGAGGATGGCGGTGCTCGCGCCGGGCGCGGACGTGAAGCTGCACAGCGCGAACGGCGCGGTCGCGATGCTGCTCGGCGGTGCGCCGCTCGACGGCTCGCGCTTCATCGAATGGAACTTCGTCTCCAGCTCGCGCGAGAAGATCGACGCGGCCAGGATCGCATGGAGCGAGCAGCGCATGGGCCACGTGCCCGGCGAAACCGAATTCATTCCGCTACCGCCGCCGCGCCGCGAAAATCGCACGCCCGAGGCATGAGGCGTGCGCGCTTGAGAGTCAGGCGGATCGTCCCAATGTGAATGGGATCGACCGCAAGCATTAGGAGAAAACGCATGGATACGACCCTCGCCACCTTCGAGCACGACGTCATCAACGCGTCGATGCTCGCGCCCGTGCTCGTCGATTTCTGGGCGCCCTGGTGCGGCCCGTGCAAGACGCTCGGGCCGATGCTGGAAAAGCTCGAAGCCGAAGCCGCGGGCAAATGGAAGCTCGTCAAGGTGAACGTCGACGAAAACCAGGAACTCGCCGCGCATTTTCAGGTGCGCAGCATTCCGCACGTCGTCGCGTTCGCGGATGGACGCGCGGTCGATCAGTTCATCGGCGTGCTGCCGGAAGGCCAGTTGCGCGAGTTTCTCGACCGTCTCGTGCCGCAAGGCGCCGACGCCGAGCGCCTCGCCGCGCAAGGCGCGTGGGCGGCGGGCAATCGCAAGCTGGCGATCGACACGATCAAGGCCGCGCTCACGCTCGATCCCGGTTACGACGACGCGCGTCTCGACCTGATCGAATGGCTGATCGCGGAACGCCGTATCGACGAGGCGAAGGCAGAAGACGAGCTGCTGTCGCCGAAGACGACGCAAGGCATCGACGCGCGCTACAACGCGCTGAAGACCGAACTCGACGCCGCCGATGCGGCAGCGGATCTGCCGCCCGCCGACGCGCTCATCGAAGCCGTGAACGCGAATCCCGACGATCTCGAAGCACGTTTCGCGCTCGCCAACCGGCTGATCGCGGGCCGCGATTACGGCGGCGCGCTGGAGCATCTGCTCGCGATCGTCGTGCGCGATCGCGCCTTCATGGACGACGTCGGCCGCAAGACGATGCTTTCCGTGTTCGAGCTTGCCGCGAATCAGCCGGACCTCGTATCGCAATGGCGGCGCAAGCTGAGCGCGGCGATCAACTGATCGTCCGCTTCAAGGGACGACGGCCGGCTATCGAAGCCGGCCGTTTTCGTTTCAGGCCGCGCGTTTCGCCAGATCGCGCAGCACGTGCGCGGCGGCCGCGAAGCCGAAGCTGGCCGTCACGCACACGCTCGATCCGAATCCCGCGCAATTGAGTCCGACCGGCCCGGCGTAGCCCGCGCCCGTTTCGAGATGCTCGGCGCCTTCGCTGATATCGCACGCGGGCGCTTCCGGATAGATCAGCGGCTCGTCGGAATACACCGCGCTGACCTTGAAGCGCGCCTTCGGTCCGCGCGGAAAGCCGTGCAGCTTGCGCAACTGGCCGCGCACCTTCGATAGCAACGGATCCTGAATCGTGAGCGCGAGATCGTCGATGCGAATGCGCGTCGGGTCCAGTTGCCCGCCCGCGCCGCCGACCGTGATGAGCGCCTGCTTGCGCGCCACGCACCACGCGATGAGCGCGGTTTTCGTGCGTACGCTGTCGATTGCATCGACCACGTAGTCGAAGCCGCCGCCGAGCGTCGCGTCGAAATTGCCGGGCTCGACGAAGTCCTCGATCTGCCGCACGTCGCAGGCCGGATCGATCAGCTTGATGCGCTCGGCCATCGCCGTGACTTTCGCCTTACCGTAGTTGCCGTCGAGCGCGTGAATCTGCCGGTTCGTGTTGCTTTCGGCGACATTATCGAGATCGATCAGCGTTAGCTTGCCGACAGCACTGCGAGCGAGCGCCTCGGCGACCCACGAGCCCACGCCGCCGATGCCGATCACCGCGACATGCGCGCTTTCGAACGCGGCGAGCGCGGGTGCGCCGTACAGGCGCGCGATGCCGCCGAAGCGCCGGTCGCGATCGGCGGCGTCTTCGGGAGGCGGCGTTACAGCGGTTTCGGATGAAGCGTTCATGGCGTGCGTGGATGAAGCCGGATACGTTGAAAGCAATCTAAAAGCTAGCAAAATGCAGCGCCCGTTGTGCGGCGTCAATCAATGCTTACGGGCGGCTGTCGAGCGTGCGAACTTGGGTGCCCGATCATGCAAAATGCGGGCGAATTGCGTATTCTGCCTTATCGAAACTCTGGACGTGATAGGTGCAAGCGGCGCACCGCCGGCACGCAACAGCTCCAGGGCTAATCAGGGCAAGATCGTTTCACCTTGGCTATACTGACCCGACTGTAGCGCTTGCATAAAAATGACGACCCTCGCAGACCTTCGCAAAAACTATTCGCGCGGCGCGCTCGATGCAGCCGACGTCGCGCCGAATCCCGTGAGCCAGTTCCAGACCTGGTTCGCCCAGGCACTCGACGCGAAGCTGCCCGAACCGAATGCCATGACCCTTGCGACCGTCGATTCGCAAGGCCGCCCGTCCGCGCGCATCGTGCTCATTAAGGGCGTAGACGAACGTGGCTTCGTTTTTTTTACCAATTACGATAGCCGCAAGGGCCGCGAGCTCGCCGCCAATCCCGCGGCGAGCCTGCTGTTCCACTGGATCGAGCTCGAGCGCCAAGTGCGCATCGAGGGACGCGTCGAAAAGACGAGCGACGAGGAAAGCGACGCGTATTACGCGTCGCGTCCGCTCGGCTCGCGCATCGGCGCGTGGGCATCGGATCAGAGCCAGCCGCTCGAAAGCCGCGAGGCGCTGGAAGCGCGCGAACGCGACATGATCGCCCGATACGGCGAAGCGCCGCCGCGCCCGCCGCACTGGGGCGGTTATCGCCTCGTGCCCGATACCCTCGAATTCTGGCAGGGACGCCCGTCGCGCCTGCACGACCGCATCGTCTATACGCGTGATGACGCGGGCGCACCGTGGCGAATCGCGAGGCTCGCACCGTAAGCAGAGCAGCGGCGAATCGGCAGGCAGCACGAACATGAAGGCACGAGCCTTCCCTTGATTTTCTTTAGCGCGGAGAAACAAGCATGTTCTGGGAGAAGAAGCTGACGCAGTGGGTTCAGGAAGTGCGCGACCGGGCCAATCTGCCCGCGCGGCTCGTGCTGTGGGACGGCCAGCAGCACGATTTCGGCCAGTTCGCCGCGCCTCAGGTGACGCTGCACGTGAAGAGCGCGACCGCGCTGCCGTATCTGCTCGAACCGAGTCTCGACAATCTCGGTGAAGCCTATGTGAAGGGCAAGATCGACATCGAGGGAAAGCTCTCCGACATCATCAACATCAGCTATTCGCTCGCGAAAAGCACGGTGACGAGCGCCGGCAAGCTCGCCCGCGTGCGGCGTTACTTCAATCACTCGAAGACGTCGGACAAGAAAGCCATTCAGTACCACTACGATGTGTCGAACGAGTTCTACGAGCTCTGGCTCGACAAGAACATGGTCTACTCCTGCGCGTACTTCGAGAACGGCGACGAAGACATCGACACCGCGCAGCTCAAGAAAATCGACCACATCCTGACGAAGATTCAGCTTGAGCCGGGCCAGCGTCTGCTCGATATCGGCTGCGGCTGGGGCGCGCTCGTGATCCGCGCGGCGCAGAAGTTCGGCGCGAAATGCGTGGGCGTCACGCTCTCCGAGAACCAGTTCAGGCTCGCGACCGAGCGCGTCAAGGCCGCCGGACTCGACAACCAGATCGAAATTCGTCTGCAGGATTATCGCGACATTCCCGGGCAGTTCGACCGCATCACGAGCGTCGGCATGTTCGAGCACGTCGGGCGCAAGAAGCTGCCGGAGTACTTCGCGAAGATCCGCGATCTGCTCGTCGACGACGGCATCGCGATGAATCACGGCATCACGTCGTCGGATGCCGACAGCGGCGAGACTTCGCTCGGCGGCGGCGAGTTCATCGACAAATTCGTGTTCCCGGACGGCGAGCTGCCGCACATCAGCCTCGCGCTCGAAAGCATGCAGCGCGGCGGGCTGGAAGCGCTCGACGTCGAGAGCTTGCGGCGGCATTACGCGCGTACGCTCGACATCTGGGCCGACAAGTTCGAGGAGAATTCGGAGAAAGCGAAGAAGCTCGTCGACGATGAGCACTTCCGCATCTGGCGCGTGTATCTCGCGGGCTGCGCGTACGCGTTCGAAAACGACGACGTGTCGATCTATCAGGTGATCTGCCGCAAGGCGGGGCGCAGCGCGAAGACGCTGCCGTGGTCGCGGCGCTATATCTACGAGAAGGCGCTCTGAACCGCGAGTTCGATCTTTTCGGCGAGCCTGCGTCTGCCTCTGCGCCGGCTTCGGCGGAACCCGCGAAACCGCCGAAGCAGCCCAAGGCGCGCGGCGTACTGCCCGCGCCATCGCAGCCGGAACTCGAATCCATCGCGAAGCGCCTGCCCGACGCGATCCATCTCGGCACATCGACGTGGTCGTTTCCGGGCTGGCGCGGCATCGTCTACGGCGGCGAGTATTCGAACAGCAAGCTCTCCCGCGACGGTCTCACCGCCTACGGCGCGCATCCGCTGCTAAAGAGCGTGTCGATCGACCGCTCGTTTTACGCGCCGCTGTCGCTCGCGGAATACGCGCGCTACGCATCGCAAGTGCCCGCGCACTTTCGCTTCATCGTCAAGGCGCCCGCCTCCGTCACCGATGCCTTCATCCGCGGCGAGCGCGGCACGCCGGACGCGGACAATCCGGCGTTTCTGAATGCGCGGATCGCCATCGATGAATTCGTGACGCCGTGCATCGGCGGTCTCGGCGCGAAAGCGGGCGCGCTCGTGTTCCAGTTCTCGCCGCTGCCCGATGCGATGATCGTCGATCCGGCAGGTTTCATCGAACGGCTGACGACGTTTTTGCACGCGCTGCCGCCGCTCGAAGGCGAGTCGTGCTACGCGGTCGAAATCCGCGACGCGGTCATGCTCACGCCGCGCTTCATCCGCGCGCTGCGCGAGGCGAATGTGCGCTACTGCATCGGCGTGCATGCGCGCATGCCGGACGTGCGCCGTCAGGCGAAGGCGCTCGCGTTGCTGGATGAGGAAAGCATGGGACCGCTTATCGTGCGCTGGAGTCTGCACAGCGGCTTTCGCTATGAACAGGCGAAGGCGAAGTACGAGCCGTTCGACAAGATCGTCGACGAAGACCGCGACACGCGCGAGGCGCTCGCCGAACTCGCCGCCCGCTATGCGATCGCGGGCCAGCCGGTGGTGATCGCGGCGAACAACAAGGCGGAAGGCTCGGCGCCGCTCACATGCTTCGAGCTGGCGCGCGGCATCGCGGCGGAATGCGAGCGCGCGCGCGGCGACTAGAAGCGCATCACGCCTTCAGGCGATGCGCGAACTTCTTGCGGAACTTCGCCACCTTCGGCCCGACGACCGCCGCGCAATAACCCTGATCCGGATGCTGCGCGAAATAGTTCTGGTGATACGCCTCGGCCGGAAAGTAGTCGTCGTCGAGCGGCACGACTTGCGTGACGATGGTCTTGTCGAACACGTCTTCGCGCCCGAGTTCTTCGATCACGTCGAGCGCGGTCGCGCGTTGCTCGTCCGAATGCGTGAACACGGCCGAGCGATACTGCGTGCCGACATCGTTGCCCTGACGGTTGAGTTGGGTCGGATCGTGCGTCGCGAAGAAGATTTCGAGAATTTCGCGATAACCGATGACGGACGGATCGAACACGACCTTCACCACTTCGGCATGTCCCGTGTCGCCGCTGCAAACCTGCTCGTACGACGGATTCACCACCCTGCCGCCCGCATAGCCCGATTCGACCGACTCCACGCCCTGGACCGCGAGAAACACGGCTTCGGTGCACCAGAAACATCCGCCGCCGAGCGTCGCGGTTTCGGTTCTGGCCTGCTCGTTTTGCTGCGTCATGCGCGACTCCTCATCAAGTGCATGCGGCCACGCCGCGGATCATGCATATGGATGCGCCCGGCCGTTTCTTCAATCGTCCGGACGCGATGAATCCGAGCTTACTGGGTTTGGCGAGCCCGCGCTGAAAGCCCCTTGGCGGCGGAAAACTTGCTGCCGGAATACGGTCATTTGGCGGCCGGCGACAGCCGATTCCGATAGAATCGACACAAATCTCCAGTTTTTACATGATTTCTGAAAAGGTTCTTCCGACTGAAGCGCGACGCGCGGCCGGCTCGGCAGCACACGACACACTCGACCGCCCATTTGCCTGCTCATCTGCCAAATGACACGCGCCAAAACCCCGAATTTCGATCCAACCACCTTTCGCGCCGCGCTCGGCCAGTTTGCAACCGGCGTCACCGTCATCACGACGCGCACCGAAAACGGCCAGTTGATCGGCATCACCGCGAGCTCGTTCAATTCGGTATCGCTCAATCCACCGCTCGTGCTGTGGAGTCTCGCGACCAAATCGGCGTCGATGCCGGTGTTCCGCGCGAACAGCCACTACGTCGTGAATGTGCTCGCGGCGTCGCAGATCGACCTGTGCCGGCGTTTCGCCACGGTCAAGGGCGACCGTTTCGCGGGCGTCTCGCACGCCGCCGGCGACACCGGCATGCCCGTGCTCGACGGCGCGCTCGCATGGTTCGAGTGCCACAACCGCAGCCGCTACGACGAGGGCGACCACGTTATTTTCGTCGGTGAAGTGGAGCGTTGCGGCGTGCGCGAAGACGCGACGCAGGTCGCGCCGCTCGTCTTCCAAGCGGGCGGTTTCCACACGCTGGGACCGCTGGAATAACGCTTAGGGCGTGTGCGCGCGCCCCGGCTGTTCGATCAGCGCGACCGGCACGCCCGCGTCGTC
This sequence comes from Caballeronia novacaledonica, assembly GCF_900258035.1. Classification (GTDB taxonomy): domain Bacteria; phylum Pseudomonadota; class Gammaproteobacteria; order Burkholderiales; family Burkholderiaceae; genus Caballeronia; species Caballeronia novacaledonica. The sequence continues at coordinate 10,618 of NZ_OGTP01000009.1, read as the reverse complement.
TTTCATCGTCTGAAGCACGATGTTCGAGCGGATGTCGATCACGCCGGGCGCCTTATAGAGCTTCGACAGAATGAAGTCGGAGTAATGCTTGAGGTTGTGCGCGAGCACGCGCAGCACGTAATGCGTGTCGCCGGTGACGACGAACGCGCCGACCACTTCCGGCCATTCGCGCACGGCCGCCGCGAACTTCTCGTGCCAGTTTTCCTGGTCGTTGCGCATCGAAACGTGGACGAACGCCTCCAGTTCGATGCCGAGCCGCTCGCGATCGAGGCACGCGCGATAACTCGCGATCACCCCTTCCTCTTCCAGCAGCCGCATTCGACGCAAGCACGCCGACGGCGAGAGCGAAATGCGCTCCGCCAGGTCCAGGTTACTGATCCGTCCATCTTCCTGCAGTACCGCCAGAATTCGGCAATCGGTTGCATCGAGCGTGAAGCCGGTCATTTTTGAGTCCCCTAGCCCATTTCATCGAATTATGTTCTAAGCGCGACACTTTTGGGTGGTTATTTCGCAAGCACCTTTCGAGATAACGCGACTATGATTTGACGCATCTTTACGATTTCTGCTAGGGCGCGTCATGACGCTTCTCGACATTTCCCCGCCGATCGATACTGGCACGCCCGTTTGGCCGGGCGACACGCCGGTCGGTATCGAGCGGGTGTGGCGCATGGAGGCGGGCTCGCCCGTCAACGTGGCGCGACTCACGCTCTCGCCGCACACCGGCGCGCACGCCGACGCGCCGCTCCACTACGACGAACACGGCAAGCCGATCGGCGCAGTCGCGCTCGAGACGTATATCGGCGCGTGCCGCGTCGTGCACTGCATCGGTGCTTCGCCGCTCGTGACGCCCGAACACATCGCCGCGCATCTCGACGGCGTCCCGGCGCGCGTTCTGCTTCGCACGTACACGAACGCGCCGCTCGATGCGTGGGACAGCGCCTTTACCGCCGTCGCGCCGGAAACCATCGACTTGCTGGCTGAAAAAGGCGTGAAACTGATCGGCATCGACACGCCGTCGCTGGATCCGCAAGACTCGAAGACGATGGACGCGCACAGGCGCATCCGCGTCCACGGCATGGCGATCCTCGAAGGTCTCGTGCTCGACGCAGTCGCGCCCGGCGATTACGAACTGATCGCGCTGCCGCTCAAATTCACGTCGCTCGATGCGAGTCCGGTTCGCGCCGTCCTACGTCCGCTTTCCTGATGATCTTCAAATTTATGGACTTTTCGATGAAAAATCGTGACGAAGCCGCCGCGCTCGACCGCGACGATCCGCTTGCCGCGCTGCGCGACCAGTTCGCATTGGTCGACGGCGTGATCTATCTCGACGGCAATTCGCTCGGCGTGCCGCCGAAAGCCTCCGCCGCGCGCGCCGCCGACGTGATCACCGCCGAATGGGGCGAAGGTCTGATCCGAAGCTGGAACACGGCGGGCTGGTTCGCGCTGCCCAAGCGCCTCGGCAACAAGCTCGCACCGCTGATCGGCGCGGGCGAAGACGAAGTCGTCGTGACGGACACGATTTCCGCGAATCTCTTCAAGATTCTCTCGGCCGCGCTCAAGCTCGCGAACGAGCGCGATCCGAAGCGGCGCGTGATCGTCTCCGAACGTTCGAACTTTCCGACCGATCTGTACATCGCGCAGGGTTTGATCGAGCAGCTCGATCGCGGCTACGAACTGCGTCTCGTCGACGATCCTTCGGAACTGCCGGCCACCATCGACGAAAACACCGCGATCGCGATGATCACGCACGTCAATTACCGCACCGGCTACATGCACGACATGGCCGCGCTCACGCAGACGATTCATCGCGCGGGCGCGCTCGCGGTATGGGATCTGGCGCATTCGGCGGGCGCGGTGCCGGTCGATCTGAACGGCGTCGGCGCGGACTATGCCGTTGGTTGCACGTACAAGTATCTGAACGGCGGACCCGGCTCGCCCGCGTTCGTGTGGGTGCCCAAGCGCCATCAGAACGCGTTCTCGCAGCCGCTATCCGGCTGGTGGGGGCACAAAAAACCGTTCGAGATGAACCCGGTGTATCGCCCGGACGACGGCATCGGCCGCTTTCTGTGCGGCACGCAGCCGATCGTGTCGATGTCGCTCGTCGAATGCGGGCTCGACGTGTTTCTGCAAACCGACATGCAGGCGCTGCGCCGCAAGTCGCTCGCGCTGAGCGATCTGTTCATTCGTCTGGTCGAGGAACGTTGCGGCGAATTCCCGCTCTCGCTCGCGACGCCGCGCGAGCATGCACAGCGCGGCTCGCAGGCGAGTTTCGAGCATCCGAACGGCTATGAAGTGATGCAGGCGCTGATCGCGCGCGGCGTGATCGGTGATTATCGCGAGCCGCGCATTCTGCGCTTCGGCTTCACGCCGCTCTACACGCGTTTCGTCGATGTATGGGACGCAGTCGAAGTCCTGCGCGACGTGGTCGCGACCGAAAGCTGGCGCGCGCCGGAGTTCGCCGAGCGCGCATCGGTGACCTGAGAGGAACGTCGACAATGAGCAATACGCAAGGCTGCCCGTTCGGACACGGCGCACAGAACGCGGCGCAAGAAAAAGGCTGGCACGACGCCAAGCTCGATTTCGCCGATTCGATGAGCTACGGCGACTATCTCGGCCTCGATTCGATCCTGAACGCGCAGCATCCGCTTTCGCCGGATCACAACGAGATGCTGTTCATCGTGCAGCATCAGACGAGCGAGCTATGGATGAAGCTCGCGCTCTACGAGTTGCGCGCGGCCCTTTCGGCCGTGCATCGTGACGAACTGCCGCCCGCGTTCAAGATGCTCGCGCGCGTGTCGCGCATTTTCGAGCAACTGGTGCAGGCGTGGAACGTCCTCGCGACGATGACGCCGTCCGAATACACCGCGATGCGTCCGTATCTCGGACAATCGTCGGGGTTTCAGTCGCATCAGTACCGGCAGATCGAGTTCATGCTCGGCAACAAGAACGAGCAGATGCTGAAGCCGCATGCGCATCGGCCGGAGATTCTCGAACAGGTGCGCGAAACGCTCGAAGCGCCCTCTTTCTACGACGAAGTGATCCGCTTGCTCGCGCGACGTGGCTTCGAGATCGATCCGAAGCGCCTCGAGCGCGACTGGGCGCAGCCGACGACGCACGATCCGTCCGTCGAGGCGGCGTGGCTCGCGGTGTATCGCGATCCGTCGCATCACTGGGACTTGTACGAGATGGCGGAAGAGCTCGTCGATCTGGAAGACGCGTTCCGGCAATGGCGCTTCCGGCATGTGACGACGGTGGAGCGCATCATCGGCTTCAAGGGAGGCACGGGCGGCACGGCGGGCGCTTCGTATCTGCGCAAGATGCTCGATGTCGTGCTGTTTCCAGAACTGTGGCACGTCCGCACCGTGCTCTGAATCGTCAAGCGAGACGCGCGGCCAGCGCTTTCAGTTTCGGGCCGATCGTCTCGCGAAAATACGCCTCGTCCATCGACGACGCCGGTCCGCTGCTCGACAGCACGAGCCAGCGTCCGTTGCGCAGATCGCGAAACGGCGCGGCGATGGCGTTCACGTCGTCGTGCCATTCGCGGAACGAATAGCAGCAGCCGTCACGCGCGAAATCGCCGATCGCGCGGCGGGCGGCATCGACCTTTTCCTCGCCTTCGTTTTTCCCGAGTTCGTCGAACAGCGCCTCGCGCGCCGCCGGTTCCTGCACGGCGAGATACGCGCGGCCCATCGAACTCGTGAGCATCGACAGGCGCGAACCGGGCGCGAGGCCGAGCGTCAGCGCCGTCTCGCTGCGGATGGTTTCGAGATAGATCATGTCGAGTCCGTCGCGGCAGCCGAGCGACACCGCCGCGCCGATCTCCCGCGCGAGCGCGCGCATGTGCGGCCGCGCGAGTTCCAGCGTGTCCGCGCCCGCAAGCAGCGTGAATCCGAGCGACAGCACGCCCGTGTCGAGCGCGTATTTGCCCGCGGGTTCGTCGAAACGCAGATAGCCGAGCGTCGTCAGCGTGTAGGCGAGCCGGTTGACGGTCGCCTTCGGCAAACCGGTGCGATCGACGAAATCGCGGTTGCCCAAGAGCGTCTCGCCGGGACGGAACGCGCGCAGCAGGTCCAGTCCGCGTGCGAGCGCGACGACGAACTTGCGCTCGTCGATGTCCTCGGAAGATAGATGGCGCGCGGAATTTCGGTTGGAATCTTTCGTCATCGGGTGATAGACTCGGAGCTGATTTGCAAAACATTGTTTCGCTTAGCGGAACTCATGTCAAGCGCCGCGCGCGCCGGCCGATCCCATCCGCTTCCGGCGCTTTTCGATGAAATCAGGAGATAGCACATGGCCGACGCCGCCCGATTCAACTGGGAAGATCCGCTCTTGCTGGATCAGCAACTGACCGAAGACGAACGCATGGTGCGCGACGCCGCGCGCGCTTACGCGCAGGACAAGCTGCAGCCGCGCGTGATGCAGGCGTTTCGCGAGGAAAAGACCGATCCGGCGATCTTCCGCGAAATGGGCGAACTCGGCCTGCTCGGACCGACGATCCCCGAGCAATACGGCGGTCCGGGTCTGAACTACGTATGCTACGGACTGATCGCCCGCGAAGTGGAACGCGTGGATTCGGGTTATCGCTCGATGATGTCGGTGCAGTCGTCGCTCGTGATGGTGCCGATCAACACCTTCGGCAGCGAAGCGCAGAAGGAAAAATATCTGCCGAAGCTCGCGCGCGGCGAATGGATCGGCTGCTTCGGGCTCACCGAGCCGAACGCGGGCTCCGATCCGGCCAGCATGACCACGCGCGCGAAGAAGGTGCAGAACGGCTTCTCGCTCTCCGGCACGAAGATGTGGATCTCGAATTCGCCGATCGCGGATGTGTTCGTCGTCTGGGCGAAGCTGGAAGAAGACGGCCGCGACGAGATTCGCGGCTTCATCCTGGAGAAAGGCTGGAAGGGGCTGTCGGCGCCGGCGATTCACGGCAAGGTCGGCTTGCGCGCGTCGATCACCGGCGAAATCGTGATGGACGAAGTCTTCGTTCCCGAAGAAAACATACTGCCGGACGTGCGCGGGCTGAAAGGTCCGTTCACGTGCCTGAACTCGGCGCGCTACGGCATCGCGTGGGGCGCGCTCGGCGCGGCGGAAGCATGCTGGCACACGGCGCGGCAATACACGCTGGATCGCAAGCAGTTCGGCCGGCCGCTCGCGGCGAACCAGCTCATCCAGAAGAAGCTCGCCGACATGCAGACCGAAATCACGCTCGGCCTGCAAGGCGTGCTGCGCCTCGGCCGCATGAAGGATGAAGGCACGGCGGCGGTCGAGATCACGTCGATCATGAAGCGCAATTCGTGCGGCAAGGCGCTCGACATCGCCCGACTTGCGCGCGACATGCTCGGCGGCAACGGCATCTCCGATGAATTCGGCGTCGCGCGTCACCTCGTGAATCTCGAAGTGGTGAACACATACGAAGGCACGCACGATATCCACGCGCTGATTCTCGGCCGCGCGCAGACGGGCATTCAGGCGTTTTTCTGAACGGGCTTAGTTCATAAGCGGGAGGGCCGGCGCGGCGTGCGCCGGCCCTTTGTCGTTTCGCCGCATGTAACTTTCGATACGCGCCTGAAACTTTTACGGGTCAGATCGAATCAATCCAGACATTGTCGATGCATCGACGAGGCGTCTGCCACTGGAACGGAAACTGCGTCAGTCCGCCCGGCAGGATGCACGCCTCCTCGTCAGCGACCCCATCTTTGGTTACGATGCGCGTAGCCTTACCGATTGGAGCCTTTAATGTCGGAAATCAACAAGGAGCGATTCATGTCGGATATCAAAACCGTTCTCGCTGACGCCGAAGATCTCTTGAAGCAAGCGGCTACCGCCACTGGTGAACGCGCTTCCGAGTTGCGCGAAACCGCCCTCACTCGTCTGAAGCAAGCGAAGGAAAAGGCCGCCGACGCGCAGGTCGTCGTGATCGAGCGAGGCAAGAAGGCCGCGCGCGCCACCGACGATTACGTCCACGAGCATCCGTGGGCGTCCATCGGGATCGCGGCGGGACTCGGCATGGTGATCGGGCTGCTGATCAACCGCAAGTAACCGCCGTCGCTGCTCAATGGCCCGCGGATTGCTAATCTGCTTTTTGTCGCGGTCCCCGCTGGACTGAACCGCGAGCGCCTTGCCCGGGCGCGCGGCTCGACACTCGCACCGGCCGGCCGCTTCACGCGCCGACCGGATCACAAAAAAGCGGCACCAACGCGCTTCTCGCATTCAAGCCATGACGACCGATCGGCCAACGCAGCAATCGTCCCCCGGACCGCTGCGACGAATTCTGAGCTCCGCCTTCGCCATCTTCGAGACGCGCCTTGAACTCATCGGGATCGAGCTTCAAGAGGAGAAGGAGCGGCTCATCGGCGTGCTTTTTCTCGGGCTCGCCTCCATGATGCTCGCCATGATGGCGCTCATCTCCCTCACGGTGCTGATCGCCATTTTCTTCTGGGACACGTATCGCTGGCAGGCGCTAGGCGGCATCACGCTTCTGTATGCGCTGATCGCGATTGCATGCGGTCTGCGCGCACGCAGCAATCTGCGCGATGCGCCCAACATGTTCGACGACACGCTCGCCGAATTCCGCAAAGACCGCGACACGTTCCGCTGATCTCCGCGCCCAATCGAAGCCATGAGCCAACACGACGACACTTTCAAATCGCCCAAGCGCACCAAAATGCAGAAGCTGCGCACGCCGCACATGCGCGCGCTGCGCAAGGAACTGCTGATCGCTCGCGCGGATGTCGAGCGCATGGAACTGCGCCAGGCAACACACGATCTGCGCTCGTCCGTCACGCATTTCAGCTTTCTGCGCTTTCTGATGCCGGGCGGCGGCTCGCGACGCTGGGGCAAGCGCCGCGGGACTTCCGGCGGTATCGGCGGCGTGCTCGGTTCGCTGCTTGGCTCGGGCAATATCGGTATGCTCCTCAAGCAGTATCCGATCGTCGGCTCGCTCGCGTCGCTCGTTCTCACGAAGCCCGTGAGGACGAAGCTCCTCAGCAGCGCCAAGCCCGTGCTCAAATGGGGCGGTCTCGCGCTCGCCGGATGGGAAGGCTGGCGCATCTATCAGCAGATGAAGTCCGCCGCGCCCGAGACTTCGAACGACGCCGCCGATCCAACCGTCTTCTGAATCACCGCCTCAGCCCTTCCCGGCCCAGCACGACGCCGACTGTGCCGCGTCGAGCGGCGTGGCCGAGCCGGGCGCGTGATTCCAGCGCAGTCCGGTCGCGTCGATGACGAAGGCGCCGCAGACGTCGTCCTGCATCGCGCCGGGTGAGATGGGCACGGCTTCGACCGCGTAGCCGCCATTCGCCGCCGATTCCGGCAACATGGCGACGCTGTACACCGCCGTCCCGCTCGGCGGCGCGCGATCGAGACCGGCGCCGAGCGCGATCGCCTCGCCACTTTCCGACGTTTGCGCGAGCCGCGCCGTTTCGACGTACTGAACGGCGCGCACCAACCCCGACGCCGCATCGAGCCGGTGCGCCTTCGCCACGTGCGTTCGATACGCCGGAATGGCGAATGTCGCGATGATCGCGGCGACGCCCAGCGCGATCATCAATTCCAGCAGGCTGAAGCCTTTTTCGCTGCTGCGTTCGTTCATGCCGGCTCCTCAAAAAGGCCTGGCGACGACGCGCCGCCAGTGCTGCGTGCGCGTCCCATCGGCGATATCGATGCGAAGTTGAAGCCACGCCTCGGAATCCGCCGTTGCGCCAAACCCTCGCGACGTGACGAGATACGACCCGCTCCCCCACGCTTCGATCAGACATTGCGGCGCGCGGCGCGCGTACGGCCAGACCGCAAACGGCACGATAGCCGCAGCGGTCGCTCCTTCGAACGATGTTTTCGCTCGCCATCGCGACGGTTCGTCTTTGGACGACTGGCTCGCCGGCGGCAGCGCAAGGGACAGCATCCGGCTGCATCGGATCAGCGCGCTGTCCGCCGCGTGAAACGCCTGCGCGCGCTCGCGTGTCGCGACGGTCGTGCGCGCCGCCACGAGCGATGTCTGCAACCACGCGCCCGCCGTGATGAGCATCATCGCGGCGAGAATCAGGACGATCGGCAACGTGGCGCCGTGCGTTCGGGAACGTCGCTTCATTGCGCGCCTCCGGATGTCATCGCGGGCGAATTGCGTATCGCGACGCGCCGCCAGAAAACCTGGCGTGCGCGGCCGTCATCGGCGTAGGCTGGCGAGCCGTTGCAATCGACGTAATTCGTTCTCCGCTTCGCGTTCACGGCGAATCCGCGCACGAGGACGCAAATGTCGGCGGCGTAGACATCGCGCCAGCCTTCGCGCGCCACGGCCGATGCATCCAGCGCCAACGGCGATCCCGCTCGCCAAACCATCACGCGAAGCCGTTCGATCCCTTCGACGATCGGCTGGGACTGCTTGCCGCTGCCCTCGCAAAAAAGCTCGGGCTCGCCGGTCGAACTGCTGGCCTTCGCGTAAAAGCGATTCGTGACGATGGCGTCGGCGACGTTCTGGCCGATGCAATCGGTCGGCATGCCCGCGCTCGACGGCCAGGTGGACACGACGTCGGCGGCGTATCGAATCTGCAGGCCGTCGGAATGACTGGCGAGCGACTCGCACGATGCCGCCGATTCCGTGCCGACGACGCGGCCTTGCGCGCAGCCGAATATCGATGCGTCCATGTTCGCGTCCGAACCCGGCGCGAAGCCGGCCATCTGAAGCTGCTGGCCCAGCATGTCCAGCGCGGTCGATGCGGCGTCGTGCATACGAGCGGCGTCGGCGGCACGATCGAACGCGGCGCGCTGCCCGCGATAGAGCGACAACGACGCGGTCACGATCAACATGCCGAGCGCGAGCGCGATCGTCATTTCGAGCAGCGTATGACCGCGCGATGAGAAGTCACGCGTAGTCATCGCGCGAACGCCATCGCAACGCACGACGTGAACGGCTTCGCCTGCGGCTCCGGACACGGATCCGACCGGTCGTCCGCGCGCCAGCTCACCGTCGCGATACGCACGCCGTCCGCGCGATCGGACACGGCGACATCGCCCGCAGGCAGCATCGACGACGCCCTCGCCTGCCATTGCGACACGATCGCTGAGCGGTCCGCGTCGCTGCGAATGCCTTCCGCCACCGAATCCGCGATGAACGTCGCGCGTTCCCGCAGCAACGCCGACCGCTCGCCGCGGGCAAGCGCGCTTTGCACCGCCACGAGCCCGAGCGTGCTGACGGCCGTGAGCGTCAACGCGATCATCACTTCGATCAGCGAATCTCCCCGTTGCGCGCGCTTCATGCCGACGCTCCGCAGCCGCCTTGCGTCATGCGCGCCCGGCCGCCTGCCGCGAGCCTTATGCATCGGCGCGATGCGGGATTCGCGGCGGGGTCGGCGCCGCGCGGACCGACATCGAAGCTGCGAAATCCGCCGATCACCTGCCCTGCTGGCGGCGTGAAAGACAGGTCGGTCGACGTCGCCGCGATGGCGATCGATGTCATCGCCGGCTGCATGCGCAGGAGCGTCGAAACGCCGTCGCGATCGACGAACACGCCCCATCCGCACGACCAGTCGGTGACGCCGGCCTCGCAGCTTCGTCCCGCCGCGAGGCAATGACGCGACGCGTCGATCCGGCACAGCGTGACGCGCGCGCCGCGCCTCACGGCTTCGGCATGCGCAAGTGAAAGAGTGGAAAAGAGCGAACGCGCCCGCGCATCGACCTGATCGCGCACCTGCCACGCGACGAACGACGGCGTGGCGAACGTCGCGAGGATCGCCATCACGGCGAGCACCACGCACAGTTCGACGAGCGTGAAACCCTGTTTTGAAGCGTTGACCATCTGCAATCCTCATCGATCGAATCGAGCCGAAAGACGCAATCTAGCGAGAAGGAATGCACGCCGCCATTAGCCGAATGGACGAGTGTTCACACCGCCCGATGCCCGGCACACTGCGCGAGCGAACGACAGGAATTCAGGTCTGGGAGGACAACGATGCGGAACGGATCAGCGCTTGCGCGAAGTCGATTTCTTCGGCGCGGCACGCCGGAATTCTTCGAGCACGTCTTCGAATTCGGAGACGTCTTCGAAACGCTTGTAGACAGACGCGAAACGCACGTAGGCGATGGTATCGAGCTGCCGCAACTCGTTCATGACGAGTTCGCCGAGCCGTTCGCTCTGCACTTCGCGCTCGCCGCTGCCGAGCAACTGATACTCGATGCGGGACGCGGCGGCGTCGATCGCGTCGGCCGCGACCGGGCGCTTTCTCAGCGCAAGCTGCATGCTCGCGACAATCTTGCGACGGTCGAACTCGGTGCGGCTGCCGTCCTTCTTGACGACGGTCGGCAGCGCCAGTTCGACGCGCTCATAGGTCGTGAAACGCTTGTCGCACGAAGGACAGCGCCTTCGCCGCCGAATGGCTGCGCCATCCTCCGACACGCGAGAATCCACGACCTGGGTATCTTCGTGTCGGCAGAATGGGCAGCGCATAGGCGTCGGGCTCGCGAATTAACGGTAGACCGGGAAACGCTTGGTCAGATCGGCCACTTGCGCACGCACGCGCTCGATGGTCGCCTGGTCTTCCGGATTGTCGAGCACATCGGCGATCAGGTTACCGACGATCTCCGCTTCCTTCACGCCGAAGCCGCGCGTGGTCATCGCGGGCGAGCC
>NZ_OGTP01000012.1 GCF_900258035.1 Caballeronia novacaledonica | reverse complement strand
CATTACTCACAGGCTGAATTGAACGCAATTGTCAAGCGACTCAATGAAAGGCCGCGGCAGACCTTGGGCTTTATGACCCCAGCGGAGAAATTGGCCGAGACGTTGGGGGTTGCGTTGACCGGTTGAATCCGCCGCTTCTCAGGCCCGCGGTCACACGCACGTTGGCCAATTTTCTCCCTCAAGTTGGCACTCGCCTAAGTGTCGCCCTCAAAGGCCCAATCGGACTTGGCTCGCGCACGGTCTGCCGCACCAAATGTTTTCGCGCGCTGGTTCAGCAGAAATAGCTTCGGCACAGCGCTACGCGCTGCCGTTGGGTATGCGAGGGAAACCATCGAGAAAGGAGCGGACGCAGCCCACCCGCCGATTGACCGGTCGGCCGCGAAGCGGGCCGGAGCCGTTTCGTGCTGAACCAATCTGTCGTGTGGTGCGATATGTCAGACCGTGCGCGGTCCACGCCCGATAAGACCTTTGAGGGCACTCGCTACTCGGGGGCCATTCGGTCAAGCGCCTGTGCCGCGGCCGGTGTGAGGCACTTTGGATGGGGATAGCTGTTTCTTTGGTTACTTTCTTTGCAGCAGCAAAGAATGTGACTGCCGCCCCGCACAGGGGCAACGCTTATAGACCACTAACAAAACAGGACTTCATAGAAAGCGCGAGCAAAACAATAAAGCACGAAAATCCGACGCGGACACCCGACAATAAACCGTCTGACCGACCAAGGCTTACCCGGCGCATCGCCGGGTGCCGCTTCTCGGACCCCACTTGCCGCCCTCAGCCCAGAGCGGCATTTGTCCCGCGTGCCCATACGCGGGACGCCCCACGGTTCAGGTGCCCGTTACGCGGCCTTGGCTTGCGCCGGCTCGTCGGCCACCTGGAAGTTCGACATGATTTCGAGCGCACGCACGAGCGCCGAGTGATCCCACGCCTTGCCGCCGTTCGCGGCGCACACGCTGAACAACTGCTGCGCGCTCGCCGTATGGGGCAGGGCGAGGCCCATCTTGCGCGCGCCGTCGAGCGCGAGGTTCAAGTCCTTCTGATGCAACTCGATACGGAAGCCCGGATTGAACGTGCGCTTCGTCATGCGCTCGCCGTGCACTTCGAGGATGCGCGACGAAGCAAAGCCGCCCATCAACGCTTTACGCACGCGCTCAGGATCAGCGCCCGAGCGTGCCGCGAACAGCAGCGCTTCAGCGACCGCCTCGATGTTCAGCGCGACGATGATCTGGTTCGCGACCTTGCAAGTCTGACCCGCGCCGTTGTCGCCGATGAGCGAGATGTTCTTGCCCATCAGTTCGAAGAGAGGCTTCGCGATTTCGAACGACTTCTCGGGGCCGCCGACCATGATCGTGAGCGTCGCTTCACGCGCGCCGACTTCGCCGCCGGACACCGGCGCGTCGAGATAATCGCAGCCGAGCGCGTTGATCTTCTTCGCGAACTCCTGCGTTTCCAGCGGCGCGATCGAGCTCATGTCGATCACGAGCTTGCCCTTCGAAAGACCCTTCGCGACGCCGTCATCGGCGAACAGCACATTGGCGACATCGGGCGTGTCGGGCACCATCGTGATGACGATCTCGCTGGCCTGCGCGACCGCGCTCGAATCCGCGACGACCTGCGTCTGCGCGCGGATATCGTCCGGCACCGGAAACTTGCCGTTCACGACGAGCTTGTGGCCGCCCTTGATGAGGTTGCGCGCCATGTGCGCGCCCATGATGCCGAGGCCGATGAAACCGATCGTTGCCATACTTCTCGCTCCTCCTATGTGTCTGGTTTAAGCGGTTGCGCTTTGTTGCTTCACACCGCCGATGCTCTGCAGCCAGCCAAGGCCCGCTTCGGTGCCGCCGAGCGGCTTGTACTCGCAGCCGATCCAGCCTTGATAGCCGATCTCGTCGAGCAGCCTGAACAGAAATGCGTAGTTGATTTCGCCCGTGCCCGGCTCGTTGCGGCCGGGGTTGTCGGCGAGCTGGATATGCGCGATCTGCGGCAGGTTTTTCTTGATCGTCGCGGCGAGTTCGCCTTCCATGCGCTGCATGTGATAGATGTCGTACTGCAGGAACAGGTTGTCCGATCCGACCGCGCGGATCACGTCCAGTCCTTCTTTCGAGCGGTTCAGCGCGAAGCCCGGAATGTCGTACGCGTTGCACGGTTCGACCAGCAGCCTGATGCCTTCCTTCTTCAGCGCTTCGGCGGCGAAACGCAGGTTCTCGATGATCGTCGTGCGCGCCTGTTCCGCCGATACACCCGCCGTCGGAATGCCGACGAGGCAGTTCAGTTGCGGCACGTTCAGCGCTTTCGCATATTCGATCGCGCGCGGCACGCCTTCGCGGAACTCCGCGACGCGATCCGGCAGGCAGGCGATGCCGCGCTCGCCCGCTTCCCAGTTGCCCGCGGGCAGGTTGTGCAGCACGATCCGCAGGTCGTTGTCCTTCAGGCGCTGCTGAATGTCGCTGATCGAAAACGCGTAAGGGAACAGGAACTCGACCGCCTCGAAGCCCGCGTTCGCGGCCGCGGCAAAGCGGTCGAGGAAGGGGACTTCGTTGAACAGCATGGTCAAGTTCGCGGCAAATTTCGGCATTGTTCTTTCCTGATGGTCGGTCAGTGAATGTTCGCCGCGCATTCGTTCTTTCGAACGCGCGGCGGCGAAGCTTCAGTCGAGCGGCGTGACGGCGGTGGGCGCGTCGGCCTTGCTCTCGGCGAGCTCTTCGAACTCGTTGATGGCGTCGATCTCGGTGCCCATCGCGATGTTGGTCACGCGCTCGAGAATCATCTCGACGACGACCGGCACCTGATGTTCGGCGGCGAGCGCCTGCGCCTGCTTCAGCGCCGGCGCGATGTCTTCCGGCTTGTGCACGCGCAGCGCCTTGCAGCCGAGGCCTTCGGCGACCGCGACGTGATCCACGCCATAGCCTTCGAGTTCAGGCGCGTTGATGTTGTCGAACGCGAGCTGCACGCAGTAGTCCATGTCGAAGCCGCGCTGCGCCTGACGGATCAGACCGAGATACGAGTTGTTCACGACCACGTGCACGTACGGCAGCTTGAATTGCGCGCCCACGGCGAGCTCTTCGATCATGAACTGGAAGTCGTAGTCGCCCGAGAGCGCGACGATCTTGCGTTGCGGATCGGCGGCACGCACGCCGAGCGCGGCGGGAATCGTCCAGCCGAGCGGGCCGGCCTGGCCGCAGTTGATCCAGTTGCGCGCCTTGAACACGTGCAGGAACTGCGCGCCCGCGATCTGCGAAAGACCGATCGTCGAGACGAAGCAGGTGTCGCGGTCGAACGCGAGGTTCATCTCTTCGTAGACGCGCTGCGGCTTCATCGGCACGTTGTCGAAGTGCGTCTTGCGCAGCATCGTGCGCTTGCGCTGCTGGCAGTCCGCGACCCACGCGCCGCGGTCCTTCAGCTTGCCGGCGGCCTTCCATTCCTTCGCCACTTCGACGAACAGTTCGAGCGCGGCCTTCGCATCCGACACGATGCCGAGGTCCGGTCCGAACACGCGGCCGATCTGCGTCGGCTCGATATCCACGTGCACGAACTTACGGCCCTTGGTGTAAACCTCGACGCTGCCCGTATGACGGTTCGCCCAGCGGTTGCCGATGCCGAGCACGAAGTCGGAGGCGAGCATCGTCGCGTTGCCGTAGCGGTGCGACGTCTGCAGGCCGACCATGCCGGCCATCAGCGGGTGATCGTCGGGAATCGCGCCCCAGGACATGAGCGTCGGAATGACGGGCACGCCGAGCGTTTCCGCGAACTGCACGAGCAGACCTTCCGCCGCGGCGTTCAACACGCCGCCGCCCGACACGATCAACGGCTTTTCGGCGTCGTTGAGCATCGTCAGCGCTTTTTCGATCTGCGCGCGCGTCGCCTTCGGCTTGTAGACCGGCAGCGGCTCGTACGTGTCGATGTCGAACTCGATTTCGGCGAGCTGCACGTCGATCGGCAAGTCGACCAGCACCGGACCCGGACGTCCCGAGCGCATCAGATGGAACGCCTGCTGGAACACGCGCGGCACGAGCGCCGGCTCGCGCACGGTGACGGCCCACTTCGTGACGGGCTTCGCGATCGATTCGATATCGACGGCCTGGAAGTCTTCCTTGTACAGACGCGCGCGCGGCGCCTGGCCGGTGATCGCGAGAATGGGGATCGAATCGGCCTGCGCCGAGTAGAGGCCGGTGATCATGTCCGTGCCCGCCGGACCCGACGTGCCGATGCAAACGCCGATGTTGCCCGGCGCCGCGCGGGTATAACCTTCGGCCATGTGCGATGCGCCCTCGACGTGGCGCGCGAGCACGTGGCTGATGCCGCCCGACTTCTTCATCGCCGAGTAGAACGGGTTGATCGCTGCGCCCGGCACGCCGAACGCGGTGTCGATTCCTTCTTTTTCCAGCACGAGGACGGCTGCGTCGACGGCTCTCATCTTGGGCATGGTTGTCTCCTTCCTGGGGTCTCTATCCGAAAATGGCTGTCTGCATTCAAGCAGGGTTCCATTGCACTTTAAGTCTGTGAAAAAGGTTTGATAAGATCAGCCGGAGTCGCTTTTTCCCAAACAAAAAGTATCGAATGCCCGTGCCGCGCGGCTCGACGGCTGGAGACGAAAGAGATGGACCGCTTCAAACAGATAGAGACCTTCGTGCGCGTGGCCGAAGCCGGCAGCCTGGCTGCGGCGGCGCTGGAGGAGGGCGTGTCGCCGGTGATTCTCGGGCGGCGCATCGACGCGCTCGAAAAGCGCCTCGGCGTGAAGCTGATGTATCGCTCGACGCGACGGCTCGTCGTCAGCGAAGAAGGTGCGGCGTTTCTGGACCGCTGCAAGAACCTGCTGCTGGAATGGGATCAGGCGGAGAACGAACTCGCGGCGGGACGGCGCGCGGTGGGCGGGCATCTGATCGTATCGGCGCCGGCGGCCTTCGGGCGCATGCACGTCGCGCCGCACGCGCCCGCGTTCGTCGCCGACAAACCCGAATTGCAGATGTCGTTCAATCTGACCGACCGCGTCGTCGATCTGGTGCGCGAGGGCTACGACCTGTCGATTCGCATCGGCGGGGCGGTCGATCCGAATTTCGTCGCCGTGAAGCTCGCGGGCAACCGGCGCGTGGTGTGCGGAACGCCCGCGTATTTCAAGAAGCACGGACGGCCGAAAGCGCTCGAAGACCTGCCGAATCACAACTGCCTCGCGTTCAATTTGCAGGGCGGACAGAATCGCGGCTGGTATTTCCGGCGTAACGGCAAGGTCGTGACGGTGCGTGTCACCGGCAATCTCGATTGCAACGACGGCGAACTGCTGCACCGCTGGGCGTCGGAGGGACTTGGGCTCGGCTGGCGCTCGACGTGGGAAATCCAGCGGCAACTGGAATCGGGCGAGCTGGAAACCGTGCTCGACGAATTCGAATTGCCCGACTACGACATCCTCGCGGTCTATCCGCAACAGCGCTACGTGCCGGCGCGCGTGCGCTATTTCATTGATTATCTTAAGGAAATCTATGCGCAACCGGGATACTGGAGCCGCCGGCTGACGCTTCCGGGCGAGCCGCAGGCGGCAAGCGCGCACGCATCGTAACTGCTTGAAAACGCGTCCGAAATTGCATTTGCGTGAGCGCATGCAAAAAGCTATAATCTTTGGCTTCTCACTTGCCACACCGGTCCGACGCCCGGGTGGCTCTAATCCACAAGTAGCTACAAGGAGTGAACATGCGTCATTACGAAATCGTATTCATCGTGCATCCCGATCAGAGCGAGCAAGTGCCCGCCATGATCGAGCGCTACAAGGGCACGATCACGTCGCACGGTGGCCAGATCCACCGTATCGAGGACTGGGGCCGTCGCCAACTGGCCTACATGATCGAGAAACTCGCGAAGGCTCACTACGTCTGCATGAACATCGAATGCGACCAGACTACGCTCGAAGAACTGGAACACGCGTTCAAGTTCAACGACGCCGTTCTGCGTCACCTCATCGTCAAGATGAAGAAGGCCGAAACCGGCCCGTCGCCGATGATGAAGGAAGTGCAGCGCGAAGAAGCCAAGAAGGCGGCCAGCCAGCCGTCCGAAGCGCAGGCTTAAGGACAGTTTCGAACTGTCAAGCCACCAGGAACGAACACTTTAAGTGAACCGGCTGCAACTGACAGCAAGCGTCGTGGAACGCGAACCGGTGCGGTACACGCCCGCCGGCATCCCGATCGCAAGCTGCACGCTGCAACACGCGGCAGAAGTCGTCGAAGCGGGCATCGCCCGGAAGATCGAACTGACACTGCAGGCGGTCGCGGCCGGCGAAGCGAGCGGCAGGCTGGAAAGCTGTCCGATGGGCGTGGAAGCACGCTTCACGGGCTTTCTGGCCAAAAAGAGCCGTAACGCGCGAACCCTGGTGTTTCACATCACAGAATTGCAGGACATTGGAAAGGACTAATCATGCCCCGCCCGACTGGTAAGAAATTCGACAAGCGTCGTCAGCAACAAAACCCGCTCTTCAAGCGCAAGAAGTTTTGCCGTTTCACGGCAGCCAGTGTCGAGTACATCGACTACAAGGACACGGAAACGCTGAAGGACTTCATCGGCGAAAACGGCAAGATCACGCCGGCTCGTCTGACTGGCACGAAGGCGCACTATCAGCGCCAGCTCGACACGGCGATCAAGCGCGCGCGTTTCCTCGCGCTCCTGCCGTACACCGACCTGCACAAGGCCTAATCAGACGACGCACTAAGGAAAGCCAAAAATGCAAATCATTCTTTTGGAAAAGGTCGTCAACCTGGGCAACCTCGGCGACATCGTCAAGGTCAAGGACGGCTACGCACGTAACTTCCTGATCCCCGGCAAGAAGGCACGCCGCGCAACGAAGGACGCAATCGCAGAATTCGAAGTTCGCCGCGCCGAGCTGGAAAAGGTTGCCGCTGAAAAGCTGGAAGCCGCGCAGAAGCAGGGCGAAAAGCTGAACGGCTTCACGGTTCAGGTCTCGCAAAAGGCTGGCGTGGACGGCCGTCTGTTCGGTTCGGTCACGAATGCGGACATCGCTGAAGCGCTGAAGTCGCAAGGCTTCGCGGAAGTGGAAAAGGCGCAAGTGCGTCTGCCGCAAGGCCCGCTGAAGATGGTCGGCGACCATTCGATTCAAGTGGCGCTGCACACGGACGTGCTGGTCGACGTCACCGTGTCGGTGCTCGGCGAGCACGCGTAAGTCTGACGCGAGGCGTTTGCCTCGCGAGCAGTCAAAAAAATGGCAGGCGCTTCAAAGGCGTCTGCCATTTTTTATTGTCCGCACATCTGCATTGTTCGATAATTCCACCCCATGAACGCTCCGTCCAAAGACCCGCAACTCGACGCGCTGAAGGTCCCGCCGCATTCGATCGAAGCCGAGCAATCCGTCATTGGCGGGCTGCTGCTGGACAACGCCGCATGGGACCGCATCGCCGATGTCATGCATCAGGGCGATTTTTATCGCTACGACCATCGCATCATTTATGAACATGTCGGCAAGCTGATCGCATCGACGCGGCCGGCCGACGTGATCACCGTCTACGAATCGCTGACGAGTTCCGGCAAAGCCGAGGAAGTGGGCGGGCTCGCGTATCTGAACGCGCTCGCGCAGAACACGCCCAGCGCCGCGAATATCCGCCGCTACGCGGAGATCGTGCGCGACCGCGCCGTGCTGCGCCGTCTCGTGTCGGTCGCGGATGAAATCTCCGCCGACGCCTTCAATCCGCAAGGCAAGGAAGTCCGCCAGATTCTCGACGAAGCCGAAGCGCGCGTGTTCTCGATTGCTGAAGACGGGGCGCGCGGCACGCAGGGCTTTCTGGAAATCGGGCCGCTGCTGACGCAAGTCGTGGAGCGCATCGACACGCTTTACCACACCGCCAATCCGAGCGATGTGACTGGCACGCCGACAGGCTTCGTCGATCTCGATCGCATGACGTCGGGCATGCATGGCGGCGAGCTGATCATCGTGGCGGGCCGTCCTTCGATGGGTAAGACGGCTTTCTCGATGAACGTCGGCGAATACGTGGCGGTGGAGTACGGCTTGCCCGTCGCGGTGTTCTCGATGGAAATGCCGGGCACGCAACTGACGATGCGTATGCTGGGTTCGGTCGGACGGCTGGATCAGCATCGCATGCGCACGGGCCGTCTCACGGACGAGGATTGGCCGAAGCTCACGCACGCGGTGCAGAAAATGAGCGAGGCGCAGCTTTTCATCGACGAAACCGGCGGCCTCAACCCGATGGAACTGCGCTCGCGCGCGCGGCGTCTGTCGCGGCAGTGCGGCAAACTGGGACTGATCATCGTCGATTATCTGCAACTGATGTCGGGATCCGGCAACGGCGGCGAAAACCGCGCGACCGAAATCTCCGAAATCTCGCGCTCGCTCAAGAGTCTTGCGAAGGAGCTCGACGTGCCGGTGATCGCGCTGTCGCAGCTCAATCGCGGTCTCGAACAGCGTCCGAACAAACGCCCGATCATGTCGGACCTGCGCGAATCGGGCGCTATCGAACAGGACGCGGACGTCATCCTGTTCATCTATCGCGACGAAGTCTACAACCCGGACAGCCCCGACAAGGGCACGGCCGAAATCATCATCGGCAAGCAGCGTAACGGTCCGATCGGTCCGGTGCGCCTGACTTTCCACGGCCAATACACGAAGTTCGACAACTTCGCCGGCGCGCAGAATTTCTACGGCGGCGAATAACCCTCCAATCGCATCCGCTGTCAATCCCTTCGGCATCGGCCGCCGCGCGTCACGAACGCGCGGTGCGTCGGCGAACGCACGCAGGTACAATATGACAGTTTGATGTACATCTCAAAAATACCCATTCTGCGGGAATTTCATGTTCGGTCGTTTCATGCCCACCGAGGGCAAATTCTTCGAGATTTTCAACGCGCACGCGAAGTGCATGGTCGATGCCAGCCGCGAGCTCGAACTGCTGATCGATAACCTCGACGACGCCGAGGTCCACAAGCAAAACGTCCAGGCGAGCGAAAAACGCGCCGACAAGCTCACGCACGAGACGATCGACCTGTTGCACAAGACGTTCATCACGCCGCTCGACCGCGACGAAATCCACAAGCTCATCACGACGATGGACGACATCCTCGACCTGATGGAGGACGTCGCCACGGCCATTTCGCTGTACGACGTGCGCGCGGTGACCTCGGAGGCGAGCCAGCTCGCGCATATCTGCACCGGCACGGTCACGCGCGTGCAGCAGGCCGTCGAACTGCTGGCCGACATGAAGCGCGCGAGCGAAATCCTGAAGATCTGCGAGGAAATCGACCGTCTGGAGTCGGATGCCGACCGCGTGCTGCGCTCGGCGATGTCGAAGCTCTTCCGCGAGGAAGACGACGTGAAGACGCTCATCAAGCTGAAGGCGATTTACGAACTGCTCGAGACGATCACCGACAAGTGCGAAGACGTCGCGAACATCATCGAAGGCATCGTGCTGGAAAACGCCTGACCAAACCGGCAGCGCATTTCAAGACCGGTCAAAACAATTCAACCGATGCATTCGATTCAACTCGCTATCTGGGCAGTCGCGTTGCTCGTCATAGTCGCACTCGCGTTCGACTTCATGAACGGCTTTCACGACGCCGCCAATTCCATCGCGACGGTCGTCTCGACCGGCGTGCTCAAGCCGCAGCAGGCGGTCGCGTTCGCCGCCGCGTTCAACGTCATCGCGTACTTCATCTTTCATCTGAAGGTCGCGGCGACCGTCGGCAAAGGCACGATCGATCCCGAAATCGTCGATCACTACGTCATCTTCGGCGCGCTCGTCGGCGCGATCGGCTGGAATATCGTCACGTGGATCTACGGCATTCCGTCGAGTTCGTCGCACGCGCTGATCGGCGGTCTCGTCGGCGCCGCGCTCGCGAAGTCCGGCTGGGGATCGCTCAACTGGGACGGGCTGCTGAAAACCGTGGGGTTCATCTTCATCTCGCCGCTGCTCGGCTTCGTGCTCGGCTCGTTCTTCATGCTGCTCGTGTCGTGGCTGTATTTCCGTACGCCGCCTTCCAAGGTCGACCGGCGTTTTCGCCGCATGCAGCTCGTTTCGGCGGGCCTGTATTCGCTCGGCCACGGCGGCAACGACGCGCAGAAGACGATCGGCATCATCTGGATGCTGCTGATCGCGACCGGCTACGCGTCCGCCGCCGCCGAAGCGCCGCCGATCTGGGTGATCGGCCTGTGCTATCTGTCGATGGGCCTCGGCACGCTATTCGGCGGCTGGCGCATCGTGCGCACAATGGGCCAGAAAATCACGAAGCTGAAGCCGGTCGGCGGTTTCTGCGCGGAGACGGGCGGGGCGATCACGCTCTTCGTCGCGTCGTTCCTGGGCATTCCCGTTTCGACGACGCATACGATCACCGGCGCGATCGTCGGCGTCGGCGCGACGCAGAAGCTCAGCGCGGTGCGCTGGGGCGTCGCGGGCAATATCGTGTGGGCGTGGATTCTGACCATTCCCGCGTCCGCCACGCTCGCCGCGGCGGGCTGGTGGGTCGGCCACCACTTGCTTTGATTCGTTTCGCCTGCGGGCGCCTTCCGCGCCCGCAGCGCGTCAGATGATCGGCGACGACACCCCGTCCATCGGGATGATCGCGCCCGACACGTAACTCGCGCGGCGGCTCGCCAGAAAGAGCGCCACGTCGGCGATTTCCTCAGGCTTCGCATAGCGTCCGAGCGGCACTTTCGCCTGGCTGTCGGCGAGCACCTGATCGCGCGTGACGCCTTGCCGCTTCGCTTCCAGTTCCAGCGCTTCCTCGACGCGCTCGGTGAGCGTCGCGCCCGGATTGATCGCGTTGATGCGGATGCCGAGCTTCGCGTAATGATGCGCGAGCCCGACGGTATTGAGCATCAGCGCCGCATTCGCCGCGCCGCCCGCGATGTGGATGTCCGTCGCGATCTTCCCGCCCATCCCGACGATATTGACGATCGCGCCCGGTTCGGCGCTCGGGTCGTTGCGCAGGCGTTCGGCCATGCGCTTCAACACGACCTGCTGCGGATAGACGTAAGAGAAGTACTTGGCGTCCATCGCCGCCTTGTAGGCGGCGGCATCGAGCGTGTCGGGATCGTACCGGCGGGCGGCGCCGGCGCTGTTGATGAGGATATCGATCGGCCCGAGCGCGGCGCTCGCTTCCTCGACCACATCTTCGGCGCTATGGGCTTCGTGCAGGTCCGCGCGCGCGAGATGCACGTGATGTCCGCCGCTCGCCAGTTGTTCGCGGGCGCGGGCGAGATTCGCGGCATCGCGCGAGACGATCGCGACTTTCGCGCCTTCGCTCGCGAACGCTTTGGCGCATGCAAATCCGATTCCCTTGCTGCCGCCCGTGATCAGGACGACCTTGCCCACGAGTCCCAGGTCCATGGTGTTGCGCTCCGTCGACGAATGATCGAAACACGATAGCAGAGACGCGCCGCGCGCGTCAGTTCGTGCCGGTCGCGAAGCGGGCGATAGGGTCGTCGTTTTGCGCGGGGCGCGGAGCGGCGAGCGATCCGGTCGAGGCGCGCATTGCGCGTACGGGCGCCTCAGTGGATTCGTCGGGCTCGGTCGCGGCTTGTGCCGCGCGCGCCTGTTGACGTGCGGCGCGCGAGGTCGGAGGTGGCGGCTCGAAAGCGTCGGCGGTTGCCTGGATCGGATCGGGCGATGCATCGACGACGGCGGCCGGCTGCGGAGCGGTCGCGCCCGCGGCCTGCGATTGTCGTTGCGCGGCGGTGAGCGTGGAGGGCGGCGGTTCGAAGGCGTCGGCGTTCGCCGGAGCGGGCGGCGTTCGCACAGGCGCAGGCGCGGGCGATGCGATGTAAGTCGGCGCATCGAACGGTGCGGGGGCGGCCTTCGGCGATGCGACGCGCCGGATGCCGTCGAAACGCTTCGCCCAATACGGATTCGTCAGATAGTCGAGCCGCACGATGCCGCCCGTCGAAGGCGCATTCACGAAGCGCAGTTTGCCGACATAAATGCCCACATGCGAATGCGGCCGCCCGGTCGTGTTGAAGAAGATCAGATCGCCCGGCGCGATTTCGTCCGGCTCGATCGATTCGCCTCGCGAACTCATGTCGGCGGTCGTGCGCGGCAGATTGACCGACGCCGCGCGATCGACCACATAACGCACGAGCCCGCTGCAATCGAAACCCGCTTCCGGCGTATTGCCGCCCCAGCGATACGGCACGCCGACGAGCGACATCGCCTGAATGGAAATTTCCTCGCGCCCGACGCTGTGATCGACGAAATTCGGAAAGCCGGGCGGCGGCTGGTAGGTGCGGTTCGCTGTCGTGCTGGCGGCGGGTTTGCGTGCCGTCTGCTGCTGCGGCGCGGTTCCACACGCGGCGAGCAGTACGGTGACGGAAAGCAGCAACCAGATTCGACGCATTGCAGTGGGCGAGCGAAATCTCGCCAGGAAGGGCACTGTGCGGATACTAGCCCGCTGAACGGGCGCGCGACAAGATGTCTTCAGGATTTACATGAAGTTTGTGCTGTAAGTGTTGCACCTGCGGAACGTTCAGACGAAAAAACAGCGGCCCGGCGAATCGCTCCGCCGGGCCGCTGAGTGTGCAGATGAGCCGCGCTTACAGAATGTCGGAAGCGTAATCGGCGAGGCGCGAGCGCTCGCCACGCGCGAGCGTCACGTGTCCGCTGTGCGTCCAGCCCTTGAAGCGATCCACGACATACGTCAGCCCCGAACTGCCTTCCGTCAGGTACGGCGTGTCGATCTGCGCGATGTTGCCGAGGCAGATGATCTTCGTGCCCGGCCCCGCGCGCGTGACGAGCGTTTTCATCTGCTTCGGCGTCAGATTCTGCGCCTCGTCGATGATCACGTACTTGTCGACGAACGTGCGGCCGCGCATGAAACTCATGCTCTTCACCTTCAGTCGCGAACGGATGAGCTCCTGCGTCGCGGCGCGGCCCCATTCACCGGCGGCGTCGTCGGTCTTTTGCAGGACTTCGAGGTTGTCGTCGAATGCGCCCATCCACGGCTGCATCTTCTCTTCCTCGGTGCCCGGCAGGAAGCCGATATCCTCGCCGACCGGCACCGTCGCGCGCGTCACGATGATCTCGTTGTAGCGCTTGTCGTCGAGCACTTGCGCGAGGCCCGCGGCGAGCGCCACCAGCGTCTTGCCGGTGCCGGCCTGACCGAGCAGCGTGACGAAATCGACTTCCGGGTTCATCAACAGATTGAGCGCGAAGTTCTGCTCGCGATTGCGCGCCGTGATGCCCCACACGTTGTTCTTGTGATGGCCGTAGTCGCGCAGCGTCTGCAGGAGCGCGGTCTTGCCGTTCAGTTCGCGGACGACCGCGTGAAACGACGGCTCGCCGTTCTGCGGCTCCAGGTAGACGAACTCGTTGACGAGCATCGACGGGCACAGCGGCCCGGTCACGCGGTAATACGTCGTGCCGGTCTTGGTGTCTTGCCAGCTCTCCATGCCTTTCGCGTGCCGGGTCCAGAAGTCCTGCGGCAGCGCGCGCACGCCCGAGTAGAGCAGGTCCTTGTCCTCGAGAACCTGGTCGTTGAAATAGTCCTCGGCGGGCAGGCCGAGCGCGTGCGCCTTGATGCGCATGTTGATGTCTTTCGACACCAGCACGACCTGACGATCCGGCCGCTCCTTCTGCAGCGCGCGCACGACGCCGAGAATCTGGTTGTCCGCCTTGCCGACGGGCAAGCCTTCCACCGGTTCGATATCGGTGAGCGTCGTCTGGAAGTAGAGGCGGCCGAGCGCGTCGCGGTTGCCTTGCGCGGCGAGCGGCAAACCTTCCGCCATCTTGCCGGCATCGCCCGCGTGCGCGACGAGTGCGTCGAGCGTGCGGCTCACCTGACGCGCGTTGCGCGCGACTTCCGACATGCCCTTCTTGTGATTGTCGAGTTCTTCCAACGTCATCATCGGCAGATAGACGTCGTGCTCCTCGAAGCGGAAGAGGGAGCTCGGGTCGTGCATCAGCACGTTGGTGTCGAGCACGAAAAGCTTGCGCAATTCGGCTTCGGCGGCCGTGCTCTTGCGGCGTTTGCTCTGCGGGCGCGTTTCTTTCGCGACGGCCGGCGCCGCTGCCTCGGTCGCCACGGGCGTTTCGGCGCGCTCGGTGCGGGCTTCGACCGGTGCCGGCCTGGCGCGCGCGGCGGGCGCCGGCTGCAGGAGCGCCGCGGTCTGCTTCGATTTTCGGCCGCGCGTCGGCACGGAACCCGGCGCGGGCGCCGGCACGACCGCTTCCGCATGCGGTTCGGCCGGAATCTGGGTCAGCACTTCGCTCGCGATCGAGCGCAGCGTGTGCGCGGCGTTCGTGGCGGGACGCTCGGCGGCGACGGTATCGACCGCGCCGTAGGCGTCGTCATCGCTCGCCGCGGCTTGTTTCTTCGACTGTTTCGAAGGCCGGGCTTTGGCCTTGTATTCTTCAGCCGGAAGGAGGTGGCCGAGCTTGGCCGGGGCGGTAGGCAAAGGCATAGTGTTCCCTCGAAAGGAATCGGGTCGTGTATCGTGCGCCGCCTGTCGCATCCTGCTCGTCCGCCCTCGAAGCGATACGAATGCCGCAGTTTGCGCCCGGTGGCGCGCTGAGTGGTCGAAATCGCCGGTTCGCCTAAGTTTCGATCTGCTCCTTGGAGGTCGCGGGCAACGCGTCGCGCGCAAGCCGATGAACCGTGGCTTTTGTGCGACGCCAAATAAAAAAGCCGCCGTTCCGACTACCGGAACCAGCGGCTCGCTTCTGCTTCAGAGCGCCTTTCCCTTGCCGACTCCACATAGCCCGGGTCCATGCCGACCGTACCGACAGGCACACGGCGGCTCGCGCTAAGGTAAAGGGAATGGGGAGGACAGGCGCTCATTGCGAATCAATATAACGTGCCTCAAATCGCTTGTACAGCCTCGACGATCGCCTCTACGTGGCCTGGCACCTTGACGCCGCGGAACTCGCGCCGAAGCACGCCTTTTGCGTCGATCAGGAAGGTCGAACGCTCGACGCCGCGCACTTCCTTGCCATACATTTTCTTCATCTTGATGACATCGAAGGCCGCGCAGATGGCTTCGTCGCCGTCGGAAACCAGCGTGTAAGGCAGCTCCAGTTTGGCCTTGAAGTTGTCGTGCGATTTCACGCTGTCGCGCGAGATGCCGACCACTTCCGCGCCCGCCGCCTTGAACTGGTCGTAGTGGTCGCGAAACTGCAGGCTTTCGGTCGTGCAGCCCGGCGTGTTGTCCTTCGGATAAAAGAAGAGCACGACCTTCTGGCCGCGCAGGGAGGACAGGGTGAACTCGCCACCCGTCGCGGGTGCGGTGAAGTCGGGAACGGGCTGGTCGACTGCAACTGACACGTAGGTTTCTCCGGTTGTTCTGGTTTGTTGGTGAGAAAAAGCGACGAGGCGGGCGCCGCCGATGCGGCGCGCTTTCAGCCCGCCTGAACGATCAGTTCGCCCGCGCGGCCCGGAATCTCGCCCCACGTCACAGGGTACGTGGGCAGCGACGCGCGGTCCAGCGCCGCATGGTAGTCGCCCATCGTGGCGAAGCTGTGTCCCTGCGCGCGCCAGCCGGCGAGCAGTTGCTCGAATACCGGCGCGAGCTTCTGGCCTTCGAGTTCGGCGTGCAGCGTGAAGACCTGATCGTGCGGATTGTCGGCGGTGTGGCGCAGCACGTGCGCCGCGACATTGCTTTCGTCGACGCCATCGACACCGAGCACTTCGTCGAGCGTCGGGAGTGTTGTCGGCATCTGGATGTGGTTCAGCGTGCGGCCATCCAGCACGGGAATGTACGGCGTATGGCCGCGCCCGTCGGAGGCATAGCGCATGCCCCATGCGTCGATCTGCTCGAATGCGTAGCCGTTCATCTGCCAGCCGGCCGCGCCGTGCGTGACGGGCGGTCCGCCGAAGATCTCGATGAAGCGCGCATGGCTCTGCTGCATCTGCGCGAGGGTCCAGTCGCGGTCGCGTCCGCGCACGTTGTCCTGCCAGTAGACGTGGTCCCACGTATGGATGCCGCATTCGAAGCCGGCTTCGTGAATGGCGCGCATCTCCGATACGGCTTCGCGCCCGATGTCCGGTCCCGGCAAGAGGACGCCGTACATGAGCGTCTTCACGCCGTAATGCTCGACCACCGAAGTGCGCGATACCTTCTTCAGGAAGCCGGGCCGGAAGACCCGCCGCAGCGCCCAGCCGGTGTGATCGGGGCCGAGGCTGAAGAGGAAAGTCGCGCGGGCGCTGTACTTGTCGAGCAGGCGCGCGAGATTGGGCACGCCTTCACGCGTGCCGCGCAGCGTATCGACGTCGATCTTGAGAACGATGCGGGCCACGCGCGGTTCCCTCGCTTACGCCTGTTCGACGAGCTTGCGGGCCTCGCCCACATGGCCGCGATACGCTTCGAAAATCTTGCGCAGCGCGTCGTCCATGGACGCTTGCGGCGCCCACTTGAGCTCCTGCATCGTGTTGTCGATCTTCGGCACGCGGTTTTGCACGTCCTGATAGCCGTTGCCGTAGTACGCACCCGACGAAGTCTCGACGAGCTGCACTTTCTTCGCGCTTTCCGAGTACTCGGGGAACTCGTTCGCGAGCGCAAGCATCTTGTTGGCCAGTTCGCGGACCGAGAAGTTGTTCGTCGGGTTGCCGATGTTATAGATCTTGCCCGTCGCCACGCCGTCCTTGTTCTCGATGATCTTCATCAGCGCGCCGATGCCGTCGTCGATGTCGGTGAACGCGCGCTTCTGCGCGCCGCCGTCGACGAGGCTGATGTTCTCGCCGCGCACGATATGGCCGAGGAACTGCGTCACGACGCGCGACGAACCTTCCTTCGGCGTGTAGATCGAGTCGAGGCCCGGGCCGATCCAGTTGAACGGACGGAACAGGGTGAAGTTCAGCCCTTCCATGCCGTAGCCCCAGATCACGCGGTCCATGAGCTGCTTCGAGCACGCGTAGATCCAGCGCGGCTTGTTGATGGGGCCGTACGAGAGGACCGAGTTTTCCGGGTCGAACTGCTCGTCCGCGCACATGCCGTAGACCTCGGAGGTCGACGGAAACACGAGATGCTTGCCGTACTTCACGGCCGAACGCACGATCGGCAGATTCGCCTCGAAGTCGAGCTCGAACACGCGCAGCGGCTGCTTCACGTAGGTCGCGGGCGTCGCGATGGCGACGAGCGGCAGGATCACGTCGCACTTCTTCACGTGATACTCGACCCACTCCTTGTTGATCGTGATGTCGCCTTCGAAGAAATGCATCCGCTCGTGATTCGCGAGGTCGCCCAGGCGATCGGTTTGCATGTCCATCCCGAAGACTTCCCAGTCGGTGGTTTCGAGAATGCGCTTGGACAGGTGATGGCCGATGAAGCCATTGACACCCAGGATCAGAACTTTTTTCATGAATGACGAGAGGATTGAATGATGCGGCCGAATTCGGCGGGATCGACGGGGCGCTCTTCGTCCACGCGTTGCGAATCGGCGTCGAGCGTCCGGTGGCGCAATTCGTGGATGGCGATGACGCGGCCATCGCCGCAGACGCCGAACAGCGCATTATCCGCCACCCTTAGGCCCGGGGGCAAACTCCGCAACTCACCGAGTCTTTCGGAGGACAGGCCGGGCGCGCCGGTTTCCGGCACGAGCCGCGCGCGCGCGACGATGAAACGGTCCGCGCCGATATCCGTAAACGCGCCCGGATACGGCGGCGCGACCGCGCGGATCAGGTTATAGACGCGCTGCGCGGGCTGCGACCAGTCGATGCGGCCGTCTTCCGGCTTGCGTCCGCCGTAATAGCTGCCCGACGCGAGATCGTTCGGCAGATGCGGCGCTTCGCCCGCGAGCAGCGCCGGGAGCACGCGCCAGAGCGTCTGCTCGGCGGCGACGACGGTCTTGTCGAAAACGAGCGCCGCGGTGTCGTCGGGGAGAATCGGCACCGGCGTCTGCGCGAGGATCGCGCCCGCGTCGGGCTTCTCCGCCATTTCGTGGAGCGTGGCGCCGGTTTCGGTCTCGCCGTTGAGCACTGCCCAGTTCGTCGGCACGCGGCCGCGATACTTGGGCAGAAGCGAGCCATGCATGTTGTACGCGCCGCGTCGCGCGAGCGAGAGCAGCGAGACCGGCAGCATGTGCCGGTAGTAGAACGAGAAGATGAAATCCGGCGCGATCTTTTCGAGCGCGTCGTGCAGTTCGGGCAACTTCGGATCGGCGGGCGTGATCGTCGCGATGCCGCGTTCCGCCGCCACCTGCGCGACGCTGCCGAACCAGATGTTCTCGCTCGCGCTGTCCTCGTGCGTGACGACGAGCGCGACATCGACGCCGCGCGCGAGCAGCACCTGCAGACAGCGCACGCCGACGTTGTGATACGCGAAGACGACTGCGCGCGGCTTCATCGGCCGTCTTCCTCGCGCGTGACGACGGCCACGTGCTGCACCGGTTCCTGCAGCGGCTTGATCGCGGAAGGCAGGCCGTCGCGCTCTTCGAGGATCGTCTGGACGAGATAGCGGGGCCGCGCGCGCACCTGCTGATAAATGCGCCCGATGTATTCCCCGAGCAGCCCGAGCGCGAAAATGATCACGCCGAGCATGAAGAACGTGATGGCGAAAAGGGTGAACACACCCTGGACTTCCGCGCCGAACATGAAGCGGCGAATCACGAGCAGCAGGAACAGCCCCGCCGAGCCGACCGACAGAATCACGCCGATGAACGACAGCCATTGCAGCGGCACCACCGAGAAGCCGGTGACGAGATCGAAGTTCAGACGGATGAGGCTGTAGAGCGAATACTTCGACTCGCCCGCGAAGCGCTCTTCATGCGCGACATCGACTTCGATGGGATTCTGCGCGAACGTGTACGCGAGCGCCGGAATGAACGTGTTGATCTCGCCGCAGCGGTTGATCGTATCGATGATATGGCGGCTGTACGCGCGCAGCATGCAGCCCTGGTCGGTCATGCGAATCTTCGTGATGCGCTCGCGCAGTCGGTTCATCGCGCGCGACGCCTTCTTGCGCCACAGGCTGTCCTGCCGCTGCTGGCGAATCGTGCCGACGTAATCGTAGCCCTCGCGCATCTTGTCGACGAGCTTGGCGATTTCCTCGGGCGGATTCTGCAGGTCGGCGTCGAGCGTGACGACGATCTCGCCGCGCGACTGTTCGAAGCCCGCGAGAATCGCCATGTGCTGGCCGTAATTGCCGTTGAGCAGAATGACGCGCGTGGTGTCGGGCCGCGCACGGAATTGCTGCGCGAGCAGGGCAGCCGATTTGTCGCGGCTGCCGTCGTTGATGAAGATCACCTCGTACGACGTGCCGAGCGCGTCGAGCGCCGGATACAGGCGCTGGAAGAGGGCGGCGAGGCCGTCCTCCTCGTTGTACACGGGGATGATCACCGAAAGCTCGGGAGACGTCGCCGGAAAATCCAAATGACTCATATTGGGCTGAGTGTCCTTGCTGGTTACCCGTTGTGTGCGAACTGTTCGCAGATTGCATCGACCGACTTCACGACGTGCTCGACATCGTCCGTGCTCATCAGCGTGAAGAGCGGCAACGTGACGGTCGACGCGCCGTAGCGCTCCGCGTGCGGGAACATGCCTTCCTTGAAGCCGCGCGCGCGATACAGCGTGAAGAGATGCAGCGCCGGATAGTGCATGCCCGTGCCGATGCCGCGCTCCTTCATTTCGGCCATGAACTCGGCGCGCGTGAGCTTCAGCTTTTCGGGCGGCAGCGCGATCTGGAACATGTGCCAGTTGCTGTCGGTGAAATTTCGCGCCGGCAGGTCCACGCCGAGCTTCACCGCCGCGCCGCCTTCGAATGCGTCGAAGTACGCCCGCGCGAGTTCGCGGCGTTTTTCAGTGAAGCGCTCGACCTGCCGCAACTGGCCGAGACCGACGCGCGCCGCCACATCCGTCAGGTTGTACTTGCCGCCGAGCACGTCGCAGTCCATGCCGTCGAAGCCCGTGCGCGTGATGCCCTGCAGCCGGTACTTGCGCGCCAGGTCCGCTTCGTCTTCGTTGTTGAGCACGAGCGCGCCGCCTTCGATCGACGTCACGTTCTTGTTCGCGTGAAAGCTGAACGACACGATGTCGCCGATCGCGCCGATGCGCTTGCCTTTCCAGGTCGAACCGAACGCCTGTGCGGCGTCCTCGATCACGCGCAGCTTGTGGGCGCGCGCGATCTCGTAGAGCTTGTCCATGTCGACGGGCAGGCCCGCCAGATACACCGGCATGATCGCTCTGGTGCGCGGCGTGATCGCGCGCTCCAGCAGATTCAGGTCGATGTTGCGCGTGACCGGATCGATATCGACGAAGACCGGCGTCGCGCCCACTTCGAGGATCACGTTCGCGGTCGAGACCCAGGTCATCGGCGTGGTGATGACTTCGTCGCCCGGGCCCACGCCCGCGATGCGCAAGCCGATCTCCATCGTGCACGTGCCTGAATTGAACGCCCGCACCGGACGCCCGCCGACGTACGCCGACAGTTCGGCCTCGAATTGCTGGCTCTGCGGTCCGGTCGTGATCCAGCCCGAGCGCAGCACGTCAACGACGCCCTGAATGGTTTCCTCGTCGATCTCGGGCTTGACGAAAGGCAGAAACGGCCGCGTTGTTTGAGTCATTGGACTATGCGTTTAAAAAATGAGTTGGATCCGCTCGGCGTTGCGATCCGCCGAACTAGCCGCGCGCGAGCACCACCACGCCGACCAGAATGATGCCGATGCCGATGAGCCGTTGCATCGACAGCACTTCGCCGAACAGATACCACGCGGCGAACGCGTTGACGACGTAGCCGAGCGAGAGCATCGGATAGGCGATCGATACGTCCACGCGCGACAGCCCGACGATCCACACGACGACGCTCAGCACATAGCACGCGAGCCCGCCGATGATGGGCCACTGCGTCGCAATCTTTAAGCCGACCGGCAGAATGTTGGCGGGCGTCATGTCGAAATGGCCCACCGCATTCACGCCGGCTTTGAGCAGAAGCTGGGCGCACGCGTTCAACGATACGCCGATGACGATGCAAATAAAGGAAATCGGGTTCATCGTGCGTTTTTCAAATCGAAACAAGGATACTCGGTTCAACGGCAAATGCCGAACGATCGTGCGCCGCAACATCGCCGCCGGAATGGACGGCGGCGCTCACGGTTGCGGCTTTTCCACGATCACGCGGCGTTCGTCGCTGGCGATCAGCTTCATCGGGACATGGCGCGCGGTGAGTTCGTCGTAACGGGACGGCGGCATCAGCGCGAGCGCGTAGCGCTCCGAATCCCACACCTTGATCCAGTCGTCGACGCTCGGCACCCATTTCTGCGGCTCCGTCTGCACGCCAAAAGTCAGCTCGTCGGCCTCGCCGACCATGATCATCGTATGGCCGAGGTAGAAGGGCATCGTGTGATCGAGCTTCGCGATCGAATAGAACGGCGTGTCGGGCGGCAGCTTCGCCATCGCGGCCTTCACGGCCGGCACGAGCTTCACGCCCGAACTTTGCGTGCCGAAGACGTCGTGGCCGGAGCCGGCGATCGTCCCGAGCAGCAGCCACGCGGCGCCCAGTCCGGCCGCGCCCGCTAGCACGCTGCGCCGGTTCAGCCACAGCGCGAACACGGTGACGACGAATGCGACGGCAATGCCCGCGTACACCCAGATCTGAAACTCGCGATAGAGCGCGTTCGGCGTGTTGGCGCTGCCCGCGCGGCCGATGAAGATCGCGCCGAACGCCGCCGCGATCAGAAACACCGCGTAGCCGATCAGATGCATCCGGTACTGCGGCTTCGTCAGCGACGGCAGATACAGCCCGATCACGAGCGCGATGGCAGGCGCGACCGGCAGCACATACGAAAGGAGCTTGGAATGCGACGCGCTGAAGAACACGAAGATGAACGCCGTCCAGACGAGCAGCATCGTGACCGGTGCGAAGCCGTTCGGCTGGCGCGGCGTCTTCAGGCCGTGGCGCAGACTCTGAAAGGTGATCGACAGCCACGGCAGAAAACCGACGAGCAGGACGGGCACGAAGTAATAGAACGCGCCCGGGCGGTTCTGCTCGGGCGTCAGATAGCGCTTGAACTGCTGAACGATGAAAAAGAAATTGAAGAATTCCGGGTTTTTCATCTGGACGAGCGCGAACCACGGGCCGGTCACGATCAGGAACACGATCAGCCCGCTGCCGATATAGAGCCGCTTCCAGAGCGCCCAGTCGCGCGAAACGAGCGAGTACAGCACGAGCACCGCGCCCGGAAGAATCAGGCCGACCAGACCTTTGGACAGCACGGCGGCGCCCATCGCGGCCCAGCAGAGCCACATCCAGAGACGCACGTCGCGCGTCGGCAGGCCGGGACGCTGGGCGAGCAGCAGCGCGCAGAGCGTCAGCTCCATCCAGAACGACAGGCCCATGTCGAGCGTGTTGAAGTGGCCCATCAGGTTCCAGTAGGGGCAGGTCGCGAGGATGACGGCGGCGGCGAAGCCCGTCATCGCGTTGAATACGCGCGTGCCCGTGTAGCCGATCAGCAGCACGCCCACGAAGCCCGTGAGCGCCGTATAGAGCCGCGCCTGCCATTCGCCGATGCCGAAGCACGCGAAAGAAAGCGCATTCGCCCAGGTCTGCAGTGGCGGCTTTTCGAAGTATTTGTAGCCGTTGTAACGCGGCGTGATCCAGTCGCCGGTGACGAACATCTCGCGCGCCATTTCGGCGTAGCGGCCTTCGTCGCTCGGAACGAGATGACGAAGCCCGAGCGGCGCGAACCAGATGATCGCAAGCGCGAGTACCAGAAGAATGAGCGAAAGACGCGTGAGCGGTAGCCGGGAAGGCGTATCGTTCATGAAGTCGACCTGTCCGATGCCGCGATGCGCGGCGCTAATGAAACGAAATGGGCAATGGATGCGGGCTGCGCGAGACCACGGCGCGTGCATGCTCAGGCACGCATTTTCGCCGTGAGTTCGCGAATTGCGGCGCGCGCCGTCCGACACGGCTTCGCCGAATGCCAACGCCGGCGGGAGTGTAGCGCACGGCCGGCCGCCATTCGTCAAATTCCATACGTGGCCGGCAGGGACGGGCGGCGGAAGTTTGCCACCACTTCCTTAGGATTTCCTTAGCCGGCCCTCAGGCTTCGATCAGAAGCGCGGCGGCCACGCGCCGGCCTTCGGACATCAGGATGTTGTAGGTGCGGCACGCCGCGCCGAAATCCATCGTCTCGACGCCGATGCGGCGCTTCGCCAGTTGCGCCGTGAGCCGCGGATGCGGAAAGCGCAGCCGTGACCCGCTGCCGAAGATCACGACTTCGGGCGCCGCCTCGACGAGCGCATCGAAATGTTCGGGCGTGAGCGCGTCGAACGACGCCACCGGCCACGCCGCGACAGGGATCTCGGGCATGACGATCACGCTGCCCTCGTGCCTTTCGAGATTGATCGCCACGAAACCGTCTCCGTAGCTCGTTATGGTGTTGAGCGCGTTGCTGGATTCCTGGTGCAGTTTCAAAACGATGATCCGCAAGAGAAAGAATGGCGACCCGGCGTTTGCCGCGGCGAAGAGCGCGGTCTGCGCACATCGGTCCGGGACGGGGCAGACGCGTTCCTTTGGTGCATTGCGGAACCGGGCCATAATCAGTAAATTATAACTTTTCGGCTGCCGGGCTCGCTCGTGCGCCGTTCCGTTGCGCTCGCGTGCCGCCACAAGCCGCCTTCGATACGCAATCCGGTCCGCATCGCCCAAGCCCTACCTGGCGCGGCGTCTAAAATGCATCGTTCGGCGCTCGGGAACGCGCGAGTCGTCCGGGCGAGCCGCCTTCAGGCTTCAAACCCGGTTTTCTTCGCCGTGCCCGTCCGCTGTTTGCGCGCGAGGCTGTCCGTCCGAATGCCGAGCCGCGCCTGATCGACATCAGAGCAACCAGTCCGCATCAACACCCAGACCCAGAGCGCCAGCCGTGAAACCGATTCTCAAATCCAACAAGCTGCAAAACGTCTGCTACGACATTCGCGGGCCCGTGCTCGAACACGCGAAGCGCCTCGAAGAGGAAGGCCACCGCATCATCAAGCTGAACATCGGCAATCTGGCGCCGTTCGGTTTCGAGGCGCCGGACGAGATCATTCAGGACATGATCCGCAACCTGCCGGGATCGTCGGGCTACTCGGATTCGAAGGGCGTGTTCGCCGCGCGCAAGGCGATCATGCATTACACGCAGCAAAAGGGCGTAACGGGCGTCGAACTGGACGATATCTACATCGGCAACGGCGCGTCCGAGCTCATCGTGATGGCGATGCAGGCGCTCCTGAACGACGGCGACGAAGTGCTCCTGCCCGCGCCGGATTATCCGCTGTGGACGGCGGCGGTGAGTTTGTCGTCGGGTACGCCGCGCCATTACATGTGCGACGAGAGCAACGGCTGGATGCCCGATCTCGACGACATCCGCGCGAAAATCACGCCGAACACCAAGGCGCTCGTCGTCATCAACCCGAACAACCCGACGGGCGCGCTGTATTCGGACGAGCTGTTGCGCGAGCTGATCGCGATTGCGCGCGAGCACGGTCTCATCATTTTTGCGGACGAGGTCTACGACAAGATCGTCTATGACGGCCAGCCGCACACGTCGATGGCCGCGCTGTCCGAAGACGTGGTCACGGTCACGTTCAACAGCCTGTCGAAGAGCTACCGTTCGTGCGGTTATCGCGCGGGCTGGATGGCGATTTCCGGGCTGATCGAAGAGAACCGCCGCCGCGCGAAAGACTATCTGGAAGGGCTCGGCATTCTCGCGTCGATGCGCCTGTGCCCGAACGTGCCCGGCCAGTACGCGATCCAGACCGCGCTCGGCGGCTATCAGAGCATCAACGACCTGATCGTGCCGGGCGGCCGCCTCTACAAGCAGCGCGAGCTCGCCTACGACATGCTCACGGCCATTCC
The DNA here is from genome assembly GCF_900258035.1 of Caballeronia novacaledonica. Taxonomy (GTDB): domain Bacteria; phylum Pseudomonadota; class Gammaproteobacteria; order Burkholderiales; family Burkholderiaceae; genus Caballeronia; species Caballeronia novacaledonica. The sequence goes on along the minus strand of NZ_OGTP01000012.1, from coordinate 146,293 downwards.
GGGCGTAACCTGCGTGAAGCCGCACGCGGCGCTCTACATGTTCCCGAAGCTCGACCCGAAGATGTACCCGATCCAGGACGACCAGCAGTTCATCACCGATTTGCTGCTCGAAGAACGTGTGCTGCTGGTGCAGGGCACGGGCTTCAACTGGCCGACACCGGATCACTTCCGCGTGGTCTTCCTGCCGAACGTCGACGATCTCGCGGATTCGATCAACCGCATCGCGCGTTTCCTCGACGGCTATCGCAAACGGCATTCCGCTTAATCCCCTTTTTAAAGACTCGCGCTGCATGGAACCGATCAAAGTAGGACTCTTGGGCTTCGGCACGGTCGGCAACGGCACCTTCACGGTGCTGCGCCGTAACCAGGAAGAAATCAAACGACGCGCGGGACGCGGCATCGAAATCGCGCGCGTCGCGGTGCGCACGCCGTCGAAGGCCGAAGCCGCGAAGCAGGAAGGCATCGCGGTGACGGACGACTTCAACGCGGTCGTCGACGATCCTTCCATCGACATCGTGTGCGAAATGATCGGCGGCACGGGCTTCGCGCGCGAGCTGGTGCTGCGCGCGATCGCGAGCGGCAAGCATGTCGTGACGGCCAACAAGGCGCTGCTCGCGGTGCACGGCACGGAGATTTTCGAAGCCGCGCGCGCGAAGGGCGTGATGGTCGCGTTCGAAGCGGCGGTGGCGGGCGGCATTCCGATCATCAAGGCGCTGCGCGAAGGGCTGACGGCGAACCGCATCGAGTACATCGCGGGCATCATCAACGGCACGACGAACTACATTCTCTCGGAGATGCGCGACCGCGGCCTCGACTTCGCGACCGCGCTGAAGGCCGCGCAAGAGCTCGGTTACGCCGAAGCCGATCCGACCTTCGATATCGAAGGCGTCGACGCCGCGCACAAGGTCACGATCATGAGCGCGATCGCGTTCGGCGTGCCGGTGCAGTTCGATCGCGCGTACGTGGAGGGCATCAGCAAGCTGGCGGCCATCGACATTCGCTACGCCGAAGACCTCGGCTATCGCATCAAGCTGCTCGGCATCGCGCGGCGCACGGAGAAGGGCATCGAATTGCGCACGCATCCGACGCTGATTCCCGCCAAACGCCTGCTCGCCAATGTGGAAGGCGCGATGAACGCGGTCGTCGTGCATGGCGATGCGGTCGGCACCACGCTGTACTACGGCAAGGGCGCGGGCGCGGAGCCGACCGCTTCCGCCGTGGTCGCCGATCTCGTCGACGTGACGCGCCTGCACACGGCCGATCCGGAGCATCGCGTGCCGCATCTGGCGTTCCAGCCGGAGAGCCTGTCGAACACGCCGATCTTGCCGATCGACGAAGTGACGAGCGGCTACTATCTGCGCCTGCGCGTCGCGGACGTGACGGGCGTGCTCGCGAACATCACGCGCATTCTCGCCGACAAGGCCATTTCCATCGACGCGTTGCTGCAGAAGGAATCGGAAGAAGTGGACGGCGCCAACAAGGGCGAGACGGACATCATCCTCATCACGCACGAGACGCTGGAAAAGAACGTGAACGCGGCGATCGCGGAGATCGAAGCGTTGTCCACGGTGGTCTCGAAGGTGACGAAGCTGCGCATGGAAGCGCTCAACTAAGGGCAAGCACGATGAACTACATATCGACGCGCGGCGCCGGCAGCAACGAGCGCCACACGTTCTCGGACATTCTTCTCGGCGGCCTGGCGAAAGACGGCGGGCTGTATCTGCCGGCGGAATATCCGCGCGTGTCAGCCGATGAACTCGCGCGCTGGCGCACGCTGTCGTACGCGGATCTCGCGTTCGAAGTGCTGTCGAAGTTCAGCGACGACATTCCCGCCGAAGAGCTGCGCTCGCTCACGCGCAAGACCTACACCGCGCAGGCGTACAGCAACGTGCGCCACGAAGAGAGCGCCGTGCAGATCACGCCGCTCAAGACGCTCGGCGAAGAAAACGGCACGACGCTGTCGCTGCTGGAACTCTCGAACGGCCCGACGCTCGCCTTCAAGGACATGGCGATGCAACTGCTCGGCAATCTCTTCGAGTACGCGCTGGCGAAGCACGGCGAGGAGCTGAACATCCTCGGCGCGACGTCGGGCGACACCGGCAGCGCCGCCGAATACGCGATGCGCGGCAAGACCGGCGTGCGCGTCTTCATGCTGTCGCCGCACAGGAAGATGAGCGCATTCCAGACCGCGCAGATGTTCTCGCTGCAAGACCCGAACATCTTCAATCTGGCGGTCGAAGGCAATTTCGACAACTGTCAGGATATCGTCAAGGCCGTATCGAACGATCACGCCTACAAGGCGAAGCACAAGATCGGCACGGTCAATTCGATCAACTGGGCGCGCGTCGTCGCGCAGGTCGTGTACTACTTCAAGGGCTATTTCGCCGCGACGCAGAGCAACGACGAACGCGTGTCGTTCACGGTGCCGTCGGGCAACTTCGGCAATGTGTGCGCGGGGCACATCGCGCGCATGATGGGCTTGCCGATCGACCAGCTCGTCGTCGCGACCAACGAGAACGACGTGCTCGACGAGTTCTTCAAAACCGGCGTGTATCGCGTGCGCGGCGCGGCGGAGACGTATCACACGACGTCGCCGAGCATGGATATCTCGAAGGCGTCGAACTTCGAGCGCTTCGTGTACGACCTGCTCGGCCGCGATCCGGCGCGCGTGCTGCAACTCTTTCGCGATGTGGAAGAGAAGGGCGGCTTCGATCTCGCGGCGAGCGGCGATTTCGCGCGGGTGAAGGAGTTCGGCTTCGTGTCGGGCAAGAGCGATCACGACGACCGCGTGACGACCATCCGCGACGTGTTCGAACGCTATCAGACGATGATCGACACGCATACCGCCGACGGCGTGAAGGTCGCGCGCGAGAACCTGAAGCCGGGCGTCCCGATGATCGTTCTGGAAACCGCCCAGCCGATCAAGTTCGGTGAAACGATCCGCGAGGCGCTGAATCGCGAGCCGGAGCGTCCCGCCGCCTTCGCGGGACTTGAAAAACTGCCACAAAGGTTCGATATCGTTCCAGCGGATGCGGGCGTGGTGAAGGCGTTCATCGCCGAGCGCACATAGGAAGACGCTCTCCGCCTCGCGCGGATTCCGTCAGACGCAAACGGGGTGCGGCTCGATGGCCGCGCCCCGTTGCTTTTGGCAGAGACGGAGTCCGGACTGCGGGCTTAAAATGCCGCCAAATTCTGCTAAAATCTCAGGTTTTTCGTCGTACCCCATTCAAAAGGACGCGCCGTGCTGTCTACCGCCAATATCACCATGCAATTCGGGCCCAAGCCCCTCTTCGAGAACATCTCGGTCAAGTTCGGCGAAGGAAACCGCTATGGCTTGATCGGCGCGAACGGCTGCGGCAAGTCGACCTTCATGAAAATTTTGGGCGGCGACCTGGAGCCGAGTTCGGGCAACGTCATGCTCGAACCGAACGTCCGTCTCGGCAAGTTGCGTCAGGATCAGTTCGCATACGAAGACATGCGCGTGCTCGACGTCGTGATGATGGGCCACACGGAAATGTGGGCCGCGATGACCGAGCGCGACGCGATCTACGCGAACCCCGACGCCACCGACGACGACTACATGCGCGCCGCCGACCTCGAAGCGAAGTTCGCCGAATACGACGGCTACACCGCCGAAGCGCGCGCGGGCGAACTGCTGCTCGGCATCGGCATCAATATCGACGATCACAATGGCCCGATGAGCAACGTCGCGCCGGGCTGGAAGCTGCGCGTTTTGCTCGCGCAGGCGCTGTTCTCGAAGCCCGACGTGCTGCTGCTCGACGAGCCGACCAACAACCTCGACATCAACTCGATCCGTTGGCTGGAAGACGTGCTCAACCAGTACAACTCGACGATGATCATCATCTCGCACGATCGTCACTTCCTGAACCAGGTCTGCACGCACATGGCGGACATGGATTACGGCACGCTGAAGGTGTGGCCGGGCAACTACGACGACTACATGCTCGCCTCGACGCAGGCGCGCGAGCGCCAGCAGGCGGCGAACCAGAAGGCGAAGGAGCGCGTGGCGGACCTGCAGGACTTCGTGCGCCGCTTCTCGGCGAACAAGTCGAAGGCGCGTCAGGCGACCAGCCGCCTGAAAATGATCGACAAGATCAAGATCGAGGAATTCAAGCCGTCGTCGCGACAGAATCCGTTCATCCGCTTCGAGTTCGAAAAGAAGCTGCATAACATCGCGGTCGTGGCCGAGGATCTGACCAAGAAGTACGAGCGCACGATCTTCCAGAACTTCAGCATCAGCGTGCAGCCGGGCGAGCGCATTGCGATCATCGGCGAGAACGGCGCGGGCAAGACCACGCTGCTCAAGTCGCTCAAGGGCGCGCTCGACCTCGATCACGGCACGGTGAAGTGGGCGGAAAACGCGAACGTCGGCTACATGCCGCAGGACACGTACGAAGAGTTCCCGAAGGACGAGACGCTGACCGAGTGGATCGACCAGTACCGCAAGGAAGGCGACGACGAGCAGATGATGCGCGGCACGCTCGGCCGCCTGCTGTTCAACGCGGACGACATCAAGAAGAACGTGAAGGTGCTGTCGGGCGGCGAGAAGGGCCGCATGATCTGGGGCAAGCTGATGCTCGGCCGTCACAACGTGCTGCTCATGGACGAACCGACCAATCACATGGACATGGAGTCCATCGAGTCGCTGCAGATCGCGCTGGACAAGTTCGAAGGCACGCTGATCTTCGTGTCGCACGACCGCGAGTTCGTGAGCGGGCTGGCTGACCGGATCATCGAAGTGAAGACCGATGGCACGCTGCGTGACTTCGGCGGGAACTACGAAGACTTTTTGTCGAGCCAGGGGATTCAGTAATCACCGGCCTCGCGCCAGCTTTGCGAAGCGGCCCGTCTCGAAAGAGCGGGCCGCTTTTTCGTTGTATCAGAGCTTGTCGTACCGAAACCGCATCGCCGTGCCCTCGCGCGTGATGCGCGCCCAGATCGCGCGCTTTTCCTCGTCGTTGAGGAAAACCCAGTTGGACACTTCGCCGGCCGTGCGGCCGCAGCCTTTGCAGACTTCGTCGAAAAGCGTGGAGCACACGCCGATACAGGGGCTGTCGGGCAGGTCGTGGAGATTCGAAGACATTGGCTAACTCGTGGCCGCGTCGTCGCCGGGAAAAGAGGGCGGCAACGCGGCGTTCAAATTCGTAAAAAAACTCATCGCGCGATACTGTAGCCTATCCGCGCGATCCAATGATGTCGCTGGTTGTAATCGAGAATGTCCTCGCCGTAGCCGTTGAAATAGCTCACGAACAGGTAGCCGCCCCACGCACTGCCGATCAGCTTCGCGAGCGGGTACGTCAACTGCGAATCCACGCTGCCGTACCAGTGCTTCGTGCCTTTGCGCAGCGTCGTCGCGAGCTGCCAGCCGTCCGGGCTGCCGTACTTCACGAGAAAGTCCACGTAGCCGCGATAGTCCGCGATATCCTCGTTGCCCGACTTCGACAGGTAGTAATAGAACTTCGGCGAAAGCGTCAGGTGGTTGCCGCTCAGATCGCCGAAATCCCACGTCGGGCGCACGAACGCGATGTTGATTGCGCGCGAATCGTCGCCGCTCCTGCCGTTCGACTCGTGTCCAAAACCCGCCGATACGCCCATGCGCGTGAAAAGCGAACTCTTCCAGCCGGTGTCCTCCACGTAGTAGAACAACTGCGGCTGAAAACTGATGTCGCGAAACGGCACGGACTCGGCGGAGAGATTCCATATCGCCGTTTGCGTGTAGCCGAAGTAGAGGTTGTCCAGAAACCCGCGCGAACGCGGATCGTCGGGCAGATGCAGCCGATACTTGAAGCTGAACTGAAATCTCGCGAGATTGTCGCCGTTCTTGCCGTCCGCGAAGTACACCGGCTCGAAAGTCGAGAAGCGGCCGGAGAGCATCGTGTCGCTGGTGGTCGTCGGCACGGCGGCGGTGTTCGCGGCGGCGCTTGCGCTCGCGAGTTGCGCGGGCGTCGTCGCCTGCGATTCGCGCTGTTCCGCGGCGGCGATCTGAGTCTGCGTGGCGCCGCGATTGATCGTGACGAGCATCGGCGACGCATCGAAGCCGACCGGATCGATCTTCACCGTGCCGCGCGCCGAATCCGGCCACGGCGCCGAAAAACGCACGCGACGATATTGCCCGGGCGCGAGACGCAGACGGTCCGGCGTTGTCGGATCGCGTTCGAGCGTGAGCGGCGCGGGCGGCAGATCGCCGTTCGTCAGGTTCACGGTCAGCTGCCGGGGAACGTCGACGGTGAGGGGTTTCGCGTCGTCGTCGGTGTAGAGCAGCGTCAGTTCGAGCGGCTGTGACGCAGCGGCTTCGCGCGCCGGCTGCAGCACCGCGACGGTCGCATGAGCCGCGCCGCTTGCGCCGGCGGTGACGAGAAGAAGCGCGAGCGTGCGCGCGTGAAACATTGTTCTTGGGCCTTGAGCCATGTGATTCGTGTCCTGTTTTTGGGGCGGAGGCGGGCGCAACACAGTCTGACAGCACACGCCGCGCCACGATCCCGAAACGGACACGAAACGGACACGAAATTCGCGGCTTCAGCCTGAAAACGCCGCCTGCCATAGCATCGCACCGTTCAGCGCGACGATCACGCCCGCGCACGCCCACGCGAGCGCGAGCGGCACGCGCGCGACGCGCCAGCGGCCCATCAGCCCGGCGTCGGAGGCAAAACGCACGAGCGGAATCACCGCGAGCGGCAATTGCAGGCTCAGCACGACCTGCGTCGCGACCAGCAGCGCGTTCGAGCCATGCTGCCCGAAGCTCGCCACCGCGACGAGCGCCGGGCCGATCGCGAGGCCGCGCGTCAGGAGCGCCCGCGCCCAGCGCGCCATCTTCAGCCGCAGGAAGCCTTCCATCACCGCCTGGCCGGCGAGCGTGCCGGTCACCGTCGCGTTCAGGCCGCAGGCGAGCAGGGCGCCGGCGAACACGACGCCCGCCCAATGGCTGCCGACGAGCGGCTCGATGAGCCGGTGCGCATCGGCGAGATCGTCGACGCCGGTATGGCCGGTCGCGTGGAACACCGCCGCCGCGACCACGAGCAGCGACGCATTGACGATGAACGCGAGCCCGAGCGAGCCGAACGTGTCGATATTCACGCCGCGCAGCGCGCAGCCGATCGCGGCATCGTCGCGGGTGTGCGCGTGCTCCTTGACGAGCGCCGAGTGCAGGTAGAGGTTGTGCGGCATCACCGTCGCGCCGAGCACGCCCGCCGCGAGCCAGAGCATGCCGGCGTCCCGCAGCAACGCGCGCGACGGCGCGAAACCGCGCAGCGCGTCGCCCCAGACCGGATGCGCGAGCGCGAGTTCGACCACGAAGCAGAAGCTCACGAAGAAGATCAGCGCCGTCACCGCGCGCTGCAGCGGACGCCGGCCGCGGCTTTGCAGCGCAAGCATCGCGAAAGTCGCGACCGCCGAAATCAGCACGCCCGCCGTGAGGGAGAAGCCGAAGAGCATTTGCAGCGCCACCGCACTGCCGACGACCTCCGCGACATCGCACGCGATGATCGCGATCTCGCATGCGATCCACAGGGCGAGCGTCGTGCGCCGGCTGTAGCGCTCGCGGCAGAGCTGCGCGAGATCGCGCCCGGTCACGACGCCCACGCGCGACGCGATCCATTGCAGCAGCATGCCCATCAGGCTCGCGAGCAGCACGACGAAAAGCAGCGAGTAGCCGTAGCGCGCGCCGCTTGCGAGCGCCGTCGCCCAGTTGCCGGGATCCATGTAGCCCACCGCGACGAGCGCGCCCGCGCCCGCGAACGAATACCAGCGTCCGCGCGGGCGTGGCGAGCGTTGCCCGTCCTCTCGGCCTGCCGCGGACGACTGCGCGTCGGATTGCGCGGCGGAAAGCTGGGCGAGCGCGGACGGATTGGTATTCATGGGGGAGGCGGCCTCGAATAGCGATGCAACGGTGGCGTATCAGTCGTATACGTGCGCGTTGCCGGTTCAGATGACGCCGCACTGCGCGGCGCGCGTCGAATTGGCTCGCAACAACTGTTCCGCTGGCTATTCGTCAGGCGCGGGCGCCCATTCACGGGACGCCGGAGGCCGATCGCGAATAATGACATTGCAGCGGGCTTACGCGCCTGCGTCTCCTTTTGACGAGTGTGGTTTTATCAGATGCCGCCGGCGTCGATTAAGGGCTAAAATGCGCGCACTTTCCCGCCGGCCGCGCATGACGCGAAGCCGTCGAGAGGCCCGACTGACAAGACTCTGGCCGCGCCGCGCAAGGGCGTGTGCATTTTGCGCGACACGCGGCTTTTTATTTTTTGTCGAGCATGCGTTTAATGGTAGTTTTCGGGGTTTTAAGGGAGTCGCGGGCCATTTCGGCGATGCGGCACTGCGCCGGGCCGGCACGGCGCGACATCGTGACAAGTCGGAACAAGGGAGAATCGAAATGAACCAGAAACTGGCGGGCCGCACGGCCAAGCTGGCGGGCGCGCTGGCATGTGCGGCGATGCTGACTCCGCTCGCGGCCTCCGCGAAAGACACGCAGTTGAATGTGTACAACTGGTCGGACTATATCGCGAAGGACACGATTCCCAACTTCACCAAGCAGACCGGCATCAAGGTGAAGTACGACAACTACGACAGCGACGACACCCTTCAGGCCAAGCTCCTCACCGGCCGTTCCGGCTATGACATCGTCGTGCCGACGAGCAATTACGCGGGCAAGCAGATCGCCGCGAACATCTTCTCGCCGCTCGACAAGTCGAAGCTGCCCAATCTCAAGTATCTCGATCCCGACCTGATGAAGCTCGTCGAGGGCGCGGACCCGGGCAACAAGTACGTGGTGCCTTGGGCCTACGGCACGACCGGCCTCGGCTACAACGTCGACAAGGCCAAACAGATTCTGGGCGCGAACACCGAGCTGAACAACTGGGACATCCTCTTCAAGCCCGAGAACATCTCGAAGCTGAAGGCGTGCGGCGTCTCGGTGCTCGACGCGCCCGACCAGATGTTCGCGGCCGCGCTGCACTACATCGGCAAGGATCCGATGAGCACGAATCCGGCCGACTATCGCGAGGCGCTCGCGATGATGAAAAAAATCCGCCCGTACATCACGCAGTTCAACTCGTCGGGCTATATCAACGACATGGTCGGCGGCGACATCTGCTTCACCTACGGCTGGTCGGGCGACGTCGTGATCGCGAAGCATCGCGCGGTCGACGCGAAGAAGCCGTTCAAGATCGAATACTACGTTCCGAAGGGCGGCGCGCCCGTGTGGTTCGACGTGATGGCGATCCCGAAGGACGCGAAGAACAAGGAAGCCGCGCACGAGTGGATCAACTACATCGAGACGCCGCAGGTTCACGCCGCGATCACGAACGCGGTCTACTACCCGAGCGCGAATCTCGAAGCGCGCAAGTACGTGGACAAGGATGTCGCGAACGATCCGGCCGTGTATCCGCCGCAGGACGTCATCAAGACGCTGTTCCTGCTGAAGCCGCTGCCGCCTGAAATCCAGCGCCTGCAGACGCGGCTCTGGACGGAATTCAAGTCCGGCCGATGAACCCCGAAAGCCGGTTATTCTTTTGAATCGACGAAGCCCCTGGACCTCCGGGGGCTTTGTTCGTGACCGCATCGCACAATGGGCGAGTCACGCGAGACGCATGGAAACAAGGAGTCGAACAGGCAATCATGAGTGAGCAGTCGAGCGCGTTGAAGGCAGCGCCTAATTCCGGCCGGCGCGAGCCGGGCATTTCTCCATCGGCCCCCGGCACGGACGACAACTTCGTGCAGATCGTCGACGTCGTGAAGAAATTCGGCGAGACGACGGCGGTGCGGGGCGTCAACCTGTCAGTGAAGAAGGGCGAGCTGTTCGCGCTGCTCGGCAGTTCGGGCTGCGGCAAGTCCACGCTTCTGCGCATGCTCGCCGGGCTGGAGTCGGTAACCGAAGGGCAGATCCTGATCGACGGCGAAGACCTCGCGAAGATGCCGCCGTATAACCGGCCCGTGAACATGATGTTCCAGTCCTATGCGCTCTTTCCGCACATGAGCGTGGAATCGAACGTGGCGTTCGGGCTGAAGCAGGAAGGCGTGAAGGGCGGCGAACTGAAGGATCGCGTGAACAATGCGCTCGAACTCGTGCAGATGGCGAAGTTCGCGAAGCGCAAGCCGCATCAGCTTTCGGGCGGCCAGCAGCAGCGCGTCGCGCTCGCGCGCAGTCTCGTGAAGCGCCCGAAGCTACTTCTGCTCGACGAGCCGATGTCCGCGCTCGACAAGCAAATCCGCCAGCGCACGCAGATCGAGCTCGTCAACATTCTCGATCAGGTGGGCGTGACCTGCATCATGGTGACGCACGATCAGGAAGAGGCGATGACGATGGCCAATCGTCTCGCCGTGATGAGCGAAGGGCAGATCGTGCAGCTCGGCACGCCGCACGAAGTCTATGAATATCCGAACACGCGCTTCTCGGCGCAGTTCATCGGCTCGACCAATCTCTTCGACGGCAATGTCGTGGAAGACGAGCCGGACCACGTGTTCGTCGAATCGCCGGAACTGCCCGTGCGTCTTTATGTGAGCCACGGCATCACCGGGCCGCTCGGCATGCCGGTGACGATCTCCGTGCGGCCCGAGCGCATCGCGCTCACCCGCAAGCCGCCCGAAGGCACGTTCAACTGGGGCCGCGGCAGGGTGACGAACATCGCGTACATGGGCGGCTACACGCTCTATCACGTGACGCTCGATTCGGGCAAGGTCGTGGTTGCGAACCTGTCGAGCCTCGCGATCGGCGAGATCGATTCGCCCACCTTCGACGACGAAGTCTACGTGCGCTGGAGCGCGTCCGCGGGCGTGGTGCTGACCTCATGATGAAGCTGCTCAACCGTTTCGGCGTGTCGGGACGCACGCTCGTCATCGGCGGGCCGTATGTGTGGCTCCTGCTGCTGTTCTTCGTGCCGTTCCTGCTCGTCGTGAAGATCAGCTTCGCGGACAGCCAGCTCGGCATTCCGCCGTACACGGATCTCGTGTCGATGGAAGAAGGCGTGATGCACATCGCGCTCGACTTCGCGCACTACGCGTTTCTCGTGCAGGACAGCCTGTACTTCGCGACCTACCTGAACTCGCTGCTGGTCGCGGCGGTGTCGACGCTGCTGTGTCTCGTGATCGGCTATCCGATGGCGTATTACATCGCGCGCTCGAATCCGTCCTCGCGCAACATCCTGATGATGGCCGTGATGCTGCCGTTCTGGACGTCGTTCCTGATCCGCGTGTATGCGTGGATCGGCATTCTCAAGAACAACGGACTGCTGAACAATTTTCTGATGTCGATTGGCCTGCTGCATTCGCCGATCGAGCTGTATCACACGAATATCGCGGTGTATATCGGCATGGTGTATTCGTATCTGCCGTTTCTCGTGATGCCGCTCTACGCGCACCTCGTGAAAATGGACCTGACCTTGCTCGAAGCGGCCTACGATCTCGGCGCGAAACCCTGGAAGGCGTTCGTGCAGATCACGTTGCCGTTGTCGAAGAACGGCATCATCGCGGGCTGTCTGCTCGTGTTCATCCCGGCGGTGGGCGAGTACGTGATTCCCGAACTGCTCGGCGGCGCGGACACGCTGATGATCGGCCGCGTCATGTGGAACGAGTTCTTCAACAACGCAGACTGGCCGATGGCCTCCGCCGTCACCTGCGCGATGGTCCTGCTGCTGCTCGTGCCGATGGCGCTCTTCCAGCACTTCCAGGCGAAGCAACTGGAGGAAAAGCGATGATCAAGGTGAGCCGTCCGTTGCAATTCACCGCGCTCGGGCTCGGGTTCGCGTTTCTCTATATCCCGATCCTGAGCCTCATCGTTTATTCGTTCAACGACTCGCCGCTCGTCACCGTCTGGACGGAACCGTCGCTCAAGTGGTATCGCGCGCTCATCACGGATGACGAACTCATCAACGCCGCGTGGCTGTCGTTGCGCATCGCGTTTTTCACGGCGTGCGCGTCGGTCGTGATCGGCACGTGGGCGGGTTTCGTGCTGGCGCGCATGGGACGCTTCAAGGGCTTCACGCTCTACGCGGGCATGATCAACGCGCCGCTCGTGATTCCCGAAGTCATTCAGGGCATTTCGCTGCTGTTGCTGTTCGTCGAAATGGCGAAGCTCATCGGCTGGCCCGATCGCGGCTTCTTCACGATCTGGATCGGGCACGTGATGCTGTGCATTTCTTATGTGGCGATCATCGTGGAATCGCGTGTGCGGGAACTGAATCCGTCGCTGGAGGAGGCCGCGCTCGATCTCGGCGCGACGCCGCTGCGCGTGTTTTTCGCGATCACGCTGCCGTTGATTTCGCAGGCGCTCGTCGCGGGCTGGCTCCTGTCGTTCACGCTGTCGATCGATGACCTCGTGCTCTCGGCGTTCCTCTCCGGCCCCGGCTCGACGACGCTGCCGCTCGTCGTGTTTTCGCGCGTGCGGCTAGGTCTGAATCCGGAGATGAACGCGCTCGCGACCTTGTTCATCGCGCTCGTGACCATGGGTGTGATCGCGGCGAACGCCTTCATGCAGCGCAGCGAGCGCAGACGGCTCGCGGGCGTGATGTAGCGTTGAATGTTTCAGGCGCTCGCCAGATGCTTCGCGAACGTCGCCGGGTCGGTATTCGTGCCGCACAGCAGCACGCCGACGCGCTTGCCCTGCAACCGCTCGCGCAACGGGCCGAGCAGGGCGGCCGTGGCCGCCGCGCAAGCCGGTTCGACCGCGAGCTTGAGTTCGCCGAATAGCTGCAGCATGCCTTGCCGCAACGCGCTGTCGGACACGGTCACGATATCGTCGATATGCCGGCGGCATAGCTCATAGCTGTACTGCTCGGTGTGCGGGGCCATCAGCGAATCGGCGATGCCGTGCATCGCGCCCATCTTGATCGTGTGATTCGCTTCGAAGCTGCGCTTCATCGCGTCCGATCCTTCCGGCTCCACACCGAAGACATGCAGCGACGGATTCGCGAGACGCATCGCCGTCGAAACGCCCGCGGCCAGGCCGCCTCCGCCGATCGGCAGGATCACCGCGTCGAGATCGGGCGCCTGCGAGGTCCACTCGTAGCCGAGCGTCGCCGTGCCGAGCACCGTGCGATAGCCGTTGAACGGATGGATGAAGACGCGTCCTTCTTCCGCTTCGACGCGCCGCACGACATCGAATGCCTCGGCGACGTTTTCCGCGAACACGACTTCCGCGCCGAAGCGCCGGCACAGCGCGACACGCGCCGGACTCGCGCTCTTGATGATGACGACCTTCGCGCCCACGCCCATGCGCTGCGCCGCGTAGGCCACGGCCACCGCGTGATTGCCCGCCGATACGCAGGTGACGCCCGCCGAGCGTTCGCTGTCCGAGAGCGCGAGGATGTTCGAGAACGCGCCGCGCGCCTTGAACGTGCCGCTCGCCTGCAGCAACTCGAATTTGAACGTGATCGGCGTGCCTTCGAGCGTCGGGAAATCGTGACGCTCGAAGGTCGGCGTGCGCGCGACCCAGGGCGTGAGCGCCATGTGCTGCTCGGCGATTTCGTCGAGCGTCGGAATCGGCGTGCCGTCGATCGTATTGTCGGAATGCTGCGTGGCGGTGGACATGGCTGTTTGTTCTGAAAAGGTCAGCGGGCCTGCGCCTCGACGGACATGCTGTGAATGAACTTGCCCAGAAACGCCTCGCACTGGACGAGCTGTTCGAGCGACACGTACTCGTTCGCCTTGTGCGCCTGCTCGATATTGCCCGGACCGCACACGATGCTCGGCACGCCCGCATTCGCGAACAGGCCCGCTTCGGTGCCATACGCGACCTTGCGCTTGTCCTGGTTTTCCGTGAGCGCGCGCACGAGCTGCGTGATCGCGGCCTGCTCGGTGGCGTCGAGGCCCGGCGCCGACGCGAGCTTCGTGAATTCGATGGCCGCCTTGCCGTGCTCCTTCAGCATCTTCGGCAGCAGCGTGTCGTGCGCGTACGATTCGATTCGTTCGAAGATCTGGTCCGGGTCGATCGTCGGCAGATTGCGGAATTCGAACTCGAAGTTGCATTCGGCGGGCACGGTGTTGATCGCGTTGCCGCCTTTGATCGTGCTCGTCTGACCGGTGGTGAAGGGCACGTCGTAAAGCTCGTCGAAGGGACCGTTCGCGCGGAACTCGTCGACGAGATCGCGGATATGGCAGATGAGCCGCGCCGCATATTCGATCGCGTTCAGGCCCTTCGGCGTCAGCGACGAATGCGCGGCGAACCCGCGCACGCAGCAGTGATACGTGTTGATGCCTTTGTGCGCGATGACCGGTCGCATCGACGTCGGTTCGCCGACGATGCAGCCGTCCGGCTTCAGGCCGCGCTTTTGCAGGTCCGCGATCATCAGCGGCGCGCCCGCGCAGCCGACTTCTTCGTCGTAGGAGAGCGCGAAGTGGATGGGTTTCGCGAGCTTCGTCGCCTGCATCTTCGGCAGCAATGCGAGCGCTGCGCCGATGAAGCCTTTCATGTCGCACGAGCCGCGGCCAAAGAGCAGGCCGTCGCGGACTTCGGGCTTGAACGGGTCGCTCTGCCAGTCTTGGCCATCGACCGGCACGACATCGGTGTGACCCGACAGCACGATGCCGCCGTTGGTCTCGCCGTCGTGCGCCGGGACCGTGGCGAAGAGGTTCGCCCACTGGCCGCGCGGATCGTTGGTGATGGTCGCTTCGATGCCCGACTTGCGCAGTTCGTCGCGGACCGTTTCGATCAGGCCGAGGTTCGGATTGCGGCTGACCGTATCGATGGAAACCAGCCGTTCGATCCACGGCAGGGAGACGGGCGTTTCGGTCGTGGATTGGGCTTCGAGATGCGCCGCATCGGCGGTCTGTGACATTTTTTGACTCCTGCGGGGAGGTTTGATCATAGCCCAAATGGGGGATGCTGGCCTGCATCCTTGAGGCTTTTGGGTTTCGGCTTTCGTTTCGACGGATCCCGTTTTCGTGTCGGTCTATTAGCGTTGCCCCTGTGCGGGGCGGCAGTCACTTTCTTTGCTGCTGCAAAGAAAGTAACCAAAGAAAGCAGCTTTTCAGGCCCGCGGTCACACGCAACTTGGCCACTTTTCTCCCCCAAGTTGGCACTCGCCTAAAGAGTGCCCTCATCACAATCACCGGGCTTGGATCGCGCACGGTCTGACAAGCTACTTGTTTTAGGGCGCTGGTTCAGCACGAAATAGCATCGGCACAGCGCTTCGCGCTGCCGCTGGGTATGCAAGGGAAACCGACGAATAACGACCGCGGTGAGATGGCGGCGTTAGCAAGACAGCACGGGCCGACCCGATTGACCGGTCGGCCGCGAAGCGGGCCGGAGCTATTTGGTGCTGAACCAGCACGCTAAAACATGTGGTGCGGCAGACCGTGCGCGGTCCACGCCGCGCGAGACCTTTGAGCGCACTCGCTACTGCCGGGCCATTCAGCCAATCGCCTGTGCCGCGGCCGGCATGAAGTGCTTAGGCTGGGGATAGCTGCTTTCTTTGGTTACTTTCTTTGCAGCAGCAAAGAAAGTGACTGCCGCCCCGCACAGGGGCAACGCCAATAAACCGACACGAAAGCAAGTTTCACTCACCCAAAGAGCCCCCGCGCCGAACGCGATAAAAGCTGCTTTCTTTGGCCACTTTATTTGCAGCAGCAAAGAAAGTAACTGCCGCGCCCCGCACAGGGGCAACGCCAATAAACCACCCTCCAAACCCCTATCTCGCAGCCGCAGCCGGCTGCCGCACCGGCCCGCCCAGTGCCCGCAGCGTCTCCTTGACCGTGGAAATCCGCACCGCGAGATCGGGGCTTCGCGATTCGATCCGCAATTTGTCCTGCCCCGCGAGCTTGATGTGCTTGTGCTTCTGAACCATCTCGATGATCTTCATGCCATCGACAGGCGGATTCGGGATGAATTGCAGCGAGATGGACTGCTCGGCCGCATCGATCTTCGAGATGCCGAGCGGCTTCGCGGCCAGTCGCAGCCGATGCGTCTCCACCAGCGCATGCGCCTGCGGCGGCAGCTTGCCGAACCGGTCGACGAGCTCCTCGAGAATGCCGTCGATGGCATCGCTCGATTCGCAATTCGCAAGCCGCTTGTAGAGCGACAGACGCTCCTGCACGTCGCCGCAATAATCGGCGGGCAGAATCGCGGGCGCGTGCAGGTTGATCTCGGTGGTCGCGGCGAGCGGCGCGTTCAAGTCCGGCTCGCGGCCTTCCTTCAGCGCGCGCACCGCGTCGTTCAACATGTCGGTGTAAAGCTGGAAACCGATCTCGTGAATCTCGCCCGATTGCTTGTCGCCCAGCACTTCGCCGGTGCCGCGAATTTCGAGGTCGTGCATCGCCAGATAGAAGCCCGAGCCGAGCTCTTCCATCTGCTGAATCGCTTCGAGCCGGCGCTGCGCCTGCTTCGTCAACGACTGCGGATCGTGCACGAGCAGATACGCATACGCCTGGTGATGCGAGCGCCCGACGCGTCCGCGCAACTGATGCAACTGCGCAAGACCGAACTTGTCCGCGCGATGCATGAGGATCGTGTTCGCGCTCGGCACGTCGATGCCCGTTTCGATGATCGTCGTGCACAACAGCACGTTCGCGCGCTGTCCGACGAAGTCGCGCATCACGCGTTCGAGTTCGCGTTCGTGCATCTGTCCATGCGCCACTGCAATGCGCGCTTCCGGCACCAGCGCCTCCAGCATCGTGCGGCGATTCTCGATCGTCTCGACTTCGTTGTGCAGGAAGTACACCTGGCCGCCGCGCTTGAGCTCGCGCAGCATCGCCTCGCGGATCACGCCGTCTTCCTCGCGCCGCACGAAGGTCTTGATCGCGAGCCGCTTCTGCGGCGCGGTCGCGATCACGGAGAAATCGCGCAGACCTTCGAGGGCCATGCCGAGCGTGCGGGGAATCGGCGTCGCGGTGAGCGTGAGCACGTCGACTTCGGCGCGCAGCGCCTTCAACGCTTCCTTCTGCCGCACGCCGAAACGGTGTTCCTCGTCGATGATCACGAGCCCGAGCCGCTTGAACTTCACATCGCCCGACAAGAGCTTGTGCGTGCCGATGACGATATCGACCGAGCCTTCGTTGATCTGCTGCACGGCCGTCGACACTTCCTTGCCCGTCTTGAAGCGCGACAGCTCCGCGATCCGCACGGGCCAGTCGGCGAAGCGGTCGGTGAAAGTCTGCGTGTGCTGCTCGGCGAGCAGCGTGGTGGGCGAGAGAATCGCGACCTGCTTGCCCGCCATCACCGCGATGAACGCGGCGCGCAGCGCCACTTCCGTCTTGCCGAAGCCGACGTCGCCGCACACGAGACGGTCCATCGGCTTGCCGCTCGTCATGTCGCCGATCACCGCTGCGATCGCCGCGGCCTGATCCGGCGTTTCCTCGAAGCCGAAGCTCTCCGCGAACTTCACATAGTCGCGCGGTTCGAGCTTGAACGCATAGCCTTCGCGCGCGGCGCGGCGCGCGTAGAGATTGAGCAGTTCGGCGGCCGTGTCGCGGATTTGTTGGGCGGCCTTGCGCTTGGCCTTTTCCCACTGGCCGGAGCCGAGCGTATGCAGAGGCGCGCTCTCCGGGTCCGCGCCGCTGTAGCGCGAGATCACGTGCAACTGCGCGACCGGCACGTACAACTTCGATTCGTTCTGGTACTCGAGATGCAGGAATTCGGTTTCGCCTTCGCCCAGATCCATCGACACGAGGCCCATGTAGCGGCCGATGCCGTGCTGCGCATGCACGACGGGATCGCCCACTTTCAACTCGGCGAGATCGCGGACCATCGAATCGACGTTGCTCGCCTGTTCCTGCCGGCGTCGGCCGGCGCGGCGCGCGAGCGGTCCGTAAAGCTCCGTCTCGGTGATGATCGACAGCTTCTCGGCGGGCAGCGCGAAGCCGTTGGCCAGCGGCGCGATGCCGAGCGTGAATTTGCCGTCGCTCGTGAGCCATTCCTGGAACGTGTCGCGCGACTCGCCGCGCAGGCCGTTGTCCGCCAGCAGTTGCTGCATCGTTTCGCGCCGCCCCGCCGATTCCGCGACGAGCATCACGCGGTTCTCCGTCTGCTCCAGATAATGGCGCAGCGCGAGCAAGGGTTCGTCGGCGTGGCGGTCGAGCGCGAGGCCCGGCAGCGGCGCCGCCCAGCCGCCTTCCGGCGTGCTCGGGAATTTCAGTTGCGCGAAGGGTTTGGCGAACGTGAAGAAATCGTCGTCGGTCAGAAAGAGCCGGCGCGGTTCGAGCAAGGGCCGCTCACGGTCGTGCGAAAGAAAGTCGTAGCGCTGCTTCGTGTCGTGCGTGAAGCGTTTGATCGCCGCGTCCATGTCGCCGACGAACACGAGTTGCGAGCCTTCCGGCAGATAGTGGAAGAGCGTGGCGGTTTCGTCGAAAAAGAGCGGCAAATAGTATTCGATGCCCGCCGACGGCACGCCGTTGCCGATGTCCTTGTAAATCTGCGAGCGGCTCGGATCGCCCTCGAAGACTTCGCGCCAGCGGCTGCGAAAGGCGGTGCGCGCGGCTTCGTCGAACGGAAACTCGCGGCCGGGCAAGAGACGCACGTCGCGCACGGGATAGAGGCTGCGCTGCGTGTCGGGATCGAATGCGCGGATGGAGTCGACCTGATCGTCGAACAGGTCGATGCGATAGGGCAGCGCCGAGCCCATCGGATACAGATCGATGAGCGAGCCGCGCACGCAGTATTCGCCCGGCCGCACGACCTGGCTCACGTGCTCGTAGCCCGCGAGCGTCAATTGCGCCTTGAGCTTGGCCTCGTTCAGGCGCTCGCCCTGCGTGAACGAGAACGTGTAGGCCGCGAGAAACGACGCGGGCGGCATGCGATAGAGCGCCGTCGTCGCGGGCACGATCAGGATGTCGCAACGGCCTTCGCCCAGATCGTGCAACGTGGCGAGACGCTCGGAAACGAGGTCCTGGTGCGGCGAAAAGGTGTCGTACGGCAGCGTTTCCCAGTCGGGCAAAAGCCGCACGCGCGCATCCGGCGCGAAAAAGGGGATTTCGGCGGCGAGACGCTGCGCATCGACGGCGCTGGCGGTCACGACCGTCAGCAGCGGCACGCCCTCGCGATACGCGGCGCGATAGCGCGCGATGGCGAGCGCATCGGCGGAGCCTGCGGCGCCGTCGAAGACGAAGCGCTGGCCCGGCTTCACGAGCGCGATGGGAGAACTGGACTGCGCGTTGACGGCTTTGGAAGGCATAGAGTGTGCATGGAGCCGTCCGGCGAACACGGGTTCGGAAACTCGAACCGGCGTCGGCGGGACGTGGTCGCGAAAGACCTATTATAAAATCCGGGCTTCGACTTTGACTTGTTCACCTCATCTGCCCGTGTATTCGCCCGTGACTTCGCGCCTGTTTTCACTGATTCCCTGCGCCGGAACCGGCAGCCGTTCCGGTGCGCCGATGCCGAAGCAATACCAGACCATCGCGGGCCGCCCGATGCTCGCGTACTCGCTCGCGGCATTCGACGCCTGCTCCGAATTCTCGCAGACGCTCGTCGTGCTCGCACCGGACGATCATCATTTCGACGCCCGCCGCTTCGCCGGTTTGCGTTTCGCGGTGGAGCGCTGCGGCGGCGCCTCGCGGCAGGCGTCGGTGTACAACGGGCTGCTCGCGCTCGCGAGATTCGGCGCGCGCGATGACGACTGGGTTCTCGTGCACGACGCCGCGCGCCCCGGCATCACGCCGGAGCTGATTCGCAAACTTGTCGCGGAACTGCGCGATGATACGGTCGGCGGCATTCTGGCGCTGCCGGTCGCGGATACGCTCAAGCGCGTCGCACCGACCATGCCCGACGTGCCGTCCGGCGACGCGCGCGTGGCCCGCACGGAATCGCGCGACGGGCTCTGGCAGGCGCAGACGCCGCAAATGTTCCGGCTCGGCATGCTGCGCGAAGCGATCGAGCGTGCGCGTCACGACGGCCACGACCTCACCGACGAAGCAAGCGCCGTCGAATGGCTCGGACACTCGCCGAAGCTGGTTCAGGGCAGCTTGCGCAACTTCAAGGTGACCTACCCGGAAGATTTCGCGCTCGCGGGCGCGATCCTCTCCGCGAACGCCTGACTCACACTCAACGAAGGTTTGAATCGATGGATTTCAGAATCGGACAAGGGTACGACGTCCACCAGCTCGTCGAAGGCCGCCCGCTCATCATCGGCGGCGTGACGATTCCCTACGAGCGCGGCCTGCTCGGCCATTCCGACGCCGACGTGCTCCTGCACGCGATCACCGATGCGCTTTTCGGCGCCGCCGCGCTCGGCGATATCGGCCGGCATTTTCCGGACACGGCGACGGAATTCGCCGGCGCCGACAGCCGCGTGCTGCTGCGCGAGGCCTTCAGGCGCGTGTCGGAAGCGGGATTCGCGATCGCGAACGTCGATAGCACGATCATCGCGCAGGCGCCGAAACTGAGCCCGCATATCGACGCGATGCGCGCGAACATCGCCGCCGATCTCGATCTTTCGCTCGACCGCGTGAACGTGAAGGCCAAAACGAACGAAAAGCTCGGCTATCTCGGCCGCAAGGAAGGCATCGAGGCGCAGGCGGCGGTGCTGCTGCGGCGGACGTCGATCGACGGCTGATCGCGCGTTACTTTCCTTCCGCTTCGATCGTCAGCGCGACGGCGTTGATCACCGCCGCGATGCGGCCGACGTCGCGCAATTGCGTCGTCGACATGCCTTCGGTCACGAGATTTTCGTAGTGCGACTTCACGCAGAAGTGGCACTTGCCGATGATCGACGCCGCGAGCGCGTACATCTCGAAGCGCCGCTTGTCGACGCCGCCATGCGACGCATACGCGTTCATGCGCAAGCCGGCGGGCTGCGTCTTGAGATCGGCGTTGTCGGCCATCTCCAGATACGGATACCAGACGTTGTTCATGCCCATGAGCGCGGCGGCGGTCAGCACGGCGCTGGTTTCTTCCGGCGACAGCACGCCCGCATTGCGGATGATGCCGACGAGCTTCGTCGCTTTCGCGGCATACGCGGCGGCCAGCGCGACCCCGACGGCATCGTTGCCTTCGAGCGACGAGCGGGCAATCGTGCCGTCGACGTTCAGGCGAATGTCCTTCGCGTAGTCGGGCACGAGTTCCTTGATCGCGGACAGAAATTCCATTGTTTTCTCCTATTCGATGGCGTTAAAAAGCCCGCCGCGACCGAACTCGCTCGGCCGAAGGCGGGCTTTGCGGCATCTGGAAACGCTTACAGCGTCGAGCCGCCGACCGCGCGGTTGCACGGGCACAGTTCGTCCGTTTGCAGACCGTCGAGAATGCGCAGCACTTCCTCCGGGCTGCGGCCCACGTTCAGGTTGTTGACGGACACGTGCTGAATGACGTTGTCCGGATCGACGATGAACGTCGCGCGCAGCGCCACGCCGGCTTCCTTGTCGCGCACGCCGAGCTGATCGATCAACTCGCCTTTCACGTCGCCGAACGCATAGTGGTTCAGCTTGTTCAGGTCCTTGTGCTCGCGGCGCCATGCCAGCTTGACGAACTCGTTATCGACGCTGCCGCCGAGCAGAACCGCGTCGCGATCCTCGAAGTCCTTCGCCAGCTTCGCGAACTCGACGATTTCCGTCGGGCACACGAACGTGAAGTCCTTCGGATAGAAGTAGATGATCTTCCACTTGCCCGGAAACGACTGCTCGGTGATTTCCTCGAAAGCGGACTGGCCGTTTTCTTCGTGATGGTTGAAACCCGGCTTCGCAGCGGTGACGGTGAATGCTTCGACTTTATCGCCAACGGTCTTCATGCAGAAACTCCCGTGAAATCGTTGAAAGGACAAACTCATTCAAACTACCGGATCGCCATAACGCTCGCGTGACATTTTCATGCCAGGCGTGCTGCGCGTTAACCCGATTGATCTTAACTCGATTTAAATAATCGGTTCGTCGCCGGTAGCGGGCGAAAAGTCGATAAAGAAGGACGTTTAGCCTTCGAAGCGCGCGCCGCCTTTCATCGGCGGGAAATCGATGGTCACTTCGAAGCCGGGAAGCGGCGTGCGGTTGCGCAGCCGCAGCGTGCCGCGTTGACGCGTGACGAGGCGCTGAACGATGGCCATGCCGAGGCCCGTGCCGTTCGCTTGCGTGCGCGCCGTGTCGACGCGATAGAACGGGCGCGTGATGAGCGCCACCTGATCGTCTGGAATGCCGCGGCCCTCGTCCATCACGGAGAGTTCGACCTTGCCGTGCGCGACGCGCGTCTGCAGCGTGATCCGCGCGATGTCGTCCTGTTCGCTGCGGCCGTATTTGCGCGCGTTTTCCAGCAGATTGCCGACCACGCGGCGCGCATCGGTCGGATCGCCTTCGATGACCGCGCCCTGCGCGAGGTCGGTGCGCATCACGACGCCGTCGTCGGCCTGGAAGCGCGCGGCGAGCTCGCTCGCGATCATCGAGAGATCCACCGCTTCGGGCATGCGCTGCATCGGCCGCGCGTAGTCGAGGAAGCGGCCGATGATCATGTCCATCTGCTCGATGTCGTCGATCATCGCGAGCTTGGTCGCTTCGTCCGACGGGCTCATCTCGGTTTCGAGACGCAGGCGCGCGAGCGGCGTGCGCAAATCGTGCGAAATGCCCGCGAGCATCAGCGCGCGATCCGCTTCGAGCTGCTCGAGATCCTGCACCATCTGGTTGAAGCTTCGATTGGTTTCCGCCGCCACGCCCATGCCGCGCTCGGGCAAGGCCTCCGGCGACTGCCCCGAGCCGACCTTGCGCGCCGCGAGCGCGAGGCGCGCGAACGGCCGGTTCACGAGACTCGTGATGAACGCCGCGCCGAACAACGACAGCGCGAGCGCGAACACGCCCCAGCCGGCCCATTGCAGGCCGGTGACGGTGTCGAGCTGATCGCGGTCGAGCGCGACCCAGTAGTCGTCGTCGTCGATCTTGAAGCTGATCCAGACGCCCGGAATGTCGTTCACCGATTGCGCGATGATCGTCTCGTTGCCGAGCCGCCCGCGCACGTCGCGCTCGATCAGCCGGTTGAGCGACTCGTCCGGCTGCAGCTTGTATTTGTCGGTGGTCTCGCGCGGATACACGCGCACGCCTTCGTTGCTCTCCAGATCCTGAAGCAGCGCGCGGCGCAGATCGGGGTCGGAATAGAGCAGGGCGGTGCGCGTGAGCTTGACCACGGCGACGAGCTGAAGCGCCACGCGCTGCGCGCGCGGCTCGCGCTCGATCACGCGAAAGCTCTGAAACCACGCCGTCAGACTGACGGCGATGAGCAGCGCGATCAGCGCGAAGGTTCGCCAGAACAGACCGCCGAACGCGAGCGCCAGTAGCCGCCTGTCGATGCGCATGGGTCTGTCGGGTTCAGCTCGGTGAAGGGGAGAAAGCGTGACGAAACTCGCTCAAATATCGCTCAGGCCGCGCCGTCGGGAATGAAGACGTAGCCGAGTCCCCACACGGTCTGGATGAAACGCGGGCTGCTGGGGTCCGGCTCGATCAGCTTGCGCAAACGCGAGATCTGCACGTCGAGACTGCGATCGAACACTTCGTATTCACGACCGCGCGCGAGTTCCATCAGCTTCTCGCGCGAGAGCGGCTGGCGCGGATGACGCGCGAACACCTTCAGCACCGAAAACTCGCCGGTGGTGAGCGGAATTTCCTGGCCGTTCTTCGTAAGCGTGCGCGTGGCAAGGTTCAGCGCGAACTCGCCGAACTCGAACACTTCGGTGGTTTCGGACGGCGCGCCCGGCAATTCGGACGGCGTCTGGCGACGCAGCACCGCATGAATGCGCGCGACGAGCTCGCGCGGATTGAACGGCTTCGGCAGATAGTCGTCCGCACCCATTTCGAGTCCGACGATGCGATCCACATCTTCACCCTTTGCGGTGAGCATGATGATCGGCGTGCGATCGTTGCTGCCGCGCAGACGCCGGCAGATGGAAAGACCGTCTTCGCCGGGCAACATCAGGTCGAGCACGAGCAAATCGAAACGCTCGCGCACCCAGAGCTTGTTCATCGACGGCGCGTTTTCCGCGACGTAGACGTTGAAGCCCTGTTCGCCGAGGTAGCGCCGCAGCAGATCGCGCAGGCGCGGATCGTCGTCGACGACGAGAATTTTTGAAGGGTTCTTGGTTTCCATGGCGGCATCTTAGCGCGTTTGGTCAAACGCCGAGTTTGTAACAAAAGCGAGTGTAACAGTTGGTTACAAAATTTACGGGGACTGTGGCACGGCCTAAGGGTTTGCTGCGTACACTGCTTTACCTAAGCCCGCCATTCGGTAGATACTCCATTAGACCAGCGCGTCGTGCGGCCCGACCAAGCCCCTGTGAGACGCGCGCGAAAAGAATGAGGCTGTCCGGTTGTCGAGCAACGAAGGGAACAACATGAAGGGAGCGCGGCAGCGCGGACCCGTGCGCAGCGAGCGCATCTTCAGAAAGACACTTCTTGCCAGTGCGCTCTACGCAGTACTGAGCACACCTCACGCCTATGCCCAGTCGAGCATTTTCGACCGTGGCGCCTCCAGTTCGCAGAATCGTTTCGATGGCCGCATCATTCGCGCGCAGCAGCGCATGACCAAGAGTGCGGCGCCTTCAGGCCAGGATCACGATCCGAAAGCGCCGGCCATGCAGCCCATCCAGCAAGTCGATCAGGCGCCGCCCGCGCGCCCGCCGCGCCACACGGTGATGACCGCCGACGAGCGGCGTCTTCTGCGGCAGCACATCGAAGAAGCGGTGCGCGATCTCTACAAGCGATAAGCGGCGCAACCCGCGATGAACCGACGTCACTTCCTCTCGCTTGCCGGCGCGTTCGCGGGATTGTCGGGCAGCATCGAAGAAGCGTTCGCTATCGCACATTCCGGCTCTACGTCTTCCATTCGTTCGCTCGTGATCGTCGATCTCGACGGCGGCAACGATGGACTCAACACCGTCATTCCGATCGCAGACCCTCGCTATCGCGCGTTGCGGCCGAGTCTCGCGATATCGAAAAATCACGCATTGACGCTCGACGAGCGCACGGCCTTGCATCCGTCGCTCTTGCCGCTGATGGACGCGTGGCGCGCGAACGAACTCGCGATCGTGCAGGGCGTCGGTTATGACGCGCCCAATCGGTCGCATTACCGCTCGCGCCAGATCTGGGAGACCGCGTCGCATGCGAATGAGTATCGCGCCGATGGCTGGCTCGATCGTCTGAACGCCGTCACCGAAGTCACGACATTCAAGGCCGCGGGCGATGCGCTCGCGCGCGGCGTGAACGTGATCCGAGTCGCGCTGTACGGCTTCGATACGCACGAGAATCAAGGGCGCCGGCATGCTGCGTGTCTTGCTCGATTGGCCGAAGGACTCGCATCGCTGCGTGCATCATTGGTCGCGTCCGGTGCGTGGGACCGTGCGCTCGTGATGACGCGATCGGAATTCGGACGCGCCGCGCGTGAAAACGCCGCGGGCGGCACGGAGCACGGCGCGGCGTCGGCGCATTTCGTGATGGGCGGAGGCGTGCGCGGCGGACTGTTCGGCATGCCGCCGCGACTCGATCGACTCGATGCGGACGGCGGCTTGCCCGTCGGCATCGACTTCAGAAGGTTGTATGCGACGGTCCTCGACGCATGCTGGAAGACCGATTCAGCATCGATCCTCGGAACGCGTTTCGAGCCGCTGCCGATTCTGCGCGTCTAACGCGCGCGCCACGTGATCCACAGCTTGCGGATCGGCGTGAGCGCGATGCGCTGATGCAGCACCTTGAAATCTTCCCGTTCGATTTCGTCGAAGAGCGCGAGCGACAGCGCGGCCTGCGCGCGCAGCACGCGCTGCGTCGCGCGTTCCGAAGCGGGCATGGCGGCGAGTGCATCGTTCAGCGCTTGCCGGGCGCGGCCCGTCTGAAAGCGCATGAGATCCGTGAAGGCATCGCCGTACTTGCGATTGATGACGTCCGCAGCCGTCACGTTGAAGCGCTGCAATTCGTCGATGGGAATATAGATGCGGCCGTGGCGCGCATCGTCGCCGATTTCCTGAACGCGCTCGGCGAGCAGCAGCGCCGATCCGAGCGGCGCGGCCCACGCGGCGGCCGCGCCCGGATCGCGCGCGCTCGCACGCGCAAGCGCCGTCGCGAACGCGCCGCCGGTCTGATCGAGATAGCGTTTGAAACCGCGCCAGTCGAGATAGCGCGCCTGATCGAGATCCATGCCGAAACCATCGACGACCGCGGCGAGCGACGCACGCCCGGCATCGTCCAGAACGGGATGCGCGGCAACGCCCGCATGCGCCTGCAAGGCTTTCGTGACCGGATGCGTCGGCTCGCCGCCATCCAGCCGGCCGAGCTCGCTCTGCCACCATGCGTGCTTCGTGCGGCCGATGGTCGGATCGCTCGTTTCCTTCACGGTCTCTTCGAGTTCGCGATAGAGCGCGTAGAGCGCGGTCAGAAGCGGCTGGCGCGCGGCCGGCGCGCGGCGCAGCGCGTAGTACGTGCCGGAACCTTCGGGGGCGGCCTTTTGCTGGCAATAATCGTCGAAATTCACGAACGGGACTTGTGGGGTTCGTTGGAGAGGCGTCGTGGGTGTGTTCCGTGGCGGACCGACGCACGGGCGCTCATTTTATCCGGCGAGGCGCGGGTTCGCTGCCGGCCGATGCGTGCCGCAAGATTGTGCGCCGAACCACCGACGCTGCGCTTCGCGCTTGCAACACTGCGGGCATCGACTTCATCGGCGCGCGAAGCCGGAGGCATCATGGCCTTGAGCAAATCCGAGAACCGGCAATTCGGCGACAAATGTCTGCCTCATCTCGTGCGTAGCGTGGCGACGGATTTCGGCTTCGACTTTCGCGTGTGTCCGCGACAGATGCACGTTTCGCCGACAGTGGGCCTGCATATCACCGCCAGCCGCCGCGCCGACGCCAGGCTCACTTTCCCGCTCAACGTCTTCGTGATCTGGCAGCCGACGTGCGTGCGGCGGTTTCTGTCGCATGTCGACCGGCCGACCGCCGCTGCCCGCGCGAGCGAGCAAATACCGGAGGAGATCAGGCGGGTGATGGAACGGGCGGGCATCGACTTCGCGGGCCGCTCGCAGGCGAAAGGCGAAGTGATGATGGTCGAGCTGGGCGACATCAGCATCTAGCCAGCGAAAGCCGGGCCTAAAAACAAAAAACCCCTTTGCCGAAGAAAGGGGTTTCGTGTGGTGCGAGGAGCGGGACTCGAACCCGCACACCCTTGCGGGCGTCAGGACCTAAACCTGGTGCGTCTACCAATTTCGCCATCCTCGCAGCACGACGAGCGCTCGGGGCTGATTCGGTGACGATTCGCGCCCGGCGATGCCGCCGTGTCCAGCACCGGTCCACTGTGCCAAGCCCGAGATTCTAACCGATCCGTCTGACGATGTCTGCGAAATTGCGTCAAAGCTCCCCGCGCTGCCGGACGTGCGCATGAGCGCCGATTCCGGACATAGATACCGGGAGATTGCCGCTGTACCATCCGCTGCCTACAATTTCGCACATTCGGCAATCACGCTCTCGCTCATGACTCGCAACGCACGCAAACGCTTCGTCGCATGGCTCGGCATCGCCGCCATGTGGCTCGCGATCGTCGCGCCGGTCATCAGCCAGACGCTCGCCGCGCGCAACGCCGCGACCGATCCGCACGCGATCCTCTGCACGGTCGATGCATCCGCCACGGATGCGCACGCGAGCCATCACGACGCCGCGAATCATTTCGACGCCTGCTCGTACTGCGGACTGCTCGCGCACGATCTGCCCGTCGCAACGGACGTCGCGCATGATGCCGCTTCGATCGAGCGCGTCACGCGCGCCCCGGCGTTTGCGAGCGCCGATTCGGTCGCATCCAAGTCCTTCAACGCCGCGAGCCCGCGCGCGCCTCCCGTTCTCTCCTGACACCGTCTTTCGTCTCATCGGCGCGCTCTGCGCGCGAACGCGTCGGCGTTCGCGCCGGCATCGGCGTGCACGCTCATCGAAACGCAAACACTCAACGAGAAACACCATGCTTGCACCCAACCCGAACGCGGAAGTCATCGCGCATCGCCGCACGCTCTGGCGCTGGCATTTCTATGCGGGACTCTTCGTGATGCCGCTGCTCGTCGTGCTCGCGATCACGGGCACGATCTACTGCTTCCAGCCGCAGATCGAGCCGCTTCTGTATCGCGACCGGATGGTCGTCGCCGATACGCACGGCCCGCAGCTTTCCCGCGACGCCCTGCTCGCGAAGGCCGCCGCGAGCGAGCCGCGCGGCGCCGTGCCGACGCTCGCGCAAATCGAAGCCGATCGCACGCGCAGCGCCGAATTCGTCTTTCGCCTGCCATCGGGCGAGAGCGAAAGCGTGTATGTGAATCCGTACGACGGCGCGGTGCTCGGCACGCTCTCCGTCGAACATCGGCTGATGAAGCAGGTGCGCAATCTGCATCGCGGGCTGATGCTCGGCAAGACCGGCGAACTCGTGATGGAACTCGCCGGCTGCTGGACGCTCGTGATGATCGGCACGGGCATCGCGCTGTGGTGGCCGAGCCGGTCGAATGCGCGGCAGGGCGGCGTGTGGCTGCCGCGTCTGTCGCTGCAAGGACGCGCGTGGTGGCGCGATCTGCATGCGGTGGGCGGCATCTGGCTCGCTATCGGCGCGTTGTTCTTCGTGATGTCCGGACTGCCGTGGTCGGGATCGTGGGGCAAGGAGTTCAAGGCGCTCGCGACATCGGCGTCGCTCGGCTATCCGAAGGGCGCGTGGGGCGAAGCGCATGTGCATTCGGCCGCGCCCGGCGCCGCATCGAAAAACGCCGACGAGCACGCGATGCACGGCATGCACATGAAGATGGACGATCTCCCGCTGCATCAGACGCCGTGGGCCGTCGGCGCGACGACCGTGCCCGACAGCGCCGATGCGTCGTCGCCGGCTGCGCGCGCGTCGCTCGACGACGTGGTCGCGATCGCCGCGAAAAACGGTATCGCCGACGACTACGGCATCGCGCTGCCCGACAAGCCGACGGGCGTCTACACAGTCTCGTATTTTCCCGCCGACCCGCGCGCCGAACGCACGCTGCACATCGACCGGTACAGCGGCCGCGTGCTGTCCGACATCGATTACGCGAGCTATGGACGCATCGCGCAGTGGATTTCGTACGGCACGTCGCTGCACATGGGCCGCTACTTCGGGCTCGCGAATCAGATCGTCTGCGCGGCGATCTCGCTCGGACTCGCGACGCTTGCCGTGACGGGTTTCGTCATGTGGTGGAAGCGTCGGCCCGCGCGTGAGCTCGGCGCCCCGGCGAGACCGGTCAAACGGCCGCCGATGCGCGCGTGGCGCGGCGGCCTGACCTTGCTGGGCATTTTTTTCCCGCTGATGGGCGCGACGATGCTCGCCGTCTGGTGCATCGACCGCCTCGCGTTCGGCGCGAAGCGCGCGGCTGCGTGAAGCGGTTGCGCGCGTTCCCGGCGTTCAGATCGAACCGAATCTGAGCCGCGTGAGTTGCTCGGCTTCGTTCGCGAGCAGCCGCGCGGCGTCGCGGATCGCCGTTTCCAGCGTGATCGGGCCGGGCGCGGGCGAGAAGCAGCCGCTGAAGAACTCGGAAAGCCGCGGCAGCGCGGCCGAATCGACCGCGCCCGACAGCAGCGACGCCGGCACGCCCTGATCGCGCGCGTGCTTGCACGCGATGAAGGGCGCCTTGCCGTGCAGCGTCTGGACGTCCGTACGGCCTTCGCCGGTGATCAGCCAGTTCGCGCCTTCGAGCGCGGCATCGAGGCCGATTTCCCGCGCGACGACTTCCGCGCCCGTCTCGAAGCGCGCGCCGAGCATGTGCAGCGCGAAACCGAGTCCGCCCGCCGCGCCCGCGCCGGGTTCGTCGCGCTTCGCGACGCCCATCGCGGGTTCGAGCAGATCGGCGAAATGGGCGAGGGCGGCGTCGATCTCCGCCACTTGTTCCGGCGTCACGCCTTTTTGCGGACCGAAGATCGCGGTCGCGCCGTGATCGCCGGTCAGCGGATTGTCGACGTCCGACATGCCGACGAACTCCGCGTCCTTCACGCGCGGATCGAGCTTCGACGCGTCGATGCGCGCGATCTGCGCCAGCGCCGACGGCACCGGCGCGAGTTCCTTGCCGGCCGCATCGAACAGTTTGAGCCCGAGGCCGACGAGCAGGCCCGCGCCGCCGTCATTAGTGCTGCTGCCGCCGAGCGCGACGTAGAACTTGCGCGCGCCGGAATCGAGCAGCGCGCGAATCGCCTCGCCCATGCCGAGCGTGCTGCGCTCGGTGACGGGCACGGCCATGCCGTCCGGATCGGTGATGCCGACGACTTCCGCCGTCTCGATGATCGCGCCGCCATCGTCGAGCAGGCCGGTCGCGGCATCGCGGCGCGCGGCGGCCGCGCCGCGCACGTTGAGCATGCGGCGCTCGCCGCCCGCCGAGAGCATTGCGTCGAGCGTGCCTTCGCCGCCGTCGGCCATCGGGCGGATGCGGATGTCGGCGTCCGGCCGCGCGCGCCTGATGCCTTCCGCGATGGCGTTCGCAACGCCTTCCGCGGAGAGCGAGCCCTTGAAGGAATCGGGAGCGATGACAACGATGGGAGCAGCAGACGTGGCGTTAGGCATGGTGTCTCGAATGTTCTGGTATGGAAGGAACGTTTGAAAAGCCGCGGCGAGGGTCTCGTCCATGCATTTGTTGCATGCGCTTCATGCCCTGCGGCAATGGATTGCGCGCCGGCGGCTTCATCGCGCGAATCATGCGACGGCAAGCTTATCAGCGTGGCGCGTGCCGCAAAATAGCGGCGCGCCGATAGCGGGAATTGTGCGCGCGCACGCGCATGATGAAAACGCGGATTTACGCCGAAATCTGCTCGCAAAACACGCACTTTTTCGGACAAATTCGATTGAAACGGCGTGTTGATCGATTCGTCGGAGAAACCGCCGGAAATTGTTTGCTAAAATAGACGGCTCTGTTGACTGACACTGTGTCGGGCGACGTTCCGGCACACCGCGAGATGCGTTTTATGCGCGTCTTCCGGCGCCAGGCGTCGATTTCGGCCGGCTCACAGAAAGCCCGCACCCGGACCCGCGCCTCAAGAACCGCGGAAGAACCGAACACCGAATTTACGATTTACTTTAGGACGATTTCAGCCATGGCTAACGTAGTTGAGAACCTCGGCAAGCTCGAACGCCGCGTGACGATTTCCCTGCCGAAAGACTCGGTACAGAAGGAAGTGGATTCGCGCATCCGCCAGATGGCCAAGAGCGTGCGCATGCCGGGTTTCCGCCCGGGCAAGGTGCCGCTCAAGATGGTGACGCAGCAGTATGGCGGCCAGGTCGAAGCCGAAGTGCTGAGCGACAAGGTCGGCAAGGAATTCTTCGACGTCACGCGCGCCGAAAACCTGCGCGTCGCGGGCCAGCCGAGCTTCGCGCCGAAGTCGGAAGTCGCCGCCGACGCCTATGCGTTCGACGCGACCTTCGAAATCTATCCGGAAGTGCAACTGGGCGATGTGGCGAACGCTGAAATCGAACGCACGGTCACGACCATTTCCGAAGCCGAAGTCGATCGCACACTGGACATCCTGCGCAAGCAGCGCGTGCACTTCCACGCTCGCGGCGAAGCCGGCGAACACGGCGACGGCGGAGCGAACACGGCGGCGGCAGACGGCGACCGCGTGACGCTCGACTTCGTCGGCAAGATCGACGGTGTCGCATTCGAAGGCGGCAGCGCCGAAGACTTCGCGTTCGTGCTGGGCGAAGGCCGCATGCTGCCGGAATTCGAGCAAGCCGCAACGGGCCTGAAGGTCGGCGAAACCCGCGAGTTCGATCTCAAGTTCCCCGACGACTACCACGGCAAGGACGTGGCGGGCAAGACGGCGCAATTCACGGTCACGATCAAGAAGATCGAGTGGCCGCATCTGCCGGAAATCAACGCGGATTTCGCGAAGTCGCTCGGCATCGAAGACGGCGATCTTACGAAGATGCGCACCGAGATCAAGGACAACCTGGAGCGCGAAGCAAAGCGCCGCACGCAGCAGATCGTGAAGAACCAGGTCATGGACGCGCTCCTGAAGATTTCCGAACTGGACGTGCCGAAGGCGCTGATCGAACAGGATCAGCAGCGTCTCGTCGAGATGGCGCGTCAGGATCTGCAGCAACGCGGTGTGCCGAACGCCGCCGACGCCCCGATCCCGGCCGAAATGTTCGCCGAGCAAGCCGAGCGCCGCGTGAAGCTGGGCCTCGTGCTGGCCGAGCTGGTGAAGGCGAACGAGTTGCAGGCGAAGCCCGAGCAGATCCGTGCTGAAGTGGACGAATTCGCCAAGAGCTACGAAGACCCGAAGGAAGTCGTCCGCTGGTATTATTCGAACCAGCAGCGCCTCGCCGAGATGGAAGCGTACGTCGTGGAAAGCAACGTCGTCGATTTCGTCCTGGGCAAGGCCAAGGTGACCGACAAGGAAGTCAGCTTCGAGGAACTGGCCAGCGCAACGGCGCAAGCCTGACGCGATAGGCAAGGGGCGTGCGAGCCGTCGGACTGACGGCTCGCACGCCTTTTTTGCATTAAAGTTTGGGCGTTTGCATGCCGTTCTAGTGGATGTTCCTTTGTCGTTCAGTATCCCTATTCCGAACAAGGAAATTGCATGACCTTTCGCGCTGAATTGCTCGACACGTTGGCGTCCCACGCATCGCGGGACTTCGAAGCCCAGGCGCTCGGCCTCGTTCCGATGGTCGTGGAAACGAGCGGCCGCGGCGAGCGAGCCTATGACATTTATTCGCGTCTCCTGAAGGAGCGCGTGGTGTTTCTCGTCGGCGAGGTGAACGACCAGTCGGCGAATCTCGTCGTCGCGCAGTTGCTGTTCCTCGAAAGCGAGAATCCGGACAAGGACATCAGCCTGTACATCAACAGTCCTGGCGGCTCGGTCTCGGCCGGCATGGCGATCTACGACACCATGCAGTTCGTGAAGCCCGACGTCTCCACGCTGTGCATGGGTCTCGCCGCGAGCATGGGCGCGTTCCTGCTGGCGGCGGGCGCGAAAGGCAAGCGCGTCGCGCTGCCGAACGCGCGCGTGATGATCCACCAGCCGCTCGGCGGCGCACGCGGTCAGGCATCGGACATCGAGATCCAGGCGCGGGAAATCCTGTACCTGAAGGAACGTTTGAATCAGTTGCTGTCGCATCACACGGGTCAGCCGGTCGAGCGCATCGCGCGCGACACGGATCGCGACAACTTCATGTCCGGCGACGACGCGCAGGCTTACGGCCTCGTCGACCAGGTGCTTCACAAGCGTCCCTGAAGGCGTCCGGAGCGGCGCCGCGCCGGCGCTCGGAGACGAAAAGCCGGCCAGGAGCGCGAAGTCGCGCATGCGGCGCAACGCCAAAACGCGCTTTGTTTCGACCTCGCGGGTGCGAATCTGCGTCGTCGAATCGAAGGGCGTATCATGTAACAAGAGTGTCCGGAGGCTTACACATTTATGGCGGACAAAAAAGGTTCCAGCAGCGAAAAGCTGCTGTATTGCTCGTTCTGCGGAAAAAGCCAGCATGAGGTGAAGAAGCTCATCGCTGGGCCGTCGGTGTTCATCTGCGATGAATGTATCGATCTGTGCAACGAGATCATTCGCGACGAGGCGGCCGGCGCGGCGGAAGAGGCCGGGCTGACCAAGTCGGACCTGCCGAGCCCGCAGGAAATCAGCGATATCCTCAATCAGTACGTCATCGGCCAGGAACGCGCGAAGAAAATTCTCGCGGTGGCCGTGTACAACCATTACAAGCGGCTCAAGCACCTCGACAAGAAAGACGACATCGAGTTGTCGAAGAGCAACATTCTTCTGATCGGACCGACCGGCTCGGGCAAGACGCTGCTCGCGCAGACGCTCGCGCGCATGCTGAACGTGCCGTTCGTGATCGCGGATGCCACGACGCTGACCGAAGCCGGCTATGTCGGCGAGGACGTCGAGAACATCATTCAGAAGCTGCTCCAGAACTGCAATTACGAAGTCGACAAGGCGCAGCGCGGGATCGTCTACATCGACGAAATCGACAAGATCAGCCGCAAGTCGGACAACCCGTCGATTACGCGCGACGTGTCGGGCGAGGGCGTGCAGCAGGCGTTGCTCAAGCTGGTCGAAGGCACGATGGCGTCGGTGCCGCCGCAAGGCGGACGCAAGCACCCGAATCAGGATTTCATTCAGGTCGATACGACCAATATCCTGTTCATCTGCGGCGGTGCGTTCGACGGGCTGGAAAAGGTCATCACGGATCGCACCGAGAAGACCGGTATCGGTTTCGGCGCGAGCGTGAAGAGCAAGCAGGATCGTGATGCGGGCGAAGTGCTGCGCGAAGTCGAGCCGGAAGATCTGATCAAGTTCGGCCTGATTCCCGAACTGATCGGCCGTCTGCCCGTCGTGGCGACGCTCGGCAAGCTCGACGAAGCCGCGCTCGTGAAGATTCTGATCGAGCCGAAGAACGCGCTCGTGAAGCAGTATCACAAGCTCTTCGCGATGGAACGCGTGGAGCTGGAAATCCGCCCGGCGGCGTTGCAGGCCATCGCGCAGAAGGCGATTCGCCGCAAGACCGGCGCGCGCGGCCTGCGTTCGATTCTGGAACAGGCGTTGCTCGACGTGATGTACGAGCTGCCCACCATGAAGGGCGTTTCGAAGGTGATCGTCGACGACAACACGATCGACGGAGACGGCAAGCCGCTACTCATCTACGAAGACGCGCCCAAAGTAGCAGGATCGAACTGAGGCAGGCTGTGTGTCGGCGAAAGGCCGTTCATGGCAACGTGAACGGCCTTTTATTTTTTTCGGTTTATCTTGTGGACGTTACTGACGCGATCTTTGACTACCGACTTTTCCCTTCCGATAAAGGCTTGCAATAGCTCTGAACGGCCTTACTTACGACTGAACTGATTCCACTCATGGGGAAATGAAATGTCAGGAACCCAACTCCTCCCGCAGGAACGCATTACGCTGCCGCTGCTCCCGCTGCGCGATGTAGTCGTTTTCCCGCATATGGTGATTCCGCTCTTCGTCGGGCGGCCCAAGTCGATCAAGGCACTCGAAGCCGCGATGGAAGGCGGCAAGCACATCATGCTCGTCGCCCAGAAAACGGCGGCGAAGGACGAGCCGACCGAAAAAGACATGTACGAAGTGGGATGTGTCGCCAACATCCTGCAAATGCTGAAGCTGCCCGACGGCACCGTGAAAGTGCTCGTCGAAGGCCTGCAACGTGCCAAGACGCTCTCGATCGAAGAGCAGGAAACGCAATTCTCGTGCGACGTGATGCCGCTCGAGCCCGATCACGCCGACAGCGCTGAAACCGAAGCGCTGCGCCGTGCGATCGTTTCCCAGTTCGATCAATACGTGAAGCTCAACAAGAAGATTCCGCCGGAGATCCTGACGTCGCTGTCGGGTATCGACGAAGCGGGTCGTCTTGCCGACACCATCGCCGCGCATCTGCCGCTCAAGCTCGATCAAAAGCAGCACATCCTCGAGATGTTCCCTGTGATCGAGCGTCTGGAGCATTTGCTCGCCCAGCTCGAAGCCGAAATCGACATCCTTCAGGTCGAGAAGCGGATTCGCGGCCGCGTGAAGCGCCAGATGGAAAAGAGCCAGCGCGAGTACTACCTGAACGAGCAGGTCAAGGCGATCCAGAAGGAACTGGGCGAAGGCGAAGAGGGCGCGGATCTCGAAGAACTCGAGAAGCGCATCACCGCCGCGCGCATGCCGAAGGAAGCCAAGAAGAAGGCCGATGCCGAGCTCAAGAAGCTGAAGCTCATGTCGCCGATGTCCGCCGAGGCGACCGTCGTGCGCAATTACATCGATACGCTGATCGGCTTGCCGTGGCGCAAGAAGAGCAAGGTCAACAACGACCTCTCGAACGCCGAACGCGTGCTCGATGAAGACCACTTCGGCCTCGAGAAAGTGAAGGAACGCATTCTCGAATATCTCGCGGTTCAGCAACGCGTCGAGAAGGTGAAGGCGCCGATCCTGTGCCTCGTCGGGCCTCCGGGCGTCGGCAAGACTTCGCTCGGGCAGTCCATCGCCCGCGCGACGAACCGCAAGTTCGTGCGCATGGCGCTCGGCGGCGTGCACGACGAATCCGAGATTCGCGGTCACCGCCGCACGTACATCGGCTCGATGCCCGGCAAGATCCTGCAAAGCCTCGCGAAAGTCGGCGTGCGCAATCCGCTTTTCCTGCTCGACGAAGTCGACAAGATGGGCATGGATTTCCGCGGCGATCCGGCCTCCGCGCTGCTCGAAGTGCTCGATCCGGAACAGAACCACACGTTCGCGGACCACTACATCGAAGTGGACTTCGACCTGTCGGACGTGATGTTCGTCGCGACGTCGAACTCGCTGAACATTCCGCCGCCGCTGCTCGACCGGATGGAAGTCATCCGCCTGTCGGGTTACACGGAAGACGAGAAGGTCAGCATCGCGCAGCGTTACCTGTTGCCGAAGCAAAAGCGCAACAACGGCCTGAAGGAAGGCGAGATCGAGGTCACGGAACAAGCCATTCGCGACATCATTCGCTACTACACGCGTGAAGCGGGCGTGCGTTCGCTCGAGCGTGAAGTGTCGAAGATCTGCCGCAAGGTCGTGAAGATGCTGCTGCTGAAGAAGGCCGAAGGCGCCGTGAAGGTCGACGGTTCCAACCTCGACACCTTCCTCGGCGTGCGCAAGTACGACTTCGGTCTGGCCGCGAAGGACAATCAGATCGGTCAGGTCACGGGTCTCGCGTGGACGGAAGTCGGCGGCGATCTGCTGACGATCGAAGCAGCGGTGATGCCCGGCAAGGGCGGCGTGATCCGCACGGGTTCGCTCGGCGACGTGATGAAGGAATCCGTCGAAGCGGCGCGCTCGGTGGTGCGTTCGCGCTCGCGGCGTCTCGGCATCACGGATGAGTCGTTCGAGAAGAAGGACATCCACATCCACGTGCCCGAAGGCGCGACGCCGAAGGACGGACCGTCCGCCGGTATCGCGATGACCACGGCGCTGGTGTCGGTGCTGACGGGCATTCCGGTTCGCGCGGATGTCGCGATGACGGGCGAAATCACGCTGCGCGGCGAAGTGCTGCCGATCGGCGGGTTGAAGGAGAAGCTGCTGGCGGCGCATCGCGGCGGCATCAAGCTCGTGCTGATCCCCGAGGAAAACACCAAGGATCTCGCCGACATCCCGGACAACGTGAAGAACGCCATCGAGATCGTGCCGGTTCGCTGGATCGATCGCGTGCTGGAACTGGCGCTCGAACGTACGCCGGAGTCGTTGCCCGAGGAAGAAGCGAAGGCGACGCCGGTGGCAGCGGAACAGCAGAAGGACGCGCCCGCATCGGGCGAAGTCGTGAAGCACTGAGCACGTTTCGCGACACGGTTTAATCGCCGTGTTTCGTGATCGAAGCTAAACCCGCGGGTATTTGCCCGCGGGTTTTTTTATTTGCGCGCGGGTTTTCCGAAGAGATCTTCTAAAACGCCTCAAACCCGCGCCAAATAAGGCTCAACCCTCGTTGACACCGCGCTTTCGGCTAAGTTAAATGGGCGCCGCATCCACTCATATCGAGATGCCATTCGCATCGATGCTGGACCAGATCGATTACAACGTGCCAATACTGATTCGGGGATCACAATGAACAAGACGGAACTGATCGACCATATCGCGCAGCAAGCCAATATTTCCAAGGCCGCCGCCGGCCGTGCGCTCGAAGCGGTGATCGGCGGCGTGAGCGCGACGCTGAAGCAGGGCGGCACGGTGACGCTCGTCGGCTTCGGAACGTTCGCCGTGGGCAAGCGCACCGCGCGCACGGGCCGCAATCCGCGCACCGGCGACGCGATCAAGATCAAGGCCGCGATGGTCCCGAAATTTCGCCCTGGCAAAGCGCTGAAGGATGCGCTAAACTAGCGGACTCGCTGGATGCAGCGCCTCTCGCAAGGCACTGAATTCGGCGCAGCGCAAACCGAGTGAATTTGCGGACCGGGTGCTTAGCTCAGTTGGTAGAGCGGCGCCCTTACAAGGCGTAGGTCGGGAGTTCGAGCCTCTCAGCACCCACCAGGTCTCAGTTCATTGCGCGCTACCCAGGAGCGGTAGTTCAGTTGGTTAGAATACCGGCCTGTCACGCCGGGGGTCGCGGGTTCGAGTCCCGTCCGCTCCGCCAGAATCAAACATGAAAATCCCGCATGCGGCGTCGCTTGCGGGATTTTTTGTTTTTACGCGCTTTCGTTGTCGTTAAGAATGCTAACGATTGTACGAACCGGCGTGTGTCTACGACCATCCGAAATCACTGCACGCAGCGCATTTTCGAAGCGCGGCACCCTTCATTACAAAAAATGGTGCGATTATTTCGCCTCCGGCATCGCAAATCCCTCGCGCCTTTCGCCTTTTCCCCGTCCACTGTTGTAATATCGAGCGTTTTGTTATAACCACGCAGCGCCACGCATGCTCGACTTTTTCCGTAATCACCAGCGCCTGATGATGGCTCTGCTGATCCTGATCATCGTGCCCGGTCTGGGCATGGTCGGGATTCAGGGCTTCAGCAACTATTTCGACGAAAGCTCCTACGTCGCCAGCGTGAATGGTCACAAGATCACGCGCGCCGAGTTCGACAGCGCCTTCCGTCAGCAAGTGGACCGCGCCCGCTCGATGCTCGGCGCGCAGTTCGACGCCAAGATGTTCGACACGCCCGAGGCACGCGCCGCGATGGTCGACAGCCTCGTGCAGCAACGCGCGATGGCCGACGAAACGCAGCGTCTGCATCTGACCGCATCGGACGACGCCGTACGCCGCGCGCTGCTGTCCGATCCGGTGATCTCGTCGCTGAAGAAGCCCGACGGCAGCATCGACCTCGACCGCTACAAGCAACTGCTCGCGATGCAGGGCATGACGCCCGCGCAGTACGACGAACGCATGCGCTACACGATCGCGACCGAGCAGATTCCGGGCAGCATCCAGACGACGTCGTTCACGTCGAAGTCGCTCGCACAGAGCCTGACGGAACTCGCGGAGCAGAAGCGCACCGTGCAGGGCCTGTCGCTGCGCACGGCCGATTACACCTCGAAGATCCAGCCGACCGACGCGCAGCTCACCGCTTACTACGACGCGCATCGCAACGACTTCGCGACGCCCGAGACGGCCGCGATCCAGTATCTGCTCCTGTCGCCGGCGACGGTCGCGGCGGCATCGAAACCGAGCGACGCCGATCTCAAGAAGTACTACGACGACAATATCCAGCGCTATCGCACGGAAGCGGAAGTGCGCGCGAGCCACATTCTCGTGAACGCGCCGAAGGACGCGAGCGCGGCCGACAAGGCGAAGGCGAAGCAGAAAGCCGAAGAATTGCTCGCGCAAGTCAAGGCGCATCCGGACCAGTTCGCACAGATCGCGCAGAAGAACTCGGATGATCCCGGCTCGGCGGGCAAGGGCGGCGATCTCGGCTACTTCGGTCATGGCCAGATCGCGGGCGGCAAGGCGTTCGACGACGCCGCGTTCAGCCTGAAGAAGGGCGAAGTGAGCAATATCGTCGAGTCGGACTTCGGTTATCACATCATCCAGGCGACGGACGTGAAGCCATCGGTCACGAAGCCGTTCGATGAAGTGAAGGACGCGCTCGCGAAGGACTATGCGGCCCAGCAAGGCACGAAGGGCTTCGCGGAAGACGCGCAAGGCTTCACCGATCTGGTCTACGAGAAGGCGAAGTCGCTGCAGCCCGCCGCGGACAAATACAAGCTGACGATCCAGACCGCGACGGTCGGTCCGAAGCCGAATCCGCAGTTGCCACAGGACAATCCGCTCAACAATCCGAAGTTCCTCGCGGCCGTCTTCGCGCCGGATGCGGCGAAGGATCGCAACAACACGCAGGCTATCGACGTGGGCAGCAACACGCTGATCGCCGCGCGCGTGACCGACTACAAGGCGTCTTCGATTCCGGCGTTCGACGCCGTGAAGGACGACGTGCGCAAGAAGGTCGTCGCCGACATGGCCGCCGCGATGGCGAAGAAGGAAGGCGACGCGAAGCTCGCGGACCTGCAGAAGTCGAAGTCGGCGGATGGCTTCACGTCGCCCGTCACGGTGTCGCGTAACGACGCGCAAGGCTTGCCGCCCGCGGCGCTGAGCGCGATCTTCAAGGTGGACGCAGCGAAGCTGCCGGCTTATGTCGGCGTGGATCTCGGCGCGGATGGCTACGCGATCTATCGCGTGAACGGCATCGAGAAGGGCGCGCCGGTTGCCGCCGATCGTCTCGCGGGCGCGCAACAGCAGGTCGCGCAGGTGTATGCGCAAGCCGACATGGAGGCGTACATCAATTCGTTGAAGGCGCGCTCGAAGGTCAAGCTGAGCCAGGCGGCGCCGCAGTCGTCGAACTGATCGACGTTGACATCGTAAAAAAGCCCCGCTTCCGGAAGGATGCGGGGCTTTTGCTTGACTACGCCGCCATCAGGCGAAGTTCGATTACAGGCAACCTTGAATGGCGCCGGTCGCCTGGCTGCCGGCGGCGCCCGAGGCGCGGAAACCGACCCACGTGCCCGAACCCGTCCACGCCGGGCGGACGATCGCCGCCGCGCCGGTCGGCGGTTGCTGGCCGGGAACGTAGACGTCGACGGCCTGATCGTTCGCGAGCGTGTCTTGCGACACGACTTGCTGCTGCGACGAGTCAGCCCACTTCTGGGCGACGCATTGCGCGACGACTTTCGGCGCCTTCTGGCTCGTGCCGACTTGCTGCACGCCGGCGGGCGGCTGCGCGGCACAGGCCGAGATCGCAACGGTCAGGGCGAGAAGAGGGATTAATTTCACGTGACCTCCTTGTAGAGTCGCTCGCCAAACGAGCGGGGTTATAAGAGTTACGCGAAAGTCTCAGAGATCTGAATCTTGGCCGTGCTCCGCGTCGGGTTGCTGAAGCTGGCACGCGCGGCGTCTCGGTTAGTGCGACGCACTGGCGCCCAGCAAGGGTTTCAAGGTTGGCCAGACGTTATCCAGTAGCAAAGGCTGGGCCTGCACCGTCGGATGAATCTGGTCGGCCTGGAACATGGCGGGCTTGTCAGCCATGCCGGCCAGCAGAAAGGGCACAAGCGGCACGTTCTTGTCTTTCGCGATGCGCTCGTAGACCGCGTGGAACTTTTGCGTGTAGTCGGGGCCGTAATTGGGCGGAACGTACATGCCGATGAGTAAAACCTTCGCATGCGCGGCCTGCGATGCCTCGACGATGCCGCGCAGATTCGTCTCCGTCGTCGCGAGCGGCACGCCACGCAGCGCGTCGTTCGCGCCGAGTTCGACGATGACGACAGCGGGCTTGATGCGCGAAAGCACTGCGGTCAGGCGCGCGCGTCCGCCGCTCGTGGTGTCGCCGCTGATGCTCGAATTGGCGACGCTATAATCGAAACGCTCCTTCGCCAGCTTGTCGCGCAGCAGATTGACCCAGCCGGTGTCGCGCGGCAGACCGTATTCGGCCGAGAGACTATCGCCCAGCACGACGATGGCGGGCTTCGGTTGCGGCGCGGCTTGCGCGTTTGCGGCGTGCGCAGTCGTGCAATAGGCCGCCATCAGCGCGATGGCGGGAACGAAGCTGCGCAAGTTTCTTTTCAAGGTGTCCATGCAAAACAATATCGAGCCGGTCATCGAAGTACGGGGATTAAGCAAGCGAGTGAACGACGCAACGGGCGAACTCACGATTCTCGATCAGATCGATCTGTCGATCGCGAAGGGGAGCAGCGTCGCGATCGTCGGTGCATCGGGCTCGGGCAAGTCGACATTGCTCGGCCTGCTCGCCGGATTGGACAGCGCGAGCGGCGGCTCGGTTCGTCTGCTCGGCAAGGAGCTTTCCACGCTGAACGAAGACGAACGCGCTGCGCTTCGAAGCGGCGCCGTCGGCTTCGTGTTCCAGTCGTTCCAGTTGATGCCGCATCTGACCGCGCTCGAAAACGTGATGCTGCCGCTCGAGTTGCGCGCGGAGACGCCGCACAGCGAGATTGCCGCGCGCGCCCGTGCGCTGCTCGATCAGGTCGGGCTTTCGCAACGCACCGGACACTATCCGAAGCTGCTTTCCGGCGGCGAGCAGCAGCGCGTCGCGCTCGCGCGCGCGTTCGTCACGCATCCCGCCGTGCTTTTCGCCGACGAACCCACCGGCAGCCTCGACGCCGCCACCGGCTACGCCATCATCGATCTGATGTTCGAGATGAACCGGCGCAACGGCGCGACGCTCGTGCTCGTCACGCACGATCAGGAACTCGCCGAGCGATGCGACGCCACGGTGACGATCGAAGCGGGGCGCCTCGTCAACGGTCTCGGCGTTTAAAAAGCCCGCGAGGCGAAAAGCGTCGCGGGCCTTCGAAGGCAACGCCCGGCGCTTCAGCGCTTCAGCGCCTTGCGCGCACGCGCGATCAACGCCGACGTCGACGAATCGTGCTTCGCCGGATCGACGCTCGCGGCGGTGATATCGGCCTCGACGACCTTGCCGAGAATCTTGCCGAGTTCCACGCCCCACTGATCGAACGAGTTGATGTCCCACACCGTGCCCTGCACGAGCACCTTGTGTTCGTACAGCGCGATGAGCGCGCCGAGCGATTGCGGCGTGAGCGCATCGAGCATGATCGTGGTCGTCGGACGATTGCCGGGGAAGCTCAGATGCGTCGCGAGTTCTTCCTTGCCGGGACCGGCAACCTTCTTCGCTTCTTCCAGCGTGCGGCCGAGCATCAGCGCTTCGCTTTGCGCAAAGCAATTGGCGAGCAGCTTCGCGTGATGATCGACGAGCGGATGCTCCGGCGTCATCACGGCGATGAAGTCGATCGGGATGATCGTCGGGCCTTGATGCAGCATCTGGAAGAACGCGTGCTGGCCGTTCGTGCCCGGCTCGCCCCAGATCACGGCTGCCGTCGGATAATCGACCATCTTGCCGTCGAGGCGCGCGGACTTGCCGTTGCTCTCCATTTCCAGTTGCTGGAGATACGAAGGCAGATAGTGCAGCGCCTGCGAATACGGCGCGATCAGATCGCTCTGCGAGCCGAAGAAATTGCGATACCAGATGCCGATCATGCCCATCAGCACGGGCAGATTCTTGTCGAGCGGCGCGGTGCGAAAGTGCTCGTCCATCGCGGCGGCGCCTTGCAGCAGCGCGTCGAAATTCTTCGGGCCGACCGACAGCATGATCGAAAGCCCCACCGCCGACCACAGCGAATAGCGGCCGCCGACCCAGTCCCACATTTCGAACACGTTTTCTTTCGCGATGCCGAACTTCACCACTTCAGCCGGGTTCGCCGAGACGCCGACGAAATGCTTCGACAACTGATCTTCGGGACAGCCGGACTTGAGGAACCAGTCGCGCATCGAATGCGCGTTGGTCATCGTTTCGAGCGTCGTGAAGGTCTTGGAGACGACGATGGCAAGCGTCTCTTCGGCGTCGACTTGCTGCAGGACGTTCCAGAGATCGGCGCCGTCGACGTTCGAGACGAAGTGTGTGTCGAGATCCTTCGACGCGAGATGATGCAGCGCATGCACGACCATCTTCGGCCCGAGATCCGAGCCGCCGATGCCGATGTTCACCACGTGACGGATGCGCTTGCCGGAATAGCCGGTCCACGAGCCGTCGCGCACGCGCTCGGAGAAGGCGGCCATCCTGGCCTTTTCCTTCTGCACCTGCTCGTAAAAGGGCGCGTCGGGCGACTGGGCGCGCAGCGCGGTATGCAGCACCGCGCGATGTTCGGTGATATTGACGATATCGCCACGGAACATCGCGTCGCGGCGTTCGGTGACCTTGGCCTGTTGCGCGGCCTCGACGAGCAGCTTGAGCGTTTCGTCCTTCACGCGGTTCTTGGAAAAGTCGATTGCGAGGCCGCCGCCTTCGAAGGTCAAGCGCTCGGCGCGCGTCGGCGCGGTGTCGTTCTGAGGCCCGAACCAGTCGCGCAGGCGCTCGCCGGAGATGGCATCGTAATGCGACTGGAGCGCCGACCAGGCAGGAAGCGAATTGAGCATCGAGTTTTGGGTCATGAGCGGTCCGTTAGTCTGAGAGTGACAGAGGAATACGTTCGTGCGATTGCGGCTCGGCTTGCCTGTGCGTGTCGCGTCTGGTGAACGCGACTAAGCGGCCGCGGTTGCCCGAATCAAAAAAGAGTATAGCGACGATGCATGAACGGATGCTTGCAAAGCGTCACAAGGGCTTTGCAAGCGAGCGCCGGAAATGTGTCAGCTTCGCGCATGCTCCGCGTAAAAGCGGCGGTTGATGAGACCGCGCACGGCGGGCGCGAGTTCGCCCGCGGTCAATCCGGCCGGGCCGATGCCGTCGTCGGTGAGGGTCTGCGCGGCGAGACCGTGCAGATAGACGCCCGCGAGCGCGGCTTCGTAAGCCGGCAGTTTCTGCGCGAGCAATGCTCCGATCAATCCGCCGAGCACGTCGCCGGTGCCGCCTGTCGCGAGGCCGGCGTTGCCGGTCGGATTCACCGAGACGCGGCCATCGGGCGATGCGATCACCGTGCCCGAGCCCTTGAGCACCGCGATCGCCCCATAGCGCGCGGCGAGCTGGCGCGCGGCGGCGATGCGGTCGGCCTGCACGGATTTCGCGTCGGTTTGCAGGAGACGCGCCGCTTCGAGCGGATGCGGCGTCAGGATGCACGGATCGCCCTGCGCGCCGCGCGCGGCAACGGCGGAAGCGAGCGCGTCGTCTTTCGCGACGAGATTGAGCGCGTCGGCGTCGAGCAGTTTCGGGACGTCGAGTTTCAGCGCGTCCGTCAGCATGTTTTTCGCGTGGTCGCTCGTGCCCATGCCGCAGCCGATCGCCAGCGCGTCCATCTTGTCGAGCGCGAAGCCGTCGGCGCGATGCAGCATCAGTTCCGGATGCGGCGGATCGTAGGGCGGAAAGCCGTCGCCCAGAAACGCGACGTGCACCTTTCCCGCGCCGCCGTAGAGCGCCATGCGCGCGGCGAGGATCGGCGCGCCGCACATGCCGGTGTCGCCGCCGACCACCGCGAGCGAGCCGAATGTGCCCTTGTTGGTCGCGTTGTCGCGCGGCGGCATGCACGCGCCGAAGAGCGCGGGCGCGTTGAGCGTGATCGACGGCGCGACGCTCGAATCGATCTCCAGCGTCGAAATGAAAAGCCGTCCCGTCAGATCGCGGCCCTGAGACGTGAAATGCCCCGGCTTCGCGCCGATGAACGTGAT
Organism: Caballeronia novacaledonica; assembly: GCF_900258035.1. Taxonomy (GTDB): domain Bacteria; phylum Pseudomonadota; class Gammaproteobacteria; order Burkholderiales; family Burkholderiaceae; genus Caballeronia; species Caballeronia novacaledonica. Next base: position 101,360 of record NZ_OGTP01000012.1, on the reverse strand, counting down.
GGTGTCCGTCGCGCGCACGGCTTCGCCGCCGTTCACCGGCGCGCCGGTGTCGCTGTTCAGACCGCTCGGGACGTCGAGCGCGAGCACGCGGCCCGATGCACCGGAACGGCGCGTCATGCGCGCGGCGATATCCGCGAACACGCCTTCGAGCGCACGCGTGAGACCGATGCCGAACATGCCGTCGACGAGCCAGCCGAAGCCGTCGAACGATGCGGGCGGACGATCGTCGATCGGCACGCCCGCCGCGCGCGCCGATTCGAGCGCCCAGCGCGCGTCGTCGGGTTTGACCTCGACCGGCATGCACACCCGCACGGCGATGTCCGCGCGATGCAGCCGCTCGGCCATCACGAGCGCGTCGCCGCCGTTGTTGCCGGGGCCGGCCGCGAGCCACACCGGCCGTGCGCGGAAATTGGGATCGGGATCGTGCTCGAACATGTCGATGAGACATTGCGCGGCCGCCGTGCCCGCGCGTGCCATCAGCGTGTGCGGCGGCAGCGCGGCGGCTGCGCGCGTTTCGAGCGTGCGCAGTTCGCTGAGCGTCAGGAGTGCGAGCGGATCGTCTTTGGGGCTGAAGTAGGGCGAGCGGGCAGCGGTCATGGCGGCGGACGAAAGGGCGCGTCGGGAATCGAATCGTTCGGCAACCCGGCGCGCCCGCAGCAATCGTGCCCGTGAAGCCGTCAGAAGCGCTCGATGCTGAGCGCAGCCAGCGTGCTGGCGGGAACGTCGGGTGTGACGCCGGAGACGAGGTCCGCGATCACTTTAGCAGACCCGCACGCGAGGCCCCAGCCCGCCGGGCCGTGCGCCGCGTTTACGAAAAGCCGCGGATGACGCGCCGCCCCGACGACCGGCAGTCCGTCGGCGGTGATCAGCCGCAGACCGTCCCATGGACGCGCGACGGAGACGCGCGCCGCGCCCGGAATCCAGTCGTGCGTGCCCTGGCCGAGCAGATCGAGGGCGCGCTGCGACAGCGCGGCGTCGAGCGGCTTGTCGGCCTTGGACGCGCTCTGGAACACGCCCGCGCCGCCCACACGCAGCCGCTGGTTCACGCGTGTCATGGTGATGCGCTTGACCGTATCGACGACCGTGAGATGCGGCACGCGCTCCTCGTAGGCGACGGGCGCGGTCAGCGTATGCACGCGCAGCGGAAAGAGCGAGGACGCCGACTTGAAGCCGCCGACGAGCCCCGGCGTGCCGGTGCCCGCCGCGACGACGATCGCATCCGCCGTAATCAGCTCGACCTCGGCGCTGCGCTTCTTGCCCTCGCCCGGATCGGCAAGCTCGACGGCGGCGCGCGCGCCGTCCAGCCGCACCGAAGCGACGGTCCGGTGCATGCGGAACTGCACGCCGTTGTCTTCCAGCACCTGCTTCAACTGCTTGGTGAAGAGCGGGCAGTTCGCGGTGCGTTCCTCGGGCAGCAGCACGCCGCCCGCGAATTCGGGATGGTCCGGCACGGAAGGCTCGACGGCGACGCATTCCTCGGGCGTCAGCAACCGGTACGGCACGCCGCAGCCTTTGAGCAGGGCGATGGCCGGCTGCGCTTCTTCGAGTTCGCGCGGCTGCCGGAATACGTGCAGCATGCCGCGCCGCTGTTCGAAGTCGAGTTCCAGGCTGCTTTCGATGTCCGCCAGCACGCGCCGCGACAACGCCACGAGCGGCTGAAGATGCGCGTACTGCGCCGCGAACGCTTCGGGATCGCGCAGCGCCGCGAGTTGCTTGAGGAAATCGCGCGCGGCCGAGTCGAAGCCGGTCTTGACCACCATGCCGCTTTGCTTCGAGCGGCTCGACGCCATGAAGGTCGGCCCGAACCAGACATCGAGCGGCGAGGGCAGGAGCGCGCCGCCCTGCCCGTAGGTGGCGCCTTGCGCGACGGTCGCGTGACGCTCGATCACGCAGACGCGATGGCCGGCCGCATGCAATTGATAAGCGGTGGCGATGCCGGCGATTCCTCCGCCGATGACGATGACATCCATGACTTTATGTGTACCCGAAGGCGCGAGATTGCAGTGCTGCGCGGCGTGACGCGCGGGCGGGAGCGCCCGAAGCCGCGCGCCTTGTCGGTGAAACGACGGACCCGGCGGCGCGACTCGCCACGCCGGACCCGAAGAAAGCGCGCCATGATAGCGCCAAAATCGCTTGCAAGGGACGGCGAGCCGCACGGTCTTGCGGTGCGCGTCTCACACCTTTTGACGTGGCCGGGCGAGTGCGCATAATTTCGGGATAAGCGGCCGGGCCGTTGCGCGTCACCGGGCCGCCGCCACGCGCCGCGCGCACGGATCGTCCGGCCGATTTCGAGACGCTTCCGGGTTATAATCGCGGTCTTCCTTTCGCCTCACGCCGTTTCGCGCGCTCGAGTCCGAATTTGCGAATTTTTCGATTCGCAAAAATGCGAGCGTCGCGCGAGCGGCACACAGACGTCATCGACGCACCGTCACAATGGCCCACTTCTCGTGTTTCCCCGGCGCTTCGGCCCTCTCCGATTTCCGTCAAAACCGCCTTCTCGAAACGCTCGCCCGCATCGACGCGAATATCGTCGGCGTGCGCGGCCAGTTCCTGCATTTCGTCAACGCATCCGAGCCGCTCACCGACGATGACAGCAGCCGCATCGACGCGCTGATGCACTACGGCGCGCCGTTCGACGCGCCGAAGGAGCGCGGCCACGTCGAGACTTTCATGGTCGTGCCGCGCTTCGGCACGGTGTCGCCGTGGGCGAGCAAGGCGACCGACATCGCGCATCACTGCGGGCTCGAGAAAGTGCGGCGCATCGAGCGCGGCGTCGAGTACTCGGTCATCATGAAAAGCGGCTTTCTCGGCGGCAAGAAGGCGCTGTCGGACGAAGCGCGCGCGGCCGTCGCGGATGCGTTGCACGACCGCATGACGGAAAGCGTCGCGGCCTCGCGCGATCAGGCGCTGCATCTCTTCGATGAACTGCCCGCCAAGCCGCTGCAGACGGTCGATATCATCGGCGCGGGGCGCCAGGCGCTCGAAGCCGCGAACGCGGAACTCGGTCTCGCGCTCGCGGACGACGAAATCGACTATCTGGTGAACGCGTTCGAAGCCCTGAAGCGCAATCCGACCGACGTCGAGCTGATGATGTTCGCGCAGGCCAACAGCGAACACTGCCGCCACAAGATTTTCAACGGCGAATGGACCATCGACGGCGAAAAGCAGGACATGTCGCTGTTCCAGATGATCCGCAACACGGAAAAGCTGAATCACGAAGGCACGATCGTCGCGTATTCGGACAACTCGGCGATCATGCAAGGCGGCGTCGCGGAGCGCTGGTTCCCGCGCGGCCGCGACGAGCGCTATCAGCGTCATGTGGAAACGACGCACACGCTGATGAAGGTCGAAACGCACAATCACCCGACCGCGATTTCCCCGTTCGCGGGCGCGGCGACGGGCTCCGGCGGCGAAATCCGCGACGAAGGCGCAACGGGCCGCGGCGCGCGTCCGAAGGCCGGGCTCGCGGGCTTCACCGTGTCGAACCTCGATTTGCCCGACGCGCGCGAAAAATGGGAAAACGACCGCGACGCCGCCGTGCCGCTCGCGTCGCGCAATCCGGCCGACCAGAACGCACCGTACGGCCGGCCCAACCGCATCGCGTCGCCGTTGCAGATCATGATCGACGGTCCGATCGGCGCCGCCGCCTTCAACAACGAATTCGGCCGCCCGAACCTCGGCGGCTATTTCCGCACCTACGAGCAGAACGTCGCGGGCCGCGTGCGCGGCTATCACAAGCCGATCATGATCGCGGGCGGCATCGGCAATATTTCGGATCAGCACACGCACAAGAACGATCTGCCGGGCGGCACGCTGCTCATTCAGATCGGCGGGCCGGGCATGCGCATCGGCATGGGCGGCGGCGCGGCGTCGTCGATGGCGACCGGCGCGAACACCGCCGAGCTCGACTTCGACTCGGTCCAGCGCGGCAATCCGGAAATCCAGCGCCGCGCGCAGGAAGTCATCAACACCTGCTGGCAAATGGGCGACGGCAATCCGATCCTGTCGATTCACGACGTCGGCGCGGGCGGCATTTCGAATGCGTTCCCGGAACTCGTCGATGGCGCGGGCAAGGGCGCGCGTTTCGAACTGCGCAAGGTGCAGCTCGAAGAAAGCGGACTTTCGCCGCGCGAAATCTGGTCGAACGAGGCGCAGGAACGGTACGTCCTCGCCATTTCGCCCGCCGATCTGCCCGCGTTCCAGGCCATCTGCGAGCGCGAACGCTGCCCGGTGGCAGTCGTTGGCGTGGCGACGGAAGAGCGTCAACTCAAGCTGATCGATGAAGCCAACGAAGGCCAGGAACCCGTCGACATGCCGATGGACGTGCTGCTCGGCAAGCCGCCCAAGATGCATCGCGACGTGACGCGCGAAAGCGCGCAGTTCACGCCCGTCGACGTGACCGGTCTCGCACTGTCGCAAGTCGCCGTCGATGTGCTGAAGCATCCGACGGTCGCGAGCAAGTCGTTTCTCATCACCATCGGCGATCGCTCGGTCGGCGGCACGACCGCGCGCGATCAGTTCGTCGGGCCGTGGCAGGTGCCCGTCGCCGATTGCGCGGTCACGACGATGGACTACGCGGGCTTTCGCGGCGAAGCGATGACCATGGCCGAGCGCACGCCGCTCGCCGTCATCGACGCGCCCGCGTCGGGACGCATGGCGGTCGGCGAAGCGGTGACGAACATCGCGTCGGCGCCGATCGAATCGCTGAACAAGCTCAAGCTGTCGGCGAACTGGATGGCCGCGTGCGGCAGCGCCGGCGAAGACGCCGCGCTCTACGACACGGTGAAGGCGATCGGCATGGAATTGTGCCCGGCGCTCGGCATCAGCATTCCGGTCGGCAAGGATTCGCTGTCGATGCGCACCAAGTGGCAGGACGCACGCGGCGGCGCGCGCGAAGTGGTGTCGCCGGTGTCGCTCATCATCTCGGCGTTCGCGCCCGTGGAAGACGTGCGCCGCCATCTGACGCCGCAACTCGTCGCCGACACGAACACGGTGCTGATCGCGATCGATCTGGGCCGCGGCCGTAATCGCATGGGCGGCAGCATCCTCGCGCAGGTGACGCAGCAGGTCGGCGACGCGGTGCCCGACGTCGACGATCCCGAAGACCTCAAGCGCTTCTTCGCCGCGATCCAGGCGCTTAACGCCGGCGGCAAGCTGCTCGCCTACCATGACCGCTCCGACGGCGGCCTGTGGGCCACGGTCTGCGAAATGGCGTTCGCGGGTCACGCGGGCGTGTCGCTGAACGTCGACATGCTGACGCTCGACGCCGAGCACGAATCCGATTACGGCGACGCGAAGGACTGGGCCAAGCAGACGAGCGGCCGCCGCGACGACCGCACGATCCGGGCGCTCTTCTCGGAAGAACTCGGCGCGGTGGTGCAGGTGCGCGCATCGGACCGCGACGCGGTGCTCGGCGCGCTGCGCGAACACGGCTTGTCGGCGTGCTCGCATGTGATCGGCAAGCCGAACGAAAACGGCGCGATCGAGATTTATCGCGACGCGAAGAAGATCTTCGATGCGCCGCGTGTCGAGTTGCATCGCGCGTGGAGCGAGGTGAGCTGGCGCATCGCGCGTCTGCGCGACAATCCGGCCTGCGCGGACGCCGAATACGACGCGCTGCTCGATGCCGCCGATCCGGGCATGTCGCCGGTGCTGAGTTTCGATCCGGCCGAAGACGTCGCCGCGCCGTTCATCGCGACGGGAAAACGTCCGCGTGTCGCGATCCTGCGCGAGCAGGGCGTGAATTCGCATCTCGAAACCGCCTACGCGTTCGACCGCGCCGGCTTCGACGCGCACGACGTGCACATGAGCGACCTGCTCGAAGGCCGCGCGACGCTCACCGATTTCGCGGGCGCGGTGGCGTGCGGCGGCTTCTCATACGGCGACGTGCTGGGCGCGGGCGAAGGCTGGGCGAAGACGATCCGCTTCAATCAGCGGCTCGCCGACATGTTCGCCGCATTCTTCGGCCGCACCGACACCTTCGCACTCGGCATCTGCAACGGCTGCCAGATGATGTCGAGTCTCGCGTCGATCATCCCCGGCGCGGAGAACTGGCCGAAGTTCACGCGCAACAAGTCGGAGCAGTTCGAGGCGCGCTTCTCGCTCGTCGAGGTGCAGAGTTCGCCGTCGATTTTCTTCGCCGGCATGGAAGGCTCGCGCATTCCGGTGGCGGTCGCGCATGGCGAAGGTTTCGCCGACTTCTCGCAGCAGGGCGACCCGGCGAAGGCGCTCGTCGCGATGCGCTACGTCGATCATCGCGGCAATGCGACGGAGCAGTATCCGTTCAATCCGAACGGCTCGCCGCAGGGCATCACGTCCGTGACGACGCCCGACGGCCGCTTCACCGTGCTGATGCCGCACATGGAGCGCGTGCATCGCAACGTGCAGATGAGCTGGACGCCCGAAGACTGGACCACCGACGGCAGCCCGTGGCTGCGCGTGTTCCAGAACGCGCGACGCTTCCTCGGCTGATCGCGCGTCGGCGCAAAACGAGACACCCCGAAGCGAGAGCTTCGGGGTGTTTTGCTTTTCAGGCGCTTGCTGAAACGACAAAGCCGCCCGAGGGCGGCTTTGTCATTCGAGCGAAACAAGCAAGCGCGCTTACTTGATCACGGCCTTGCTTCGCAGACCTTCTTCGAATGCCTGCAGTTTTTCCTGCTGAATCTGCTGCGCGATCTGCGTCTTGACCTGATCGAGCGGCGGCGGGGCGATTTCACGCGAATCGTCCATGCGGATGACGTGCCAGCCGAACTGCGTCTTCACCGGCTCGGGCGTCACTTCGCCCTTCTTCAGCTTCTCCGCGGCCGCGCCGAATTCCGGCACATAAGCCGAAGGCGACGACCAGTCCAGATCGCCGCCATTCTTGCCCGATCCGGGGTCTTTCGAATATTGCTTGGCGAGATCTTCGAAGCTCGCGCCGCCCTTGATCTTCGCGATCAGATCCTTCGCCTGCGCTTCGTCCTCGACGAGGATGTGATGCAGATGCAGTTCCTTGCCGCCGCCGTTCTGCTTCACGAGCTGGTCGTAGCGCGCCTTGATCTCGGCGTCGGTCGGCGCGTTCTTCTTCACGAAGTCTTCGATGAGCGCGCGCAGCACGACGGTCTGCTGCGCCACGGCGATCTGCGCCTTGATGTCGGGACGCGTCGCGATGCCTTCACGCGCGGCTTCCTGCATCAGGATTTCGCGGTTGATGAGTTCCTCGCGCACGGCCTGCTGAAGCTGCGGCGAATTCTGCTGACCTTGAGCGACGAGCTGTTTCACGAGCGCATCGGCACGCGACGTGGGAATCGGCGTGCCGTTGACGACGGCGACGTTTTGCGCGAAGGCGGGCGCAGCCGCGAATGCAGCCAGCAACACCCAGACGCGGGTTTTTTTCAAAGTCATCGGAGGTTCCTAACTGAGCAAACAGACGCCTTCAAAGGCGGATATCAAAAGGCAAGGCTTGGGTGATGTGAAGCGCGCGTGTCTATTCGAATTGTTCTGCGAACTCCTGCGGCGTGTAAGCGCGGATCGCGAGCGCGTGCACGCCGCGCCGCATTTCCTCGGCCAGCGCATCATACACCAGTCGATGCCGCGCCACGCGCGCCTTGCCGGCGAAGCAAGTGGCGACGATCGTCACCGTGTAGTGGCTTCCGGACGCAGCGCCCGCATGGCCCGCGTGCGCGGCGCTGTCGTCGTCGATATGCACCGACTGCGGCTGCAGCGCTTCGTTCAGACACGCTTCGAGATGCGCGATCTTCTGTGCCGCCGACGCGCTCGTAAAATCGAACGATGCGCTCATTGCCCGTCCTCCTTCATGTACTTCGCGAGCCAGAAACTCTGCGCGACGATGAACACGACGAGACAGCCCGTCGCGCCGAAGAGCTTGAAGTTCACCCACTGATCCGTGGTGAAGTTGTACGCGACGAAGAGATTCACGATGCCGAGCAGCGCGAAGAACACCGCCCACGCCACGTTCAGTTGTCCCCATACGCGATGCGGCAGCACGATCTGCTTGCCCATCATCGCTTCGATCAGATTCTTTCTGAAACCGATCTGCGCGACGATCAGCGCGAACGCGAACAGCCAGTAGAGCGCGGTCGGCTTCCATTTGATGAAGGTGTCGTTGTGCAGCACGAGCGTCGCGCCGCCGAACACGACGACGACGCCGAGGCTCACCCAGAGCATCGGATCGACCTTGCGATGACGGAACGCGACCCAGGCGATCTGCACGAGCGTCGCCGCGATCGCGACGGCCGTCGCGGTATAGATGCCCCAAACCTTGAATGCGACGAAGAAGAGAATGATCGGAAACAGATCGAACAGAAATTTCATTGGCGTCCGGACGTGATGGGCATCGGAGGGATGCGAGGCGCGCGAGAAAAAAGCGCCCGCGAGAAGCGGCGGGCGCCGGTACGACGAAATGCACGGGCTCGCGCTTACTTGGGTTCGAATTGTAGCGCAGCCGAGTTGATGCAATACCGCAGGCCGGTCGGCGCGGGGCCGTCCTCGAAGACGTGGCCGAGGTGCGCGCCGCAGTTCTTGCACAGCACTTCGATGCGCAACATGCCGTGCGTGCGGTCGGTTTTCTCCTGGATCACTTCGCCGTTGATCGGCTTGAAGTAGCTGGGCCAACCGCAGCCGGCGTCGAACTTCGTCGCGGATTCGAAAAGCGGCGTGCCGCAGCACACGCAGTCGTAGACGCCGCGCTCGTCGTGATCCCAGTATTTGCCGGTGAACGGCCGCTCGGTCACGGCGTGGCGCGTGACCTGATATTGCATGTCGTCGAGTTCGCGGCGATAGGTGGCGTCGTCCTTTTGCAGCGGATAGTTCGTCGGGGTGTCGTCGTGGCTCATGTCTTTCCTTTGATCGGGCCGGGAAGGCCTCGTATATGCGGGCGATCCTACGAAGAACAACTGACTTCGAGATCGCTCGCCCAACTGGGCGGCAGGCCGGCATAGGCCTCGTCATGCGGCTGTTCGTCGTACGGATTGCGCAGCACGTCCAGCAGGCGCTCCACTTCCGAAAAATCCTTCTCGGCCGCCTGGCGGATCGCCTGTTCGGCCAGATGATTGCGCAGCACGTATTTCGGATTCACGCGATTCATCGCCGCGGCGCGTGCTGCGTCGTCGCGCGGCTCGTGCGCGAGGCGCTCGCGATACTGCGCGGCCCATGCATCGAAGGCGGCGCGGTCGAGGAACAGATCGCGCACGGGCGCGTCCCGGCTCGCGTCCGATTTCGAGAGCTTCGACAGATTCCGGAACGTCAGCGTGAAGTCCGCGCGATTCGCATGCATGATTTCGAAGAGACCGTTGGCGAGCTTGTCGTCGTCGTCGCGCTCGACTTCGAGGCCGAGCTTCGCGCGCATCTTCGCGACGAGCGCGGGCCCGAAACGCTCCTTGTAACGCTCCATCACCTTCTGCGCTTCTTCGACCACGCGCTCGGCGCGTCCTTCCTCCGGCAGGTTTTCGCCGAAGAGCGGCACGAGCGCCTGCGCGAGGCAGAAGAGATTCCAGTACGCGACCTGCGGCTGGCGGCCGTACGAATAGCGGCCCTGCGTATCCGAGTGATTGCAGATGTGATGCGCGTTGAACCCGTCCATGAAGCCGAACGGGCCGTAGTCGATCGTCAGTCCGAGAATCGACATGTTGTCGGTGTTCATCACGCCGTGACAGAAGCCGACGCCTTGCCAGTGCGCCATCAGATCGGCGGTGGAATGCACGGCGACGTCCAGCAGCGCGAGATAAGGATCGTCGGCGTCGCGGCAGTGCGGATAGAAGCGCTCGATGACGTGATCGGCGAGTTTCTTCAGATCGTCGATGCGGTCGTTCGAATAGAAATGCTCGAAGTGCCCGAAGCGAACGAAGCTCGGCGATACGCGCGTGACGATCGCCGCCGTCTCTATGGTCTCGCGGCGCACGGGCAGATCCGAGCCGATGACGGCGAGCGCACGCGTCGTCGGAATGCCGAGATGATGCATCGCTTCCGAGCACAGAAACTCGCGGATCGACGAACGCAGCACCGCGCGGCCGTCGCCCATGCGCGAGTAGGGCGTGCGTCCCGCGCCCTTCAGTTGCACTTCGAGACGCTCGCCCGCGCGTTCGACTTCGCCCAGCGTGAGCGCGCGGCCATCGCCCAGTTGACCGGCCCATACGCCGAACTGATGACCCGAATACACGGCGGCATAGGGCAGCGATTCGCCGGGCCAGTCGCGCGTCGGATTGCCGGCGAAGTACGCGGCGAATGCATTCTTTTCAGCACCGGTCGCGATATGCGGATCGAAGCCGAGCGATTCGGCCATCTCGCGCGAAAGGCCGACGAGATACGGATCGGGCGCCGGCGCGGCGGGAAGACGCGTGAGAAACGCGTTGCCGAGCGCGGCGAACGAACCGGGCTCGCCGACCCGGATCGCGCCGGCGATTTCGCTCATGGAACGCGCGTCGGCGGGCGTCTCGTCGCGCACCGCGCGCACGGCATTGCTTGGGGAAAACGACATATTGAGCGCCTCTGAGTTAAACGATATTGTAATTCCGCGTCCGCGGGCCTGCAGGAGCGCGGCCCGGCCATCCGCCCACCATCGACAGATTCGAGGACCTCGCCTATGACGTCGCCGCTCTACGGCCAGATGATGGAAGTACCGCTGCTCGCGTCGTCCCTGCTGTCCCATGCCTCGCGTCACTTCGGCGACAACGAGATCGTGTCGCGCCGCATCGAAGGCGACATCCACCGGTATACGTATCGCGATTGCGAGAAGCGCGCGAAGCAGCTCGCGCAGGCGCTCACCGCGCTCGGCGTCGAACAGGGCGAGCGCATCGGCACGCTTGCATGGAACGGCTACAGACATCTGGAGTGCTATTACGGCGTGAGCGGCATGGGCGCCGTCTGCCACACGATCAATCCGCGCCTCTTTCCCGATCAGATCGCGTTCATCATCGATCACGCCGGCGATTCGTACGTCTGCTTCGACATGACCTTCGCGCCGCTCGTCGAGATCGTCGCGCCGCAGTGCCCGAACGTGAAAGGCTGGATCGCGCTCGGCGACGCCGCGTGCATCGGCGAGCATCTCTCGAACATGAGCGTGCCGGTGATGAGCTACGAGAGTCTCATCGGCGAGCACGACGGCAACTACGAATGGCCGATGCTCGACGAGCGTCAGGCCTCGTTTCTCTGCTACACGTCGGGCACGACCGGCAATCCGAAGGGCGCGCTGTACTCGCATCGATCGACCGTATTGCACGCCTACGGAGCCGCGTTGCCCGATGCGATGGGCGCGTCATCGAGCGATGCGATCCTGCCCGTCGTGCCGATGTTCCACGTCAACGCGTGGGGCATTCCGCACGCGGGGCCGCTCGTCGGCGCGAAGCTCGTGTTTCCCGGCAAGGACCTCGACGGCAAATCGCTCTACGAACTGATGGAAGCCGAAGGCGTCACTTTTTCGGCGGGCGTGCCGACCGTCTGGATGGGCCTGCTCACCTACATGAAGCAGGAGAACGTGCGTTTTTCGACGTTGAAGCGCACGGTGATCGGCGGTTCCGCGTGTCCGCCCGCGATGCTGCGCAGCTTCGAGGAAGAGTACGGCGTGCAGGTGATCCACGCGTGGGGCATGACGGAGATGTCGCCGCTCGGCACGTTGTCGCGCCTCAACTTCAAGCAGAAGCAGCGCCCGCTCGAAGAACAGCGCCGCTCGCTGGAGAAGCAGGGCCACACGCTTTTCGGCGTCGACATGAAAGTGGTCGGCGACGACGGCCACGAACTGCCGTGGGACGGAAAGTCCTTCGGCGATCTGTACGTGCGCGGGCCGTGGGTCATCGACCGCTATTTCCGTCGCGACGACTCGCCGCTCATCGACGGCTGGTTCCCGACGGGCGATGTCGCGACCATCGATCACGACGGTTTCATGCAGATCACCGATCGCAGCAAGGACGTGATCAAGTCCGGCGGCGAATGGATCAGTTCCATCGAACTCGAGAACATCGCGGTGTCGCATCCGCAGGTGGCGGAGGCCGCGTGCATCGCGTGCTCGCATCCGAAGTGGACGGAGCGGCCGCTGATCGTCGCGGTGCTGAAGCCCGGCGCGACCGTCACGCGCGAGGAACTGCTCGCGCATTTCGAGGGCAAGGTCGCGAAGTGGTGGATTCCGGACGACGTCGTGTTCGCCGAGGAATTGCCGCACACGGCGACGGGCAAGCTGCAGAAAATGCGCCTGCGCGTGCAGTATCGCGATTACGTGCTGCCGAGCGCGGCCGAAAACTCCGTTTAACGCATTCACGCTCGTCGAAGCCCCGGTCCGCCCGCGCGGAGCCGGGGTTTTTTCGTATCGACGAACAATTGAACGATCGTGCTATTTTGTGTATTCTGCACCCATCGCCCACAATTCAACCGGTATCCGGTCGACAGGAGACACGTTCATGGCAGTGGACTACACGATCCGCGACGGCGTCGCCGTCATCACGCTCGACAATCCGCCAGTCAACGGGCTCGGGCATTCGACGCGCCTTGGCGTCGTCGAAGGCGTCGAGCGCGCGAACGATGACGACGGCGTGCGCGCCATCGTCATCATCGGCGCGGGCAAGGCGTTTTCGGGCGGCGCGGACATCACCGAATTCAACACGCCGAAAGCCACGCAAGAGCCGACGCTCATGACCGTCATCGCGACGCTGGAAGCGAGCGCGAAGCCCGTGGTCGCCGCGATCCACGCGGTCGCGATGGGCGGCGGTCTCGAACTCGCGCTCGGCGCGCACTACCGCGTCGCCGCGCCCGGCGCGCAGATCGCGCTGCCGGAAGTCAAGCTCGGCCTTCTTCCCGGCGCGGGCGGCACGCAGCGCCTGCCGCGCGTGGTCGGGCTGGAGACGGCGTTGAACATGATCGTGTCGGGCGCGCCGGTGCCGTCGGAGAAACTCGCGCAAACCGCGCTCTTCGACGAACTCGCCGACGGCGATCTGCTGGAACGCGCGCTGTCGTTCGCGAATCGGGTCGCGCAACGAAACGGTCCGCATCCGAAAGTGCGCGACCGCAAGATCGAGCATCCGAACGCCGAGGGTTTCATCCAGTTTGCGCGTAACGGCGTCGCGGCGGTCGCGAAGCATTATCCGGCGCCGCACAAGTGCATCGATGCCGTCGAGAAGGGCGTGAAGGAAGGCTTCGAGCGTGGCCTCGCATTCGAGCGCGAATGCTTTCTCGCGCTCGTGCTGACGCCCGAAAGCCGCGCGCTGCGGCATGCGTTTTTTGGCGAGCGCGCGGCGGCCAAGATCGCCGACGTGCCGTCGGACACGCCTGTCAGGACGATCGCGCAAATCGGCGTGATCGGCGCGGGCACGATGGGCGGCGGCATCGCGATGAACTTCGTCAACGCGGGCCTGCCCGTCGTGCTGCTCGAAACGAAGCAGGACGCGATCGACCACGGGCTCGCCACGATCCGCCGCAATTACGAGGCGCAGGTCAAGAAAGGCAAGCTCACGCAGGAAAAGCTCGAAGAGCGCATGGCGCTGATTCGGCCGACGCTCTCGTTCTCCGATCTGTCGAACGCCGACCTCATCATCGAAGCCGTGTTCGAGGAACTGGGCGTGAAAGAGCAGGTGTTCCGCCAGCTCGATGAAATCGCGAAGCCCGGCGCGATCCTCGCCTCGAACACATCGACGCTCGATCTGAACAAGATCGCCGCGTTCACGAAGCGTCCGGGCGATGTCGTCGGCATGCACTTCTTCAGCCCCGCGAACGTGATGAAGCTGCTCGAAGTGGTGCGCGGCGAGAAGACGGACAAGGACGTGCTCGCCTCCGTCATGCAGCTCGCGAAGAAGATCAAGAAGACGGCGGTGGTGTCGGGCGTGTGCGACGGTTTCATCGGCAACCGGATGATCGAGCAGTACATCCGGCAAGCGCTCTTCATGCTGGAGGAAGGCGCGCTGCCCGCGCAGATCGATCGCGCGATCGAGCGATTCGGCTTCGCGATGGGCCCGTTCCGCATGAGCGATCTCGCGGGCAACGACATCGGCTGGGCGATCAGAAAGCGCCGCTATCGCGAGCAGCCGGATCTGCAGTATTCGCGCGTCGCGGATCGTCTCTGCGAAACGGGGCGCTTCGGGCAGAAGACCGGCGCGGGCTGGTACGACTATCAGCCGGGCAAGCGCGACGCGGCGCCGTCGAAACTCGTCGACGACATGATCGTCGCGTATTCGAAGGAACGCGGCGTCGAGCGCCGCAAGATCGGCGATGAAGAAATCGTCGAGCGTCTCGTGCTGTCGCTCGTGAACGAAGGCGCGAAGATTCTCGCGGAAGGCATCGCGGGCAAGGCGTCGGACATCGACATGGTCTATCTGACGGGCTACGGCTTTCCGCTGTGGCGCGGCGGCCCGATGCTCTATGCGGACACCATCGGCCTCTACAACGTCGAACGCGCGATGCGCAAGTACGCGAAGCAGGCCAACGGCGAAGCGTGGCGGCCCGCCGCGCTCGTGACGGAACTCGCGCAAGCGAATGGACGCTTCAATGACTGAGATGAAACCCGTCGACGACGTATTCGTCATCGTCGATGTGCAGTACGACTTCATGCCGGGCGGGGCGCTGGCCGTCGCGCGCGGCGATGAAGTCGTGCCCGTCGTCAACCGGATTGCCCGCGCGTTCTCGCACGTCGTGCTGACGCAGGACTGGCATCCGCGTTCGCACGTGTCGTTCGCGGCGAATCACGCGGGCCGTCAGCCGTTCGAGACGACGACGCTGCCGTACGGCGAACAGGTGCTGTGGCCGGTTCATTGCGTGCAGGATACGGAAGGCGCGGCGCTGCATCGCGATCTGCATGTGCCGCATGCGCGGCTCGTGATTCGCAAGGGACATCACGAGCACGTCGACAGCTACTCGGCGTTTCTCGAAGCGGATCGCGTGACGCCGACCGGCCTCGAAGGCTATCTGCGCAATGTGGGCGCGAAACGTGTCTGGCTCGCGGGACTCGCGACCGACTATTGCGTCGCGTGGTCCGCGCTCGACGCGCGCGCGGCGGGCTTCGAGGTGACCGTGATCGAAGACGCGTGCCGCGCGATCGATCTGAACGGCTCGCTCGAGCGCGCGTGGCAAAACATGCGCGACGCCGGCGTACGGCGTGTGACGTCGGCGGACATACTCAATCAAGGCAGGGAGACAAAATGACCGATGCAGTCATCGTATCGACGGCGCGCACCGCGCTCGCCAAATCGTGGCGCGGCGCGCTCAACATGACCCACGGCGCGACGCTCGGCGGCCACGTGACGAAGGCCGCCGTCGAACGCGCGGGCATCGATCCGGCGCGCGTAGAAGACGTCATCATGGGCTGCGCGAATCCCGAAGGCGCGACGGGCATGAACATCGCGCGGCAGATCGCGTTGCGCGCGGGCTTGCCCGTCTCCGTGCCGGGCATGACGGTGAATCGTTTCTGCTCGTCGGGCTTGCAGACGATCGCGCTCGCCGCGCAGCGCGTGATGGCGGGTGAGGGCGATGTGTACGTCGCGGGCGGCGTCGAATCGATCTCGTGCGTGCAGAACGAGATGAACCGCCACATGCTCACCGATGGCTGGCTGAACCGGCACAAGCCCGAGATCTACTGGTCGATGTTGCAGACCGCCGAGAACGTCGCGAAGCGCTACGAAATTTCGAAGGCGCGGCAGGACGAATACGGCGTGCGTTCGCAGCAGCGCGCGGCGGCGGCGCAGGCGGCAGGCAAGTTCGACGATGAAATCGTGCCGATCACCGTGCTCGCCGGCATCGCCGACAAGACGACCGGGCGCATGTTCACGAAGGAAGTGACGCTCGCCGCCGACGAAGGCATCCGCGCCGGCACGACGCTCGAAGGCGTGTCGAACATCCGGACCGCGCTGCCCGGCGGCGTCGTCACGGCGGGCAACGCGAGCCAGTTTTCCGACGGCGCATCGGCGTGTGTCGTGATGAACGCGACGCTCGCGGAGAAAGAGGGACTGCAACCGCTCGGCATCTTTCGCGGCTTCGCGGTCGCGGGCTGCGAGCCCGACGAGATGGGCATCGGTCCGGTGTTCGCGGTGCCGAAGCTGCTGAAGCGCGCGGGCTTGTCCGTCGGCGATATCGGCCTGTGGGAGCTGAACGAAGCGTTCGCCGTGCAGGTGCTCTATTGCCGCGACACGCTCGGCATTCCCGACGAGCGCCTGAACGTGAACGGCGGCGCGATCGCGGTCGGGCATCCGTATGGCGTGTCGGGCGCGCGGCTGACGGGCCATGCGCTCATCGAAGGCAAGCGGCGCGGCGCGAAGTTCGTCGTGGTCACGATGTGCATCGGCGGCGGGCAAGGGGCGGCGGGGCTGTTCGAAATCGTGTGAGCATTTGCTGTCCGACGATTTTTGCTACGCTTCGGGATTCATCGCCAAGAAGGAGCCGCCGTGCTACGTCACATCGTCATGTGGAAGCTGAAGGACAACGCCGAGGGCGCGAGCCGCGCCGAGAACGCCGAAAAGCTGAAGGCGAAGCTCGAAACTTGCCGCAACATCGTCAAGGGGCAGGGACATTTCGAAGTGGGCACCGCGCAGCCGGGTTTCGACTGCACGTATGACGTCGTGCTCGTCTCCGATTTCGACGACAAAGCCGCGCTCGAAGCGTATCAGGTTCATCCGAAGCATCAGGCGCTGAAGGACTTCGTCGCGGCGATCCGCGAAGACCGGCAATGCGTCGATTACGAAGTGTGAGCGCGATGTCCTCTTCCGATTCATCATCAGCGGGCAACGTCTCGATCGAAAGCCCGTTCATCGACGCGCTCGGCGTGCAGCTCGTCAAGGCCGCCGACGGCGAGAGCGAAGTGCGCATGCCGCTCGAGCAAGCGCATTTGAACACATGGGGCATCGCGCACGGCGGCGTGACGATGACCCTGCTCGACGCGGCGCTCGCGCTCGCCGCGCGCAGCGTCGCGGGCGACGGCATCGGCGTCGTCACTGTCGAGATGAAAGTCAACTTCATGCAGCCGGGCCGTGGCGAGCTGCGCGGCTATGGCCGCGTGCTGCATCGCTCGACGACGATGGCCTATTGCGAAGGCGAGATCCGCGACAGCGAAGGCCACTTCGTCGCGAAGGCGCTCGGCACGTTCAAGTACATGAAGCGGCTCGCGGTCGGGCGCGACATCGTCAGGCAGAAAATGCGATCCGATCCGAAGGCGACGCCCGGTCCGAGCGACGCCTGAATACCCAATTCGAAGGAGAATCCGCATGGCCGAGACACCGATCAACCGCCAGATTTTGCTCGTGTCGCGCCCGCAAGGCGAGGCGTCGCTGTCGAACTTCAAGCTCGTCGAGACGCCGCTCGCGCCGCTGCGTGACGGCGAAGTGCGCGTGCGCAATCACTATTTGTCGCTCGATCCGTACATGCGCGGCCGCATGGACGACGCGAAATCCTACGCCGCGCCGCAGCCGCTCGACGAAGTGATGATCGGCGGCACGGTGGGCGTCGTGAGCGAATCGCGCAATCCGGCGTTCGCGGTGGGCGATAGCGTCGTCGGCATGTTCGGCTGGCAGGAATACGGCACGTCCGACGGCCGCGGACTGAACAAGGTCGATACGTCGCGCGTGCCGCTGTCCGCGTATCTCGGCGCGGTCGGCATGCCGGGCGTCACCGGGTGGTACGGGCTCAATCGCATCATCGAGCCGAAGGCCGGCGAGACGATCGTCGTGTCGGCGGCGAGCGGCGCGGTGGGCAGCGTCGTCGGGCAACTGGCGAAAGCGGCCGGATGCCGCGTGGTGGGCATCGCGGGCGGCGCGGACAAGTGCCGCCATGTCGTCGAAACGCTCGGTTTCGATGCTTGCGTCGATTACAAGGCGGGCAAGCTCTATGAAGATCTGAAGGCCGCGACACCCGATGGCGTCGATGGCTACTTCGAGAACGTCGGCGGCGAAACGCTCAACGTCGTGCTCGCGCGCATGAACGCGTTCGGGCGCGTCGCGGTGTGCGGCATGATCTCAGGTTACGACGGCAAGCCTTCGCCGTTGAACGCGCCCCGGCTCATCCTGACGCAACGGCTCAAGCTGCAGGGCTTCATCGTCAGCGAGCATCCGGAGGTCTGGCCGCAGGCGCTGAAGGAACTCGGCGAGCGCGTCGCGTCGAAGAAGCTGCATTTTCGCGAAAGCATCGCCGAGGGCCTCGACAATGCGCCCGAAGCGTTCCTCGGCCTGTTGCGCGGGAAGAACTTCGGCAAGCAGCTCGTGAAGCTCGTTTAGCGGCGAGGGCACGCACGTGGATCGCTTCGAAGGCAAGGTCGCCGTCATCACCGGCGCGGGCAGCGGATTCGGGCGCGAGTTCGCGAAGCTGGGCGCGGCGCTCGGCATGAAGCTCGTGCTCGCCGATCGCGACACCGCCGCGCTCGCCGCGACCGTCGAAGCGGTGGGCGAGGCGGGCGGCGACGCGATCGGCGTCACGACGGACGTGTCGGACGCCGCTCAGGTCGATGCGCTCGCGCGCGCGTCGCTCGACGAATACGGCGGCGTGCATCTGCTCTTCAACAACGCGGGTGTCGGCGCGGGCGGCTTCGTGTGGGAGAACAGCGCGAACGACTGGCAGTGGGTCTTCGGCGTGAACGTGATGGGCGTCGCGAACGGGCTGCGCGCCTTCGTGCCGATCATGCTCGAACAGAACGAGCCGGCGCATATCGTCAACACGGCGTCGGTGGCGGGCCTGCTCGCCGCGCCCGCGATGGGCGTCTACAACGCATCGAAACATGCGGTCGTCGCGCTGACCGAGACGCTTCATCACGACTTGCGGCTCGCGGGTGCGTCGCTCGTCGGCGTGTCGCTGTTGTGCCCCGCGTTCGTGCCGACCGGCATCGCCCAGGCCGAACGCGCGCGGCCCGAGACGCTCGCCAACGACGCGCCGCTCACCGCATCGCAAAAGCTCGCGGCGCGGCAACTCGCGAGAGCGGTGGAAGGCGGCAAGCTGTCCGCGCGCGAGGTCGCCGAGTTGACGTTCGATGCGGTGCGCGAAGGCCGCTTCTATGTCATCACGCATCCGAACATCATGCCGTCGGTGCAACTGCGGCTCGACGACATCGCGCAATTGCGCAATCCGACCGATCCGATGTCGCTGAAACGGCCGTGCTGACGGCGCGTGGTCATGGCATCATCGGGGCCCTTTGAAATCCATTTCGCCGATGCCGCTCAATCCGAAGATCGCGCAAATCCTGGAGATGGTCGCGCGCGCGAATCGACCGCCGTATCACACGCTCACGCCGCAACAGGCGCGCGCCGCCTACGCGATGAGCGCGCCGATTCTCGACATCGCGCCGCTGCCGATGTTCAGCGTCGAAGACCTGCGCATTCCCGTGCGCGACGGCGAAACGATCGGCGTGCGGATCTACCATCCGGTCGAGCCGGGCTGGGCGCAGCCGTCGGCGGCGCTCATGTATCTGCATGGCGGCGGCTTCACCGTCGGCAGCGTGTCGACGCATGACGCGCTGTGCCGCAAGTTCGCGCACGACGCGGGGTGCGCGGTCGTATCGGTCGATTACCGGCTCGCGCCCGAGCACAAGTTTCCGGTCGCGGCGAACGATGCCTTCGACGCGCTGCAATGGCTCGCGCGCGAAGCGCCGACGCTCGGCATCGATCCGGCTCGGCTCGCCATCGGCGGCGATAGTGCGGGCGGCACGCTCGCGATCGTCTGCGCGGTACTCGCGCGCGATGCGGGCATCGATCTTCGGTTGCAATTGCTGATTTATCCAGGCACGAGCGCGTGGCAGAAGAGCGCGTCGCACGCGCGGCTCGCCGACGGCTATCTGCTTTCCGGCGAGACGATCCAGTGGTTCTTCGCGCAATATTTGCGCGAAGACCGCGACCGCGACGACTGGCGCTTCGCACCGCTCGACGCCGCCGGCGGCGTGCCGGACTTCAAGGGCGTCGCACCGGCGTGGATCGCGGCGGCAGATCATGATCCGCTTTACGACGAGGACGTTGCTTTTGCCGCCGCGCTCGAAAACGCAGGCGTGCCGGTCACGCTCATGCGCTACGAAGGCATGATTCACGAGTTCTTCAAAATGGGCGGCTTCGTGCCGGAAGTGACGCAGGCGCATGCGAATGCGGTCGATGCATTGCGAGAAGCGTTGAATAAATAGCGGGATTGAAAAGAATCTTTCGTAGAGTTGAGTATTATCCGAAAGTAAATGTTGACGTAATCAATTCGTAATTGCTGATGCTATGATTGGAAACAGATTGAACACGTCATTGAGTCATTAATTCATGACGCCAGTCAATCAATGCATGCGAAGTTATTAGATCATCTTAACTGCGCATGCTATTTTTAAACCACTCATAGATAAAAGAAATGAAAAAAACTCTGGCTGCCATCGCTGCAATCGGTCTTGCTTTTGCCGTTTATTCGGCTCCGACTTTCGCCATGGCGTGCGAACCGGGTACGCCGGCGGACCTGTGCACATGCGGGCCGGGCGTGCCCATCCAACTCTGCGATAGCTTGGCTCAGTAACTGAACGCCACGCCTTCTTATTCGTTTCGAACGCATGAGAAGGCGTTGTGATTTTCTTGGAAGTGGTTAGTTTGCGCCCGCAGGTGGCGGACGCGACCGGCAAATCGCGACACGCGTCGAATAAACAGAAAATAATGAAAGACGAGCCGAGATCTGAGTTTTACGTGAAAAACGGCTTTCTCGTTGTTCGTTTAATGCCAAATGCTGGAATCGAAGCCAGTGCGTTTTATTAATTATTAAACCGTTTTTCAAATAACGACCGCCGCCGTATTGCTCGCTCATGACCTAGCCGAGCCATCTCGCGTCATTTCACCTCGAAGCTGAACGCCCGCTCAAAAGCCCCCGGCCGCACGATCCGATGCGAACCGTCGTCGTCGCTGCGTTCCTTGATTTCCAGCGATAACCCTCGCGCCGACACATTCACGCGCAACGCCGTCGTGCTGCGCGTCGCGTAATCCGGCGTTTCGATGAACGCCGCCGACAGCACGCGCTCCCGCTCGATCGAAATGCCCGTCGAGGGCAGATGCTCGTCGTTCGCGATACGCGGGTCGCGCAACGTGTCGATGAGCACGTCGAGCGACGGGCGTTCATCGGCGTGAATCAGATCGCACAGCGCCTCGCGTTGCGCGACGAGCTTCGGCCAGGGCGTGTTCAGGAGACTGTTGGACAAGCCGTGCACGCCGCTATCGAGCAACGCGGGCGGCGCATCGGCGCGATTGCCGTACCAGCCGAGTTCGCGTCGCGTGAAGTCCGCGCACAGCAGGTTGAAGCCGTTATATCGATGACCTTCCCGCGCCACACGCCGCAAATAGTCGAGCGGCGCCTCGCGTTCGCCGGCGAGAAACGCGCTCACGAGCGCGCCGCGCGTCGGCGCGTCCGGCTTCACGTCGCCTGGCGCGCGATAGTTCGTCAGCGCCGCGAAACGGCCATCGCGCGAAACGCCGAGCCACGTCCCGCCGCCCGTCAGGTCGCGGCCCGCGAGGACGCCGGGCGCGTCGGTCCACCAGTGCATCGGTTCGGCGTCGCGGCGCAGGAATTCGTCGCGATTGGCCGAGAGCGTCAGCAATGCGCGGCCGTTGTCGTGCGAAGCACCGGGCTGCCAGTCGAAGACGATCAGGCACATGCGCGCGACCTCATCAGGCGTCGGCGGGAAAAGCGTAGGGCAGCGGCACGAAGCCGAGCGTGGGGCCATCGGCCGCGCCGACGTGCACCGAGCCGTCGTTGAGCGCGGCGAGCTTGATCTCGACGAGACAATCCGCGCCGCCGTGCTCGCCAGGCGCCACGTTGACGACGAGCCCGCACGGCTGACCGGGATCGTCGGAATGAAAGAGCTCGGCGCCGGGCGAAACGATATCCGTGTGCGTATCGACATGCGCGAGCGCGGTGCGCCGCTTGATCGTGCCGCGATACTGGCTGCGCGCGACGATCTCCTGTCCCGGATAGCAGCCTTTCTTGAAGTTCACCGCGCCGAGCACGTCGAAGTTCACCATTTGCGGGACGAACTGCTCGACCGTCGCGTGCGTGATGCGCGGCTCGCCCGCGTGGATGTCGAGCCAGTCCCACATCTGCTCTGGCACGCGCGTCAGTTTTTCGGCGAGCTTCGCGAGTTGCGCCTCGACATCGGCTTTCGGTCCGACCCATAGAAAACGCGGCCGATGCGCCGCATCCGGCACGCGGATCAGCGCGCCGTGCGGGCCTTCGACCTTCACGTGCACGCCGTCGGGCAGCGCATCGAAAATGCCGGAGAGCGCCGCGCGCACGTCGCCCGCGAAGCCGACGGCCGCCACTTCGGAGGTCGCGTCGGTGAGCTTCGCCTTCGAGCGCAGCACGAACATCGACAGGCGTTTCTGCACGGCGGCCTGGACGTCGTGCGCGATCAGCAGGCGCACTGCGTCGGCCGTGCGCCACATCAGAAACGAGCCGAGCAGGCGGCCTTTCGGCGAGCAGTAGCCCGCGAGCCGCGCGGTCGATGCATCGAGATGCTGGACGTCGTTCGTGACCTGGTTGTGCAGGAACGAGGCGGCGTCCTCGCCCTTGACGTCGATCACGCCGAACTGGGTCAGCGGCATGTACGCGCCAGCGGTCTTGACGGCGTCGAAGTCTGAGGCGGCGAGGGCGATGGTCTGGGAATTCATGGGTCGGCGGGCTGTCAATCCTATCGTTTGGGCGCAAGCCCGATAAAGCGGCTCTGGCGCAGGCGGCAAGTTATTATATTGGTCTTATCTCAAGCGTGTTTCGCATGTCCTTTTTCAAGAAATGTGTCGCGGCGGCGGTGTTCGTCGCGATGCTCGCAGCGGCCGTCGCGGGCGGCGTGTACTGGTGGGCCAACCGGCCGATGACGCTGTCGGCGCCCGAACTCGACGTCACCATCAAGCCCCACAGCAGCCTGCGCAGCGTGAGCGCCCAGTTGAACCGTGGCGGCGTGCCCGTCGAACCCGAACTGTTCGTGCTGATGACGCGCGTGCTCGGCCTGTCCGCGCAGTTGAAGTCCGGCAATTACGCTTTCAAGAGCGGCATCACGCCTTACGAAGTGCTGGAGAAAATCGCGCGCGGCGACGTGAACGAATATGTCGCGACCGTCATCGAAGGCTGGACGCTGCAGAAAATGCGCGGCGAACTCGACAGCAATCCCGCGCTCACGCACGACACGGCCGGCATGACCGACACCGACCTGCTGCGCGCGATCGGCGCGCCCGAAGTGGACAAGGCATCGGCCGAAGGCCTGTTCTTCCCGGACACCTATCTCTTCGACAAGGGCACGAGCGATCTCGCCGTCTACAAGCGCGCGTACCGGCTGATGCAGGCGCGTCTCGCCGAAGCGTGGAACACGCGCGCGCAGAATCTGCCATACAAGACGCCCTATGACGCGCTCATCATGGCGTCGATCGTCGAGAAGGAGACGGGGCGCGCGTCGGACCGGCCGCTCGTCGCGGCGGTGTTCGCGAACCGGCTGCGTATCGGCATGCCGCTGCAGACCGACCCGAGCGTGATCTACGGCCTCGGCCCGACCTACGGCGGCAAACTCAGGAAAAAAGACCTGCAGACGGACACTCCGTACAATACCTACACGCGCATGGGCCTGCCGCCGACGCCGATCGCGCTGCCCGGCGTGGCCGCACTGAACGCCACGCTCAATCCCGCCGCGAGCAACGCGCTGTATTTCGTGTCGCGCGGCGACGGCAGCAGCATCTTTTCCGACAATCTGGGCGACCACAACAAGGCCGTCGACAAATACATCCGGGGTCAATGAATGGCGCGCGGCAAGTTCATTACGTTCGAAGGCATCGACGGCGCGGGCAAGACCACGCATCTCGACTGGTTCCGCCAGCAGCTCGAAGCGAAGCTGGCGCCCGCCGGGCATGGCGTCGCGATGACGCGCGAACCGGGCGGCACGCCGCTTGGCGAAACGCTGCGCGGCATCCTGCTGAATCAGCCGATGGATCTCGAAACAGAAGCGCTGCTGATGTTCGCCGCGCGCCGCGAACATCTGGCGCAGGTGATCGAACCGGCGCTCTCGCGCGGCGACTGGGTGTTGTCGGACCGTTTCACGGACGCGACGTTCGCGTATCAGGGCGGCGGGCGCGGCCTGCCGCGCGACAAGCTGGAAGCGCTGGAGCGCTGGGTGCAGGGCGGTTTTCAGCCCGATTTGACCGTGCTTTTCGACGTGCCCACCGACACCGCGAGCGAGCGCCGCTCGGCGGCCCGCGCGCCGGACAAGTTCGAGAGCGAGTCGGAGGCGTTTTTCGAGCGCACGCGCAACGAATATCTGCGCCGCGCGGAGGAATCGCCGCAGCGGTTTTTTATCGTCGATTCGACGCGTTCCATCGACGATATTCGTGAAAAACTCGAAGAACTGCTTGCAAGCCTCTGATTTAATACAAATATACCGATGATCTACCCCTGGCACACCGACGACTGGCAGCGTCTTCAACAATTGCGCGCGCACTGGCCGCACGCGTTGCTGCTGCATGGCGAGGCGGGCATCGGCAAGCTCCAGTTCGCGCAGCATCTGGCGCAGGGGCTGCTCTGCGAGATGGCCGCGCCGAATGGCGAGCCGTGCGGGACGTGCCCGGCGTGCCTGTGGTTTTCGCAAGGCAATCATCCCGATTACCGCGCGGTGCTGCCTGAAGCGCTCGCCGGTCTCGCCGCCGGCAGCGCCGACACGACCGACGCGCCCGCCGACAAGCCCGATGGCGACGAAGGCAAGAAGTCCCGCACGCCCAGCAAGGAAATCAAGATCGAGCAGGTGCGCGGGCTGCTGGACTTCTGTAGCGTCGGTTCGCATCGGGGCGGCATGCGCGTCGTGGTGCTGTATCCGGCCGAAGCGCTCAACGTCGCGGCGGCGAATGCATTGCTGAAAACGCTCGAAGAACCGCCCTCGGGCGTGGTGTTCTTGCTGGTGTCGGCGCGCGTCGACCGGCTGTTGCCGACGATCATCAGCCGTTGCCGTCAATGGCCGATGAGCGTGCCGCCGTCCAAAGCAGCGAGCGCGTGGCTCGCGTCGCAGGGTATCGACGATCCGGCGGGGCTGCTCGCGCAGGCAGGCGGCGCGCCGCTTGCTGCACTGGCGCTCGCGAACGACGAAAATCGCGCCTTGCGCGACTTCACGCTCGCGCAACTCGCCGCCGGTCCGAATTGCGACGCCTTCGCCTGCGGGGAAAACCTGCAGAAGCTGCCGGTGCCGCTCGTGCTCGGCTGGCTGCAGCGCTGGCTGTACGATCTGCTTGCCGAGCGCACGGCGGGCCGGCCGCGCTATTTTCCCGGCGCGGCGAAAGCGCTCGCGCGATGCGCGCAAAGCGCCGACTCCGCCGCGCTCGTCCGCTACATGAAGACCGTCACGCGCCAGCGCGCGGTGGAAAATCACCCGCTCAACGCGCGGCTCGTGTTCGAGGAACTGTTCATCGGCTATCGCGACATCTATATCGCCTGAAGTCATCGAGCCGCGACGCGGGAAACGTATCAAGGAGCACCGGATGTTCGTCGATTCACACTGTCACATCAACTTCGAAGGACTCGCCGACCGTCTGCCCGACGTGCTCGACAAGATGCGCGCGCACTCCGTCACGCACGCGCTGTGTGTGTCGGTCGATCTGGAAACGCTGCCTTCGGTGCTCGACATCGCCGAGAAACACGAGAACGTGTATGCGTCCGTCGGCGTGCATCCGGATCACGAAGAGGCGAAAGAGCCGAGCGTCGCGGAACTCGTCGAGCTGGCCGGGCATCCGAAGGTTTGCGCGATCGGCGAAACCGGGCTCGACTACTATCGTCTGGAAGGGCGCAGCATCGCCGAGATGGAATGGCAGCGCGAGCGCTTTCGCACGCATATTCGCGCGGCGCATCGGACGGGCAAGGCGCTCATCATTCATACGCGTTCATCGTCGGACGACACGCTGCGCATCATGGAAGAAGAGCGCGCGGGCGTGCCGGGCGGCGTGATGCATTGTTTCACCGAGCCGTGGGAAGTCGCGGAACGGGCGCTTGCGCAGAACTTTCATATTTCGCTGTCGGGCATCGTCACGTTCAAGAATGCGAAAGATGTGCAGGACGTCGCGCGGCGCGTGCCGATCGAGCGTCTGCTCATCGAAACCGATTCGCCGTATCTCGCGCCGGTGCCGTATCGCGGCAAGCCGAACGAACCTGCGTACGTGAGTTATGTCGGACGTTTCATCGCGCAGTTGCGCGAGCAGCCGGAAGAAGCCGTCGCACAGGCGACCACCGACAACTTCTTCCGGCTCTTCAAGATCGCGCGGCCAGTCTGAGGGCGGCCGGCCCGCGCGCGATAAAACTGTTTCAAAGCAATCCGAAGGTCACTTATGAACAATTCCCCGATGGTTTCCACGTTGTCCGCGACGAGCGCGCCAAACGTTTCCCGTGCGCGCAACGCACGCAATGCGCGGGCAAGCGCTGCCGTGCGCGGTCTCGTCGCCGGCGCGCTGCTCGCGGCCTGCGCGATCGCGCAGCCGGTCTGGGCCGCATCCGTGGATTCGCTCATCAAGGCGGTCAAGTTCGACGACATATCGGCCGTGAAGAAGCAGCTCGCGGAAGGCGCGGACCCGAATACCGTCGACAACACGGGCACACCGATTCTCGTGATCGCCGCGCGCGAGAAGTCGGACAAGGTCGGCCAGTTGCTCGCCGACAATCCGAAGACCGATCTGGAAAAGCTCGACCCGGCCGGCGAAAACGCGATGATGCTCGCCGCCCTCAACGGCGACGCGACTTTCGTGAATCTGCTGATCGCGAAGGACGCCGAAGTGAACAAGAAGGGCTGGACGCCGCTGCACTACGCGGCAACCAACGGCAATGACAATATCGTGAAGATCCTCGTCGATCATTCCGCGTATATCGACGCCGGTTCGCCCAACGGCACGACGCCGCTCATGATGGCCGCGCGCGGCGGTCATCTTTCGACCTGCAAGCTGCTGCTCGACGAAGGCGCGGATCTGCGCGTCAAGAACCAGCTCGGCATGACGGCGGTGGACTTCGCCCGCAAGTACAACGAGAAGGATGTCGCGGAAGGCTTGCAGGCGCGTCTGGATTCGATGCCACAAGGCGGCGGCGCTCCGCAAAGCGGCTCAAACGGTGCAAAATAGCGCAGCGCGACAGCAAGTCCCGGGGCAGGCGCGGCCGCGCATCGCCCCGAACCCATTGCCTCTTTCAAGCCGCCGCTCAACATAAAAGGAAGACCATGCTGCGGGAATTCGTCCTCGCCTGTGCTCTCGCGACGCCCGTTTGCGCGTTCGCATTTACCGGCAACGATCTGAACAAGCTCTGCACCAAAACGGATCCCAATTCCCGGACCGCCTGCGCGGCCTATATCGAAGGCGCGGCGGACGGCATCTACAACACGATCGAGGCGATCGGCGGAACCTCGGGGCCGCAGGTCGGCCAGTACTTCTGCCTGCCCGCGGACGTGAAGCCGCAGCAACTGACGGACGCGGTGCGCAAGTACATCGCCAATAATCCCGACAAGGCCGATTTCAACGCGACCACGATGGTCTCGCTCGGTCTCGGCAAGGCGTTCCCCTGCAAGGCGGAACGCTGAACGTGTTGTGACGCCGGGACGCCATCGCGCGTTCCGGCGCCGTGCTTGCCGGCGCGACGAGCGCCACGGCCGCGCCTGGACGGCCCTCGCCACTGCATTTCGCAGCATCCACCTCGCCGCATTCACTTTCACGAGGCCGATCCCGCGACGCTCATGCTCTCACTCGATCACTTCCTGACTCTCGCGGAACGGCCGCTCGGCACCTGGCCGGGCGCGCTCGTGGTGGCCGTCATCGCGGTGGCGGTCGCGGTGGGCGTGCATCGCATCGGCGCGCGCATCCTCTTGCGCATCGCGCGGCCGTATCCGCTGATGAGCGTCGTGCTGCGCTATGTCGACACGCCCGCGCTGATCCTGCTCATCATCCTCGGAATCGGTTTCATGATTTTCGAGGCGCCCGATACGCTGCCGTTCATCGGCGTGCTGCGCGATGTCGAAACCGTCGCGCTGATCGGCGCGCTCACGTTCCTCGCGGCGCGTTCGGCGGGCGCGGTGGGCGAGGCGATCGTGCAGGCGCATCCGCTCGACACCGACGACAATCTCAACGCCCGCCGCATCCACACGCAGGCGCGCGTGCTCGAGCGCTCGGTGATGGTGGTGATCGTGATCATCGGCTTCGGCGCGGCGCTGATGGCGTTTCCGAGCGTGCGGCAGATCGGCGCGAGCCTGCTGGCGTCGGCGGGTGTCGCGGGACTCGTCGCCGGTATCGCGGCGCGGCCGGTGCTCGGCAACCTGATCGCGGGATTGCAGATCGCGCTGTCGCAGCCGATTCGCCTCGACGATGTCGTCGTGATTCAGGGCGAGTGGGGCCGCGTCGAGGAGATCACCGGCACGTATGTGTCGATCCGCATCTGGGACCAGCGGCGGCTCATCGTGCCGTTGCAGTGGTTCATCGAGAATCCGTTCACGAACTGGACGCGCAACAGTTCGCAGATCATCGGCACCGTGTTTTTGTACGTCGATTACCGGATGCCGATCGCGCCGCTGCGCGAAGAGCTCGAACGCATTCTCGCGCACGCGCCGGAGTGGGACGGCCGCGTGCAGGTGCTGCAAGTCACCGACGCCACCGACCGCGCGATGCAGCTTCGCGTGCTCGTCAGTTCCTTCGATTCGGCGCTCAACTGGGATTTGCGCTGCCGCGTGCGCGAAGGGCTCGTGAACTTCGTGCAGGCCGCGTATCCGCAGTATCTGCCGCGAGCGCGCGCGGATTTGTCGACGGACAAGGACCGGCACGTCGATTTCGCGCCGCCGCTCGAACGCGAGAGCCCGGCGCAGGCTGCCAGCACGGCGAACACGCCCGCCGATCCGGTCGCGAGCCGCGGCGAGCCGGGCGGTCCGGACCCGCGCGCGCATGCGGCGGCATCGACTGGAAAGAGCTGAACCCGCGCCGGATTTTCCAGTCGATAATTTCGGGTTTATTCTAAAAAGAAGAGTTCGAAGAGGAAAAGGAACGCATATGAGCCGTCTCGTCGTCGTATCCAACCGGGTCGCCACGCCGACCGAAACCAAGGGCTCCGCGGGCGGGCTCGCCGTCGGCGTCTTCGGCGCGCTGAAGGACAGCGGCGGCGTCTGGTTCGGCTGGAGCGGGGACGTGGTGAGCGAAACCGTGGCGAACCAGGGGCCGAAGCTCGAACAGGACGGCGCGGTGACGTTCGCGACCGTCGGCCTGCCGAAGAAGGACTACGACCAGTATTACCGCGGCTTCTCGAACGCGATGCTCTGGCCGGTCTTCCACTATCGCAACGATCTCGCCGTCTACGATCGCGACGAATACGCCGGCTACCGGCGCGTGAACGCGTGGCTCGCGCACAAGCTCATCAAGCTGCTCGAACCCGACGACATCATCTGGGTCCACGACTATCACATGATCCCGTTCGCCGAAGCGCTGCGCTCGGCGGGCATCAGCAATCGCATCGGCTTCTTCCTGCATATTCCGTTTCCGTCGCCGCAGATTCTCTTGAACATTCCGCCGCACGAGGAACTGGTCAGGTCGCTGTGCTGCTACGACGTGGTCGGTTTTCAGACCGAACGGGACCGCGTCGCGTTTCACGACTACATCGTGCGGCACGCGCACGGCAGCGCGACGTCCGACGGCCGCGTCGAAGCGTTCGGACGAAAGCTCAGGACGAACGTGTATCGCATCGGCGTGTTTCCGGACGAAATCGCGGAGCAGGCCGAACGCGGCGAAGCGCGTCAGGACGTGATGGACCTGAAGCAGAGCCTCGAAGGCCGCAAGCTCATCATGAGCGTGGACCGGCTCGATTACTCGAAAGGGCTCGTCGAGCGTTTTCGCGCGTTCGAGCATTTTCTGGAGAAATCGCCCGAATGGCGCGGCAACGTCACGCTCGTGCAGATCGCGCCGCCGACGCGCTCGGACGTCGAGACTTATCAGCAGATCCGCCAGAACCTGGAGTACGAAGCGGGGCGTATCAACGGGCGCTATTCCGGGCTCGACTACACGCCGATCCGCTATCTCAACCAGCGCTACGACCGCTGGAAGCTGATGTCGCTCTTTCGCGAATCGCAAATCGGGCTCGTCACGCCGCTGCGCGACGGCATGAATCTCGTCGCGAAGGAATACATCGCCGCGCAGAATCCGGACGATCCCGGCGTGCTCGTGCTGTCGCAATTCGCCGGCGCGGCCGATGAAATGACCGGCGCGGTGATGGTCAACCCGCATGACATCGTCGGCACGAGCGAGGCGATCGGGCGCGCGCTCGCAATGCCGCTCGCCGAGCGCAAGCAGCGCTACGAAACCAACA
The DNA here is from genome assembly GCF_900258035.1 of Caballeronia novacaledonica. Taxonomy (GTDB): domain Bacteria; phylum Pseudomonadota; class Gammaproteobacteria; order Burkholderiales; family Burkholderiaceae; genus Caballeronia; species Caballeronia novacaledonica. The sequence goes on along the minus strand of NZ_OGTP01000012.1, from coordinate 71,132 downwards.
TGGTCGCGCTGCGCAAACACGATCTGGGCGTATGGCGCGACGACTTCCTCGCGGATCTGCGCGGCGACGCGAAAGCGTAACCGTCGCGCGAAACGAGTGTTTCGCTGGTGTAACAGAGCGATGAAAGTGCAATAGACGTCCGTGGCGGGCGCGCTTGCACTCGATAATGCATTCACGGCGCCGTCGAACCGCGCGAGACGGAATTACGCGTAAGGGCAAACCTTGTTGTCCGACCTTACGGCTCGCTGTCATACTCGATGCGCGCTGCGGCCGATATCCGCATGGAGACGAGAACGATGAGAATTGCCCAGATTGCTCCGCTGACCGAGTCGGTGCCGCCGAAGCTGTATGGCGGGACCGAGCGCGTCGTTTCGTATCTCACCGAGGCGCTCGTCGAGCTCGGTCATGACGTGACGCTCTTCGCAACCGGCGATTCGCAAACCAGCGCCAACCTGGAAGCCGTGTGGCCGCGCGCGTTGCGGCTCGACCCGGCGATCCGCGACCGCATCGCGCCTCACATGCTGCTGATGGAACTGGTGCGCCGCCGAGCCGAAGAGTTCGACGTCCTCCACTTCCACATGGACTATTACTCGTTCTCGCTCTTCAAGCGCCAGGACACGCCGTTCGTCACGACGATGCACGGCCGTCTCGATCTTCCCGAGCAGCAGCCGGTCTTCGACACGTTCAACACGGCACCCGTGATTTCCATTTCCGATGCGCAGCGTCATCCGCTGCCGCAGGCGAAGTGGGTCAGCACCGTGTATCACGGCCTGCCGGAGAAGCTCTACGTGCCGCAGCCGGTCGAGCAGAAGTATCTGGCGTTCCTCGGGCGCATCTCGCCGGAAAAGCGTGTCGATACGGCCATTCGTATCGCGGGACGCTGCGGCTTGCCGATCAAGATCGCCGCCAAGGTCGATTTCGCCGATCACGAGTATTTCGAGCGCGAGATCGCGCCGCTGCTGGAGCTGCCGTACGTCGAATATGTCGGCGAGATCAACGATAGTCAGAAGGCCGAGTTTCTCTCGGGCGCGCACGCGCTCATGTTCCCGATCGACTGGCCGGAGCCCTTCGGGCTCGTGATGATCGAAGCGATGGCGTGCGGCACGCCGGTCATCGCGTTCAATCGCGGCTCGGTGCCGGAAGTGCTGGACGAAGGCGTGTCGGGCTTCATCGTCGAGGATGAGATCGGCGCGGTGGCCGCGGTGAATCGGCTGCACACGTTGTCGCGCGAACGCGTGCGCGCGCGCTTCGAGGAGCGCTTCACGTCGCATCGGATGGCGCGGCAATATCTCGACGCGTATCAGGCGGTCGTGCGCGCGCAAAAGCGTACGCGCTTCAAGGTGATCGACCGCGCGACGACGAGCTGATCGCAAGAGAACCCGCAAAAAAACCGCCGTGTGGCGCGACCCGAAAGTCGCACCACACGGCGGTTCTGCATTCGCCGCGAGGGAAGCGCCGCGCTTCAGTACTTGATGCGCGACACCTTCGTGCCTTGCAGCGAGACATCGGCCATCAGGCCCGCGTTGGTCAGCACGATCGCTTCGACAGGCTTCGTGGCGGTGGTGGTGTCGATCGCGCCGTTCGCGCCCATCTTCACCAGCGCCACCGATGCGTCCGCGCCCGCCGACCAGCCGTCGGAGTTGCGGAATTTGTCGAGAGCGTCCTGCGTCATGAACAGGAAGATCAGCGCCTTCGATTGCGCGCCCGCCTGCAGGCCGAACGAACCGGACGTCGTGCTGTAGTAGCCGACCGTGCTGCCGCCGACACGCAGCGCACCCTTGCCGTATTGCGCGCCGACGATGAAGCCGGCCTGAAGCACTGACGGGAACACCAGCACGCCGCGCGCCTTTGCGACCAGTTCGCGCGAGCCGCCGACCGTGGCGTAAAGACGCTGGATGGTGCTGTCGACGTCGGCGTCGATGGAGCGCCGGTCATCGGCGGCGCCCGCGGCCGCTTCACTGCCGGAGTTCCTGTTCGCCGTGCAGCCGGCAAGCGCGAGGCCTCCCAGCGCCAGAACGGCCGTCGACTTGAGCATGAAGTTTCGTCTTTGCATCATTGTTCTCCATCGTGGAATTAGGAAACCCCATAGAGCGGGAGGTGAGGCACGCCAAGTTTATAGCACAGCAACCTGAAAACACGAGCCCCGATCCGTGCGCCCGAAGCCTTGTCACGCCTGGTTCTCAGGCTCCGCAACATTCGGGGCAAACGCTCGGCCTTAGCTTACTCCGAATCCGGCCCCATAAGCGACCGCAGCCTGCTAAATTACGTCCGACTTTCGATCGCGGTTCGGCCTGCTACAAGGGTAGACGAAGCTTCGACCAAACCGAAATGGAACCGGCGTTTTCGCCCGAAGCGCGGCCTCGGAATAAGCAGAATTTTCGTGACGCCGCCTTAACGTCGTACGAGAAAACCGCCAAGAGAAGTAGCAACGACCGTACCCGGGCATCGATCACGGATGGGTCGTCGTTTTTACCTCGGCGCTTGCCGGCGCCGGCGCACGCTGCGGACGGCGCAACGCGCGCCTGATGCCGCCGATCAGCATGCCGAGCACGAGCAGGAACGCAGCGGGCACGATCCAGTAGCCGACGAAGGCATGCCACAGATAATCGGCGAGCGTCGCCTTGCGATGCGCATATTCGTCGAGCGCTTCCTGATGTTTGGCCGCGTTGGCCGTGAGGACATCGGCGGGGCAACCGGCGGCGCGGGCCTCGTCGGGTGCGCCGTGACAGCGCGCGGCGACGCCGGCGGCGCGTTGTGCGTCGGTCAGCTCCCAGGTCGAGAGCGCCTTCTGAAGATCGACGGTGTTGTACGCCATCTCCTCGCGCACTTCGTTCACCGCGACGATCAGCACCGGCACGAACCAGAACGTGATAATCACGAGCCACCGCCTGAACCAGCGGTTTTTATGTTTCCATGCCATTCGGATGCCTCCATGCGCGGCGTGTCGCCTCGCTCGAAATGGCGGCGGCCGATGGCGTATTTCTTGTATTCGTGAGGGGCCGCCTTCGCGCCATCTTATGAGAAAAAGACGACGGTGCGAATCAATTGCTTGGGTGCAGTGCAATATCGGCCGGTAGGCTGCGTAAATACGAAAGGGTCGCCGCGCACGAGCGGCGCGGCGTGAGGAGGCGTGCTGGCGAGATCAGCCCTTGTTGCTGAGACAGCTCTTCATGAACGCCTTGCGGTCGTCGCCTTTCTTGTCGGTTGCCTGCTGATTGCAGGCGGTCATCTTCTGCTGCTGCGTCATCGGCGCGGAAGCAGCGGCGGGCGCGGCGGACAGACAGCTCTTCATGAAGGCCTTGCGGTCGTCGCCTTTTTTATCGCCTGCCTGCTTGTTGCAGTCGGACATCTTGTTTTGCTGACTGTTGGCGGCGAAAGCAGCGTTCGCGCCGAGCGTGAGGCTCAGCACGGCGATGAGGGCGGTGGCTCGAATAGTCATATGACGCTCCCTGATTTGAGTGACGGTTTATTCTTCGACGGCGCCCGTCCATAGCGGCATGCCGCCCGCGCATTATGGCAAACCCAATATGAACGGTGTGTGGGATAGGGTGAAATCGGTAGAGCGCGGACTGCGGGAATAACGCTTGCAAGCGCCTTTCACCGACCGACGATCCGCACGAAGCACACGGCCGACGTATGATCGTGCGATGCATGTCCAACGCAAAGGAGACGGTTCATGTCCACGCCGCTGTCCGACCATTACAAGGGCTTCGAAATCAAGGTGCAGGCGTTGCGGCGCGCGAAAGAACGCGACGAGCCCGACGACGGTCCACGACACTTCGACATCGTCGTGACGATCGCGAAAAGCGCGCATGGCGAGAGCGGCCGCTCGGTGATGTTCGGCGTGCCCGATCAGGAACCTTTCGACAGCCCGATCGACGCGACGCGCGCGGGCATCGACTACGCGCGCGACATCATCGACAAGAAGGTGGACGGGGAATCGGTCGAAGATCTCTGATTCGAGCGGCCACGCGTGGCCCGTGAGCCGCCGCTCGCAACCGTCCGGACTACACGTTAGCCCGATTGACCTTCGGCGTCCGTTTAACGAGAATCGACGGCGAGCAAACGTTGAAAACCGCACCCGCAAGGGCGATCCAAGGCTCGGGCGCGCAGCGCGAAGTGCGGATCGACACGCGTTGCTCGAAAGACCAGACAAACCAGAACAAAGCACGGAGATCCGCATGAACCGAACCCTTCGCCGACGCGTCCTGTCGGCCGCCGTCGCGCTCGCCGTCTGCAGCGCGTTGCCGTTCGCCTCGTCATCCGCATTCGCGCAAACGGCGGGCAAGCCGAAGGTCGCACTCGTCATGAAGTCGCTCGCCAACGAGTTCTTCCTGACCATGGAAAACGGCGCGAAAGACTATCAGGCGCACAACCCCAGCCAGTTCGACCTGATCACCAACGGCATCAAGGATGAAACCGACACCGCCGCGCAGATCCGCATCGTCGAGCAGATGATCGTCTCGAAGGTCGACGCGCTCATCATCGCGCCGGCCGATTCGAAGGCGCTCGTGCCGGTCATCAAGAAGGCGGCGGACGCGGGCATCATCGTCGTGAATATCGACAACCGGCTCGATCCGGACGTGCTCAAGTCCAAGGATCTGAACGTGCCGTTCGTCGGCCCGGACAACAAGAAGGGCGCGAAAAAGGTCGGCGATTATCTGGCGCCGAAGCTCAAGAAGGGCGATGAAGTCGCGATCATCGAAGGCGTGACGACCACCACGAACTCGCAGGCGCGCAGCGCGGGCTTCAAGAAAGCGATGGACGCGGCCGGCATGAAGGTCGTCGCGCTCCAGTCGGGCGAGTGGGAAATCGACAAGGGCAACGCGGTGGCGTCGCAGATCCTGAACGCGAACCCGAACGTGAAGGCGCTCCTGTGCGACAACGACAACATGGCGATCGGCGCCGTGTCGGCGATTCGCGCGGCGGGCAAGGCGGGCAAGGTGCAGGTCGTCGGCTTCGACAATATCGGCGCGATCAAGCCGATGCTCAAGGACGGCCGCGTGCTCGCGACCGCCGACCAGTACGCGGCGAAGCAGGCGGTGTTCGGCATCGACGTGGCGCTGAAGGCGATCGCGGGCCACAAGAAGCAGTCGGAGCTTTCGCAGGTCGTGGAAACGCCGGTCGATCTCGTGACGAAATAAGGTTCGGCGCCGCTTCGCACGAAAGCCTAAAGTTATCGGCCAGCGTGCCGATAACGTACTGACGAGCGCGGAAGGCAGACGGCGCGGAGTGATCCGCGGCCATCCGGACGCTTTCCGCGCGGGACCACCACGAGGATGCACAGCGAAGCCTTGAAGCGCCCCATGACCGGATCGAACGACGCGAACGTGCTGACGGTGACGGACATCGGCAAGACCTACGTCGAGCCGGTGCTGGCGGAGGTGTCGCTGGAGCTCGTGCCCGGCGAAGTGCTCGCGCTCACGGGCGAGAACGGCGCGGGCAAGAGCACGCTGTCGAAGATCATCGGCGGACTGACGGACCCGACCACGGGCACCATGACGCTCGCCGGCCGGCCCTACGCGCCGAAAAGCCGCTCGGACGCCGAAGCGCTCGGCGTGCGCATGGTGATGCAGGAGCTGAACCTGCTGCCGACGTTATCGGTGGCGGAAAATCTGTTTTTGAACCGCTTGCCGCGCAAGGGCTTCGGCTGGATCGACCGGAAGCGGCTCGCGGAAGACGCGCGTCACGCGATGGCGCAAGTCGGGCTCGACGCGATCGACCCGGACACGCTCGTCGAGAGTCTCGGCATCGGGCATCAGCAGATGGTCGAGATCGCGCGCAACCTGATCGGCGATTGCCGCGTGCTGATCCTCGACGAGCCGACCGCGATGCTCACCGCCCGCGAAGTCGATCTGCTGTTCGAGCAGGTCGAGCGGCTGAAGGCGCGCGGCGTCGCGCTCGTCTACATCTCGCACCGGCTGGAGGAATTGCGGCGCATCGCCGAGCGCGCGGCCGTGCTGCGCGACGGACGCCTCGTGCACATCGGTCCGATGGACGAACTCACGAGCGATCGCCTCGTCACGCTGATGGTCGGACGCGAGATCGGCGAGCGCATCGACCTGGGCGAGCGGCGCATCGGCGGCGTCGCGCTGAAGGTGGAAGGCATGACGCGCGCGCCGGTCGTGCGCGACGTGTCGTTCGAGGTGCGCGCGGGCGAGATTTTCGGCGTGAGCGGGCTGATCGGCGCGGGCCGCACCGAACTCATGCGCCTCATTTACGGCGCGGATCGCGCCGACGCGGGCACGGTGTCGGTCGCGCGCAACGGCGCAGCGCTGCGGCGCGTGTCGGTGCAGTCGCCTTCGGATGCGGTCGAGGAAGGCATCGCGCTCATCACGGAGGACCGCAAGGGCGAAGGCCTGTTGCTGAGCTTGCCGATCGCCGCGAACGTTTCACTCGGAAACCTGGGCGCGGTGGCGCGGCACGGCATCGTCGATACGCGCCGGGAATCCGCGCTCGCGCAACGCCAGATCGACGCGATGCGCATCCGCACGTCCGGTCCGGCGCAGGCGGTGTCGGAGCTGTCGGGCGGCAATCAGCAGAAAGTCGTGATCGGCCGCTGGCTCGCGCGTGACTGCTCGGTGCTGCTGTTCGACGAACCGACGCGCGGCATCGACGTCGGCGCCAAGTTCGATATTTACGGGCTGATGGGCGCGCTGGCCCGCGAAGGACGCGCGCTCGTCGTCGTGTCGAGCGACCTGCGCGAACTGATGCTGATCTGCGACCGGATCGGCGTGATGTCGGCCGGGCGCATGACGGGCGTGTTCGAGCGCGCGAACTGGACGCAGGACGCGCTGCTGGCGGCGGCGTTCTCGGGTTACGCGAAGCGCGAGGCGATCCTGCACGACCCGATCGCGCCCGACGCGAAAGCGCCCGAAGACAACGTGGAGCACTGAATGAGCGAAGCGAACCTGCCCGCCGATGCACCGAAGAGCGCGAAAGGCGTCGGCACGCGTCTCGGCATTTCGAATTACCTGGGACTCGCGGGTGCGCTGGCCGCGATGATCGCGCTGTTTTCCGTGCTGAGCGCGCACTTCCTGACGTACGACACGTTCAGCACGATCGCGAACCAGATTCCGGATCTCGTCGTGATGTCGGTCGGCATGACGTTCGTGCTGATCATCGCGAGCATCGATCTGTCGGTGGGCTCGGTGCTGGCGCTGGGCGCGTCGGTCGTGAGCGTGGCCGCGCTCAAGTGGCACTGGCCGGCGTTTCCCGCCGCGCTGATCGGCCTCGCGGCGGCCGCGCTGACGGGAACGGTCACGGGCCTCGTGACGGTGGCGTGGCGAATTCCGTCGTTCATCGTGTCGCTCGGCGTGCTGGAAGGCGCGCGCGGGCTCGCGTATCAGATGACGAATTCGCGCACGGCGTATATCGGCGATGCGTTCGATTTTCTGTCGAATCCGATCGCGTTCGGCATCTCGCCCGCGTTCCTGATCGCGGTCGCGGTGATGATAATCGCGCATCTGGTCTTGACCCGGACGGTTTTTGGCCGATATCTCGTAGGAATCGGCACGAACGAGGAAGCGGTGCGGCTCGCGGGCGTCAATCCGCGGCCGTACAAGGTGATCGTTTTCGCGCTGATGGGCGCGCTTTCGGGCCTCGCGGCGCTGTTCCAGATTTCGCGCCTGGAAGCCGCCGATCCGAACGCGGGCGCGGGGCTGGAGCTTCAGGTGATCGCGGCCGTCGTGATCGGCGGAACGAGCCTGATGGGCGGGCGCGGCTCGGTCATCAGCACGTTTTTCGGGGTGTTGATCATCTCCGTGCTGGCGGCGGGACTGGCGCAGATCGGCGCGAACGAGCCGACCAAGCGCATCATTACCGGCGCGGTGATCGTGGTGGCGGTGGTGCTGGACACATACCGCAGCAGAAGGAAGCGTGTGTAATCGTTTGTCTGACCGATGGACGTCGGCGGCGCGATCCGCACGGGGCGGAATAAGCGCCCGACGACGGTAAATGAAGCGAAGCGGCAAGCAGGGCGCGGGGAAAGCAGCAGGGCGCGCGAGAAGAGAAGTACGCGCCGGACGCCTTACGACCAATAAGAGCAGTTGGACCAAGATAGCGAAGGACGATGTATGGCGACGATCAAAGACGTGGCAGCCATTGCCGGGGTGTCGTTTACGACGGTATCCCACGTAGTGAACAATTCACGGCCGGTGTCGGCCGACGTGCGGGCGAAAGTCGAGCGGGCGATTCTCGAGCTCGACTACGTGCCGTCGGCGGTCGCGCGCTCGCTGAAGGCGCGCTCGACGGCGACCATCGGCCTGCTCGTGCCGAACGCGACGAATCCGTATTTCGCCGAGCTGGCGCGCGGCGTCGAGGACGGCTGCGCGAAGAACGGCTATTGCGTGTTCTTCTGCAACTCCGACGACGATCCCGCCAAGCAGCGCAACTATCTGCGTGTGCTGCAGGAAAAGCGCATCGACGGGCTCGTGATCGCGTCGGCGGGCGAGGATTCCGTGCTCGCGCAGTGTCTTGCGGGCGCGCGCGAGCCGCTCATAATCGTCGATCGCAATATCGAAGGGCTGCAATCCGATCTCGTGCAGATCGACCACGAAAAGGGCGCGTATCTCGCGACGCGGCATCTGCTGCAACTCGGGCACTCGAAGATCGGCTGCATCACGGGGCCGGTCGCGACGGCTGTTTCCGCCATGCGCCTGCACGGCTTCATCCGCGCGATGGCCGAGCGCGGCATCGAGATCGAGCCGAACGCAATCGTGCAGAGCGACTTTTCCGCGACGGGCGGTTACGCCGCGGCCTCGCAACTGCTCGACAACATGAAGCCGACCGCGATCTTCGCGTGCAACGACATGATGGGCATCGGCGCGCTGCGGGCGGCGGCCGAGCGTCACATCAACGTGCCGACGGATTGCTCGATCATCGGTTTCGACGATGTCGAGTTGTCGCGCTACACCTATCCGGCCTTGTCGACGGTGGGACAATCGGTGCGCGCGCTCGGCGAAATGGCCGCGCAGACGCTGATCGAGCGCATCACCGGCAAGCTCACCGGCACGACACGCCGGCGCGTGGTGGCGCCGCGCCTCGTGCGCCGCGAATCGACAGCCGTGGTGCCCGAGTCGCGCAGCGCGAAGGCATAAAGAACGCAGTTCAAAGGGAATCGAGATGGGAGACAGCGCCAGTTCGGGCGACGCAAGCAAGACCGGCCGCGTGACCGTGGTCGGCAGCCTCAACATGGATCTCGTCGCGCGCGCGCCGCGTCTGCCGAGGCCGGGCGAAACGCTTGCCGGCCACGCGTTCGCGCAGGTGCCGGGCGGCAAGGGCGGTAATCAGGCGGTCGCCGCGGCGCGTCTCGGCGCGCAGGTCGCGATGATCGGCTGCGTCGGCAACGACTCGAACGGCGCGACGCTCAAGGGCAGTCTGGAGGCGGAAGGCATCGACTGCACGGCGCTTGCGACCAGCGCGGATGCGCCGACGGGCGTCGCGCTCATCGTCGTAGACGACGCGAGCCAGAACGCGATCGTCATCGTCGCGGGCAGCAATGCCGAAGTGACGCCCGCGCGCATCGCGTCGCAGGAAGCGCTGATCGCGCAAGCGGATGTCATCGTGTGCCAGCTCGAAACGCCGCTCGAAACCGTGCGCGCCGCGCTCGCCGCCGGCCGGCGTCTCGGGCGCACGACGATCCTCAATCCCGCGCCCGCCGCGCGCAAGTTGCCGCCGGACTGGTTTCCGCTCGTCGACTATCTGATTCCGAACGAACTGGAAGCCGCGACGCTCTCGGGCGTGACGATCGATTCGCCCGACGACGCGCGCCGCGCCGCGCAGGCGCTCAAGGCGAAAGGCGCGCGCAACGTGATCGTGACGCTCGGCGCACAAGGCGTGCTCGCGCTGCTCGACGGCGCAGGCGACGAAGGCGTTCATCTGCCGTCGCCGAAAGTCGAGGCGATCGACACGACCGCCGCCGGCGACACGTTCATCGGCGGTTTCGCGGCGGAACTGGCGCGCGGCGCCGCTCCGAGCGATGCGATCTCGTTCGGCCAGCGCGCGGCGGCGGTGGCGGTGACACGCGACGGCGCCCAGCCGTCTATTCCGCACCGCAGCGAAATTTCCGCATAACTTTTCAATGTCGGCTGAAAAACGGCGCGCCTGACGCGCCGTTTTATCGTCAGACGAAATAATTCCCTCAAGTCGTTGCGCTTTCGCGCCGTTTACGTCAATAGCGGCCGCGTAATGTCACGCGCACCCGCAGTCACGGACGACGACACCGCTCGCGGGCGGCCTCAGGGAAAACTCAATGAAAAAGGCTTTGACGATCAAGGCGCGCCTCGGCATTTCGATGGCGTTTCTGGGTGCGCTGCTCATCGCGATCGGCGCGCTGGGGCTCACCGGCATGAGCCATTCGAATGGCGCGTTTCAGCAAACCTACTCGGTGCAAATGCCGGCGGCGATCGCGGTCGGGAACGCGGAAATGTACGCCGCGCGCGAGCGGCTCGTGTTCGACCGCGCGGCGCTCCTCGCGGGCACGCCGGAGGTGGCGTCCACCGTCGAGCGCGCGCGCATGATGCGCGACCGGGCGGACGGCTACTGGAAGGAATACGCGTCCTTGCCGCAGGCGCCGGGCGAAAAGCGTCTCGCCGACGCCGTGCAGGACAAGCGTCTCGCGCTGCAAGGCATCGTCGACAAGGGCGTCGCCTCGGTCATGGCGAACGATCACGACGGCATCATCGCGAACGCCAAGGCGATGCAGGCGATGTACAACGAGCTCGCCAACGCGAACGACGCGCTGCGCAAGTATCTGACCGAAGCATCGAAGCAGAGTTACGACGAGACGCAGAGCCGCTTCCTGTGGTTCCGCGCGCTGAGTCTCGGCGCGATCGGGCTCGGCATCGCGGCCGCGGTGTTCGCGTGGGTCTCGCTGCGGCGCGCGATCGCGCGGCCGCTCGAAGCCGCGCTCGGCCATTTCGAGGCGATCGCCGCGGGCGATCTGCGCCGCGAGGTCGCCGTCACGTCGCGCGACGAAATGGGGCAGTTGCTAGAAGGTCTCGCCAGAATGCGCGCGAGCCTGCTCACGACGGTGCGCACCGTGCGCTCGGGCAGCGAATCGATCGCGTCCGCGACGCAGCAGATCGCCGCGGGCAACACCGATTTATCCTCGCGCACCGAGGAACAGGCGTCCGCGCTGCAGGAAACGGCGTCGAGCATGGAAGAGCTGACCGGCACCGTCCGCCAGAACGCCGACAACGCGCGGCAGGCGAGCGCGCTGGCGGCGAACGCGTCGGACATCGCGGGCAAGGGCAGCGCGGTCGTCACGCAGGTCGTCGACACGATGCGCGAGATCAACGGCAGCTCGTCGAAGATCGCGGACATCATCACGATCATCGAAGGCATTGCGTTCCAGACCAACATTCTCGCGCTCAACGCGGCCGTCGAAGCGGCGCGCGCGGGCGAGGAAGGGCGCGGCTTCGCGGTCGTCGCGGGCGAGGTGCGCAGTCTCGCGCAGCGTTCGTCGGCGGCGGCGAAGGAAATCAAGGAGCTGATCGACACCTCGGTGGCGCGCGTGCGCACCGGCACGACGCTCGTCGACGAAGCCGGCCGCACGATGAACGAGATCATCGGCGCGGTGCAGCGCGTGACCGACATCATGGGCGAAATCGCGGCGGCGTCGGAGGAGCAGAGCAGCGGCATCGAGCAGGTGTCGCGCGCCGTCACGCAGATGGACGAGGTGACGCAGCAAAACGCCGCGCTCGTCGAGGAAGCGGCGGCGGCGGCGCAGTCGCTCGAAGATCAGGCCGCGCGTCTGCGGCAAGCGGTGGCGGTGTTCCAGGTGGCGGATGGCGCGCCCCTTGCATCGACGATGACCGCATCCGCACCGGCGGCGAAAGTTGCACCGCGTGCAACGATGACGCCGCGCGTCGCGCCGCCGAAGCGCACCGTCGCAGCGCCGGCGGCGCCCAAAGCGCCGGCGAACGCGAACGCCGGCGGCGACTGGGAAACGTTCTGAGCATGTCGTGAATGCGCGCGAATGCACACGCGCGCGACCAACGCCGATCCGGTAACCCGTACACTGACGGGTGTGCGTCATCGCTCACACGAGGATATCGACATGACCGGATCGACACTCGCCGCGAAGTTTGCGGACGCCCGCCGCCGGCATCAGCTGATCGAAACGCTGGCGCCCGCCGACATTCCGGCCGACGCGCCCACCGCCTACGCGATCCAGCACGAGATGCTGAGAGAGTCGGATGCGCGCATCGGCGCGTGGAAGATCGGCGCGCGCGCCCCCGATGCGCTCGCTACCGGCGCGCCCATCGACGCCGCGCTCGTCCACGTCTCGCCGGCGCGCGTGCCTTTTCAATCGTTTTTTCGCGTGCTGGTGGAACTCGAAGTGGCGTTTCGTTTCGCGTATGCGCTGCCGCCGCGACATGACCCTTACACACGCGAGGAAGTGTTCGATGCGATCGGCGGTATTGCGGTCGCGCTCGAAGTCGTCGACAGCCGTTTCGCGCAATGGCCCAATGTGGACCCGCTCGCGCAACTCGCCGATTCGCAGAACAATGGCGCGCTCGTGGTCTCGGGCATGGAACCTTACGACGTCGTCGCGCCGGGCTTCGACTTTCTCACGCCGCGCCTCGAATTCACGCTGGACGGCGTCTCTATCGCGCCGGCCGCGCTCGGCAATCCGGCGGGCGACCCGCGCGAGTTGCTGCCTTGGCTCGTCAACCATTGTTGCCGCATGGGTTTAACGGTCGAGCCGTTCTGGACCATCACCACGGGCTCCTATACGGGCGCGTATCGCGTCGACGGACCCGGCATGCTGCATGGCGCGATCGATCGCATCGGAGAGCTGGAACTGGTGCTCGCGTAATGATCGATGATGGCGCGTATGCATCGATACATTGCATCTTATGAGCGCAAGCGGCCGTATTCATCATGAAGCGATGCATGCATGCGCACGTCGCATTGGCGGACACAAGCAGTGGATATGTGGCGAAGAGCGCGGGGAAGCGAACAGGCAGCAACAATATCGCGAAAGACGATAGCGACATTGGGAAGAGCATTGTAGGTGAACGAAAATAACGCACCAAGCTAGTAATTCTTCGAAGCAAATGAACAACGCAAGTGCGTGAAAAAAAATTCGAAAGGGTTTAGGATGATTTCAAGCGATGTCGTTTCGATTACGCGCGTTGCGCACGACATAGCTTTCTGACTTCGGCGAGGAGGTAGCATGGATATCTACAGCAGTTTCGCGACCCGCTTCGAAAAAACCCGCGAGGAGGAATTCTCGCTCGAAGAGTATCTCGCGCTCTGCAAAGAAGATCCTGCCACATATGCAACAGCGGGCGAACGCATGTTGACGGCCATCGGGGAACCGGAAATGGTCGACACTCGCCTCGACCCGCGTTTATCGCGTGTGTTTGCGAACAAGGTCATCAAGGTGTACCCGGCGTTCCGCGAATTCTATGGAATGGAGGAGGTGATCGAGAACGTCGTGTCGTACTTCCGGCACGCGGCACAGGGTCTCGAAGAAAAGAAGCAGATCCTGTATCTGCTGGGTCCGGTGGGCGGCGGCAAGTCGTCGATCGCCGAACGGCTGAAGCAGCTCATGGAGCGCGTGCCGTTCTATTCGCTGAAGGGCTCGCCCGTCAACGAGTCGCCGCTCGGCCTCTTCGATTACGACGAAGACGGCCCGGTGCTCGAAGAGCAGTACGGCATTCCGCGCCGTTATCTGAAGAGCATTCTCTCGCCGTGGGCCGTGAAGCGCCTGCACGAGTACAACGGCGACATCCGCAAGTTCCGCGTGGTGCGCCGCTATCCGTCCATCCTGCGTCAGATCGGCATCGCGAAGACCGAACCGGGTGACGAGAACAATCAGGACATCTCGTCGCTCGTCGGCAAGGTGGATATCCGCAAGCTCGAAACCTATTCGCAGGACGACGCGGACGCATACAGCTATTCCGGCGGCCTGTGCCTCGCCAATCAGGGCTTGCTGGAATTCGTCGAAATGTTCAAGGCGCCGATCAAGGTGCTGCACCCGCTGCTCACCGCGACCCAGGAAGGCAACTTCAAGGGCACGGAAGGCTTCGGCGCCATTCCTTTCGACGGCGTGATCCTCGCGCACTCGAACGAGTCGGAGTGGAAGGCATTTCGCAACAACAAGAACAACGAAGCACTGCTCGACCGTATCTTCGTCGTGAAGGTGCCGTACTGCCTGCGCTACGGCGAAGAGATCAAGATCTATGAGAAGCTCTTGCGCAATTCGTCCCTCGCCGAGGCGGTCTGCGCACCGGGCACGCTCAAGATGATGGCGCAGATGGCGGTGCTCACGCGCCTGCACGAGCCTGAAAATTCGAGCCTCTTCTCGAAGATGCAGGTCTATGACGGCGAGAACCTGAAGGACACGGACCCGAAGGCGAAGTCGTATCAGGAGTACCGCGATTACGCGGGCGTCGACGAAGGCATGACGGGCGTGTCCACGCGCTTCGCGTTCAAGATTCTGTCGCGCGTGTTCAACTTCGATTCGAGCGAAGTCGCCGCGAACCCGGTGCATCTCATGTACGTGCTCGAACAGCAGATCGAACGCGAGCAGTTCCCGCCGGAGACGGAGCAGAAGTACCTGTCGTTCATCAAGGACGTGCTGGCCTCGCGCTACGCCGAGTTTATCGGGAAAGAAATTCAGACCGCGTATCTGGAGTCGTATTCGGAGTATGGACAAAACATCTTCGACCGCTATGTGACGTACGCCGACTTCTGGATTCAGGACCAGGAGTTCCGCGATCACGACACCGGCGAGAGCTTCGACCGGGCGGCGTTGAATGCCGAGCTGGAGAAGATCGAGAAGCCCGCGGGCATCAGCAACCCGAAGGATTTCCGCAACGAGATCGTGAACTTCGTGTTGCGTGCGCGTGCGGCGAACGGCGGCAAGAATCCCGCGTGGATCAGCTATGAAAAGCTGCGCGTGGTGATCGAGAAGAAGATGTTCTCCAACACCGAAGAACTTCTGCCGGTGATTTCGTTCAACGCGAAAGGCTCGGCCGAAGAGCAACGCAAGCATGAAGACTTCGTCAATCGCATGGTCGCGAAGGGTTACACGCCGAAGCAGGTCCGGCTCCTCTGCGACTGGTATCTGCGCGTGCGCAAGTCGTCGTAATGCAGGGCAAGACGGGAGCCGGCGCTCGAAGCGCCGGGCTCCGGTCCCGCGCATAGCGGTAGTCGAGAAGTCCGGATGCCCAGGCGCGGCGATTGCGTCCGGGCGTCGATGTGGACCATTTGCGAGACGGAGACGCTGCGATCGGTCGAAGCCATACGCGGCGCCTCGCAAGCTCGCCCATAACGCGGGAGACTGGATGTGCTGCACCAAATCATCGACCGCAGGTTAGCCGGCAAGAACAAGAGCATCGCCAACCGCGAACGCTTCCTGCGACGCGTCAAGAGTTACATTCGCCGCGCCGTTTCCGACGCGGTCCGCGATCGCAGTATCAAAGACATTCAAAGCACTCAGAGCATCACCATCCCCAAAAAGGACATCTCCGAGCCCTCGTTCCGTCATGGACCGGGCGGCAAGCGCGAGTACGTCCATCCGGGCAACGCCGATTACATTCGCGGCGACAAGATTCCGCGCCCGCCGGGCGGCGCGGGCGGCGGCGGCAAGAGCGCCAGCAACGAAGGCGAAGGGCAGGACGACTTCGTCTTCGAGCTGTCGCGCGAAGAGTTCATGCAGTACTTCTTCGACGATCTCGAACTGCCGCGTCTCGTGAAGACACAACTGCTCGCCGTGCCGACCTGGAAGAACGTGCGCGCGGGCTGGGCGGCGGAAGGCACGCCGAACAACATCGACGTGGTGAGGTCCTTGCGCTCCGCGCTCGGACGGCGCATCGCGCTCGGCTGGCCGCTCGCGTCGCAACTGCGCGAAATGGAGCGGCAACTGGAGCAGTTGAAGGACGAGAACGCCGATCAGGAAGAGATCGCGCGTCTCGAAGCGGATATCGTCGTCATGCAGGGCCGGATCACGCGCATTCCATTCATCGATCCGTTCGATCTGCGCTACATCAATCGCGTGAAGCAGCCCACGCCGTCGAGCAAGGCGGTGATGTTCTGCCTGATGGACGTCTCCGGCTCGATGGACGAGCAGCGCAAGGACTTGTCCAAGCGCTTCTTCATCCTCCTGTATCTGTTCCTGCAGCGGAACTACGAGAAAATCGAGGTGGTGTTCATCC
The DNA here is from genome assembly GCF_900258035.1 of Caballeronia novacaledonica. Lineage (GTDB taxonomy): Bacteria > Pseudomonadota > Gammaproteobacteria > Burkholderiales > Burkholderiaceae > Caballeronia > Caballeronia novacaledonica. The sequence goes on along the minus strand of NZ_OGTP01000012.1, from coordinate 54,960 downwards.
GGCACCATACGCGCGCCGAGGAAGTGGACGAAGACACCTTCTTCCATTCGACCGAAAGCGGCGGCACGGTGGTATCGAGCGCGCTCGAGCTCATGAAGAAGATCATGGACGAGCGTTACTCGCCGACTGAATGGAACATTTACGGCGCGCAGGCATCGGACGGCGACAACTGGACGGACGATTCCCCCAAGTGCCGCAGGCTGCTGGCGGAAGACATCCTGCCGAAGGTCCGGTATTTTGCCTATATTCAAGTTGCGCCGGAGGAGCAAAATCTCTGGTTGGAGTATGCTCAGCTTGCGATGGGCGCGCCTGAACTGGCCATGAAGAAAGTCGATTCGGCCGCGGACATCTATCCGGTGTTCCGCGAGCTGTTCGAAAAACAGCAGGCGGCCGCATGACGAAGCCGCATTGGCACAACGAGACGCGTGGGTATCAGCTCGAAGGCACGGACGGTCGTGCGGCTTCCAGGCTGGGACCCGAGGAAGGGCAACGCAAGGCGTCCTCAGAGACAGACGAGGCGCACGAGGAAGGCAGAATGAATGTATCGGAGAAGCGGCGACCGCTGCCGTGCCCGTCGGACTGGAGCGTCGAACTCATCGAGGAATACGACGCCGAGATTTCGCGCGTCGCGAACGGTTACGGTCTCGACACCTATCCCATTCAACTCGAAATCATCAGTTCCGAGCAGATGATGGACGCGTACGCGTCCGTCGGCATGCCGGTGAATTATCGGCACTGGTCGTTCGGCAAGCATTTTCTCGCGACCGAGAAAGGCTATCGGCGCGGGCAAATGGGCCTCGCGTACGAAATCGTCATCAATTCCAATCCCTGCATCGCGTATCTCATGGAAGAGAACACCATGACGATGCAGGCGCTCGTGATCGCGCACGCGGCATACGGGCACAACTCGTTCTTCAAGGGCAACTATCTCTTCCGTCTGTGGACGGACGCCCACGCAATCATCGATTACCTCGTCTACGCGAAGAATTACATCGCGGAGTGCGAGGAGCGCTATGGACTGGATCGTGTCGAGGAATTGCTCGACTCGTGCCACGCGCTGATGAACTACGGCGTCGATCGCTACAAGCGGCCGCAGAAGCTCTCGCTCGCGAAGGAAGCGGCGATGCGCCGCGAGCGCGAAGCGTATCTGCAATCGCAGGTCAACGAACTGTGGCGCACGCTGCCGAAGGGCAAGGAGCCGTCGCCGGAGGAAATCGAGAGCCGCTATCCGCCGGAGCCGCAGGAGAATCTGCTGTACTTCGCGGAGAAAAATGCGCCGTTGCTGGAGCCGTGGGAGCGCGAAGTCATTCGCATCGTGCGCAAGATCGGCCAGTATTTTTATCCGCAGCGGCAGACGCAGGTCATGAACGAAGGCTGGGCTACGTTCTGGCACTACACGCTGCTGAACACGCTCTACAACGAAGGCCGTCTCGAAGACAGCTTCATGATGGAGTTTCTGCACTCGCATTCGAACGTCGTGTATCAGCCGCCGGTGACGAAGCCGTATTACAGCGGCATCAATCCGTACGCGCTCGGCTTTTCGATGATGAGCGACATCCGCCGCATCTGCGAAAACCCGACGGACGAAGATCGCGAGTGGTTCCCCGAACTCGCGGGCAGCGACTGGCTCGAGTCCTTGCATTACGCGATGCGCAACTTCAAGGACGAAAGTTTCATTGCGCAGTATTTGTCGCCGCATCTGATTCGCGAGATGCGTCTGTTCTCGATCCTCGACGACGACATGCGCGACGCGCTCGAAGTGTCGGCGATTCACGACGACAGCGGGTATCGCTATGTGCGTCAGGCGTTGTCGCGGCAGTACGACATTCATCATCGCGAGCCGAATATTCAGGTGTATTCGGTGAATACGCGCGGCGATCGCAGTCTGACGCTGCGTCACTTCATGACCGACAACCGCCATCTCTCGAACGACAGCGACGAAGTCCTCAAGCACATGGCGCGCTTGTGGCAGTTCGACGTGTATCTGGAAAGCGTCGATGAAAACGGGACGGTGAGAAAACGGTTCGAGTGCCGTTACGTGGCGCCGAATACGCGCTGAACTCCGCAAAACCGGCGCTGATCCAGCGCCGGTTTTGCATTGCGGCTACAGCTTGCCGGCCTCGTCCTGCGAAAACAGATCCCAGCACGCCATGAACAGCGCCGCCACCAGCGGCCCGATCACGAAGCCGTTGATGCCGAAGAGCGCCATCCCGCCGAGCGTCGAAATGAGCACGACCCAGTCGGGCATCTTCGTGTCCTTGCCGACGAGAATCGGCCGCAGCACGTTATCCACGAGCCCGATCACCACGACGCAGAACACGACGAGAATCAGTCCCTTGACGATCTGCCCCGTCATGAAGAAGTAGAGCGCCGCGGGCGCCCAGACGATCGCCGCGCCGACCGCGGGCAACAGCGAAAGGAACGCCATCAGCACGCCCCACAACAGCGAGCCGCCGATACCCAGAATCCAGAAGATCAATCCGCCGAGCAATCCCTGCACCGCCGCGACCGCGATGTTGCCCTTGACCGTCGCGCGCACGACCGTGGTGAACTTCGCGATCAGATGCTGCTTCGGCTCCGGATCGAGCGGAATCGCGCGCCGGATGCGTCGGCCGATCTCGCCGCCGTCGCGCAAAAGGAAGAACACGAGGTACAGCATCACGCCGAAGCTCACGACGAACTGGAACGTGTTCTGCCCGATCGACAGCGCCTGCGCCGCGGCGAACTGGCTGATCTGCGACGCGCCTTCCATGAGCTTGCGCTGCACGCCGCCGATGTCGTCGAGTCCGAAACGCCCGAGCAGTTGCTGCGCCGATGCGGGCAGCGCATGCAGCGCGTGCTGGAAATACAGCCCGAAGTTCAGCTCGCCGCTCTTGATCCGCGCATAGACGAGCGCGACTTCCTGCACGAGTGTCACCGCGACGATCGCGAGCGGAATAATGACGATGAGAATCGCGGCGGCCAGCGTCGTCAGCGCGGCGAGATTGCGGCGCTTGCCGAAGCGCGCGGCGAGATAGCGCTGCATCGGCTGAAACAGGATCGCGAGAATCGCGCCCCAGAAGATCGCGCCGAAAAACGGCAGCAGCACCCACGCGAGCGCGAGCGTGACGGCGCACAGCAGGATATGAAAGAAACTTTGATGGACGTTGTGGTTATTCATTCGCGAACAGTAGGGCGGGCGGGAGGACGAACGGCAATCGCGCGGCCGGCCATGCTAGCACGACCCTTCGGACGGCTTTCGCGCTCAAGGTTCGAGCGGGAATTCGTCGAAGGGTTCGCCATCGATCCGTCATCGTTTGCGTGGGCGCTGGAGCCAAACCCCGTGCGTCGACTAAAATCCGGCTTCCAATCCTTGCGGAACGCTTTCCTGCCATAAGGCAAGAAAACGCGGGCGAACGAGCCGATCGTTCGTGCGCGGCGACTCCGCTCTACGCATCGAACAATGAATCCAGGCGTCGTCTACGCATTCTCGGCCTTTGCCATCTGGGGCCTTTTCCCGATCTACTTCAAGGCTCTGCATTCGATCGGCGCGGTCGAGATGCTCGCGCATCGCATGGCGTGGTCGATGGTCTTCCTCCTGATCGTCATGACCGTGCGCCGCCAGTGGGCGTGGCTCGGTCCCGTTCTGCGCGACCGGCGTCTGCTCGCGCGTTTCGCCGCGAGCGCCGTGCTGTTGTCGGCGAACTGGGGCATCTATATCTGGGCGGTGAACGACGGGCGTATCGTCGAGGCGAGCCTCGGCTACTTCATCAATCCGCTCGTGAACGTGCTGTTCGGAATGGCGTTCCTGCACGAGCGGTTGCGGCCGGTGCAATGGATCGCGGTGACGATCGCCGCGCTCGGCGTGTTGTGGCTGACGTGGGTGAACGGCGCGCCGCCGTGGATCAGCTTCGCGCTCGCGCTGACGTTCGGTGGCTACGGACTCTTGCGCAAGACCGCGTCGCTCGGCGCGCTCGAAGGACTCACGCTCGAAACGATGCTGCTGTGTCCCGTCGCGCTGCTCTATCTTTTCTTCCTGAGTTCGCACGGCGGCAGCGGCTTCGCGCATGCGTCGCCCGGCGTGAAGCTGCTGCTCGCGGCGGCCGGACCCGTGACCGCCGTGCCGCTGCTGCTTTTCGCAGCGGGCGCGCGGCGCATTCCGCTATCGATGCTCGGGCTGATCCAGTACATCACGCCGTCGCTGCAATTGCTGATCGGCGTCGTGATCTATCAGGAATTCTTCGGGCACGATCAATTGCTCGGCTATGGCGCGATCTGGGCCGCGCTCGCGATTTACTCGCTCGAAGGCGTTTATCGCGCGCGCGCGGCCCGCGTCTGAGAAGAATCAGCGCAATGCGTCGCCGAAGCGATATTCGACCGTCGCTTCGTCGAGCTTCGTTTTGATGTCAGGATCGATCGGCTGATCGACGGCCGCCAGCGTCTCGTTCAGTTGATCGGGCCGGCTCGCGCCGATGATCGCCGACGTCACCGCCGGATTCGCCAGCACCCACGCGAGCGCCGTGCTCGCGAGCGAACGTCCTGTCGGCGCGACGATCTTGTCGATCTGCTCGATCGTCTGAAACTCGCGCTCGTGCCAGTAACGCTGCGTGTACATGGCGCCCGCCTTGCCGACCGCGCCGGTGAAGCGGCCTTCGCTCGGGCCGGCATCGAAGCGGTGCTTGCCCGTCAGCAGACCGCCCGCGAGCGGGTTGTACGGAATCACGGCGAGACTTTCCTCGGTCGCGAGCGGCAGCAATTCGCGCTCGATCTGGCGAAACAGCAGGTTGTAGCGCGGCTGCACGGAAACGAAGCGCGCGGCGCGCAGCACATCCGAGCGGCCGAGCGCACGCGCGAGCCGGTACGCCAGAAAATTCGATACGCCGATATACCGCGCCTTGCCCTGCCGCACGATGGTGTCGAGCGCTTCGAGCGTCTCGTCGAGCGGCGTGTCGCGATCGTCGTTATGGAGCTGGTACAGGTCGACGTAATCCGTGTCGAGCCGCTTGAGCGATGCGTCGATCGCATCGAGCAGATGCTTCCTCGACGTGCCCTTGTGCCACGCGAGCGGCCCCATCTCATGCGCCGCCTTGGTCGCGAGAATGTAGCTGTCGCGGCGGCCCTTGAGCCAGCGGCCGACGATCTCCTCGGTGCGGCCCGCGAGATCGTGCCCGCTGCCGAGCGGATAGACGTTCGCCGCGTCGATGAAATTGACGCCCGCGTCCGCCGCGCGATCCATGATGCTGCGCGACACGTCTTCCTCTGTCTGCAGGCCGAACGTCATCGTGCCGAGCGTGAGACGCGAAACGGTGAGACCGGTGTTGCCGAATTTGCGGTATTGCACGGTTGCGCTCCAGAAGAAAACGAATCGTTCGGACCGACAGAATAGCCGTAACCGTCAGGACGTGCCGGCGCGCACGGGCGCGGCGCCTTGCGGCGCGGAATCGAGATAACGGAACACGACGCCCGACAGCAGCGTCACCACGCCCATGCACACGAAGCTGAGCCTGAAGCCGGTCGCGGTCGAGAACGGCCCCTGGAACACCTGCACGAGCGAGCCGCCGATCGACACGCCCAGGCCGATCGCGAGCATCTGCACCATCGAGAAGAGGCTGTTGCCGCTGCCGGCGTCCTTGATCGAGAGGCCTTTGAGCGTGACGCTGTTCATCGCGGCGAACTGCATCGAGTTGCACGCGCCGAACACGACGAGAATCGCGATTTCGACGGCGAGCGGCAACGTCGGCGAGAACAGCGCGAACGCGACGATCGAGGCGCCCACGAGCGCCGTGTTCACGAGCAGGAACATGTCGTAGCCATAGCGCTTCACGAGCTGGGCGATCCAGCGTTTGCTGATCGTGCCGGCGATGGCGATCGGCAGCATCATCAGGCCGGAATGCAGCGGGCTGTAGCCGAGTTCGAGCTGCATCAGAAGCGGCAGCAGGAACGGCACCGCACTCGAACCGATGCGGCACAGCAGATTGCCGATCAAACCGACGCTGAAGTTCGGCTCGTGGAAAAGCTCGAGCTTGAAGAGCGGATTGCGCTTGTGCCGCGCGTACGGCACATACGCGAACGCCGACACCGCCGCCAGCGCGAAGAGCGCCGCCGATACCGCGCCGCGGTGCGTCTCCACGGGGCTGTCGAGCGCGAGCGAGAACGACACCATGCACATCGACAGCAATCCGCAGCCGACGAAGTCGAAGGGCGGCGCATCGTGCAGCGTGTCGTTCGGCAGGAAGCGCTGTACCGCGTACAGACCGGCCGCGCCGATCGGCACATTGATGAGGAAGATCCAGTGCCACGAAAACGACTCGACGAACCAGCCGCCGAGCGTCGGGCCGAGAATCGGGCCGACCTGACCGGCGACGGAGATCATCGCGAGCGCGGAAACGTACGCTTCGCCGGAGACGGCGCGCAGCACGGCGAGACGGCCGATCGGCAGCAGCATCGACCCGCCGACGCCTTGCAGCACGCGCGCGAGCACGAGCTGGTTCAGCGAATGCGCGCCCGCGCAGGCCAGCGAGCCGACGACGAACAGCGAGATCGAGACGAGATAGACGCGGCGCGTGCCGAAGCGGTCGGCGAGCCAGCCGGAAGCGGGCGTGAGCAGCGCCATCGTGAGCGTGTAGGCGACGACGATCGACTGCATCGCGAGCGGCGCGGCGTGAAGACTGCGCGCGATGGAAGGCAGCGCCGTGTTCACGATGGTCGTGTCGAGCGCCTGCATGAAGAAGCCCACGGCGACGATCCAGAGCAATGCCGTGTGCGAAGAATTTTTGGTCATGTGGGAAGCGGAGTCACGGTCGCCGCGCGACGAAGAAAGCCGTTTGAAAACAAGCCTGTCGCGCGATATGTGAAATGTTAATGACTTGCGGCGTCATCGGGAAGACCGCTAACCGCATTGACTGTCATCGGCAATGGCGATCACAATGACGCATGCTCAATCCAGTCTGGCTGAACACGTTCGCGACCGTGGCCGCGTCGCACAGTTTCACCGATGCAGGGCGGCAACTCGGGCTTCGGCAATCCAGCGTCTCCGAGCACATCCGGCGCCTGGAGGAGAGCGTCGGGCGGCGTCTTTTCGTGCGCGACACGCATTCGCTCGCGCTGACCGCCGACGGCGAAGCGATGCTCGTCCACGCCCGCGTGATTCTCGAAGCAATGGCGCATGCGCAGTCGCAATTCAGCTCGCCGCGCCTGCGCGGACGTGTGCGGCTCGGCTCATCGGACGATATCGCGCTCGGACCGCTGCCGAGCGTGCTCGCGGCGTTTCGCGACACGCATCCGGACGTCGAACTGGAAATCACGATCGGCATGACGGGACGCCTTTATCAGATGGTCGATGCGGGCGAACTCGATCTCGCCGTCGGCAAGCGGCGTATCGGCGATGCGCGCGGCATGCGGCTTTTCACCGGGCGGCTCGAATGGCTCGCGAAGCCGGGCACTGTCGTCGATACGAGCGGGCCGCTGCCCTTGATTCTCGTCTCGGAACCGAGCGTCACGCGCGGCGTCGTGCTCGATTCGCTCGCGATGACCGGCGCGAGCTGGCAAATGGTCTGCACGAGCAGCAGCCACGCGGGTTGCATCGCCGCGGCGCGCGGCGGACTCGGCCTGACCGTGCGTTCGCATTTTCTGGCGGCCCGCGGCCTGGCTGCGCCCGTCAATCGCGCGGAGCTGCCGGCATTACCCGAAGTGGAATTCATCGCGTTCGGTGCGAAACATCTGAGCCGTCCGGCCGAAACCTTGCTACAACTGCTCGAAAACAGCGATTTGCGCGGCGAGTGGGACGGCGAATAAACGGGACGCGGTCGCGGGCGAGGGCAGGGAAGCCGGTTGCACCGCTGCAACGGCCGGCAGACCCGAATGGTTATCGTAAATCGGTTCTTATATATTGTGCGGCGTTTGAAGTAGCCACTTCCAAAGACGTGTTTCGCTTCTGCCGCCTACTTTCCTTCGATGTCTCCCGTATCCGTGCGCTCCTCGCGGTGGTCGCGCTCGCGGCGTGTTCGAACGCCCACGCGGCCTCGTACGTGACGAAGCATTGCGACGACCTCGAAGGCAAGAACGTGCCCGCGTCGATCATCGGCTTGCCGACGCGCGGCGCGACGATCGTCTCCGCGTGGGTCGTCAAGGCGGCCGCGCCCGGCAACCGCAACGGCGAATATTGCCGCGTCACCGGCTTCATCAAGGCGTTGCAGGACTCGACGCCCGACATCCGCTTCGAAGTGAATCTGCCGAGCCGCTGGAACGGCCGCGCGCTGCAGATGGGCGGCGGCGGCTACAACGGCACGATCGTCTCCGGCACCGAACCGATGCCTTTCGCCCCCGACTCGACGCCGCTCGCGCGCGGCTACGCCACTTTCGGCTCGGATTCGGGTCACGTCGGCAACGCGGGCCGCGCGGACTTCGCGGGCAACGACGAAGCCATCGTCAATTTCGGCTTCGGGCATCTGAAGAAAACGCGCGACGTCGCGCTCGCGCTGATCCAGATGGGCTACGGGCGCACGCCCGAAAAAACCTACTTCGCGGGCGGCTCGACGGGCGGCCGCGAAGGTTTCACCGTGATCGAGCGCTTTCCGAACGACTACGACGGCGTGATCGCCAACGCGCCCGCGATCAACTTCTCCGGCGTGCGCTTGATGGGCGTGCGAGTCGGCCAGGCGTCGTATGCGAAGCCGGGCGGGTTCGTCGGCGTCGCGCAGCAGCGGCGCGTGTTCGAAACCGTCGTGCACGAATGCGACCGGCTCGACGGCGCGGCGGACGGCATCGTCGGCAACGTGGAGGCGTGCAGGAAGCTGGAGCCGCAGATCATCGCGTCGCTGCGTTGCGCGAACGGGCAGCGTCCTTCCTTGCGCGACAGTTGTCTCTCCGACGCGCAAATCGACACGCTTCAGACGCTGCGCGACGGCGTCACGCTGCCGTATCCGCTCGCGTACGGCCTCGATAGCTATCCGGGCTACAACGTGTTTCAGGGCGTCGATTTCTCGGGAACGCTCGGGCTCGGCGACTCGCCGACGCTCCTGAATCCGCCGACGTTCGCCGCGAACGGCTATCTTTTCGCGCAAGGCGACGCGTATGTCCGCCACTTCGTCACGCGCGATCCCGGTCTCGGCGCGCTCACGTTCGACCTGGACAATCCCGGCCGCTTCAGGCAGCGCCTCGTGACGCTCGCGTACACGGTCGGCGCGATGAACCCGGATTTCTCCGCGTTCATCGCGCATGGCGGCAAGCTCATCGCGATGCACGGCCTCGCCGACGAAGTCATCAGCCCGAACCAGACGATCGCGTTCTATCGCGGGCTTATCGATCGATACGGAAAGGACATCGTCGACGCCTTCATGCGGCTCTACATGGTGCCGGGTTTTCAGCACGGCAACGGCGTGTTCATTCCCGCGTGGGACGAACTCGGCGCGCTCGACGAATGGGTGAGCAACGGCGTCGCGCCGGAAACGCTCGTCGGCAGCGATATCGCGCCCGCCACCAACGGACGCACGCGGCCGATCTGCCGATATCCGAACTATCCGCGTTATCTCGGCAAGGGCAGCATCAATAGCGCGACGAACTTTCGCTGCGTGGAGCCTTGAGCGGCCGCGTTCTCAGAGCGCGTTCGCATGCCCGCCCGCGAGGCGCGGCCAGTGCTTCGCGAGCCAGCGCGACACGAACCCGCGCTTAGCCGCCCGATACGACGTGAGCGACACCTCGACAGCCCGATCGCTGTCCGAAGTAAGCCATACGCGCTCGCCACGCGAGAGACGCACGACATCGCCGGGCTTCATCCAGTAGTCGTACGGATCGCGATGACGCGTGAGCCAGAGCGAACACGCGGATGCGTCGCCGATACGCAGTTCGGCATCGCGCGTGAGCCGCCACGAGATCATCTGATGCGGATGCACTTCGACATAGACCACGACACGCGCGCCCGATGCGCTCAGCCGGCCCGACGCCACGCCGTGCCCGACGCCATGCCGCGCGAAAACCTGCGATACCTCTTCCATCTCTGCTCTCCATGATGTGAGCCGAAGACGGAACCTTGCACGCAAAAACAAGAAGGCCCCGTCTTGCGGCGGGGCCTTCGGAATCTGTTTGCTTGCCTGTCTCGCTAGCGCACACGCTGTCCCGATGACCCGCCACGGATGGCGTTCATACGGTTTTTAATCGCGGCGATGGAGACAATGAGGGCTGCGTGCATGTGCCGCAGTATCGATGCGTGTGTCTCGACTTGTCAATATCGAGATAGACTTGACCGCATCGAAAAACACACGGAGGCTCGTCGTGGCTTATCTGCTACTCGTGGTGGAACCGGTCGAACAGCGCGGCCGTCGCACGCAGGAAGAGGGGCGCGAGGCGTATCGCCAGATGGCGGAATTCGCCGATACGCTGAAGGCGCGCGGCGTGCTGCGCGCGGTCGAATCGCTGACGTCGATGAAGGATGCGGCGCGCGTCACGAACGCCGATGGCGACACGCGCGTCATCGACGGGCCGTTCGCCGAAGCCAAGGAAATGATCGGCGGCTTCTTCCTGATCGATTGCGAAACGCAGGCGGAAGCCGTCGCGATGGCGGCCGAATGCCCGGCGGCGCAGTGGTGCACCGTCGAAGTCCGCAAAATCGGGCCTTGCTACGCTTGAGCGTGTCGATTTTCCGGCGCGCCGTTCGTCGTGGTATTGAAAACCCCGGAGACCTTTGCCATGCACAAGCAGATTTTCGTGAACCTTCCGGTTCGCGACCTCAAGCGTTCGATGACCTTCTTCAAGGCACTCGGCCTGAGTTTCGACCCGGCGTTCACGAACGACGACGCCGCGTGCCTCGTCATCGGTGAAAACATTTACGCGATGCTGCTCGTCGAAAAATTCTTCCAGACCTTCACGGAAAAGCCGATCGCCGATGCCCACGCGAGCACCGAGGCGCTCGTGTGCCTGTCGTGCGAGAGCAGGGCGGAAGTCGACGAAATCGTCGCGAAGGCCGTCGCCGCGGGCGGGCGCGCGCCGCGCGAGCCGCAGGATCACGGCTTCATGTACGGCCACGGCTTCGAGGATCTCGACGGTCATATCTGGGAACTCGTGCACATGAATCCGGAAGCGGCGTGAGCGGGCGCGCGCACGAGCCACGCGCGGCGGACGATGCGGCCCGGCGCGCCATCGACGCGGTATGGCGCATCGAATCCGCGAAGGTGATTGCGAGCGTGGCGCGCGTGGTGCGCGATGTCGCGCTCGCGGAGGAACTGGCGCAGGACGCGTTCGTGGCTGCGCTTGAGCACTGGAGCCAACCGGGCGCGGGCGTGCCCGACAAGCCGGGAGCGTGGCTCATGACGACAGCGAAGAACAAGGCGCTCGACCGTCTGCGTCAGCACGCGCTGCACGCGCGCAAGCACGAGGAATACGGGCGCGACCTCGACGCGCAGGAAGCGCACATCACGCCCGATTTCGTCGATGCGCTCGATGCCGCGCGCGAAGACGACATCGGCGACGATCTGCTGCGGCTCATTTTCACGGCGTGTCATCCGGTGTTGTCCGTCGATGCGCGCGCCGCGCTGACGCTGCGTCTCATCGGCGGACTCACGACCGACGAGATCGCGCGCGCGTTTCTCGTGCCCGAGCCGACGATCGCGCAGCGCATCGTGCGAGCGAAGCGCACGTTGTCGGCGGCCCGCGTGCCGTTCGAGGTGCCCAAAGCCGACGCACGCGTCGCGCGGCTCGGCTCGGTGCTCGAAGTCATCTATCTGATTTTCAACGAAGGCTATTCGGCGACCGCCGGCGACGACTGGATGCGTCCGGGCCTGTGCGAAGACGCGCTCAGGCTCGGGCGCATCCTCGCCGAACTGATGCCGGACGAGAGCGAGGTCCACGGGCTCGCCGCGCTGATGGAGATTCAGGCGTCGAGGACGAAGGCGCGCGTCGATCGGGAAGGCCGGCCGGTGCTTTTACCGGATCAGGACCGCAGCCGCTGGGATCCGCTCCTGATCCGGCGCGGGCTTGCGGCGCTGAAGCGTTCGGAAACGCTCGGCGGTGCGCGCGGCGTCTACGCGCTGCAGGCCGCGCTCGCGGCGTGCCATGCGCGCGCGCCGAGCGCCGCCGACACCGACTGGCCGATGATCGTCGCGCTCTACGATGCGCTGATGCAAACGGCGCCGACGCCGGTTGTCGAGTTGAATCGCGCGGTCGCGGTGAGCATGGCGTATGGGCCGGAAGCGGCGCTGCCGATCGTCGATGCGCTATCGGCGACGCCCGCGCTCAAGCGCTATCACTGGTTGCCGAGCGTGCGCGCCGATTTGCTGGCGAAGCTCGGACGCAAGGACGAGGCGCGCGCAGAGTTCGAACGCGCGGCGGCGCTTGCGCAGAATGTGCGGGAGCGGGAGTTCTTGTTGGGGCGGGCTGGGGAGTTGAAGTGATGGGATCGATGAGGTTGATTCGGCTGCGGGTTTGAGTTTACATAAGATAAATTATCAATTTTTTTGATGTAGGTCCCAAGTCCAAACGCGTCTTGCAGATCAGAGACGCACCGCGATGCGTCTCAACCGCAAACCGCGCCAAACCGGCCAAACATCGCCCCTACGCGAACCTTGCCGCGAGCGTCTGCGGAATCGGGCTGCGCCGCGTGAGCGCACAAGTCGGCGTGTCGTGGCGCGGGCCGCGCACGTAACTTTCGAGCTGGTCGATGGCGAACTGCTGTTCCTCGATCAGATGCCGCACCATGTCGCCGATCGAAATCATGCCGATAAGCCGTCCGCCCTCGATCACCGGCAGATGACGGATGCGCTGCTGCGTCATCAGGGTCATGCATTCGTCGGCGTTCGTTCTGAGGCCCACGGCCATCACGGGCGCGCTCATGATTTCGCATACCGTGGTCGTGCGCGAGACCTTGTCCTGCAGAATCACCTTGCGCGCATAGTCGCGCTCGGTGACGATGCCGCACACCGCGTCGCCCACCGTGACCACGAGCGCGCCCACTTCCGCCTTCGACATCAGCGCGACCGCTTCGAACACGCTCGCTTCCGCATCGATGGTGTGAACCGTCGTGTCGCTTTTCGCCTTCAGGACTTGCTTCACCGTAGCCATTTGCCGTTCTCCGTTGCTGTTGTCCGTTGCACTTCAAAAAAGCGCTCTGTCACCTTCAATCGAAATCGAAGAGATCGCCGAGAAACGATTTTTTGCGACGCGCGTGTTCGCGCTTGCCGCGCTGATCGCCGTAGTGGTAACCCTCGTGACGATGCGTGCGATGCTCGCGCTCGTGACCGCGCTCGTGCCATTCGTCGCGCTCGCTCGCCTGCGCTTCCGCGAGCGACACCTGCGACGCGCGCCGGATGATCTGATCGAGCTCGCCGCGATCGAGCCACACGCCGCGGCATTGCGGGCAATAGTCGATCTCGATGCCCTCGCGCACGGTCATCAGCAGTTCCGTGTCGGGGCAGACCGGGCATTTCATGTCGATTCCTTTCTGATTGCTTTCAATGAAAGACAATCTAACGGAAGGACCGAAATCGAAAAATGCGAGATTTTGAGCGCTTCGGTTCGGAAAAACCGAAGTGATTGGGGCAGCCGACCCGCATTGTTCCTGAAAGGACGCGATATGACGCCGAACGAACTAAACGGCTAAAAAATTCGCGACAAAAACATGCAGTTCTGCGCAAATCGAAACAAACCGCGCCAGACATCGGATGATCGGCGGAAAACGCTCGGACGGGCTCGCTCGACGCCCTCTTGCGATCCATCTCAAAACCCCGCAAGCTCTCGGTTTGAAGCGGCGCGCGTCGCGTGCGCCACAATTGCACACCAAAGGCCACACGATGCCCGACAAGTCGATGCGCGAAGAACGCGGCGGCGCGGAAACGCCCGATCTCCTCTACCTGCTCCAGGGCGCCGACGAATTCAACCGGCTCGTATTCCCCGACAGCGAAGCGCTGTTCAAGAGCCTCGCGCGCCAGCAGGCGCCGCACACGCTTTTCATCACGTGCGCGGATTCACGCGTGTCGCCGGAAATGATCACGCAGACGCGGCCCGGCGAGCTTTTCGTGTGCCGCAACATCGGCAATATCGTGCCGGCTTATGGCGAAATGCTCGGCGGCGTGTCCGCGGTGGTCGAATATGCGGTGCTCGCGCTCAACGTGCGGCAGATCGTGATTTGCGGGCACTCGGACTGCGGCGCGATGAAAGGTCTCGCGTCGGGCGCGACCATCGCCGATGAAATGCCCACCGTCCACGCGTGGCTGCGCAATGCCGAAGCCGCGCGCAGCGTCGTGATGGCGAGAAAGCTGGAGGAAGAGCGCATCGTCCAGGCGATGGTCGAAGAGAACATTCGCCTGCAACTCACGCATCTGCGCACGCATCCGGCGGTCGCCGGCAGGCTCGCGCTCGGCAAGTTGCAGGTTCAGGGCTGGGTGTACGACATCGGACGCGGCAAGGTCTCGGTCTACGACGAAGCCGACAGCAAGTTCGAATCGCTCGAAGCAGCGCGCCTGCGCATGCTGCGCAAGGACACGCGCTGATTCCGCGACGCCCTCGCCTCACTGCACGCCCTTCTTCGCGGCGAGTTCCTGCGCCATCTTCAGGTGCTGCTGAATAGTCGGCAACGCCTTTTGCGCCGCCTGCTTCAGCTTGGCGTTCTGGCCTTCGTTCGCTTCCTTCTGGAAAACCTGCACGGCCTCTTCATGGCCCTGCACGCCCAGCTTCTGGATGTACGCGGTATCGAACTCCTTGCCGTGAAGCGCCTTCAGCGAATCGAGCGCCGACGTGTCCGAGTTGTCCATCGGCACAGTGACGCCATGCGGCGCGGCCATCTTCAACTGCGTCGCGAGCTTGGTGTGATCGACCATCATGTGATGCGCGAAACTTTGCACGTCCTTGTCCTGCGACTGCTTGGCGGCGAGCTTGGCGGCGTCGATTTCGGTCGATCCCGCCGACGATGCCGCCTGCACGAACGCCTTGTCCGTCGGCGGCAGGTCGTTGGCCATGGTCGTGCTGGCTGCCTGGGTTTGAGCGAGCGCACCGAGCGGCAGTGTCGCGATGAGCGCCGTCGCGAGTGCGGTGCGCAGCTTTGCATTGCGGTTCATGAGAATGGCCTCCAAAGCGGTTGGTCTCGCTTTCGTCCCAGCAATGGAGGTGCCACGGCACATCGCGAGTGCGAACCGGAACCCTTGCTACACTGACCGGACAAGCCATCTTCCTTCGAGTGGAAACGTCATGCCTGTCTACGATTACGATTGCGCGGATTGCGGCGCATTCGAAGCCGTCCGCCGCATCGCCGAGCGCGACGATCCCGCAAAGTGTCCGCAATGCGGCGCGACGGCCGCGCGCGTGACGATCGGCGCACCGCGCGTGGGCGGCGCGGCTTCATCCGGCGACGGCGCGGCCGAAGCCGGCAGCTACGGCATGACGCATCGCGGCGGCTGCCTCTGCTGTCGTTAGACTGGGCACGGCCATTGCAAAGTCACCGTCTCGAACGTCCCGCGCATCGCGGGCGTATGATGCAAGACGACGGTGCGTGGCGCGCAGGGCCGCGCGCGGTCGAGGGCATCGCCATCGCGGGCTGCATCGTTACGGTTCCCGCGATGATCGCGCTTAACGTGTTCCGATCGAATAACAGGAGGTGATAAGGATGACGATAGAGTTCAGCGGGCGGCGTCATGTCGTGGCGGCAGCGCGTGTCGCTTTCGAGGCCAAGGTGGACGGCCGCGAAGTCTGGTGCAGCGTCTCCCTCGATGCGCTCAACGATCACTTCGGCAACAGCGGGACGTCGTCGCACGATCTCCTCTCCGCGTTCGAAGGAGGACGCGTGCAAATAGAAGACGCAGCCCGGCGCGCACTGGAGCGCAACCACGGCCAGTCGGTCGAATTGGAAACCAGCGACTTCAAGGCGTCGCGGGCGGTCTGAGATATCGCGGCGGACGGCGGCTCAACGGCCGGCCGCCGCCTGCGTCAGTGCGCATAGAAGCACTTCAATACGTCGAACATCCACCAGACCGGGCACGGCGTTCTGCAAAAACCGTCGTAGCCTGCGGCATGAAGGACATCGCGCGGATCGCGGCCGGCATCGGCGGCCAGCGCAATCAGCAGCGCCACCTCGCCTTCCATTTGATCCACCGTCAACACGTCGCGCAGCGTGCGCGCCAGTGCGTGATCGTGTGCCTCGCCGATGAGCGTATCCACGAACAGGACTTGCGGCCGCCATGTGCGCAGAAACCGCAGGACGCCGGGTGCATCGCCGATTTGCACGGCTTCGAAGCCGCGCATCGCGAGCAGCAGCGCAAACGAATCGCCGACGTTCGATTCCGAATGCACGATCAGCACGCGCCGCGGCCCGGCGAGTGTCGTGGTCAGCGGGTTGAATATTTCGCACCTATCGGTGCGGATATCGTACGAACGTTCTTCCATGTTGGCCCGGCACAGCGATAAGCCGTGCCGGTACTGCAGGTTCAGCAAACATGAGGCCCGCTGTCTCGATCGCGCCGGACGAACAAGCAACTCAACGCGCAGCCAGCAGACCGACGATCAAACCGCCGACCGCCGCCAGCGCGATCGACTTCCAGGGATTTTCGTGCACGTAGTCGTCGGTGCCTTCCCTCGCCTGCCGGTACCGCATCGCGACGACATCCTGCGCGCTCGACAGCACATCGCGGGCGCGCTTGGGCATCGGCCGCGACGGATGATACTGGCTGCCCTGCCCCGCGGACGTCGCAGCGGCCGGTTGCGCGAGCACCGCCGGACTGTCGCCGCCTTCGAGCACGCTGCCGTGCACGTGATAGGGCGCGAACCTCGCCGGCTTGTGCGCCGCGCCCGGCGTGAGCGGCGTCACGCTCGCGGCCTGCCCCTGCGCCATGCCGGGCGCGAGCGCCGCATCCATCGCGCTCGTCACGGTGCGGCGCGCGAGCGGCGGATCGCCCGTTTGCATCGATTGAATCGTGGATGCGCTGCCGTTTGCGTTGTCCATGGCTCTTCTCCGGTTGACTGCGTCCATCGCGCTGCAAGACTTTCATCCATCTTCCGATGATGCAAGAGTCGCACCGAATCCGCGCGACGGCAACCCGCGCGCCGGCCGCCGCGCAAGCCGCCCGGCGCATGACAATTTTTCTCACATAACGGTGAGAATTGCTCGTTTGTCCGTCCGCGTGCGCGCGCCTACGATGCCTGCAGCAGAGCGAAGCCGGGCGAGCGTCCCGAAAGAAGCGGCGAAAACGAGCCGCGCCGACAGCGCCGCATCTTTCGTTTCACGCCGGGCCGAAACATCGGCCCGCCGCACGCCGATACGATGGCTTCGTCTCCCGACTCCCTTTGCGAAGCCCGCCATGAATCCCGTCAATCTCGCTCAACTGTTCATTCTCGCCGCGCTGTGGGGCGGCTCGTTCCTGTTCATCCGCGTCGGGGTGAACGATCTCGGCGTCGCGCCGCTGATGGCGTTGCGCGTCGGCATCGGCGCCGTGTTCCTGATTCTGATGCTTATGTTGCGCGGCACGGCGCGACAGGCTTTCTCGACGATGCGCGAGCGCGCATGGCCGCTCATCGTCGTGGGCGTGCTCAACTCCGCCGCGCCGTTCTGTCTTTTCGCGTATGCGGAGCTCACGTTGTCGGCGGGCGTCACGTCCGTCATCAACGCGACGACGCCGCTGTGGGGCGCGCTCGTCGCGTATCTGTGGCTGAGCGACCGGCTGACGGGCATGCGCGTCGCCGGGCTCGCGATCGGCTTCGCCGGTGTGCTCGCGCTCGTCTGGAACCAGATGTTCATGCACGACGCGAGCGCCGCCCCCGTCCCGCCGATGACCACCGCGCTCGCGGCGCTGGCCGCGCTGGCCGCGTCGGCCAGTTACGGCGTCGCGGCGAGCTACACGAAGAAGCATCTGATGGGCATCGACTCGTTGACGGTCGCCGCCGGCACGATGAGCGCCGCGACGCTCGTGCTCCTGCCGTTCGCGCTCTTCTTCTGGCCGGCGGGCGCGGTGTCGCTGCACGCGTGGGGCGCGGTCCTCGGGCTGGGCGTCGCGTGCACCGGCGTCGCCTACATGATGTTCTTCCATCTCATCGCGGTCGCCGGGCCTGCGCGCGCGATCACGGTCACGTTCCTGATTCCGATTTTCGGGATTCTGTGGGGCGCGCTCTTTCTCGCCGAACGCGTGTCGACGGGCATGGCGATAGCATGCGCCATCGTGCTCGTCGGCACCGCGCTCGCGACGGGCGTCGTCAAGCGCGTGCCGTTGATCGGCGCGCGCCGGACGCAGTGCGCGAAGTAAATCAGTGCCAGTGACGCGCGAGCGGTCCGTCTTCTCCGGCGACCGGATCGCTTTTCGGGAACGGTAATGCTTCCATCGCGATGCGCTCGTTCTCGCTGATCGCGTCGCGCCGGATGTCCCACTGCTGGCCCGGCGGATACGCCCCGATCACCTGAAAGCGGCGGCCCGCCGTCAGCAGGCAATGGCCGGTGCCGGCGGGCAGGACGAGCGCATCGCCGGCGCTCACCGCGATCACGCGGCCGTGCGGGCCGCCGAGAATCAGCTCGGCGTCGCCCGAAGCGATGCCGAGCGCCTCATGCGCGGTCGAATGGAAATGGTGATAGTCGAAGACGCTGTCGCGCCATTGCGGCGGCCAGCCGTTCTGCGCGAACAGCGCTTCGAAACGCGCGGCGCCGTCGGACGCTTTGGGATCGATCGCGCCGCGCCACACGAGCACCGGCAGACGCGCGTTGTTCGGCACCCAGCCGTTTTGCGGCAGCATGAAGTGCTCGCAGCGCGCGCCTTGCGCGAGGAGATTTACGGTTTGCTCAGCCATCGTGCGTTTTCTCCGGAAGTATCAGAGAAAACGCAGCAACGGCCGTTCCACTTCGTTGAGCCTGTTTCAACGCCCGTGCCAGTGCCCGCCGCCGCCCGAAAAGCCGATGCCGAGCGACACCGACGGCGCCGCGTAGTACCCCGGCCCATACGCGTAGCCATAGGCGGGCGCGTAACCATATGCCGGCGCGGGCGCATAGCCATAAGGCGGCGCATACACGCAGCCGCCGAGCCCCGCCGCCAGCACCAGCGCCGCGGGCACGATCAGCGCCCTGATTCGAGTTCGAGATGACGTTTTCATGATGATGCCCCGCTCCCGGATGTGCTCCGCTTACCAGTGGCGATAGCCATAGCCGCCGTGATGCGCATACCAGTCGCGGCGTCCCCAGTAGCGATAACCGTCCCAATATCGATCGCCATGCCAGCCGACGACGATGGCAGGCGCAGGCGCGACGACAACCGGCGCCGGCTGATACACGACCGGTGGCGGCGGAGGCGGCGGCGCTTCATAAACAGGCGCGGGTGCGGCGTACACGGGCGCGGGCGCCGCATAAACCGGCGCGACCGGCACCCCGAGATTGACCCCGATGCTCACGCCCGCCATCGCAGCTTCGCAGGCGAGCCCCGCCGACAGCGCAATTCCGACCCCGACCCAGCCCTTGATGTTCATGTCGTCCTCTTCCGAGAAGGCCGTCACGCAGACCGCGATGCGATCCTGAATTCATATGCAGCCATGAATCCATCGTAGCCGCGCGGCTTGCCCGCTGAGTTACAAGCGCTGTAACAGATGTGAATCCTGAAACGAATGTGCGGTTCGATGGACCGGGCCGCATTGCCCGCGTCGGTTGCGCGCTCTTGCGCCGCCGTGGGATAGTTCCGGCTTCGTCAAACGGATGCCGGGCCGATGGACTTACTGCGGAGCATGAGAATCTTTGCGCGCGTGGCAGAAGCGGCGAGCTTCACCGTCGCGGCGCAGCAAATGGACATCACGACCGCGCAGGCATCGCGCGCGGTCACCGAACTCGAAACGCATCTGCGCACGCGTCTTCTGCATCGCACGACGCGCCGCGTCGCGCTCACCGACGCCGGCAACCGCTATCTCATCCGCTGCAAGGAAGTCCTCGAACTCGTGGATCTCTCCGAGGCCGAAGCGGGCGACGCGCAAGTTTCGCCGGCCGGCGTGCTGCGCATGCACGCGCCGATCACCTTCGGCCAGCACTACGTCGTCCCGGCGCTCACGCGTTATCTGGAGAAACATCCGCAGGTGCGCGTCGAGCTGACGCTTTCGCAGCATGTGCCCGACATGCTCGACGAAGGCTTCGACGTCTTCCTACAGGTCACCACGTCCACCCTGCCCGACTCCGCGCTCGTCTCCACGAAAATCTGCTCGATGCCGAGCGTGCTCTGCGCATCGCCGGGCTATCTGAAGCGCGCGGGCGCGCCGCAGCGTATCGAGGATCTGACGAATCACGCGTGCCTGCAACTCGTGACGACCTTCTTCCCCGTCGACCGATGGGTTTTCGAAGGCCCGCGCGGACAATTCGAAGTGGAACTGGAACCCGGCCGGCTGCGCGTCAATTCCGCCGATGCGCTCGCGGTCGCGTTGTCGAACGGACTCGGCATCGCCCCTTTGCCGATGCTCGCGGCGCTCCCGTGGCTGCAAAGCGGCGCGCTCGTGCGCGTGCTGCCCGAATGGGAATTGCAGTCCATGACGATCTACGCGATGTATGCGTCCCGTCAGTATCTCGATGCGAAGATCCGCACGTGGGTCGCTTTTCTGCGCGAATTCGTCGAAGGCACGCTTGCGAGCGAAGCTGCCTGAACCTCACGCCGGCATCGCATCCTTAAGACAAATAGAGACTGCGAACATTCGCTAAACGCGTAGTTGCAAGCATGCTTCGGAACACTAAACTGCTTGATGGTGCGCCCGCATTTCGTCACGACGATGCACGCAACAGAAAGGAGTCTGCCGACATGATCAAGGCTCTGCGCGCAAGCACGGCGTCCCCCGTGCTGCGGTTCTGCTCCGCCACGCTGCTGAGCGCGGCGTTCGCGCATGTGCACGCGGAGCCGAGCGGCGGGCGCGTCGTCGCGGGTTCCGGCTCGCTGACGAGCGCCGGTGCGAACACCACCATTCAGCAGAACAGCGGCCGCCTCGCGATCGACTGGAATTCGTTCAGCACGCGCCCCGGCGAATCGATCACGTTCAACCAGCCGGGCGCGAATGCGATCGCGCTCAACCGCGTCGTCGGGCCGCGCCCGTCCGCGCTCTTCGGCAAGCTCGACGCCAACGGACAGGTGTTCATCGTCAATCCGAACGGCGTGATTTTCGGGCCGGGCGCGCAGGTGAACGTCGGCGGATTGCTTGCGTCGTCGCTCAATCTCTCGACGGACGATTTCATGAGCGGCCATTACACGTTCGCGGGCGGCGAGCGTCATCATCACCATCGCGGCGGCGGCGCGGTCGTGAATCTCGGCACGATTCAGAGCGCGCCCGGCGGCTATGTCGCGCTCATCGGCGCGCGCGCGATCAATGCCGGCACGATCGATTCGCCCGACGGTTTCGCGGCGCTCGCGGCGGGTGAACGCATCGCCGTCACGCTCGGCGACCACAGCATGATCGGCCTGTCGGTGGAGCGCGGCGCGCTGCGTGCGCTCGCCGCCAACCACGGGCTGATTCAGGCCGATGGCGGCCAGGCGTGGCTCGCCGCGAGCGCCGAGGACGCGCTCTTCGCCAACGTCGTGAACAACACGGGCATCATTCGCGCGCGCAGCGCCGTGAACCAGAACGGCGTGATCCGGCTCGTCGCGGAAACGGGCGTCGTGCAGGTCGGCGGAACGCTCGACGCGTCGGCGCCCAATGGCGGCAACGGCGGCGTCATCCAGACGGCGGGCACGCAGGTGCGCGTCGCGCCCGACGCGCAGGTCACGACGGCCGCAGCCTCCGGACAAACCGGAACGTGGCGCATCGCGAGCGATTTCGCGGCGCTCGTCGGCGCGGACGATGCCTTCGGACAGCGCTTCGGCACGATCCAGAGTGCGACGCTTTCGCGCGTGCTCGAATCGACGAATGTGTCGATCAGCGCCGCATCGCCGGCGGGCTTCGAGCCGTTCGGCTTCGTGTTGATCGACGGCCCGGTCGCGTGGCGCGGCGCGAACACGCTGTCGCTCGCGGCGCAAAGCGGCATCCGGCTCGACGCGCCCATCGGCGCGCCGCGCGGCACGCTCGCGATGACGACGGCGGGCACCGCCACGCAGCGCGCGCCGATCGAAGCGGCCAATGTGGCGCTGCAAGGCGGCACGGGCGTTTATCGACTGACGAACGCGGGCAATCGCATCGGCACGCTCGCCGCCGATGCCGGCTCGATCGCTCTCGACGATAGCGCGCCGCTCACCATCGGCAGCGTCGCGGGTCTGGCGGGCGTCTCGGCGAGCGGCGCGGTGACGCTCACGGCGCCGTCGCTCACGCTCGCCGCGCCGGTCGCGAGCCGCGCGGGCGGCACGGCCATCACGCTCGCGTCCACGACCTTCGTGAATCGCGCGGGCGCGCGTGCCCTTTCTACGCCCAACGGCCGCTGGATCGTCTACTCCGACGCGCCGGATTCGGACGCATTCGGCGGCCTGCAAAGCAGCAATCTCGCGCTCTGGGGCGACGCGTACACGGGCGGCGCCGATGCGCGCGCCGCGTCGGCACCGGGCAACCGCTTTGCGTTCAATGCGCTCCAGCAAGTCACGCTGACCGCGATCAACATCGACGTGCCGTTCGACACGCCCCGCACGCTCGGACCGAACGACGTGACGATCGCGCTGCGCTACAACGGCGCGAACTATGGCAACGCGTTCGCCGACAGCCCGTCGATCCACGAACCTTTCGTCTTCACCGTGACGAGCACGGGCGCGTCGCCGGGCGCGGCGATCGGCGCCTACGCGATCACCATCACCGCGACAGGCGGCCCGACCGGCTACAAGATCACGACGCAAGGCGGCACGCTCCGGATCGCGGGCGCGCCCGCGCGGCCCGTGCCGCCGTCCGAGCCGCCGCCCGCGCAGCCGGTCACGCCGCCAACACCGCCAATGCCGGTGACGCCGGAACCGGTCGTCACGACCGCGGCGACGCTGCCCGATATTCTCGATTCCGTGCGCACCGACGCCGCCAATCCCGTGCCGCCGTCCATCGGGGCGCCCGGGCTTCAGCCGGAGTCGGCGCCGCTCGTGCAGCAGCGCACGGATTCGTCGAGCGACGGCAGCCGCCTGCCGGACGACGCATGGCCCGGTCACGTATGCCGCATGTGAGGCCCAGGCGCGTGCAACGCTTCGGGCCCCGCGAACGACGCCGCTCGCGCGCGTCGCGCCGGCTCGCCGTGCTGTTCGCGACGCTCTTCGCCGCGACGGCGCGCGACATGCGCGATGCCCACGCCCAGGCGCTGCCGAACGCGGGCAGCGTCCTGCGCGAACAGCAGCAGCAGGCGCCCGCGCCGTTGCCGCCTTCCGACCTGCGTCTGAACGTGACGCCCGCGCCCGAGCCGCCGCCCGCTTCGAGCGCGCCCGGCGGCATTCGCTTCGAGGTGAAGGGCTTCGAGTTCACCGGCAACACGCTCTTCCCCGCTTCGGAGTTGCTCGACGTCGTGCGTCCGCTCATCGGCGCGAACCGTTCGCTCGACGATCTCGAGAGCGCCGCCGATCGCGTCAGCGGGTTCTATCGCCGGCACGGCTATCTGGTGGCGCGGGCCTATGTGCCGCCGCAGCAGATCGACCACGGCATCGTGCGCATCGCGGTGAGCGAGGGGCGCTTCGGGCGTATCGACATCGACAATCAGTCGCGTACCCGCGACGCCGTCATCGCGCGATTTTTCGGCGCGCTCAAGACGGGCGACGTCATCGACGAGCACGCGCTGACGCGCGCCACGCTGCTCGCGCAGGACGCCGCCGGCACGACGGGCGCGAACGCGACGATCTCGCCGGGACTTCTCCCCGGAACCTCCGACATGACGCTGCGGGTGCCGAACGCGCGGCCGCTGGCGGGCAGCGTGCAGGCCGACAACTACGGCCAGACGACGACGGGCACCGCGCGTCTCATCGGCGCGCTGCAGTGGAACAATCCGCTCGGCTTGGGCGATCAGTTGGCGGCGCGGCTGCTCGGGTCGATCACCGGGCAGTTCTACGGCAACATCGGCTACACGGTGCCGCTCGGCGGAAGCGGTCTCGCGTGGGGCGCCGGCTATACGCGCTCCACTTATTCGGTCGGCGGCCAGTTCGACGATCTCGATGCCTACGGCCGCGCGAACGTCGTCTCGACGTTCTTCAGCTATCCGCTCGTGCGCTCGCCGGCGGCGAACGTGTACACGACGCTCGGCTACGACCACAAGCTGCTGTCGGATCATCTGGGCGCGTTCGATTCCGTCAGCGACAAGACGAGCGATGTCGCGCGCCTCGGCGTGTCGGGCAATCTCACGCTCGAAAAGAGCATCACGACTTTCGACACGGGCATCCAGCAAGGCAACCTGCGCTTCAAGTCGCCGCAGCCGGTGCAGACCGCCTCGCAGATCGCCGGCTCGTTCACGAAGCTCGTCTTCGCCGTGACGCATACGCAGGTGATCGGCGATCAGGCCAACGGCACGCAGCTCTATGTCTCGCTCAACGGCCAGACGACCTCGCGCAATCTCGACTCGTCCGAGCAGATTTCGCTCGGCGGCCCGTACGCGGTGCGCGCCTATGCGACCGGCGACGCGCCCGTCGACGAAGCGTATGTCGCGACCTTCGAAGTGCGGCAGACGATCAGGCAATCGCTCGTGCCGGTGCTCGTCACGCTGGCGGGCTTCGTCGATACCGCCGACGGCAAGATCGTTGCGCATCCGGTCGTGGCCGGCAGCAATCATGTGCGGCTGTCGGGGCTGGGCGTCGGCGCGACGTTCGCCGCGCCGCACGAGTTTCTGCTGTCGATGTCCTACGCGCACACGCTCGGCTACGTGCCGCCGACGCTCGGCACGGGCCACGCGAACCGTTTCTGGGTCGCGCTCACGAAGTCCTTCTGAAACCGATCATGATGCGCGCCCGACACTTCCTCCTTCTTCTGCTTCTGGCGATGACCGCGCGCGCGGCCTCGGCCGAGCCGGTCGCGACGATCACCGCGCTCGTCGGCAACGTCGCGATTCAAGGCGCGAACGGCGCGCAGCGCGTCGCGGCGATGGGCGGCGGTATCGAAAACGGCGACACCGTGCAGACCGGCGTCGCCTCCGAGATCGTGATGATCTTCACCGACAAACAGCGCGTGTACCTGAAACCGGGCTCGGTGTTTCGCGTCGACGATTTTCACTACGCGGCGAACGCGCCGCAGGAAGACCGCAGCTTCCTGTCGCTCGTGAAAGGCGGATTGCGCGCCGTCGACGGGCTCGTCGCGAAGGAAGGCAAGCCGGAGAACTATCGCGTGAAGACGCCGACTTCGACCATCGGCATACGCGGCACCGAATATTCCGTGACCGATTGCGCGAACCTCGAACCCGGCGGCAACGCGGATTGCAAGGGCGATCAGATCGTCGTCTACGACGGGCAGATCGTCGTGATCAACGAGGTCGACAGGCAGATCGTGCGCGCGGGCGAAGGCGCGATCGTCGTGAGCCCGCGGCTGCCGTTCGGCGTGCTGCCCGCCTCGCGCGTGGCGCCGGTGGTGCCGTCGGCGTCATGTCAGTGAATCCGGCACGGGCGGCAACAGCAGCGGAGAAAAGGAATTCATGCGAGCTTCAGGAGAGACGTCCGGCGCTTGCGCATCGCGTTTTCACGGCCGGCTTTCGTCGCTGCCCGTCGACGCCCTCGCGGGCGTGCTCACCGCGATCATCGCGCTGTCCTATGCGGCGGGCTACGGCGCGATGATCTTCTCCGCCGGCCTCTCGCCGTGGATCTCGGCGGGCATGCCGACCGCGCTCCTGAGCTGCGTGGTCGTGCTGTTCGTGGTCTCGTTGACGAGCTCGGTGCCGTTCGTGATCGCCGGCCCCGACTCGAACGCGAGCGCGCTGCTCGCGACGCTGGCCGCGGCCGTCGCGATGTCCGTGCACGCGGCGGGCGGCGGCGATGAAATCGCGCTCGCCACCGTGCTCGTGCTGATCGCCGCCTCCACGCTGACGACGGGCGCGCTGCTCTTCGCGCTCGCCTTCTGGAAGCGCGGCAACGCGATCCAGTACATTCCGTTTCCGGTGATCGGCGGCTTTCTCGCGGGCACGGGCCTGCTGCTCCTCGCCGGCGCGATGCGCGTGCTCACCGATGCGCCCGTGAGCGCGCAATCGTGGCATCTCTTCATGCAGTTGCCGTGGCTCTCGAGCGTGCCGGCGCTGGTCGTGGGCATCGGCCTTCTGGTCATGACGCGCATCAGGGCGCTTTCGCGCTACTACGTGATCGTGCTGCCTTCGATGATGGCGCTCGGCACCGCGATCTTCTACGGCGGCCTCGCATCGAAAGGCCTGAATCTCGACGACGCCCGCCGCATGGGGCTGCTCTTTCACTACGAGCCGATCGGCGGCATGCGCCTGCCCTTCTCGCTCTTGCCGCAGGCGTCGCTGCCGGCGCTCGTCGCGCACGCGCCGGAGATCCTGGCGGTCGCCGCCGTTTCGTCGATGACGGTGCTGCTCAACACGACGAGCATCGGCGTCACGACCGCGCGCGACGTCGACTTCAATCGCGAGCTGCACGCGGCGGGCCTCGCGAATCTGCTGAACGGACTGCTCGGCGGACTGGTCGGCACGCAGTCGATGACCCGCACGATGACCAACTGGCGCCTGGGCGTGACGGGCCGGCGCGCGGGCGTGCTCGCGGCGCTGTTCTCGCTGGTTCTGGTCGCGGGCCTGCCGAAGGTGCTCGCGCTGTTGCCGAAGCCCGTGCTGATCGGCCTGCAGATCTTCATCGGGCTCGCGATGCTGATCGAATGGCTGATCGCGGCCTTCCGCCGCCTGCCGTGGCACGACTATCTGCTCATTCCCGCGATCATGGCGATGATCGCGGCGTACGGCATCGTCGCGGGCGTCGTGCTCGGGGTGATCGCCGCGTGCCTGCTGTTCGTCGTGCGCTATGGGCGCGTGAATTGCCTGCGTCTCGAATTCGACGGCCGCGGGCGGCGTTCGAACGTCGAGCGCACCGTCGAGGAGAACCGCTTGCTCGACGAAGAAGCGCACGCGATCTACGGCGTCGCGCTGCAGGGCTTTCTGTTCTTCGGCACGGCGCATTCGATTCTCACGCATATCCGCGCGCGCATCGAAGCGCCGCCCGATGCGAACGGCCGGCGCGCCGGCGTGCGCTTCGTGCTCGTCGACTTCGCGCGCGTGCACGGCGTGGACGCATCGGGCACCGCGAGCTTCGTGCGGCTGCGGCAGGCGTGCGCGCGCCTGAACGTGCAGATCGTCCTGACCGGGCTTTCGCCCTCGCTGCTGGCGTGGTTCGCGGAAAGCAACCCCGATCCGAATCATCCGGGCAATCCGCGCGCGTTCGGCGATCTCGACAGCGGACTCGAATGGATCGAGACGCAATTGCTCGACGCGGCCCGCGACGCGAACCGGATGCCCGCCGCGAGCGCGGGCGCGTTCGGCTCCACGCTGCCGGATACGCTCGACGCATTGCGCCCGCATCTCGACACGCTCACGCTCGCGCCCGGCGAATACGTGTTCCGGCAAGCCGAGCCCGGCGATTCGATCTACTTCGTCGAAACGGGCCGCGTGACGGTGGCGCTCTCGGTCGGCGAAGGACGCACGCTGCGGCTGAGGAGCTTCGGCGCGGGCACGATCGTCGGCGAAATGGCGGCCTACACGGGCGCCGAGCGCAGCGCGGACGTGATCGCCGACGAGCCGACCGTCGTGCTGCGCCTCGCCTTGTCGACGCTCAGGCGCCTCGAACTCGACAATCCCGCGCTCGCCGCGCGCATGCACAAGTTCGTCGCGCGCGTGCTGGCGGCGCGGCTCCTCGTCGCGAACGAGCAGATCCGGGCGGCGCAATGAGCACGCGCGAGCCGCTCGCGTTCGTGCTGCGACGCTCGGGCGCGCGCTGGGCGCTGGGGCTCGCGATCGTCGTCGCGCTCGCGGGACACGCGCTTTCGCGCTACGACATCCGCTTCATCGATTCGCTCTCCGCGATGCTCTACGACGCGAAAGTGCGCCTCTTCATGCCGCGCACGACGGACGCGCGCATCGCGATCCTCGACATCGACGAAAAGAGTCTTGCGGAACTCGGGCGCTGGCCGTGGGACCGCGCGCGCATGGCGACACTCGTCGATACGTTGTTTGCGCGGGAGCACATCGCGGTGCTCGGCTTCGACATGGTGTTCGCGGAACCCGACGCGAGCTCGGGCCTCGCCGTGCTGGACGAACTCGCACGCGGCGCGCTCGCGGACAACGCCGCTTACCGCCAGGCGCTCGATCGGCTCGCGCCGCGCCTCGACTACGACCAGCGCTTCGCCGATGCACTTGCGGGCCATCCCGTCGTGCTCGGGTTTTACTTCTCGAATCAGGACGCGTCGAGCGGCGCGATTCCGTCGCCGTTGATGAGCGAGCGCGCGTTCGGCACGCATCCGCTCACGCTTTTCGACTGGACGAGCTATGGCGGCAACCTGCCCGCGCTGCAACATGCGGCGCGGCGCGCGGGCTATTTCAATCCGGTGATCGACTTCGACGGCTCCGTGCGGCGCGTGCCGCTCGTCACCGCGTTTCGCGACGGCGTGTACGGCGCGCTCTCGCTCGAAGTGTTCCGCGCGCTTTTCGGCGATGCTTCGGTGAGACCCGTATTCGACGATCCCGCCAATCCTGCCTCGCCGCTGGCGGGACTTGCGCTCGCGACGCCGCGCGGCACGCGCGTCATTCCCGTCGATGAAAACGGCGCGGCGCTCGTGCCCTATCGCGGCGCGACGGGCAGCTTTCCGTACTACTCCATCGCCGACGTGCTCGCGGGGCGCATTCCGGCGGGCGCGCTCGCGGGCAAGATCGCGCTCGTCGGCACCACGGCGCCGGGCCTGATGGATCAGCGCACGACGCCTGTCGGCGAGGTGTATCCGGGTGTCGAGGTGAACGCGAACCTGATCGGCGGCATGCTCGACGGCACGATCCGCTTCGAGCCGCCGTTCGCGGCCGCGCTGCAAACGTCGATGCTCGTGCTCGCCGGTCTCGCGATGATCTTTCTGTGGCCGTGGCGCATTCCCGCCCGCGCGACGCTCTTCAGCGCGCTGCTGTTCGCGGCGATCGTCGCGGCGGACCTCTTCGCGTTCGCGCGCCTCGGCTGGTCGATTCCGGTGGCGTCGCTGCTGCTCGCCGTGCTCGCGCTCTATGTGCTCAACATGTCCTACGGCTATTTCGTCGAGGCGCGCGCGAAACGCTATTTCGCCGCGCTCTTCGGGCAATACGTGCCGCCGGAACTCGTCGAGGAAATGAGCCGCCATCCCGAGGACTACAGCATGGCGGGCCGCCGCGCCGAACTGACCGTGCTTTTCTGCGACGTGCTCGGCTTCACCGCGATCGCCGAGACGCTGGAGCCGGAAGCGCTCGCGCAACTGATGAACGAGTATCTCGGCACGATGACCGAGGTGATCCGCGCGCATCGCGGCACGCTCGACAAGTACATGGGCGATGCGATCATGGGCTTCTGGGGCGCGCCCGTCGACGATCCGGATCATGCGCGTCATGCGGTCGCCGCCGCGCTCGGCATGCGCACGGCACTCGTCGAACTGAACCGCACGCTGACGAAGCGCGGCTGGCCGACGTTATGGATCGGCATCGGCATCAACACGGGACCGATGACAGTCGGCGACATGGGCTCGTCCGTGCGCAAGGCGTACACCGTGATGGGCGATGCGGTGAACGTCGCGGCGCGGCTCGAAGGACTCACGCGGCGCTTCGATATCGACATCATCGTCGGCGAGGCGACGCGCGAGCGGGTGCCGGACGTCGTGTTCCGCGAGATCGATCGCGTGCGCGTGAAGGGACGCGTCGCGCCGATCGCGGTGTACGAGCCGCAGCCGCCGCACGAACACGCCGATGCGCTCGCGCGCTGGCACGCGGCGCTTTCGCACTATCGCGCGCGCGAGTGGAACGAAGCGGAAACGCTACTCGCGACGCTCGCGGCGCAGTATCCTGAGCGGCAGGTGTATGCGATCTATCGCAAGCGTATCGATGCGCTGCGCGGCGTCGCGTTGCCCGAGGACTGGGATTGCGTCAGCGCATTCGATACCAAGTAAATACATCAGGCAGGGCGCATCATGAACGTTCGGGTACTCGGCTGTAGCGGCGCGATCAGCAGCGCTTCGGACGCGGCGCACGATCCCGGCGGCACGACCGCGCTGCTCGTCGACGAAGACATCCTGATCGATGCCGGAACAGGCGTCGCCGTGCTCACCGACGACGAACTCGCGCTCGTCGATCACGTGTTTCTCACGCATTCGCATCTGGATCACATCGCGTATCTGCCGCTCATGATCGACGCCGTCGGCGACGCGCGCGATACGCCTGTCACCGTCCACGCGAGCCGCGCGACGCTCGACATCTTGCAGGCGCATATCTTCAACAACCTGATCTGGCCGGACTTCACGCGGATTCCTTCACCGGATGCGCCCGGCGTGCGGTTCGAAGCGCTGGAGACTGGCGAGCATGTCACGTTGAACGGACGCACGGTGACGGGATTGCCTGCGCGGCATACGGTGCCGTCGATGGGCTTTGCGATAACGAGCGATACGGCGTGCCTCGCGTTCAGCGGCGATACGACGAGCAATCCCGAATTCTGGGCGACGGTTTGCGCGTTGCCCGGATTGCGTCATGTGATCGTGGAGACCGCGTACCCCGACGCGCAGATCGCGCTGGCGCATGCGGCGCATCACTATTGTCCGAGTCTTGTCGCGGACGATCTGCGCGGCGTCCAAATGAAAGCGGAGTTGCTGATCTCGCATCTGAAACCGCCGCACGGCGCGCAGATTCTGGATGAACTGCGCGCCGCGTTGCCCGGGGTTTCGTTACGTGCCTTGCGGGCGGGCGAAGTGTTGATCTTGTGATGTCCCGCCGATGAAATTCAACGCAAGCCCGCGACCTTGATGGGCGTTACGTTCGCGGGCAAAGCGGGCGTTGCTGCCGGAAGCAGATTGCCACGCACCATCGCCCGCACCGTTCCCGCGATCATCAGACCGATCACCACGTTCGCCACCACGAACGCAACCGGCGCGATCCACACCATCGGTCCCGTGGCGCCGCGTTCGAGCATCCGGATGGCCATCGTCGGCAATGCGGCCGCGCCGAAGCTGAAGGCCCAGTACGAAGGCGTGAACGTCGATTGACGAATCCACGGAACGAGCCGCGCGAGCATCAGCGCCTGATAGAGGCCGTAGCCGAGCAGCATGTAGGCGAAGGTATCGGGTGCGCCGTGCGTGATCGCGAGATACGACACGCCTCCGACGACCGGCGGCGCGAGCTGAATGCCGAGGCTCGGGCGCAGCGCTTCGGGCAGCGGTTCATGCACGGCGGCGCGATGCAGCACGATCGATTCGATCGCGAGCCACGAAAACACGCCCGCGCCGAAGAACAGCATGCCGATCTGCGTGAAGCCGAGCCCTGCCGCCGCCGTTCCCGCGACGAAGCTCGGCGCGACCGTCGGCAGGTAGATGGCGGGCGTGGTCAGTTCGGGCTTGCGGCCGCCTTGCCAGAATCGCCCTTGCAGATACACGCCGAGCGCGAGCGAACTCGCCGCGCCGATCACGAAGAGCGCAATGGCGAGGCCGCGCGAATACGTCTGCACGGCTTGCGCGGCGAGCATCGCCGACACCGGCACGAGCGCCGCGAACGAAGACTGCACCGGATGACGCATCTCGGCGACAGCCGCATCGCGTTCGACGAGCCACTTGCGCCCGTACGCGACGAGCAGCGCGACCCAGACGACGAGCGCCGTCGCCGTCAGCAGCGCGGGCACCGCGCCGGGAATCATCGTCCAGACGCGGGCCGCCGCGCGCCAGGCGCCCGCGAGCGCCAGCAAACCGACGCCGATGCCGAAGAACGCCACCGGCATCGGTGCGTGATTGTTCGTACCATTGCTGTTGTCCATTGCCCTTCTCCGTGAATTCCGTCGAAAGCGCGGCTGCGCTCTCGTTGTGTCGTTGGAGAAAGGTTAATGGCGACGGCCTTCCGCGCGAATGTCGCGGCGTCTCATTGCGCTGCTCGCGCGTCTCAAATCATTCGCCGCCGCGCAGCTTCACCGCGATGTCGTGCCAGTCCTGCACCGCATGCTTCAATTCGCGGCAAAGTTTCGAATCGAGGGCTTCGAGACGAGACCAAAGATCATCGAGCGACTTTGCGCGCGCTTCGAAGACGGCCACCGCCGCGAGCTTGCTCGCGCCGGACAGGCGCGCCTCGGCGGCGGCGCACTCCATGTACAGATGCGCGAGATGCGGATCGGCGAGTTCGACGGAACGCAAATGGACGGCGGTAAAGCGTGACTTCATGATGTTTCCCCCGCTCTCTTTTAGTTATCGACGTGAGCGCTTTCGGCTCACGATTGCGGGAAGTATGAAGGTCCGGCGAATCACCTGACAAGCGCATTCGTCGCTGCTTCGTGCGTTATGAATCGGCAAACGTTTTCGCCTTCGCGCGTGCGATACATCGCGGTCAAAGCGGTAACATTCCCGTCATGAATCGTTCGACGAACTCCGCTTCACGTTCTTCATCCGCGTCCGCTGACGATCCGCACGTCAAGCGCCGCGGCCTCTTGCGCGCTCTCTTTGCGCTGCGTCATTCGTGGGCGGGCATCGTCGCGACGTGGCGGGAAGAAAGCGCTTTTCGCCAGGAAATGTGCATCGCGATTGCGCTGCTGCCGATCGCGGCGTTCGTCGAAGTGAGCGCCGCCGAGCGCGTGCTGCTCGCGGGATCAGTGCTGCTCGTGTTGCTCGTCGAGCTGCTCAATTCGAGCATCGAAGCGGCGATCGATCGCATCTCGCTCGAACGTCACGAACTCTCCGGGCGGGCGAAGGATTGCGGCAGCGCCGCCGTCATGATCGCGCTCGTGATCGCCGCGATGACCTGGGGCGTGATCTGCGGCCCGCTCGCGTGGCACTGGCTGCGCGTGCATCTATAGCGCGCTTCACTTCGATACGAACGCATCGATATGCCGCGCGAGTTCGATCGGATACTGAAACATGAGCGCGTGGCCCGCGTCGGCGACCACATCGAGCGTTGCGCGCGGAATCATCTGTTCGAGATGGCGCGCGTTGGCGTCGGCGAGAACATCGTCGTTCGCGCCCGCGACGATCAACGTGCGCACCGGCGAGCGGCGCAAGGCATCGGCGGCGGCGGAATCGGCGAACCATTGCGTCATCGCACGATTCTGCTGCTCCGCGACCGCATCGGGCACGGGACTGCCCTTGTAGCCACGCGGCCTGAACATATCGCCGACGAAACACTTCGACGCATCCGCGACGGCATCGGCGGGAAAGAGCGCGGCCATGATCCTGGGAAACGCATCCGCGCCCGAACTCGACAGCACCTGCTGCACTTCGGGCGTGAGCGGCACCGCTTCCGGTCCCGGCGGCGCGGTCGCGATCAGCGTCAGCGTTGCGACCTGCTCGCGCGCATCGAGCGCGAGCTGTTGCGCGATCATGCCGCCCATCGACCAGCCGACCACGTCCGCGCGTTGGAGCTTCAGACCCGCGATGACATCGGCGGCATCGGCGGCCATGTCGCGGATGCCGTAGCCGGGGCCGTAACGGCCTGCCATCGGCGTCGAACGTCCGATGCCGCGATTGTCGAACACGATCACGTCGTGATGCTTCGCGAGCTCGCCGAGAAAATACGCGTTCCATTCGGAGAGCGTCGCGCGATAGCCCGTGATGAGCAGAAGCGGCGTGCCATGACCGAAGCGTGCATAGCCGATCGGCCCGTTCCTGCCCTGCACGGTTTTCATCTGCAAAACGGCGTTCTGGTCGGGGCGCGCGGTCTGCAATCCGCATAGCTGACTCGCGCCGAAGGAGACGTCGTCGGCGAAGGCCGGCGAAGCCATCGACACCACGGCGACGGCACAGCATGACGAAACAACGCTAACGAGTGGCATGGGCTTCGTTTAAAAAAACGCGACGCGCGTCACGACAGCGGGGAATAATAGGCGGCGGATCGCGCGCCTTCAACAAGAGCTTAAAAAAGGAGTTCAAGCAGATGAATCGAATTCTCCGCTCGTGCTTTCTTCCCGCTGCCGTGCTGGCGCTCGCCGCGTGCAGCACGCCCGTCGAATTCTCGGCGAGCGCGAACCCGCCGCCATGGAACGACGCCGGTTCCGATGCCGATTTCAGCGGCATGGACAACGCGATGTCCGCGTGCAAGACCGCCGCGAAGCAAGCCGGCGCGGGCCGCTGCACGCAGGTGCGCGCCTACGAGGCGTGCATGAAGGACAAGGGCTACATCACCGTGCTCGGCCCGGAAAATCCGCCGAACTGCGGCCAGCCCGAATGGGAGC
Source organism: Caballeronia novacaledonica (assembly GCF_900258035.1). Classification (GTDB taxonomy): domain Bacteria; phylum Pseudomonadota; class Gammaproteobacteria; order Burkholderiales; family Burkholderiaceae; genus Caballeronia; species Caballeronia novacaledonica. The sequence goes on along the minus strand of NZ_OGTP01000012.1, from coordinate 20,791 downwards.
AGGACGTGCGCAAGTGGCTCAAATGAAGCGGTTCTATTTTCGATTCGCCATGCGCATCAGCACGACATAGAGCAGTGCGCCCGCGGCCGCGCCGATCAGCCAGCCGAGATTGTTCGGCGGCAGGAGCTTGAGCATTTGCGTCGAAAGCTCCCAGCCGACCGAGATCGCGCCCGACACGAGCAGCGCCGCGAGCCCGACCTTGTTCCAGCCGCCGTCGTAGTAGAAGCGTCCGCCGGGCTGCATCGTGTAGAGATCGGCGGTCTTCACCTGCTGGCGCTTCACGAGGTAGTAGTCGGCCATCATCACGCCGTACATCGGCGCGAGCACGGCGCCGAACACGGACACGAAAATCGTGATCGCCTTCGGGCTGTCGACGAAGATCCACGGGCACACGAGCACCGCGAGTATCGACGCGATCAGGCCGCCCTTCTTGAAGTCCACATGCTTCGGGAAAAGATTGGCGATGTCGTACGCGGGCGACACGAAGTTCGCGACGATATTGATGCCCATCGTCGCGACGATGAACGTGATGCTGCCGATCGCCACCCACACCTTGTTCTCGATGCGCGAGACGATCTCGACCGGGTCCATGATCATCGTGCCGAACACCTTCTCGCTGCCCGCCGTGACGATCACGGTGATGATTGCAAACGCAACGAAATTGAACGGCAGGCCGAGGAAATTGCCGATCTTCATCTGCCGCTCGCTTTTCGCGAAGCGCGAGAAGTCGCCGAAGTTCAGCAGCAGCGCGGCGAAGTAGCTCACGACGAGCAGGATCGCGTTGATCATCGCGTGGAGTTGCTCGTCGCCGGAAAGCACCTTGCCCGACAGCGTGAGATTGAGACTGCCCAAACCCGCGCGGTACAGAATCCAGCCCATCAGCACGAACATCACGACATACACCGCCGGCCCGCAGAAATCGATGAACTTGCGGATGATCTCCATGCCGCGCTGAAAAATGATGAGCTGCAGCAGCCACATGAAAAGAAAGCTCAACCAGCCGAGCATGTCGAGCCGCAGAAAGCTCGTATCGCGCCACGCGGCGACCGACGGCACGAACAGCAGCAGCAATGTCGCAACGGCCTTCGACGCGAAATACGTCTGCACCCCGTACCACACGATGCCGACCACGCCGCGAATCAGCGCGGCGAGATTCGCGCCCATCACGCCCATCGAGACACGCGCCATCACGGGAAACGGAATGCCGTGCCTGAGACTCGGTCTGCCGACCCAGTTCATCAGCACATACACGACGAGAATGCCGATGGTCAGCGCGATCAGCACCTGCCAGCCGGAGATGCCGAGCAGAAAGAGGCTCGCCGCGAAGGTATAGCCGCCGACGCTGTGCACGTCCGACATCCACATCGCGAAGATGCTGTAGCCGGTCCAGGTTCGCTTCGCGCGCGGCACGGGCGCGAGATCGTGGTTGTAGAGGCGTTCGTCGGCGTTGACGATTTCGGCGTCGGCGCCGAGCGGATCGGCGGCGGAGGTTGCGTGGGATGCGGCCATGATGTCCTCCTGTGCCTTCGACGGGCTCGTGTTATGTACCTAGATTAATTCATCAAAAAACGAACGTGAAAGGACGACATGCGCTGCACCGCCGCACATTAAAGTCCGGCCGTGCGGGTGCCGTTATGTAAGCCATGAGAAAACGACGCCTGAACTCCCGCGATATGAACGACGCCTTCGCCGCCGCAGCCGAGGCGCTCGCGCTCTTCTGCCGGCTGCGCAACGTCGACGCGGCCGAACTGCCCGCGTGCGAAGTGGACATCCTGCTCGATCTCGCGTTCGAGGAAGCCGCGCAGCAGGCGGCCGCGCGCAGCGAGGCGCGCCGGCCGGGCTGACGCTCCCGTACGCATACGGGAGCGATACTTGCTCGCCCGTCGTCGGAAAAGACGGGCTGCATCGCGCCGTGGAGGTCCCATGTCGAAGATTCTCGGCCCGGTGCTGGGCCCGCAAGTGAGGAGCGTCGCGCGCCATCCGCTGAGCTTCACGCTGCGCACGCTGCGGGCGTTTCGCGCCAATCAGGGCCTGCTGCTCGCGGGCGCGGTCGCGTACTACGCGCTGCTGTCGATCGTTCCGCTTTTGATCCTGATCGTGATCGTGCTGTCCAAGTTCGTCGGACAGCAGCAATTGCTCGACACCCTCGCGCATCTGCTCGAATGGCTCGTGCCCGGCCAGGCGCGCGCCGTGGTGCGCGAACTCGCCAATTTTCTCGCGCATCGCGCGGTGCTCGGCTGGCTCTTGCTCGTCACGATGATCTTCTTCAGCTCGCTCGCCTTCACCGTGCTGGAGAACGCGATGTCGGTGATCTTCGTGCATCGCGTCGCGATCCGCCGGCGGCATTTTCTGCTCTCGGCGCTCCTGCCTTACTGCTACATCCTGTTTCTCGGCGTCGGCATGCTGATCGTCACGCTCGTGTCGAACGGCCTGCAGGCGATGGGCAGCAACAGCGTCGATCTGCTCGGCGTCGAAGTGTCGCTCAAAGGCGTGTCGCGGCTTCTGCTCTATCTGCTCGGCGTCGCGGGCGAGATCTTCGTGCTCACGTCGATCTATCTCGTGATGCCGGTCGGCAGGCCGTCGCTGCGGCTCGCGCTGCTCGGCAGCGTGACGGCCGCCGTGCTGTGGGAAATCACGCGGCACGTGCTCGTGTGGTACTTCGCGACGCTCTCGCAGGTGAGCGTCGTGTACGGCTCGCTGACGACGTCGATCGTCGTGCTGTTCAGCCTCGAAGCGCTCGCCACGCTGCTGCTTTTCGGCGCGCAGGTGATCTCCGAATTCGAGCGCTTCGGCACCGAAGGCGATGCGCCGCCGCAGCCCTTCACCACGCGTTGAAGCAGCGCAGCATGTGCCGATGCCGCGTGTGCGCTACAGTGAGGCGCCCTCGTCCATCGCGCTGCCGATGTCCAATTCCGATTTCGACGTTTCATCCGCGCCCGCGTCGCACGGCGCGCGCGTCGCGCTGCTCACGGTCATCGCGATGCTCGCCTTCGCCGGCAATTCGCTCCTGTGCCGTCTCGCGCTCAAGGGCACGCAGATCGACGCGGCGAGTTTCACGCTGGTTCGCATCGCGTCGGCGGCGCTCGTGCTGTGGATCATGCTGATTGCGCGCGGCGGCCATCGTCGCGACGACGCGCGGCGCGCCGGCAACTGGGCATCGGCGCTCGCGCTGATCGTCTACGCGGCGCCGTTTTCCTACGCCTACGTGCGGCTCGCGGCGGGCACCGGCGCGCTGCTCCTCTTCGGCGCCGTTCAGGCGACGATGATCGGCTACGGCATCGCGATCGGCGAACGTCTCGCCGCGACGCAATGGCTCGGCTTGCTGCTCGCGCTCGCCGGACTCGTGTGGCTCGTGCTGCCGGGTCTCGCGGCGCCCGATCCTGCGTCGTCGGCGCTGATGATCGCCGCGGGCATCGGCTGGGGCGTCTATTCGCTGCGCGGGCGCGGCAAGTCCGATCCCGTCGCTGAAACCGCCGGCAATTTTCTGCGCGCGCTGCCCTTCGCGGTTGCCGTGTCGGCGCTTGTGCTCGCGTTCGCGTTCGCGAGATTCGACGCGCCGGGCGTCGCCTACGCCGCCGCGTCGGGCGCGCTGACATCGGCGCTCGGCTATGCCATCTGGTACGCGGCATTGAAGGGCCTGAAGCCCGCGACGGCCGCCACCGTGCAACTGAGCGTGCCGGTGATCGCGGCGGCGGGCGGCGTGCTGCTGCTGGGCGAGCCGCTAACGGCGCGACTCGCCGCGAGCGCGGCCGCGATTCTCGGCGGCATCGCGCTCGTGGTCTTGTCGAAACGCCGCTGACGGAGTGTGGCTCGCGTTCCACACTGGAAGTCTCGCCATGTTCGTATGTGCGGCACCTCACATACGCGCGGGAACTTCCTCTGAAGAATGATGCATGCGCCGCCCATCAAATCGGCGCTGGCATGAAGAATGCTGGTGTAGTGGCCGAACTTGCTTCGCCGTCGCGACATGCGACGCGGTGAAATCACCGCGCACCGGTCCTGCCGGCCCCGCCAGCGTCTACCCGCCGAGCATCGAGCGCGCTAATCCGCGTCTTCGTTTCAACGCCTCATCGCCGCGCCTGATTGTCGCGAAGTGTGGCGCGAGTTACATTGTTTGGCAAAAATTGGCCCGGCAGTGCAGGCTGAACCGGCATTCGGCCGTGACGTTCCCCGTCGCCGCAGCGCGTTTGTCTGTGCGTTTGTGCAAATGATGGGACGCGCGAGGCGAGTACCGGGCCAGGCGCGCCCTCGGTCGCGCCGGTCCGCTGTCTGAATACGTTCTGGAGAGCGCTGTCATGCCTCAGCACGCAAAGCTACCCGAAGAGAGCATCGCGGACCGCGCAAGTCCCGCGAACGATCCCACCGTCACCACGCTGCCCGAGCCTGCAATCGATTACGACGACCCCGGCCCCATGCGCACGCCGCTGCGCTTCGGGCGACTCGCGCTGTGGATGGCTTCGGCGACCGCGCTCGGCATCGGCGTGCTCGGGACCGTCGCGTACGGAATGTGGTTCAACCACGACCAGCGCGTGTACGCGGAAGCGATGGCGAGCGCGCGGCGCACGCTGGGCATCGACCAGCCGGTGATCGCCGCGCAGACGCAGTCCGCGGGAGCCGTCGAGACGACGCTGAACGGCGCGCTTCCGTATGCGCCGAACGACGCGCCCGCGCCTATCGATACGGCGTCGCTCGCGGACAACACGCCAGCCGCCGAAGAAACCACGGTCGCGGACAGCTCCGACACGGCGCTTGCGACGGCGAGCGCATCGCCCGCCGCGCCCGTTCAGAGCGCCGCCGTGCAACGTCGCCCGACGGCGCGCGTTGCCGTCACGAATCGCAGCAACACCGATCAATACGCGCAGGCGCGCAAGCGTCAGGCGCAAGCGAAGCCCGAGGGCGGGCTCTTCGCCCGCATGGGCGCGTTTTTTCATCGAGTGAGCTATCAACGCAATGTCCCGAACCGTCAGCGAGAGGAGTATTCACGCCCCTGAGGACACGCTGGCGGGCCGCGTGCGGCGCGCGCTCGAACGCATGCGCGTGCCCGGCCCCGCGCCGCTCGCGGGCGCCGCGTTGCTGTGTCTGCTGATCGGCCTGCTGCTCCTCGCGATGCAGGTCCGCGCGATCTTTTCCGCGCAACTGCAACAGGAGTACGTCGGGCTCGTGCTCGAAGCGGTCGAGCGCGCCGATACCGCCCGAGCCTCCGCGCTGGCGCTGCAGAACGCCCCCGCCGCCGATACCCAGCGGCAAGCCGCCTACCGCGAGGCGCGCATCGAGCTGGCGGGGCGTCTCGCGGCGCTGCACGCGCTGGTGTCGGCGAGCCCGATGCCCGCGCCGTCGCTGCCCGCCGCCGTGCTCTCGCCCGCCATCGCGCTCGGCGAGGCGAGTTCCGCGCTCGATTCGACCTATGCCTGGTGGCGCGCCGAGCGCGATCGCGCGAGCGAGGACGTGCGCGCGCGCATCCTGAGCGTGTCGCATACGTTGATCGCGCTGTCGGCGATCGTCTTCGGCGTGCTCATCACCGCGCTCGGCATGTATGCGAAGCGCAACCGGCAGCTTTTGGGCATTTCGAACGAGTTCGAGCAGGCTTCGCTGCACGATCCGATGACCGGCCTGCCCAATCGCCGCAAGCTCTTCGCGGCGCTGGAGGAAGCGGCGAACGCGCTCGCGGGCGGCAAGCGCGGCCCGGCGCGCATCGCGGTGCTGTATATCGATCTCGACGGCTTCAAGCGCGTCAACGATACGCACGGCCACCGCATCGGCGATGAATTTCTGATTGCGGTATCGCGGCGTTTCCGTCACGCGGTGCGCGGCGGCGATCTGGTCGCGCGAATCGGCGGCGATGAATTCGCGCTGCTCGTGAGCGAGTTTTCGAGCGACGGCGAACTGGCCGCGATCGCGCAAAGAATCATCGCGTGCGTCGGCGAAACCGATGCGCAGATGGGCCTTTCGATCGTGCGCGCGAGCATCGGCATCGCGAGTTTTCCGGATCGCGTCGACGATTACTGGCGGCTCGTCGCCGCCGCCGACGACACGATGTACACCGTCAAGCGCAACGGCAAGAACGGCTACGCGTTCTCGCCCTCGCCGTCCGCCTGACGCGGATGCTTACGCGGCGGCGCGCAGATCTTCTTCGCCGCCCAGCGCTTCGGTCAGCGCCGACAGCATGCGCGCGAGTTCGCCCGTCATCAGGATGAAGTCGGATTCGAAACGCTCGTCGTCGTTCGCGGCGGTGGGATCGGCGGCTTCCTTGATGACGTCGAGCGCGCTCACGCGCTTGAGCGTGAGCGACGGCGTCAGCACGAAGGAAACGCGATCGTCCCACGTCATGGCGAGGCGCATGCACTGCTTGCCCGCTTCGATATGGCGGCGCATGTCTTCCGTTTCGAGCGCGTGGCCGACGTAGCGGACCGTCGCGTTGCCTTCGCCGGTCGAGCGCAGTTCGGTGTCGCGATCGAGCGTGAAACCTGCCGGACCTTCGCCCGACAGCAGCCATTCGGTCATCGACGAAACGGGCGAGCGCGCGGTGCGCACGCTGGCGAGCGGCAGATCGGTGACGGATTTCACCAGCAAGCCGATGATGTCGTCGCACACCGTCGCCGACGACGAATCGATCGCGAGCCAGCCGTTCACCGGATCGATCCACACGCGCGTGTCGCGGCGGATGCTGAACGCGCGCGGCAGGAGTTCGTCGGTGATCTGTTCCTTGAGCTCTTTCATCTGCTTGCGGCCGGGTTTGAAGCCCTGCTGCTCTTCGAGCTCGGCCGCGCGTTCCTTCACGAACTGCGTGACGACCGAAGCGGGCAGCAGCTTCTTCTCCGCGCGATAGACGATGAGCATCTGACGATTCGCCGTGTAGGCGAGTTGATCGTCACCGCGCGGCGAAACCCAGCCGCGCCGCTCGTTCTCGATGCTCGACGCCGCGCTGAACGCGAGCGGCTCGAGCCATTGCTGCATTTGATGCGGGTTGACGGACCAGTGTGCGGGAAGACGATGAAGCTGAAGGTTCTTGAACCACATGGCGCGAATTTCGATGTAGTCGGAAAGGGGCGCCATTCTATACGAGTGAGCGTCAATCGTTCGCGCGCCGTTTTCGCGGCACGATTCGCCATTGCAGATTCACGCCCGCCGCCGCGAGCAGAATGAGCACGGCGCCGGCCATTTGCAGCCACGCGAGCCGTTGCCCGAACGCGAGCCAGTCGACGACGATCGCCACCACCGGATAGATGAACGACAGCGCGCCTGTCATCGCGGTCGGCAGCTTCTGAATCGCGCCGTACAGCAGCACGTACATGAGCCCCGTGTTGACGACGCCGAGCACGACGAGATCGGCCCAGCCGCTGATCGACCCGGGCGTCGCTTCAAAGCGTGCGAACGGCGCGAGCATGACGATGCCGAAGAGCACGTGCAGCATCGCGATCAGATGCGGCGGCGTGCCCTTCAGCCGCTTCGTGATGATCGACGATATCGCGTACAGAAAAGCCGCGCCGAGCGCATACGCGATGCCTTCCAGATATTGCCCCGGCGTCGCCAGCACGGCGGGCTCGACGCGCACCACCATCACGAGGCCGATGAACGCGACGCCGAGCCACGCGATCGTCGACGCCGACACGCGCTCGCGCAACACGATTGCACCGAGCGCGACGAGCATGAACGGCTGCGTGTTGTAGACGGTCGTCGCCATAGAGATCGACGCGCGCGAATACGCGGCGAACAGCAGCAGCCAGTTGCCGACGATCGCCACGCTGCCGAGCGCGGCGAGCCCGATCATGCGCCACGAGAAATAGTGCTTCTGCAGAAAGCCGAGCGCCGCGCACACCGCGATGAGCGTCGCTCCACCGAACACGCAGCGAAAGAACACCACGTTCCACGGCGTCTGTCCCGACGACACGACGAGCCAGCCGATCGTGCCCGACATCAGCATGGCAACCGACATCTCGATCGCGCCGCGACGCAATTCATGCGCGTGCGATGCGCCGGCGAAGCGCGCGTCGATTCTTTCCGTGTTCATCTCGTTTCCGCCATGCAAGTTTCGATGACTTCAGTCTACCGATGCACTTGTCTCAAAACCATGCCTAAAATTAGGCACGTTTATCTCTTGCCCTCCGTTTCGAAGGCCATCATGGGAAAGAACCTTGGCAGTACGCCGCAAACGGGCATCGACGCCATCGATCGCGAACTCATCGCCGTGCTCGCGAGCGACGGGCGCATCGCGGTGAGCGAGCTTGCGAAACGCGTCGGACTGTCGGCGCCGAGCACGGCCGAACGCATGCGGCGGCTCGAAACGCAGGGCGTGATTCGCGGCTTCACCGTCGATATCGATCCGCGCGCGCTCGGCTACACCTTGCAGGCGATCGTGCGAGTGCAGCCGCTGCCCGGGCAGTTGCATCTCGTCGAGGAAGCGATCCGGCGCATTCCCGAGTTCGTCGAATGCGACAAGGTGACGGGCGACGACTGCTTCGTGTGCCGCCTCTATCTGCGCTCGATCGAGCATCTTGACGACATCCTGTCGCGCGTCACCGAACGCGCCGCGACGAGCACGGCCATCGTGAAAGCGACGCCGATCGAAAGACGTCTGCCGCCGGTCGGCTGAATCTCGCGCGTTTTTACCCGCGGACGAACGGCGTTACACTTGAGGCGCTTGCCAACGCGTCGCAGGTTATGCGCGAGAGGAACGAACATGAGTGACTTAGACGCCAACCGCACCTTCCGCGGGCTACCGCTGACATCCGAGCAGGATGCCGAAGTACGGCATTACATCAAGAAGAAAAAACAGCGCGGCGAGGCGTGGGACACGCCCGAGCTGGAGGCGATGCTGCAGGACATGCTGGAGCCGCCCGCCGACGAGGACGGCGTCACCGACGACGGCACCGACGAGGAAACGCGCTCGGTGGCGGAACGCGCGTCCGCGTTCATCGACGAAGGCATGGACCCGATCGAGAACAGCGAGGAATGGCACGCCGCGATGGAATCCGAGGCGATGAAAGGGCCACGACGCTGACACGTTTTGCGCCGCAAAAAAAGCGCCGGTCGATGCCGGCGCCCTATCCGTTTAATTCACGTTCCGGTGCACATTCAATGCCTGTGGCGCCAGTCGCGCGGCGGATGTGTGTCCAGCCAGCGCGCCTTCGGAGTGTAAATATGCGGATGCCGGTGATGCATCACGAGAACCACCGCGACGCATAGCACCAGGACGACTCCCGCCATCAGGCTGATCATCGGCTCGGCCATCGCTACCTCCTTTTTCGGTCCAGGGGCGATGCCTGTATTTTAGGCGCTGTTTCCGCCGCCGAATCATGCGTCGCGCGAAAGCAAAGCAGAAAAGCATCTTTGCGCCGCGCGCGCATCGAAAGCGGGTCGCGTGCTTGTGTCCTATAGTGCTTCTGCGTGCTTGTGCAGGCGAATCGACGACCACACAATCGGGAGACGCAGCATGGCGACATGGAAACCGGATCCGAGCTTCTACCCTTCCCCGCGCCTCGCGGCCAAAGCGCCGCGCGAAACGCTGGCCTACGTCGCGACGTTCGATCCCGAGCGCCAGACGCCCGACAAGATCGCCGTCGTCGATGTCGATCCCGATTCGCCGGACTACACGAAAATCGTCGGCGAAATCTCGATGCCCGATACCGGCGACGAGCTGCATCACTTCGGCTGGAACGCGTGCTCGTCGTGCCTGTGCCCGAACGCGCCGCATCCGCACATGGAGCGGCGCTATCTCGTCGTGCCGGGGCTGCGTTCGTCGCGCATCCATATCATCGACACGAAAGCCGATCCGAAGAAACCCGTCATCGTGAAGACGATCGAGCCTGCGGAACTCGCGGAAAAAACCGGCTATACGCGGCCGCATACGGTGCATTGCGGGCCGGGCGGCATCTATATCACCGCGCTCGGCAACGCGGAAGGCAAGGCGCCCGGCGGCGTGCTGCTGCTCGATCAGCAGAGCTTCGATCCGCTCGGCCGCTGGGAAGTGGAGCGCGGGCCGCAGCAACTCGCGTATGACGGATGGTGGCATCTCGGCTACGACACGATGGTCACGAGCGAATGGGGCACGCCCGACACTTTCGAAAACGGCCTCGTGCCCGAGTTGCTGCTCGGCGCGAAGTACGGGCGCAAGCTTCATTTCTGGGACTTCACGAAGCGCAGGCATATTCAGGAGATCGACTTCGGCGACGAATATCAGCTCGTGTTCGAATTGCGCCCCGCGCACGATCCGACCAAGGCATACGGCTTCGTCAACTGCGTGATCAGTTTGAAGGATCTGTCGTCGTCGATCTGGACCTGGTATCGCGACAAGGACAAATGGGCGGTGAAGAAGATCATCGACATTCCCGCCGAACCCGCCGATGCAAGCGTACTGCCGCCCTTGCTGCAAGGCTTCGGCGCGGTGCCGCCGCTCGTGTCGGACATCGATCTGTCCATGGACGACCGCTTTCTCTACGTGTCGTGCTGGGGCACGGGCGACATGCTGCAATACGACGTCTCCGATCCGTTCGCGCCGAAGCTGACGGGCAAGGTGCGCATCGGCGGCGTGGTCGCGCGAGCGACGCATCCGGGGGCCGCGAACGGCGCGCTGAACGGCGGCCCGCAGATGGTCGAAGTGAGCCGCGACGGGCGCCGCGTCTACTTCACCAATTCGCTCTATGGCGCGGTGGATGCGCAGTTCTATCCCGAAGGCATCGACGGCTGGATGGTGAAGCTCGACGCCGATCCGAACGGCGGCCTCGCCGTCGACGACAAGTTCTTCATCGACTGGCCGAAGGGACATCGGCCGCATCAGATCCGGCTGCAAGGCGGCGATTGTTCGTCGGATTCGTACTGCTATCCCTGAGACGCGGCGAGCCGATCCGCATGGACACCGTGTCGCCCGCGCTCATCGTCACGGCCGCGGGCCTCGGCGCGTTTCACGGACTCAATCCCGCGATGGGATGGCTCTTCGCGGTCGCGCTCGGCCTCTATGCGCGCAGCCGCCGTGTCGCGCTGGTGTCGCTCGTGCCGATCGCGCTGGGGCACGCGGCATCGGTTGCGCTGGTGCTCGCCGGCGCGCTCACGCTCGGCATGGCGATCGGTCACGACATGCTCGCGCGCGCATGCGGTGCGCTATTGATCGGCTGGGGCGTGTGGAGTGTCTGGCGCGGGCATCGCGGACGACCGACCGTCGGCATGCGCACCGGCCTCGCGGGTCTCGCGCTGTGGTCCTTCGTGATGTCGAGCGCGCATGGCGCGGGCTTGATGCTCGTGCCGGCGTTGTTGCCGCTGTGCACCGGCAAGGTCGCCGGCACGGCGTTCGAAGCGACCGCGCTCGCGCTGACGGTTCATACGGGCGCCATGCTCGCCGTAATCGCGGCGATCTCCATGTTCGCGATGTCCGTTCAGGAACGCGGCGGACTCGGCTTTCTGCGAAGCGGGTGGATCAATGTGGACTGGCTCTGGAGCGCGGCGCTGATTGCGTGCGGGGTGTTTTTGTTCGTCTAGCCTCGGACGGATTTTCGGCGCGCGCCGAGGTGGCGGAGCTCGCAATGCTTCATGATCTGCCGACCGAAGGCACGGGCTTGAGCAGTCCTTGCACGATGCATGCGTAATGCCCGATGGCATTTTGCATGCATCGTGCGAAATTCAATCGCGCCGGGAAACCGCTTCCGCGCTCGGCATGTCGGCCGTGGTCCATCCTCCGCCCAGCGCCTTCACGAGCGCGACGCTCGCCGCCATGCGCCGCCGCTCGATCTGCACCGCCGCGCGCTGATCCGACAGCACGATGGCCTGCGTCACCACGACGCTCAGATACGTGATCGCGCCGTTCTCGTAGCGGTTGCTCACCTTGCCGAGCGCGCGCTGGGCGGCATCGACCGCGTCGCGCTGTGCTTCGCTCTCGCGGCGCAGCACTTCCAGCGCGTTCAGGTTGTCTTCCACTTGCCCGAACGCGATCAGCACGGTTTGCCGATAATCGGCGACGTTTTCGTCGTAGGCCGCGCGCGCCGCATCGCGAGCCGCGGCGCGTCCGCCGAAATCGAGCACCGTGAACGCGAGTTGCGGACCGAGCGACCAGAAGCGGCTCGGCGCTTCGAGCCACGACGAAAAGCGCGTCGCTTCGAGACCGCCCGTCGCGGCGAGCAAGAGGTTCGGGAAGAACGCCGCCGTCGCCACGCCGACGCGCGCATTCGCCTCCGCGACGCGCCGCTCCGCCGCCGCGATATCCGGCCGCCGTTCGAGCAGCGCGGACGGCACGCTGAGCGGCAACACGGCAAGCGCCACCGACGGATGCGGCGAATGCGCTTCGTTGAGCGGTGCGACATCGAGCGTGAAGTTCGACGGATTCTCGCCGACGAGAATCGCGATCGCGTTGACGAGGCTCGCGCGCGTGCTCTCGAGATCGATGCGTTGCGCCTGCGTCGCGCGCAACTGCTCTTCGGCCTGCGCCACGTCCGATTCCGCCGCGACGCCGCCCGCGAACCGGTCGCGCGTGAGCGCGAGCGCCTTCTCATAGGCTTGCAGCGTGGCGTCGAGCAGCCGCTCTTCTTCGACGGTGCCGCGCAAGTCGAAGTAGTTCGTCGCGAGCTCGGCCTGCATCGAAAGAACCGCGCTTTGCAGGTCCGCGGCGCTTGCCTGCGCTTGCGCACGGCCGCCTTCGACCGCACGCGAGATGCGCCCCCACAGGTCCGGCTCCCACGAGATTTGCGCGTCGATGAGATAGTCGGGCACGGTGACGCCCGCGCTCGATTTGTACAGCACGTTCGACGACGCGCGCGACTGATTGAATGCGGCATTCGCGGTGATCGTCGGGAAGTACGCCGAGCGCGCTTGAGCGGCCGCCGCACGCGCCCCGCGAAAACGCGCGGCGGCTGCGGCAACGGTTTGATTCGCGCTCGCGACGCGTTCTTCGAGCGCGTTCAGTTGCGGATCGCCGTACGCTTCCCACCAGGGCGCGCGCGGCTTCGCATCGGCGGGCTGCGCGGGCTTCCAGTCCTGCGATTGCGCAGCCAATGCAGCCTCGGGCAAATCGAGCGGCGTCTGCGATTTATACGCAGCGGGCACCGCCGCATCGGGCTTCACATAGTCCGGACCTACCGTACAGCCCGCCGATACGGCGATAGTTAGCCATGCAACTAGTCGGACCGATGCGTGCATCATCACGATTCGTTTCCTTGCGCCTTCGCCGCCCCGCCATGCGCGCCCTCGCTCGCACCCGCGCCCGTGTTCGCGCGGCCGATGCGCACCGCCGCGCCGTCGATGATCGAATCGGGCGGATTCACGATCACGCGCTCGTCGCCATTCAGACCGGAAACGATGGACACGCGCGTGCCGTAATCCGTGCCGAGCGTAATCGGCAAAAGCTTCACGCGATTATGCGCATCGACGCTCGCGGCATGCACGCCATCGGGACGAAACAACAGCGCATTCCCCGGCAGCGTGAAGGACGGATTCGCGCTCGTGAGACGGAAACGCACTTGCGCATAGGCGCCCGCGAGCAGCTCGCCCGTCGGATTTTTCACATCGACTTCGACGCGCATCGTGCGCGCGACCGGATCGACCGCGCCCGCCGTGCGAACCGTGACACCCTCGAACTTTCGATTGCGTTCCTCGCTGAGCAACAACTCCGCCGGCAAGCCGACCGTGACCATCCGCGCATACGCCTGCGGCACATCGACGAACACGCGCAAGGCCGACGCATCTTGTATGTGAAAGAGTTCGCGGCTCGCCGTGCCGCTGCCTGCATCGATCAACTGGCCGACATCGGTATTGCGCGCCGTGACGACGCCATCGAATGGCGCATAGATCTTCTGGAACGACACGAGTTGTTCGAGCCGCGACACGTTCGCCTGCGCCGCATTCAACGCGGCTTCTTTCGCGAGCATGTCGCCGTTCTTTTCATCGGTTTCCTGGCGCGACACCGAGTTGTTCTTCAGCATCTGCGCCCAGCGTTCGGCAGTCGTCTTCGCAAGCAGATAGTTCGCGCGCGCCGTTTGCGCATCGGCACGGGCCTGGCGAAGCTGATCGTTGATCTCGGGCGCGTCGATCTCCGCGAGCAACTGGCCTTTCTTCACCCTCGTGCCGATATCGACGGTCCAGCGCTTCAGATAGCCATTGGTGCGCGCGAAGATCGGCGCATCGGAGAACGCGCGGATATCGCCTGCAAGCACGAGATCCTGCGACGCCTTCATGCGAGCCGGCTTGATGACCTCGACCGTCTGCATGCCATGCTCGTTCGCATCGCGCTCGAGTTCCGCATGTGCCGCGCGCCGCGAGAGGATGCCTTGCGCGACGAGCACCACGACCACCACGAGCGCGATCACGAGCCATAAGCGCCCTCGCCTCTGGTTGCCCGATCGTTTGGATTCCTGCTCTTCCATTCTTGCTCCACCTGCTGTTCGACTGTTTTATTGCGCCGCTTCCTTGGCCGTCGCGCCCGGACCCTTGCCACGCGCTTCCATGCGCCGATAGATCATCGAGAACACGACCGGCACGAAGAACAGTGTCGCGATCGTGCCGACCATCAACCCGCCGATCACCGCGCGTCCGAGCGGCGCATTCTGTTCGCCGCCTTCGCCGAGACCGATCGCCATCGGCACCATGCCGATCATCATCGCGGCCGCCGTCATCAGCACCGGCCTGAAACGCGTGTAACCCGCTTCGAGCGCCGAGCGCACCGCGTCGCCGTGCTCGGCGAGCGCCGTGCGCGCATAGCTCACCACGAGGATGCTGTTCGCGGTCGCGATGCCGATGCACATGATCGCGCCCGTCAACGCGGGAATCGACAATGTCGTGTGCGTCAGGAACAACATCCACACGATGCCCGCGAGCGCGCCCGGCAATGCGGTGATGATGATGAACGGATCGAGCCACGACTGAAAATTCACGACGATCAGCAAGTACACGAGCACGACCGCGAGAATGAGGCCGAACGCGAGCCCGGAGAACGAGCCGTTCATCGTCTCGACTTGACCGCGCATTTCGATCGACGAGCCTTTGGGCAACTCGCCGCGCGCTTCGTCGATGATGCGTTGCACGTCGTCGGACACCGCGCCGAGATCGCGCCGCTCGGTCGTCGCATAGAGATTGATGGTGGTCTGCGCGTTGTAGTGATAGACGACCGCATCGCGCGAGCCGCGCGAGAGCGATGCGAGCGCGCCGAGAATATTCGTCTTGCCGCTTGCCGACGTGACCGGGATATTCGCCACCGATTGCAGCGAGTTCATGTCGTATTGCGGCGCCGTCGTGATGACGTTGTAGCTCACGCCGTTCACGGGATTCAGCCAGAACGTGGGCGTCGTCTGCTGGCTGCCCGAAAGCGTGATGAGCAGGTTGTTCGCGACATCGCGCTGCGTGAAGCCCGCTTGCAGCGCTTTGGTGCGATCTACTTCGACGTTGATCGATGGCAGATCGGACGGCTGCTGGATGCGCGCATCGACGAGTCCCGGCACGCGGCGGATCTTTTCAAGCAAGCGGTTCGCGAGCGCGCGATTGGCCTGCGCATCGCGCCCGGTGATGGCGATGTCGATCGGCGCAGGCACGCCGAAGTTGAGGATCTGGCTCACGATATCCGCGGGCAGGAACGAGAACGTCACGCCGGGAAACTCTTGCGGTAGGCGCTTTCGCAATTCGTGGATATAGCCTTCGGTCGGCGCGTGATCTTCGTTCAGGCTGATGAGCACGTCGGCGTCGGCGGAACTGACCGTGCCCGTGTTGCTATACGAGAGGTTGATGCCCGACACCGGCAAGCCCATGTTGTCGATGATCGATCGAACCTCGCCGCGAGGGATCAGTTGCCTGATGCGCGTATCGACGCGATCGGTGAGCGCCGCGGTTTCCTCGATGCGCGTGCCCGTTTTCGCGCGCAAATGCAGGGCAATCACGCCTGAATCGATCGACGGAAAGAAGTCGCGTCCAAGAAACGGCGCAAGCCCGAGCGAGAGCAGACAGCACACGAGGAAAAGCGATGCGAAGCGTCCCGGATGCTCGAGTCGCGCTTCGAGAAAACGTCGATAGCGATCGCGCACGGATTCGAAATGCCGCTCGAACGCGAGATGAATGCGCACGAAGGGATTGCGCGAGCCCTTCATCGATTCGACATCGCCGCCCATATGCTCGTGATGACGCAACAGATATTTCGCGAGTGTCGGGATCAGCGTGCGCGAGAAGAAGTACGACGCGAGCATCGCGAACACGACAGCCTCGGCCATCGGCACGAAGAGGTAACGCGCGACGCCGGTGAGAAGGAACATCGGGATGAAGACGATGCAGATCGAGAGCGTCGATACGAGCGTCGGCACCGCGATCTGCTGTGCGCCATCGAGAATCGCCTGCTCCAGTTCCTTGCCCTGCTCCAGGTTCTGGCTGATATTTTCGATTGCAACTGTTGCGTCGTCGACGAGAATACCGACCGCGAGCGCGAGGCCGCCGAGCGTCATGATGTTGATGGTCTGCCCGATCGCGGACAACGCGACGATGGACGTCAGCATCGAAAGCGGTATGGAGATCGCGATGATGAGCGTTGCGCGCCAACTGCCGAGGAAGAGCAGGACCATCAGCGCGGTCAGTCCCGCCGCGATCACCGCTTCGCGCAACACGCCCGACACCGACGCGCGCACGAAGAGCGATTGATCCGCCACCGGCTCGATCTTGAGCGATTCGGGCACCATGCCGCGCAATGTCGGCAACAGGTTCTTCACACGCGCGACGATATCGAGCGTCGATGCATTGCCGCTCTTGTTGATCGTGAGTAAGGACGCGCGCGTGCCGTCCACGCGCACGATATTCGTCTGCGGCTGGAAACCATCGCGCACGTGCGCGACGTCCTTGATGTAGATCGTGCCGCCCGGACCCGTGCGGATCGGTATGTCGTTGAGACCTTCGATCGAGCCGGGGCTCGCGTTCAGGCCGACTGAATATTCCGTCGAACCGATCTTCGTCGTGCCCGTCGGCAGAATGAGGTTCTGCGCGCTGATTGCGTTGACGACATCGGTGGGCGCGAGGTTCTTCGCCTGCAGCTTGCGCGAATCGATATCGACCATGATCTGCCGCTGCTTGCCGCCATAAGGCAGCGGCACCGATGCGCCCTGCACGGTCGCGAGTTGCGTCTTCAGGAAGCTATTGCCGAAGTCGTAAAGCTGCTGTTCGGTGAGTTCCGCCGACGACAACGCGAGCCGCAGAATCGGCACCGTCGATGCATTGAAGCGCAATATGTTAGGCGGCGTGATGCCCGGCGGCAGCGAGCGCAATTGCGTCTGCGAGAGCGCGGTGATCTCGGCGATCGCTTCATCGACATTCGCGTTCGGCTGAAAGTAGATGCGAATCACCGCGATGCCCGGCAGCGATTCCGACTCGATATGCTCGATGTCGTTGACCGCCACCGACAAGCCGCGTTCGTAGTTCAGCGTGATGCGCCGCTCCATCTGATCGGGCGGCAGGCCAGTGTATGACCAGATGACGCTGACAACCGGTATATCGATGTTGGGGAAGATGTCGGTCGGCGTGCGCAGGATGACGAGCGGACCGATGATCAGCAAAAGCAGCGACAGGACGATGAACGTGTACGGGCGCTTGAGCGCGAGTCTGACGATCCACATCTAAATTCTGCCTGCCCCGTTTGGTGTTCGTTATTCGAATACTGTTCGACTGCGCGAATGCGTCCGCTACGATGACACATTAGAAGCTTACAAAACAATTCGCGCAAACGGTTGCGAGGGTTTATGCGGAAGGATTTCTGCAGAGGAATGCGAGGCCGCACCGGAAATGGAACGCGCGCTCCAATTGGTGGGAATGAGACTGCGCCTCGCAGAACGCGAGGCGCTTGACGGACGAAGGTCTTAGACGGTCGCGGAACGCAGATCGAGCACGCGTTTGGCTTTGCCCGTTGCGGTCGTCGGCAGTTCGCCGGAGTCGAGCACACGCACTTGCGTCGATACGCCGACCATCGTCTTCACGCGACTTTGCAACTCGCGCGAAAGACCGGCGCGATCGCTGTCGTTCAATGCCGCGCAAACTTCGGCGCGCGCTTCGACGGAAACCGACAGCGAATCCATGTGGCCCTCACGCGATACGCACAGTTGATATTGGCCGCTCAAACGCGGAATCGCGAGAATCAATTCTTCGATCTGGCTCGGGAACACATTCACGCCGCGAATGATGAGCATGTCGTCCGAGCGGCCCGTGATCTTCGCGAGACGACGCATCGAACGTGCGCTCGGCGGCAGCAACGACGTGAGATCGCGCGTGCGGTAGCGGATCATCGGCATCGCTTCTTTCGTGAGCGACGTGAAGACGAGCTCACCCGTGCTGCCTTCGGGAAGGACTTCACCCGTTATCGGATCGATGATCTCCGGATAGAAGTGATCTTCCCAGATGGTCGGGCCATCTTTCGTTTCGATGCATTCGCACGCAACGCCCGGACCCATGATTTCCGAGAGCCCGTAGATGTCGAGCGCCTGAATGCCCGCGCGCGTTTCGATTTCGCTGCGCAAGCCCTGGCTCCACGGCTCCGCGCCGAAGATACCGATCTTCAGCGACGTGTTCGCCGGGTCCATGCCTTGACGCGCCATCTCGTCGAGCAGATTCAACATGTACGACGGCGTGACGAGAATGATCTTCGGCTCGAAGTCGCGGATCAGTTGGACTTGCTTTTCAGTCTGCCCGCCCGACATCGGCACGACCATGCAGCCCAGACGTTCGGCGCCGTAGTGAATGCCGAGGCCGCCGGTGAAAAGCCCATAGCCGAACGCGTTGTGCAGCGTATCGCCCTTGCGGCCGCCCGCGGCGCGAATCGAGCGCGCGGTGACGTTGGCCCACGTGTCGATATCCTTTGCCGTGTAGCCGACGACCGTCGGCTTGCCTGTGGTGCCGCTCGACGCATGCACGCGCACGACCTGATCGCGCGGCACCGCGAAGAGCCCGAAAGGATAGTTGTCACGTAAATCAGTTTTCGTCGTGGTCGGAAACCGCGCGAGATCGGATAGTTCGCGCAGGTCATCGGGATGCACGCCTGCCGCATCGAATGCGCGGCGATAATGCGGCACGTTTTCATAGGCATGCCGCAACGTCCACTTCAGGCGTTCGAGTTGCAGCGTCTGAAGTTCGTCACGGCTTGCACGCTCGATCGGTTCCAGTTCGCTTCGCTGTGCAATGGATTGGACCACGGTTGTCTCCTGCATGAATGATCGATGAATTAGTGAAAGCGCTGATCCGATAGCGCAGAGCCGAAATGAGCGGTGAGATGGCGCAGCACATCATGTATGCGTGTGATGCCGCTCACGCCCTGATTCACCGCATCCGCCGCTTCGTTGACGAGCATCGCGACGGTGCGCATCACGGCCATGCCGGCGACATCGTTCAATGGCACCACCGCATATCATGTTGCACGGACATCAGACGCGTTCGATCGCGATCGCGATGCCCTGGCCCACGCCGATGCACATCGTGCACAGCGCATAACGGCCGTTGCGTCGCTCGATCTCGTACATGGCGGTCGTGACAAGACGCGCGCCGGATGCGCCGAGCGGATGGCCCAGCGCGATGGCGCCGCCGTTGGGATTCACACGCGGATCGTCTTCCGCAAGGCCCAGTTGACGCAGCACCGCAATGCCTTGCGACGCGAAGGCTTCATTGAGTTCGATGACGTCGAACTGTTCAAGCGTGAGCCCCGTGCGCGCGAGCAGCTTCTTCGTCGCGGGCGCGGGACCGATGCCCATGATGCGCGGCTCGACGCCCGCCGTCGCCATGCCGATGATGCGCGCGCGTGGCGTGAGTCCGCTGCGCCTGGCCGCCTCCTCGCTCGCGATGATGAGCGCGCACGCGCCATCATTCACGCCCGATGCATTGCCCGCCGTCACGCTGCCATCAGGACGCACGACGCCTTTCAGTTTCGCGAGCGTGTCGAGCGTGGTTTCGCGCGGGTGCTCGTCGCGATCGACTGCAATCGTTTCGCCCTTCTTTTGCGGCACATTCACCGCGACGATCTCCTGCGCGAGCGTGCCGTCGGCTTGCGCGCGCGCGGCGCGCTGCTGACTGCGTAATGCGAAGCGGTCCTGCGCATCGCGCGAGATGCCGAAATCGACGGCGACATTCTCTGCGGTCTCGGGCATCGAATCGACACCATAGCGTTCGCGCATCGCACGATTGATGAAGCGCCAGCCGATGGTCGTATCGAAGATATCGGCTGAACGCGAGAATGCGCTCGACGCCTTGCCCATCACGAAAGGCGCGCGTGTCATGCTCTCGACACCGCCCGCAAGATAGAGCGAGCCATCGCCCGCCTTGATAGCGCGTGCCGCGCTGCCGATTGCATCCATACCCGAGCCGCACAGGCGGTTGATCGTCGAGCCGGCTACGTCGATGGGCAAGCCCGCCAGCAGGCCCGACATGCGCGCGACGTTGCGATTGTCCTCGCCTGCCTGATTCGCGCAGCCATAGAGCACGTCGTCCACTTGCGTCCAGTCCACCGATGCGTTGCGCTTCATGAGCGCAGTGATGGGCACGGCGCCGAGATCGTCGGCGCGGACGTCCCTGAAAACGCCGCCATAGCGGCCGATGGGCGTACGAATCGCATCGCAGATGAAGGCTTCAGTCATTGCATGTCTCGATGTGGAGGATGATCGATCGCCACGGAGCCGCGCGATAGTTGCATAGCTAACGACTTCGGGCTTGAATTGATGGGTATGGAAATGCTTCGGCTTCACGCGCATCGTTGCGATGCGCGTCTTTCGCGTGAATCAAGACGGCGTTTGCTCAGCGCTCGTCGAAACTCACCACCACCCGCTCGCTCACCGGATGACACTGGCAAGTCAGCACGAAACCATCATCGATT
>NZ_OGTP01000007.1 GCF_900258035.1 Caballeronia novacaledonica | reverse complement strand
CCGCGCGCCGCGCCGCCGACGCGCTCGCCGCCGCCGACAGCCGGACCGCCTTGCGGTGGCGGCGCCGCCGATGCGGTCGCCGGGTCGATGCCCGTGTTGCTCTTCGCCCAGCTATAGCACGCGCCGTCGTCGCTTTGCTGTTGCTGGGCGCTTTGACCTTTGGACGGATACGCGATCGGCTTGCTCTGCGCGATCGCGTCGAGCGCCATCATGGCGATCACGATGGCGCAACCCGCGCGCAATTTGCTTGAATTCATGGCGACTCCCTTGACTGATTCCTTTGATACACGACGCCGTCGTTGTTCGCAAGGCATGCGGTCGCGAAGGCGCCTGGCGCACACTTTCCGTATTTCGTGAGGATATGAAAGTGATGTCCGTGATAAGCGTCGCCCGTGTTTCGATCCTTGAAATAGGGTTATGGACGGGCTCTGCTGCGGGGACGACGATTTCGACACTGAGGAATCGAATCGACTTCTCGAAGATATGCGAAGCCCCCATCGATTGCAAGAATGGCGGCGCAGGTAATTATTCGACCGTTCGTCAATTGTTTTCGGGCTTTTAATTACCCGCCTAAAGCGATGATCGCCATCGACGAACGGACGCCGCTATTTGACCTTCACTTCGTTTTCCAGAGGCTGATTCTTCTCGAAGGCCGTAATGCTTTGCAGCGTGGTCGCGCAGATCGTCGTCAATGCTTCGCGCGTCAGATACGCCTGATGCCCGGTCACGATCACATTCGGAAACGAAACGAGCCGCTGAAAGATATCGTCGGTGATGATTTCGCTCGACAGATCGCGAAAGAAAAGTCCCGCCTCCTGTTCATAGACATCGATCGCGAGGCCGCCGAGCTGGCCCGTCTTCAGCGCCTCGATGACGGCTTCCGTGTCGATCAGCCCGCCGCGGCTCGTGTTGACGAGCAACGCACCGGGCTTCGCGCGCTTGAGCGACTCCGCATTGATGACGTGATACGTCTGCGGCGTCAGCGGACAGAACAGCGCGACGATGTCCGCACGTTCGCCGATCTCGCCGGGCGTCGCGTACTGCAGTCCCAGCGCCGCGAATTCCTTCGACGGATACGGATCGTATCCGATCACATTGCAGCCGAAGCCCTGCATGATCTTCGCGAAGACGCAGCCGATCTTGCCCGTGCCCACGACCGCGACCGTCTTGCCGTACAGATCGAAACCGATGAGGCCGTCGAGCGAAAAGTTCGAATCGCGGGTGCGGTTATATGCGCGATGCACCTTGCGATTGATCGCGAGCAGCAGCGCGACCGCGTGCTCCGCCACCGAGTTCGGCGAATAGTCGACGACGCGAACCACCTTGATGCCGAGCTTCGCGGCGGCGGCGAGATCGACGTTGTTGAAGCCCGTGCAACGCAGCGCGATCAGGCGCGTGCCGCCTTTGTACAGCGCTTCGAGCACTTCGGCGTCCGCCTTGTCATTGACAAAGATGCAGACGACGCCGTAGCCCGCCGCGAGCTCGACCGTGTCCATGTCGAGCGACATGTCGTGGTACCTGAGCTTGTGCTTTTCGAGCTTGTTCGCCTCGTCGAGATATTCGCGCTCGTAGGGCGTCGAGCTATAGATCGCCACTTCCATGATGGCCTCCTCTTCGAAATTTCGATGGCATGGTGATGCAACGCCTAACCCGCGGCAAGCGATATGGCGATCTGCACGAAAAGCACTTTGACGATGGTCATCGACGGGAAAATCATCGCGTACATGATGTCGGGCTGATCCGTCGGCGCGATGCGATTCGCGAACGCGAGGATCGCCGGATTGCCGGTTGCGCCGCAGATCACGCCGATCGACGTATCGAAGGGCAGCCTGAAAATCCACAGGCAACAGATAGCCGTGACGCTCACGAGAATCAGCAGCGTGACCGCGCCGTAGATCAGCAGTATCGGCCCGGCCGTGGCCACGGTCGCGACGAACTTCGGCCCGCAGGAAATGCCCACTTGCGCGAGAAAGAGCGTGAGGCCGAGGTTGCGCACGACGAGATTCGCGGACAGCGGCATCACCCACACGAAGGGCCCGTTGCGCCGCGCCTTGCCGAGACACAGCGCGACCAGCAGCAACGCGGCGAGCCCGAGGCTGAACGCGCCGAGGCCGGGAATCGGCAACGGAATCGCGCCGACGAGCAAGCCCAATGCCGCGCCGATGCCGAGGCAGATGAAGCTCAGATCGGCCGTGCCCTTGATCGAATCGCCGAAGAACGTGCGCATGGTCGCCTGATGCGCGCGATTGACGAGCAGTCCGACGCGGTCGCCCGCTTCGAGGATCAGATCGGGCGTCGAAAGCATGTCGGCGTCGCCGCGGCGCACGTGCGCGATCGCGCAGTTGACGCCATCGGGAAAGCGAATGTCGCCGAGCGCCATGCCGACGACCGCCCGATTCGATGCGAATACGCGCATGTAGTCGAGGTCTTCGCGATGACTCGCCATACGTCCCGGCTGCAGCTCGCCGCACAGCGCGGTGGCTTCTTCGAGCAGACGGCGGTCGGTGGCGGTGGCGAGGAGCACGTCGTCGGCGCGCAGGGTGAAATCGGCTGTCGGCAATTGATTGTGATGCGCGCGCCTCACCGCGGCGATCACCACGCCCGAAGGCAGGCGGCTCGCCAGTTCCGACAGCTTCAGACCGAAGAGATTCGCGTTTCTCACCGCGATTTCCGCGGCTTCGATCAGCTTCGCCGGCGGCTTCTGAATCTTCACCTTCAGCGTCACGTTGAGCAGGTAGATGAACAGGATCGGACCGGCGACGCCGAACGGATACGTGATGCTGTAGGCCACGGCGGCATCGTTGTTTTTCATCGATGCGATCGCGACCTGCAGGCTCGCCGTGCTGGTGCCGCTGCCGGCGAACATGCCGAGCGCATCGGCGAGCTTGATGCCGAAGTGAATGAAGCCGCACGAAGCCAGGCCCGCGACGATCACGCCGATGCACGCCGCCAGATTCGCCTTCACGCCCTCGCGGCTCGTGAGTCCGTGAAAAAACTGCGCGCCGTACTGAATGCCGATGCCATAAAGAAACAGCAGCAGTCCCAGCGTGCCGAGAAGCGGCGGCGGCGCGGACTTGGGCGCGAATGCACCGATCGCGAGCCCGACGAACAGCACCGCGCCCGAACCCAGCGCCACGCCCTTGATATTGATCTCGCCGATCAGATAACCCAGCGCAATCGTCAGGAAGAGCGCGAAAAGCGACTGATTTTCGAGGAAGGTCCTGACTGCATCCATGCCGCCTCCTGTGGGTAGACAAAGCAACTCAGCAGTACACGAACATTAAAGGCGCTTTGCGGCGCGCAGTCCAGCGCCGCCGCGCATTTCAGCGCGATTCGAACACGACCACGCTGCGCGCCTCGACACGGCATGCGCCGCGTTCGGCCGATGCCGTTTCGCCATCCGGAACAATATCCTGCGGCGATTCGGCGGCCGTATTCACGATGCGCCGCCAGCTTCGATTGTCGAGGACGGGCAGCGCGATTTCACGCGCGTCGTCGTTCATGTTGAAGGCGATATGCAGCATCGGCTCGTCCGCCGCGTGGCCTGCGAGCGTGAGCGCCACGAAACGCGCGTTTTGGTCGTGCCACGCGGGCGCGTCGAGGCGTTCGCCGTGCCATGCGACATCGGGATGCGTCTGTCCGCTCGCGGGCTGTCCCGTCAGAAAACGCCGGCGGCGCAGGCTCGCGTGACGCTTGCGCAACGCGATCATCTCGCGCACGAAGCGCAGCATGTCGCGTGCGTCGTCGGAGAGTTGCCAGTCGATCCATGACAGCGCGTTGTCCTGGCAGAACGCGTTGTTGTTGCCGCGCTGCGTGCGCAAGATTTCGTCGCCGGCGAGCAGCATCGGCACGCCCTGGCTCAGGAGCAGGATCGCCAGGAAGTTGCGCGCCTGCCGAAGCCGCATGCCGATGATCGCAGGGTCGTCCGTCTCGCCTTCCGCGCCGCAGTTCCACGACAGATTGTCGTTGTTGCCGTCGCGATTCTGCTCGCCGTTCGCCTCGTTGTGCTTCGCCTCGTAGCTGACGAGATCGCGCAACGTGAAGCCATCGTGACAAGTCACGAAATTGATGCTGTTCGAGGGCAGCCTGTCATCGTCCTGATAGAGGTCCGCGCTGCCCGCGATGCACGTGCACACGTCGCCGATGATTCCCGGATCGCCGCGCACGAAACGCCGGATCACGTCGCGGTAACGCCCGTTCCACTCGGACCACGTCATGCCCGGAAACGAGCCGACGTGATAGAGGCCGCCCGCATCCCATGCCTCGGCGATCAGCGGCACGCACGCGAGTACCGGCGACGCTTCCATCGCCCACGGCAAAGGCGGCGTGCTCAACAGCTCGCCGTGCTCGCCGCGCGCGAAGACACTCGCGAGATCGAAGCGGAATCCGTCGACGTCGAGTTCGCGAACCCAGTATTCGAGACAGCGCATGATGAACGCCGACACGAGCGGATGATTGCAGTTGAGCGTGTTGCCGCAGCCGGTGTAGTCGCGATAATGCCGCGCGTCGTTCGAATCGATCTGATAGAAGGCTTCGTCGGCGAAGACCTTGAAGTGGATCACCGGCCCGTTCTTGCCCGCCTCCGACGTGTGATTGAACACGACATCGAGCAACACGCGAATGCCCGCCGCATGCAAGGCGTCGACGAATTCGCGGAACTCCTGCGGCGCGCGCGAACGCTCCACGCAATAGCGCGGATGCGGGCTGTAAAAGCTGTGCGTGCTGTAGCCCCAGTAATTGCGCAAGCCAAGGTCGGCGGCGAAGGCGGGAATGTCCTGTTCGTCGAAGGCCATGACCGGCAACAGTTCGACGTGCGTGACGCCGAGCGCCTTCAAATAAGGGATTTTCTCGATGAGCCCCGCGAACGTGCCGGGATGACGCACGCCGCTCGACGGATGCCGTGTAAAACCGCCGACATGCAGCTCGTAGATGATCGCATCGTCGAGCGTGCGGATTTCGATGTCCTCGTCGGGCCGGTCGAGCGGCTCGGTCACGATGCCCCTGAGCGACGCGTGCCCGGCCGCGTTCGCGTCGGCGGCGTGGTGCCGATGATAGAAGCGGTCGCTCACGCCGCGCGCGTGCGGATCGAGCAGTTCCTTGCGGCTCGCGGCGTCGTCGCTCATCTGCGGCACGCCGAGCGGACCGTATGCGCGCCACGTATAGCAGCAGCGCAACGGAAGCTCCTCCACGAAAACATGCCAGAAAAGATACGTGCGGTTCGCGTCGCGCGTCAGGCCGACGATCTGAAACGGCTCGGCGCTTTCTTCCGATGCGTACAGCAGCAGTTCGACGCGCGTCGCGCGCCGGCAGAACACGCAGAAGTTGACGCCGCCCGGCGACACCGTCGCGCCGAGCGGAAAGCGCGAGCCGGGCCGCGTGCGGTAACGTCCTTCGGCATTCGCTTCAGGGCCGGGCACGATCGATCCCCACGGAGATGCGTCTTGCAGATGCGTACGCTGCGGAAACATCGCTCACGGCCGTCCCCTCTTCGGGTCATCACACTGAGCAAGAATATGTGAGACGGCGCGGATTACAAGCGGCACGCGCATCGCTCCCATTGTTTCCGATTGCGCAACCGGCGCGTCGCCTGCGAATCAGACGCCCGCCGTCCGCGGAACGCCGAAAAGCGTCCTGAGCGTCTTCTTGTCGATCTTGCCGACGCTCGTCTTGCTGATCTCATCGACGAAACATACGTCGCGCGGCACCGCATAGCGCGAGATGCGCCCCGTTTCCGCGATGCCGCGCAGATAGCGCGCGATCACTTCTTCGGTGACCGGCGTCGCGCAATCCGGCTTCTTCACGACGAGCGCGAGCGGACGTTCGCCCCACTTCTCGTCGGGCACGCCGATCACCGCGACTTCCGCCACGCCCGGCAACTGCGAAATGAGGCTTTCGACTTCCAGCGACGACACCCATTCGCCGCCCGATTTGATCACATCCTTCGCGCGGTCGGTGATGCGCAGATACCCCGCCGCATCGACATGACCGATATCCTGCGTGTGCAGCGCGCCGCCATCCCACAACTGCGCGGACGCCTCGCGATTCCTCAGATAACCCTGCGTGAGCCACGGCGCGCGCACGACGATCTCGCCGCACGTCCGGCCGTCGCGCGGCGCTTCGCGCATCGCGCCATCGACCACGCGCAGATCGACGAGCGGAATCGCGCGGCCGGTCGCGCAACGCAGGCGCACCTGTTCGTCGAGATCGAGCGTGTCCGCGTCCGGCGGCAGTTGCGCGAGGCTCAGCAGCGGCCCGCTCTCCGACATGCCGTATCCCGAGAACACGTCGATGCCGCGTCCGAGCGCCGCGCGCGCCAATCCTTCGGTCAGCGCGCCGCCGCCGATCACGACTTTCCAGCGACGCAGATCGACGGCTTCGGCGTCCGGGCACGTCAGCAACATATGCAGGATCGTGCCGACGCAATGCGAGAACGTCACGCCTTCTTCCTCGATCAGCCTCACGATGCGCTGCGGCACATAACGGCCCGGATAGACCTGCTTCACGCCGAGCATCGTCGCGATGTAGGGCATGCCCCATGCGTGGACGTGGAACATCGGCGTGAGCGGCATGTAGACATCGCCGCGATGAAGGCGCTGGCCGCTCGCCGGACTCGCGAGCGCGGCCATGCCGGAAATCGTATGCAGCACGAGCTGGCGATGCGAGAAGTACACGCCCTTCGGCTTGCCGGTCGTGCCGGTCGTATAGAACGTCGTGGCGCGCGTGTTCTCGTCGAAATCGGCGAACTCGCGCACGGGTTGCGCCGCCGCCAGCATCGCTTCGTATTCGCATGCGAACGCGATGCCGTGCTCGGCAATCGCGCCGCCTCGATCGTCGATCCAGACGAACGCGCGCACGGTTTCGAGGCGCGTCTTGATCGCATCGATCAGCGGCACGAAGTCCGTATGCAGGATCAGAATCTCCGCGCCCGCATGATTGAGCGTGTAAAGAATCTCGTCCTGCGAAAGCCGCGCGTTCACCGATTGCAGCACCGCGCCCATCATCGGCACGGCGAAATAGCATTCGAGATAGCGATGGCTATCCCAGTCCATCATCGCGATCGTGCTGCCGTGCTTCGCGCCGAGTGCGTCGAGCGCATTCGCGAGGCGCGCGACGCGCTCGGCGAACGTGCGATACGAATGCCGTATCTCGCCGCGATACACGATCTCCTGATCCGGCGCATGCGCGAGCGGCGTGTGCAGCAGTTGCTTGATGAGCAGCGGGTACGCATACGCGCCGGGCGCGGCATGCGGGTCGAATTGCGGATCGTGCATCGTGTCTCCAGTTTCAGAAGTTGTGGCGCAGGCCGAGCATGGCCGCGGTCGTCGATTTGCCCGGCGCGGTCGGCTGGCCGTACACGATCATCTGGTTCATCGTGCCGCGATTGTTCACGTGGCCGACTTCCGCATACGCGAGCGTGCGCTTGGACAGGTTGTATTCCGCGCCGATCGCGAATTCGAGCGAATGATTCGACGACTCGTTCTTGTCCTTGATGTAGTAGACGCCGGTCGTCACGTTGAGATCGGGCGCAAAGCGGTAGCCGATGCCGCCCGAGTACAGATCGAAGTTCGCGTGGCTCGAATCGGCCGGGTTCTTGCCGTTCGCATACGAGAGCGAAAACGAGAAGCCGTGCGTCGTATAGAGGCCGCCGAAATACATGAAGCGATTGTTGTTGAGCCCGGTCGGCACGGAGCCGGGCGCGGGGTTCGTGTCGTGTCCGTTGTAGTAGACGGCGGACAGCGTGAGCCCGAAGTTCGAGTACTTCAGCACCGCCGATTCGCGCGTGCCGCCCTGAAACTGCCCCGCCGTACCGCCGGGCGCGTATTCGAGCGACAGCGAAAATCCCGCGAGCACCGGCGACTGATAAACGAGCGCATTGCTGTCATAGAGCGCGCCGATCGAGCCATTCGTGCTCGTGCCGGGCCAGCCCGCCGCAGTGTTCATCCCGAGCCATGCGGTCAGCACGCTGCCGAAGTATTGCGCGCGGCGCACGTCGGTGTCGTACATCGCCCAGATCATCGGCACGATCTGGCGGCCCGCGTTGAAGGTGCCGAACGGGCCCGACACGCCGACCGTCGCGTATTGATTGAAGCTCGCGGGGACGCCGGGGGTATCGCTCAGGCCGCTCTTGCCGGTGCCCGAATCGAACGAGCCTTGCAGCTTCACGTTGACGAAGTAGCCGCCGCCGAGATCCTCGCTTGCCTTCAGGCCCCAGATGCTCGAATAGATGCCGCCGTCCTTGAAGCGGTACACCTTTCCCGTGTCGGGCGCATTGTGCGCGAACGTCGCCGCCGACGTGCTCTGGTACAGCAGGCCCGCGTCGAGCACGCCATAGAGCGTCACGGTGGATTGCGCATGCGCGCCGCCGGCGGCCAGCGCGAGCCCTGCGGCAGTGGCGAATCTGAGCTTCATCGAGTCTCCCGATCTTGTTTTGAGCGCACCGCGTGCCGATATGGCCGCGACGTCTGGAGGCAAGAATACGCATCGGGAATGCGCGAAACCCCTCTCGCGGAGGGAGGGGTAGGGATTGCGAGAGAGGCGGGAAAACCCTGCGAAAAGCGCGCCGTGCAGCGCTATTGCACGCCTTCGAGCAGACCGAGGGCGATGGCGCGGCGCACCGCGTGCTTGCGCGAACTGGCGTCGAGCTTGCCGAAGAGATTCTTCAGATGCCACTTGACGGTGCCTTCGCCGACCGCCGCCGCGAGCGCGATTTCCTTGTTGCTCAGATTGCGCGCGAGCAATTCGAGAATTTCGCGCTCCTTCGGCGTGAGGATCACGCTCGGCAGCGCGCGCGGGCCGCCTTCGCCGGAACGCGGCGGCACGCGCACGACATGCGGCGGCACGGCGGGCCGCTCGCCCGGATCCGTTCCGCCGGTTTCGCTGAGACGCCGCGCCCAGTCCGCGAGCGCGGGATGCGCGTCGATCAGCACGCGCCCGAGGTGATAGGTCCGCGCGAGGTTCAAGGCTTCGAGAAACGACGCGTGTCCGTCGCCCGTCGCATGTTCCTGCGCGAACGCGCGCAAGGCCATCAGTTCGATGCGCTGACGGCCGAGCTTCATCGTCGCGGCGAGCTGCTCCGCGTGCGCGAGCCGGTCGATCGCGGCCTGCCAGTCCTGCCGCGCGAGCGCCGCGCCGCCGTGCGCCATCGATTGAAGCATCTGCATCGAGCGGCGCCAGATCGGACGGCGTGCGGCGCCATGTTCATCGACGAGCGCATCGATACGCTCGACGAGCGCGTCGCAGGTCTGCGCGCGGTAACGGCCCGCGTGCGCCCGCACCTGCTCGACGAGACTCGTCGCGCACACACGCGGCAGATTGCGCGCGACGCCCATCGCGTGAAGCATTTCGAGCAGATCGAGCGCGCGATGCTCGTCGCCGCGCAACGCCGCGATGCGCGCCGCCGTGCGATACGCGAGCATGACCGTTTCGGGCATCGCCGCATGTTCGAGCACGTCGAGACGATTGGCGAGCAGCGCGCCGGCCTCGTCGATGCGATCGTCTTCATACGCGATCGATGCGCACGTCGCCGCGAACATGCACGTCAGCGGATGACGCCGGCCGAGATCCTCTTCGGCGCTCGCGAGCGCGGGCAGCAGCACGCTTTCGGCGAGCTTCACCTGCCCTTCCTGAAGCCACGTCAGGCCGACCATGTGATCGCCCCAGCGCACGACATAGCCGAGCCCCTTGCCGGTCTGCGCGCGCGTCACCGCTTGCTGGAGCCTGCGCGCCTGAGCGGGCTCGCCGAGCAGCATCGCGCGGGCGGCGAGGCGGTTCGCGTGGGCCTGCGCGAGCCAGGAATCCTTCGCGGGCGGCGTGTCGGCCCACGGCTCGAAGAGCGTGAGGAAGCGGTCGGGGTCGTCGGCGTACCACGCGGCCGCGCTCATGATCAGCGCGCATTCGTAGCGCAGGGCGTCGTCGGCGCCGGGCGACGCCAGCACGCGCTCGACCTGACGCTCCGCCTCGCGATGACGTTCGCCCAGCGCGAGCGCCCACGCGACGGCAAGGCACAGCCGCGGACGCTTCTCCAATTCCGCTTCCGGCAGGCGCTCCAGCCAGTCGAGCACGGTGCCGAGCTGGCCTTGCTTGACGGCGTCGTGCAGCGACTGCTCCGCGAGCTCGTAGGCGTGCTCGCGTTCGCCCGCCGCATGCGCATGACGCGCGGCCTGTTCGAGCATGCCGCGCGCGCCGAGCCAGCGCGCCGCACGCCGATGCAGCGCCGCGCGCTCATCGTCCGACAGCGCGGTGAGGCGCGTCTGGAGGACGTCGCGCGCGAGCGGATGCAGGCGGCACCAGTCGCTCTCTTCCGCCGCGACGAACACGGGCGTTTCGCGCACGAGACGCGCGAGGCGCTGCGGGGCGTCGTCGGCGGCGGTCAGCGCGGCGCACAACTCGGGGTGCAGCACGTCCGCCACGCTGATATCGACGAGAAAGCGTTCGTCATCCGCCGACAGTTCGCTCAGCAGCGCCGCGACGAGCGGCTCGCGCAAGCCGCGCGGCCCCGCCGCGAGGTTGTCGAGCGCCGCGCGCGGGTCGTGTGCGCGCGCCATCGCGGTGAGCGCGAGTTGCAGGCCGAGCGGCCAGCCGTCGGTGATTTCGAAGAGGCGCGCGCAGGCATCGGCGTCCACGCGCGTGCCGAAACGCTGCGTGACGAGCGCGATGGTGTCGTCGACGCGAAAGCGCAGCGCCTCCGGACCGACGAGTTCCGCCTGCCCGTACGCGAGCAATTCCGCCGCCGGCTTGTCGAGGCCTTGCCGCCCCGCCGTCACGATGCGCAGATTCTGCGGCGCGTTGTGCATCACGTAATCGAGCATGTGCGCGCCCGATGCGGGCAGCCGATCCGCTTCATCGACGATCAGCACGACATCGAGCGACAACTGCGCCAGTTCCGCGAGCCACGCGGTGGCGAGTTCGAACGCGCCCGGCGCGCCCGCGCTTTCGGTGATGGTTCGCCCGAAGCCGGGACGCGCGCAGCCCGTGCGGATCGCGTGGACGAGCGCGCGCAGAAAGCGCTCGGCGTCGTCGCGATCGTCGGCGAGCAGCCACGCGACGGCCGCGCCGCGCGCCAGAAACTCGCGCCGCCATTGCGCGAGCAGCGAGGTCTTGCCGTATCCCGCGCCCGCCTGCACGAGCACGATCTGGCTGCGGGCGCTTTCCGCGTTGAGACGCGCGCGCGCGAGCAGGCCCGACGGCGCGCGCGGGGCCATCGTCTTCAGTACGAGTTCGGTGGAGGGAGAATCGGTGGGCATCGGTCGCTTTTTTGTAGTCCGCCTAGCATGGTTCGGATGGCGCGCACGCGTCAAGCCCCTCCCGTCGCGAGAGGGGCGCGCGCACGATGACCGCACTACGATGCTTTCAACCGCGCAATCGCAAGCCGAAGGAACACCATGTACCGACATCTGCTCGTGCCCATCGAACGCAGCGACGCGTGTGTTGAGGCGATCGGCCACGCGGCCGAACTCGCGCGATCGCTCGGCGCGCGCATCACGTTTTTCTATCCGCAGACGAACGCGAACGACGATGCAGTGCAGCATCGGCATGTCGTCTCGCTCTTGGCCCGCGCCGAAGCCGCGGCGCGCGCGCAGGGCGTGCCGGCGTCGGTTTCGACGGCGCAGGGCGGACAGCCGGCGCGCGAGTACGACCTCGTGTGCATCGCGCATGGCGCCGCGATGCCGCCGGTGCCCGGCGTCGCCGTGCTCGTCTGTCCGCGCGACGCCCGTCCGATGGTCGCGAAAGCGGTCGGCGCATTGCTCGCCGTGCATCGCACGCGTTCGGATGCCTACGACGACGCGCTCCTCATGGCGCGGCCCGATGCGCACGCGATCGAGCGTCTTCGCGAAGCACATGGCGAAGAGCACGCGCTGACGACGGCGTTGCGCGAACGGACATCGTCGCTGGATGCCGAACTGGACGAACTCGCGCGGCTCGCCGGGCGCGAAGCGGACCTGCTCGCGCGCGTCGCGCAATCGGTGATGAACGACGTTGCCGTCGACGATGCCTTACATGCGTGCGCGCGCTTCGCGTGGGAACGCATGGGACGCGTCGAAGGCGTCGTGCTGCCGGCCGCGCGACGCTTTCTGCGAGACGAAAACTGGAGCGCGCTCGCCGAAGAGGCGCGCTAAACCGACAAAACGAATCAGGAGACGAAAACAATGGCACATGCAATCCGCTTTCACGAAACCGGCGGCCCCGAAGTCCTGCGCTGGGAAGAAGTCGGCGTGGGCGAACCCGGACCGCACGAAGTGCGTCTGCGTCACGAAGCCGTCGGACTCAACTTCGCGGACACGTATTTTCGCTCCGGCCTCTATCCGGTGCCGCTGCCCTCGGGCATGGGCGTCGAGGCGGCGGGCGTGGTCGAGAGCGTCGGCGCGAACGTCACGCATCTGAAGGAAGGCGATCGCGTGACCTACACTGGGTTCATCAACACGCTCGGCGCCTACAGCACGGAGCGCATCATCGCGGCCGCGCCGCTCATCAGGCTGCCCGATGCGATCGACTGCACGCGCGCCGCCGCGATGACCATGCGCGGCCTCACCGCCGCGTATCTGATGACGCGCATCCGCCGCTTCGAGCGCGGCGACACGCTGCTGCTGCACGCGGCGGCGGGCGGCGTCGGGCTGATCGTGTCGCAATGGGCGAAGCTGCTCGGCGTGACGGTGATCGGCACGGTGTCGAGCGAGGACAAGGCGCGCGTGGCGCGCGAACATGGCACGGCGCACGTGATCGACTACAGCCGCGAGGACGTCGCCGCCCGCGTGCGCGAACTGACCGATGGCAAAGGCGTGAACGCGGTCTTCGACAGCGTCGGCAAGACGACCTTCAACGCATCGCTCGATTCGCTCGCGCGGCGCGGCCTGATGGTATGCGTCGGCACGGCGTCGGGGCCGGTTCCGCCCTTCGATCCGCAATTGCTCGCGATGAAAGGCTCGCTCTATCTGACGCGTCCCGCGCTCGCCGACTACATCGCCGATCCGGCCGAGAAGAACGCGCTCGCCGCCGAACTGTTCGATCATGTCGCGAGCGGGCGCATTCGCATCGAGATCAATCAGCGTTACGCCCTCGCCGATGCGCAGGACGCGCACCGCGATCTCGAAGCGCGCAAGACCACGGGTTCGTCCGTGTTCGTCGTCTGAGGAGGCATCATGCGTATCGAGCAGCTCACTTGCGCAATCGGCGCGGAACTCACTCACGTCAATCTCGCCGATGCCATTCACGACGACGCGCTCTTCGCCGAGATTCGCCGCGCGCTTCTCGCGCATCGCGTGCTGTTTTTGCGCGATCAGGAAATCACGCGCGCCGAGCATGTCGCGTTCGCGCGGCGCTTCGGCGAACTGGAAGATCATCCGGTCGCGGGGAGCGATCCCGAGCATCCGGGACTCGTGCGCATCTACAAGTCGCCCGACCAGCCGAACGACCGCTACGAAAACGCCTGGCACACGGATGCGACCTGGCGGGTCGCGCCGCCTTTCGGCTGCGTGCTGCGCTGCGTGGAATGCCCGCCGGTCGGCGGCGACACGATGTGGGCGAACATGGTGCTCGCGTACGAGAACCTGCCCGCGCACGTGAAGGAGCAGATCGCGGATCTGCGCGCGCGGCACAGCATCGAGGCGAGCTTCGGCGCGGCCATGCCCATCGAAAAGCGTCTCGCGCTCAAGGCGCAATTTCCCGATGCCGAGCATCCCGTCGTGCGCACGCATCCGGAAACGGGCGAGAAGGTGCTGTTCGTGAACGCGTTCGCGACGCACTTCACCAACTATCACACGCCGGCGCGCGTGCGCTTCGGACAGGACGCGAACCCCGGCGCGGGGCAGTTGCTCGCGTATCTGCTGAGCCAGGCTTGCATACCGGAATATCAGGTGCGCTGGCGCTGGGCGAAGAACAGCATCGCGATCTGGGACAACCGCAGCACGCAGCACTATGCGGTGATGGACTACCCGCCGTGTCATCGCAAGATGGAGCGCGCGGGGATCATCGGCGACGTGCCTTTCTGACTTTCGATGCCGGTATGACACCGGCGTTTCCAATCCATTTAATTCGGATACCTTAACGGAGTTAACCATGCAATTCTTCGACGATTCGCTGCATCCCGAGAATCAGGACAAGGTCGTCATCACCGTCGCGCCGTATGGGCCGGAGTGGATGCCCGCGGACTTTCCCGAAGACATCCCCGTGACGATGGACGAGCACGTGCAAAAGGCCGTCGATTGCTACAACGCGGGCGCGACCGTGCTGCATCTGCATGTGCGCGAGGAAGACGGCAAGGGCAGCAAACGGCTCTCGAAGTTCAACGAGTTGCTCGGCCACCTGCGCGAAGCCGTGCCCGACATGATCCTGCAAGTGGGCGGCTCGATCTCGTTCGCCCCCGAGGACGACGGCTCATCCGCCAAATGGCTTTCCGACGACACGCGTCACATGCTCGCCGATCTCACGCCGCGCCCCGACCAGGTCACGGTCGCGATCAACACGGTGCAGATGAACATCACGGAGCTGATGAATCGCAACGACATCGCGGGAACCTCGCTCGCCGAGCCCGCGTACTGGGAAGCCTATCGCGAGATGACCGTGCCCGCCGGTCCCGGCTGGGTCGAAGAGCATCTGCGCCGCTTGAGCGACGCGGGCATCCAGCCGCACTTCCAGTTGACCGGCATGCACTCGCTGGAAACGCTGGAGCGGATCATCCGGCGCGGCGCGTATCGCGGGCCGCTGAACGTGACGTGGGTCGGCATCGGCGGCGGCTT
The DNA here is from genome assembly GCF_900258035.1 of Caballeronia novacaledonica. Classification (GTDB taxonomy): domain Bacteria; phylum Pseudomonadota; class Gammaproteobacteria; order Burkholderiales; family Burkholderiaceae; genus Caballeronia; species Caballeronia novacaledonica. The sequence goes on along the minus strand of NZ_OGTP01000007.1, from coordinate 266,024 downwards.
CGACGGTCCCAATCCGTACAACTTCATGGAGTTCGTGCGACGCTGCCCGGACGGCTCGTGCATCACGCTCGAATCGCTGATGAAGAACGTGCTGCCGATCAACACGATGGCCATGGCGATGGGCCTGCATCCGCGCTGCGGCATCGAGGACACGATCATCGATCAGCGCGGCAACCGCATGACGTCGGTGCAGCAGGTCGAGCAATGCGTGCGCATCGCGCGTGAGCTCGGCCGCGACATCGCGAGCGGAAAAGAGGCGCGCGAGATCTACCGGATCGGCGTGCAATACGACAGCATCGATGAAACGCTCGCGAGCCTCGGCATGAGCCCGAACCGCGCCACGGGTCAATTGAACGTGCCGCTGCGCGCCGCATAAGAGCGCATCATCGTGCGATAACACAAGGCTACAAGACAAGGCTGCCAGATCACGGAGGAGACGATCTTGGAACTGCATTGCGCAAAACCCGCTTTAACCGATGCCGCCGCGCCCACGGTCCCGCGCCGCTATGCGTGGGTCGTGTTCGCGCTGACATTCGGCCTGCTGCTCTCGGACTACATGTCGCGTCAGGTGCTCAACGCCGTGTTCCCGCTGCTCAAGGCCGCGTGGGGACTCACCGACACGCAGCTCGGCTCGTTGAGCAGCGTGGTCGCGTTGATGGTGGGCGTGCTCACCCTGCCCCTTTCGATGCTCGCCGATCGCTGGGGCCGCGTCAAAAGCCTCGTGCTGATGGCGCTTCTCTGGAGCCTCGCGACACTGGGCTGCGCGCTCGCAACGCATTACGGCGAAATGCTCGCGGCGCGCGCGATCGTCGGGCTGGGCGAGGCGGCGTACGGCAGCGTCGGCATCGCGCTGATTCTCAGCATCTTTCCGGCGCATCTGCGCTCGACGCTCACCGGCGCCTTCATGGCGGGCGGCGCGTTCGGCTCGGTGCTCGGCATGGCGCTCGGCGGCTATGTCGCGGTGCGCTTCGGCTGGCGCTGGTCGTTCGGCGCGATGGCTCTCTTCGGCATCGTGCTCGTCGCCGCGTACTGGGCCGTCGTGACGGAGAAGCGCATCGCGTCGAACCAGCCGCGCGCGATACGGGCCGAAGGTGCGCGTGTCGGCTTTCGCGCGCTCTTCACCGCGCTCTTTTCGACGGTATCGGTGATCTGCGCGTATATCGGCAGCGGCTTGCAGCTTTTCATCATGGCGGCGGTGCTCGCGTGGATGCCGAGCTATCTGAACCGCTATTACGGCCTCGCGCCCGACAAGGCCGGTGCCGGCGCGGCGGTGTTCGTGCTGATCGGCGGCATCGGCATGGTGGTGTGCGGCATCGTCACGGATCGCGTGAGTCGCGGCGTGCCCGCGCGCAAGTGGCTGACCGCGATCGCGTATTGCGCCGTTTCCTTCGTGCTGATCGGGCTCGCATTCCGCTTGCCCGCCGGACCGGCGCAACTCGTGCTGCTCGGCGCGGGCCTTTTCGCCGTCGCGGGCACGTCGGGGCCGGCCGGCGCGATGGTCGCGAATCTGACGCCCTCCGCGATTCACGCTTCGGCGTTCGCCACGCTCACGCTCGCCAACAATCTGCTCGGCATGGCGCCGGGGCCGCTCGTGACGGGCTTGCTCGCCGATCGAATCGGCCTGCTCGGCGCGTTGCAGGCGATTCCGCTCGTGAGCCTCGGCGCGATGTTCGCCTTCGCGCTCGGACGGCTGCGCTACACGCGCGATCTGCGCCGTCTCGACTCGCTGCGTCGCCACGCGGCCACTCAATGAACGACAAGGATATTCACCGCATGAACGCATCATCGAACACGCCGACGATTCTCATGGTTCCCGGCCTGCGCGATCACGTCGAGGATCACTGGCAGACCCATTTCGCCAACGCGCATCCGAACGTGCGCACCGTGCCGCCGCTGCAGCGTGACAAACTCGATCGCAGCGCGCGTGTCGCCGCGCTCGACGAGGCGTTGTCGCGAATCAGCGGGCCGGTCGTGCTCGTCGCGCACAGCGCCGGCGTGATGATCGCCGTGCACTGGGCGCGGCGGCATCGGCGCGAGATTCAGGGCGCGCTCCTCGTCACGCCGCCCGATTTCGATTCGCCGCTGCCCGAAGGTTATCCGACGCTCGACGAGCTTCGTCTGAACGGCTGGCTGCCGACGCCGCGCGAGCGTCTGCCGTTTCCGTGCGTCGTCGCGGCGAGCCATGACGATCCGCTCGCGCGCTTCGAGCGCGTGGCCGGCATGGCGCACGACTGGGGCGCGCGGCTCGTCGATCTCGGCAAGGTGGGACATATGAACCCGGCGTCGGGGTTCGGCGTGTGGCGGGATGCCGGGCGGTTCATCGCGGAGATCGGCTGAGCGCCGAACGTGCGCAACTGGTGATGATCGTCCGGCGAGCGGTCCGGGTTTATCGTCGTAATGCGTGAAAAAGCAGCGTTTCAGCCCGGCGCCCGCGCCTCGCGCCGCACTTCCTGCGGCGGCACGCCGAAGCCGCGCATGAATGCCTCCCGCATATGCCGCCGGTCCCGGAAACCCGTTTCCTGCGCGATCGTTTCGAGCGAATGGCGGCTCTTTTCGATCATCAGACGCGCCGCTTCCAGCCGCAATCCTTCGACTGCCTTCGCCGGCGATTGCCCCGTCTCCAGCGTGAATACGCGGCTGAACTGGCGCGGACTCAGATGCGCCTCGCCCGCGAGTTCCTCGACCGTCAACGCCCGGTTGAGGTTCTTGCGCGCATAGTTCAGCGCGTTCTGGATGCGGTCCGACTTCGGCGCGAGATCCAGCATCTCCGAATGCTGCGACTGGCCGCCCGCGCGCCGCTGATGCATCACGAGCTTGTGCGCGATCGAACGCGCGATATCCGCGCCGAGATCCTTCTCGACCATCGCGAGCGCGAGGTCGAGGCCGGCCGTCATGCCCGCCGACGTCCAGATCGGCCCATCGACAATAAAGATGCGGTCATTCTCCACGCGTATGTCCGGAAAGCGCTGCTGCATCTCACGCGCATAAATCCAGTGCGTGGTCGCGCGGCGATTCGCGAGCAGGCCCGCTTCGGCCAGCATGAAGCCGCCCGTGCAGATGCCCGCGATACGCCGCGCGCGTTTGCCTGCGCGGCGCAGGACCGCGAGCACGTCGCCGGGCGTCGGCGTCGTGAGCGGATCGTTGACGCCCGCCGCGATCCACGTGTCCACGGCGGTGCGCGGCGTGATCGGCCGCGTGTCGATTTTCATGCCGAGCGACGAGCGCACTGCGCCGCCCGTCGTCGAATGATTCTCGATGCTGTAGAACGCTTCGCCCGCCGTGATGTTCGCGTACTCGAACACCGATTGCGACGCGAGCGCCATCACCTGAAAGCCTTCGCTCAACAAAAAGCCGACGCGATGCATGTCCGTATTCCGTGTCGATGTCTTGAATCCGTACCTTATACGTCATTTGCGCCACCGTCAAACGGACCTACGATTCACTCACGCAATCACCATTTGGTATCTCACGGAGTGAAATCATGACGCAGACACATCTCGGCACGGCGCTCGTCACGGGCGCGTCTTCCGGCATCGGCGCGGTTTATGCGGAACGTCTCGCGCGGCGCGGCTACGACCTCGTACTCGTCGCCCGCAACCGCGACCGCCTCGCGAAGCTCGCCGGGCGCATCACGAACGAGACGCGCCGGAGCGTCGAAATTCTCGATGCCGATCTGAACGACCGCGACGCGCTCGCCGCCGCCGAAGCGAAACTGAAGGAAGACGCGAGCATCACGCTGCTCGTGAACAACGCGGGCGTCGGCGCGCATTCGCCCTTGCTCGACAGCGACGTCGACGCAATGACGCGCATGATCGATCTGAACGTGACCGCGCTCACGCGCCTCACTTACGCGGCGGTGCCCGGCTTCGTCGCGCGCGGCAAGGGCACGGTCATCAATATTGCGTCGATCGTGGGCATCGCGCCGGAGATTCTCAACGGCGTGTACGGCGGCACCAAGGCCTTCGTGATCGCGTTCAGCCAGTCGCTGCATCGCGAACTGGCGGGCAAGGGCGTACGCATTCAGGCCGTGCTGCCGGGCGCGACGGCCACCGATTTCTGGGAAACGGCCGGCCTGCCGATCGAAAATCTCGACAAGGCGATCGTCATGTCCGCGAGCGACATGGTCGATGCGGCGCTCGTCGGCTTCGATCGCGGCGAGCTCGTGACGATTCCGTCGCTGCACGACGGCGCAAAGTGGGACGCGTACGAAGCGGCGCGGCAGGCGATGGCGCCCGAACTGTCGACGGACACGCCGGCGGCGCGTTACGCGGCGTGAGGCCGATCCGCTACTTCTGATGCGCGTGCAGCGCGGCCTGGAGGATGTCGCGAAGCTCGACCAGATCGATGCGAAGCTGCTCGGTGTAAGTGTCGACATCTTCGCGCCAGCTTTCCGATTCGCGCAGCAACGCGCGCAGTTCCTCGCACTCCTCGCGCATCATCGACGGACCGAGCACCGACAGCCCGCCCGCGAGCTTGTGCGCCCAGCCGCGCAGCATCTGCGCGTCCTGGCGCTCGCAGATGTCGTCGAGCGTGGCGATGTCCTCATCGATCTGAGTGAAGAGGATCGGCACGTAGGCCGCCGGAACTTCCGGAAGGGGCGGCGGAAGATCGTCGTCGTTCGGCGAATCGCTCGCGACGTCCGTATGCGCCGAGGCGGAGCCGACCGTCTGCAGCACGCCAGCCAGCAGCGCGAGCGGCACCGGTTTCGTCAGATAGTCCGTAAAGCCGCGTGCGCGCCCGCGCTCGACATCCTGCGCGCTCGCGCTCGCGCTGATCGCATAGACGCGCATGGCCGGATCGAGCGCGCGCGCGGCGGCGAGCAGTTCCGTGCCGGGCATCTTCGGCATGTCCATGTCGGTCAGCACGATATCCACGCGATGCTTGCGCAGCAGATCGAGCGCTTCTTCGCCGTCGTGAGCTTCGAGCACGGATGCGCCGAGTGTCAGAAGCTGATCGCGCAGCAGGCCGCGATTCAGGCTGTTGTCTTCCGCGATCACCACGATCGGCCCGGTCTTGCGCACGGCCGGCACAGGCGGCGCGTCGCCTGCGGCCGGGCGTGAAGTCGACTGCTGCCCGACCTTCACGGCCGCGACCGCGTCCCGGAATCCCTTGAGGCTGAAAATGCTGACTTCGAGCGCGCCGTCGCCCGAACGCACGGGCACGAGCGGGCCGTTCTGCGTCATTCGGATCACGCGCGTCCGGTCTTTCCACATCGACTGAATGTCTTCCTCGGTGAATTCGTCGGTGGCGATCAGGTACTCGCAGCCCTCCGCGAGCGCCGCGTCCGAGCGCGTCATGTACGTGACGAAAGCGCTGTCCGGATCGTAGAGATTTTCGAACCATTCGCGATATTCGCTCGCGCGGCATAGAATGGCCACCCGGCCGTCGAGCGAGCCGGCGTCGCCGCTTCCCGGCGAATCGTCGGCGGCGAGCGGCAGCGACACCTGCATGAGCGTGCCGACGCCTTCGGTGCTGTCGAGCGACATCTTCCCCTTCATCAGTGCGCAAAGCCGCACGCAGATGGACAGGCCGAGCCCCGTTCCGCGCGCCTGCGTGAGGCGATGCGCGTCGCCCTGCATGAACGGCTGAAAGAGCTTCTCGCGTTGCGCTTCCGGTATGCCGAGGCCCGAATCCGCGACGCTCAGTTCCAGCGCGTCATTCACCCATCGGGCGCGCACGACGATCTTTCCGGAATGCGTGAACTTGAGCGCATTGCCGAGCAGATTGTTCAAAATTTGCGACACGCGAATCGGGTCGAAGAAAAGCTTCGCGGGGCACGCGCGGTCGATCACCACAAAGAGCCGCAAGCCCTGCCGGTTCGCCAGCGGCGCATGGGCGACCATCACGCGCACGACGAGTTCGCGTATCGAACCCCACTCTTCGGAAAGCCGCATTTCGCCTATATCCATTTTCGAGAAATCCAGGACATCGTTGACCACTTGCAGCAGCGCGCTCGCCGACGCCTGCATCGCCTGCACGCGTGCCTCCTGTTCGGCGGCGAGCGGGCCCAGCGCGACCAGTTCCAGACTCCCGACGAGCGACGACAGCGGCGTGCGGATTTCGTGGCTCATCGCGGCGAAGAAACTGAGCTTGGCCTTCGCGGTGGCGTCGCTGGTTTCCTTCGCGTCGCGCAGCAGGCGCTCGACTTCGTATTGCTCGGTGATGTCGGCGATCGCGCAGAACAGCACGTCGGTCTTGTTGAGGACCGCCGACGCGTACGACACCCTGAGATGCAGCGTGCCGTCGCCCGGCTTGTCGAGGCTGTATTGAGTCTGCCGGATCATCGCTTCGCGCCCCTCTTCCGGCGGCGCGATGCCGCACGCTTCGAGTGTCGCGCAGAGGCCGGCGGGCAGGAACATCGGGGAGGTGTCGGTGAGATCGAACAGCGAACGCGCGACCTGATTCGCCGCAATGAGACGGAAATCGTTCTTCAGTGCGATGCACAGGCCCACGGGTGTCGCATGCACCAGCAGATGATTCAGTATTTCACCTTCGACCGCGCGGCACGCCTGTTCGTACGAGCGCGTAAGGAAGTGAAAATTCCAGTAACGGTACATCGCGAGCAACATGGCGATGAGCGCAGCGGTAACGAGCACGATGACCGAAAGCTGCACGCGTTTCGCGGACAGCTCGGTTGCGAGCGGAAGCGCGACGACAATGTGTCCGATACCGAGTGCAAGCACGTCGAACCGCGCGCCCCAGCCTCCGGCCAGCCAGTGAAACATGCCCTTCTGCGCGTTCGCGAGCCGCGCATTGGCCTGCCGCACATCTTCCGTGTCGTCGCCGGCGAGCAGGTGATTATCGCTATCGAAGATGGCGATCTGGGAGGCCAGCGAGTCCGACGTCGCGTCGTGCAGCGCGCGCTCGAGCATGATCCGCGTGAAAACGAGCCCGTAAGGCGTGTCGTCCCGCGCAACCACCATGAACATGATGACCGTCGCCTTTGGGAAGCCGAGCGACGGCGGCGCGATGAACCACATCACACGCCGCATCTGCGCGGCTTCGAGCGGCTCGACGCCACGCGTCTTCATGATGTACTTCACCAGGTCGGTGAGCGCGACGAGCCGTTCGGCCGGCGTGAGCGTGTCGGCGGTACCGGCGAAGAATCCAAAACCATGGGAAGCAGTACCTTCGAAGTTCGCATACTGCAAAATCGGCTTCGTGCTTTCCTCGGGGATCATCTGATGCGCCGCCTGACACGCGGCTGCAAGCGGCTTATTTTCCCGGCCCGGAGGATACGCCTCGCATCGAGGTTTGTCGGGTTGTTCCGGCACGCCGCGTTTCGGCGCGACCGCGCCCACGTCGAGCAGCAGCGCGCCCGGCGTCAGCATGTTGTATCGGCTGAATATGTTGACGTTCACGCCGCGCATTGCTGCCTGCGCAACTTCCTCGTCGCTTTTCAACGCCGAGGTCAACATGAAGAACCCGGTGGCCGCCGCACCGCTGACAGTCGCGAAAATCAGAAGTCCCACGGCCACCGAAAAGATTCGCCGCTCTCGCCTGAGGTTGCCTTCGAGCATCCGCAGCATATGCAGAGGAGAGTTCTGCGATGCGGCGAAGAAACGCTCCATCAGGCAAGTCCTGTCCTCGCGGCATACTTGACGAGGTCGACGTGGTTCTCGACATGCAGCTTGCGCATGGCCGAACGCTTCTGGGTGGCGACTGTTGGCACCGAACGGTTCAGCGTCCGCGCGATTTCGGTCACGGAAAGACCTTGTGCGAAGAGACGCACGACCTCGAGCTCGCGCGGCGAAAGCGGCTGCTCACGCGCGAGGTCTTTGGTCGTGGAGCCTTCGCGCGCGAGCCGAAGCTGGATTTTCGACGAGAGGATCGTTTCTTTCGTGGAGAGCGCGCGCACGCTGATGCGTGCAAGTTCGCTGGCCGGTTCTTCCTTGCTCACGATGGCCGCGACGCCGAGCTTGCACAACTCGTGGAACATGCCGCCGCTCGCCATCATCGTGAGCACGACGAGCGGAATATCGGGATGAGAGCGCCGCAGCTTGCTTACGAGTCGCAGACCGTCGAGTTCGACTTCCTCGTCGCCCTGCATCACGAGATCGGTGATGACGAGATCCGCCTTCTCCTTATCGAGCACACGGATCAGCTCCGCCCCCGAGTTCACCGTCGCCGTGATGATGAAGCCGGGAAGCTTCGCGAACTGGTCGGAGACGGCCAGAAGAACGATGGGGTGGTCATCCGCCAGCACCACGCGAACCGTGCCCGTGTGTCCGCTCATGAGCGGACCGCTCGCGGCGCCCTCGTTGTTTGAATCGGAAGTCGCAACGGACTCGCTGTTTGACGCGATCCAGGCAATAGACGAACGGACCAGTTCATCGACACGTCCTCCGGCCCCGGCAAAGTATTCAGGGATATTTTCAGGATAGCGAGATTCGCCATTAAAGACTAGTGCCGCCGCTTGCGTGCGTGCAAACCCGGCTGGCACCAGAGAGGCATTATTCATTTACGGTCTTCACAATAAGCGCTACAGGTCAGACATCCGAGGCGAAGCCGCCGGTCTTTGCAACGGCACAGACTGCAATTCGGCTGCGTGGCTTCACGTTGCCCGGCATTCTCATTGGGTGCACGGTCCGCTGGCCGCGGCACCCGCGCAAAATGATGCAGCGGCATGGACATCACAGGAGGGTTTGTGCGTCTCGTCGATTCGCTGGTTTCGGCGACGAGCATGGAGGTGATCACGATGATCGATCCGATCACCACCGCCGCGACGAGCACGAATATCGTCCACTCCGACATTTTCAAGCAGAACGCGGCGAACGGGACGAACGATACGGCGAGAAAAATCGGCATCAGGAGCGTCGGCACGAATCCCACTGCTTCACGGCAGCTTCGGAAGGCGTGGCCGATCGAATTTGAGACGAACATTTGGCACCTGGCTAGGAATGCGGCGTGCGAAGACTGAGGCGACCGCCTCCCGATGTGCGATGTATTCCGCGTCGAATTGACGCGTCTGCCGATGCGTCACGCATACGGCGCTACGTCGAGGCTTTGCCTTGAATCGCATGACTCTAGTTAAATGCGACCGGACGATATATCGAACAATTTCGATACCGCCGCCGGCGCCGTGATTCTTCCTCGAACCGCTCGCCGGCAAAAAAAAACCGCCCGAGTAAGGCGGCAAGCTCCATTTAGGAAAGGTCGGCGATCCAGAAGAATTGAAGCGCGAGAGGCTCAATGCGAACGCCGCCCTACCGGACATCGGAGGTTGTGCTGAATTTTCGCACGTCGAGAACATGACAGATATAGATGGAATTCGATTCTTTTTGGCACCCTCTCGTTTAGCCAAACAGCGACCCGAGCCGCAGGTGCGCCATCACGCCTAGCGCGAGTCCCATCAGACGGCCGATGAACATGACGTCGAGAGCAGGTTCCAGACCTTGCAACGAACGGCTCAACGCGGGCCGCGCGAACACGACGCATGTCGCCGCTGCTATTCCTATCAACTCGCGCTGCGGGGCCGCGCACGCGCTGCACGAATCCTCAATGAGGTAGGCGAGCCAAAACAGCACGCCCAACGCAAGCAGAAAATTGCAGACGAGGCTTCCGAAAGCCCCGCCGACGGAAGCGCGCTTCCTCATGCGATCGCGCGCGATGCGTGCTCCGCCTGGAGACCTCGCAAGTGTCCGCTCATACGGGCGACAACTTCCGACCAGTCGCAACCGAAGGGGCGGCGGAACAGGCGCATCGTCGGATACCACGGACTGTCTTCGCGCGTGTAGTGCCAGCGCCAATCGCCGAAGTCCGGCAGCATCAGCCACACGGGTTTGCCCATCGCGCCCGCGACGTGCGCCACCGAGGTATCCACGGTCACCACGAGATCGAGTGCGGCGATGGCGCTCGCCGTTTCCGCCATCGTGTTCAGATGCGCGCCGACGTCGTGGAAGTTGTCGAGGTTCGTCGCATATTGAGCGGCTTCGTCGGCGCCCGCGCCCTTCTGCAAGCTGAAGAATTCGACGCCATCGACGCGGAAGAGATCGTTCAGCACCGCAAGCGACGACAGCGAGCGATTGGCATCGTTCTCGTGCGTCGGATTACCCTTGAACACGACGCCGACCTTCAGTTTCCCAGGCGCAACCTCGGGCAGTTTCGACGCAACGGCTTCCGATGCCCGCAGATAAGGCACGTTTTGCGGCAATGCGTCGAGTTCGAGCGGCAGATGAATGAGGATCGCGTGCGGATACACCCAGTAATCGATGCCCGACATGTTCGCCGCGTTCTGCACATCGACCACATCGTCGGCACAGTCCGACGCCTCGTAGAGCTCGACGAGCGGGGACTGACACACGACGACCACGCGCTTCGCGCCGCAACGATCGCGCAGAATGTCCGCGAAACGCAGGAAGAAAATCTCGTCGCCGAGGCCGAACTCGCTCCAGATGGCGATGGACTTGCCGGCCAACGATTCACCCTTCCACTCCGGCACGTCCTGCGGAGGCTCGGTGGAGGTGCGGCGCTTCCATCCAAGACGCCCCATCAGCGCTTCGCGCAGCGTGAAGCCTTCCTGCAGCTTGCCGCGCGCGATGAGATGCAATGCCTGATAGAGACGCGGCAGATGTTCATCCGGCAGGCACTCCACGCACTGCTGCCACATTGCGTCGAGGAGTTCGGGGACATCCCAGCGCAGCAGCGTCATCATCGCGCGATGATAGGCGTCGAAGCGATACGGATACAGACGCACCGCGGTCTGCGCGGCGACGATGGCGTCCGCGGCGTTACGCGCATGGTCCATCGCATGCTTCAGTTCCGTCAGCGTCGGCACCGCGCGCTTGCGCAGCACGAACTCGATGACGCATTCGGCATGACTGTCGGCGGTCTGATCGGCATCGGCGCGGGCGGCATCGAAGTGGTCGCGCACGAGCGCGATGCGCTCGCAATTCGCCACCGGCGACATCGCCTGCACCATTTCCAGCACGTTCACCGATCGCGGCAGCCGATTCTCGCTCTTGTGGATCGTGAAGCTCGCCCTGTGCGCGCCGTTGAAGTGGTTCGGCCAGACACCCTTGCCATAGAGATCTTCGTCCGGCACGGTCACGATGACATGGCCGTCCGGTTTCACGAGTTCGAGCCATCGTGCGAGCGCCTTGTGCGGATTCGGCTGCCCGGCCAGGACGTGGCCGGCATGCAGAAAATCGAATCCCGAGTTTTCGGCTCCGCTCATCGTCGAAAGGTCGCCCTTCGTGGCGGGCCACGCGGTCACGTTGCGCATGCGCGGAAAGATATGTGCATGCGATGCGAGCAGATCGTCCGCCGAGCAGATATCGAGGCCGTCGCCGACGAAATAATGCTGAATGAATGCCGGTTCGTGCGAACGGCGCACACTTGCCTTGCTGGTTTCTTTCATGATTGCCTCACTTCGATTCGACTGCCGCAACCTGCGCCTTCGCACCCTGCAGTTTCTTCAGTATCGCCTGCACACGCTCGCCGAGAATTTCCGGCCGCCCCTTGAAAATGAGCTTCTCGATGGCCTTCTTGCCGGCCAGTGCGCGCGCGAGATCACGCCGCTCGCTTTCGTTTTCGATGAGTCGCAGCGCCGCCGCCTTGTAGTCCTGCGTCGTCTTCGCGATCATCCACTCGGGGAAGCCGAGACGGCGGAACATGCCCTCGTCGATATGTTCGTGCACTTCGCGTCCGGTCTTGCACACGCCGACGAGCCCCGCCCACACCGTATCCACGATGCCGTTCGTGTTGCCGAACGGGAACGGATTCAGGAACATGTCGCAACCCGCGATCACCTTCATGTAGTTAGCATAGTCCTGATGCTTGTGGACCACGGCCTTGTCGCCCATCAGGCGGCGCACGAGATTGCGCACCTGCGGGAACGTGAGACCCGTCGCCTGTCCGACGAGAAAGTGGAACTCGACCGGCACCGGCGCTTCGCTGGCGATCTCCGCGCAGGTTTGCAGAAAGCCCGGATTGAGCTTGATGGTCGTGCCCGCGACGGCAATCTTTACGGGATCGGCCTTCAGGCGCTTGCGCTTGGGCAAGTCCAGTTCGAGCATGGCTGCGGGCGGACGATACGGCATGCCGTCGGACGGCAGCTTCAGGAGTTTCTCGCTGAAACAGGTTTCGTCGCCGACATAATCATCTTCGACGACCACGTAGTCCATTGCATGACCGTGCGTCGTGGCCGGATGACCGAGCGCCATCATCTGCAGCGGCGCGACGCGCAGGCACGCGAGCACCATCGTGATCGGGAACATGCCGACGCTCGGCATGTACATGGCCTGCGCCTGACGCGCTTCGCTCACATCGCGCACCTGACGCACGTGATCCCACAGGCTTGCGCCGTCGAGCGTGATGAATTCGTCGAACACTTCACGGCCCGCGTCATCGACTTGGGCTTCGTAACCCATTCCGACGAGATGGAATTTGTCGCGCATCGCGACCATGGTCTGCGAATGCGTGCGATAGATCGAGTGATTCTTCGAGAACCATTCGAGCACCACGAGCAGCACGGGCTTTTCGCCCTTGACGGCCGGTTGCGCACGGCGTTCGACATCCTGAATGCCCAGGCTCGCGAGTTTGCGCCGAATCAGCGTATTGATGGGCTTCTTGATATCGTGCTTGCCCGGCAGGTCCGCGTAGCTGCAATGCATGTACATGTCGTGCAGCACGCCGGACGGCAGCGAGTCGATGCTTTCGATCTGGTCGAGCTTGCCGGGCAGCCAGCGCAGCAGCATTTCGCGCTTCTGGTGCGCGGCCGGCGTGCCGAGAAAGCGCGACGACATGATGGTCGTCGCGAGGCTCGCGGTTGCGACCTTGTCGTGGTTCCAGAGAATGTCCCAGTCGAGCCGCACTTCGGACTCGGGCGTGTAGAACAACTGGAACTTGTGCATGTCGTCCGCGCGCAGTTGCACGGAGTGCCGCGCTTCTTCGTCGAGACCGAGCGAACGGAGAATGTGGTCGGCGTTGCGGAACGGACTGGCCGCGAAGAGTCCGGCGAGCCAGCGCTGAAACACCTGCGTTTGACGGATTCCGACATCGGAAAAACGGAACTCCGGATCGCTCATCAGCGCCGTGATGGCCGACGTGATGCGCGTGAGCAGATGGTCGTCCATGATGTTCGACGCTTCACCGGACTGCGCCCAGCCGTCGACATTCATGAGAAGGCCATAGTTCTGGTCGATTCGCACGAGCAGCTTCAGGAGCTCACGGCCGGCGGCTTCTTTTTCACGTCGATAGCAGAGGTATTCGAACTTGTTGATGCTGAATTGCATGATCTCGTTCCGTTTATTGCTGTAAATGAGGTTCGCCCATCGGGCTTCCGGCAAAGCGCGCTGCGCTTAGTGGCTCCAGGTGACGGAGAGCCAGTACTGCGTCGGCTTCTTGCCGGGCTCGACCCACGAGGTCTCGGAGAAGCGATACGGTTTCGATACGGACGCGGACACCGTTGCGCCGATCGGCGTCAGCCAGTCGACGCTCACGCCGTAACCGGCGAGCACGCGGTTGTTGGTCACGCCGTCGACGCCGGGATACGTGGTCTCCCAGCCGTCCCACGGCGAGTGGTTCACGCGTCCGTAGGCGAAGTCGCTGAAGACGCCCAGTTGAATCTGATGGCCGGTCGCGACGGGAATGCGTTGATAGAGGCCGACGCTGGCCACGACACCTTCATCGGCCGAGCCTTCATCTGCGCGATAGGCGCGCACGGCGTCGGGACCGGAGAGGCCGAGTTTTTCGCTCGCGTCGAGATTGCGGCTCGCGAGTTGGCCCGTGACGCGGCCCGAGACGAACGTGTTGCCGCTCTTCGAGAGCGCAAACGTGCCGAACGCCGTGCTGGTGAGCTTCGCGTAGTTGCCCGAGCGCTGCGTGATCGGGTCCGAGGGGTCGTCGTTGCGCTGATGTCCGAGCGTCAGCGCGATCTGACCGGCGGCCAGATTCGTGCGCAGCGCGCGGGCGCGCTCGCCGTTATCGGCGGTCAGCGAGAGTTGAATCGAGTCGAGCTTGCTGTGCGCCGTCGTGTGGAAATCCGTGAGGTCCGTCGACGTCTGACTGTGCAGCAGCGATGCGCCGCCCCACACGTTGGCGTCGAGCCCGCGTGCGAACGGATATTGCACACCGGCCTGCCCGGTCGTTGCTACGCCCTTGACCGGCGTTCCCGCGTTGATGAAATACTGCTGACGCGAGACCCCGCCGGTCATGCGCAGGCCGTCGTCGAAGATCGGGGCGCTACCGGTGAGGGAGCCCGTCCACATCTTCTTGTCGGTGCTGGTGATGGTGAATGCATAGGCGTCGCCGGCGCCGAACAGATTGTTCGCCGACGCCGTCACGCCCGCGCGATACGTACCCGTCGACTCGACACCCTTGTTGTCGAGGATCAAATCGATCGAGGCGGGCTTGCCTTTCTCCGCGATGCTGAAGGTGACATCGACGTCACCGGTGCCTGCGCCGCGCGAGAAACGCGGCGCGCCGTCGATCGTGACGCCGGGAACGTCCTGCAGCAATTGCGTCGCGCGCTCGAGCCGCGACGTGCGCAGCAGGCACACGCCGTTCACGCCTTCGCTGCCGCACAGCGCATGTGCGATGAGCCGTTGCAGCCGCGCATCACATCGCCCGTGTTGCCCGCATCGGCCACCACCGTGCCCGCGCGCGTCACGCCGTTGAGGTTCACCACCGTGTTCAGCAGCGTGTTGCTGCCGCGTGCGGTCAGCAGCACCGAGCCGTCTTCCGCCTTGATCGTGCCACTGTTCTCAACCAGCGCGTTAGCTGTTGCGTTGGTCAGCGTCAGTTGAATGCCCTGGCCGTTCGGCAGGGCGAGCGTGGCGCTGTCGCCTGCTGCGAGCACCACTTGTCCGCCTTGCGCCGTGTTGATCGAGCCGCTGTTGCGCACCTGATCGCCCACCAGCGTGACGTAGCCTTGCGCCTGAATCGCGCCGTCGTTGACCACGCTCGCGTTCTTGCCCGTCGAGCTCAGTTGCAGCGGGCCGCCCGCCATGAACTGGGTCGCGTCGATCGACTTCGTCGTCGCCAAGAGCGAGCCGACGTTGACGATCGCGCCCTTGCCGAACAGCACGCCGTTGGCGTTCTGGATCAGCACTTGACCGTTGGCCAGCAGCGAGCCCTGAATGTTCGATGCACCGCCGCCCGTCACGCGATTCAGCGCTTGCGACTGCGCGTTCGGCTGGTTGAACTGCACCGTGTTGCCGCTGCCGACATTGAACGAATTCCAGTCGAGCACGGCACGCTGGGTGCCCTGATTGATGGTCATCGTGTTGGAATTCTGCGAGATGCTCGCTTGACCTGCGGTGATCTGGCCGCCCGTCGGCAGTGCTTGCGCGAAGCTCACGCCGGGTTGCGTCGCCAGAATGGCGGCGGCGAATGCGGTCATCGCCGATACGACGCCGAACGCGCCTTCACCTGAGGCCGCTTGAGGAGCCACGCCTTCGCCAGGCGCCTTGCCCTGGCTGGCGACGTCTTCCGCGACAGCCACCAACATACCGAGTCGTTTGCTAAAGACACGACGGAACCGATTCTTGTTCATAAGAGAGACAGATATAAATGAGAGAGGAGACGTCCCGCGTTGATGACTCAACGGCGGTCCTATGCGCTTCAGATTGATGAATCACGAATGGGACTGAGCGCTATGGCAACCTGGATTCACCGCCACCCTTGCAGGTGGCCGGCGAGCCTCGACGTTCATTGCCTCGGCTCACGTATTGATGACATTCGTCAATCAATTGAATCCACGAGGCAGATAATAGAAAGCGGTGCCTTCGGTCCATATCGAAGAACTTCGAATTCCAAGAACAAATGGGAGCCGGCGGCGGAGGATGCAGCGTGGAAGCCGCTGCGCGCCCGGTTGAACAACAGAGGGGAGTGAAAAACAGGAAACGTCCTAACGACAGGACTGGCGTTTGGCCGCGGCCGGCTCACATTGCGTGGGCGGCCGGGAAGAGAATCAGAAACAGTGCATTTCGCGCGCTGCGGCGGAACGGTCCAGCGACAAGCCGCGATCCACCACGAAGCGGTAGAGATCGGCCTCGCGCGAGAACCCGAGTTGTTTGTACGCGTTGATGCGTCGCGCGCTGATCGTGCTCTTGCCGAGACGGAAGAACCGCGCCGTCTCGACGACGCTCATGCCGCACAACATCAGGCCGGTCACTTCCATTTGCCACTTCGTGAGCGAGGCGAAACGCCGCAAGTCGGCTTCGGCGTTGAACTCCGTGAGCGCGGTCATGGCCGCCGGCGAGCGATAACGCTTGCCCGCGCCCAGTTCGCGCACGGCGTCGAGCACCACCTGCATTTCTTCGCGCTTGCTCGCGATGCCCGCGACGCCCCGCTGAACCAGGCTACCGACGAAGAACGGATCGTCGAACTCGCTGTATACGAGAAGCGGCAACTCGGGATGTTGCGCGGAGAGCGCCGAGAGAAAGCGCCAGCCGTCGAGCTCACCGCCTGCCGGCATGGAATAGTCGGTGACGACCACGTCGCAATGAGCACGCTCGATGAATGCCATCAGCTCCGAAGGATTACCGAAGGCGCCGGCCACATGAAAGCCCGCGCCTTCAAGCGCGGCGCGCAATCCGCGCACGACGATTGGATGATCGTCGACGATCGCAACACTGATACGCTTTTCCGACATTTTGATGCACGATCCTCAAGCGGGCCGAAGCTCGATGCCGGGCGTCGATCGATCGAGCCACAACCGGTGGTCGATTGCGAAACGGTACACTTCCGATTCGCCCGAGAAGCCGAGCCGCCTGCATGCTTCCGTACGCTGCGTGCTGATGGTATTGATGCGCCGGCGCAAGAGACGCGCCGTCTCGCAGACGCTCAGGCCGCACAGCATCAGCCCCGTCACTTCCATCTGACGGCGCGTGAGCGCCATGAACCGCTGGTATTCCGGCATTACGTTGAAGCGTTCGAGCGACGCGTTCGCGACGGGCGACAAATAGGAGTCGCCTTGCGCGAGGCTGTGCGTCGCGGCGAGCACTTCCTGCATCTCGTCGCGCTTGCTGACGATGCCCGCAACGCCGCGCTTCACGAGGCTGCCCACGAGAAACGGATCGTCGAACTCGGTATAGACGAGCACACGGAGGTTTGGAAACTCGCTGGATACGGAGGCGAGAAAACGCCATCCGTCGAGCGCCTGATCGCCAGGCATCGAATAGTCTGCAACGACGACATCGCACGGTTCGTCGCTCAGCATTTGCAGCAATTGCGCGGGCTCTGTGAACGCGCCTACTACGTCGAAAGCTGAACTCTCAAAGGTCTTCCGAAGACCGCTAAGTATGAGCGGATGATCGTCGACGATGGCAATTCTTGTCTTTCCCATCTCTGAAATCTCCTGACGGGCCGAATGAGGCCTCCTGGTCAAGTGGCTCTCGCAGGTCTCAACGGTTATCCGGTTGTTCAGCGAGCGTCGCAGGAACGCCGGGAGCGTGCGCTACGAGGTCATCACGGAGATAGATGGAATTCGACCGGCTTTCGACGCGCTTCCTTTCATCAATCTTGTCGTGACTTGCATTGAACGATAAGGGCGCGGCAATTCCGGTCATATAGAAAGATGTTGAAATGTCTTAAAGCGATCTGTCAGGTGTGCAGACATTAAGGCAGCGCGGATTCGACCGAATGGAATAGCAGACACGAAGGCTCTTGTCCTTAGAATCCGTTCGAAATTGACGAACCAAAAGAAAACACCCCAAAGGCCGGACGGACATCCAGCCTTTGGGGTGCGGCATGCGGCAACGAGCCTGCTTCGAATCAGGTCACCGGCGCCGGATTGAACAGCACGAGCGCGTTATGCAGCTTGAGCGCCTCGGCCTTCGTCTGCTTCCTGCCGCTCGCGACGTCGAGCATCAGACGGAACAGTTCCCAGCCCACGTCGGCGATGGTCGCTTCGCCCGTCGCGATGGTGCCCGCGTTCACATCCATCAGATCGTGCCAGCGGCGCGCGAGATCGGAGCGCGTCGCGACCTTCAGCACCGGCACTTCCGCGAGGCTGTACGGCGTGCCGCGGCCCGTCGTGAAGACATGCAGATTGATGCCCGCCGCGAGTTGCAGCGTGCCGCAGATGAAATCGCTCGCGGGCGTCGATGCGTAAATCAAACCTTTCTGCTTCACCTTCTCGCCCGGCGACAGCACGCCGGAAATGGCCGAGCTGCCCGACTTGACAATGGAACCCATCGCCTTCTCGACGATGTTCGACAGCCCGCCCTTCTTGTTGCCCGGCGTCGTGTTCGCGCTGCGGTCCGCGCCGCCGCGTTTCAGATAATCGTCGTACCACTGCATCTCGCGGATGATCGCCTGCGCCACGTCACCGTTCGCCGCGCGCGCCGTGAGTTGCGCGACGCCGTCGCGGACTTCCGTGACTTCCGAGAACATCACCGTCGCGCCCGCGCGCACCAGCAGATCCGTCGCGAAGCCGACCGCCGGATTCGCCGTCAGGCCGGAGAACGCATCGCTGCCGCCGCATTGCACGCCGACGACGAGATCCGCCGCCGGGCACGTCTCTCGACGGCGATTGTTCAGCCGCTTCAGATGCGTGTCGGCCATGCGCATGATCGAGTCGATCATCGAACCGAAGCCGACGTGCGCTTCGTCCTGCAACACGACCGCGCCGCCGTTGTCGTCGTGGGTGTTGTCGCCGATATCGGCCACGTCTTCCGTTTGCGCCGACGCCGCCGCGATCGGAATGGTGCCCGGCGGCATCAGGCGCTCGGGTTGCAGCTTCTCGCAGCCGAGGCTCACCATCATCACTTCGCCGCCGAAGTTCGGGTTCAGCGCGATGTTGCGCACGGTGCGGATCGGCACCATCGCGTCGGGGGCGTCGATCGCCACGCCGCAGCCGTAGGTGTGGCCGAGGCTCACGACGTCATCGACATTCGGATATTGCGGCATCAGTTCGGCCTTGATGCGCGTGACCGCGTGCTGCACGACGTCGGCGACGCATTGCACGGTCGTCGTGATCGCAAGGATGTTGCGCGTGCCGACCGAGCCGTCCGCGTTGCGATAACCCTCGAACGTGAAGCCTTCGAGCGGCGAGTCGTCGGGCGCCTTGATCGTCGCGATGGGCAGGTCGTGCAGCTCGGGCGATGCCGGCATGCGCGTGACGTGTTCGTTCACCCAGCTTCCCTTCGGCAGCGCTTTGGTCGCATAGCCGATCACCACGTTGTAGCGGATCACCGCGTCGCCTTCCGCGAGATCCTTCAGCGCGACCTTGTGACCTTGCGGCACGCGCTCGCGCAGCACGAGGCCATCGGAGAAGGCGGCGCCTTCGCCGAGACCGCCGTCGTTCACGACGATCGCGACGTTGTCGTCCGGGTGGACACGAATATAGAGAGGGGACAGGTTCATTCTGACGAATCCTTGCACGGACACACCGCGCGGCTGCGGCTGGAGTTATGTCATCCTACAACATAGACAGTCACATTTGGTTAGTATTTACCCGAATCCATTGACTATATTGCCTTGAACCGGTTGTCCGACGACGTCTCATGTTGTACGATGACTTATAAGCTCGGCACCCGCCGGTCGCTGACCAACGAGACACTCACATCATGACGACACCGCAAGAACTGAAGCAAATCGTTTCCGAAGGCCTGCTTTCCTTCCCCGTCACGGACTTCGACCAGCAAGGCAACTTCCGCGCGGACACGTACGCGCAGCGCCTCGAATGGCTGGCTCCGTACGGTGCTTCGGCGCTGTTCGTCGCGGGCGGCACGGGCGAGTTCTTCTCGCTGACGCAACCCGAATATTCGCAGATCGTGAAGACGGCCACCGAAGTGTGCCGCGGCAAGGTGCCGATCCTCGCGGGCGCGGGCGGCCCGACCCGCACGGCCATCGCGTTCGCGAAGGAAGCCGAGAAGCAAGGCGCGCAAGGCGTTCTGCTGATGCCGCACTATCTGACCGAAGCGTCGCAGGAAGGCATCCGGGCGCACGCCGAGGAAGTATGCAAGGCCGTGCCGAACATGGGCGTGATCATCTACAACCGCGCGAACTCGAAGCTCAACGCCGACATGCTGGAGCAACTGGCGGATAGCTGCCCGAACCTGATCGGCTTCAAGGACGGCGTCGGCGAAATCGAGAACATGGTGACGATCCGCCGCCGTCTCGGCGACCGTTTCTCGTACCTCGGCGGCCTGCCGACGGCCGAAGTCTACGCAGCCGCCTACAAGGCGCTGGGCGTGCCGGTGTACTCGTCGGCGGTGTTCAACTTCATCCCGAAGACGGCGATGGACTTCTACCGCGCAATCGCGGCCGACGACCATGCGACGGTCGGCAAGCTCATCGACGATTTCTTCCTGCCGTACCTGAAGATCCGCAATCGCAAAGCTGGTTACGCGGTGTCGATCGTCAAGGCGGGCGCGAAGCTCGTCGGCCACGACGCGGGTCCGGTGCGCGCGCCGCTGACCGATCTGACGGAAGAAGAGCTCGAACAGCTCGACGCGCTGATCAAGAAGCTCGGCGCGCAGTAAGGAGGAGACAGCGAAGCGCGGGAACGCGGGGCGTCGCAAGGACGCCGCGCGTCGCTTCGCAGATGAGGGCTGCTCGAGAACGAATCGGGCGGCCCTCCGTGCATCAGCACGATCGAGACAAAGGGGAAGTCCATGTCGATGAGCCGCACCGCGAATCCCGCGGACGTCATGAAGCGCACCCGCGTGCGCTATCTCATTCTGTTGCTGGTCTTCGTGATCACGACGTTCAATTACGCGGACCGCGCGACGCTGTCCGTGACCGGCTCGGCGATGCGCGCCGAATTCGGTTTCGATGCGATCCGCATGGGTTACATCTTCTCGGCCTTCAGTTGGGCGTATGTGCTCTCGCAGATGCCCGCCGGCTGGCTGCTCGACCGCTTCGGCGCGCGGCGCGTGTATGCCGCGAGCATCTTCCTGTGGTCGCTCTTTACGTTGCTGCAGAGTTCCATCGGTCTGCTCGGCAGCGCGGCGACCGCCGTGACGGCGCTTTTCGTGCTGCGTTTCGCGATGGGCGCGGCGGAAGCGCCCGCTTTTCCGGCGAATGCGAAGGTCGTCGCGAGTTGGTTCCCGACGCAGGAGCGCGGCACGGCATCGGCGATCTTCAACTCCGCGCAGTATTTCGCGGCGGTCATCTTCACGCCGCTGATGGCGTGGCTCACGCACGCGTTCGGCTGGCATCACGTGTATATCGTGATGGGCATCGCGGGTCTGTTGCTTGCGCTCACGTGGCTCTCCGTGATGAAGAACCCGGCGGACCATCCGCGCGTGAACAAACAGGAGCTGGAGCATATCGAGGAAGGCGGCGGTCTCGTGCGCGGACATCAGCGCGCGGGCGGCGCATCGCGGGCGGCGTCGAACAGCGTGGGCTGGCCGGTCGTCAAGCAGTTGCTCACGAACCGCATGCTGCTCGGCGTGTATCTCGCGCAGTACTGCATCAACGTGCTCACGTACTTCTTCCTGACGTGGTTCCCGATCTACCTCGTGCAGGCGCGCCACATGACGATTCTGCAGGCGGGCTTCGTCGCCTCGCTGCCGGCTATCTGCGGGTTCACGGGCGGCGTGCTCGGCGGCGTGATCTCCGATGGCCTCATCCGCCGCGGATGCTCGCTCACGCTGGCGCGCAAGGCGCCGATCGTCGGCGGCATGCTGCTGTCGTCGTGCATCATCGGCTGCAATTATGTCGATACGGACTGGGTCGTGGTCGCGTTGATGTCGCTCGCGTTCTTCGGCAAGGGCATTGGCGCACTGGGCTGGGCGGTGGTCGCGGATACGTCGCCGAAGGAAGCCATCGGGCTGTCGGGATCGATCTTCAACATGTTCGGCAACGTCGCGGGCATCGTGACGCCGATCGTGATCGGCTACCTCGTCGCGCGGTCGGGCTCGTTCAACGGCGCGCTGGCGTTCGTCGGAATCAATGCGCTGATCACGGTGTTCAGCTACCTCGTGATCGTGAAGGACATCAAACGCGTGGAACTGCGCGTTTGATGCGACCGACTCAACCTGCCTGAATGACGTCGATGCGCAGCGTTTCGCCGCCATCGGCGACCGCGAGCAGGCGATCGACATTCGGATGCGCGCCCGGACGATTGCGCGCATCGGCGGTATGTTCGGCGAACACGGCGAGACCGTGTTCGGCGGCCTTCGCGTCGAGCGTGCCGAACGTCTGCTTCAGATAGTGGTAGACCGCGAGCGAGCCCTGCTTGCCCGGCATGTTCTCGATGCTCGCGACCACTTCGCCCTTGCCGCCGACCAGATCGATACGCTCGATGCCGTCGATGGACGGCATCAGCGCCAGGTTGTTTTTGAATACGTCGCTCGGCTGGATCACGGAAAGCACTCCACGTTATGAGTTGATGATGCAAGGCGGAGTATCTTAGCCGATCGACCGCTGTCGTCGTCAGTCGGGAATCTCGGGCTCGACGAGCCTTGCCAGTTGAACCAGCGACTCCTGCCAGCCGAGATAGCACATCTCCACGGGAATGACTTCGGGCACGCCCTCCTGCACGATGCTCAACTCGGTTCCGCACGACACCTGCCGCAGCGAAACGGTGACCTGCATTTCGCCGGGCAGGTTGGGGTCGTCGAAGCGGTCGGTGTAGCGGATCTTCTCGAAGGGCACGAGTTCGAGATATTCGCCGCCGAACGAATGGCCGTGGCCCGTGCCGAAGTTGCGGAACGACATCTTGTGCGTTCCGCCCTCGCGGGCATCCAAGTGATGGACCTGACACGTGATGCCGTAAGGCGGAAGCCACTTTGCGATGGCTTCGGGTTCCAGAAACGCGCGATAGAGGCGTTCGGGCGTCGTGCGCAAGACACGGTGAAGACGGATGGTTCCGGTGGACATGTTGTGTTCTCCTTGTGGTCGGGAAACTGGATACATCCCTACGACGATGCATCTCAGCGTGAATCGACATACGCAAGCATAAGGGAAAACCCTCTGCACCTCACACGCGCCGCCCCAGTCCGCGCGCCTTCTCGCTCGCCTGCGCGCGCGATGCGTGATCCTGCTCCGGCCCGAACAGCGTTTTCTCGACGCTGACCACGTGAACGTCGGTTATGCCCACCATGCGCGACCACATCGTCAGATAGGTCGTCTGGAAGTCGAACTGATCCGGCGGAAAATCCGGCCCGAGCTGCACGCCTCGCGCGGCAACGATGACCACGGTCCGTCCGCCCAGCAGGCCGTTGAGCCCTCGTTCATCGAACGTGAAGAGCACGTCTTTCTGCGAGATGACATCGATGAGCTGCTTGAGCCGATACGGAATGCCGAAATTCCACATTGGCGAGCTGAACAGAATCAGATCGGCGTTTCGGAAGCGTTCGGCCAGCGTTCGAACAGTACGCCACGCCGACGCTTGCGTTTCATCGAGCGGCCGGCCTTCGATGCCCGCATACTTGGCTTCGAGAATCGGGCCGTCGAACGCGGGCAAGTCGATGTCCCAGACGTTCAGTTCGTCCACGGTTGCATCGGAATGGCGCGTGTTCCATTCATCGACGAACGCATTGGCGACCTGACGAGATGCGGAACGCGTCGTGCGCGGCGAAGCAATCACGTGAAGAAGATGCATAGGTCCTCGCGGTGGTCAGCATCGGGCGGGATGCATCGCCAAGCATAGCCGCCAGGACCGATACCGCAAGACGATCCCGGCTCGGGCGCGCATCCGCGATCCGTCGGAAGAAACGGCATGAACGGGAGATGTCGATGATGATTCCGTCCGCGCGTTATGGGCTCGCGCTCGTCGTGAACGTGGCGTTGCCGGCGCTCGTGTACAGGCTCACGAACGGCCGATACGGCGTCGTGGACGCGCTCATCGCCTCGGCCGTGCCGCTGATCGTGTGGATGGTCATCGACGTCGTGCGCTACCGCCACTTCGATGCGTTGAGCGCGAATGTGCTGGCGGGCATCGCCATGTCGCTGATGGTCCTGCTGTCCGGCGCGTCGCGATGGATGGGCGAGGCGCGCGAGCCGGCGGTGAGCGGCATCATCGGCGTGCTGTTTCTGCTGTCGCTCTTTCTGGACCGGCCGATGGTGTTCTATCTCGCACGCTCGACGATGTCGCGCGAAAAACAGGGACGCGAGACCGAATTCGACGCGCGCTGGCAATCGAGCCCGGCGCTCGTCAGGTCCATTCGGCTGATGACGGTCGTGTGGGGAATCGGTCTCGTCGGGGAGAATGTCGCCCGTCTGTGGATCATGCTCGCTCTGAGCGAGCCGGACGCCGACCGGCTTTCCACGTGGGTCAGGTATGGCGTGTATGGTGGATTGACGGTGTGGACGTTTATCTATCGACGTATCTACATCAGGCGTCGGCAGTAGTAGACGCCGGCGCGGATTCACATTCCTTGTTTTGCTCCGACGCGGATTGAAATACGACGGAGAGCGTAGCGACGATGTAGAACGCCTGGTGAAAGGCCAACTAGCAAAGCACCGTCCCGCTCAGCTACACGTATACCCTCTCGCGCAAAATCCCGCGCCGAGCGCTTTTGATGCGCCTCGAAAGCCAAAGAGCATTGACTCCGTTTTAATGCGCCCGAATACTGCCGACTTGAAGAGCGTCGCTCGCGGCGATGCGTATTCGTCAGGAGACTGTATCGCAGCCGGTCTTCATCAAACCCACCCGATACAAGGAACATAGAATGAAGAATGCCTTGTCCGTACGTTTCGTCTTGAAGACTGCCGCCGCAGTCTCCGCAGTCACGTTCGCGATGTGCGCGAATGCCGCAGAGCCGATCAAGATCACGCTCACCAACTGGGCCGATACGCAGGCGGTCGTCTACACCGCAAAATATGTCCTCGAAACGAAGCTGCAACAGCCCGTTACCCTGGTCAACGCGGATATCGGCATCCAGTTCCAAGGGCTTGCCAGAGGAGACGTCGATCTGATGCTCGGAGCCTGGCTTCCGGTCACGCACGCGGCTTACTACGCCCGCTACAAGAACGACATCGAAGATCTCGGCACCATCTACTCCGGGGCGAAGATCGGATGGGCGGTCCCCGACTATGTGCCCGAGAGTGAAGTGGCCTCGATCGCCGATCTCAACAAGCCCGATGTCAAGAGCAAGCTGAACAGCACGATTCAGGGCATCGAACCGGGCGCGGGCGAGATGGTCGCATCGGAGAAGGCGCTCAAGGAGTACGACCTCGCCGGATATAACCTCGTCCGGGCGAGCGAGGCCGGCATGCTGACGGCGGTGTCGCGTGCCTATCCGTCGAAGAACTGGATCGTCGCAACGGTCTGGAGCCCGCATTGGCTGTGGCAGAAGTACAAGATGCGCTATCTGAAGGATCCCAAAGGCGTGCTCGGCGGCGACGAGCAGATTCACGGCTTCGGCTCGAAGCAGTTCGCGCAGAAGTTTCCTCGCGCGAATGTCTTCGTCCGGCACTTCAAGCTGACGCTGGCGGATGTCGAAGCGATCGAACTCGACGGCAACGCCACGAACGACTGGAACGTGGCGGCGAAGAAGTTCGTCGACGCTCATCCGGAGAAAGTGCAGGCATGGCTTCAGCAGTAAGCGTCCGGGCGCGTGCGGCGGTTATGCTTGCCGCCGCGCCTCGACGAATTACCTAGGTAATTGGCACGTATGGACCTAAGTAATTTGAGCGCTTACGCTCCTTTTCAACTCGGACGGAAACCGACAAGCGAAAGGGGTCAAGCGCCATGCCGAATCAAGCAGCCCAAGAGGTCGATACCAAGACGCTCAGACGTGTCATCGCCGCTGCATCCATAGGCAACTTCGTCGAATGGTTCGATTTCGCCGCGTATGGATTCCTCGCGACCATCCTGACCCGCGAGTTCTTTCCGAGCGGCGATCCGACTGTCGGGCTTCTGAAGACGTTCGCGGTCTTCGCGGTCGCTTTTGCGTTTCGCCCTCTCGGCGGGCTCTTCTTCGGCGTCGTCGGGGACCGGATCGGCCGCAAGCGGACGCTCGCTTTCACTATCTTGATGATGGCGGGCGCGACAACGTTGATCGGCCTGCTGCCGACGTACGCGAGCATCGGCTATTGGGCGCCGCTGCTTCTCACGATCATCCGCTGCGTGCAAGGCTTCTCCGCCGGCGGCGAGTATGCGGGCGCCTGCGCCTACGTGATGGAACATGCGCCGCGCCGTCGCCGCGCGTTCTTCGGCAGTTTCGTTCCGGTCTCGACGTTCTCGTCGTTCGCGTGCGCGGCAGTGGTCGCTTATGCGCTCGAGTCGTCGCTGTCGCCGGCCGCGATGGTCGACTGGGGCTGGCGCATTCCGTTTCTGATCGCGGCTCCGATCGGTCTCATCGGCGTCTATCTGCGTGTGAATCTGCATGAAACGCCCGCATTCAAGGCGCTCGAAGGAACCAGGCAGGTCGCGCATGCGCCCTTGATGGAAACCCTGCATTCGCAGTCCGGGAACATCCTCAGACTCGGCGCGTTCGTCTCGGTGACGGCGCTGTCCTTCTACACGTTCACGACGTATTTCGCGACGTATATGCAGGTAGCCGGGCATCTGTCGCGCGGAACCTCGCTGCTCGTGACCGTGCTGGCGCTCTTCTTCGCCGCGGCTTTGTGTCCGCTGGCCGGACTTTTCTCCGACCTCGTGGGCCGACGCACGACGATCGCAAGCACGTGCATCTTCATCATCGCCTCGGTCTATCCCGCCTTCGCGCTCGGCGGATCGGGCGAGCTGTCGCGGTCACTGATCGGCGTCGCGCTTCTCGCCGTGGGCGCGGTACTTTCGGGCGTCGTGACTGCTCCGCTGCTGTCGGAAGTGTTCGCCACCAAGACGCGATACACCGCATCCGCCATCACGTACAACCTCGCGTACACCATCTTCGGCGGCACCGCGCCACTCGTCGCGACGTGGCTGATCTCCGCGACGGGAACGAATCTGTCGCCGGCGTATTACCTCATCGCGGTATCGATCTTCGCGATGATCGGCGGGCTCTCGTTGCGCGAAACATCGAAAACCGCGCTGGAGGATGCGGGTCATGCACGCGGAAATGCGGCTGACCGCCCGGCCGTGGAGCGCACCGCCTGATGTCGCGCAACGCGGCACGCCTTCCGAGATGAACGATCCGACGCCCGCGCTCGACTACGAAGACTTGTTCAGGCACATGCCTGTTGCCGTCATCGTCGCGAGAGAGCGGGTCATGGTGGATTGCAATGCGAGAGCGCTGGAACTCTTCAGGGCGACGCGCGGCGACATCATCGATCAATCTTTTTCGAAGCTCTATCCGCAGCGCAAGGACTTTTCCACCACGGGCCGCCGTCTTGCGCCGCTGCTCGCCAAGCATGAGCTCTTCAGCGATGACCGCATCATGCGGCGCATCGACGGCACGCACTTCTGGGTCACGGTTTGCGGCTTCGGATACAACCCGAAGCGGCCCTTCGAGCTTGCGATCTGGACGTTCACGGACATGTCGCAGAGCACGAAGCAATCCGACAACGCGAGCATGCTGACCGAACGCGAGCGCGACGTCGCCGCGCTGCTCGTTCACGGCATGACGAGCAAGGAGATCGGCAAGGAGCTGAGTATCAGCCCGCGCACGGTGGACATTCATCGCGCGAGCCTGCTGCGCAAATACGGCGCGCGAGCGACGCAAGACCTCATCGCGCGGTTGCTGGCCTAGCGCATGGCCTGGTCGAACGATCATTTCTTGGCCCTTCTTGCTGTGTCATCGCGCCGATATCGTATGTTCATGCAACGTGGAGAACACGCATGGACACCTCGATCGCCTTTCGGCATCTCGACACGCCCGACGACTGGACACGCGCCTTCGACGTGATGAAGGAACTGCGCCCGCATCTCACCGACGCCGACGCGTTTTGCGCGCAAATGCGCCGTCAGCGCGAGGAAGGCTATCGCCTGCTCGCCGCATCCGACGACGATGGCGCGATCCTCGGTCTCGCCGGCTATCGCACGCAGACGAACACGCTGTACGGGCGCTTCGTCTATCTCGACGATCTCGTCGTCACCGCGCGGCTGCAGCGCGGCGGCATCGGCGCGCAACTGCTCGACAAGGTTCGCGAAATCGCGCGTCATTCGCGCTGCGCGCATTTCGTGCTCGATACCGGCCTGCACATGGCGCTCGCGCAACGCTTCTACTATCGCAACGGGCTGCTCGCGAAGGGCATGCACTTCGTCGAAAATCTCGCCGGCAACAGCAAGGAGACGCTGCGATGAAAGTGCTTTTCATCAACGCGAGCCCGCACCGCGACGCGAGTCATGGCCATCGCCTTGCGCTGGAGATGATCGAGATGTTGCGCAAGACTGCGCGCGTGGACGTCGTCGAACGCGATCTCGTCGCGCAGCCGTTGCCGCCGATCACGCAGGACTATGCGCGCGCGATCACGTCGCGTCATCCGGATACGACCGCGTTCGACGTGTCCGAGCAACTGATCCGCGAAATCGAAACGACCGATGCGCTCATCATCAACACGCCGATGCACAACTTCACCGTGCCGGCCGCGCTGAAACTGTGGATCGATTACGTGCTGCGCATTCATCGCACGTTCGCGGTGACGCCCGAAGGCAAGGTCGGTCTGATGCGCGACCGGCCAACGTTCGTGATCGTCGGATCGGGCGGCTTTCATCACGGCGAGCACGCGCGTCAGCCGGATTTCATGACGCCCTACATGCGTCACGCGCTCGGCTCCATCGGCCTGCAAAGCCTGCATTTTCTCTTGCTGCAAGGACTCGTTCGCGGCGATGAAGCCGTCGCCGAAGCGCTGCAATCCGCACGCGATGACATCGCGCGACACGCGCTCTTCGCTTCGGACGACGCCGTCACGTTCTAACCATCGTAGGCGCGTCGAAGCATGCGCGCGAGCCGCGCGGCCTCGGCGGCGTCGGCAACGTTCGCAAAGCCGACGACGATCCCGCGCAACGTATGCCGCGCGCGCCCGTTCAGATACCACGCCGACAGCGCGAGCACCGCGAGCCCGGCCTCGCGCGCGCGGGCGGCCATCGCCATATCGTCGATGGGGCCATCGCGTCCCGTGCGAAAGATCGCGACGAGATGCATGCCGCCCGTCGGCAGATCGATGGTCACGCTATTGCCGAACGCCTTCACGATCGCATTCGCGAGCAGCATGCGCCGCTCGGCGTACAGCGCGCGCATGCGTTTCAGATGCCGCGCGAAATGCCCTTGCGCGATGAAATCCGCCACCGCCGCCTGAAAGAGATAAGGCGATCCCGCATTCATGCTTTTCGTAAGCTGTCCGAATCGCTCGACGGCCCGCTCGGGCGCTACCACGTACGAAAGCCGCAGGCCAGGAAACAGCACCTTGCTGAACGTGCCGCAATAGATCACGCGATCGTCGCGATCGAGACTCTTCAGCGCGGGCAGCGGACGGCCTACGTAGCGAAACTCGCTGTCGTAATCGTCCTCGACGATCCAGCCGTCCGCGCGGCTCGCCCAGTCGAGCAGTTTCATGCGCCGCGCAAGCGACAGCGTGACGCCGAGCGGACTTTGATGCGATGGCGTGACGAACGCGAAGCGCGCATCGGCGGCGAGTGCGATGCCGGCATCGACGTCGAGTCCTTCGTGATCGACCGGCACCGGCACGAGCCGCACGCCCGTTTCGACGAGAAAATTACGCGCGAGCAGATAGCCGGGATCTTCGAACCACGCGCGATCGTCGGGTTTCGCGAGACTGCGCAGGATCAGTTCGAGCGTCGCGCGATAGCCGCTCGTCACGAACACTTGCTCCGGCACGCACTCCACGCCGCGCGACAAGCCGAGATACGTCGCGATGCGCTCGCGCAGTGGCCGATAACCCGAAGGCTCGGGATACGTGAGCGCGGCGGGATCGCCGCTGCGCGCGCGATACGCGACGAGCCGGCTCCACACCTTGCGCGGAAACGCATCGAGCGCGGGCAGGCCGGGGCGCAAGGGCTTCGCATCGTGGCCGATATCGGCGGCAGGTTCGATGCGCCTGACGCGTGGCGCGTCCGCGCGGCTTTTGCGCGTGGCGGTCCGCGTGACCGCGCCCGGCAGCGACGACGACACGAACGTGCCTGCCGCGCCGCGCATCTGCAAATAACCCTCATCGACGAGAATGTTATAGGCCATTTCCACAGTGCCGCGCGCAGTATTCAACTGCGTCGCGAGTCCGCGCAGCGCGGGCACGCGATCGCCCGGCTTCAGATGGCCCGCCGCGATCGCGGCCTTGAAGCGCTCGCAAATCTGCAGATAAATCGGCGACGCTTCGTGCCGGTCGATTTCTATAGTCAGCGTGTTTTTGGCTTGCGGCATGGACTAGTCCAACTGACGATTCTTGTCCCTTTCTGCTAAGCCATCATTGTCACACAATGAGTTCACTTTCACTTGACCGAGAGGTGCATCATGAAGATCGTCGTCATGGGTGGTTCGGGTTTGATCGGCGCGAAAACGGTCGCGATTCTGCGCGGCAAGGGTCACGAGGCCATCGCCGCGTCGCCGCGCAGCGGCGTGAATTCGGTGACCGGCGCGGGTCTGAATGAAGCGCTTCGCGACGCGCAAGTCGTGATCGACGTATCGAACGCGCCTTCATGGGCACCGGACGACGTGATGGCGTTCTTTCGCACGTCGACCACGAATCTCGTCAAGGCCGAAGCCGCGGCGGGCGTGCAGCATCATGTCGCGCTGTCGGTCGTCGGCACGGACCGCATGCCGGACAACGGCTATTTCCTCGCGAAGGCCGCGCAGGAAGAGCTGATCGCGGAATCGGGCATGCCGTATTCCATCGTCCGTGCGACGCAGTTCATGGAATTTCTCGGCGGCATCGCCGATGCGGGCATGCAGGACGGCAAGGTGCATCTCTCGACGGGACAGTTCCAGCCGATCGCGGCGGATGACGTCGCCGCCATCGTCGCCGATGTCGCGCTTGCCGCGCCGATCAACGGCATCGTCGATATCGCGGGACCGGAGCGTGCGCCCTTGCATCGCATCGTCGGGCAGTATCTGAAGGCGCAGGGCGATGCGCGCGAGGTCGTCGCCGATCCGAAAGCGACTTACTTCGGCGGCACCATCGAAGAAGACTCGCTCGTGCCGACGGGCGTTGCGCGCCGTGGAAGCATCGCGCTGGAAGACTGGTTGAAGCAGGCGCGCCCGTAACCGGCGCGCTTCAGAACACGTGCATCATCCCGATGTACGCGCCTGTCTGCGATTCGCCCGCCATCGGGCTCGTACTGGGTTCGGCGTCGCGCGGTGTCGCGAAGACCGAGAACGTGCCGTTCGCGCTGTTGCGCACGTAGGCCACCGTGCCGTACAGGAAGGTGCGCTTGCTGAAGTTGTAGGTCGTGCCGAGCGCGTAGAGCATGGCGTGGCTCGCGGGATCGTGGGCCGCGTCGCCCGAGCCTTCGCCGATGTGAATATAAAAGCCCGCCGCCGTCACGGCCCACGCGGGCGTGGCCTGATACGTCGCGCCGAGCCAGTAGTGATCGGCGCTGTCGGCCACGCCCGCAGGCGATTGCGGCGCGGCGTAATGCGTGTAGGCGGCCTGCACCTTCCACTTCTCGACCTTCAGATTCGCGCCGACGAAGTATTCGCGCGACGCCTGAAAGATGTTGTCCAGCTTGCCGTCCTGACTGCGCAGTTCGTCGTAGATGCCGCGCACGTCGAGCACGGGGGAGTGATACGTCAGCATGATGCCTTCGGAGCGGCCGAACTCGCCCTGCGCGCCCGAATTGAACGCGCCCGGCTGATTGCCGAACGCATACTGCCCTTGCACGTCGAAGCCATGAAACACGGGGCTGTGATATTCGACGTTATTGCTCGTCTGCTGCCAGTTGCGCCCCCGCACCAGCGACGCCGAGGACACCGCCTGCTGCACGAAGGGATCGAATTCCCACACGCCGTCGCTGTCGATGAAGAGGTTGCGGCCCGCCTGCAACTGGCCCCAGGTCTTCGAGTTCAGCCCGACATAGGCGCGGCGCGACCACAGCCTGCCGCCGCCGGTGGTGCCGTTCATGATCTGGATAGCCGTTTCGAGATCGAAGACCGCGCTCATGCCGGCGCCTAAGTCTTCATTCCCTTTGAGGCCCCACATGCTGGTGCCCCAGTCGCCGCCTTCGGCGCTCCATCGCGTGGAACTGCCGCCGGTGCCGTTCGCAATGTGATTCAGATATTCGACGCCGCCATCGATCCGGCCGTACATCGTGACGCTCGTTTGCGCCCACGCGCCCGAGCTGACGAGAACAATACCTGCCGCTTTCCAGAGACGAACTTTCATGGCCGACAAACTCCGTGTTGGCCCTGCCCGGTTGAGAGAAAACGATTGGCTGCACCTTAGCACCATCTGATGAAGTCGGCAAAAATCGGGGTTGGATTGATTTTCGAGTGGCGTAAGGGCGAACAGCAAGTTATCGGCTTATTCGTTCGGATGCCGAAGCTTCTAGCGAAGTCAAACGACATCCACGATTCGCTCGCCGCGCCATCGCGGATGCGGCGCCTTCGAGGTTCACGATCCGCGCAGGCGGCACGTTCCCGCCGTTTCCCGGACAGTAGAACCAGCGTATCGATTTGGCGAAAACGCCCGAAAGCCTTCTTTCAGAGACTTTTAAGCGCTCCCGGTAAAGAACCGTTTGCCCGTGCCGATAACTGAAACATAAGGAGCCGGACAATCAATCGCTCCCGCCCTTTCGATAGCCCGCGTCGCGCGGGCCGACAACATCGGACAGAAAAAAGAAATGGTCTTCAGCTACAGGGACATGATGGTCACGCCGGCAGCGGTTCGGCAAGGCAATGTGTTTGCCGCGACGGCACGAATTCAGGATTTGAACGGAATGGAGCGTTCCGTGCGCCTGCCGGGCGAGTTTCCCAATGTGGAAGAAGCGATCCGCTTCGCGATCGCGGCCGGTTTCGAATATATCGATTGCGAGCAGCGCTGCTAGGCCGCGCGTTTTCGATCAGCCAGAACGACAACGCCGCGACAGCCAATCGCGGCGTTTTCCTTTACACCATCAGCTCAGCTTGATCGACGCCGGATCGGCGGTCAGATATCCGACCGCCGCGCCGAAGCGATCCTTGTAGTTCGCGCGGATGAGCGGATCGAGCGTCGCCTGCACCTTGCCGTGCAGCGCGGCTTCCCAGTCGCCCGCGTGCTGGAAGTTGCTCATGATGTAGGTCCAGCCGTTGATCTCGTCGACCGCGTGCAGGCCCGTCGATTCCGCGCCCGAAGGCGCCGACAGAATGCGCGACAGCGTTTTCGTATCGACGTTGTACGCCCACAGGAAGTTGTTGACGTGCGCGCCGCTGTCCTCGCCGATGAAAAGCGTGCGCAGCTTCTCCGAGAACTTGACGTTGTCCGGATTCGCGACGCGCTCCGGATTCGCGAGATTGCCGAGCGCATCGGACGCAATGTCTTCGCCGACGAGCGCGGCGGGCGCGGCCATGTCCACCGGCACCCATTCGCTGTCGATCGCCGCGCCGGTGAGATCGCGCTGGCCGCCCTTCAGGTTGAACGCGTAGACGGCGCCGGCGGTGATGGCTTTGTCGAGCGCGATGTCGGTCGAATGCGCGTCGCCCTTCACCATCGACTTGACGATCTGCGACATCGCCGAATAGACGATCTGGTCCTTCGCGTTGACCGTCGTGCCTTCGAGCTTCGTGAAGCACATGCTCGCGCCGCGCAGCGCGGCGTAGCGGTGCGTCTCCAGGAACGCGGCCGCCTTCTCCATGCCCGGCTTGATGCGAATCCAGTTGAACTTGCCGTTGAAGTGGATGCGCGTGTAGCTCGCGTCCAGCGTCGGGCCGACCTTCTCGTCGGTGACGACGTCCATGATGTCGGCGATCGTCAGCGTGTTGGCGAGGTTCTCGATCTCGTCGCTCGTCGCGTGGCCGAGGTTCATCCACGTGAGCGTGGCCGCGCCCGCGCCCGCCGACGACGTCTGCGCGCACTTCGCGACGTAGAGCGTGCCCGCGGAAAGATCGGCTTGCTTGTCGGCGACGAACATGAAGACGCCGCCGTTGGTGGCGTCGTCGCCCATCATCACGGTGCGCTTGTCGGGCATCACCTGAATCAGTTCGTGCGAGATGCGGCCGAGGCAATAGTGCTTCGCGATCGTGCCGGTGCCGTCCGGATGCACGGTCACTTCGGGCACATGGCCGTAGTGATACGGGCGCGCCTTCGTTTCGTCGCCGTAGAGGTTCTTGCTGTACGCCTTGAGCTGCGCGTCCGTCGAGGAAAGCGCCGCATCCGGCTCGTACTCTTCGCTCGACAGATGCGTGTTCCACGGCGACAGGCTCGCGCCGCACGTGATCCACAGGCCGTGCGCGCTCGACGTATCGACGTTCGCGTAGCTCACGAGCGAGAGCTTGCCGGTTGCCGGGTCCTGATCGAGCGTGAGCACGGCGATCGGCGACGGCAGGCGGCCGTACATGCTCGCGGCGCTCTGATCGCGCGTGGTGTATTCGAACTGCACGACCGCGAACACGGCGTTGCCCTTCACGCCCTTCACCGTCGGATTGTCGATCTTGATGAGCGACGTGCCGTCCGGGCAGTCCGAGAAGAACTGGCGCTCCTTGCCCGGCGTGGAACGGTCGATGATCGGCTGATTATCGATATCGAAATAGCCGCCCGCGACGATGCTCCCGCCCGTCGTATTCGGCACGACGTCGCCCGTCATGAAGAACGGCTGATACGCGAGCTTGTAGGCGCGGCTGCTGCCGTCGCTGAAGCTCACGTTCATCGTCGATGCGACGGTGGTCTTGGCCATCGCGTTGGGATCGGCGAGCGTCGGGGCGGCCATGCCGGTGAAGGTCGCCGTGGTGAAGGCGGCCGTCGCGGCGGGCGCGTTCGTGGCGGCGTTGCTGTCGCTGCCGCCGCATGCGGTGGCGAGCAGGGAAGCGGTGGCCGCGCCGCCGAGCGGCAGCATCGGCGCGCCGGCGAGAATCTTGAGGGCTTTGCGGCGGGAGAGGTCGAGTCGCTGCGCCATGTGTGGTTTCGAGTCCTTGATTGTGGGTTGTGTACCGGCGATGAAAGTCCTTGCTTCAGACCGTTGCGGCCTGACGTGCCGGTTGACGCGTTACTGTAGGAAACGAATGTGAAATGCGTTTGACAGGCGAATGTAATTGTTTCGTGTTACGCCTGAAAGCGTGAACTCCGCGAAGCGCGCGCGGCCCGCGAATGCGGGCCATTCCGATGCCGTCCTGTCCGCGCTTACATCCGGTCGGCTTCGATCACCGCATCCGCGAAAGCCTTGGGCGCTTCCTGCGGCAGATTGTGTCCGATGCCGCCCCCAACGTTCCGATGCTTGTACTTGCCGGTGAACTTCTTCGCATACGCCGATGGATCGGGATGCGGTGCGCCGTTGGCGTCGCCTTCCATCGTGATCGTCGGCACGCCGATGTCCGGCGCCATCGCAAGACGCTGCTCCAGTGCGTCGTATTGCGGCTCGCCCTGCACGAGCCCCAAACGCCAGCGATAGTTGTGAATCACCACCGCGACGTGATCCGGATTCTCGAACGACTTCGCCGAGCGGTCGTACGTCGCGTCGTCGAAATTCCATTTCGGCGATGCGAGTTGCCAGATAAGCTTGTTGAAATCGTGACAGTTCGCCTCGTAGCCCGCCTGGCCGCGCTCCGTCGCGAAGTAGAACTGATACCACCACGCGAATTCGGCCTTCGGCGGCAGCGGCGCGCGATTCGCCTGCTGGCTGCCGATCAGATAGCCGCTCACGGAGACCATCGACTTGACGCGCTCCGGCCACAGCGCCGCGATGATGTTCGCGGTGCGGGCGCCCCAGTCGAACGCGCCGAACGTCGCCTGCCGGATCTTGAGCGCATCCATCAGCGCGACGATATCCACCGCGACCACCGCTTGCTGGCCGTTGCGCGGCGTGTCGGCGGAACGAAAGCGCGTCGAACCGTAGCCGCGCAGATGCGGCACGATCACGCGATAACCCTGCGCGGCGAGCAACGGCGTCACGTCGGCGAAGGCGTGGATATCGTACGGCCAGCCGTGCAGCAGGATCACCACGGGACCGTTCGCCGGCCCCGCTTCCGCATAGCCGATATTGAGCGCGCCGGCATCGATCTGACGGATCTGCGCGAACCCGCCAGCCGGTGACGGACGAGCCGGCGCGGCGGTCTGGGCGCGAACGAGGCCGCTCAAGCCGAGTTGCATGGCGCCGACACTCGCGATCGTCGTACCCAGAAAACGGCGGCGCCACGTGTTGATCTGATCATCCGGCATGTCGGGATTCTCCTTTCTTCGACGTTGTTCATTGAGGGGAAAACAGCGTGAACGATCATGCGGCCGATGCGCGCAACGCGGCGAGCGTCGGTCCCAGCGGACGCACGCGCATGCGTGCATCGAGATTGCGCCACGGCAGATCGGCAGGATCGGCGGCCATCGGACCGGGCGCTTTCGCGACGAGTATGCGCGCCGCGATCGGCTCGAAATCGGCGCGAAAATGCACGGAGCTCTTGTTCACCAGAATCTTCATGCGTTCCGGCTCGATGCCCGCGACGCGAAAGAGATTGCGGTCGAACACCTGCATCTTGATGCTGCTCACCGCGATGCGCACGCCGCCGATGCGCAGGCACGCGGTCGGCCCGAGTTCGCCGGACATGCCGTTGAGCATCGGGCCGTCGAAGCGAAAGCGCCCATCCGACAAATACTCGACTTCGAACTCGCCTTCAAGCGGCGAATCGCCGGGCACGTTCGAGCCGCCGCCGAGCGCAAGCGCGATACGCGCGCCGACGCCCGCGCGATGCGCCGCCCGCGCCGCGTGCTCGTCCCAGATGACGCCCACGGCGGCATCGCGCGCGCCGTTGAGCAAGAGCGCGCGGACCATGCCCATCGTGTTCGAATCGCCGCCGACGCCGGGGTTA
Organism: Caballeronia novacaledonica; assembly: GCF_900258035.1. Taxonomy (GTDB): domain Bacteria; phylum Pseudomonadota; class Gammaproteobacteria; order Burkholderiales; family Burkholderiaceae; genus Caballeronia; species Caballeronia novacaledonica. The sequence goes on along the minus strand of NZ_OGTP01000007.1, from coordinate 229,302 downwards.
TCCTGCGTATCCGCGATGATGACGGGACCGGCGGCGTCGCGGCTTGCGTCGATCGCTTCGCGCGCGGCTTCGTCGGGCGAAAGGAACGGCACGTCCCAGCGCGCTTCGTCGTTCACGAGCGCCGTGTAGAGCGTATCGACGGCTTCGTCGGCGGCGTTTTGATCGAGCGCGTAGCCCCAGAGCGTAGGGCCGCATTCGTCGAAGTCCGACGCGGGAAAGCCCGGCGCGAACGACAGCGACACGACGTCATCCTTTTCGAGCGATGCGAGCGCGCCGTACATGCCGCGCGCCGGCTCGACGAGCGTGCACATGCCGTTCACCGGAATCAGGAACGGCACGCGGCGCATCGCGCGGCTGAACGGCCTGCCAAGTCTGATTCTTTCGTCGAGGAAATGCGCCGCGCGCAGGCCGGTCTCGGCCATGTCGACGTGCGGATACGTGCGGTACGCGACGAGCGCATCCGCGAGTTTCATCATGCGCGCGGTGACGTTCGCATGCAGATCGAGCGACACGACGAGCGGCATGTCGTCGCCGACGATGCCCCGCACGCGCGCCAGCAGTTCGCCTTCGCCGTCGTCGAGATGCTCGGTGACCATCGCGCCGTGCAGGTCGAGATAGATCGCATCGAAGCCGCCCGCCCGCACACGATCGACGATCGCGCCCGCGATGCGCTCGTACGCATCTTCCGTCACATGCGCCGATGCGCTCGCGCCCGCCCAGATCACCGGAATCAGTTCATGCCCTTCTGCCTCGGCCCATTGAATGAAACCGCCGATCGGCACGTTCACGTCGCGCAGCTTCAGGACATCGTCGCCGTGGGCCATCGGCGGGAATCCTTCGCCTTGGATGAAGCTCTGATAGCTCGCCTTCGTCGGCGCAAAAGTGTTCGTTTCGTGCTGGAATCCTGCGATAAGGATTTTCATGATCGTGGTCCTTGAAAAAAGGTTAGGCGGTGCGCGCCTCGGCGGCGGCGACCGTGCGCTTGTTCGAGAGAATCAGCACGCACGAGAGCGCCGCCATGCACGCCATCACGAGCAGGCCGCCGTTCGTGCTGCCGGTCGCGGACTTCACCCAGCCGATCACCGCCGGGCCCCAGAAGCCGCCCGACAAACCGATCGTGTTGATGAGCGCGATGCCGCCCGCCGCGGCCGGGCCGGAAAGCGTTTCGGACGGAATCGCCCAGAAAACCGTGTAGGCCATCCACATGCAGGCCGTGGCGAGCATGAGCAGCGTGAGCGTGGCGACGAGGTTGCCCGACGCATACGGCGTCATCGCCAGCAGCGCGGCGGCGGCGAGCGCGGGCAGCGCGCTGTGATAGCGGCGCTCGCCGATCTTGTCGGAGCGTCGTGCGGCGGCATACATCGCGATCGCGGCGGCGACATACGGAATCGCGGCGTACCAGCCGAGGCGGATCGTGTCGCTCACACCTTGCTCCTTGATGAGCGTCGGCAGCCAGAAGCTGATCGCGTAGATCGGAAAGATGATGCAGAAGTACGCGATCGCGAGCAGATAGATGCGCGGATTCCTCGCGATTTCCCTGAACGAATCGATACGATGCGACGCGCCGCCATGACCGCCGACTTCCGCCTCGACGAGACGCTGCTCGTCCTGCGTGAGCCAGCGGGCATCGGCGGGACGATCGGCGAGCACGCGCCACACGAGCGCGCCCAGCGCGATGCACGGAAGCCCTTCGACGAGAAACATCCATTGCCATCCGGCCAGTCCGCCGACGCCCGCCAGCGACGAAATCAGCCACGCCGAAAGCGGCCCGCCGACGACGCCGCCGAGCGGCCCCGCGACGAACACGAGCGCGATCGCGCGCGCCATGCGCTTCGGCCCATACCAGCGCGAGAGGTAATAGATCATGCCCGGCGCGAAACCCGCTTCGAAGACGCCGAGCAGGAAACGCATCGCGTAAAAGGCGGGCACGTTGCGCACGAAGAGCATGCACGCCGACGTGATGCCCCACAGCACGAGAATGCGGCTGAACGTGCGGCGCGCGCCGATCTTCGGCAGCATCAGGTTGCTCGGAATCTCGAACAGCACGTAGCCGATGAAAAAAATCCCGGCGCCGACGCCGTACGCCGCGTCGGAGAAGCCGAGATCGCTTTGCATCTGAAGTTTCGCGAAGCCCACGTTCACGCGATCCAGATACGCGAACATGTAGCACGCGATGAGCAGCGGCAGGAGCCGCCAGTTGATCCTGCTGTAGAGCGCCGAAACGGCATCGCCGCCGCGCAAGGTCTGAATCGTCGACATCCGCGTCTCCTGGTTTGTCTCCCCCATCGGGTGAGGCCATGTTGAGCGCGTGCGACCGTGCCAGCAAGAGCAACAAAGTTCACGTATCGTTGCCCTGTGAGCAACACGGAAAATACGACCATGCGCGAAATCAACCAGCAACGCCTGCGTTACTTCAACGAAGTGCTGTCGCACGGCACGATTCGCGGGGCGGCGGATCATCTGAATACGTCGCCGTCGGTGATCGCGCGGCAGATCAAACTGCTCGAAGACGAACTCGACACGCGGCTCTTCGAACGCGAGCCGCGCGGCGTGCGGCCGACCGAAGCGGCGTTTCATCTCCTCGAATTCTGGCGCGGGTATCGCTCGCAGCAGGAAAGGCTCGAAGACCAGTTGCACGCGCTGAAGGGCTTGCAGCAAGGCCAGATCCGGCTCGCGGTGAGCGAGGGTTATGTCGATACGCTCGTCGACGACGTCCTCGCGCCGTTCTGCGCACGCTATCCGCGCCTCGAAATCGACATGCAGATGCTCGCCGTCGATGACTTGCTCGAAGAAGTCGCGCAGAGCCGCGCGCATATCGGCCTCGCGTACAATCCGCCGCCGCACGAGCGCATCGAGAGCCGCGCGAGTTCGCCGCAGCCGGTCGTGCTGCTCGCGCGGCGCGATCATCCGCTGGCGCGGCGCGGCGGCGTCGCGCGCATTCGCGATCTGCTCGACTATCCGCTCGCGCTGATGCCACCCACGTTCGGGATCGGCCACGTCGTGAAGATGCTCGAAACGACCGACAATTTCGCGATCCGCCCCACGCTCACGACGAATTCGCTCGGCGCGCTGAAGCGCTTCGTCGCGGCGGAAAATTTCGTGACGCTGATCGGCGAGTTCGCCGCGTATCGGGAACTGGCGAGCGGCGAGCTGACCACCATTCCCATCGCGCATCCGCTCTTCGAAAGCGCGCAGGCGAAGCTGCTCGTGAAGACGGGGCGTCCGCTCGCGGCCGGGCCGCAGGAATTGCTCGACTGGATTCTCGAGCGATTGCCGATGTTCGCGCGCGCGCCGGTCAAACCGGTGCGCACCCGGGCACGTCGGAAAGGCGCGCCGCCGGGGACATCGAAATGATCCACGCCTGCACGGCAAACGCGAGCGCCGCCGCGACGAGGCACGGCCCCATGCCGAAGCGCGCGCTGATCGCCGCGCCGAGCAGCGCGCCCAGTGGACGCGCGCCGTAGGTCGCCGTGCTGTTGAGCGCCGAGACGCGGCCCATCATGTTCGTGGGCGTGATGGCCTGGCGCAGTGTCGTCGAGCCGACGGTCCACAGGATCGGCCCCGCGCCGAGCAGGAAGAAGCTCGACGCCGCGAGCCAGAACGACGGCGCGGCGAGCGTCGCGACCATCGCGAGCGAGGCGGCCAGTCCGCAGAACGGCCCGACGAGCAGCATCCGGCCGAACGCGATGCGCCGCGTCACGGCCGGTGCCGCGAGCGCGCCGCACACCATGCCGACACCATACGCGCCGAGCGTCACGCCGACCGCCGACGCGCTCAGGCCGAGCCGCTGCACCGCATACGGCACATAGACCGACTGCAACGTGAAGAAGCCGATGTTGAAGAACACGGCGGTGGCGAGCATCGGGCGCAGCAGCGCATCGCGGACGACGAAACGCGCGCCTTCGCGCAACTCGATCAGAAAATGACGCGCGGCGGCGGGACGGCGCGCCGGTTCGCGCAATCCCGCGAGGAGCATCGCCGCGGCCGCCGACAAACCCGCCGCGCAGCCATACGCCCAGCCCGCGCCGATCCATCCGACGATCAACCCGCCGAGCGCCGGCCCCGCCGAATACGCGACGCTGCGCGCCAGCTCGATGCGCCCGTTTGCGGCGGGCAGCGCGGCGCGTTCGACGAGCGCCGGCACGAGCGCGGGCGCGGCGACGTTGTAGGCGACCGTGCCCGTCGCGCCGAGAAAACCCAGGAGCGCAAGCAGCGGCAGCGTCAACGCGTGCGCGAGCACGAGCAACAGGACGCACAACATGGCGAGCGCGCGGGCGCATTCGGCGGCGGCCATCAACGTGCGGCGCGAGCGGCGGTCCGCGATCACGCCGAGCGGAATCGACAGCAGCAGGAACGGCAGCGTCTGCGCGCTCTGCAAGAGTCCGGTATCGACGGCCGACGCGCCGAGCGCGAACACGGCGGCGAGCGGCGCGGCGGCAAGGCCGATCTGCTCCGCCGACTGCGCGAGCAGATTCGACCAGGCGAGGCGTTGAAACGAAGCGGGGAAGCGCATCGACGTGGCTCCGTGACGTCATGAGATGACTCATCGTCACGCACGGCGCGCGCGCCGGCACTCCAGATCTTGCGCTGTGATTCGCGTTAGGGCGCGTTGCCGTCGAGCTTCGCTTTCTCCGCCGCGATCTGATCGGCGATTTTCGCCGCGAGATCGTCGAGCGAAGCAATCGCTTCGGTCTTGTTGATGACGAAGCGCGCCGCCGCGCCGTAGGGCTTCGGCGCCGCCGCCGACTTTTGCCCCTTCAGCTCGCCGCTCGTGTCGATCTGCGCGAGCGGCGCGTCCGGGCTCGCCGCGAGATTGGCGAGCTGCACGGCGACATGCGTGTTGGGCGGCTTGTCCGACGAACCCATCGACGGCAGCGCGGAGCCGAATCCCGACGACAAGGTTTCGTCGAATTCGCCGGTCACGAGCCAGCCCGAGGTCGGCGGCGGCGAATCGGCCGTCATGTGACATGCGCCGATGCCCTTCGCGTCGAGCGCCCTGACGATGCCTTCGGCCAGCGCCGATGCGTTCTGGTCCACCTTCATCGCGTTGCGCGCGGCGCGCAGCCGCGAGCCGGGAAAGTGCGACGAACCGCCCTGCTGGCCGACCGCAGTGAAATCGCGGACCTGAACCAGCTTGCCCGCGTTCGCGTCGTTCGCGCCCGGACACGGCCGCGCGGATTCGGCGAGCGCGAACGTGCAGATCGCGCAGCCGAGCACGGTCAGCGAAACGCGTAAGGACGAAGTGATCATCGGTTGTCTCCGGCGCGCATCGGCGAATGTCGCGATGATAACGCCGGCTTCAGCGCAGCGCCTCGGTCTCGTCCGCGCCGGCGTGCGCCATCAGGCTCGCGAGCGGCACGGGACGGCTCAGCAGATAGCCCTGCACCTTGTCGCAGTTCACTTCGCGCAGCGTGTCGAGCTGCTCCTGCGTCTCGACGCCTTCCGCGACCACCGTCACGCCGAGCTTGTGCGCGAGATCGATCACGCCTTCGACGACCGTGCGCACCATCGCATCGGTCGCGATGTTGTCGACGAACGATTTGTCGAGCTTCAGCACGTCCGGCCGGAAGCGCGCGAAGTAGCTGAGACTCGAATAGCCCGTGCCGAAATCGTCGATGGCGATGCGCACGCCCATCGCGCGCACGTTCGAGAGCACTTCCTGCGCGTCGTCGACGTTGTCGATCAGCGCGGATTCCGTGATCTCCAGCGTGATGCGGTTCGAGTCGATGCAGCCGCGCCGGATCGCATGCCTGAGCACGGAGACGAGGCGCGGATCGCGGAACTGTTTCGGCGACACGTTGAGCGCCACCGAGCACGCCCGCGGCAGCGCGAGCGCGAGTTGCGACGCCGCCATCACGGCTTCGCGGATAACCCAGTGCCCGGCTTCGACGATCAGCGCGCTCTCTTCCAGCACCGGCACGAACGCGCCGGGCGCGAGCAGCCCGAGCTGCGGATGATCCCAGCGCAACAACGCCTCGACACCGGCGAGCTCGCCCGAATCGACGCGATACTGCGGCTGATAGTGCAGCACGAACTGATTCTCGCGGATCGCGCCGTGCAGTTCCGCTTCGAGATGCGCGCGCGCGAGGTCGTCCTTCTCGCGATCGCCGAACACGCGGAACGTGTTGCGGCCCGCGCGTTTCGCGGCGTACATCGCCATGTCGGCGCTGATGAAAAGCGCTTCGGGCGTGCGTCCATGTTCCGGATAGAGCGCGACGCCGATCGAGCATGTCATCGTCAGGCTTTTGCATTCGATCTGGATCGGACGATGACAGGCGAGCGAGAGCTTGCGGCACGCGCGCGCGATGCTTTCCTGTTCGAAGACGCCCGGCAGGATCACGGTGAACTCGTCGCCGCCCGGACGCGCCGCCACGGCGCCTTCGGGCAGCGTTTCCTGGATGCGCCGCGCGATCGTGCGCAACACGGCATCGCCGGCGATATGACCCGCCGTGTCGTTGATGGACTTGAACCGGTCGATATCGATGAAGAGATACGCGAACGGCGCGCCCGCCTCGCAGCGCTTCAGGAGCGCGTCCATCATCGCGTTGCGGTTGGAGAGGCCCGTGAGGCTGTCGGTGTTCGCGAGCCGATGCAGTTCCTGAAGACGCTGGCGCTCGTCGGTGGCATCGACGCACACGCTCACGACGCGCGACACCACGCCGTCCTCGGTCACCGGATAGATATCCGCGCGCACCCAGCGCGTGCGGTCGTGCGGCAGGCACAGACGGAAGTAACTCTGGGTCGCGGCGCCCGTGCCCAAGGCCGTGCGCATTTCGTCGCGCAGCGCGGGCAGATCGTCGGGATGCACGCGCTCCGACCATGCGGTCTGATCGGCTTCGAGCGCGGACATCGGCATTTCCCACATGCGCTCGAAAGCGGAGCTGACGTGCAGGAGTTCGCGAAAATCGTGCGTCGCGGTCCAGAAGACGGCATCGACATGATCTTCCATGTCCTTCTGCACGCGCGCATTGCCGCGCAGTTCGTCGATGAGATTCCGCTCCGCGGTGATGTCGCGCGATTTGCACAGCACGGCGGTCACCTTGCCGTGCGCGCCGTAGACCGGCGCAAAGGTCGAGGTCCACCATTTCAGCGCGCCGTTCATCGTGCGGCAGGTGCCGGAGAACGACGTCGATTCACCCGCTTTCGCGCGGTCGAACGCCTGCCGCGCATCGGGACCGTCCCAGAGCGCGAGCCAGTCTACGCCGACGAGATCCTCGGCGCAGTTCGCATCGATGAGACGACTGCCGACATCGGAAATGCACATGATGCGGCCTTCGAGCGACAGCAGCTTGAGGCAATCCTCGGCGATGGCAAGCAAGCCGTGCGCGACTTGCCGCGCGACGAAAATCTGCCGGTTCGCCTCCTGCATGCGATGCACGACGAGCGTCGCGCCGAAGACGAACGCGGCGAGCAGCACGTTCCACGGCAGCGGCACGAAGAAGGTGCCGCATGCCGCGACGAGCACGCCGAGCGGAGCGAGACCGAGCCCGTCGAAGCGGCGCGCGCGTTCGACGGTCGGAAGGCTCCGGGCGACGTTCTCGCCGATCGTCCCGAGGAAATCGTTGGCGCCTCTCTGCACCTTTCTGGCCCTGTTTTGATAATGGCTTTGATCGATGTTTATCGGCGCAGGGGCGGAAGTCTTTAGTAAGGTAGCGCTGTCCGGCGCCGTTCAGCGCGCTCGCGATTTCCCCTCAGCGGACAACCAACAAGGTAGCTGTTCGGCGTCGGGGCGTCGATGTCAAACATGCCGAAGCGGGACGCCTTTATCTCGCCGTTAGCGATGCGAAACATTTTTCAAGGACAGTGCAAAAGAGCGGAAGCTTATTTCCCGCCGACCTGCGCCGAGGTCAACACTCCCGCCCCCTCCCCCCAAAAAAAGCCAGCCTGCAAGCCCCAACAACCTTTTGCGGCCTTCGGAATAAACGCAGATCCACGGCTGTTGTGAAGTCACGTCCGCCGATTACGGACTACCTGCTGCGAGGCTTGTCCGATGCAGGTCTTTCCGCCGAAGTGGTGCCTTCTCTCCGATTACCGTCGCAGGAGCTACGATGTCGAACCGTTATTCCGATAAACGAGCAGTTGTCATTGGCGCAGGAATGGGCGGACTACCCGCCGCACAGGCTCTGGCCGACTATTTCAGGGAAGTCGTCGTACTCGAGCGGGATTTCCTTCCCGGCGACGCCACGCCACGGCCCGGCGTACCGCAAGGTAAGCATCCGCATGGCTTGCTTGGCGGCGGTCTGAAGGCGCTATGCGAACTGTTTCCGGACTTTCCGTCCACACTCTTGCAGGCCGGCGCCAACTCGCTCGACTCCGGGCTCGAGGTGCGCCACGAATATCCGGGGCAAGAACCGTTTCCGGCGCGTGATCTCGGTATCGCCACGTTCACGATGACGCGCCCGTTGCTCGAGCTTGCCGTTCGCAGCCGCGTGCAGGAACGCGCGAACGTTGTCTTCCGCGATGGATGCCGTGTCGTCGCCATCGGCGCCACGGCTGACGGCAATGCGGTCGCCTCGGTGTCGTACAAGAACCGCGACGGCAAGCTCGAAATATTGCCCGCCGATCTCGTCGTCGATGCATCTGGGCGTGCAAAGCCCACGCTGGACTTCCTTCAATCCACCGGCCGTGAGATGCCGGAGGAGACGGTCATCGGCGTGGACTTCGTCTACTCGACCGCGGTCTATACGATTCCACCCGACGCAACGCCCGCGACGAAAGTGGTGGTCACCATGCCCAACGCGCCGGAAGCAAGCCGTATGGGCATCGTGCTGCTGCGCGAAGACGGCAAATGGTTCGCGGCGCTCGGAGGAAGAGGCGCGGACACGCCGCCCGCAGGCGGCGATGCATTCACCGCTTACGCCGCAAGCCTTCCGACTTCCAGCGTCTACGACGCGATCAAAGACGCGACGTTGCACGGCCACATCGAACAATTTGCGTTTCCTGAAAGCCGTCGGCGTCACTTCAGCAGCACGGAAGAATTTCCGCGCGGACTGATTCCGATTGCCGACTCGGTTTGCCGGTTCAATCCGGTCTACGGACAGGGCATGAGCGCCGCGGCGCAGGAAGCTGTCGTGCTGCGAAAGCTGCTCGCGGCGCACGCCGGCGATGCCGATCCGCTTGCCGCATTGGGCCGCGAGTTTCTGTCCGCTATCGAATCGATCATCGAGAACCCGTGGTCGCTGGCGGCGCTGCCGGATCTGGCCTATCGCGATGCGCGGGGCAAACGTCCAGCCGACCTGGAAAAATCGATCGAGCATCACATGGCAGTCATCCAGGCGGCGCGCCACGATCCCGACATCCACAAACAGTTCATCGAGGTGTTGAATCTGCTGAAACCGGTTGCCGCGCTGAAGGCGCTGCCCGTCATGCCGAAGGCGATCGGCGAAGTGGTCAAAGCTGAAAACTCCGCATCGAATTGAGGCGCCCTGGGCGTTTAAATCCGGTAGTTCAATTTTTGACGGCTTCGGCGATATCTCTCGAAAGATCACGAATCGCCGCAGGCCGACGTGGAAATCCCGAGGCAAAAATGCAGATCAAGCGATTGAAGCTTTATCATTGTCCGGTCGTACGCAGTGCGCGCGTCAAATGGTTATTGCATGAACTTCTCGAAGACGACTTTGACGTGGAAGTCATATCGCTCTATGACGCGACTCAGTATCGCGATGAGTATCTGAATATCAACCCCAACCACGCCGTGCCTGTACTCGAAATTCATACAGACACCGGCAAGCGGATGCGTATGATCGAGAGCGGTGCGATCGTGACGTTTCTCGCCGATCTGTATCCGGATAAGAACCTCGCCCCTTCGGCGCACGCGTTCTCGCCCGAGCGCTCCGATTATTTGCAGATGCTGCAATTCGGCACGTCGTCGATCGACATGATGTTATGGCAGATTCGTATTCACGAGCATATCCTTCCGGCATCCGAGAAAGACGACCGAACGATACAACGGTATCGAGACAAATTCACTCGTGAAGTCGAGCCTCAATTGGAGCGACGCCTGGCCAAGACGCCGTTCATATGCGGCAATGAATTTTCCGCTGTGGACTGCGTAATCGGTCATTGTGTGATGTGGGCTCAGGCTTATCATTTATGCGCGGATCCGGTGTTTTCCGAATACGTGACCAGACTTGCCGCACGCCCGGCATTCGCTCGGGCTTTTTCGGACGCACATCAATTTGTGCTTGCCGTACCTGAAGAGTACGAGGTCAAGAAAATGTTCACGGGTTGAGCCGCAGACGGCTCTACATACTCAAGGCGCCAGAAGCCCGTGAAGCGACGGCCACTGAAACCGTCGCCGTCAACGATTCAGCAATGACGCGCACAAGAAGAATCGCAGGCTTCAGCCGCGCTTCGGTTTGCGCACGGAGCGCACCTTGCCCGTGCGCCCGCCGCCGCAGAAAAAGCGTTCGTGTCCGTCCGATTCGAGCCCAGACACGCCCATGCCTTCGGGCATCTCCAGCCGCTCGATGACCTCGCCCGATTGCGGGTCGATGTGCCGCAACTCGCTTTCGTCGCGTTCCCACGTCGCATGCCAGAGTTCGCCGTCGATCCACGTCACGCCCGTGACGAAGCGATTCGACTCGATGGTGCGCAGGATCGCGCCATTGTCCGGATCGACCTGATGAATCTTGCGCTCGTTGTATTGCCCGACCCAGAGCGTGCCCTCGGCCCACGCGAGGCCGGAGTCCGCGCCGCCGCCCGGCGCGGGAATCGTCGACAGCACGCGGCCTGTCTTCGGATCGATCTTCTGGATGCGATCCTCGGCGATCTGAAACAGATGCTCGCCGTCGAAGGCCGTGCCCGCATGTGCGGCGACGTTCAGCGAGCGCTCCGTCGCGCCGCTGTCCGGATCGAACGCGTTGAGCGTGTCGCCCGCTGCGAACCACACGCGCTCGCCGTCCCAGGTGACGCCATGCACGCCGTCGATATCCGGAAAAGGCCCGTATTCGCGGATGATTTCAGCCTTCGCGCGTTTCATGTCGCGTCCTCCTGATGATTGTTCGTGCCTTTATGCTAATCGTTCGCGAGCCCGACGGGGAGTAACAAGGTCGTCGTGAATCCGGGCATCGGCGGCGTGGTCCAGCGGCGCGCGCGGCCGCGTCCGAACGATTGCACCTTGCCGCTCGCGGCGAGCGCGTCGAGCGAGCGCTGCACCGTGCGCTGGCTCGCGCCGAGCGCGATCGCGAGCGCCGAACTCGACCACGATTCGCCATCGGCGAGAAACGCGAGCAGCGGCGCGTACGCGTCTTCGACCGGCAGCGCGAGCACGGCCACGTCGCGCGCGTGTCGCGGCTTCAACACGAAACCGCGCGGCGTTGCGTCGATGTTCGCACGCGCACGCAGCATCGTGCGCAGCCTGCCCATCTCGACGCGCAACCGCGCACGATGCGTCTCGTCCACTTCCCGGATGCGAAACGCGCGCAGGATCAGCGCATCGCGCGGCACGTCGTGCGGCCATGCCTGCGCGAGCATGCGCGCGAGCGTGAAGAGCACGGGGCGCGTTGCGAGCGACATCGACGTGCCGTTCTCGCGCACGCACAGACGGCATGCATCGACGACGAACGCATTCGACGCCAACAACGCCTCGACTTCGTCGAGCCGTAGCAAGCGCTCTTCCCCATCTGCGATAAGCCGCGCGGCGGGCGCGCTCAGGATGCGCCACGCGCTCTCGACTTCGGCGGCGAGCGCCGGAATGCCCGCCTGCCGCGCGGCTTGCATCGCGCGTTCGAGCGCGGCGCGCGCCGCCTGCGTGTGCAGACGCCGCATCGCGATGCCGGCCGCGATGAGCTCGTGCGCGGCCCGCGACGCAGCCGGAAGCGCTGCGGGATTCAGTTCGACGAGCATGCGCTCGGCGTCGTCGGTCCGTCCGATGAGCAGCGCGCGCCGCACTTCCAGATAGCGCGCGTGCGCGGCGTTCACGTGATCGCCGTGCGCTTCGAGAATCGCGCGGGCGTGATCGAGCGACTTCGCGGGCCACGTGAGATCGCGCGATGCCAACGCGATCTCCGCTTCCGCGACGATGCAGCGCGAACGCGCCATCGCCTCTTTTGCACCGAACGCGCGCGCAGCGCTTTTTACGAGCGCGCGCGCGCGCACGAAGTCGCCGAGTTGCGCCATCGCGATGCCGCGCAACGCGAGCGCACTCGCGTCCTCGCGCAGCGCGATGCGATTCAGCGCGCCGAGCGGATCACCCGCCGCGAGCGCGCGCGCCGCCGCCGTGATCAGCGAATCCATGCGAATCCCGACACACTTGTCACTCCTTTTCCGTGCATGCCCGCGACTAATCTAACACCGTACTGGACGCGCACTGGACGGACATCATGAACGCGATCATCGAAGGAAATAACGCGCACGCTTCGCATGGCCGCTTCGTCGCCGTGACTGCGCTTGTTTTTTTGGCGAGCGTGATGGCGACCTGGGCGATGCACGCGTCGATGTCATCGATGAGCGAGCTGCCGATGCCCGGCGGCTGGATGCTCTCGTCCACCTTCACGCCGATGTGCGGGCGCACATGGCTGCGCGCGGCGGCGGGCTTCATCGGCATGTGGATCGCGATGATGACCGCGATGATGCTGCCTTCGTTCGCGGCGGTTTTGTGGGGTTATCGCGTGACGATGGATCGCGTGGATGTCAGGCTCTTGTCGAGCTTGACAGCGGGCTATGCCTTCGTATGGACGATGAGCGGCATCGCCGCTTTCGTGCTCGGCGCGATCTTCACCGAAGCCGCGATGCGCTTGCCCGCCCTTGCGCGTTGTGTGCCGTTCGCGAGTGGCGTCGTCGTGTTGCTGGCTGGCGTGCTGCAATGCTCGAAGTGGCACGCGAGGCTGCTGGCGCGTTGCCGCCATGTTTCGCATTGCAGCGACATGCGCGTCGCGTGGCTCGACGGCATGCGGCACGGACTTCATTGCGTAGCGTGCTGTGCGGGCCTGACCGCTACGCTTTTCGTCTTCGGTGTCATGGATATGCGTGCAATGTCGTTGATGACTCTCGCGATCACCGCGGAGCGTCTGCTGCCATCGTTCAGGCGCGTGCCGCAGGTTATCGGCATCGGTTTGCTGCTGCTCGGCTTCATCATCATGGTTCGATAATCATCACCGCGACAAACGCCCCGCCACGGCATGCGCGACGAACACGCAAACGATGCCGATCACGCCGCCCGCAAGCACATGCGTGAGCCGCTCGAACGCATCGGCGGCGGACTGATTCGCCAGCATGATCGCGAGCGCGACGAACACGCAACGAAGAAAATATGCGACGACATAACGTTGAAACGCGACAAGCGTGAGGAACACTGCAAGCGTCGCGAGCGTGACGGCCATCTCCGAATGCGGCACGACGAACTTCCCGAGCACGATGCCGACCGGCACGCCGACGATCACGCCGAACGCGCGGTTCTTCAGCTTCGTGCGCGCCGTATCGACCGAACCCGTCACGATGCTCGCCGCGCCCCAGATCACCCATTGCGCGTGGTCCATGTGCGCGAGCACCACCATCGCCGCCGCCATGCCGACGCTCGCGAGCATCGCCGCGAGATCTTCGCCGAAGGGCGCGCGCACGCCGAAATCATCGAGGTTCGACCAGCGCGCGGCGGGCTTGCCACGCGAGCGAACATGCGCCGACACGAGCGCGGGAACCAGCGCGGCGAGCAAATAAGGCAACGAGGCGGGCACTTCGCGCAACAACGCATCGATGGTGCGTCCGCCTTGCAGTTCGTTCGCGAGAATGAGCACGGGAAGAAACGTCCAGTTGCCGAGCGCACGTAACGTCTTGCCGCGCGACGCGAGCAGGATCACGCCCGCCGCGAGCATCATGCATACGACGACGAACAACGTCGGAACCCGTTCGGCAAGCAACAAAAGATAAGTCCCGGCGATGATCGCGAGTCCGTGCGCGGCGACGCCCGGCGGCCTCAACGCGAGCGAGTCCTCCGCGATCACGGTGCTGATCGCGAGCAGCGAAGCCTTCATCCACAGATCATTGCCGCTCGCGAGCGCGAGCACGACGAACGGCACCAGCGCAATCGTCGCGCGCAACAGCGGCCAGATCTTGATTTCATCGGTGAGACGAAGATGCGGTGCGTCGGCGGACATGCGCGGGCGTGCCTCTCTCGTGAATCCGCATGAAGTTTAGAACGGTTTTCGCGGCACGGATGCCACGCGCGCACGAAGCAGTCTGTAAGCAATCACGCGCCGATTGGCTGACGATATTCGCCCGCATCGGCGGAAAACCCCTGTAAACAAGACCTTTTTCACGTAAGCGTTCTGAAAACGTTTTAATCGCTCACTAAAGGACATGGGTCTGCTGTCGTTATACAGGCCAGCCGATGGGTTTCTTCGGCCGCGCAGCAGGCGCAGCATCGCCGCCCGAGCGCTCGCGCCTTCGCGATGCAGCCACCTTGAGAGAGCTATGTTTTCGACAATCAAAGGCCGACTGGCCTTGGCCATGACGCTGCTGAGCGCGCTTCTGATCGCGATCGGCATGGTCGGCGTGATCGGCATGAGCCGGTCCAACGCGGTGACGTATGACCTCTTCACGAATGAAATGCCGAGCGCGGTGTCGGTCGGCAATGCGGAAATGTTCATGGCGCGCGAGCGCCTTTCCTTCGATCGCGCGGCGCTGAATGTCGGCACGCCCGCCGCCGAAGATGCGATCGGACGCGGCGCGTTGATGCGCAAAACGTCCGACGACGCCTGGACGACCTATTCCGCCCTGCCGCAAGGCCCCGAAGAAAAGACGCTCGCCGACAAGTTCAACGAACAGCGTCTCACGCTGCAAAAGCTCATCGACCAGGGCTACGCCGATGTCCGCGCGAGCGATCAGGCGAAGATCGTCGCCGACGCAAGCGCGATGCAAGCCACGTTCAACGAGTTCGCGAAAACGGGCGTCGCGCTGCGCAAGCTGCAATTCGAACAGGCGAAGGCTTCGTACGACGCAGGCGAGCAAACGTTCGGCACGTTCCGCATCGGCTGCTTCGCGGCGATTCTGCTTGGCGTGGCCGCGGCGTCTTATACGTGGATGTCGCTGCGCCGCCGTATCTCGCGTCCGCTCGACGCCGCACTCGCGCAATTCGATGCGATCGCGACCGGCGACCTGCGCCGCAACGTGACGGTCACGTCGAACGATGAAATGGGTCAGTTGCTGCGCGGACTCGCGACGATGCAATCGAGCCTCATCGATACGGTGCGCACGGTACGCGGCGGCAGCGAATCGATTGCATCCGCAACTAAACAGATCGCGGCGGGCAACGTGGATCTTTCCTCGCGCACGGAACAGCAGGCGTCGGCGCTGCAGGAAACCGCGTCGAGCATGGATGAACTGACGGGCACGGTCAAACAGAACGCCGATAACGCGCGTCAGGCGAGCGTGCTTGCGGCGAACGCCTCGGAAATCGCGGGCAAGGGCAGCCATGTCGTGTCGCAAGTCGTGACGACGATGGGCGAGATCAACCAGAGCTCGTCGAAGATCGCGGACATCATCACGATCATCGAAGGCATTGCGTTCCAGACCAACATTCTTGCGTTGAACGCCGCCGTCGAAGCGGCGCGTGCCGGCGAGGAAGGACGCGGCTTCGCGGTCGTCGCAGGCGAAGTGCGCTCGCTCGCACAGCGTTCGTCGGCGGCGGCGAAGGAGATCAAGGAACTGATCGACAACTCGGTCGAACGCGTGCAATCGGGCACCGCGCTCGTCGACGAAGCGGGCCGCACGATGACCGAAATCAGCACGGCGGTGCAGCGTGTGACGGACATCATGGGCGAGATCGCGGCGGCGTCGGAAGAGCAGAGCAGCGGCATCGAGCAAGTGGCGCGCGCGGTCACGCAGATGGACGAAGTGACGCAACAGAATGCGGCGCTCGTGGAAGAAGCGGCGGCGGCGGCGCAATCCCTGGAAGATCAGGCTGGCGCGTTGCGCACGGCGGTCGAGACGTTCCGTCTTCACGACGAAGGCATGCGCGCGACGGCCTGAAGCCGTTTCGTTCGACGATGCGCGGCTCGCGATCCTTCGGGACGCGAGCCGCTTGCTTTTGCGCGAGCCATAACCGCCGGTAATCACCTCATGAGGCGAATTCAATAGACGGCTATCGCTGTTTTCGCGAGACTGCGAGCGTCGGATCGACCTGCGGTCCGTCCTCGACAAGAGCGCGCGCAACGGCTGAAACCGCGCGCAACAAGCCTCGGAGGAGACATAAGAAATGCTGCATCGCCCCAGAGTCACCCGTTCCGTGCTCGCGCTGATGTGCGCGATGTCGTTCATCATGTATCTCGATCGCGTGAATCTGTCCGCAGCGGCGGGTTTGATACGCGACGATCTTCATCTCACCAATACCGACGTCGGCCTCGTGTTCGGCGCGTTTGCCTACACGTATGCGATCTGCCAGGTTATCGGCGGATGGTTCAGCGACCGCTTCGGCGCCAAGACGACACTCGTGCTGTGCGCATCGATCTGGATCGTCGCGACGATCGCGACGGGATTCGCGGGCGGTGTCGTGTCGCTGTTCTGCGCGCGCATGTTGCTCGGCGTCGGCGAAGGTGCGGCGCTGCCCGCGCAGGCGCGCGCGCTCGTCAACTGGTATCCGGCGGGCAAGCGCGGCTTCGTGCAGGGTCTCACGCATTCGTTCTCGCGCCTCGGCAACGCGCTCACGCCGCCTTTGATCGCGTTGCTGGTCGCGTTCGCTTCGTGGCGCGCTTCGTTCGTGCTCGTCGGTGCGCTGACGGCCGTCTGGGTCGTCGTGTATGCGTGGTATTTCGCGGATAACCCGCGCAAGCATCGGCACATGACGGCCGAGGAAGAAGCGGAGTTGCCGCCTGAAAACAAGGTCGCCGTCGACAAGACGCGCGAGCCGACGCCCTGGGGGCGCCTGCTCAAGCGCATCTCGCCGACGATGATGGTCTACTTCTGCTATGGCTGGACCGGCTGGCTCTTTTTCACGTGGCTGCCGACCTTTTTCATGCACGG
Source organism: Caballeronia novacaledonica (assembly GCF_900258035.1). Lineage (GTDB taxonomy): Bacteria > Pseudomonadota > Gammaproteobacteria > Burkholderiales > Burkholderiaceae > Caballeronia > Caballeronia novacaledonica. Next base: position 212,346 of record NZ_OGTP01000007.1, on the reverse strand, counting down.
ACGCGGACTCGACCTGAAGAGTTCGGCGCTCTTTTCGGCGGGCGTGTTTCTTTCGGGCGTTGTCGGCAATACGGCGGGCGGCGTGATTTCGGATCGTATCTTGAAGCGCACGGGCAGCGTGGTTTCGGCGCGGCGCAACATGATCATCGTCGCGTTCCTCGGTGCGCTCGTGTTTCTCGCGCCGGTGATGGTCGTGAAGTCGCTGCCGGTGATGGCCGCGTCGTTGAGCCTGTCGTTCTTCTTCCTGGAGATGACCATCGGGCCGATCTGGGCCGTGCCGATGGACATCACGCCGAAGCACGTCGGAATTGCGAGCGGACTCGTCAACGCTGGATCGGCCATTGCGGGGATTTTTTCGCCGATCGTGTTTGGGTTTGTCGTGGATCGGACCGGGAGCTGGACCTTGCCGTTCGCGGGGTCGCTCGGGTTGCTCGCGGTCGGGATCGTGATGACGTTTTTCATGCGGCCGGATATCGCGCTGGATGATGCTTCCGGTTCTGCTTCTGCTTCTGCTTCTGATGACGCTGCGCGGGAGGAGTTGAGGCTTGCGGAGCAGGTTGGGAGGTGAGTGCAGCGCGGTGCGTTTGGGCTCTTTTGTTGGGGCTCTATGGAAGCCTGAATTCGTGTCGGTTTATTGGTGTTGCCCCTGTGCGGGGCGGGGGTTACTTTCTTTGCTGCGGAGACGCGTGATGAGCTACGGATTTGACCTGAGCGATTGCCGTTTTATTACGACCAATCGAGGAATTCATACGCTCCAGGAGCGCACGCGCGAAAAGCTCGCTGGCGTGCTCGGCTGTCTCCCGCTCAACTGTTGCGCCCTCATGCTCTGCGGCCAGCGGGCGGCGGCGTCAAAATGGAAATGCAAATCTAGAAGTTATCGAACTATGAAAAAAGACAAATGTTTTTTTGACTCATTCGTTGCGGAAATTCGTAAACTTAAGGGTGAAGGGAAATGAGCGACGAAAATGTGGGCGCAAGGCGACTTATTTTGGAGCTGACTACGGATAATCGCTAACCTCAGTAAGTGAGTTAGCGCGGAATGGAAAGTCTCCGAATTTCGGAGAAAACCTGATTCGTATTCGGACCATTTCGCAATGGCCACGCCGCGTCTTTGTGCGGATTATCGGTCGCGGACTGGATCACGACGGGAGAAAGGCGTTATCTGCGCTAGTGAGTAGCGCAGAGGACCGCAAACAGTGGCGATCGGCACTTGTGGTCCCGCTCGCGCGCCTGTGGGGCAATCCCGCGCGCGTGCTGATGCACGAGGACTTGACCGGTGAGACGCTTGAAACGCTACGCGAGCGCTTCGGCTTTGACCCGGCACCGGTCGAGCGGCGCGCAGCATACTTCGACTTCTAGTTAGTCTGCGAGGGTCGGAGGAACGGCCCCGCGTAGCGGAACTTACTGCGTAAGCAACTCTAAACACGCTGCTCAAAAAAATCCCCGTACGAGGCGGGGCAAGATGTATTAACACGCATCAATGCAGCTAGGCCGACCTGTAGCGCTGCACGACGCACATAGGCGTACTCATGCAGCATGGCAACAAGTAAAGTCCGAATAACAAAAGCGCCGCGTAATGCGGGACCGACAAAGAGATGGCCGAAGCTCATCCCTGAGAGGCGAACCGCGGGTAGATAATTCCTACAGGCTGCCAAGCCTGTTTCCGGCGCAACCACGCGCCGGAGTCGTAAGAATACTTTATACCTCCGCGATTTTATTTCAAGAGAAGTCTTATTTGCGGTTGCTTTAAGTCAGTGCTTTTGGCTTAAAGGATTTCCCCCATTTATCCCGAAATAGATCCCCCTTACGGTTCGCTCGTCGAGCTGCCCCCCTGCGGTTCGACCGTTCTAGCAGCGCGCGGACATCGTGAGAAGGGGCGCCGGTGTCCGCTGCGCTCGGACGTTAATGCGCTCACAAGGCGATCTCTTTTTGAAGGACTACGGAATGGAATCGGAAAGCAAAACAACACTCACGTTCGCGACAATTGGCTCGCTGACAGAGCGCGGCGGGCGCGTTAGTACGGCGACGTCCGGACTCACTCTCGGCGGTCTCGCAGCGGCCACTGTGGGCGATATCGTGACCTACATCGTGCAATGCGATGACCAATTAAACACTCACCTCTCCTGCACAGCAGCCCCAATTTCCCCCGGTGTCTCTGCGGCCGTTTGTAAGCCGGATTCAGATAAGCGAATAATTTAGATCTATCCAGAATTCTGCACGCTTCCCGATGAATCGCAAGGATTGAACTCGAAATTGAAAACGATAGTTCATGAGTGTACGCACTATGTCGATACGTTTAATTCCGACGATATCATATACGGCTCGGGATACGGTTTGGCGATTTGGGCGGGGCGCTATCCGAACGAAACTGCCAAGAATGCTGATTCGATCACCTGCTACATCACTGAAAATGACTAAATCTCTTCTAGGCAGTTTCGTCCTAGCACTCTGTCTGCATGGCAATTTCGCGACAGCTTGCACTGTGTTTGAGTTTATGCAAAGCGAAATTCCGCTAAACTCGACGGAGATTCCAAATACGTTCCGAGTAGAACTTGTCGAAATGATGATTAAGGCGCGTACATGGCCAGACACGGAAATCCGAGGTGTTGTCCAACCACGTGCGTATCGTAATGAAAAAAATCCGAAGACACTTCTTGAGCAACGAGGCGCGAGTCTTAAACGCTATCTTTTACAGCTCGGAGTAAAAGAGGAGAACGTTTGGATGGAACCGCTTGTTCTGGATGAAAGAGAAGCACGCAATGCAAAAGGGAAGCCGGACATACACCAATTGAATGTCACGCTTTATCCAATATGCGAGGGAAGTTGTGCGCGGCTATGTAACGACCCACGCGTAACGCCGGTATCCAAAGCAATCAAATAATTGCGCTTCAGGAATAGCAATCTACGGTTATTGACTCGCCCGCTGCGCGCGGGCCTTTCTATGACCGTTGCTCCTCATTCGTGCCGTCGTGTAGGTGCCTTGGTTCCCAATATGCACCTTCATGGCTTGCGTTTCTTTCGGACTAGTGCTGTTGTGGAATTAGCCGCTTCGCCCGCATTGCGCGGGCGTCGCGGGTTAAATACGTCTACAGGCTGCCAAGCCTGTTTCCAGCGCAACCACGCGCCGGAGTCGTAAGAATACTTTATACCCTCGCGATTTTATTTTAAGAGAAGTCTTATTTGAGATTGCTTTATGTCAGTGTTTTTGGCCTAAAGGATTTCCCTTATTTATCCTGAAATAAATCAAGCATACGTTTCGCTCGTCGAATCGTCCCCTTGCGATTCGACCGTTCATGCAGCGCGCGGGCAACGGGTCGGCCTCTCTCGGTGCCTGCTGCGCTCGGACGTTAATACGCAGTTTTCCGTTCCAAAAAAGACCCGCTAAGGCGGGTTATTTTTCGCGAGAACAAGCAATGAAAGACTCAAACGGTCGAGATGTCGCGCGCTTAGGCGACAAGACCGATCACGGTGGTGTGGTCATTCAGGCCGCGCCCAAATTCAAGCATTTGGGTATCGACGTCGCGCTCGATCAGCACCTGACCTTGTGCCCGAAATGCAGCGGCACGTTCCCCATCCTCGCCACTGGCAGCATGACCCATAAGGGGCGGCGCGTCGCATACATCGGCGACAAGACCGCGTGCGGCGCGACGCTGACCTTTCTAGTGCGCTACGACATCGAGGGGACAAGCCAATTATCATTTCAGTTTGGCAGAGTTGCTGCCACAGGCTATTCCCGTCTGGTCGATTTACTGGAAAAGACATTTCAAATCTTGCCTCCTATTGTTGCTGAACTAGGGGCTTACGACTACTACACGAAAGATGTCCGGAATCCCGGCCGTCGAGTCAAGGTCTTTCCCGACCGTCCCGGCGTGGGCTGGATGCTCTACCTGCCGCGCCGGATCGAGATCGAACAGGTCCCCGAGGCCCGCATGATTCACCACGTCAAAGACCTTAACGGCACAGAGGGAACCATCCTTATCAGCGAGATCGACGGCCCTTTCGATGCAGACAATCCCGAGCATGTGAAGGTGGCGAACGCCATTGAAATCAGGCTCGCGGATCAAGACCTGTTACCCCGTTATGTAGACCTGTCGTAGCGCGCGAAGCTGCGCGATAGAAAGGAGTCGAATTGATGGCCGCATTAGCCATTCCAGTACTTGAAGCGGCGGCCGAAGGCATCGCCGCGTTGTGGGCCGCGCTGAGTTCTGGCGGTGCAGTGTCCACGGTCGCGGGAGGGGCAGCGACCGGGGCGATACTCTCACTGCCGGGTGATACCGCCAACGATAAGGACAAGGCGCAGACCGATACGCAAGTCAAGGTCCGCACGCGCGAGCGCGAGTGTAAGTGTCCACCGGATAGAGGCCAAATGGCACCGGTCAATCACGCAATGTCTGACCTCTCCGCGAGGTATCAGCAATACGTGACGGGATTTCCGCGCGGAATTGAATGGAAATTCGGAGGAAAAGATTTTGACGGATTTGTCTCGGCGCAATGTCTGATGCAAGAGGCAAAAGCAAATTTTGAATTCTTTTTCTACGACAACGGAAGGCCGAAGTTCTTTTTCCTGAAGGGTGTTGGCCCAAAAACCGCTGATAAGAAACAGGAACCGTCTGCCTCAGAATCGCTTGTCAAGCAAGCGACGGCTCAGTCAGCCATTGTTACAGAGAGTCCACCATCTAAACTAAGATGGTATTTCATGCAAGATAAGCTTTTCAATTGGGCGACAACTGAATTCGCGAAGGACGGTCTTAACTTAAGCACTGAACTTATGCCTATGCTCGTCAAGGAAAATATAGAATGAATCAAGCTAGCAACGATACTATTCGCGACGTGAACATCTGGATTGCGCTTAAGACCGTATCCGCATTTCCTTCAACAGATACTCAGAGCAACGAGCTTTGGCGTTTCGCGAAATTGCTCGAAGAACTCGGCTTCGATATGAGCAAATGGTGCGTGTCGGGCGATCCAAATGATCCCGCTTTTACGGAGGCTGGCCCGACTAATGGGTTAATTGCCTCCGCCGCGCCAGAAGCTGATTCTTTGCGTCAGGCCGTCGATATATGGAACGGCAAGGAAGGCCGGCACGGTGCCGGGTTCAGTTCTAGATACGCCTTGAAGTTTCGTTCGTCCTTCGATTTTCGCGCCGATGGATTTCAAACGCTTGACTCATACAATGTTGTTGTTAGTCTTGTCGAGCGTGCTCTGCAGATATGGCCGGGCCTTCTGGTGGAGGTCTGTCCATACCACTACTCAACGCAGAAGAAAGTATTCAAAGATCGCCCCGGCGTGGGCTGGATGCTCTACCTGCCGCGCCGGATCGAGATCGAACAGGTCCCCGAGGCCCGCATGATTCACCACGTCAAAGACCTTAACGGCACAGAGGGAACCATCCTTATCAGCGAGATCGACGGCCCTTTCGATGCAGACAATCCCGAGCATGTGAAGGTGGCGAACGCCATTGAAATCAGGCTCGCGGATCAAGACCTGTTACCGCGCTATGTAGACCTGTCGTAGCGCGCGCGAAGCTGCGCGATAGAAAGGAGTCGAATTAATGGCCGCATTAGCCATTCCAGTACTTGAAGCGGCGGCCGAAGGCATCGCCGCGTTGTGGGCCGCGCTGACTTCTAGCAGTGCGGTGTCTGCGGTCGCAGGAGGGGCAGCGACCGGGGCGATACTCTCGCTGCCGGGTGATACCGCCAAGGATAAGGACAAGGCGCAGACCGATACGCAAGTCAAGGTCCGCACGCGCGAGCGCGAGTGTAAGTGTCCACCGGATAGAGGCCAAATGGCACCGGTCAATCACGCAATGTCTGACCTCTCGGCGCAATATCAGCAATTTGTTACGGGCTTTCCAAAGGGGCAAGAATGGATTTTCTCAGAAAAGGATTTCGACGGCTTTCAGTCCGGTCAATGCTTGTTGCAGGAAGCTAAAGCAAGATATGATCAGTTTTTCGATGAAGTCACTGGACAGCCAAAATTCTTTTTTGCAATAAATGAAAAGAAAGGCTTCCCGAAGATGAAGCGTCAGGCTAAAGCTCAGAGCGATATCGTCACGGCTAACCAACCTTCCAAATTGCAATGGTATTTCATGCAACCGATGAGTTGGCGATACGCGACGAAGGAATTCGGGCGGGCCGGGTTTCGCCTTACTACAGAATTAAAGCCTTTGGGCTGAGTATCTAGAATTTCATAACAAAAATGAGGAATGCTGTGAATGTTGATATATCTTTTAAGGAAAATGTACCGCTACCATCCGTCTACGAGCAATATCACAGACTCTGGAAGTTGGCGCTTGTCCTTGAAAAAATTGGAGTGAATCTTGAAGCTTGGTACTGGGGGAATGATGCCGAGGAAGGAAAGCCGCCAACAATAAAGGCGTTTTCTCATTCCGGGCCGCGGGAGGAAATGCTAGAGGCGGCCTTGAAGAACAACGAAAGTGATTTGTCGTTTCTTCATGCCAGCGTATGGAACGGTATCGAGGGACCGAGAGGCATTGCTTGTATTTCAACATACATGGATACTGGACTATCAACTTTCAAGCTTCAATCGCAAGGCTTCGCCGAGCTTCGCTACTACCATAAAGCGACGGAGCTTCTTGAAGGTGCATTGCAGATATGGCCGGCTCTAATTGTCGAGTTAGGTCCGTTCAAATATTACTCAATGAAGCAAGTCTTTCCAGATCGTCCCGGCGTCGGCTGGATGCTCTACCTGCCGCGCCGGATCGAGATCGAACAGGTTCCCGAGGCGCGCATGATTCACCACGTCACGGACCTGAACGGCACGGAGGGAACGATCCTTATCAGCGAGATCGACGGCCCTTTCGATGCAGACAATCCCGAGCATGTGAAGGTGGCGAACGCCATTGAAATCAGGCTCGCGGATCAAGACTTGTTGCCGCGTTACGCGGACCTATAACGCTATCCGGCCCGCTCTTGGCGGGCCTCTTCTTTCTCGTAGCTCGCGCTGTTTTAGGGGTGACGCTGCGGCGGTATCAGCCGCTGAATCGGGGCCAATTGAGTCGAGCGCTCGGGTAACTGCACGCCGCCGCCGTGCCCGCCTGTGTCGCTTACGGTGTTGTGGTCGCCTTCGATACTTACGAAGGTGCGTCCGACGAGTGCCGCGAGCGAGACCATCAGCGCGACCAAAGTCCGATCCTTCATGCTTTCGTCTCCTGCGTCGGTTGCCCGCTCGTCGCGGAATCGGCCGAAGCCTGCGCCGCGTCGCCGGTCATCGATTCAATGCGCGCGTTAGCGTCATCGAGCGCGCGCTGTGCGGCCGACAATTGCGCGGAAAGCTGCGCCGCGTAGTCGCCGAGCAGCGCGGCGATCGCTTCGCTGTTCCAGTCGGCGGGTTGCGCTTCATCGAGCCGCATCGTTTCCCTGATGATCTGGCCGTCTGCGATCATGTAGTCGAGCATGACGAGGTGCGCGCCTCGCGGTTTGCCATCGACATCGAACCGCGCAAGAAACTCATTCGGTACGTGCCGCTTCGACACCTGTAGAGAGTCGTTCACGTTTGCACCTGTGTATCGGTTGAGAAGGTGAGCCATTGATTGCCCGACCAGTAGACGGGAACGCCTGTTCCCGCGCCTTTGAACGAGTTCGCCGTCGCCGTGATCCTCCGTCTCGCATGCCGCGATCATCGCGGCGCGCTGCGCGAGTACGTCGCCGCGGCCGTAGGCGGCATCTTGCAGGAGGAAGCCACTCAGGGATATGCGCCGCGCGCCACGGCCGATGTCCTCAACCCAGACGTCGCCCCGATACGGGTATTCATGCACGGCGAACCGTCGCCCGCCTTCAGCGTCGCACCTGTCACCGCGAACGGCACGCCGCGCCACGAGGCCGTTTACAGGTCGCGGAAGAAAGGCCTGTCGATCTGAGACATACGATTTGCTTTATCGAGATGACGCTTGCCCGAGACGTGGCACGATCTCAGTTTTTTGAGGAAAGCGATGAACGATAATTCGGAGACCAAAGCTGGAATCCTCGATAATGGGCCGCTCTGGTTGGTGGTGTTTGAAGTTGTTGCAGCAGCAATGTGCCTCGACGGCGGCAAAACCGGCTATGGCGCGATCGCTCAGGTTTTTTTCGCGCTGACTATCCTTGTCGTGGTGTCTTTTTGCGGCCTTCTTTGGTCGATGTACGCTCTATTTAAGGCGCGCAAGCAAAGACAATCACCGTACATGGCATACAGCGCAATCGCGATACATGGTCTGATTGTCGGACCGATTTTGCTTACGCTCGCCACGCTCTAAAGGAAGGGTCAAAAGTTCGTCACGCTATCGGAAAATGCGCCCGCTCGATCGAGCCGACCTCAACGAGCGACCCGCGTGCATGTTACGCGCTCGTGCAGTGGTCGCAACGGTGGCGAAAAGGGGACGATCCGGCGCGATATCTGTCACACTTTGTCAACAGCGAAGAATTTCCGCGAGAGGGGTATTAGAGGGAGTAGACACCCCGAATATTCGATTAAATCTCATGAAAATCAAATACTTAGAGCCGGTAAATTACTTTCTTTGCAGCAGCAAAGAAAGTGACTGCCGCCCCGCACAGGGGCAACGCTTATAGACCGATAACAAAACGGGATCCGGCAAACAAAACACACAAAACCAACCCTTCAAGCCCGCCGAATCGCCTCGATCACGAGTTGCGTCGCCGGACTGATCCGCCTGTTCTTCCTGAGAATCAACCCGTAGGGCGCGAGCCGGCCGCGCAACGCCGTAGGCAATGAAGCAATCGTATCGAGCGCGGAATAATAATCGGCGACTGAACTAGGCAGCACGGCAAGCATGTCCGAGTCCCGCACCAGCGACAGCGTCGTCAGAATCGAGGAAGTCTCGACCGTGCTCACCGGCGGCGCAACGCGCGACTCCCGAAACGTCTGATCGATGATCTGCCGCATCGGACTCGGATGCGGCTGCACGATCCACGGATACTTCGCCAGATCCGCGAGCTTCGGCTTCGCCGCCGTTCCGACAGCCGGATGCCCCGGCCGCGCGACGATCGCCAGCGCCTCTTCCGACAAGGTCTCGAACGTCAGATCGAGCGCGGAAAACCCGTACGGAATGCGCCCCACCACGATATCCAGTTGATCCTGCTGCAACGCCTGCACGAGCACGTCGCTCGTCTCGATCTGCACGCTGATCTGCAGGCGCGGATGCGCTTCCTTCAATTGCACGATCACCTTCGTCAGCAAGTCGGGCGCCGGCGCCATCACCGCGCCGATACGCACCTTGCCGATATCGCCCGCCTCGATCGCCGCCAGTTCCTCGCGCAACTCGTCCAGGTCCTCGAACACGACGCGCGCATAGCGCATCACCGCTTCGCCGTAGATCGTCGGCTCCATGCCACGCGCGTGACGCACGAACAACGCCGCGCCGATGGTGTCCTCCAGTTCCTTCAACGCCTTGGTCGCGGCGGGCTGCGTCATCGCGAGTTCGTCGGCGGCGCTTCTGAGCGATTCGGTTTCCGAGAGCGCCGTCATCAATTGCAGATGACGCAGGCGCAGGCGTTTGCGGATGGTCGATGCGGGCGCGATCATGCGAGCGATAACTCCAGGAAATAGCCTGATGCAAATAATTCAATGGTCAGTTATCGCGGAGTTTCGCACACTAGCGCTACCCGATACAGCCGCGCAAACCCTCGTTTCAGCGGCCCCACCCGAATAGAAAGGAGACACCGAAGATGAAGATCAAGCATGTCCGCGCACGCGTTTTCGAATGGAAAGGCAAGGTCGTGCCGCCGCAATCGCACTTCTGCACGAACGCCGTCGATGTCCTCTACGAGCGCGGCGACGCGATGGGCTCGTTCCGCTTTCATGGCTGGCTCGTCGTCGAGATCGAATGTGACGACGGCACCGTCGGCATCGGCAATTGCGCGCTCGCGCCGCGCGTCGCGAAGCAGATCGTCGACGAATATCTCGCGCCGATCGCAATCGGCGAGGATCCGTTCGATCACGAATACATCTGGCAGAAGATGTATCGGCGCACGCTCGCATGGGGCCGCAAGGGTATCGGCATGGCGGCGATCTCCGCGGTCGATATCGCGCTGTGGGACATCATGGGCAAGGCCGTGAAAAAACCCGTCTTCAAGCTGCTCGGCGGCCGCACGAAAGAAAAGATCTGGTGCTACGCGTCGAAGCTCTATAACAACGACGATCGCGACGCCTTTCTCGCGGAAGCGCAAGGCTATCTCGACCAGGGTTTCACCGCGATGAAAATGCGCTTCGGCTATGGCCCGAAAGATGGCCCGAAGGGCATGGCGAAGAATCTGGAGCAGGTCCGCTTGTTGCGCGAACTCGCAGGCGACGACGTGGACATCATGCTCGAATGCTACATGGGCTGGACGCTCGAATACGCGCGCCGCATGCTGCCGCGTCTTGCCGAGTTCAATCCGCGCTGGCTCGAAGAGCCCGTGATCGGCGACGACGTCGAAGGTTATCAGGAGCTGAAGAAGATGAACATCGTGCCGATTTCCGGCGGCGAGCACGAGTTCACGAGCTATGGCTTCAAGGATCTGCTGGAACGCCGCGCCGTCGATGTCATTCAATACGACACGAACCGCGTGGGCGGCATCACCGCCGCGCGCAAGATCAACGCGATGGCCGAAGCGTGGTCCGTTCCCGTGATTCCGCACGCGGGCCAGATGCATAACTATCACCTGACGATGGCGAGCACCGCGAGCCCGATGTCCGAGTTCTTCCCGGTGTTCGACGTGGAAGTGGGCAACGAGCTCTTCTACTACATCTTCGACGGCGAGCCGCAACCGGAGAACGGCTATCTGCAACTCTCCGATGAAACGCCGGGCCTCGGCATCACGCTGTCCGACAAGCATCTGAGCGACTTCGACATCATCGAGTGACCGTTGATGCAGGGCCCATGCAGCCCGCCCCTATCAGGAGACAGACATGGAGAGCAGGATCGAATCACACGCGGCGCACGACGCCGCCTCGTCCCAACACGCGACGAGCGTTCGCTGGCGCATCTTCGGCGTGGTATTTCTCATCACGCTGATCAACCTCGTCGACCGCATCTCGCTTTCCATCGCGATGCCCACCATCGCGAAGGAGTTCGCGCTCTCGCCCGCAATGCAGGGGCTCGTGCTGTCGAGCTTCTTCTGGTCCTATGCGCTCTTGCAGATTCCGGGCGGCTGGCTCATCGACAAACTGGGTCCGCGCAAAGTAGTTGCAGGCGCAACTGTCTTGTGGGGCCTCTTTCAGACGTTGATGGGCGCGGCCACCGGCGGCCTGTCGATGCTGTTCCTGCGCGTGGGTCTCGGCGGCGCGGAAGCCCCGCTCTTTCCCGCGGGCAGCAAGCTCAACGCGCTCTGGCTGTCGCGCACCGAACGCGCGCGCGGCGCGGTGCTGATGGATGCCGGCTCGCCGCTCGGCGCTGCGATCGGCGGTCTCGCGATCTCGAATCTCATCCTCATGTTCGGCTCGTGGCGCACCGCGTTCGTCGTCGCCGGGCTTGCGACGATCGCCTGCGGCTGGCTCGCATGGCGCTATCTGCGCGACGATCCCGCGAAACATCCGGGCGTGAACGGCGCGGAACTCGCGCATATCCGCGACGGCGCGCCGTCCGTGTCGAGCGCGGCGCGCGCAAGCCATGACGACGCGCCGCTGCCGCTGCGCTCGACCATCGCGATGTGCGTCGGCCGCATGAGCTGGGCGATGATCTTCTTCGGCCTGCTCACGTGGGGCCCGAGCTACCTGACGCAGGCGCGCGGTTTGAGCCTGTCGCAGATCGGCGCGGCGACGTTCTTCATCTTTCTCGCGGGCGCACTCGGCTCGCTGTCCGGAGGCTTTCTGTGCGATGCGCTGTGCGCGATGAATTTCTCGCGCGGCAAGGTCGTGAAGAGCATGATCGCGGTGTCGGGCATGGCGACGCTCGCCGTATTCGCCGCGCTGCCGACGATCACGTCGCCCGTCGTCGCGGTCGCGGTGCTGTGCGGTGCGTCGTTCCTGCTGATGTGGGGCAGCCTCTACTGGAGCCTGCCGTCGCTGCTCGCGAGTCCGGGGCGTGTCGGCCTGCTCGGCGCGTGCATGAACTGTGCAGGCAGCGTCGGCGGAATTTCGATTCCGCTCATCACCGGCTTCATTCTTCAGCGCACCGGTTCTTTCGATGCGGTGCTGCATTTTTACGGCGCGTGCGCGCTGGTGTATATCTTCGGTTCGATCGCCATCGATCTGCGCCGCACCCGCTAACAACGACCACGAGACCCTACAGACATGAAACCGCTCATCGCAGTGCTTCTCGGCGATCCCGCCGGCATCGGTCCCGAACTGATCGCGCGGCTCGTCGCGAAGCCCGAGAATCGTGCGCGCGCCGATCTGCTCATCGTCGGCGACAAGCGCGAGCTGGACAAAGGCATGGAGATCGCGCAGCAGCGCTTCGATTATCGACTTGTCGATAACGTCGATGCCGCCGCGCGCGACACCGACATGCCGTCGCTCATCGATTTCCGCCTGCCCGACGACGCCCCGTACGAGCGCGCCGTATCGACCGAACGCGGCGGCCGCTACAGCCTCGAAGCCTTCAAACAGGCACTCGTGATGACGCGCGCGAACCGCACGCAAGCGATGCTCTTCGCGCCCGTGAACAAGACCTCGCTGCACATGGCGGGCATGGAGACGAACGACGAAATGGAATGGTTCGCGCGCCAGCTCGATTTCAGCGGCGCGTTCTGCGAGTTCAACGTGCTCGACGAATTGTGGACTTCACGCGTGACCTCGCATATCGCGTTGAAGGACGTGAGCGCGAAGCTCACGCAGGAGCGTGTCGTCGGCGCGGTGCAACTGATTCACGACGGTCTCAAGCGCGCGGGCGTGGACAAGCCGCGCATCGCGGTATGCGGCTTCAATCCGCATAACGGCGACAACGGCGCGTTCGGCCGCGAGGAAATCGACGTGATCGCGCCCGCCGTCGAACATGCGTGCGCGCAAGGTTACGATGCGCAAGGCCCCTTCCCCGCCGACACCATCTTCGTGCGCGCACGCGATCAGAAAGTCTTCGACGGCGTCGTCACGATGTACCACGACCAAGGTCAGATCGCGATGAAACTGATGGGCTTCTGGCGCGGCGTCACCGTGCACGGCGGCCTGCCCGTGCCGATCACGACGCCCGCGCACGGCACCGCGTTCGATATCCACGGCCAGGGCCGGGCCGATGTCGGCGCGACGCAGAAAGCGTTCGACATCGCCGTGCGCATGGCGCAAGACCGTTTGAGCTGACGCCATGATGCAAGAGCGCATCGAAGCATTGCGCGAACGCTTCCTGGAAAGCGGCGACGACGCGGACCTGCCCGTTGTGGACGCGCATCATCACTTCTGGGACGTGGCGCGCAACTATCATCCGTGGCTGCGCGATCTGCCGCGCATTCCGTTTCGCTATGGCGATTACGCCGCCCTATGCAAGAACTTCCTGCCCGACGATTACTTCGCGCAGGCGGGCAATCATCGCATCGTGAAGACGGTGATGATGGAAGGCGAATGGGATCCGCGCGACGTGCTCGGCGAGGCGCGCTGGGCCACCGCGTTGCACGAGCGCACCGGCTTGCCGAACGCGATGGCCGCGCAAATCTGGCTGGATCGCGACGATCTCGCCGATGTGATCGACGCCTATCGCGAGATGCCGCTCGTGCGCAGCGTGCGTCACAAGCCAAAGACCGTTCCGCGTGCCGAACATCGCGAGGATTTCGCTGCGCCCGGCTCGATGCGTTGTCCGCGTTGGCGACGCGGCTATGCGTTGCTTGCGCAAAGCGGCCTGATGTTCGAATTGCAGGCGCCGTGGTGGCATTTCAACGAAGCGGCGGAACTGGCGCGCGATTTCCCGCAGATGAAGATCGTCGTGAATCATGCGGGCCTGCCCGCGGATCGCAGCGACGAAGCGCTCGCCGCATGGCGCGCCGCGCTCGATGCGCTCGCGCAATGGCCGAACGTTTGGCTCAAGATATCGGGCATCGGCGAAGCTGGCGTAAGCTGGAGCGTGGAGCGCAACGGACGTATCGTGCGCGATGCGATCGAAAGCTTCGGCGTCGGCCGTTGCATGTTCGCGAGTAATTTTCCGGTCGACAGTCTCGTCGTCACATTGGATGATCTCTTCGCGGGCTTCAAAACAATCGTCGCGGACCGTACGCGCGAAGAACGCCTCGCGCTATTCTTCGATAACGCGAGCACGCTGTACCGCATCTAGACCAACACAGGAGACACACCTCAATGGCTGCATCTGCTTATCGCGGCGTATTTCCCGTCGCTCCGACCATCTTCGACGATCAGGGCCGTCTCGATCTCGAAGGCCAGAAGCGCGCGATCGACTTCATGATCGACGCCGGTTCGAACGGCATCTGCATACTCGCGAATTTCTCCGAGCAGTTCGCACTGTCCGATGCCGAACGCGATGCCGTTCAGCGCACCGTGCTCGAACATGTCGCGGGCCGCGTGCCCGTCATCGTCACGACGACGCACTTCAGCTCGCGCGTCTGTGCCGAGCGCAGCCGCGCCGCGCAGGACGCGGGCGCCGCGATGGTCATGATCATGCCGCCGTATCACGGCGCGACGATCCGCGTCGGCGAGCGCGGCATTCACGAGTTCTATCGCGAAGTGTCGAACGCGATCGACATTCCGATCATGATTCAGGACGCGCCCGTCGCGGGCACGCCGCTCTCCGCATCGTTTCTCGCGAAACTCGCGCGCGATGTCGAGCACGTGTCTTACTTCAAGATCGAAACGGCACAGGCCGCGTCGAAGCTGCGCGAACTGATCGAACTCGGCGGCGATGCGATCGTCGGTCCGTGGGACGGCGAAGAGGCAATCACGCTGATCCCCGACTTCGATGCGGGCGCGACGGGCGCGATGACAGGCGGCGGTTATCCGGACGGCATCCGCAAGATCGTCGATGCCTACTTCGCGGGCGACGCGGACAAAGCCGCCGAGCTGTATCAGCAATGGCTTCCGCTCATCAACTACGAGAACCGGCAATGCGGTCTCGCCGCGTGCAAGACCTTGATGAAGGAAGGCGGCGTGATTCGTTCGGATGCGGTGCGTCATCCGCTCGCGCCGATGCATCCGGCCGTGCGCGAAGGGCTGTTGAAGGTCGCGCGCAAGCTCGATCCGCTCGTGCTGCGCTGGGGGCATTGACTAGCGGCGGCGCTTCTTCGTCTCGGCCTTCATGACGGGAACGCCGACACGTTCCCGCAAATACTCGACGGCCCGCGCGCAACGCGCGGGCATCGGCCATTCCGCGCGACGAATGAGCCACAGCGTATCGACGACAGGCGCGCCGCACTCCACGACGCCGATCGCTTCCGGCTGGCCGAACGCGATGCGCGCATAACGCGGTATCACCGTGAAACCGAGCCCCCGCGCAACGAACTCCAGTATCAGGCTGATCTGGTTGCTGAAGCCTTGCCGGCGCAGACTGCCGACGCCCGGATTGCCCGGAAAGCGCCGGCTCAACAAGCGGCTCGCGGTCACATGCGCTTCCGGATAATCGATGAAGCCGAGCCTTTCGAGATCGCTCCATTCATGCACATCCGCATCGGCGGGCACGACGAGTTCCAGCGGCTCTTCGATGAACTTGCTCGCGGCAAGGCGCGGATCGTCGGGCTTCAGCGCGACGATGCCCAGATCGTAGCGGCTCTCCAGCACGGCTTCGAGCACTTCCGAATCCGGCGCGAAGCGATGACGCATCTTCCATTCGGGACGTTGCTGCTGCAAATCCAGCAATAGCGGAAACAGCACGAGCCCGATGCTGCCCGGCGTGATGAGGCCGATCTCTCCGGCCTCGTCCTCGCTATCCGACAGCCGCGACGCGAGACGCTTGCCGGCCAGTTCCATCTCGTCGCAATAGTCGATCAATGCCCTGCCCGCCGGCGTCAGTTCGATGCCGCGCGGACGGCGTATCACGAGCAGGCCGAGTTCGTCTTCGAGATGCCGAAGATGCTGGCTCACGGCGGCCTGCGTCAGATCGAGGCGTTCTGCGGCGCGCGTGAAGTTGCCGAGATCGACGAGCGCGAGAAAGGTACGAAGCCATTGCGGATTGAGCATTACAAAATCTTATTGAATTGATAATCTCCGGATAGTTTTCATTATGACACTGAACGGTTAAATTCGAGTCCTCAAATCAATTCGAGAACTTCGCATGTCAGCACTCTTCACTCCGTTCAAACTGAAGGACGTCACGTTGCGCAACCGCATCGCCATTCCGCCGATGTGTCAGTACAGCGCCATCGACGGCTTCGTCAACGACTGGCACGTCAGCCATTACGCGAGCCTCGCGCGCGGCGGCGCGGGCCTCGTGATCGTCGAAGCGACGGGCGTGTCGCCGGAAGGACGCATCACACCCGGATGCACGGGTCTCTGGGACGATGCGCATATCGAGGGCATGAAGAAGATCGTCGCGGCGATCAAGGCGGCGGGCGCGGTGCCCGGCATCCAGATCGCGCATGCGGGCCGCAAGGCGAGCGCGAATCGTCCGTGGGAAGGCGACGATCACATTCCCTCCGGCGACGCACGCGGCTGGGACACGATCGCCCCTTCGGCCGTCGCGTTCGGCGCGGGACTGCCGAAGGTGCCCCGGACCATGACGCTCGAAGATATCGAGCGCGTGAAGGCGGACTTCGCGGCGGCGACGCGTCGCGCGCGCGAGGCGGGCTTCGAATGGCTCGAACTGCACTTCGCGCACGGTTATCTCGCGCAGAGCTTCTTCTCCGTCGATGCGAACCGACGCGATGACCAGTACGGCGGCGACCTCGCGGGACGCAGCCGCTTCCTCGTCGAAACCTTCGATGCCGTGCGCGAAGTGTGGCCCGAGAATCTGCCGCTGACGGCGCGCTTCGGTGTCATCGAATACGACGGGCGCGATGAAGTCACGCTGAACGAATCCATCGAACTGACGAAGACGCTGCGTCGCAAGGGACTCGATCTGATGAGCGTGAGCGTCGGCTTCTCGACACCCGATGCGCGCATTCCGTGGGGCCCGGCGTTCCTCGGCCCGATCGCGGAGCGCGTGCGCCGCGAAGCGGAGATTCCGGTTGCATCGGCGTGGGGATTCGATTCACCGCCCAACGCGGAACGTGCCGTCGAATCGGGTCAGCTCGATCTCGTGATGATCGGCCGCGCGCATCTTTCGAATCCGCACTGGCCGTATCACGCCGCGAAGCAGTTGAAGGTGGAGAAGCCTTCGTGGGCGTTGCCCGCGCCGTATGCGCACTGGCTCGAACGTTACGCCGTCGCCGAATGATTGTTTGGCGCGACTAGCAAGGCTCCATGCCGTGACGCACTTTCGCGTCGCCGGCATCGGGCGAAGCGAGAAACGCGAGGAACGCGCGCGCCAGTTGCGGCGCGCGCGCGTTCGCACAGATCGCGCCTTCGAACACGGTCAGCGCCTGAATCTCCGGCGGCAACATGCCGAGCACGTCGATCCCTTCGACGCCGATCATCTCGCTCATCTGCTGAAAGCCCAATTCGACTTCCCCACGCGCGATGAGCGTGCCCACCGCGACGCCCGGCTGCGCCTGCACGATGCGCGGCGCGATGCGTTCGGCAATGCCCCAGCGCTCGAACAAGCGCGTCAGATAGACGCCGCTCGGTCCCGTCGAATAGCCGATGGTGCGTGCCGCGAGCACGGCTTCGCGCACGGCGGCTTCATCGTCGACGGAAGGACGCGGCGCGCCCTTCGCCACCGCGATCGCCACGCCCGAGCGCGCGACGCGCACGCGGCTCGCTGCATCGATACGCGAAGAAGCCGCGAGCCGGTCGATCGCGTCGGCGGCGAGCACGACGATATCGAACGCCTCGCCTTCTTCGATCCGCTTGAACGCCGCGACGCCGCCCGTCGATTCGATCGCGATACGCTCGCCCGATTTCGTTTCGTATGCGCAAGCGAGATCGTTGAGCACCTGCCGCGTGGCCATCGAAGAAATGCCGTTCATGCTCATGCGCATCAGTCGATGTAACGCAGGCCCGCTTTTTCCAGCGGTTCGCGCATCTTGTACATGTCGAGGCCGAGCACGCCGCTCGCGAGTTTCGCGCGCTTCTCTTCTTCGAGCGCCTCGCGTGCAACCGCTTTGTCGAGCACCTGTTGCGCCGATGCGGACGGCACGACGACGACGCCATCGTCATCCGCGACGATCACATCGCCCGGCTTCACCCATGCGCCCGCGCACACGACCGGAATGTTCACCGAACCGAGCGTCGCCTTCACCGTGCCCTTCGCCGATATCGCGCGGCTCCAGACCGGGAAGTTCATCTCCGTCAGCACGCGCACGTCGCGCACCCCGCCGTCGATGATGAGTGCCCGCGCGCCGCGCGCCTTGAAGCTCGTCGCGATGAGATCGCCGAAGAAGCCATCGGTGTTGTCGGTCGTGCAGGCGGCCACGACGATATCGCCCGGACGGATCTGCTCGGCCGCGACGTGCATCATCCAGTTGTCGCCCGGCTGCAGCAGCACGGTGACGGCCGTGCCGCTCGCTTGCGCGCCCGTGTAGATCGGCCGCATGTAGGTCTTCATCAGGCCGACACGGCCCATCGCTTCATGAACGGTCGCCGAGCCGAGCGCGCCGAGCTTGCCGGCCGCATCCGCGTTCGCGCGATCGATGTTGCGATACACCACTCCCAGTTCGTACATGTCAGCGTCCCTTCGTTTTGAGCGCCGCGTCGAGGCGCGGATACACGCGGCGCGCGTTGCCTTCGTAAATTTTGTAGCGCGCTTCGGGCTCGATCTGCGCGCTCTCTACATAGCGCTTCGTATCGTCGAAATAGTGCCCGGTCTCAGGATCGATGCCGCGCACCGCGCCGATCATCTCGCTCGCGAACAGAATGTTGTCGACGGGAATCACGCGCGTCAGCAAGTCGATGCCCGGCTGGTGATAGACGCACGTATCGAAGAACACGTTGTTCAGCAAATGATCCTTCAGCAAGGGCTTTTTCAGCTCCTGCGCGAGACCGCGGAAACGTCCCCAGTGATACGGCACCGCGCCGCCGCCGTGCGGAATCACGAACTTGAGCGCCGGGAAATCGCGGAACAGATCGGACGTGAGGCACTGCATGAATGCGGTCGTGTCCGCGTTGAGATAGTGCGCGCCCGTCGTATGGAAGCACGCATTGCAACTCGTGCTTACGTGGATCATCGCGGGGATGTCGTACTCGACCATCTTCTCGTAGATCGGATACCAGTAGCGATCCGAGAGCGGCGGGCTCGTCCAGTGCCCGCCCGACGGATCCGGATTCAGGTTGATCGCGACATTGCCGTATTGCTCGACGCACTTCACGAGTTCGGGAATGCACGTCGAGACATCGACGCCCGGACTCTGCGGCAGCATCGCCGCCGGAACGAAGCTGTCCGGGAACAACTGGCTCACGCGATAACACAGCTCATTGCAGATCGCGGCCCATGTGCTCGACACTTCGAAGTCGCCGATGTGATGCGCCATGAAGCTCGCGCGCGGGCTGAACACGGTGAGATCGAGGCCGCGTTCGCGCATCAGCCGAAGCTGATTCGCTTCGATCGATTCGCGCAGTTCGTCGTCGCCGATATGCAGTTCCGACGCGCCAGGCATCTCCGAAGGACGCTTGATGCCGGCGATCTGCCGGTTGCGCCACGCTTCCAGCGCTTTCGGCGCGGTCGTGTAGTGGCCGTGAATGTCGATGATCATCCTTTGCTCCAGGTACTAATGTGCTGCCGTCGTTTGTGCGTGCGCTTCGTCGATTTGCCTGCGTTGCGCGACGAGAATCGAGATCGCGGCGAGCGTCGCGGGCACGGCGAGCATCGCGAGGATCGCGCCGAACTCCCAGCCGAGACCGAGCAGCGCGCCGCCGAACGCGGAGCCGAAGATGCTGCCGAAGCGGCCCATGCCGAGCATCCAGCTCACGCCGGTCGCACGCGCGACGGTCGGATAGCGGCTCGGCGCGAACGCGTTGAGGCCCGTTTGCGCGCCGCTCATGCAGAAACCCGCCGCGAAGACGAGCAACGCGAGCGACGACGACAACGCGCCGATCCACGCGAGCCCGAGCACGCAGACCGCGCCGCCGAGATACGCCGCGCTGATGACGGGCGCCGGGCGCACCTTGTCCATGATCCAGCCGACGATGATCGCGCCGATCGTGCCGCCGATCTGGAACATCGCCGTGATGTTCGCCGCGGACGACACGGTGAGGCCCGCGTCCTTCATCAGCGTCGGCAGCCAGCCGGTCAGCAGATAGATCACGAGCAGGCCCATGAAATACGTGACCCACAGCGCCGCCGTCATCAGGCCATAGCCGTGCGAGAACAATACGCCGATGGGCTTCTTCGTGGGCAGCGGCGGCTCGCTCGATACGAACGTTTCGGTGCCGTCGAAACGCGCGCCGCATACGCGGCCGAGCACCTTGCCGATGCGCGCCGAAGTCGCGCCGCGCACCGCGAGCAGACGCGCCGATTCGGGCAGCAGCCAGATTTGCAGCGGAATCAGCACGAGCGGCAGCGCGCCGCCGCAGATCAGCACCGAACGCCAGCCGTGTACGGGAATCAAAGCGCCCGCGAGAAAGCCGATCAACGCCGAGCCCAGATTAAAGCCCGTGAACATGATCGTGATCAGCAGCGCGCGCTTGCGCTGCGGCGCGTACTCGGAGAGCAGCGTCGTCGTGTTGGGCATCGCGGCGCCGAGGCCGATGCCGGTCAACACACGCAGCAATGCCATGCTCGAAGGCGAATTCGTGAACGCGGTCGCGATCGTGAACACGCCGAAGAGAAACACTGAAGCAATCAGCACCCACTTGCGTCCGATGCGATCCGAAGCCGGACCCGCCGCGAGCGCGCCGATCACGAGCCCGATGGGCGCCGCGCTCATCACGAGGCCGAACGCGGGCCGCGAGATATGCCAGTCCGCGATGATCGAAGGCGCGATGAAGCCCATGATCGCGACGTCCATGCCGTCGGCCGTCACGATCAGAAAGCACAGCGCCACCAGCAGCCACTGGTACGCGGATATCGGGCGTTCGTCGATGAAGCCCTTGATGTCGATGGTTTTAGCGATATTCATACGTGTCTCCTCAACTTGTCGCTCAGTTCTTGGTCTTGTCCCAGTCGAGCTTGCCCGCGCCCTTTCCCGCGACCGAATACAGCGCGCCGGGCGCATTGCGCGTCTTCTGAAATTCTTCGAGTGTTTCGCCGCGCATCGCGGCATAGATATGCAGGTTCGATACGCCCGTCACCGCGCCGAGCTTTTCGAGCATGAAGAAGATCACGCCGTAATGAAGCAGCCCGCGCCAGTCGCGCCGGCGAATGAGATCGCGCTCCTGATCGGAAAGAGCCGCCGCTTCGAAGCTCGCTTCCTCGTTCTCTTTGAACGCCTCGCGATGCGCGGGCTCGACCATGCGATGCAGATAGTCGTTGATGCGATACGCGCGCACCGCCGTTTCGATCGAGAACGGATACGTGCCTTCCAGCTTCTCGACATCGGTGAGCTGCACGGCCATCTTCTGCCGATGACGCTCGACGATCGCCGGCTTGGTCTCGCTGTCCTCGCCTTCGTAGATCGCGGTCGCAATGCCCGCCATCGACGGCAGGTAATAGCTGCGATGCTTGCACACGACATTCGACGACAACGCGCCGCGCATCGTGAGCCACATGATGACTTCGGCGCCTTCGTAGCCGCCGAGCGCCGCATATTCGGCGATGGTCATGTCCGCGAGCTGCTCGGGATCGCGCTCGAAGAGATCGAGGAAGCGCGCATCCCACGCGGTGTTGTTGAAGCCCGCGCGCTCGCCGTGCACCTGATGCGAGAGACCGCCCGTCGCGAGGATCGCGACCTTGATGTCTTCAGGATAACTTTCGATCGCGCGACGCAGCGCCTGGCCCAGCTTGTAGAAGCGGCGTGCGCTCGGCACGGGCAATTGCAGCACGCCCATTTGCAGCGGCACGAGCTTGACCGGCCATTCGGGCTTGTGCGGGCAGAGCATCGAGAGCGGCGAGAAGCAGCCGTGATCGAGCGCCTTGTTTTGGAAGAACGACATGTCGAATTCGTCGGACATCAGCGACGTGCCGATGTGCGCGGCAAACGCCGGATGACCCTTGATCGGCGGCAGATCGCGTGCGCCGCCGCCTTCGTCCGCGACGCGCCATTCCGGACCGACGCCCAGCGCGAACGCGGAATAGTGATCGAAAAAGAACGACGTGACGTGGTCGTTGTAGATCGTGACGATGACATCGGGCTGCTTGTCCGCGAGCCAGTTCGCGAGCGGCGCGAAGTTCTCGAAGATCGGCGCCCAGACGGGATCGTCGCGCTTGTTCTTGTCGAACGCGAAACCGATGGTCGGCGTGTGCGAGGCGGCAATGCCTCCGATGATCCGTGCCATGTGCGCTACTCCTTCAGAATGCGTGGCCGAGCGGGCTTGCTTGGGGGAAGCTGAAGCCCGAAGGGTAGCGAGGAAGGCAGCGCGGCGGGTACTACGCGTTAACCAGTATTTTGCGTTTGTGGATGGGGTCTCGGCGCGTGGGAAGCCCGCCGGGACGGGCCCGGCGGGGTGCAAGTCGGCGTGGCGGCAGGGATGTGCCGATAAACAAAACTGATGGCGCGTGAAGCAGGACGCAAGTGCATCAGGCGGTCGCGCCTCGCATGCCCTTGAGCAGAGTCGTGGCGATGATGCGCATGTCCAGTCCGAACGACCAGTTCGCCAGATAGTAAAGGTCGTGCGCCACGCGCGCCTCGATCTTCTCGATCAGATCCGTTTCTGCACGGAAGCCGTGCACCTGCGCCCAACCCGTGATGCCCGGCTTCACGCGGTAACGATGAACATAGCCCGACGCCGCCTTTCGATACAGATCGTCGTGTTCGAGCGCATGCGGTCGCGGGCCGACCATCGACATGTCGCCACGCAGCACGTTGAAGAACAGCGGCAGTTCGTCGAGGCTCGCGCGGCGCAGCAACGCGCCCACGCTCGTCATCTCGGCATCGAGACGCATCGAGCGGAACTTGTAGAGCGTGATGACGCGTCCGTCCGGCCCCTTGCACCGCTGCCCGACGAGGACGGGACCGCGCGAACCGAGCTTCACCGCAATGGCGATGCCAACCAGCAGCGGTGCAATGGCGGCGAGCGCGAGCAGCGCCAGCAGGCGATCAAACACTTCTTTTTCCAGCAGCGCCCTTCGCGAAAACGGCGAGGCGACGAGATCGATCGCGGGAACACCCAGGATCTCGCTCACGCCGCTTTCGAGAAGCGTCAGGCCGTGCATGTCCGGGATGAAGCGCACGTTGACGAGGTCTTCGCGAAACGCGTTCACGAAGCGCTCGATGGTGTGATCCTGCGACATCGGCAACGCGAGCCACAACTCGCGCGCATACTGCTCGCGAACTTCGGTTACGAACGCGTCGAAATCGTCGAAGACGGGCACGCGTGAGGCAATCGGCGATTCCGGCAACGCGTTGAACAGCGCGATCGCGCGAAAGCCCGAATGACTCGCCCGCTCGATACTCGTCATGACGGATTCGCAATGCCTGCCGCAGCCGACGATCGCCACGCGATGAAATTGCATCTCGGCGCGACCCATGCGCGCGAACACCGCTTGCGCGACGAGACGTCCCGCGATGATCTGCGCGCCCGAGATCGCGGTCCAGCACAGGAACCACGCGCGCGACGTCTGATCGAGCCGATGCAGCGAGAACATCAGCGCGAGCACGCAGGCCTGTACGACCAGCCACGCGAACAACATGCGGCACGCGAGCATGAGCTTGCCCGGTCCGCGCCGTGACTCGTACACGCCCAAGCCCGGAAAGAGCAGGAGCGCGGACGCCGCGGCGAACGCGACGAACGGTATGTAGCCGGTGGTCTCGGCGATGTATTCCACTCTGATCCGCGATGCAATGACCGCGCCCGATACCACCATGGCGACATCGAAAAGCCGCGGCAGAAGTCCCTCGCTGTTGCACATGTCATGCCTCCTGGCTCTGATTGCGTGCTCGAATACGACCTGCGCGGCGGTCAAACGCGGCCATAACAATCGTCGAGACGCACGATGTCGTCTTCACCGAGATAAGCGCCCGATTGAACCTCGATGATTTCGAGCTCCACCTTGCCGGGATTTTCCAGCCGGTGCCGCACGCCGAGGGGAATGAACGTCGATTCGTTTTCAGAAAGCAGGAACTGCTCGTCGCCGCGCGTCACGAGTGCCGTGCCGCGCACGACGACCCAGTGCTCCGCACGATGATGATGCATCTGCAACGACAGCCGCCCGCCCGGTCTGACGACGATATGCTTCACCTGATAGCGCGCGCCGTGCTCGATCGAATCGTAGTAGCCCCAGGGGCGGCGCACCTTGCGATGCGTCTCGGCCTCCGGCGCGTGCTCTTCCCGGATGCGCGCCACCAGCCGCTTGATGTCCTGCGCGTGCGAACGGTCGGCGACGAGCACGGCGTCATCGGTATCGATGACGACGATGTTCTCCGTGCCGACGCACGCGACGAGGCGCCCGCCCTCGGATCGCGCATAGCTCGACGTCGCGCCTTCGAACACGACGCGTCCGCTCGCCACGTTGCCGAGCGTGTCCTTCTCCATCGCTTCCCATACTGCGTCCCACGAGCCGAGATCCGACCATCCCGCCGACAGCGGCACGACCGCGCCCTCGCAAGGCGAATCGGCGCCGCCGATATGCTCCATCACCGTGTAGTCGATGGAGTCGGAAGGCACTCGTGCGAACCGGTCCGGACAGGGACGAATGAGGTGACCGTCGGCCTTGCCTTCCTTGAGTGCGGCCGTGCAGGTCGCGTGCATCTCGCCGTTCAGATGGCGCAATGTGTCGAGCCACACGCTCGCACGCACGATGAAGATCCCGCTGTTCCACCAGTAGCGTTGCGCGGCGACGTATTGCGCGGCAAGCTCCGCTGCCGGCTTTTCCACGAAGCGTTCGATGAGATGCGCGCCATGATCGAGCGGCTCGCCGATGCGGATATAGCCGAAGACCGTGTCCGGTCGCGTCGGCGGAACACCGAGCGTGACGATCATGCCGCGCTCCGCGTAACCGGCGGCGACGGCGATCGCGTCGTGCAGCGCGTGCAGATCCGCGATCGAATGATCGGACGGCATCGCGACCATGATCGCGTCGTCGTTATCGGCGGTGATCGCAAGCGCGGCAAGCGTGAGCGCGGGCGCCGTGTCCCGGCGCGCCGGCTCGACGATGATCCTCGCTCCGACGCCGCACAGCCGTACCTGCTCTTCCGTCGCGAAGCGATGCTCTTCGCCGCACACGATGATGGACTGTTCGTCGACGTTGAAATCGCCTGTGAATCCTTCCATTCGCGCGACCGTGGCCTGCAATAGCGAATCACGCCCGATCACGCCGATCAACTGCTTCGGAAACTGCTCGCGCGACATCGGCCATAGCCGTGTGCCCGAACCGCCCGCGAGGATCACCGGGACGATACGACGGCAGGACATCGCGCACGATGCATCGGCGCTCGCGATCACGATGACGTCTTCAGAACTCACTGCGTTTTCCATGACTGTGCTCCGTGGTTTTTCACACTCATGCTATGAAAGCGGCGAACTGGAGGGCGAATCGTCCTGGTTCGATCTGTGCTCGTCTTATCGGCCGCACGTCTTGCAGAGAACCGCCAGATACTCTGTCTGGAGCGTGTCCCAGGTGACGTCATCGAGCGGTTCGGACAGCGTGGCCAGATAGGCATGGTGAACTTCCGTCCTGTCCACCGGCGTGCGACAGATAGAACAATTCGCGATCCGGTCCGGCCCGGGATGCGTGACCGGTATCTTTTCGCGGGCCATGACCCGATCCACGCGCGATTCGAGACAAGCGCGGGAGCAGTAGCACTCGAGACCGCGCAGGTTCAGGCTCTCGACGTAAGGCACCCGCTCTTCGAAGTGCAAGCGACATCGTTCGTGAACGATCTCGTACACGCCACCGCCGAATGTCTTGCGGCAATGAAAACACTCGAATTGGTCTGACAGCACGGTGTCCACGGCGATTCCCGATTTATTAGGTTACCTTATTGCATTGCCGTACCGACAATCGCGGCCAGGCGCGTCGACGCAGCGTCGCGCATCCCCTTCAGTTCGAAATGCCTTGATTGCTCCGCAGGACGCTGACGCTACTCCGGGCGCCATGATCCTCTTTCCTGTAAGCGCCGCTTCCGAACGTATTCCCCTGAATCGTGAAGTAGCTCGTCCTTGCCGGATTCGTGCTCCAGCTATCGGTCAGGAGATCGATCGGGAAGCCGCTCGTCTGATTGTCCAGAACCTGGAACTGAGAGTCCGAATTGGGATCGTCCGACCAGAGATAAAGCGCTGCGGAATCGGGAGGCTGCGTCACTCTCGATTCGATGACGTTCCGTGCCGCCACGCCGAGTCCGTTGCCGTAGAGCGATCCGATCTCGATCGCGTTCATGGTCTCGGTTGCGGCGCGCGTGAAGAGAAGCCGATTGTCCGCGACGGTCACATAGCGGAGCGTGTTCTCGCTGAAAGCTATTCGGGTGTCCGTGAGCTGGTTGTTGCCGAATTCGAGCGTCTCCACGCCGCCGTAAGCCGTGTCGATGACGCCGATCGTCTGATCCGTGATGAACGTGTTTCCATCGACGGTCATGGAGCGATTGCTCGTGGCTTGCCAGGCGTTGTACACGCGCAGGTGCGGATAGTCCGCGCGGCTCTGCCGCGACGTGTTGCCGACGAAGGAAACGTCCACGTTCCACCAGAAACACGCGAAGTTGCCGTTGACGCAGTTGCGCACGCTGTTCTGACTGGCGCTGCTGTTCGTGCAGCCTTCGAAATCGATGCCGACGTCCGATGCCGTGTCGACATCGCAGCCGACGATCTTCACGTTGGACCCCATCGAGCCCCACACGCCGGCGATGCAGTTCGAAACCTGAACGTTGGTGATCGTGCCGTCCACGCACTTGCGGGCATTGGTCAGCGCGCCGTCGACTTCCGGATTCGAATCGCCGCCCCACCACTGCACGCCGAACGGCGCGTTCGAGAACGTGCAGTCCGTCACCGACCATCCGGCGCAGAATGCGAACAGCACGGCCGCTCGCGGATCGTCGCTATTGGCGATATTCGTCGCCGTGCAGTCCGTGACGTGCACGTCGGAACTGACGTCGG
The DNA here is from genome assembly GCF_900258035.1 of Caballeronia novacaledonica. Classification (GTDB taxonomy): domain Bacteria; phylum Pseudomonadota; class Gammaproteobacteria; order Burkholderiales; family Burkholderiaceae; genus Caballeronia; species Caballeronia novacaledonica. The sequence goes on along the minus strand of NZ_OGTP01000007.1, from coordinate 185,265 downwards.
AAGCACTCGACAAGTCGTTCGACAAGCTGGCGTACGTCTCGCCTCCGGAAGGCGAGAACATGGCGATCGCCATTCGATCCGCGTTGATCTGCTCGACATTGACATTGACCACGCGTGTGCCGGCGAACACGTAGCCGCCTTTCGAGCCGCTGATGTCGACAACCGAAAATCCTTGCAACCGAATGGCGCTGGAGTTTTCGGCGCTGAACATGGTGAAACGGTCGGCGAGACTCTCGTGTGTCCAGGTGAGCACCGTGCCCGTCCCGGCGCCCTGAATTTCAGTGTTGCTTCGCACGGTCAGCGTATTGGATATCCGGAAATTTCCCGCGGAAAGCCGGACTTTCGTGCTGGCGTTCAGCGCCGCCTGGATCGCGCAACCGTCGATCTCGGAATCGAGCCTCGTGACGAACGGATAAACGGAGCGTGCCTGTTCGAGCGTCGCATAGCGCGTGGAGAGCAGATGCGATGCGCCGTCCGCGATCGCGCCGAGTTGCGCGGGGTCGACCCAGCCGTCCGCGGAACTCACCTGCGCGGCAGCGCGCTCGGAGCCGGACACGGCGGCCATGACGGCTGCCGCACCGGACCGAGCCAGAGTGAACAGTGTTTCGCGCTTGCGCTTGTCCATGCTGCTCCCGCATCGAACCCGAATGAATCTTTTGTTCAAAAGTAGAGCCGTAACAGCAACGATCGCCCCATGTTTCTCAACGCGGGCGACGTGGCCAGCGACCACGCCACATCCGCGAGGATCAGCAGCGCACCGACGACGTAGGTCATCAACGTGTTCTCGAAAGAACTGCTCAGCCACAGACAAGCGAGCAGAAAGGCGACGTGCGCGGACATGCCCCGCAGCGCCGAGCGTAAGGGCGTGCGCGCGAGGCGCAAGAGGATCACGTAGTCGAGCGACACTCTGAAGACATTCGCCACGGCCGCGCCCATCAGCCCGAACTGATGAATGGCGACGAAGAGAACAGCCACATAGACCGGAAGTTGCAGGACGCAGGCCCGTGCCGCCTTCGCGACGCTGACGTGAGACTGCACGAGGAGACGCACGACGTCCGCCTGTCCCGCAATCCACATCGTGACGATCAGGACTCGCGCGAAGGGCGTCGCCACCGACGCGACTTCGTTTCCTACCCAGACCTGAAGGAACGGACCCACGGCGAGCATCGCCAACAGTACGATCGGTGTGAGCACTGCGCCGAGAAACTGACTCGATTCCCGCATGAGCACGGCCGCCGATGCGGAATCGACTGCCGACAGCCGCGGAAACAGCACTCGCTCGACCGCGAAAGCCAGGATGTTCAGGCGCGTCACGAGATTCTTCGGCACCGAATAGAGCGCGACGAGCCGCGCACCGAGGGTCGATGCGATCAGCACGCGGTCGATCGACTCGGAGACCATCGACGTCACCGTGCCGACGAACATCCATCCTCCGAAGCCGAACAGGCTCTTCACGACGTCGCGCCGCGGACCCTTGACGCTCGAGACGCCCAGCACGCGCATCGACTGCCACGCGAGTTGCGCGGCGGTCAGCAAACGCATGAGAATGGCGGCGGCCAGCACGTTCTGAAACGTCGGACCGATGACGAACGCGACGCCGAGCGGGATCAACTGAAACAGCATCGTGCCGATCGTCTGCGTCGTGTTGAATACGCCGAATCGCTCGGCGCCGGTCAGTGCTGCTCCGAACGCGCAGCTCACATTGGCCACCGGGACCGCCAGCGCGAGCCAGGGCAGCCCCATCATGACTTCGTGCCGCAAGCCATTTTCCGTGCTCATGCAGAAGGACACGTAGAAAAGCCCGCATACGTATACCGCGGCGCCGATCAATACGCCGATCGCCAGATTCGCCCAGACCACGCTCCAGAGCACTTCCGCGCAGCTTCGCGCATCGCCCGTCGAATGCGCCTTGCTGATGCTGTTTTGCGCCGCCATGCTCATCGTGAAACCCAGAATGCCGAAGTAGTCGATCAGAACCCATACCAGCGCCACGACGCCATAGCGCTCGAGCCCCAGCGCGTGAATATACGCAGGCACCGTAGCGAGCGAGACGAACGCCGGTATGATGAGGCCCGCGAAATTGATGACGATATTCTTGACGATAACTTTGTCCATGGCGTCAAATCGACTATCGGTTATGGTTTTTCCGCCGGTCGAATGCGTGTCCGGCATTCGCCATGTTCATGCGTTTCGAAGAATGGCATCGAATTAGATTCCGACAAGCGCAGCCGCCTGCTATCTCCTCGCCTCCGCGCGATCATTCAATTCCGTGAGCACTGCCTCGATCTTTCTCGCGACATCTTCCCACTTGAAGTCTCGCGCCCGATCGATGCCCTTTTCGCCCATGACACGGCGCAGTTCGTCATTGCCCGAGATGCGCCGGATAGCTTGCGCGATTTGCGGCGACGACGACGGATCCACCATGATCGCGACATCTTGCGCAATCTCCGGCATCGCCGTGCAATTCGAGGTAATGACAGGCGTGCCGCACGCCATGCTCTCCACGATCGGCAATCCGAATCCCTCGTAAAGGGATGGAAAAATCAGAGCCTGTGCACCGCGATACAGCGCCGCGAGTTCTTCCTCCGACAGCCGGCCCATGAATCTGATCCGGTCCTTGGCCTTGATCTCCTCGACGTACGACAGTATCTCTGTTGAAGGAAAGCCCAGGAAAAGCAGTTTCACGCGATCGCCGAGGTTTGCCGCAACGAAACCGTCGATCGTTTTCCGGTTGTTCTTATGTCCTTTTCCATTCGATATGCCGAGGAAATAAGCCTCGCCGTCCTCCAGCTCAAAGCGCGGACCTTCTTTCCTGAAGGCATCCGATACGCCATTGCCCACGACTCTTATCTTCGTCGGATTGATGCCCGTGAATTCCGCGAGTCTTTTCTTCGAAAATTCGGAGACCGTCAGCACCGCGCTGGCGCGACGGCAGACCGTCCTGAGAATGACCTCGCAATAGATCTTCTTCAGAAACCAGAAGGAGCACGGCACGTCCACGTGAATCAGGTCGTGCACGACCAGCACGCCGCGTCCGCGGTAGAACAAAGGATAGCTATAACCCGGAGAGAAAAAAATGGTCTTCGTTCTCGAAGCCAGTTTCATGCTGAGATAAAGCCAGTCGAAAGGCGAAGCAGGATTGCCGCGAAGCTCGGCGTGCTTGAGCCGAAGACAGTCCGACACTTCCGTAGCGAATCGGCCGATTCCGTGCGTGCCCTTCCAGCGGCCGTCGAAGATCACTCCTTCCATGTCTGCTCCTCGCTTTCAACACTCAGGGCGGATCAGCCGATTTTAGAAATCATTCACCTCGTGAAGCGATGAGGTCCGCATTCAGACGAACGTACTTATCGACCCAGCCTCCGATGTTCGAGTAATCGCTCGCCGACTCCTTGACAGCGCATCGCATGCCGTCGAGATCCTCTTCTCCTTGCAGGAAGCGGGTCATGATCGTCCGGAGTTCGCCCTGATTCTCGGGCTCGAAGAGACGGCCATTGCATCCATCCTTGATCATTTCCGGGATTCCGCCTCGCCTCGCGCCGATGACGGGCAAACCAAAGCCGAAGGCTTCGGGTATGACTGTCGGAAGCGTGTCCTGACACAGGCTCGGCACAATCAGGGCGTCGACGTGTGGAAAGAAATCCGCCTGCTTTTGATAGCCGAGAAAGCGAATTCGCGAAGTCGAGCAGCGACTCTTCAATTCAGCCTCGTATTGCGGCTGTCCTCTCCCGGCAATCCACAACTCGGCGTTCGTTTCGCCGAGCGACTGAAATTCGTCTATCAGCACGCCAACACCCTTGACAGGGCTGATTCCGCCGATAAAGCCGAACACGAACTTCCGTTCCGCGCTGGCGTCCTTCGGGAGCGGCCCGATATCGGCGAAATTCAGGTTACGCACGTTGTGAATCGCCACGCGACGCTTCGCCCGCGCGAAAAAGCCCGCCGAAAGATGCCGATCGAGCACGAACTGACTGACGCCGACAACCGCGTCCGCGTTATTCGATATCGACCTGTGCGCGACGCGAAGCACCTTGCAACTAATGCATTGCGTCTCACAGTTGCGCTCATTGCGGCACATGTTGGAGTTTGGGCACATGAAATTCGCGCTATGCAGCACCTGCACGGTCGGGATGCCAAGCGATTTGCCGACCGCGAGCACGCCCGCCGACCACCCTTCGATAACATGCACGTTCATCGCATCGGGCCGCTCTTCTTTCAGTATGTCTCTTGCTATCGACGACATGCGCAGGTTCACCGAATCCATCGCGTGCCAGATCATTTTCTTCCACAGCTTCCGGGGCGCTTTACTCCCGTGCCAATAGATGTTCTTGATCGGCACGCGAATGACGGATACGCCATTCACCCTGTCGCGCTCGATGTCTCCACCTTCTTTCGTGGTCAGCACCAGCACTTCATGGCCACGGTCTCGAACGCCCTCGGCCAGCGTTTGCAAGACGATTTCCGCTCCGCCGATAATTGCCGGTGGATATAACCCGCTAACGAAAGCTATCTTCATGTCGGCCGCCTATGCGTTGCTGTCGGTGATCTTCGGAGACGGCTTCACCAGTCATGCTTTTCTGGTGATCTTCAGTTCGTAACTCTCGGCGGAGTAACGATATCTGCCATAGCCATAGCTGCGGCGTCCCGATCTGAGCTTCATGCCGTTGACGACGACGCCGTGCACGGACAGACCGATCCGTTCGAGTCTGCGCATCGACTCGCGCAATTCACCGACACCCGTCACGCCTTGCTGCGCGACGAGGAACGTCGTGGCCGCGAGACTGGCCAGTTGCAATGCCGCATCGGTAGGAAGGATGGGCGCCGCATCGAGCAGCACCACGTCGTAGCCGGCGCCCAGACGCTCGATGACGGAGTGTGCCTTCGGGCGCGCGAACAGATCGCTCGGGCTCGGAAACTGCGTGCCGGAAGAGACGAAATCGACGCCGGGGCATACATCCAGATGAATCACGTTTTGCGGCGTACAAGATCCGTATAGCAAATCGGACAAGCCGAGGCCCGGCTTGATCGCGAAATGCCGGTGCAGGTCGCCTCTGTGCAAGTCGGCATCGACCAGCAAAACGCGCTTTCCGGCGGCGCCCAGGATCGCAGCGAGATTGACGGTGATGAACGACTTGCCGATTCCCGGCGTAGGGCCGGTGATGAGCACCACGCGATTTCGCGCATTGGTCAGCGCGTGATCCACTGCGGTCCGGAACCCGCGAATGCTTTCGATGGCGGGATCGATGACGGACGAGGTCGCGAGGAGGCCACCCTTGGACTGAGGCGTGCGAATCGCTTTCGTCAGGCGAGCCTCGTGCGGGCTGTAAGGCACCGTTGCATACACGGGAAGGCCAATGTTCTCCTCGATCTCGGACGGCTCGTTGACCGCATCGAAAAGCTGTTTGCGCGTCAACGCGATAGCAATGCCCGACAACAATCCAAAGAGCGACGCGACGACCATCACGAGCGTCGGCTTCGGCCAGAACGGCTGGTCAGGAACCACGGCGGAATCCACGAGCCTCGCGTTACCGAGCTTCCCAGCCTTGACCACGCGAAGCTGCTCAAAAGTGTTCAGCAGCGAGGTGTACAAGGTGCTATTGACCTGCACATCGCGTTGCAGGCGCAACATGTCCTGCTCCATCGGCGGCAGCGTGCGCGACTGACTGGCGAGAGAATCCAGTTCCTTCTGCGCCACCCGCAACTGCGCATCGACTGCGCGCACAGCCGGATGATCGCTCTTATAAAGTGCGAGCAGGTCGTTGCGTTTCTGTTCGAGATCGACGCGCGTCTTTTGAACCTCGACGGTGCGCTTCAACAGGCTCGCAGCCTCGTCGCCGAGATTCACCGTCCCGTGGCTCGCGCGAAATTGATTGAATAGCGCTTCGGACGCTTCGACCCGCTGTTTCAAATCCGGCAGTTGCGTTTCAAGAAACTTGATCGAGCGTGCCGCCTCTCCGGATTTGCGCTCGATTTCCTGCTCGACATACGCGCTCGCAACCGCGTTGAGGATAGCCGCGGCGCGGATGGGATCGGCGTCGTCGAGCGACGCCTTGATGATGTTCGACTCTTTCCCTTTATCGCTGATGGACAACTTCTTGCGCAACGCCTCGACCGCCGCCACGGGCGAATTGCGCGTGAGGTCGAAGGTCGCGCCGGGGTTTGCGTCCATCGCGTCGACGCGCAACACGATCGGACCCAAAGGCGTCGACGCCTCCGTGGTTTGCCCGATCACCCCCTGAAAACGAAAGTCTCGAAACGATGCCTCGTATCGCCTGGCATCGAGCTTTTTCAGCTTGAACTTCCGGCCGTAGAACTGCGACGGAGTCTCGAATTCGCCGACGTCGATGCGCTCCGCGCCCCACACATAGCCGCGCGGTCCCGGCGTCGAGACCGTATCGCTCCAAGTCGCGATCTGCCGCCCGATCAGCGGGAAATAACGCGGAGTCGCGACGACCGCCAGATTGAGCTTGTCCACTGCCTGTGCTACGACGAGCCGCGAGCCGAGCACTTCCATCTCTCCAGGAGAGTCCGGCTTGCTATCGAACATCGACGAAACATCGCTCAAGATGTTCTTCGGGACACTCGTACTATCGGTCTTCTGAAATTGAATGAGAATATCGGCGCGATAGACCGGTGCCGCCAGGAAAAGATACGCTGCCGCGATCAGCAGCGCCGATCCTGTCACGACGGCGATCAGCTTCTTGCTGTCATAGATCGCGTCGAGATGCAGTCCGATATGTGAGGACTGTTTTCCTCCTGCGCCGGCCAGACCGACAACATCGATTGCCTTTTTCATGCTTTCCCCATCGCATGCAACATTTGTCTGGTAACTCGCCGCACAAACCGGGCGTGAGACAAAAAAGGTATTCGAATTCTTATGATGTCTTCGATCGCTCAACGACTTTCTAACGTCATCTCGCCAAGCCGATTGTCCGATTGATCATAGAAGGTCCGAGCGGCTCGCGTACCCGCAATGCTCTCCAGGTTTCTCGAAGCGTTGAACTGCGCCCAGCATGCATCGACGTACGATCGAAACTCGTCTCTGAATCGGGCAGCGGAAAACCTCTCCGCGTGAGCACGGCACACGGCTGGCGATATGCCGTCCGGAAATTGCTCGAAACGGTAGACCGCATCGATGATGGAATCGACAGTCTGATTCTCGAACCAAATGCCTGTGCGCCGGCGCTCATCGCTGCTATGCACGACCGTCTCTCGCGATCCACCTTTTCCATACGCTATCACCGGCGTTCCGCAAGCCTGCGCTTCGACCGGCGTGATTCCAAAGTCCTCCTCGGCGGCGAAAACGAAGGCGCGCGCGCGCTGCATGTATCGCTTCAGCTCCGGAAGAGGCTGATAGCCCAGAACCTTGACGTTGGGCCCGGCTAGCTTTTTGATCTTGTTCATTTCCGGCCCGTCGCCGATCACGAACAACTGCTTGTCCTGCATCGCGGAGAATGCTTCGACCACCAGATCCACGCGCTTGTACGGCACCAGCCTAGAAGCAACGAGATAAAAGTCTTCTTTCTCCGTACACAACTCGAACGTGTGAACATCGACGGGAGGATAGATAACAATGGCTTCGCGCCCGTACACTTTCTTGATACGCCTGCCGATAAACCCCGAGTTGGCGACGAAATGATCCACCCCGGCTGCGGTCCGATAATCCCAGATCCGCAACTTGTGCAGCATCCATCTCGCTAGCATGCTTTTCAGGCCCTTTGTCAGACCCGATTCCCGAAGGTATTGATGCTGCAGGTCCCATGCATAACGCATGGGTGAGTGCACATAGCTGATATGCAGTTGATCCGGTCCGGTCAGCACGCCCTTGCTCACGGCGTGGGCACTCGATATGACGATGTCGTACGCGGAGAGATCCCATTGCTCGACCGCCATTGGCATCAACGGCAGATAGCGCCGATAGGAATCCCGAGATCCCGGCAGCTTCTGAATGAACGAGGTAGTCACTTTCCTGCCACGAAGAAACTCGGTGCGTTCGACAGTATCGGGCTTCGCGACGATAAAGAACACATCGGCTTGCGGGAAGAGGTCCAGCATCTGCCCCACGACCTGCTCTGCACCCGCCACAACGGCGAACCACTCGTGGACAATCGCTACTTTCCTGTTGTTCATAGCTTTAATCCGGTTTTAGAACATCTTCGACCAAGCTTCATCGTTCTGACAGGACAGCCTCTTCGAACCACCCAGTCGATATTGCGCTTATCTGCTCTTTATCTGATGATCGACCAACGTCTTAGGTAATGTCGATGGCCTCCCTCGTGAAACGTGAGATGTCTTGCCAGCTAACCGCCTGGCGTGAAGCGTAATCCATATCTAAAGTCACTCGACGAGTGCATCCGAACGGCATTTTGAATATGTATTCCTAAATATAAATACATGACTTGTATCGACGCATGCTTTCCACCGCCATAGCTGGACGCGCCAAGATAACTTGAAACGAATCCGGATCCGTACTGCCAACGACCGACTTCGTTGGCCAAGCACAGCCGGTTTCGACAGCGTGATCGAAACGACATTGATATGCGATCGATCGCGCTAATTTGTATGAGTGAGAATCGGACCATCCCGTGTTCTTGCGTCGTTCATCAGGAACATCCGCAATGCATCATTGTCCATAGCTTACTTTATGGACGGAAATTTTCTCGCCAACGCCTTGGTTAATCCTGCCAACCATATCGATTTCAGACCGGGAGAGCTTTGGCGATGCATCGGCGGACACCAAGCGAGAAGCCGCAGCGAACAGGTTTTGTTATGCAATCGCTGACATGCGCGAGCTAATTTTGGAAGGTTCGGATTCTGCTGTGCAGCGTCTGCAATCGTGCGGCGACCGCGACGGACTTTCTCTGCTGCCGGACGTTCTATCGATCATGTTCGTCTCTGGCGCCCTCCGTCGCGCGACGCACGAGGTCAATATTTACGCTTTAATCGACGCAATGTCTGAGTCTTGACCATTATTCCAAGGCGGCGAGATCGTTTTCAACCGTCAGCTCCCGCAGACGGCGCGCCCAGTCTTGATTAGAATTGCGGCGAATATCCGGAAAGATTGCGAGCGTGGCGGACATATCGCAGGAAAACCGGAATTCCCGTCAACTGTGCCGCGAACCACGGAAGCGTGGCGTCATCGTCGATGACTATGGTTTTAAGACGGTATGGATCGCTGCGATTGTCGTTCCAGCCGAGATCACATGTACGGGCCGTTTTATAACCTGCGGCCTTCACGAATCCGACTTCGCGGTCGGTGTAATTGCCATTGGGATACGCGAAATGCTCGCATTCGATGCCGAGCATGGATTCGATTTCCAGCTTGCAAACGGAGATCTCCTGCTCGCACTCCCGTTCATCGCAACGAGTCAGGATCGGGTGAAAGCGTGTATGTGCCTGAAAATCCACGAATGGCCGCATTTCTTCGAGTTGTTCGGCTGTCAGGCCGGTCGCTTCGTCTTCGTGAATCTGATTGACGCCATATTTCTCGAGTTCGGCCAAACGCTCCTGATTACTCATGCGCTTGAGTCGCTCGATGCCGGCCTCTTTCGCAACGGGCAGCAGCCACCAGTGCACTGCAGGCCGACCGACGAATTGGCTGCAGAGAAAAATCGTCGGACGAACCTTGTGTTTGACGAATACCGGCAGCAGATCCGCGTTGCCCACAACCCCGTCATCGAATGTAATGGCCGCTCTGGGACGTCCGTTTCCCTGCGAGGCCACCTGATTGAGCGGGATAACCTCGCAAAGCGTTTTCAAGTGCGTCAGATGTTCATCCAGTACCTCCGGCTTCGGATCGTGGTACAGCAGAACCGCAACGCGATCGCGCCATAGAAGGCGGCGCGAAGCGACGTCGAACCCGAAAGTCATAATGCCGCGTGCGAAAACGTTTTGCAGGACTGCCTTGGCGGTCATGTCTGTCCTCCCGTCCCTCGAAGGTTGTGGCTAGCTTATGCTTTCTTCTCGTTTCCGTGCGCGGAATTCGTCTGGCGACATGGAGAACTGCTTTCTGAATAACTTTGATAACCGCTCTCCACTGCTCAGGCCCGTCCGCCGAGCGATCTTGTCGATGGGAAGCTCGCTATTCGCGAGCAACTCGCAGCTAAGCTTCATACGCGCGTTCAGCAAGTACTGTGAAGGCGTGAGACCCATTTCGCGTTTGAAATGACGTGAAAAGTTCCGTCCACTCATTGCGGCGGTATGGGCGGCGTCCACCACCGAAACCTGTTTGCCGCAATTGCGTTCCAGCCAGCGCGCAGATTCCTGGGTCTTCTCGGCCGCGGTCGGCGTGCCCATTTCGCTCAGCATGATCGACACGTGTTGATTGTCGAGTAGACGCTCGACAGCCGACGATGCGATGTCATAGCCAAGATCTCGTTTGAGCAAGTCCAGCGCATAGATCAAGGCATGGCTGCGCTCATCCCGAGTGCGAACCGGGTAGTCATGCGCGAATAAATCGCGCCCTTGCAATGCGCATGTCTCGCACGACAGGCCAGAGGCCGCCAAAAGTGCATGTCCGCTGCCCAGCCCATTGATGGCTGCGTTCCCGGAGGGCGCGGACTTCAGCAGTTCAATAAGTCTTTCGTTTGCCAATGCTTCCGACACCCCGGTTCCACCCGCGATGTATAACACGTCGCAAGCGCGGAAGCGCTGTCCGTGCAGGGATTCTGTGCCGACGCAGATGGACGAGGAACTTGTCACTACCCCTCCGCGAGCCGACAGAAGAGAAATCTTATACGTAAGATTCTCTCCTTTCATGGACTCTTGCAATTCGTTCGAGATCTTCAGAATTTCGATCAGGGTGCCGACTCCTATGAGAGAGAATCCATCATAAAGAACGATGCCTACATGCTTGACGATGGGCCGGCCAGATATTTCGGATCTCCCACTCAGGCTTGCATCATGAAATGAGATAGCGCGTGCCATAGCCGTATGTTCCTCGCAAGTTCGTACTCGCAGAACTGCGCCCGCTGCATTCTGCCGCCCGATTTTTTTTCAGGCGCATTGAAGGGAAAGAGGCCACTGGTTGGAGCGTCGGTACGGATCAGATAAGCTTGTCCGCAAAGAACCGTCCGATACTGCACGCTCATATTCCGGCTATCCGTGGGAAAACGCACATTTCGGCTAACGTGTGTCCCGCTTGACAAGTAAGCTTTGCAGCCTTTCTACGGAAGCGAATGTTCCGTATGACTTATGAAATCGCGTAGAGAACGACGCGCCGGCTCGCTCGACGCGTCGTCGGCGTAGTCACTTCGGCGTCTTCCATCTGCGCACTAGATGGCGAAGCGGATTGACGACGCAATAGTGCTGAAGTGCGGGCAACGGGTCGTCCCACCGAAAGTATCCGTCTATCAGCACGCTGCCTATCGTGCGCAAATGACGCGGAACCCGGTCCACGACCGTCGCTCGCCATGTCATATTCGCGCCTTGGACCACTTCGCTTATCGGCGGCAAGCCGAGCTCATGCCGATAAGCGGCCGCAGGAATATTTATGCCGCACAATGTGGCGATCTCCTCCTGCCAATCCGTTCTTCCGACGGTCGGCTCGATCATCGTGAACTTCTTGTGTATGTCGTCCCACTTGTATTCCATGCTTCCCATGCCATCGAGGCCGGCACATTCCGCAAATCGCAGGGTCATCGGTTCGAGCACGTCGCGCACTTCGTCCGCTGCGACGCAGATCGCAGTGCTTCCGACGTGACGCGGAAAGCTGAGTAGCTTGCGCCCCGTGAAAGCGGCTACCTTTCGGCCTTCACGACCGCGGTAGAACAGCGTGAAGTAGATGTTGGAGTCGGCCCCTTCGACCCACTCCTGCGCAACGATTCTTATTCCAGCGCTCAACATCGAGAGCGCATGCGTGCGCGCCTCGTCCAACGACTCGGCCTTCACGACCCGTTTCGCTTTGCCCCTCAGAACCTGACGCTTGTCGTCAGGTTTGAGGATGCAGGGAAAGGTCATAGCCTCGAGCCTGTCCGCGTCCGGCCCGGATTCCAGAGTAATGGAGCGAGGAACCGGAAAGCCGTGCTTCAGCGCGAACTCGTGAAAGCTGGCTTTATCGCTCGCGGTGTCGGTACACTGGCTGGTCGGTAAACGGAAAATGAACCAATTGGCGAGTTCATTTCGATTCTCGGATACCGAACGGACGCACTCTTCATCGGCCAGGAAAAGAACGGGACGTTTCGAGAAAGTCTTTCCCAGCTTGATCATGTCCTCGGTGAAGTTATCGCCGATATACGCTCTGACCAGCCGCGGCGATGCATGACGCGACCACAATGCTGCCCCGGTGAATCGCGTACCCACTACGGTGACGGGAATGCCGGCACGTGCCAACGACCGTACAACACCAAGTCCGTTGAGCGTACCTCCGAGCACGACTGCCTCGGCGGCCTGGCCGTAAGTCGCCTTGATTTCCATGAATTTGCCCTTTTTATTTCGTTATGCAAAGTGAACAAAAAATGAAAGACGACGCCTCGAGGTCGCCCGCCTATCCAAACACTATTTTGTGTAAAGGACGATCGCCGCGTCGTGTCTCGGATGGTATCGATCGAATGTGACTTGGGGACACACTATTGTTGTTCGTTCGGTCTACTAACCCAGCGCGGTAGTAACCGTATTCTTGGAATTTTTCGCAAGGGAAAGCCTAGGTCAAAACCATCGCATTTGCTAGATCAAAAGCGACGAATGTGGCGTAGCGCACGTTTCCTTCTACCGCACGCCGATACTTTTTTGAGTGTGCAAAGAATGCGCTCTACGGTGCTGCCTCGTACGCCACACAACTGTCACAGCTGCCGCATTATTCTGCATTGCGGCTCTGTGTCCGAAACTCGGATGGCGACATCGAAAACTCCTTGCGAAACAACTTCGACAGTCGCTCTCCATTGCTGAGACCGGTCCTGCGCGCGATCTTATCGACGGGGAGATCCGTGCTCTTCAGCAGCTTGCACGTGAGGTCGAGCCGCGCGCGCAAAAGATATTGCAAAGGCGTTACGCCGATTTCCCGTTTGAAGAGACGCAGGAAGTTACGTTCGCTCATCGCGGACATTCGCGCGGCATCGACGATCGATATCGGCTTTGCACAGTTCTGCGTGATCCAGCGTGCCGACGCGCACACCTTTTCCCTCAACGTCGTTGCTTGCAGGTCTTCCATCTCTCCGTCCGGCGAGATGTCCGCGCCCAGGCCAAGACGATGGGCCACGCGCACAGCGATTTCGGGCCCCAGGTCCTTCTTGAGAAGGGCGAGTGAACTCATCAACGCCTGATCGCTATCGCGCGTCATCGACTGCAATTCGCGCTGCTGCACGCCCACGGCGGACAGCAATATGTGACCATTGCCGATCGCCGCAATGCTCACGCTCTTTTCACAGAGCTTGCGCAGAAGTGCCACGAAGGCTTCATCGGCCAAGGCGCGCGCCACGCCGTTTCCGCCCGCGACGAAAAGCACATCGATGCCGTCGAACTGCTCATCGCCCCACGCTTCGGTCCACACCGATATCGACGATGAACCGGGTACCGTACCACCACTCGCCGATATGAGCTTCACGCTATACGTGAATGCATGTTTCGACCCTTCGGCCTGTAACTCGTTTGCGGCGTGAAGTGCTTCGGCCAGCATGCCGGCCGCGAGCAACGAAAATCCGTCGTATAAAACGATTCCGATACGCTTGATCGCTCCCGCGGACTGTTGCGAACGAATGTCGTCGCTGGAGATGGCTGCATTCTTGATGACAGGACGTGGAGTCGACATCACGTAGCCTCCAGTTTGATTGTTCGTAGGGAATGCAGATAGCTTCTGAAAAATGTGCGGGGAGTCGATCTCAGCCGGAAGAATACAGGTTACAAAATATTTCGTCGATGCGCGGATCCATAGATATCCATATGAAAGAACTCTCGATCTATTTTTATTCTTCGGAGTATTCACGTGCCTTGAATAGCTGGCTCAATAGGATAACTTTTAGTACCGCTGGAAATAGAGCACTCGAAGTTATCACTGGGAAGATGTCAGATCGAGCGTCAGATAGCCCGTCACCGTTTGTGCGGTGATGCCGTTGAGCCTGATCACTTCCCCCGAAAACGATGCGTAACGGGTCGTACTCGCGCCAACGCCCGGTCCCGCACCCGAGCCGCTGTGCGAGATGATCACCGCGCCCGCAGGCCGCGTCAGATCGTAGGTGTTGCCCGGCGCGCCCGTTGACGAAACCCGCAACGTCATACGTGCGCGCGTCAGCGAGCCGCCCAACGCTGTCAGCGTTGACAGATCGAGACTCGCGGTTTTCACGCCGGAGAACGAGATTAGCAGCCGCTGCCCGCGGTATAACGGATATCCATTCGAAGTCGCATGAACGCCTCCGTTCGCTTGCCATGTATCGGAAAAGGCATTGTCATGGACAATCGCCGGAACGCCTGAGTTATAGGGGTCGTGTTCGAATGCAAATACGCCGCAATTGTGACAGACGTTTCCTGCGATCATCGGGCTCGTGGCGATAGCCACGTCCGTGTAATAACGCAACGCGTAGCCTTTGCTTTTTGTGACGTCATAGTCGAATGTGTTATTCACGAATGCGCCGCCATCTGGATTCTTCCATTCGCCTTCATGTATTTCGGCCCCAGACAGGCCGTGCAGATGGTTATCTCTGATCACGGCGCCCGACGCACGTTGGAACGTGAACAGTCTGTCGTCGCTCGTGAGCTCGTTGTGGACGATCTCGAAGCCTGTCCGCACGCCTGCGCCCTGATCGTTTGCCCACAAGGCCGTACGCCCCGTTGCATGAACCGCGTTATTGCTGAATACGATGCCCGTCTCGCCGTCGGTCGAACTCGCCAGCATGATGCCGCCGGCCTCTGTGCTCGTCGGTTCGGACGTCTGTGCCGCGCCCGCGAGATAAACAGGCGTGCGATAAGCAACATTGTTCACAAACACGATGTTTCTCGGAATGCGGCCTGATCCGGTTCCATTTCCAAAATAGCTCAGCTCTCCGAACTTTGCATTCCGCACCGTGTTGCCGATGAGAATCACGTCCACGCCGCCCTCTGCGTCGAGACCGACATCGCCGCAATTCGAGATCGAATTACCGTAGACGATCAAATCTTCGCTGTCGGCCTCAAAAAATCCGCCCTCGGCGGCTGTGTCGATCACGTTGTCGGAATACTGGCCGTGCGTAACCTGCCAGATTTGCATGCCGTGCATTGTGTTGAAAATGTGATTGTTATAAACATACTGATAGCTTGAACCTGATTGAAGGATGCCCTGCGCGCTGCTCCCGCAATTCCGTATGTCGTTGCCGCCGATAAAGTTATTTGCGAAGTACCAGACACCAATGCCACAGCCCTTGAAACCATCCGCGTCGATTTGCAGGTTGAACACGCCCGCATTGTCGCCGTTTATCAGCATGATTTGATGCTGATCCTGGCTGCCCCAGGGCACATGGAGCGGGACATTCGCGCTCAATCGAATGATCGTGGCGGTAGGTCCGTCGCCCGTGACGAACGTATTCGCCGGCACGAGCAGATAGGACGATATCTTGTAGATACCAGCCTTTAGCCTGACTTTTCCGCCTGCGGCAAAGCATTTGTTGAGCGCTTTAGTCGCGTCGGTCGTACCCGTGTTATCGGCTGCGAAGTCGGCATGGCATTCCACGCTCGAACGGAATCTACTGCTGATTTTTTTTGCGATCGCGTTTGCCGCCGCCGATCGATAACCGGCAGTGCCCGTCTCCGAAGACGACGAAAGGCGTCTCGTCTCGCTGCGTCCAGGAACGGAAGCGTCCTGGGAGAAGGCCACGTTGCCGTACGCGAGAACTGCGATTGCGAACCAGTGCCATAACCTTTTCATAGCTGCGTAGATCGGGATTGCGAGCCAGACGTGCATTGGGGATATCAGTGCGGTCTTTCGGTACTCAAATCGGCGCGAAGCTTTCCACCGCTTCGTGTTCCTGCAGCTTATCGAGCATAAAGATAGAGACGAATAACATGAGGATAAAATTGATAGGGAACACGGTCAGAAACGGCAAGTTGAACGATGCAGCCACGACATAGATTGAAAACAATAGAACAGACAGGGTCACACGCCTCACCCTTTGGCTACGCGCTTCATTGAAAATAACGTAGAGTTTCCACAAGAATGCCGTCAGCATGAGCAGCAGCGATGCCGTCCAGATCAACCCATAGTTATTCAACGAGGTCACCCACCAAGATTCCGATATCAGGTAATCGTCCCCGCCAAGAATCCACACGGAAATGTCGGCGAGCTTATCGAGGCTGAACGAAGCGAAATGCGCATCCGAGCTCGCCTGCTTCGACGCAAAAACGACATCCAGCAATCCGTTTCCGTCTAGATTAAAACCGTTGAAAAGGTATGGCAGGAATACGGCAAGACAACCGATCATCAAAAGGAATAAGGTCGCCTTGAAATGATTCGTGAGTCCCCATAGGCCGATCAAAAGTGCAAGGAAAGCTATCGCGGTAAGCGACTGTGAAAAAAATATGGACAAGATCACGCCGAGAATGCAAAGCCGATTCATCATCGTCTTCGGCAAGGAATAGGCGTACCCGAGCAGGAGGAATGACAAAGCCGCAAACCCATTCGGATCATCCAAAAAACTGCCGAATCTGACGGCCAATGTATCTTCGTATGCCAGAGCGGGAAGTCGCCCGATCGAATAGAACAGAATCATCTGTATGAGATTGACGACGAGCGAAAAGTACAGCGTGAACTTCATGAATGCGTCGATTGCCTTCAGCGTCACACCGCGCACCGATAACGAAATGAAGAATGCAACGCCCGCAACGATAGGGAGGGCGAGATGTTTCGCATCGCTGTCGAACACGAAATGAGCGATTGGCCACGTCAACAGCATGAGATACACCGCTATGAAACCCAACCTGCGTCGTGGAATATGCAATCCGCCAGCTACGAATGCGATTACTACGCACGCAACCACAAGAATCAAGTATTTGGCCGCCTGCAACAGCGGCGGCGTATCCGAATACGTCGGGCTGGTTTGCGCGGAATTGATCTGCAACGGATAGCGATACGACGAGTACAAGAGCGCAACGATCACGGTTGCCCAGAATATGAATTGCGCTATTTTCGCTCGGGCCATGGCTGACTGCCTTACTCTGATTGTCGTCTAAACAATGGGACAAGACGCTGTCACTGCACCATTTCGGTCTCGCGCCGCTTGTAGGTTCGGTTCGAATAGCGGTAACGTCCGTAGTCGTAGCTATAACGGCCGGGCCGCAGGCGTTGCCCGTTCACGACCACGCCACGCACTGCAAGCCCGATCTTTGTGAATCGACGTATCGATTCGCGCAGTTCGCCGAGTCCGGTCACGCCTTGTCGCGCGACGAGCAGAGTGACGCCCGAAAGACACGCCAACTGCACAGCGTCGGGCGCGGAAAGCACCGGCGGCGCATCCAGAAGAACAACGTCATACGCCGCAGCGAGTTCGCTCGCCAGCGCTTGCAGGTCGGGACGCGAGAGCACGTCGCTCGGACTCGAAATCAGATTTCCGACTGGAAGGAAATCGACGCCCGCCAGCGCGGTCGACCGGATAATCTCTTCGCTGCGCGACGTGCCTTGCATCAGGTCGGATAGCCCCGGTCCCCGATCGCCGCCCATATAGCCATGCAAAACCCCTCGTCGCATATCGGCATCGACGAGCAGCACGCGCTTGCCCGACGCACCCATGACGGCGGCGAGGTTCAGCGCGATGAACGACTTGCCGACGCCCGGCGTAGGGCCTGAGATGAGCACCACACGGTTGCGCGCCTTTTGCATCGCGAACTCCAGCGCCGCACGCAAGCCGCGCAGGTTTTCGATCGCATGATCGCCCTTCGAATCGCTCGCCAATAACATGTTCTTCATGCCGGAGCGACGTCGGATGCGGTTGAGCTTTTCCTCTCGCCGGCTGTATGCGACGCTGGCAAAGACCGGCAGTCCAGTGCGCATTTCGATTTCGTGCGGATCGTCGATTGCATCGAACACGAGCACACGCGCCAACGATGTCAGAATGCCAAGGAACAGGCCGAGCACCAACGATGCCGCAATGATGCGCACCGGTTTTGGGCGAATCCGCTCTTCGGGTACTGCAGGGATATCGATGAGGTGGACGTTGCCCGCTTTTCCCGCTTTGACCAGCTTGAGTTGCTCGGACGTGTTCAGCAAAGTGGTGTAAAGCCCGGCGCCTACCGTCACGTCGCGCTGAAGTCGAAGGACGTCTTGCTCCAGCGGGGGCAGCATGCGCGTCGCGCGACCTACGTCGTCCGCTTCGCGCTGCGCAATCTGAATCTGTGCATCGATGGCACGTATCGACGGATGGTCGTCCGTATAGCGGGCAAGCAATTCGCCGCGTTTCTTTTCAAGCTCCATGAGCTTCGTCTGCGCCGTGACCGAACGCTGAAGCAGATTCGTCGCTTCCTCACCGAGATCGACCGTGCCGTGAGTCGCACGATAGGTATTCAAGCGCGTTTCCGAACTATCCAGGCTATGCTTCAACTCCGGCAACTGCGCTTGAAGAAACGCGAGCGAGCGTTCCGCTTCCTCGGATTTACGTCGCACGTTCTGGCTGACATACTCCGCTCCGATAGCGGCCAGGATCTCGCTGATCTTTTGCGGATCGGGGCCGGTCAGTGACACGCCGATGACGTTCGAATCCTTGGCCGGTGCTTCGATCGCCAGTTCCTTGCGCAGCTTTTCCGTAGTGACGACAGGCGACAAGCGCCGTAGCGTGAACGACGCGCCGTCCATCGCATCGATACTATCGACGAGCAGCGTGACAGGTCCATGAATGGTCGTTGCCTGCAATACTTCGCCGATCGTCCCTCGCAATGCGATGTCGCGATATCGCAGTTCGTAGTCGCGGCCCGGTCCTCGGGTCAGTACGAACAGACGCCCGTATAACTGCCGCGGCACGTCGAACTGCGAGACCTCGATTCGTTCCTTGCTCCAGGCATAACCATACGGGCCCGGCTTCGAGAGGGAATCCGAATGCTCCGCGAGCCAGCGTCCGATAACGGGAAAATAGCGCGGCTTTGCCTCGATGAACAAATGCAGCTTGTCGACCACCTGGCTCACCACGGAACGCGAGCCGATAACCTGCGTCTCGCCCGATGCCGCTGTCTTGACGTCGAACATCGAAGAGACGTCGCCCAATATGTTCTTCGTCGTCGCCGACGAATCGGCGCTTTGTTCGACCTGCACGAGCATGTCCGCGCGATAGATCGGCTGTGCCAGAAATGCGTACAAGATGCCGAGTGCCAGCACCGCCGCCGTAATCACGGCGATCAGTTTGCGGTTGTCGTAGATCGTGTCGAGATAATTTGCGAATCGCGCTGGCGGATCTTCGTCGGGATAGCCTTTTTCGAACGATGTACTGTCGCGGTGCATGTTCGCTCTCCAATGGCCGGGAAATACCTTCAGAGCGGCCGATTCGCGTGACACGTCATGGGTCAGAAAGCCACTAGCCTTCTCGTTTTGCTTTTGCCGTCGAGCGCAATGCTTGCCCAATACATCGCATAAAAGCTTGGCGTTGCACTGATGACTTTCATCTGATTTTTAGCGCGCAACGCTGGAGGAAACGAAATGGAAGGCACGCTGCGGAGTGCAGACTAACAGTGCACATTGTGTTCGCTTCGCCTGGCGCAGCAAGACTTGCTCGTCGAATTTCACCAGTCCTCGAGGAACAATCGTCGAACCAGCTTGGCGCTGTCAAGTGGAGTTTTCCATCTTCGACGATGGGCGAAAATAGCCAATATGTTGTCCAGCATCCTTAAAAAGCGCGGTCTATGATCTGTTTCGCCGGCTTGCCCCCAATTCGTGTTCGACATGGCTTAGCGGTCATCCGGACGTCGCTTCACACCATGATCCTGCGGGCTGGCATCGTACAGGGACCGTCATGGATATTACTTTCCGGCAGACTGCTCCGACTACGCTCACGCTAGCGCTGTGCGCCGTGGCGATGTTGCCGCTGTTCTGGCTGGCGTACATGTATGCGGTCCCGACAGAGGATGCCGTCATCCTCTTCGAGTATGCGAAAAGTCTTGCGCAGACCGGAGTCATCAGCTATGGGCACTCGGGAATTCCCATAGAAGGTGCAACGGACTTTCTATGGATGCTGATGATCGCCGCCCTGAAAAAAGCCGGCGTTCCCGAATTCCTTTCCGCTCTCGCGTTGAACTTCGCCGGTGCATTGATCATCCTGTCGCAGTTGAAAGACAGTGCTCGCCGGATCATTGCCCTATTCGGTTTGCTTCTTACCCCATACCTGTACGCGGCTCTTCAAGGCTTCGGCCCGCTGCTCTTCTGTGCGGTCTATGTCCTCTGCCTGACGGCGAGCATGCGTCCGCAAGCTTCCTTCTACGGGTGGGTTCTTCTGCTGTGCCTCATTCGCCCCGATGGCGTCGTATGGGCGGCTGGCCCCGTGCTCCTGCGACTGGTGGAAGGACACAGCCGCGGTGCCCTCGGCAAGGAACTTCGTAACTTCTTGCTCTATTTGTGCGTGCCGGGTCTCATCTACTTCGGCTGGCGGGCGTGGTACTTTTCGGAATTGCTGCCTTTGCCCTTCCTGGTGAAGTCTGCCGGAGACCGCAACCTGATTCTCTTCTATGGCTATTCGGGGCTGTATGTATTGTCGGCATTCGCGCCCATTGTCCCTGCGTCGTGGATGTCGGAAGACCGTGCGCGACTGCTGCGCCGCCTCGCGTGGCTCTTCTTTCTTCCCTGCGTGTTCTATAGCTGGATGAGACTCGAACAGAACGTCGGCAATCGCTTTCTTGCTCCGATGTTCTTCGGCACCCTGTTGCTGTTAAGTCGGGAAACGAAACTTCGTCCGATGGTCCTGTTCACGATCCTGTCGGTCGCGTGCGGAATCAAGATCACTGCCGAGACGGCGGAAACCGTCGCGGAATCGAGTTCGGAAACGTACTCCTACGTCTCGCAGGATCTCGCCCGGCTCGAAGGCAAGATGCTCGTGACCGAAGCGGGGCGACTCGCCTATCACAGTAATTGGGTCACACACGATGCCTGGGGACTCAACACGCCGCAGTATGCCCACAAGCTTGTCGATTATCGGGAAATCGATGCAGGTTCCTATGATTTGATCGTCGCGCACTGCAAGATTGGACTCCTTAGCAATCCGATATCCTTACCCTCGAATCCACCGCGTTCCTGGGACAATCTCTGCCATGTTATGACCAGCTACATGACGGAGAAGCAATACAAAGTCCTTCTGGTTCCGGTTCTGATGAACGGGATCGCCTGTTCGGCCTCGCATCTCTGCGCCTATTCTTCCGAAGCATCGACAAGACGTCCGGGCTGTCAGCGCTTCGACATTTATGCGTTATCCCCCGCTTATCCGAACTTCGACGAATTGTCCCGTTTGCTGAAGAACCGTGGAGCAATCGATTATTCCCCCACGCTCAAGTATGATGGCGACGAAGTATGTAGCTGATACGACGCTATCTGTCGCGGGGTGCAATTGATACTTTCAGATATCTATCGCGGATACATCGCCTGTCTGAACGCGCAGGACTGGCCGAACCTCGGCACATTCGTTCATGACACGTTGCACTACAACGAGCGCGCGCTGACGCTCGACGACTATCGCGAGATGCTGAAGAAGGACTTCCGCGAGATCCCTGATCTCTTCTTCGATATTCGACTGTTGATTGAAGCACCCCCGCGCATCGCTGCCCGATTGCGCTTCGAGTGCGCGCCGAAAGCGGTCTTCATGGGGCTGCGCATCGACGGAAAACGCGTCGTCTTTTGCGAAAACGTCTTCTATGAGTTCCGCGAAGGCAAGATCGACACCGTCTGGTCCGTCATCGACAAAGCCGCGATCGAAGCACAGCTTTAGGCGGCGTCGGTGAAAAACGCATCCGGCATCGAAGAAGCTCCGTTAGGTTGTATTTGTCGGATGCAGGCCGCAACGAGCGCGGCGGAAACATTGAAGCACCGACAGAACGCCCAACCAACGAAGCGTTTCGACTACACATATCGTTGCAGGCCCGCGATGCTTTCCCGCAGTTCCGCTTGCAGCCGCGTCATCAATTCGGCTGCGGGCAATTCACGCGCGAGCGCGGCCGCTTGCCCCGCCCATTGCGCGCCGTAACCGAATTCGCCCTTCGCTTTGGCCGCCGCGTGCAGCGACTTGCCCGCATCGTAGGTGACGGGATAGGCGGGAATCGCAGGCGCTTGCGCGCCGCGCCCCAGTTCGGTGAACTTGTTGACGAGGCTGCGCGCCTTGCGTCCCGAGATGGCGGCAGTGAACGTCGTATGGTTGGCCGCGTCGCTGAGAATGGCGCGGCGATACCCCTCATCGATCGACGTCTCCGTGCAGGGCACGAACGCCGTGCCGAGTTGAGCCGCCTGCGCGCCGAGCGCCAGCGCCGCCGCGATGCCCGCGCCATCCATGATGCCGCCCGCCGCGATCACCGGAACTTCGAATGTGTTTGCGAGCAGGCGCGTCAGCGCGAAGGTGCCGAGGTGGTCGTCGTCGGCTTGCGGGTCGAAGATGCCGCGATGCCCGCCCGCTTCGATGCCCTGCGCGACGATCGCGTCCATGCCCGCCGCGACGAGCTGCTCCGCCTCACGCACATTAGTTGCGGATGCAATCAGTTTGATGCCCGCGCCGCGCAACGCATGGATAAATTCCTTCGACGGCAAGCCGAAGTGAAAGCTCACGACAGCCGGCTTCTCTTCGACGAACACGTCGAGCATCGCCTCATCGACGACGAAGCTCGTGTAAATCTCGCTCAGCTTCGCGGGCGGCGTCGCGCCGAATTGCGCGAACACGGGCGCGAGCCATTCGGTCCACGCCTTCTCGACGGCGGCATCGGCGCTGGCCGGCGCGTGACAGAACACGTTGATGTTGAACGGCTTGCTCGTGAGCTCGCGCGTTTCGCGAATCACCTTGCGCGCGCCCTGCGCGTTCATCGCGCCGACGCCGAGCGAGCCCAGGCCGCCCGCATTCGATACGGCCGCCGCGAGCGCAGGCGTGCTGACGCCTGCCATCGGCGCCTGAATGATCGGCGTGTCGATGCCGAGTAGCGATGTCAATGCGTTCTTGCTCATGGATATGCATCCTTTAAATATTGCATGATTCAACGCTGCGCGAGTCGTTCGACGGCGAAGTCGACGAAAGCCCGCACGCGCGACGACAAATGCCTGCCGTGCGGATACAGCAGGATGAACGGTCTGCTGCAGCCACCGAACTCGCGCAGCACTTCGGTGAGCGTGCCCGCGCGCAATTCGTCCTCGACAGTGAAGCGATACGTCTGAAACAGGCCCGCGCCGTGGCACGCGAGCGGAATGCCAGCGAGCGCGTCGCCGGACGTGCCGTAGCCGCCTTGCGTCGTGATCTCGACGGGCTCGTTGTTCTGCATGAAAAGCCACGGCACGGGGCGGCCGGTGCTCGGCATCTCGAACTGAATGCATTCGTGTTCGGGCAAATCCTCGATGCGCTTCGGCATGCCGGCGCGCTTCAGATAAGCCGGCGAGCCGACCACGACCAGTTCCGCATCTTCGAGCTTGCGCGCGATCAATCCGGAATCGCGCGGGGCGCGGCCGCGTATCGCCAGATCGAAGCCTTCGTCGGCGAAGTCGATGTTGCGGTTGCTCAGATGCGCCTCGACGGTCACATCGGGATAACGCTTTCTGAACTCGGCGAGCAGCGGCAGCATGCGATAGTGGCCGTAAGGCGTCGGCACGCTGATGCGCAGCGCGCCTTTTGGCGTCGTCTGCTGGCCGGTCGCTTCGCGCTCCGCTTCCGCAAGACGATTGAGCGCGTCGCGGCATTGCTCGAAGTAGCGCCGGCCCGCATCGGTCAGTCGAATCTGGCGCGTCGTGCGCACGAAAAGCCTTACGTCCAGGCGTTTTTCGAGCCGCGCGACGGAGCGGCTCACCGCCGCCGGCGTGACACTCGCTGCCGTTGCCGCGAGCGTGAAGCTGCCGAGTTCAGCCGCAAGACAGAAGAGTTCGATGCTGCCGAGAAGGAGATCGTCGAATTGCCGCTGCATGTCGAATGGCTTCGCGTCGTTGTCGCTGCATCTTCCGCGCTTGCCGCCGCACGGTCAACCGACACCCTTTCATTTGAGTTGTGACGCGCGGGAACAGATCGATCGAAAGCCCAAAGAACAATCGCCCGCTTCTTCCTGCGAGGAAAAAGCGGGCGACGTCTTGCAAGCGTGACCGGCGATTACTTCGCGGTCGGCATCGCGAATTCCGCGCCCTTCTCCGTGCTCTCGGGCCAGCGCTGCATGATCGACTTCTGCTTCGTGTAGAAGCGCACGCCTTCCTCGCCGTACGCATGCATGTCGCCGAAGAGACTGCGCTTCCAGCCGCCGAAGCCGTGCCATGCCATCGGCACCGGAATCGGCACGTTGATGCCGACCATGCCCACTTCGATGCGTCGGCCGAACTCGCGGGCGATATGGCCATCGCGCGTATAGCACGCGACGCCATTGCCGAACTCGTGTTCGTTGATGAGATCGACCGCTTCGCTGAAGTCCTTCGCGCGCACGCACGCGAGCACCGGGCCGAAGATTTCTTCCTTGTAGATGCGCATCTCCGGCGTGACGTGATCGAACAACGTGCCGCCCGTGAAGAAGCCGTCCTCGTGGCCCGGCACTTTGTAGCCGCGTCCATCGACGACGAGCTTCGCGCCTTCTTCGACACCCAGAGCGATGTAGCCTTCGATACGCTCCAGCGCCTGGCGCGTGACGATCGGGCCCATTTCCGCGTCGGATTCCATGCCGTTCCTGATCTTGAGCGCCTTCGCGCGCTCGGCCAGCATCGGCACGATCTTGTCCGCGACATCGCCCACGAGCACCGCCACCGAGATCGCCATGCAGCGCTCGCCCGCCGAACCGTAGCCCGCGCCGATCAACGCATCGACAGCCTGTTCGATGTCCGCGTCGGGCATCACGACCATGTGATTCTTCGCGCCGCCGAGCGCCTGCACGCGCTTGCCGTGCTTCGCGCCGGTTTCGTAGATGTAGTTCGCGATGGGCGTCGAGCCGACGAAGCTGATCGCCTTCACTTGCGGATGCGTGAGCAGCGCATCGACGACGACCTTGTCGCCCTGCACGACGTTGAAGATGCCATCGGGCAAACCTGCTTGCTTCAGCAGATCGGCCATGAACAACGATGCCGACGGATCGCGCTCGCTCGGCTTCAGGATGAACGCGTTGCCCGACGCGATCGCGACCGGGAACATCCAGCACGGCACCATGCACGGGAAGTTGAACGGCGTGATGCCCGCGACGACGCCGAGCGGCTGGCGCGTCGTCCAGTTGTCGATGCCGGTGGATACCTGTTCCGTGTAGTCGCCCTTCAGCAGTTGCGGAATGCCGCACGCGAATTCGATCACGTCGATGCCGCGCGACACTTCGCCCTGCGCATCCGAAAACACCTTGCCGTGCTCGGCGGTGATGATCGCGGCGAGTTCGTCGCGATGCTTGTTCATGAGTTCGAGGAACTTGAGCATGACGCGCGCGCGGCGGATCGGCGGCATGTCGCGCCACGCCGGAAATGCGGCTTTCGCGCTCGCGACGGCGGCGTCGACATCGGCGGCTTCGCCCAGCACGAGCTTGCGCGGACGCTCGCCCGTCGCGGGATTGAACACCGGCTGCGTGCGCGTGGCCGAGCCATGCGTGCGCTCGCCGTGGATGTAATGGACCACGTCGGCCGTATCGTTGAACGCTTGCATCTCGACTCCTCTCACTGACTGGTTTGGCTATGGACACAGTGTAGGAAGCGTCGCGCTCCGTGCAAAGGCGCTATGATTGAACTCATTGTTTATATTGGCAAACAATCGGCTGATGGACGAGCAAAAGATCGAAGGTCTCTGGACCCATTTGCACTGGCTGACCGTGCTCGCGGAACAGGGCAGCTACACGGCGGCGGCGGCGCGCCTGAACGTGTCGAAAGCGGCGATGAGCCAGCGCATCGCGGAACTGGAGCGCGCGGCGGGCGTGCCGCTCGTCACGCGCACGACGCGCAGCGTGCGTTTCACGGAGGCGGGCCGCCGGCTCGTCGATGATACGCGCGGGCAGTACGAGCGCATCGCGTCGAGTTTTCTGAGCGTGAAAGAGACGGCGGGCGTCGCGCGCGGCCTGATCCGCGTGACCGCGCCGATGGCCTTTTCGCGGCAGCAACTCGTGCCGCGCATGTCGGGATTTCTGCACGCGCATCCTGACGTGCGCGTGCAACTGGAGGCATCGGACAAATTGAGTTCGATCGCGACCGAAGGTTTCGATCTCGCCGTGCGGCACAGCGCGCAGGTTCCGGATACGCATGTCGCGTGGAAGCTGTGCGATACGCATTCGGTGATCGTCGCGACGCGCGCGTATCTGAAGCGGCGCGGCACGCCCATGACGCCCAACGATCTCGCCACGCACGATTGCCTCGTTTATCCGCGGCCGCAGGCGTCGAGCATCTGGTCGTTTCAGAGAAAGGGCGGCCGCAAGAGTTCGACCGGGCCTTATACGCTCGCGGTGAACGGGCCCTTCTCGGCGAATAACAGCGAAGTTTTGCGCGACGCCGCACTCGACGATCTCGGCATTGCGCTGCTGCCGGATTTCACGGCGCAGGCCGCGGTGCAAGCGGGCAAACTCGTCGTGCTGTTGCCGGAATGGCGGCCGGTCGGCGCATTCGCCGATCAGCTATTCGTGGTGCGGCCTTATTCGCCGCATGTGCCGCGCGCGGTTGCGCTTTTCATCGGTTATTTGCGCGAGACTTTTGCGGGTGGATTTCCGCTTTAAACCGTCCGTAAACGGCGAAACGCGCCCGCATCGATGCGGGCGCGTTTCGTTTTGGTTTAGTGATGCGCGAACGTCGGGAACACGTCGTTTTGAACCGCATTCACGCGAGCGCCCGATTGCCCCGAACCTTCCGACACGCCGCCATAGCCGTTTTGCGCTGCGACGCGTGCTTCGGCCGCTTGAATGTCGGCGGGATACTTCGAGTCGCTGATCACGCCGGGGTTATAGCCGGCCTTTTCCAGTTGCACGATCTGTGCGCGAACTTCCGCGCGCGTCAAAGGTTGATTCGATTGCGCGAACGATGCGACCGGAGCGGCAAAAGCGAGAGCGACCGCTGCAATACCGATGAACTTGTTCATGATGCTTTCCTCCGTACAGAAGTTTTTGAATCGCCGCTTACGTTGGCTGGGTTGGCTCGTTCGCGACCGTTGAACAGAGTTTAGATATCGCGCGATCTAGGGTAAATACTTAAACGGCGAAATCACTTTTGGCGAAAACCTGACTAATCCTCGCGGAACCAACGCTTCGCGAATCGCCTATAACCATTAGCAGAGCGCACGCCGTACGCGGCCTATAGCACGAACGATCGTTTATGCAGGGGAATGACCTTGAAACGAATCCTTGTGATCGGCGCAGGCTTCGCCGGTCTGTCGAGCGCGCTTTCAGCCGCGCGCAAGCTGGACGAACTCGGCCGCACCGGTGAAGCCGAAGTCGCCATCGTCAATCCGGTGCCTTTTCACAGCGTGCGGGTGCGCAATTACGAGCAGCCGCTCGAACCGACACTCGTGCAACTCGACACCGTGCTCGGTCCCGCGGGCGTGCGGCTGATCCAGGCGAAGGCGACGGATATCGACAGCGCGGCGCGCCGCGTGACGATCGAGCGGGACGGCGCGTCGGAATCGCTCGATTACGACCGGCTGATTCTCGCGGCGGGCAGCGTGCTCGTGCGTCCGCCGATCCCCGGTCTCGACCGCTTCTCGTTCGACGTCGATACGTACGCGGGCGCGTGCAAGCTGCAGGCACATCTGCTGACCTTGCCCGCGCTGCCCGATACGCCGGGCCGCTACACGGCGGTCGTCGTCGGCGCGGGGTTGACGGGCATCGAGCTCGCGGCGGAGTTGCCCGCGCGGCTGCGCGAGATCGTCGGGGAAGGCGATCGCGACAAAGTGCGCGTCGTGCTCGCGGATCGCTCGGCGAAGATCGCGCAATCGATGGGCGGCGCGCAGCTCGTCATCGAAGGCGCGCTGACTACACTCGATGTCGAAACGCGCGCCGGCGTGTCGCTCGAATCGCTCGACGGCCAGAGCGTGACGCTGCACGACGGCGCCACGAGCGAGCGCATCGCGGCGGCGACGGTCGTCTGGTGCGGCGGCATGCACGCGAACACGCTCGCGGCGCAATTGCCGGTCACGCTCGATCCGCTCGGACGCGTGCCGGTCGATACGTTTCTGCGCGCGGAAAGCGTGCCGGGCGTGTTCGCGGCGGGCGATTGCGCGCGCGTGCTGATCGACGGCACGCGGCCATCGGTGATGTCGTGCCAGCATGGCCGGCCGATGGGACGTTACGCGGGCAACAACGCCGCCTGCGATCTCTTCGGGCTGGAGATGCTGCCGCTATCGATCGACTGGTACACGACCATCTGCGATCTCGGGCCGTGGGGCGCGGTCTATACGGAAGGATGGGACAGGAAGCTCGTCTCCGAAGGCGCGACGGCGAAGGCGACGAAGCGCACGATCAACGGCGAGCGCATTTATCCGCCGAAAAACGGCACGCGCGAAGATCTGTTTCGGGCGGCGGCGCCTGTCGTGCAAACGCCGCCGCCCACCGAACGCGCCGATTGACGCCGAAGGGTCAGGCCTTCTTCACGGACGCCTGGTAAATCTCGTCGATCGACTGTTCGAGCGTCTTGTCGAACTCGCTGTCGCTCATCGACTTCTTCAGCTCGTTGATGAGCGCGCGCGAGAAGCTCGCGATCATGCCGTGGTTCTGTTCGAGCTTCTTGCACGCGTCGGTGCGCGTATAGCCGCCCGACAGCGCGACGACACGCACGACACGCGGATGCTCGATCAGCGGACGATAGAAATCCGCCTCGTCCGGAATGGTCAGCTTGATCATGACCTTGCTCGATTCCGGCAGCGCGTCGAGGCCCTTCAGCAATTCGTCGCGCAGAATCTTTTCCGCGCCCTTCTTGTCCGGGCTCTTGATGGAAACTTCGGGTTCGAGAATCGGCACGAGGCCGTGCCTGATGATCTGCGCGCCCACTTCGAACTGCTGCTTCGCCACCGCCGCGATGCCCTTTTCGTCGGCCTGATGAATCACGGCGCGCATCTTCGTGCCGAACACGCCGAGCTTGACGGCGCGCGCGAGCAGATCGTCGAGGCCGGGAATCGGCTTCATGACCTGCACGCCGTCGGCTTCGGTTTCGAGTCCCTTGTCGACCTTCAGGAACGGCACGATGCCACGGTCTTCCCACAGGAACGTGGGGACCGGCTTGCCTTCTGCTTCGCCGTCCATTGTTCGCTCGAATAGAATTGCACCGATCACCTTCTTGCCCGTGAACGAAGGCGCCGTCATGATGCGCACGCGCATTTCATGCATCAGCTTGAACATGTCGGCGTCGCCGTTATAGGCGTCGTCCGGAATTCCGTATTGCCGTAGCGCGCCGGGCGTCGATCCGCCGCTCTGATCCAGAGCAGCGATGAAACCATCCTTCTCAGCCATTTGCGCGAGCATCTTTTCGTTAGCCACGAACATTTCCTCCTCGAAGTTCAAACTCCGGCCGATGCGCGCGCATCGGCCGGGCTTATGGTTCAGCTTCCTCAAGTGTAATGGTTTTGGCGGGCGCTCAAGTCGTGCAAATCCGCCATTCGTGCGCCGTGGCCGTGCAAACGCGGGGCGCGCCGTGCAAAGGTTCAGGAAGCGGCGGAGTTGAGATCGGCGGCATTGCCGGAGCGCCAGACGAAGCCGAGCGCGCGGCGAAGCAGCGACGGCGCGCGTTCGAAGTCGCCGGCTTGCGGCATTTGCGCATGATCGTTCGACGATTCCGCGACCGCTTCGCTGACAGGCAACGGTTCAGCTTCGACCACTTCGGGCTCTGAAACCGGCGCGCGCTTTTCACGCGCATCGCCGCAGCGCCGATTGAGCACGCGGCGCATGTCGGGGTCGTCGATCAGCGTCTGCGCGGTCGTCATGCCGCGCTCGAATTGCAGCGCATAGGCGATGTCGGTGAAGTCCTCGTAGCGGCCGCTATCGGCGAGTTCGAACGCCAGCTCGAGCGTGCGCCGGCGTTTCCATGCATCGAGATCGTCTTGGCCCATGCTCACGGATGTCCTCTTCTTCGCGATGAGGTGCCGAAGATGTTAGCCCGCGCCAAACGCTTTTCCGTTGTCGCGTCACAACAAGCAGATGAAAAGCGTTCGTGAAATCGTACAAAAAGCGCTTGCCTAAAGCACTAAATTCGCGATAGCCCTCGCTTGACAAGGCCCGTGTAAGGTATTTAATTCACTCACCCGCCCCTTTCGAAAATGGTGGCCGGCCGCCGACATCTCCTGTCTGCGCTGTGAAGCAGTCCCGACGTATTGGATGTTCGCTCCGAACGGAGCGCGATGTGCCTTTATCGGAGCCGCGTCATGTACCCGCTTTCAGGAAGTCCGGCACGCGTTGCCGCTCTCGCGCTGTCATGCGCGCTCGTCGCGTCCGTCGCCGCATGTGGCGGGTCGGATTCGAACGATACGTCCGTTCCCGACGCCATCACGCAGATCATGAAAAAGCCCATGTATCAGGGCTCGACGTGGGCGCTGCGCGTCGTCGATCTGAACTCGGGCGACCTCATCTACGACATGAATTCGAACGCCCAGGTGTATGTGGCCTCGGTGCGCAAGGTGTTTTCGCTCGGCGCGGCGCTCGATCAATACGGCGCGGATCATCAGTTCCAGACGCCGGTTTACCGGCTCGGCGCCGTGGATGCAACGGGCACGCTCAACGGCAATCTCGTGCTCGTCGCGAGCGGCGATCTTTCGATGGGCGGCCGCACGAATCCCGACGGCACGCTCGCGTGGACGAACTTCGATCACAACGAGGCGAACAGTCTGGGCAACGCGCAGATCACCGCGCCCGATCCGCTCGCGGGCTACGACTCGCTCGCGGCGCAGGTCGCGGCATCGGGCATCAGGAAGATCAACGGCGAAGTCGTGATCGACGACCGCCTTTTCGATCCCTTCGACTTTCGCGACGAGTTCGAGCTGCGGCCGATCTTCGTGAACGACGACGTGGTCGATACGATCATCAGCCAGGGCAGCGCGGGGTCGGCGTCGCCGGTGGATTACCGGCCGAAGTCGTCGGCGTTCACCGTGCAGTCCACCTTGACGACGGGCGCGGCGGGCACGCCCGCGACGATCACGGTCACGCCCGCCGACCCGACGTGCTTCGGCACGCTGCCGTGCGGCGGCGTGCTGAGCGGCTCGATTCCGGCGGATTACGTGCCGCCGATCGTGCCGAGCTTCCCGGTGATCCGCACGTTCCGCATCACGCAGCCGTCGAACTATGCGCGCTCGGTGCTGATCGACGCGCTCGCGCGCGCGGGCGTCACGGTCGCGGCGCCGGCGGTCGAGAACAATCCGGTGCAACTGCTGCCCGCGAAAAACGCGTATTCCGCCGATACCCGCGTCGCGCAACTCACGTCGCAGCCGTACGGCCAATACTCGAAGTGGATTCTGAAGGTCAGCTACAACATCGGCGCGGACACGAGCCTGATGCTCTTCGGCGTCGCGAACAACGGTTCGACCACGTTGAACGGGGCGCTGGCCGCGGAAAACGCGAAGCTGTCGGCCGCGCCGTTCAACGTGCCGATGAGTCAGACGCATTTCATCGACGGCAGCGGCGGCGGCGAGACGACCGCGACGCCGCTCGCGGTCATCGCGATGTTGCGCGCGATGAACGGCCGTCCGGCCTTCCCGGCGTACGTGGATTCGATGCCGTTCCTCGGCGTCGACGGCTCGCTCGCGAGCACGACCGATTTCGAAAGCGACCCGACGCTCGCGGGCGCAAAGGGCAAGGTCTACGCGAAGACGGGCACGTACGCGACCGGCACCGAACTTCCGGACGGCCAGGTGCAGACGACGCTCAAGGGACAGGCGCTCGCCGGCTATATCGACGCAAAGAGCGGACGCCGGCTCGCGTTCGCGCTGATGGTGAACAACGTGCCGATCGCGAACGTGCCCGACATCCTCAACGTGTTCAACGATCAGGGCACGATCGCGGCGAACATCTGGAAGCTGCAATAAGCCGCTTTCGGCTCACCACGCGCCGGCAAACGCCAGCACCGCGCGATTGAACGCGCCGGGGCTGGCGGCGTTCATGCCGTGCGACGCGCCCGCGATCGTCCGGCGCTCCGCGAACTCGATCCACTCTTCCAGCTTCTCGACGTTGTTGCGGAACATGCGCGGGCTCTTCTGCCCGTCGATGAGCAAGGTGCGGCACTTGATGTCGCGCGCCGCCTCGCGCGTGTAAGCGGGCAAGGGATCGCGGAACTGCTTGGGCAGCGTGAGCGCGTTGTCGAGCGCCATGCGGCGGAAGCTCTCCGTGCTCTTGTTCCAGAAGCCCGGCATGCTGACCGAATCCACGAACAATTCCAGGCCGCGATCGAACTCGCCCTGTTCGATCAGTTCGGCCACGCGTGCGCGCAGCGCGTTGGTGGCGGGCGGCAGCGTCGCGGGCACGGCCTGCGGCGTGGCTTGCAGCGGACCGCCCGGATCGGCGAGCGTGAGCGTCTTCACGAGCCGCGGATGCTCGCGCGCCAGATGAAACGCGATGCAGCCTCCGCGCGAATGCCCGACGAGATGCACCGGCGCGATATCGAGCGCTTCGATGAACGCGGCCATTTCCGCGACGTGCGTTTCCCAGCCGAATTCGCCCTGCACGAAGGCATCGACGGCGGGCCAGTAATGCGACAGGCTCGGCGCGATGCAGCGAAACTGCTTCGCGAGCGGCAGAATCTGCGCGTTCCAGTAGCGGTAATCGCACAGCGAGCCGTGCACGAAGACGAGCGGCTCGCCCTCGCCGCACTCGATAAACGGCACCGAAACCCCCGATGTCGTCGTGGCGAACGACGGTTCGGGCAAGCCTTGTACGGCGGTGAGAACGGAAAGATCGGTACGCGCGTTCATGAGTCGCTCCTTTGATGCGACTATGCGCCACGCCGAAGCAAAAGAAAAACGCATAATTTTGATAGAATCGTTCAGATTTTCTGATAGCAAACGGCCGTTCACCATGAAAGCGCTTGACCTGGATGTCCTGTCGATGATCGTCGCCGTCGCGGATACCGGCAACATCAGCCGCGCGGCGCAGCTCGTGCATCGCTCGCAATCGGCCGTGAGCATGCAGATCAAGACGCTGGAAACCGCGCTCGGCAAGCCGCTTTTCGTGCGCAAGCCGCGCAGCGTGGTGCCGACGCAGGACGGCGAGGTGCTGCTCACCTACGCGCGCCGCATGATCGCGCTGCGCGGCGAGGCGTGGGCGGCGGTCGTGCGGCCGGACGTGACCGGGCGCGTGGTGATCGGCGTGCCGGACGACTACGCGTCGTCACTGTTTCCGCCGATCCTCAAGAAATTTTCCGCGACGTATCCGAAGGTCGAGATTCAGGTGGTCGGCCTGCCGAGCCTCGCGCTCGCGCCGATGTTGAAAGACGGCACGGTCGATCTCGTCTGCGCGACGCGCGTGAAAGGCCTGTCCGGCGAATTCCTGCGCCACGAGCCGATGGTCTGGGCCGCCGCGCCCGGCGCAACCGAAATCTGGAAGGAGCGGCCCTTGCCGATCGCGGTGTTTTTGCCGGGCAGCGTCGCGCGCGAGAACGCGATCCGCAGCCTCGAACGGGCGCGCATCGGCTATCGGACGTCGTATGAAAGCCCGAGCCTGCTCGGTCTCCTGACAATGGCCGAAGCGGGCCTCGCCGTGACGCCGCTCGCGAAATGCGCGGTGCCCTCGCACTTCACGCTGCTCGGGCCGGCGCAAGGTCTGCCCGATATCGGCACGCTCGAAGTGGTGCTCGCGCGCAGCGCGGCGTCGAGACGCCCGCCTTGCGACTTTCTCGCCGAGCGCATCACGGCCGAATTGCGCCGCTGATTTCCGCCTCGATCGCACGCAGGCGGCGTGAGGTCCACGCGCGCAGCATGCCGTTCGATACGACCATCGGCAACGATGCCGCCATGATCCGATACACGTCGTTGCGCCGCACCTTCGAGATTTTTGCGGGATCGAGCCACGCGTCGTTGCGCGCGAGCAGCAGGAGCGTGTCGAGGCCGATCATGATCGGCCACAGACAGGCGAGGCGCAGACGGACGGCGCTCGCCGGAATCGCGAGCGTGTAATCAACCGCATCGCGGAACAGCGCGAGCGAGATGCGCAGCAAGTCGAAGAGCACGGGCCGCCCGCGCGCCGACGATTCCGGCCGCAACAGATCCCGCGCCGTCAGGCCGTGACGCGCGAGCATCGATTCGGGCAGATAGCAGCGGCCGATACGCAGATCGCGCGCGCAATCGCGCAATACGTTGGTCATCTGCAGCGCCTTGCCGAAGCGCACGCCGAGCGCAAGCATCGTGTCGGGCGCGGCTTTCAGCGTGCCGGGCATGTGCGCGTAGGTCATCGTCGTCCAGAATTCGCCGACGCAGCCCGCGACGAGATACGTGTAGCGGTCCAACTCGCCAAATTCCTTCAGCGCGACGATCTCGCCCGATGTTTCATCGGGAAACGTGCGCAAATCGAACTCCATGCCGGTGCTGAGCGTCGTGACGATGTCGCGGACCGCGGCCTGATCCTGCGCGCCGAGTTGCGGCAGGATCGCGAGTGCGTCGCTCAGGCTTTCGAGCAGCGCGCGCTCGTCCGGCTGCGCCTGCTGCCCCGCGACTTCGCCTGCGATGCGCGCGAGCGCGCCGTCATCGGGCGCGCCATTGACTTGCGCGCGCAGCGAAAGCAGCAGTTCCAGACGACGTTGCGGCGAGATCAGCGACGTATCCGCGATCGTATCGGCGGCGCGCGCAAGCAGATACGCAAGTCCGATGGGATCGCGCATGCCCGCCGGCAAGATGCGCAGCGTGAGGTAGAAGGAGCGCGACACGCGCTTGAGAAGCGGACCCAGCAAAAAGGCCCGAGGCGAATTGTTCATGACTGGGATCGGATGACGTCGGCCTGACGCGCGATGATCGCGCGCCGCCGCATTGTATCCGTCCGGGGTCAATGCCGATGCGGGTGCTTGTTGTGATGTCGCGGATGCGGCGCGATGCGCAGCATGATGCGTTCGGGCGCGCGGGACGTCGATGCCAGCGCGACGGGCCGATCGACCGGTTCGAGCACCACCTGCGCGCTTCCCGCCCGTAGCATGCCGAGTTCGGCGGCCGCCGCGAACGACAGATCGAGCATGCGGCCCTTCACGAAAGGACCGCGATCGTTGATGCGCACGACGACCGATCTCGTCCTCGCGAGATTGCTGACGCGCGCATACGAGCCGAGCGGCAACGTGCGATGCGCTGCCGTCAGCGCGTGCATGTCGTAGCGTTCGCCGCTGGCCGTTCTGCGGCCCTGGAACTTCTTGCTGTAATACGACGCCCAGCCGATATTCGGAACCGTCTTCGTTTTGGCGCTGCGATAGTCGAGCGGTTCCGCATTGAGGGATTGGCTCGGATGCGCGCGCACCGAATCGGCGATGTGGCCGCCTTGGGTCAAAACGGAATGCGTGCTCGCAACCTTCGGTGCCTCCTGAGGTTGGCTGGCGCATCCGCTGAACGCGGCGCACGCGCCGGAAGCCGCGACAGCGGCCACGCGGGCCGCCTGCCACTGCGTAGTGAGTCCGTTGTCATACATAAGCGAGTATCTCCATGAAATGCCGACGCATTTCATCGACTCGCTATCAACGTCCGCCCTGCCTCAAAGTTGACCAGATCGGGAAGATATGACCAATTTTTACCGAAAAGCCTTCAGCTACGCGGCCCGTAGTCCAGCTTCGGATACCAGTCCGTTCCGCGTCCTTCGGGCGTCATGTCGAGCACGGTCCAGAGCGGCATCGGATCCGGCGCGCCGCGCGGATCTTCGCCGGGATCGGCGGTAGCGAAGTCCATCTCGCCGCCCCAGAAATGCCGGATCACGCCGTCGCGCCGCGTGAAAACGTTGAGCGCGGGCTCGTCGCCGCCTTCTTTCGATATCGCGTAATAATCGCGGCTGAACTCGCCGTTCGTATCGGAGAAAAGCCGGAGATCGCGCCAGCCGCGCTCCTTCTTGAACGCCACCAGCCTCGCGAGCGGCGAACGCGCGATCACCGCGAGCGCCACGCGCTGTTCGATGTCGCGCGCCTCGCCTTCCCACGCCGACAGCAGCGACGTGCACATCGGGCACGGCCGCTCGCGCTGCGGTCCGAACATGTAGCTATAAGTGACGAGCGTGTCCTTGTCGCCGAAAAGGCCCGCGAAATCGACCGCGCCGCGCTCGCCTTCGAATCGATAATCGCCCTTCACTTCGCCGCCGGGCGGCAGCGCACGACGCATCTGCGCGACGCGCTCGATATGCCGGCGCAACTCGATTTCCTCGGCCAGCAACGCGGTGCGCGCCTGGCGATAGTCGGCGCTTTCATTGGGAAATCTCACCGTGGTGCGCCGCGCGAGTTCATCGGCGGGAATGTAATTCGTGGTCGTGCTCATATCCGATCTCCTGTGGAAGTTGGCCGCTCAGTCGCGGTCCGGCGCGCCGAGCGGAAACAGCGCCCGATACGGCCGCGCCTCGTCGACGGCACGCGCGAACGACGCCCGCGCGAGCAGGCGCTTGCGATACGCGATCACGTTCGGATACGCGTCCCCGATGCGATGCGTCCAGTCCGCGTAAAACAGGAACGGCGCGGCGCCGCAATCGGCGAGGCTGAAGGTATCGCCCGCCGCCCATTCGCGCGTGGCCATCTTGCGCTCGAGAAAGGCGTACGACGTATCGAGCATCGCGCGGGCATCGGCGACGACGCGCGCATCGCGCTCGTGCGGCTCGCGCATCGCGTCGAACACGATTTTCATTTGCGGCGTCGCCACATAGTTGTCGAAGAAACGGTCCATCCAGCGCGTTTCGAGCGCGGCGCGCGGGTCGTCGGGCACGAGGCGCGCCGGGCCGGGATGAAAGAGCCCCAGATATTCGATGATCACCGTCGATTCGATCACCGGCCTGCCGTCATCGACTAGCACGGGAAAGCGCTTCATCGGCCAGATTTCGGTGAGTTCTGTCATCGATCGCGGCGTGTCGGGCGTGAGCGCGCGCCATTCGAAAGGCGTGCTGTTTTCGTACAGCGCCACGAGCACTTTCTGGCAATACGACGAAAACGGATGTGCGTAGAGTTGCAAACTCATGTAACAGCCTCCAGGTCGTCCGGCAGGTTCGGAACGCGGCGCGATGCCCATGCGGCGATTGCAGCGCCGGATATCTGAACGACGAACGCCGGCCGGGTCAATCGACAAGAATCGAAAAATTTTGTAGTGCAGCGCGGTCTGCGACTGGCCGATTTGCTAACGTGCCCGATTCCAGACAACCGATGCGCGGTCGATGGATGCATTGTCCGTCGATCCGGCCGAAAAGAATGAAGAACGAATACAAGATTAGTATCGTCGCCGCAGACGATCGCCCCGTCGTTCTGTGCGGACTGCAAAGCTGGTTCGAGGCGCACGAGCGGTTTCGGGTGACGGCAGGCGTCACGAACGGCGGTCAATTGCTTGCGACGCTGAAGGCCGCGAGTTACGACTTGATCGTTTTGAGCGGCGCTCAGGAAGGCTCCCGTGCGGACGACTTCGCGCTCCTGCGCGAGTTGCGCCGGTCGTTCCCGGAAACGCCCGTGGTCATCATCACCGGCGAAACCGACGCGCGCGCGCTCTTCCACATGCTGGATGCGGGCGCGTCGGGCCTCGGGAGCCCGCGCGAGAACGCGGACGTCTTCGAACGCCTGTGCGAGCGCGCGCTTTCCGGTGCGCAGCGGATCGTCACGCCGCACATCGCAAGTTACTGCAGCGCGCCCGGCGCGCCGGTTTCCTTCGACGCGGCCGCGGACTATGGCCGCGTGCGCGTCAGCGTCCGGCAGTTCATCGGGCGCTGACTCGCCTTCACATCACCGACATCTCCCGGTGCGATGCTTTCAGGTTTATGTCCGGAAAAGGCATCGCCATTAGCCGATGAGCGTCGATTTCGCCTTGCGTCTCTTCGCCGCGTTCGCGTGCGGCGTCGCGATTGGTCTCGAAAGACAGTTGCGCCAGCGCACGGCGGGATTGCGCACGATCACGCTCGTCGCGAGCGGCGCGTGCCTCTTCGTCACGCTCGGCATGCTGACGGGCAACGGCGTGGCCGGCGTCACGCAGATCGCCGCGTACGTGGTGTCGGGCGTCGGCTTTCTGGGCGGCGGCGTCATCATGCGCGACAAGGGCTCGATCCAGGGCATCAACACGGCGGCGACGCTATGGTGCTCGGCGGCCGTCGGCGTGTTGTGCGGCACCGGGCATTACGGCCCGGCGATCGCGGGAACGGGCGTCGTGCTCGCGACCAACACGCTCCTGCGCGAAGTCAGCCGCGCCATCAACGCGACGCCCGTATCGAGCGCGGACATCGTGCGGGAATACGTGCTGACCGTGGTCGGACGGCAAGAGGACGAGATCCATATCCGCACGCTGCTTTCGAACGCGATGGACGCGCAGCCGCTCTCGTTCCAGGGTCTCACGAGCGAGGATGTCGACGGCGAGCCGCCGCGCATCAAGGTCACGGCGACCGTGCGCATGCACCCGAAAGATCAGGCGAAACTCGAACGCATGGCGAGCCGCATGAGCATGGAGCGCGGCGTGTCGAGCATCAGTTGGACGGGCAACGACGTGGAGACGGCGCCGGAATGACGCTCACGGCGCCGCGCGTTGCCCCATGCGCTCGCGCAGCGCGCCGCAAAGCGCGACGAGATTGCGTTGCGTGGCCACGAATCGTTTGAGCGGCGTATCGATGTCGTAAAACCAGATGCTCGCGACGAACCCGTACAACGCGCAATCGATGCTCGCGGGCGCTTCGCCGAACATGAACGGTCCGTCGCCGAGCAGATTCGCCATCGCCCGAAGACTCGCGATGCCGCGCGCATACGCGGCGTCGGGCTCGTATCGTCCGATTCCCTGATACCGATAGCGCTCGAAGTTGTACTTGCGCGCGCCCTCCAGCGCCTCCGCGCCGATATCCGGATGCTGCTTCAGAAGCGCGTCGCGGAATTGCGGCCAGTAGTTGTCGTCGCGCCAGCGCGAATACGACATCACCCAATAGAGATCGTCGAGCGCGCGGCGGATCAGCAGATCGAGATCGCGTTGCGGGCCGGTGAGCGCGTCGTCGAGCGTCAGCGCGTATTGGCGTTTCAGATGCGCGATGATCGCGTCGCTGTCGCCGATGGTTTCGTCGTCGTCGGTGAGATACGGAAGCTGGCCGCGCGGCGCGGCGCTCGTATCGAGCACATGCCGATGCTCGAACGGCAGACCCGAGAGCTTCAGAAACGCGAACACTTTCAGCCCGAACGGATTGTTGTCTTCGAGGCCGAACAACTGAGGATACGAATAGAGCGTGATCATCGACGTCTCCGGGCGTCGCCCTGCAAGGACGCGCCAACTTCGCTACGATTCCCGATTGGCCTTGCCTCTTCCCGTCACGCGGCGCGCCTGCCGGCATTCGCCCGGCCCCGCGCCGCCACACACGAAAAATACTATGCCCACGCCGCCTCATGCCATCGGTTTTACGCTCGATCCGCTCGATCGCGTGTCTGAAAAGCGCGACGACGAAGCGTTCGTCGCCAGCCTGCGCGACCAACCCTCCACGCGCTTTTTGCTGTTCGTGAACAATGTTCCGCTCTTCAAGCGCGCGAACGGGCACGAGCCGTTGTTCAGCGCGCAGGAAGCGGCGGCGGCGGGCACGCCCTTGCAAACCGTGTTTCTCGGCCGCGACGCACAGCAGCGCGCGCTGTTCGCCGCCTCGTTCGGCGACGAAACCGAAAGCCCGCTCGACGTCGAAGCAATCGAGCTTCGTCCCGTCGCGATGCAAGGCCTCGTGCCGCCGCCGCTCGTCAGCGCGCTCGGCGAAGCGCGCTCCATGCTCGACTGGCATCGCCGTCACGGCTTCTGCGCGAACTGCGGCCAGCCGACGAATTCCGCCGGCGCGGGCTGGCGGCGCATCTGCCCGAATTGCAAGGCGCAGCATTTTCCGCGCGTCGATCCGGTCGTCATCATGCTCGTCACCGATGGCGAGCGTTGTCTGCTCGGCCGTCAGCCGCAATTCCTGCCGGGCATGTACTCGGCGCTGGCGGGCTTCGTCGAGCCGGGCGAAACCTTCGAGCATGCGGTGTATCGCGAAGTGCTGGAGGAATCGGGGATCCGCTGCACGGACGTGCGCTATTTCGCGTCGCAGCCGTGGCCGTTTCCGTCGTCGCTGATGATCGGCTGCTTCGCGCGCGCGGCCACGTTCGAGGTCACCGTCGACAGGAACGAACTCGAAGACGCGCGCTGGTTCTCGCGCGAGGAAGTCGCCGCGATGCTCGACGCTTCGCACGAACAGGGCTTGTCGGCGCCGAAGCCGTTCGCGATCGCGCATCATCTGCTGAAGGCGTTCGCGACCGGCGAGATCTGAAGCACGGCAGCGCCGATCCGTGCAGAATTCGAGGCTGTGACGCGCTCGCGCGCAACCGCATTCCTCAGACACCGGGTGAACGACATGAACATGAAAGGCGGCGTGCATATCTGGCTGATCCGGCATGGCGAAACCGAATGGAGCAAGTCGGGCCAGCACACCGGCACGACCGACATCCCGCTCACCGAGGACGGCCGCAAGCAGGCAACCGCGCTCGTGCCGGTCCTCGCTGCGCAATCGTTCGATCTCGTGCTGACGAGCCCGATGAGCCGCGCGATCGAGACATGCCGCCTCGCGGGTCTCGGCGATCGCGCGCAG
Source organism: Caballeronia novacaledonica (assembly GCF_900258035.1). Taxonomy (GTDB): domain Bacteria; phylum Pseudomonadota; class Gammaproteobacteria; order Burkholderiales; family Burkholderiaceae; genus Caballeronia; species Caballeronia novacaledonica. The sequence goes on along the minus strand of NZ_OGTP01000007.1, from coordinate 144,546 downwards.
GTCGAGCCGGAATTGCACGAGTGGAACTACGGCATCTACGAAGGCCGCACGACGCCGGATATTCGCAAGGAAGCGCCGGACTGGTCCGTGTGGACGTCGCCGATTCCCGAAGGCGAGAATCTCGCCGATGTCGGCAGCCGCGCGCAGGCGCTCATCGACAAGCTGCTCGCCACGAACGCGACGAACATCGCGCTGTTCTCGCACGCGCATTTCTCGCGCGTGTTCGGCGCGCAATGGGCGACCGGCTCGCCCGCATTCGGCGCGCATCTCGCGATGGACACCGCCGCGATGAGCGTGCTCGGCTTCGAGCGCGACGTGCGCGCGATCATCAAGTGGAATCTTCTGCCGTAGCTAAAGCGTCTCGCGCTCGACCAGTTCGAAGCCCACATCGACGCGCGTTTTCTCCGTCGCGCCGCCGAGCCTGTCGATCAGACAGCGCGCCGCCGTCGCGCCGATGCGCTTGCCGTCCACGCGCACGGTCGTGAGCGCGGGCATGGCGTCGGCGGTGAATTCGAGATCGCCGAAACCGCACACGGCGATGCGCCCCGGAATGTCGATCGCGAGCCGGCGCGCCTCGGACACGACGCCGAGCGCGAGCAGGTCGGAACTGCAGAAGATCGCATCGACGCCCGCGTGCATGTCGAGCACGCGCCGCAGGCCTTCCTTGCCGAGCGCGACCGAGCTGGGCGGCGGCATCAGCATTTCGGCGACATCGTTCACGCCGTTTTTTGCAAGCGTCTCGACGAAGCCGCGCCGCCGCGCGAGCGCGCGCTGATCGTTCGCGGACACGAGCGCGGGATGGCGCGTGCCGCGCGCGAGAAAGCGCTCGGCCACCATCACGCCGATGCGGTAATGCGAGAAGCCGACGAGCATGTCGATCGGATCGTCGCTCATGTCCCACGTCTCGACGATCGGAATGCCGATCTTGCGCAGGCGCGCCCGCAGCGTCGGCGTGTGCGCGACGCCCGTCAGGAACACGCCTTCCGGGCGGCGGCTCAGCACGGCGTCGAGCAACGGGTCTTCGTCATCGTCGCTGTAGCCGGACAGGCCGAGCAGCACCTGGTAGCCCGCGCGCGACATCGTATCGCTGAAGACCTGCACGGTCGCGGAGAAGAGCGAATGCGCGACGGTCGGCACGATCGCCGCGATCAGCCGCGATTTCGCCGATGACAACCCGCCCGCCAGCCGGTTCGGCACATAGCCCAGCTCGGCGACGGCGTGGCGCACGCGGGCAAGCGTCTCGGGCGCGACGGTGCCGGGCGCGTTGAACACGCGCGAGACGGTGATCGGCGAGACGCCCGCGACGGCCGCCACGTCGGTGATGCGCACGCCTTTCGCGCCCGAACGGGCGCGGCGCGCGGGTGCGAGGTCCGGTTTGCTCGACGCCATCTTCGTGTTCATGGAGGCTCAAGCCCGGCTTTCGAGCGCCTCGACGTTGCGCGAAGCCATTTCACGCCGCATCAGAACCATCGTCACGACGGCGAAGACCAGCAGGCAAGCGGCGGGAATGAGCATCGGCGCCTTGACGGAGCCGCTCGTCTGCCGCACCCACGGCACGAGATTCTGCGCGATGAACCCGCCGACATTGCCCAGCGAATTGATCGCCGCGATGCCCGCCGCCGCCCGCGCGCCGGTGAGAAACTTCGGCGGTATCGTCCAGAAACACGGCAGCAAGAGATACATGCACGGCGCGCCCAGACACAACGCGATGAAGCGCAACGTATTGGTCGGCAAAAACACGCTGCCGAGGAAAAACACGACGCCGATCAGCGCGGCCGTCAGCATCGCGGCCGTCGTGCGATTGCCCTTGCGCAGCTTCGACGGAAGCCACGCGAGGACGATCGTCGCGGCGAGCCACGGCACGATGTTCAGCAGTCCGTTGACCGTGTTCGTCACGCCGAAGCCTTTCACGAGCGTCGGCAGCCAGTAGCTCACGCCGTAGACCGACATCGACAGCATCATGTAGTACAGCGCCATGCCGATCACGCGCGGTTCCGCGAGCACGCGCAGCACGTGCGAGCCGCCTTTCTCGACTTTCGCGGCCTGGCGACGCTCGGTTTCGAGCGTGTCGCCGAGCCATTTCTTTTCGTCGCCGGAAAGGAACGCGGCCTTCAGCGGCGATGCCGGCAGCCATAGCAGCACGACCACCGTCAGCAGGACGGAAGGCAGGCCCGTCACGATGAACACGAGCTGCCAGCCCTGAAGATCGAACCAGTTCTTGTCGAGCAGATAGCCGCAGATCGGCGCGCCGACCATGTTGCCGATGCTGCTGCCGAGCGTGAAATACCCGAGCATGCGCACGCGATGCCGTTGCGGAAACCACAGCGTCAGGTAATAGATCACGCCGGGATAAAGCCCCGCCTCGGACGCGCCGAGCAGAAAGCGCAGGACATAGAACATGGTCGCGTTCTTCGTGAACGCGAGAAGAATGGTGACGATGCCCCACGTCAGCATGATGCGCGCGATCCAGCGCGGCGCGCCGTACTTGTGCAGCATCACGTTGCTCGGAATCTCGAAGATCAGATAGCCGATGAAAAACAGCGACGCGCCCAAGCCATAGGCGACTTCGGACATGCCGAGACTGCCGAGCATTTGCAGCTTGGCGAAGCCGATATTCGAACGGTCGATATACGCGACGAGATACAGCAAGCCGACGAGCGGCATCAGCCGCCACGCCAGGCGGTTGATGAGCCGCTGCTCGTCGAGGTTCGTCTGCGTTTGCGAAGGTGTACTCACGGCGTCTCCTCGAATGTGGCCGTCCGGACGATCAGCGCTGCTTGCGCCATTCCTTGTAGGCGGCGAGCGTTTCCTCGTTCGGCGGATACGTGCCGCGCAGCATTGCGCCGCCTTCCACGCGCGACGTCAGGAATTCCTCCATGATTTCCTGCTCGCTCGCGTCCTTCGCGACTTCCTCGGCCATGTAGCGCGGCACGATCACGACGCCATCCACGTCGCCGACGACGATATCGCCCGGATACACCGCCACGCCGCCGCATGCGACCGGCACGTTCATGTCCACCGCGTGATGCTTCGCGAGATTGAGCGGCGCGCTCGCGCCCGCGCAGAAGAGCGGCAGGCCGATATCGCCGATCGTGCCCGAATCGCGCACGCAGCCGTCCGACACCATGCCCGCGACGCCGCGAATCTTGAGGCGCGTCGTGAGGATCGAGCCCGTCGAGGCGACACTGCGATCGCCGCGGCAGTCCTGCACGAGGACGCTGCCCGGCGGCGCGCTCTCGACGGCCTTGCGCTGCGGATGATCCGGGTCCTGAAACACGCCGACGTGATCGATATCCTCGCGCGCCGGAATATTGCGCAGCGTGAACGCCGGCCCGACCATGTTCGGCGCGCCTTTCGCGGGCTTCACGAGCGGCGCCACGCCTTGCAGGAACACGTTGCGCAGGCCGCGCTTGAAGAGTTGCGTCGTGAGCGTCGCGGTGCTGACGCGGCGCAGCAGTTCGATCGTTTCGTCGGAAATGGCGATGTCTTGTGTCGTCATGATCTTGCGCGTCTCAGTGAATGTCGGGCTCGCCGCCGGTCGCGGTCTTTTCTTCGAGGAAATCGAAGTCGCAGCCTTTGTCGGCCTGCGTCACATGCAGTTGATGCATCACGCCGAAGCCGCGCTCGAACGGGCGTTTCGGCGGTTTCCATGCGGCCTTGCGCGCGGCGAGTTCGTCATCGGCGACATGGAGATGCAGGCGGCGCGCGGGCACGTCCAGCTCGACGATATCGCCGTCCTTCACCAGCGCGAGCGGCCCGCCGACGAACGATTCCGGCGCCACGTGCAGCACGCACGCGCCGTAGCTCGTGCCGCTCATGCGCGCATCGGAGATGCGGACCATGTCGCGCACGCCTTGCTTCAAAAGCTTCTGCGGAATCGGCAACTGGCCCCACTCCGGCATGCCCGGCGCGCCGACCGGACCCGCGTGCTGAAGCACGATCACCGAATCGGCGGTGACGTCGAGCGCTTCGTCGTCGATGCGCGCGGCCATGTCGGCGTAATCCTTGAACACGATCGCCGGCCCGCTATGCCTCAGCAAGTGCGATTCCATCGCCGCCGGTTTGATGACGGCGCCGTCGGGCGCGAGGTTGCCCGTCAGCACGGCGAGGCCGTCGTTCGGCACGAGCGGCTGGGTGCGCCGGCGAATCACGTCGTCATTGAAAATTTCGGCGCCCTCGATGTTTTCGCCGAGCGTCGCGCCATTGACGGTTAGTTGTGAACCATCGATGAGATCGCCGAGTTCCGCGAGCAGCGCGCGCAGGCCGCCCGCGTAGAAAAAATCCTCCATCAGATACTTGCCCGCCGGCCGGATGTTGCCGATCACCGGCGTCACGCGCGCGAGTTCGTCGAAGCGCGCGGTCGTGAGCGGCACGCCCGCGCGCCGCGCGACCGCCACGAGATGCACGATCGCGTTGGTCGAGCCGGACAGCGCGAGCACGGTCGTCACGGCGTTGTCGAAGGATTTCGGCGTGAGAATGTCGGACGGCTTGAGATCCGTCCACACCATATCGACGATGCGCTGCCCCGTCAGCGACGCATACTGCGCGTGCCGCGAATCCACCGCCGGAATCGACGCGAAGCCCGGCAGCGTCATGCCGAGCGCTTCGGCGGCGCTCGTCATCGTGGATGCCGTGCCCATCGTCATGCAATGGCCCGGCGAACGCGCGATGCCGCTTTCCACGCCCTTCCACTCGTCCTCGGTGATCTTGCCCGCGCGCAGTTCCGCCCAGTATTTCCAGGTGTCGGAGCCGCTGCCGAGCGTGCGGCCGTTCCAGTCGCCGCGCAGCATCGGACCGGCGGGCAGATAGATCGCGGGCAGGTTCATGCTGATCGCGCCCATCAGCAAGCCGGGCGTGGTCTTGTCGCAGCCGCCCATCAGCACGCAGCCGTCGAACGGATACGAGCGCAGCACTTCCTCGACTTCCATCGCGAGGAAATTGCGGTAGAGCATGGTCGTCGGCTTCTGAAACGGTTCGGCGAGCGTCATCACCGGCATTTCGACGGGAAAGCCGCCCGCCTGCCAGACCCCGCGCTTCACTTCCTCCACGCGCTGCCTGAAATGCGTGTGGCACGAATTGATTTCGCTCCACGTGTTCAGCACGGCGATGACCGGCTTGCCCATGTAATCGGACGAGTGATAACCCATTTGCGCCGTGCGCGAACGGTGGCCGAACGAGCGCAGGTCGTTCACGCCGTACCAGCGGTGACTGCGCAGTTCTTCCGGCTTCTTGCGAATCAGCGTCAAGCGGCGTCTCCCTGATGGTAGCGTTACCATTCAATGCCGACCGATGGTAACGCTGTCATTCGGCAGCGTCTTTTGGGGTTTGTCCGGGGAATGGCGCTACTTGATGGTGAGATGCACCGACGCGATCAGCTCCGACAATCCGAGCCAGAGAATCTCCACGCCGATGCAGAAGATGACGAACGCGAAGAGCCGCATCGCGACCTGCGTGCCGGCGGTGCCGAGCAGGCGTTCGAGATGCCCGGCAAAGCGCACGCACACGTAAATGCTCGCGCACAGAATGACGAGCGCGACGCCCACGCCCGCGAGATGCACCGGTTGCAGGCCGTGGCGCGGCGAGCCGGTGCCGAGCGCGATGGCGACCGCGATCGCGCCCGGCCCGACGGTGATCGGCAGCGTCAGCGGATAGAACGCCTTGGCGCGCAGCGTCGCGCCGCTTCGCGGCTTGGGCGCGGTCTCGGTGGCGTCGTCGTCATCGGGCGCCTGGAGCAGGCTCCAGCCCGCCATCGCGACGACGAGTCCGCCCGCCACGCGCAACACCGGAATCGAGATGCCGAAGAACGTCAGCACGTAGGCGCCGATCAGGAGCGACGCCAGCAGGATCGCGAAACTGTTGATGCAGATGCGCCGCGCGAGCTCCGCGCGATCGGCGTCGCTGATATGCGGCAGCATGCTCAGCACGACGAGCGCCGTCGCCGGCGGATTGATGATGGGAAACAACCCGGCGACGATCACGAGAACCGTCTTGGCGAATTCGTTGAGCATGCGCGTCGTTGTCCGTTCGTCGTTGGCTTGCTGCAAGCCCGGACATTTTGCACGCGAAGTCGGGGCGCGTGCGCGGCGATCGACGATTCAGGCGAACGGCGCCGTGAGAATCAGCGCGCATTCGGTGAGAAACGACCCGAGCCCGACGCCGATCAACACGCGCGCGACGACCGTCCACACGCGGCGATCGACATTGCCCGCGCAACGCCACGCAAGCATGCACCACAGCAGATACAGCGCCGAGCAGATGACGAATACGCCAACCATGCCGGGCCAGAACCAGACGGTGATCAACAGGAATGTTTCGGGAGCGACGCCGCTCGTCCAGAGGTCGAGATAGACGAACCACCATGCGAGGTGGATCGGCACGCCCAACAGCCACCAGACTTTCCAGAAGCGTTCTTCTCCGCGCCAGGCCTTGCGCAACATGCGTCGTCATGCAGTGGAAAGAGGCACGCATTCTACTCCACGCGTGCCCCGCTCACGCCGACAGACTGCGGCGCTTGGCCTCCATGCGCGTGATGAGCCGCTGCAGCACGTTTTCCGCCGCGCCCGAAAGCTGCACGAAACGGAACCCGACGACATAGCGCACATCGCCGCGCGGCGTGGTCACGGTGCGCGGCGACACGAGTTCGATATCGACGGGGAAGGCCGCGCCCGGACCGAGATGCAGCACGACGTCGTCGAACAGGGTGCCGATCTCGGTTTCCGCGAGACGCGGCGTGTCCATGCGCAGCGCGATCCCGCCGAGCGACAAATCATGCACTTCGTAGCGGAACGCTTCGCCGTCGGCGAAGGCGCCTTTCGCGTAGAACGGATCGAGAATCGGCGTCGGCACGCGGAAGTATTCGCGGCGCTGGAATTGATAGAGCTTCTCGGGAAAGGAGACTTCGAACGCCTGCCGTCCCTCGTGAGTCACGGCCTGGGCGGCCTGCGTCGTGAACTCGACGCGCACGCCCTCCGGCGCGCTCTTGAAATACAACTGACGCGCTTCGAGCAGTGCGAGATTGTCCGATTCCACGCCGCCCCAATCGAACACGATGCGCGCGCCGCGCACGTCGACTTCCAGCAATTGCGTGACGATCTGCCCTTTCCCGCTCGTGACCGTCAGCATGTCGCGACGCTGCGCGAGGTTGCGCAGAACGATCGATATTTCGGATGGCGCGTGTCGCGCGAAGCGCTCGTGGTCTTCCGCTAATTTTTCGATGTCGGATGCGTGCGGCAATGGTTCGGCGAGCATGATGGTCCAATCTAGTTATCAGTTTGGGACAGCGAGCGACGACTACCTGATTGCTCATATGTTGCCCGAAAACAAAGCGCTTCAGTACGTCGGTAACGACTAGATTTCCACGCTAATTCAGGGTTTTGCAGGGCAGCAAACGCATTTGTCTTACGGCTCGCCTTCAAAACGGCGAAAGGCCGGGCGCGCTCGCCCGGCCTTTCGTGCTTCCGGCTGAACGCGTCAGGCGAGCGCGTCGAACTCGCTTTCGAGCGCGCGGCGCCGCATCGGCGCGAGCGCGGCCCCGAGCCGTTCGCCCTGCGCCTCGCTGACGAGACTCGTCAGCATCTCGCCGAAGCGCGGCTCGTCGACGCCCGAGATGATGTACTGCCACCGATACGCGTCGATCAGCCCCGCATGCACGCGCGCCTCTTCGTCTTCGGACAGCGCGCGGTCCAGTTGCGTGAGGAAATAATGCGCATCGGCGGCGGCCTGCGCCTGCATCATGCCGTCGATGGCCGCGACCAGATCGATCAGATCGACGATGGCGGCATCGCGCGCGTCGTCGCCGATACGCGCGTCCTCGCGCAGCCATTCCAGCTCGTCGATGATCGCGTGCTGCGACTCCTCCTTCCAGTGAAACAGGAAGATGTCCTTGAAGAGCGGCGACAAGGTCGCGTCGCTCTCCATGCTTTGCCGGTAATGCACCTGCGTGACGATTTCGATGCAGCACGTCAGCGCGAGAATCGACCACGTGGACTTGCCGAGCACGAACGCGGCAACTTCGTCGGCGTGCGGAACGAAGCGATAGCCGGGCGGCAGCGCTTCGGCCGCGAGCGCCTCGACGCGGCGGAACAGTTCCTGATGCTTCAACTCTTCATCGGTGAAACGAACGATCGCTTCGAGCGCGGTCTGATCGCCGAGCGCGTGATCGCGGCCGACTTCCAGCATTTTCGCGCCGATGAAGCGCTCGATCATGCCGAACATGTTGGCGTACGTGCGGCCCTGAATCTGCGACATGAGCCGGCGTTCACGCGTGTCTAGAAACGGCAGGCGATTCACTTCGGACAACCCGTCGGGCATGAACTTGTGCGCGGGATCGAAACGACGGCCGCGCAAAACGTCGCGGTCCGTATCCCATCGGATACGGCGAGACACTTCGATGCACTTCGCATAGCGTTGTTGCGTGCTGATCCTGCTGGACTCGTGCTGAACGGCTTTCATGTAAGAACTCCGGGATGACTCTGTTTCGGTGCTGCGAGGAAATGCGCGCGGAACCGGCGGCGCGCTGCGTCGAACAGGTCGGCATGGAGGTCTCGGATCGCGTCACCGTTCTGCGAAACATTCTCGGGACGGCCGCGTTTTCGCACATGAGGCGCTTGTCCCGATCGCGAACCGGGACGGAGCGTTTTCAGCGATAAAGGAGGGACGTGTGTCCCGAAGCGCTCAGGCAGACGCGTCGAAGCCCGCGCGACGCGCCAGCACGATCGCCTGCGCGCGATTTTCGACTTCGAGCTTCGCGAAGATGCTGGTGATGTGATTGCGCACGGTTTTCTCGCTCAGCGCGAGGCGCGCGGCGATCTGCGCGTTGTCGCGCCCGCCCGCGATCAATTCGACGATATCGCGCTCGCGCGGCGTCAGCGCGGAGAACGCGGGATCGCTCACCTGCGCCGACGGCAGGAACGCCCGCACTTCCTCGCGCCAGCGCTGCCAGGCGGCGTCGAATTCGAGCGTGAGATGGTTCTCGCTTTCGAGCGGCACGAAGCGCGCGCCGGGAATCTGCCCGGCGAGCAGCCGGCTTTCGTCGAAGGGAACGCGCGCGTCGCCGCTCGCGTGCAGCACGAGCGTCGGGCATTGCACGCGCGGCAGCAGATCGACCACGTCGATTTCGTTGAACACGCGCATGATGCGCGCCGCGTTGCGCGGCGTGGTCGTCAAGCGTTCTAGCTCGTTGAACCAGTGATGCTGCTCCGGCGTGCCGCCGGGAATGAATTGCGTCGTGAAGAACTGCCTGAACGCCGGATTCTGCTTGCCCCAGCCGAGTTCGGCGAGCTTCACGAGCATTTCGGCTTCTTCCACCTGCGCCGGGTCGCGCGTGCGCTTGAGCCGGCCGCGCGCGTAGCCGCCGTGCAGCACGAGATGCGTGACGCGCTCCGGATGCGCAACCGCATAAGCGACGGCGATCGACGCGCCCTGCGATATGCCGAGCAGCGGAAAGCGTTCGAGGCCGCTCGCATCGACGACGGTTTCGAGATCGCGCAGCCAGGCGTCGAAGGAAATGTCGGCGACGTCGTGATCGGAGAGACCGCAGCCGCGCTGATCGTAGCGAATCAGCGTGTGGCGGCTGCACAACTCCAGCATCAGATGACTCCAGACCGGGCTCGTGAAATCCAGTTCCAGATGACTCAGCCAGTTCGCCGCCTTGATGAGCGGCGTTCCGAAGCCGCACGTCGCATACGCGATGCACACGCCGTCGCTCGCCTGGCAAAGGCGGATCTGCTGCCGTGGCATGGACGGGCGCGGCGCCATCGGAGTGATGTGTAAGTAGGGACTACGTACAAAGGCGATGCCCGCGCGGCAGCCCCGCGCGATGGCTCATGCTCGCGCGTAATGGATTAGAAAGTCAAGGATAGAGCGCGAGGAAAGTCTGCTTCAGTCCGTGCGACGCCAGCCGGAATCGTTCGACGTTTCACCGTTTCGCACGCAGCGGCAGCGTCGCGATGAACTGATCGATCGCCGCAAAGAGCGCCGCCTTGCGCACGCCGTCTTGCGCCAGAATCGACAATCCCGCGAACAGCGTCATGCACAACGCGGCGAGCGCCGGTGTATCGGTGCGCGCGTCGAGTTCGCCGTTCGCGACGCCCTCTGCGAGCCGCGCCGCCACGATCGACGCCACCTTGCGCCTGCGCTTTTGCATCTCGCCGCGCAACTGCGCGTGCTCCGGGCCGACGGACATCGCGCCCAGAAAGATCATGCAGCCGCGCGGATTGCGCGTGCCGGTAAAAAGCTCGACGCTCGTGCGGAACATCGCGCGCAGGCCGTCCCGCACGGCTTCGTGCGCCTGCAACTGCCTGAGGGCCGCGCCGCCTTCCGTGTCCGTGTAAAGCTCGACCGCCTCGCGGTACAAATCTTCCTTGCTGCCGAACGCGGCGTAGAGGCTCGGCGAATTGATGCCCATTGCATCGACGAGATCGGCCATCGAGCACGTGTCGAAGCCTTTGTCCCAGAACACTTCCATCGCGCTTCGCAGCGCGGCTTCGCGATCGAACGCGCGCGGCCGCCCGCGCGTCTTGTGCTGCGTGTCCCGCATTTCCGCCGACATGTCTCGCTCCTCGCGCGCGCCATCGATTAGTACGCGCACTGAAATTCTGAATTATGTGTCGATCGTAACAAAATATCTGGACACCGTCACGCGACGATGCTTCAATATCTGTATCGATCGTTACATAAATGCCGAAAGGAGTGTCATGATGAAATCGACCTTGTCCGCGCTTGCCGCGACGTTGCTGCTAATGAGCCCCATGATGTCGCACGCGCAAGCCACGGCAACGTCGGCAGCGCCCGCGCCGTATTCGGTGTTCGTGGATCAGCCGACCGGCTTTACGTTCGTGAAGATGCCGTCGGGATGGAAGTTCGTCGGCGCGGTGTCGAAGGAAGAGGCGCAGCATGTGCCGGCCAATGTGCTGACGTCGGTGTTGCCCGCTGACTCGGCGCGTCAGATCGACACGGCTTCGGTCAAATAAGCGATACGCCGCTAGTGCCGTCGATAAGCATCGAGCAGCCCTTGCACGATGTCCGCCGGCACGTAATGCGGGCCATCGAAGAGATAGGTCTTGTACCCGCGATACGCGTCGATCTGCGGCCTCAGTTCATCGACGGTCGCTGAACGAAAGCCGCCGCCCACTTGCGGCCGGAACGCTTCCGCGATGATCCGCACGCGATGCCGCCCGAGCTTCGCCGCGATCTCGTTCGCATACTCGCGCGCGACGCGCGGCTCGCGCGCGTACACGCCGCAGCCGTCCTGCAGCAACACGCCGACATCGCGCGGCAGCCATTGATCGAGCCATTGCGCGAGCGCCGCGCCACCGACGTTCGCGCGATCATAAACGCTGACCCACAGCGGACGCGGCAGCGCATCGAGCATCGTGCGCAGCGTGCCCGCGTTCTGCCAGGTCGGATCGATCTCGACGGGAAAGTAGTAGCCCGTCACATGCACCGGCGGATGAACTTCCGCGAGCCGCATCGATTCGATGAACAACTGCGCCGCATTCGCGCGCGCCGCCGCTTCGTCGAAACGCCCCGCGAGCCCGACGATCACATCGCGCGCCCACGGTTCCTGCCCGATGCGCTCCCAGTCCGGCATGCGCGGCGCATCGCGCAAGCCGCTGGCGGGCACGAACGCGATGCCGTCCACCGCCGTCCATTGCACGATGAGTTCATGCGCGCCGAGCCTGTCCCAGTCGCCGCGCGGATCGGCGTGCGCGTTGTCGGGCTGCCAGACGATGCCATCGACGAGATGCAGGCGCGACGCGTCCGCGTTCGCGACGCAGGAAACGCACGCGAGCGCGACGAGCACGGTCAACGAAGAAAGTAGCGAACGCATCATCAGTACGAGAATACCGCGCCGAAGAACACGCCTCGCGCGCGGTCGTCGCCGGCGACGCGAAAGCGGTACTGCACCGTCACGTCCACGAACGAACGCGGCGCGTCATACGGGCCGCCGCGGAACCAGTAGCGCGCCGCCACGCCCGCGCCGACGCCCACCGGCACGCTGTGATCGATCGCCGAATCGTAGTCCATGCCGACGACCGCATGCGGAAACACCGTCAGGCGCGGACTCACCGAATCGACGCGATACGTGCGGCCCAGCCGCGCGTTCGCGGTCGCGTAAGTCGAATCGTTCCCGATGTAATGGCCCGCCTCGCCGTACACCGTGCCCGTCCACCAGTTCGGCACGTCGAGCCTGCGCGTGTCGCCGAAGCCGTTCGAGTACGCGGCGCGCGCGAGCCAGTCGGAGCGCACGTCCGAGCCGATCGGCAGAATCTTTTCGAGCGCGAAAATCGCATTCGCCGACGCGAACGGCTTCACGCGCGCGCCGATCGCCGCCTGCAACGTCGACACGCCCGACGGCCCGCCGCCCTTCACGCCGAAGTTCTCGTAGCCGCGCGCGTACACCTCGAACATGCGGTCGCCGAGGCTGCCGAACGGACGCCAGTACGCCTCCGCGCCCGCCTGCCAGTTGTTCGACACGCCCGGCGTCGGCGCGAACGCGAAGCCTTGCTGCGCGCCGTTGCCGCGATAGTTCACCGACGCGCTGAAGCCCCAGTTGCGCGTGGCTTCGGCGTGCGCGGCGCGTGCGTCGTTCAGGGCTTGCGGCGTCATCGTCTCGTCGTCGTGATCGATCGCGCGTTCCAGATACTTCGCGCCTTCCTCGTTGCGATGCAGACCGAGCGCGGCATAGCCGGCGTCCGCCTCGGCCGATGCGGGCAGCTTGCCGTCGTGCTCGGCGCGCGCGAAGTAATCGAGCGCGAGCGCATTGTCGCCGGCGCGACGGGCGATGAACGCGGCCTGCACATCGGTCATCGAATCGAGCAGATTCGCGTCGATGAGCGCGCGCGCTTCGTTCGATGCCTCGCGCGTGCGGCCCGTCGCCGCGAGCGCGTCGATCAGCGCGATGCGCGGCTGCGGATCGTCGGGCACTCCGGCAATCGCCGTGCGCCAGAAACCGATGGCCGCGCCGCGGTCGCCGCGACGTTCGGCGAGACGCGCCTCGCGTGTCGCGGCGAGCGCGGGATCGTGCGCGTAGACATCGCACGATGCGCCGAACCGGTCTTCGCGGCACTCGAAAGCCGGGCGCGCGCGCGGATCGATTTTCACGGCTTGCGTCGCGGCCATGCGCAACATCGTTTGCGCGCGATGACGGCGCAACGTGATCGCGGCGTCGGCGTCGTCGGGCGTTCGCGTCGTGACCGGCGGCAGCGCATCGAGCGCCGCTTGCGGGTTGCCTTGCGCGAGCCGCACATCCGCGACGATCGCGCGCGCCACGCGAGCGTCGCGATTCTTGCGCGCGTCGTTCGCGTCGATCGAAAGCGCGTGCGCGAAATCGGCGTCCGCATCGCCGCCACGCGCCGCGCGGGCATAACCGCGCAACGCCCAGGCAAGCGCATCGTCGCGATCGACGGCGATCGCGTCGCTCGCCGCGGCTTCCACGCCGGCGAGATCGCCGCGCGCGAACGATATCTCGATGAGCTGCATGCGAAAGTCCATCCGCGCCGGTGCATACATGACGGCCTTCCGTGCGAAGGCTTGCGCCGCGTCCGGATCGCCGCGTTCGCGCGCCGCATACGCGGACTTCGATTCCGCGGGCGCGAGCCGGTCGCCGATGAAGCGCCGCCGCTCGCGCAAGGCGTCGTTGTCGCCGAATTGCATCGATGCATCGACGGCGGCGGCGTAGGCTGCGGCATCGTCGCCGGATGCGGCGAGCGAATCGATCAGCAAGTAGCGCAGACGCTCGGCCTGCGGCGCGAGGCGCACGGCTTCGCGGCTCCCGGCCGCCGCCGACGCGTAATCCTTCTTCGCATAATCGCGATACGCCGCGCGCGCCGCCTTCAGCGCCGGCTCCGGCAAGTCGCCCGGCACGCCGCCCGCGCCGCCCGACGCGATCAGAATATCGATCTGCCTGCGCCGCGCGCTCAGCGCAGGCAGCGGACCGAGTTGCGCGATGGCTTCGTCGAGCGCACGGCGCGCGTCCTTCAGACGCCCGCGCGCCGCGAGCGAATTCGCGAGCAGCACACGCAACTCCGCGACATCGGGCCGCTGACGAATCGCTTCGCGCGCGCCCGCGATGGCGTCGGCATAACGATGCTCGCCGTACGCCGCGAACGCTTCGCGCGCCACGCGATACGCCGCGCCGCTCAACGGCAGCGGCAAGGTTTCGTCCGCGCGCGCTGCTCCCGCCGCGCACAACGCGAGCGCGGCGCACATCGCAATGCGAACGCGCGACGTCATCGAATGCCGGCGCGCGCGAGATAGCGGCTGCGCTGCTCCGCGACGGCGGCGGTCAGCGCATCGGGCGCGATGATCCGCTTCGCCACCATGTAGTCGCCGATGCGCCCGTGCCGCTCCGGCCGATAGTTCCGCAACGCGGACTCGAACGCGCCGCGCGTGACGAGCCCCATCTCGATCATGATGTCGCCGAGCAAGGGCACGCCACGGGCGGCGGCGGCATCCGAAAGCGCCGGCGCCGCGTCGTCTTCGGCATCGCCCATATAGACCGGCATGCCGACCGCGCGCAGCGTCCGCAAACCCGCCGCGACCTCGCTCTCGCGCACGATATGCAACGCGACCGTGCGGCCCGCCATCGCGCGCAATTCGGCGAGCGATGCGTCGTCGAGCAGGCTCGCGCAGACGAACACGGCGTGCCCGTTCGCGTCGATGCCCTGCGGCAGCACGCGCAGCCGCACGAGCGTCTCGGGCGTCGCGATGGGCGCGAGATCCATGCGCGCCGCGTCGAAACGTCCGCGCGGCAAGTCCGCCTGGAACGCGATCGCTTCCGCGAGCGTTTCCTCGTCGAGCCAGCCGCGCGTGACAAGCACGCGGCCGATCGGCGCTTCGCGCGCGTGATCGGTGCGCAGCGCTTCTTCGAGCCGCTCGGGCGCGATCGCCTGCCAAGAAACGAGCAGTTCGCCCAGATCCTGACGCGTGTCGCGCAGGCCTTCGTTGCTGGGGAAATCGTGCATCGTCTTGTCCCACGCGAGCCGCCGCCCCGTCACCATATGCACGATGAAAAGCCGCCACGCGCGCGCCACTGCCATGAAGTTGATGACGTTGCTGATGACCATGCGCGGCACCGAAAGCACGCCGTGCTCCCAGCCATAGAGCCGCGTCGTGAAGACGATGCGCTGCGTGACGCGCAGCGCGAGCGCGACGGAATTCGCCGCAAGCAGCGCCTGCAGCCATCCCGAATCGATGAACGGCGACGGAAAGAAATCGCTCGCGAGGCCGAAATACGAAGCCGTGGCGAAGAGCATGAACTGCACGGCGAGCAGATACGCGAGCATGCCGACGAACGCCGTCACCACGCCCTTGCGGTCGCGCATCAGCAGATAGCGGTTCGCGAGCGATCCGGTCCAGCCCGTCAGCGCCCAGCCCTGCAAGCCGATGCCGAGCGTCCAGCGCGCGCGCTGCCGGTACGCGGTGCGAAACGTGTCGGGGAAAAACTCGCGCACGCACAGCGGCATCGTCAGTTTGATCTCGCGCTCGGGGCCGAGGCCGAACCAGCCCTTGCGCCGCGTCGTGAATTCGACGGGAAAGAGCGGAAAGATCGACTGCATGCCGAGCCGCGAGATGCGCGTGCCGATGTCGTAGTCCTCGGTGAGGCTTTCGGCGTTGAACGGCTGGTGCTCCGTCTCTTCGACGAGCGTGAGGATCGCGCGGCGCGAGAAGCACGTGCCCACGCCCGCCGAAGGCACCGCGCCCGCAAGACTCTCGCGCACGACGAGATCCTTCCCGTGCCATTCGGCGAACTCGTCCATGTACGTGCCCGCGACGAGCTCGAACCAGTGCCGTTCGAGCGACGCCACCGGCAACTGGATCATGTCCTTGCGCGGCAGCAGATAGTTGAAGAACTTCAGCTCGACCGGATGCAGCACGTCTTCGCTGTCGTGCATCACGATGCCCGCGAACTCCATTCCGGCTTCGAACTCGTAATGCAGGATCGCCTGCACGAGCCAGTTGAGGCAGTCGGCCTTGCACGTCGGGCCGTCGTGCGGCACTTCCACGCGATGCAGATGCTTGTAGCGATGCCGCATGCGCTCCACTTCGGCGATCGTCGCCGGATCGTTCTGATACGTGCCGACGAACACCGTGTACGCGCGATAGTCGAGCACGCGCACGAGATCCTCGATCATCGCGGCGATCACGTCGTGCTCGTGCCACGCGGGCACCATGATCGCTATCGGCTGTTCGTCGCGCGCATAAAGCTGCTCGACGGTGAGCGGCGCATAGCGGCGCTCGACCGTCACGCGCCGCCAGCACTTCCGCGTCCAATACCAGATGTCGATGAACAGATCGTCCAGGCTCGAAAGCAGGATGATCGCCGCGACCGTCGCGGCCACGTACTCGAGTCCCTGGTAGTACTCGGCGAGCAGAATCTCGCCGTACCACCTGAGCGCTTCCAGCATCACGCGCCGTCCTCGTCATCGCCGGCGCGCCCGTTGCGATGACGCCGGCGCGCGTGTCCCGCGAGCGCGATCAACGCGAGCAGCAGCACCACGAGCACGGCCGGAATGCCCCAGCGCGCCCAGTGCCGCGTAACCCAGTCGGCGCTAGACGCGGGCTCGTCGGTCATCTCTTCCGGATTGACCGTATCGAACTGCTTGAGCACGCCGCTGCCGTCGACGACAGCGATATTGCCGCGCGAAAGCTGGAGCTTGTCGGTCAGCACCGGCGCCGCGCCCGCCGATCGATACACGACGCCGCTCTCGCCGCCCGCGCTCGCGACGCTCACCACCGCGACGCGCGACAAGCCCGACATGTCGAGCAGCGTGTCGCCCGCGGGCGATGTCAGCGAAAGACGCTCGGACGAATACACGGCGGGATTTTTCTCGTCGGCGAGTTTGACGTCGGCGGCGAGGAACGGGCCGTCGGGCTGCGCGGCGGCTTGCGCGGCGCTCACCGCGAATTTCGCCGATACCGGCGCGATGCCCGCCGCGCCGGTCAGCACGGCGAGACGCGGCACGCTGTTCAGGGCATCGTCGAGCCAGGCGCGCGGCACGTACACCGTCGCCGACGACGCATAGCGCGCCGCCATTCCCGCGAACGTGTTGTCGGGCGCGCCCTTCGCGAGACGCAGATGGCTCGACGGCAGCACGGCGACGGGATACGTCTGGCGCGCCTGGCAGCCGCCGTCGGGCTGGCGGCGGAAGGTCACGCGCAGATCGTTGGTGCGCGCGAGCGCGTAGCGTGGAATCGGCGCGACGAGACGCTGGCGCGCGCCATCGACGTTGATGAGCTTCGCGCCGATCATCACGTCGTTGAAGTAGACGGTGGCGGTCGCGCCGCCGTTGGAGAGCGTCGGCGATGCCGCGAGATCGAGCACCACTTGCTCCGGCAGGCGGCCGTTGCCGGACGCCGCGGCGAGGTCGAAGCGCGCGTCCCACGACGCGGCCGTTTGCACGTCCACGCTGCGCGGTTCGCCGCCGAGATCGGACAGCGCGATGGTGTCGCCGCGCGTTTGCTGCGCCACGTCGATGCGATGCACGACCACGCGGTTCGATACGTCGATGGGCCGCCAGCCATGCGCGAGCGCGCCGATGCCGCGCGTGTCGCCGACGACGATCATCGCGCGGCCGCCCGCATGCGCGACGCGCACTTCGCCCGGCGCGAGCGGCGAGGTCAGTTGCGAGGCGCTCTGCTTGCGCCATGCGTCGAAGGCGGCGAGCGCATCGCCCGATGTGTTCGCGAGCTGCGCGCGCAATGCGTCGAGCGCGCGGTTGATCGTCTTGCGCATCGTCTCGTCGGCGACGACCACATCCGGGCCGAACGCCGCGCGCGCGCCGAGCGCGACGAGCGCGCCGAGTTCCGCGTCGTCGGCGATCACGTGCTTGCCGCCCGCCGCCAGCGCGGCGAACGAGGGCACGCCGCGCAGCGGCGCGGGCACGTCGAGGCCCGTGAGGTCGGCCGTATCGCCCACGGCGGGAAGCGCCTGCATCACGGGCCGCTTGCCGTCGCGTTGCAGCAGCGCGTCAGTGCGCCAGGCGGTGTCGAACGCGTTCGTCGAGAGCGTGCGGCCCGAAACCGCGAGCACCGGCGCGTAAGGCAGCGCGCTCCATGCGGTGCGCAGGTCCTGCACGTCGGCGGGATTGAAGCGGAACGTGAGGCGCGTGGTCGGATCGACGCGCAGCACGTTGCCGATGGCCGTCTGATCCGAGCACTCGCCCTGGCTCACCACCGACGCGAAGCCCAGGCCCATGCGCACGAAGCCGGCGGAACGCGCCGCGCCATCGACGCCGAGATTGACCGACACGCCGCCCGCGTCCTGCGTGAACGCGCGCGCGAGGACGGGCGCGCCGTCGAGCGACAGGAGCATCGTCACGCGGCCGCCGTCGCCGCGCACATAGCCGCCGTCGAGTTGCAGCGTGGCATCGGTGATCGGAACGCCGGCGGGCACCGGCAGGAAGAACTCGCGGCGCGTGTCGGGCGCGTTGAGCGTCACGCTTTCGAGCAGGCCGAGCTCGCGCAAGGTCACGGTGCGCGTTTCCGGCACGTCGAGTCCGAGCCGCCCGAACGCGCCCGCGATGCCGGTGTCCGCCGTCGCGGCGCCGAAGGCTGCGTGCTGCAAACCCGCGAACAGCGCGATTGAAACCAGAACGGCACGGAGACCGCGCCGCTTGAAGATGTCGTTGACCAAGGTGAATGACTCGAAGTTGACGCAACGTGGCGGGATGGCCGCGAAGGCACATGCACGTCGCGCGCGATCGCCTCGATGGCGTGAAGCCTGCTTCCTGGCCGGAATAGTCGAACGCTCGACGCCGAAGAAATATTCGATGCCCGAGGTCGCGGCCCGGCCTTTGGCGCGACAGGCTAGCGTGTGCAACCGAAGGACTACGCGAACGCCTCGCGCGAGACACGCGCCGAATCTTTCGTTCCGCCGGGCGTGACCGGTTTGAATTCCTCGAAGGGGCGGCCCGCGAGCGCCGCGACGATGCGCGCCGAGGCTCGCCCATCGCCGTACGGATTGACGTTGCGGGAGAACGCCGCACGGGCGCTCGTGTCGTCGAGCAGCAGATGGACCGTCGCGGCGATGGCGTCGCTGTCCGTGCCGACGAGCACGGCGGTGCCCGCGTCGATGGCCTCGGGACGCTCGGTGACCTCGCGCATCACGAGCACCGGCTTGCCGAGCGCCGGCGCCTCTTCCTGCACGCCGCCGGAATCGGTCAGCACGAGCGTCGCGCGCTGCAGCAGCCGCACGAAGCCGAGATAGTCCTGCGGCTCGACGAGAAACACGTTCGGCGCGCCGCCGAGCGCGCTGATCACCGTCGCACGTACGTTCGGATTCAAATGGACCGGATAGACGATCTGCACGTCGGTGCGCTTAGCGATGCGCACGAGCGCCGCGCAGATATCGCGCAGGCCGCGTCCGAAGCTCTCGCGCCGATGCCCCGTCACGAGAATCAGCTTTTTCGACGGATCGAGAAACGCAAAGCGCGCGTCGAGCTTGCGGCGCAGCGCATCCTGCGAATCGATGCGCTTCGTGACGGAGTGCAGCGCGTCGATCACCGTGTTGCCCGTGACGAACGCGCGTCCGTGCAGCGTTTCCTTCACGAGATTCGCGTGCGAGCGCGGCGTCGGGACAAACATCAGGTCGCTCACGACATCGACGAAGCGCCGGTTCATCTCTTCCGGCCACGGGCTGCTCATGTCGCCGGTGCGCAAGCCCGCCTCGACGTGCGCGACCGGCACCTGGCGGTGAAACGCGGCGAGCGCGCCCGCCGTCGCGGTGGTGGTGTCGCCGTGCACGAGCACGCGATCCGGCTGCTCCTTCGTGACGACGTCATCGATCGACGTGATGAGGCGCGCAATCAGCCCGTTCAGGCTCTGGTTCTCCGACATCACCGCGAGATCGTGATGCGGCGTGATGTCGAACAGATCCAGCACTTGCTGCAGCATCGAGCGATGCTGGCCGGTCACGCACACGACGGAACGAATACCGGGTTCCGCTGCCAACGCCTTCACGAGCGGCGCCATCTTGATGGCTTCTGGCCGCGTTCCAAAAATGGAAAGTATCGTTTTTCGCTTCGTGTTCATTCAGCCCCGACGATTGCACAATCTTTAACAATTTCGATTGTATTCAGACGTTTAGGACCGCCAGCCAACTAAAGTGTAAAAAAGTCTAACGAGAGCTTTGTGCGCGTTTTTGGCGAGTTTTTGTCCAGATTCGAGCGGTGCTTTTTACCTAACCAGTTAGCTTTCCCGACATCTGGGCGCAACCGGTGATGCGAAATTCGGACACCGCATCGTCGCGTGTTTTCGTCTTACGAAATCTCGCCGATATCGATGTCGAGCAGCGCCGAACTCATCGACTTGCCGTGCGCGTCGAGCGCGAGCGAACGCGTGACGCCGCCGCCGAGCGCATGACCGAGCACGAAGTTGAACGCGCCGAGTTGCGGCAACTCGTAGCGCACGACATCGCCTTTCACGACATCGGCGAGATGGGCCTTGACGCGCTCGGGCGTCAGCCGTTCGCGCAGCATCGCGTAATGCTTCGCGTCGAAGCAGATCACCGACACGTTCAGCGTGTTGCCTTTGTCGCCGGTGCGGCCGTGCGCCAGTTCACGCAGTTTCATCGCTTGCCTCCACGAATTCGAAAACGGGCTTCACATGCTCGCGCGCGAGCAGCACGGACTGCACGGCGACGACTTCGCGCGTCGCTTTCGTCACGCCGCCGCCGCCAGCCGGGCCGTTCGTGTACAGCGTTTCGACCTCGTTGCCGATGCGCGCCGCCTCCTTCGCGTTCGATACGCGCCCCGCGACGCGCACGCGCACTTCACACGGTTCGTCGTGTCGAGAAGCCAGCGTGTCGCCGTAGAGCGCGTTCACGCCGATCAGGTCGAAGCGAAGTTCGCTCGTATCGACGCCTGTGATCGCGAGCCGCTCGCGCACGATATCGAGCGCGAGCCGCCCGCGTGCGGCCGCGCCCGGCCCGCCGTACGAGATTTGTCCTTCGCCGATGAAACCGTCGGCGTAAGCGATGGAAACCTTGAGCGTATCGGTGCGCGGAGCGCCGCGTCCGCCCGTCACGCGCACACGGTCCTGCGCTTCCCGCGCCACGCGAACGTTCGTGAAATCCGCGACGACGTCCGGCTGAAAGTAGCGAGCCGGATCGTGAATCTCATAGAGCAATTGCTCCTTGCACGTCGCTTCGGTCACAGCGCCGCCCGCGTGCGGCAGCTTCGTCACGACGACCGAGCCGTCCGCGCTCACTTCGCCGATCGGAAAGCCGAGGCGCGCGAGATCGCCGACGTCCTTGTAACCCGGATCGGCAAAATAGCCGCCCGTCACCTGACCCGCGCATTCGAGCAAATGACCGACGACGGTCGCCTGCCCGAGCGTGTTCCAGTCGTCCATCGACCAGCCGAATGCGTGGATGAGCGGCGCCGTGAACAGCGACGGATCGGCGACACGTCCCGTCAGCACGATATCCGCGCCCGCCGCGAGCGCATCGACGATGGGCGCCGCGCCGAGATACGCGTTCGCCGAGACGATGCGATCCGCATACGCGCTCACATCGTCGCCGGATTCCTCGAAGCGCAGCCG
Organism: Caballeronia novacaledonica; assembly: GCF_900258035.1. Taxonomy (GTDB): domain Bacteria; phylum Pseudomonadota; class Gammaproteobacteria; order Burkholderiales; family Burkholderiaceae; genus Caballeronia; species Caballeronia novacaledonica. The sequence goes on along the minus strand of NZ_OGTP01000007.1, from coordinate 123,003 downwards.
CGACTGGAGAACGGCGTCGAGCACGTCGTCGCCGGTGACCGCGGCGATCTTCAATCCGTGCAGGCCGAGTTCGCGCGCGATGTGCGCCGTCTTTCTCGCCGCCGCGCGCGGATTGGCCGCGCCCATGTTCGAGATGATGCGCACGCCGTTCTTCGCCGCGACCGGCAGCACCGCGCGCATGCGCGCTTCGAGCAGCGGGTCGTAGCCCTGCTCCGGATCGTTGCGGCGCGCCTGTTGGGCAATCGCGATCGTGCGTTCGGCGAGGCATTCGAACACGAGGAAATCGAGCGCGCCGTGCTCCGCGAGTTCGACGGCGGGCTCGATACGGTCGCCCGAATAGCCCGCGCCCGCGCCAATTCTGATGGTGTCTTTCATGGTGCTCACCTCTTACAACGGAAACACGCCCAGCACGACGCACGCGATCGTCATGACGATCGACGCGCCGAACAGCAGCGGGAACGTGAACTTCTGATGATCCGCGAGATCGATGCCGCACAAGCCGACGACCAGAAACGTCGCGGGTGTGAGCGGACTCACGGGGAAACCGGTCGTCATCTGCCCGAGCAGCGCCGCCTGGCCGACATGCACCGCCGGCACGCCCAGTTGCGACGCCACTTCGGCGATCACCGGCAGCACGCCGAAATAGAACGAATCGGGATCGAAGAGCATCGAGAGCGGCATCGACAGAAGGCCGAGCACGACCGGAATGTGTCCGGCCATCGCGGGCGGCACGAAGCCGACGGCCGACTGCGCCATCGCCTTCAGCATGCCGCTGCCCTGCATGATGCCGGTGAACACGCCCGCCGCGAGCAGGATGCCGGCCATCATCAGCGCGGCGCGCGCGTGGGCGTCGATGCGCTTTCGCTGCATGTCGACGTTCGGGTAGTTCACCATCAGCGCGATGCACAGCCCGACCATGAACATGATCGCGGGCGGAATCTTCTCGCCCATCACGACCATCGTGCCGAGCACGACGATCGTCAGCACGATGTTGAACCAGAAGTTCTTCGGGCGGCGCAGCGCCTGCTCCTCGGGCGTGAGCTCGCGCTTCGGAACGGGAATCGAACCGCTCGCGCTCGAATAGCCGAGGCGCTTTTCCTCGCGGCGGCCGAGCCACCACGCCATGCCGAACACGAACACGAGGCCGATGACCTGCACCGGAATCAGCGGATTGAACAGCGCCGATATCGGCAGATGCAGCGACGCGGACGCGCGGATCATCGGCCCGGTCCACGGCAGAAAGTTGATGCCCGCCGCCATCGACACCGCCGCCGCCAGCACGCGCTTGTCCATGTTCAGACGCTCGTAGAGCGGCAGCATCGCCGGAATCGTGACGAGAAAGCACACGGCGCCGGAGCCGTCGAGGTGAATCAGCAGCGCGAGCAGCGTCGTGCCCATCACGATGCGCGTCGGCTTCGTGCCGACGGCGCGCAGGATGCGGTCGATGATCGGATCGAGCGTGCCTGCGTCCGTGATCGTGCCGAAATAGAGAATCGCGAACACGAACATGCCGACGACGGGCGCGAGGCTCTTCAATCCGTCGATGACGAACTTGCTCGTCGAAAGGCCGAAGCCGCCGATCAGCGACGCCGCGATCGGCACGATGATGAGCGCGACGAGCGGCGACATGCGCTTCGAAAGAATCGCCCCGAGCAGGACGACGATGGTGGCGAGGCCGAGCAACGGCAGCATGAACGTGTCTCCGAATCTTGTCTTTTGATGTGACCGAGAGTAAGTTCGGAGCGGCGATAACACAATTGAAATGATTTGATCGCAGCTATCACGAACCATAATGGATCTGAATCTTCGCGATATCCGCGCACTCGTCGCGGTGGCCGAGGCGGGCAGCTTCACGCGCGCGGCGGAACGGCTGCATCTCTCGCAGCCCGCGCTCACCGTGCAGATACGCCGGCTGGAGCAAGCGGTCGGCGCGCGGCTTTTCGATCGCAACAGCCGCAACGTCGCGCTGACGCCGACCGGGCGCGAACTGCTGCCGCTCTTGCGCAAATCGCTGCGCGACATGGAGACCGTGCTGCGCGACGCGCGCGCGATGGGCGAAGGCGAAAGCGGCACGATCCGCATCGCGTGCCTGCCCACGTTCGCGGCGAGCGTGTTGCCCGAGTTGATCATCGGCATGCGGAGCGACGTGCCGCGCGTCGTCTTCCAGATTCGCGACGTGGTGGCGAGCACCGTGAATGCGCTCGTGCGCAATGAAGAGGCGGATATCGGGCTGACCGGCGGCGATGTGCTCGACCCGATGCTCGAAGTGCTGCATGCGGGCGTGGACAGGCTCGTCGCCGTGTGTCCGAAGGAACATGCGCTCGCGAAGAAGCGCCGCGTCGGCCTGAGCGATCTCGCGCGCTCGCCGCTGGTGCTCACCGCGCCAGGCACGAGCGTGCGCGCGGTCGTCGATGCGGCGCTCAGCGAAACGCGTGAAGCGCTCGATATCGCATGCGAGCCGACTTACATGATGACCGCCGTCGCGATGGTGCGCGGCGGTCTCGGCGTGACGATCCTGCCGGAAACCGCGCGCGAGGTGCGCGCCGAGCCGGGACTCGTCGTGAAAGCGATCGACCATCCGGGATTCGCGCGGCCGATCGCCATCGTGAAGAAGCGCGGCAGGACGCTGCCGGCGGTGACGGAGCGCTTCGTCGAACGCATGCGCGCGACGATGAACGCGCCCCGCTGAATCGCGCGCTTACTTCTCCATCGTCGCCATATCGATCACGAAGCGATACTTCACATCGCTCTTCAACATGCGCTCGTACGCGTGGTTGATCTCGTCCATGCGGATCATTTCGATGTCGGACGTGATACCGTGCCTGCCGCAGAAATCGAGCATCTCCTGCGTCTCGGCGATGCCGCCGATGAGCGATCCCGCGAGCGAGCGGCGCTTGAAGATCATGTTCATCACCGAAGGCGACGGATGCGGATGCTCCGGCGCGCCGACGAGCGTCATCGTGCCGTCGCGCCTGAGCAGCGCCATGAACTGATCGAGATCGTGCGACGCGGCCACCGTGTTCAGAATGAAGTCGAAGCTGTTCGCGTGCGCCGCCATCTGATCCGGGTCTTTCGAGATCACGACTTCATGCGCGCCCAGGCGCTTCGCGTCTTCGATCTTGCCCGGCGATGTCGTGAAGAGCACGACATGCGCGCCCATCGCGGCGGCGAGCTTCACGCCCATGTGACCGAGACCGCCGAGCCCCACGATGCCGACCTTGTGGCCCTTCTGCACGTTCCAGTGGCGCAGCGGCGAGTAGGTCGTGATGCCCGCGCACAGCAACGGTGCGACCGCCGCCAGTTCCAGATTCGCGGGAATGCTCAGCGTGAACGCCTCGTCGACGACGATGCTCGTCGAATAGCCGCCGAAGGTCACGCCGCCCGACTTCCTGTCCGGCGAATTGTAGGTTTGCGTGAAGCCTTCGGGGCCGTCGCAGAACTGTTCGAGTCCTTCCTGGCAGGCCGCGCACGTGCGGCACGAATCGACCATGCAGCCGACGCCCGCGAGATCGCCCACCTTGAACTTCGATACATCCGAACCGACTTCCGCGACGCGCCCGACGATTTCATGTCCCGGCACGACCGGATAGTTCGAGCCGCCCCATTCGTTTCTCGCCATATGCAGGTCGGAATGACATACGCCGCAGAACAGAATGTCGATGCGCACATCGTTCGGGCCGACATCGCGGCGCTGAATGTCGAGCGGGCCGAGTGGTTTGTCGGCTGCGGCGGCTGCATAGGAATACGCTTTCAGCATGATTCTGCTTCCCTCTTTGGTTTGATTTTTGCGTGCACAGACCGGCCCGGCGCGATGCGAAAGGCCGGCCGATGAGACGTGTCAGGTGATCGATATGTGCGGCAGCGAACCGTCGCCGCCATTCACTGCGAGCGTTGCGAGTGACTTGCCGATTGCGCCGATATTTCGGCGGCAAATCGCAACGCCGCTACTGTATGCCTATAGGAAAAACTCTGCCGAAATGGCCGCGCGATTATGCCTTTCGAAAGGACTGCGCATTTACGCTGCTGGAGAATTTGACAATCGTGCGCGAAAAGATGACAGCATCGTCGCACTCTGAGAGAACGAAAACATGAATGCGAAGGCAATTACGGCAAGCATCGGCATGCCGGGTGGCGCGGTCAGCGCCGAGTTTCACATCGATACGGGGCGTCTCAGGATTTTCGAACGCGACGTGCTGCGCGTCGAACTGTTTCCGCCGCAATCGTGGTTCACGGTGGCGTCGGTGGCGGGAAACAGCCGCTGGGGCACGCGGCCGCGCGAAGCGGATATCCGTCTCGTCGTCGAGAACTTCATCCTTCAGCGTTTCGGCATGACGGCGTACCGCAGCGAGGCTTCCTGCGCGCAGTGAGGGCGCTGTCAGCGAGAACGCGCGCGCCGCGTGCGCTGATAGAACGCGTCCGGCTTGGTCTTCACCCATTCGACGAAGCTATGCACCGCTTCGTGCGCGAGCAATGCTTCGACGGTCGAATAGCGTTGCGCCAGTTCCTTTTCGGTGAAGAGCGCATGCAATTGCCGATGACAAATGCGATGCAGCACCGCCGTCTGCTTTCCGCCTTGCGATTTCGGCAAGAGATGATGCAGATCGCGTTCCGATGGCGGCACCCCGCGGCCGCACAGCGCGCAGATTTCCTCCTGCGGCGGGTGATACCACGGCTCCGGTGCGCGCTTCGCCATTGCAGTCCTCGACGAACGCGTCGGCACGCTCGGCTGACGCTGTGAGGTGCGAGCCGGTCTCGGTACCGGCTCGTTCCCGCTCTTCGGTCAGCCCTGCACGAAGGCGAGCAGGTCGGCGTTGAGCACATCCGCGTTGACCGTCAGCATGCCGTGCGGCAAGCCCGGATACGTCTTCAGCGTCCCGTTCTTCAGCAGCTTGATGGACTTCAGCGCGGCATCGGCGTAAGGCACGATCTGGTCGTCTTCACCGTGCAGGACGAGCGTCGGCACGGAAATCGACTTCAGGTCTTCGGTCTGGTCGGTCTCCGAGAATGCCTTGATGCCTTCGTAATGCGCCTTGGCGCTGCCCATCATTCCCTGACGCCACCAGTTCTGAATGACACCCTGATGAACGGTCGCGCCCGAGCGATTGAAGCCGTAGAACGGACCGGCGGGAACATCGACGAAAAACTGCGCGCGATTGTCGGCGAGCGCCTTGCGAAAGCCATCGAAGACTTCGAGCGGCAAACCTTCCGGATTGGCTTCGGTCTTCAGCATCAGCGGCGGCACCGCGCTGACGAGCACCGCCTTGGCGACGCGCCCCGCCGGTTCGCCGTGCTTCGCGACATAGCGAGCGACTTCGCCGCCGCCCGTCGAGTGTCCGATGTGAATCGCGTTCTTCAGGTCCAGCGCTTCGACGACCGCGAAGGCGTCGGCGGCGTAGTGGTCCATGTCGTGGCCATCGGAAACCTGCGACGAGCGGCCGTGCCCGCGCCGGTCGTGCGCGACCACGCGATATCCCTTCTGCACGAAGAACAGCATCTGCGTGTCCCAGTCGTCGGAGGAAAGCGGCCAGCCATGATGAAAGACGATGGGCTGCGCATCCTTCGGGCCCCAGTCCTTATAGAAAATTTCGACGTTATCTTTGGTCGTGACGAACGGCATGGTTAATCCTCACTTGTAAGAAGGGGGGAAACAGGACGCCGGGCCGAGTTTGTAACTCGACGCCGGCTTCGACGTTCTTGCAGGCAAGACAACGGTGACGGACGACGCTCGCTTCTTCGTCCGAGTAGAACAGTACACGCTTACCGCCATCGACGTACGATTGCCTGCAAGGGGTTTCGGCGCACGACTCCGTCACGCGCTTTCTTGGCCGGCGTCGCGTTCGGGGGACAGCATCGCGAGCACACCGCTCAGCGCGCCATCGAGAATCCGACTGGATAACTCGGGGTCCGATACGGCCCGCGACAACGTCACCGCGCCCACGCACGCGCTCAGTATGTGGAACGCTTCCGCGCGCTTCGTTGCGTCGAGCAGCGCAGGCGATGCCCGAGCGATGAGGCCCACGATCTTCTCGACGCGGGCGGAATACACCTCGCGCGTCGCGCCCGCGCAGCGGCTCACGTCGTTGACCAGCGCGGAAATCGGACAGGCGCGTTCGATGTTGTCGCGGTGAGCCTCGGACAGATACGCGCGCATCGCCCGTTGCGGTTCGGTGGGAATCGATGCCTGCCACGACTCGATGTCTCGCAGCGCATACTCGAACGCTTCTCGCACGAGTTCGTCGCGAGAAGCAAAGTGCTTGTAGAAGCCGCCGACGGTGAGTCCGGCCTCCTTCATGAGATCGGCGATGCTCGCGCCATCGATGCCGCGCTCGCGCAATCGCCGCGCCGCCACCTCGACGATGCGCTGACGCGTCTCGACCTTCTGTGCTTGCGAATGACCCATTCAGCTTCTCCCTGCTTCGGCGGCAAAGTGTAATCCCGCCAGGCGTTTTCCATTGGTGTGCATCCGGCAATTCTGAGTTGAGTCACGAACGGTTGCCGCGTTTCTGGATTATGACTAACATCCAGATCAACGCATTCCTATAGCGTTTTCTCGTCGCAAATAGTGCATATGCACTTTTCAGGCATTCAAAGGAGATACATCATGGAACAACGCAAGATTCTCGTCACCGCCGCAGCCGGCAAGACCGGCGTTCACACTGTAAAAGACCTTATCGACGGCGGTCACGCCGTGCGCGCGCTCGTGCGCAAGGAAGACGAGCGCAGCGAGGCGCTTCGGAATGCCGGCGCGGAAATCATGACCGGCGATCTTCTCTCGCACGATGACGCCATTCGCGCGACCGAAGGCATGGACGCGGCGTATCTCTGTTATCCGGTTCGTCCGGGCTTCATTCAGGCGACGGCCTATTTCGCGGATGCGGCGCGCCGTGCGGGACTGGATGCGGTCGTGAACATGTCGCAGATCTCGGCTCGCGAAAACGCGAAGAGTCACGCGGCGCGGGACCACTGGATCGCCGAACGCATACTCGACTGGTCGGGCGTGCCGACCGTGCACATCAGGCCGACGTTCTTCTCCGAGTGGCTGGTTTTTCCGTGGGTACGCGACACGATCGTTCGCGACGGTGCGATCGAGCTGCCGTTCGGCGAGGGCCGACACGCGGCTATCGCGGCGGAAGATCAGGCGCGCTTCATCGCCGCGGTGCTTGCAAAACCCGATGAACACGTCGGCAAGTCCTACGAGTTGTGCGGAACGACGCAAATGAATCAAGCGGAGATCGCGGCCGTGATGAGCGATGTCCTCGGCAGGAAAATCGTCTACCGTCCGGCGACGCTCGACGGCTATCGGGACCATCTGCGCCACTACGACCTGCCGGAATTCATGATCCAGCATTTCGTCGAAGTGGCCGTCGATTATCAGAACGGCGTCTTCGAGGGCACGGACGGCATCATCGAGCGCGTGACGGGAACGGCTCCGCAGACGGTCGAAGACTTCGTGAGGGCGAATCGCGCGGTCTTCGGATAAAGCCGGTCGTGATCGGCGCGGTAGTATGAGGGCGAGCTTCACCCGAAGAGAAATCGAATGAGCTTCAGACCAGCATTCGCGCTCGCCAGCCTGCTGTTCGCCTGCGCCTCGTCGATGGCCGCGACGCTCGCGATCAACGTCGGCGGCGAGCGCTCGCTCACGACCGAGCAGTTGCTCGCGCGCCCGGACGTCGCGACCATCCGCGTGCCGAACGACGTCACGTTTCATCGCCCGATGACGTATCGCGCGGTTCCGTTGCGCGCGCTGCTCGGCATCACGGAATTGCCCGCCGGCAAGGAACTCCAGGTCACCGCGAGCGATGGCTTCGTCACGCACTTTTCCTCGAAGCTGCTTTTCGGCGACGCGAAGAAGCGCGCCGAGCCGTGGCTCGCGATCGAGCCGCCGGACGATCCCTGGCCGAAGACGCCGGGCAGCGGCGATATCGGTCCGTTCTATATCGTGTGGATCGATCCGGCCGCGTCGGGCGTGTCGAGCGAGCAGTGGCCCTTCAAGGTGGACGCGATCCGCATCGCGCCGACGCTCGCCGCGCGATTCCCGCAAATCGCGGTCGGCAAGAGCGTGCCCGCCAATTCGCCGATTCGCCGCGGACAGACCGTCTTCGCGGCGCAATGCATGGTGTGCCACAAGCTGAACGGCGCGGGCGATGCATCGGTGGGGCCGGACCTGAATCGCCCGCACAATCCGACCGAATACTTCCAGCCGTGGGTGCTCAAGTCGTTCATCCGCGATCCGAAGTCGATTCGCGCGTGGCCCGACATGAAAATGCCCGCCTTCGACAAGAACGCGATCAGCGACAGCGATCTCGACGCGGTCATCGCCTATCTCGGCTACATGGCGAAACGCCGGAAGTAAGCGGACACTGCGGGAAATCCCCACGTTTCATCGCGCCAACATTGCATACAATAGTCTCGTCGATAGCGCGAAACGAGGCCGAAGTGGCGCAGACTCAACCCGCTTTGCATACAATCTCGCCCGAACCGGCGCGTTCGGCGGATGACGTCTACATCGCGATCAAGGACGCGCTCGCGGACGGCCAGTACGGCGCGGGCCAGTATCTGCGCGAGGAACAGGTCGCCAAGAGCCTCGGCGTGAGCCGCACGCCCGTGCGCGAAGCGTTGCGCCGGCTCGACGCCGAAGGCTGGGTCGAAACGCGCCCGAACTACGGCGTGCGCGTGAAAGCGTGGACCTTGCAGGACGCGCGCGAGATCTTCGAGGCGCGTCTTCTGATCGAGCCGTATCTCGCCGGGCGCGCGGCGCTTGCAATCGGCGCATCGGACATTGCGCGCCTGAAATCGCTCGCCGATACGATGCTCGACATCACGCAGCGTCCATCGACATCCGAATCCTGCGAAGCGTGGTTCGCCGCGAACGGCGAATTTCACGCGATCATCACGGCCGCCGCGAACAACGCGCGCCTCGACCGCTCGCTGAAGTCGATGAAGGAAACGCCGCTCATCAAGTGGACGTTCGACACCTATAGCGACGAAGACCGCGAGCGCAGCGCGCGCCAGCACGTCGAAATCGTTCTGGCGCTGGAACAGCGCAACGCCGCGTGGGCGGAAGCCATCACGCGCTGCCATATTCTCGCCGCCGAAAAGGCGGTGCTCGACCGCTACGACCGGGAGCATCCCGCGCCCTGAGTTTGCAGCCGCGAGTCGTTGAAGAGTCACGAAGCGACAGGAGACACGACATGCTGAGCACCGATGGCACAACCATAAGCACCGTAAACGCCGGCCCGCGTCTGGACCGATTACCGATCTCCGGCTTTCACAAACGCGTGCTGTGGCTGATCGGCGCGGGCATGTTCCTCGATTCGTTCGACATCTATCTCGCGGGCGGCGTGCTCGGCGCTTTGGCGAAGACCGGCTGGTCGACGATGCAGCTCAACGCCGCGTTCCTCTCTTCGACGTTCGTCGGCATGTTGATCGGCGCGTTCGCGGCGGGCGTGCTCGGCGACGCGAAAGGCCGCAAGTTCACGTATCAGTTCAATCTCGCGGTGTTCGGCCTCGCATCGATCGCCGGTGCGTTCGCGCCGAACATGACGTGGCTCATCGTGTGCCGCTTCTTCATGGGGCTCGGACTGGGCGCGGAGATCGTCGTCGGTTATGGCTCGGTCGGCGAGTTCATGCCGCCCGCCGTGCGCGGCAAGTGGTCGGCGTATCTGTCGCTCATCACGAACTCGGCGCTCTTTTTCTCGACGTTCCTCGGCTATCTGATCATTCCGGCGATCGGCTGGCGCGCGATGTTCGCGATCGTCGGCATCGGCGCGATGATCGTGTGGGTCATTCGCAAGAAGATGCCCGAGTCGCCGCGCTGGCTCGAATCGAAAGGCCGCTACGACGAAGCCGAGGCGATCCTGCGCGCCGCCGAGGAAGAGTCGGCGCGCCGCGCGCCGCTGCCGCCCATCGACGACGCGCCGCGCACCGTGACGAAGAAAACCACGCTGATCGAGCTCTTCTCGCCGTCGCAGATTCGCCGCACGTTCGTGTCGATCGTCGTGCAGATCGCGGTCAACATGGTGATCTACGGCTTCATCGTGTGGGTGCCGACCTTCCTGATGAAGCAGGGCATCGGCATGGCGTCGTCGCTCGGCTATTCGACGCTGATGTCGCTGGGCGGGCCGGCGGGCGCGCTCGTCGGCGTGCTGATCGCCGACCGCGTCGGGCGCAAGAACGGACTGATCGCGGTCGCGGCGCTCGCGGCGCTGATCGGCTGGCTGTACGGGCATTCCACCGGCGTCGCGATGGCCACGATGCTCGGCTTCCTGCTCTTCACGCTCACGTACTTGATGGTCGCGCTCGGCATCGCGACTTACATCCCCGAACTTTTCGCGACCGAGAACCGCATGCGCGCGAACGGCATCGCGGGCTGCGCGGGACGCGTCACGGGCATTCTCGCGCCGCAGCTCGTCGTCGTGATGTACGCGGCGGGCGGCGTGAAAGACGTGCTGTCGATGATCATCGGCGCGCTCGTCGTGATGGCCGTCGTGCTGGCGGTGTTCGGCATCGAGACGAATCGCCGTTCGCTGGAAGACATCGCGCCTGCGCTCGACACCGATGGCACGCTCGCGGCGTCGACGCTTTCGCACGAATCGCATCGTTGAAACTTTCTGAGGATATCGTCATGAGCGTCACGCATGAAAGCAAGCGTCAGGCACTGAAAGCGCGTTTCGCGCGCAAGGAAATCGTCACCGCGCCCGGCATCTTCGACATGATCTCGGCGAAGATGGCCGATTCGATGGGCTTCGAATGCCTCTATATGACGGGCTTCGGCACGGTCGCGTCTTATCTCGGCCTGCCCGACGCGGGACTCGCGACTTATACCGACATGGTGAATCGCGTCGCGGCGTTCTGCGGCGGCACGACAACGCCGATGATCTGCGACGGCGACACGGGCTACGGCGGCCTGCTCAATGTCGCGCATACGGTGCGGGGTTACGAGCAGGCGGGCGCGGCGGGCATTCAGCTCGAAGATCAGGAATTCCCGAAGAAATGCGGGCATACGCCGGGACGGCGCGTGATCGCCATGGAAGACATGGTCCGCAAGATCAAGGTCGCGGCGGAAAGCCGCAGCGATGGCAGCTTTCAGATCATCGCGCGCACGGATGCGCGCACGTCGCTCGGGCTCGACGAAGCGCTGCGTCGCGGCGAGGCATATGCGAAAGCGGGCGCGGATGTGTTGTTCATCGAATCGCCGGAGAGCGTGGAAGAGCTGGAGAAGATCGGGCGTACGTTCGATATGCCCTTGCTCGTGAATGTCGTCGAAGGCGGGCGCACGCCGCAACTGTCGCCCGAAGAATTGCAGAAGCTCGGATTTTCGCTCGCGATTTATCCGGCGTCGGGGTTCTTGTCCGTCGCGAAGGCGTTGAAAGACGTCTACGGCGAAATCCTCGCCCGCAAGGGCACGCAAGGCGCGGCCGCCACGATGTATCCGTTCCCGGAGATGTGCGAACTGATGGGCTTCCCGGACGTCTGGGCATTCGATCGCGCGCACGCGGATTGAATCAGTTCGCCGCCGCCACGCAGTCGATCTCGATGTCGAATCCTCCCGGCCACGCCGGCACGTTGACGAAGATGCGTGCCGGCGGGTTCGGGCCGAAGAAGCGCGCGTAGACCGCGTTGACGACGGGAAACGCATCGACCGACGTGCAATACACGTTGCACTTCAGCACCTGATCGAGCGACGAACCCGCCGCCTCGACACACAGCTTCAACTGCGCAAGCACGAGTTCCGTCTGACGTTCGATCGTTGCGTTCGCAACGACCTCGCCGGTCTGCGGATCGAACGGCGGAAAGCCGGACACGTAGACCGTATCGCCGTGGCGCGTGACGGCGGATGTCGGCGCCTTGAATCGTTCGAGCCAGCTCGAAAGCGGTTCGACGCGGATGATTTCGCGAGCCATTTCATCGTCTCCTTTACGGTGAGGCACTACGCGCGACCCTCGAAAATTCCGTTCAGGTCATTGCCCGGCGTCGCGTCCTTGAAGCCGTCGAAGCGGCCGTCGGCGAGCCCTTGCGCCGCGCGCATGAAGCCGCCCCACGCGGCGCGCGCGAGCCCGCCTCCGACACTCACGCGCCGCACGCCGAGCGCCGCCACATCGCTCAACGTGAACTCCGACACGCCGCCGATCAGCAGATTCACCGGCTTCGATCCCACCGCCTTCACCACCGCCGCGATCTGCTCGCGCGTCTTGATGCCGGGCGCGTAGAGACAGTCCGCGCCGGCTTCGGAATACGCTTTGAGACGCGCGATCGCGTCGTCGAGATCGGGCTTGCCTGCGAAGAAATTCTCCGCGCGGCCGACGAGCAAGGTGTCGCCGCCGGTTTCGTCGATCGCGCGCCGCGCCGCTTTCATGCGCGCCACGGCGACATCGAGCGGAAATAGCGGCGACGAAACATCGCCCGTCGAATCTTCGATCGACAAGCCCGCGACGCCCGTCTCCACGGCGAGCTTCACGCTCTGCGCAACTTCCTCCGGCGTCGCGCCGAAGCCGCTTTCGAAGTCCGCGTTCACCGGCAGATCGGTCGCGTCGACGATCTCGCGCAAATGAGCGAGCACCGCGTCGCGCGTCACGTGATTGTCGGCGCGGCCCTTCGACCATGCGAAGCCCGAACTCGTCGTCGCGAGCGCCTTGAAGCCGAGCGTTTCGAGGTAGCGCGCGGAACCGATGTCCCAGGGATTCGGCAACATGAAGCAGCCGGATTCGTGCAGCGCGCGAAAGGCGGCGCGTTTCTCGGCGACGGTGCGGGGCATGGCGTGTCTCCTGTCGTTTGAGAGCCGGAACGTAGACGATACGCGATCGACCAAAAGCGTGCTCGTCGCCAAGGCTCGCTCGCGACACGCGTAGCGCCTCGAAACGAAAACGGCGGTCCCGAAGGACCGCCGCATCGCTTACGACTTCAACTTCCGCCGCTTACTGCTTCTTCAGATCGAAGCGATCGAGATTCATCACCTTCGTCCAGGCCGCGACGAAGTCGTTGACGAACTTCTCCTGCGCATCGCTGCTCGCATAGACTTCCGCGAGCGAGCGCAACACCGAATGCGAACCGAAGACCAGATCGACGCGGCTGCCCGTCCACTTGCGCTGCCCGGTCTTGCGATCGCGCCCTTCGAACACATCGCGGCGCGACGACAGAGCCTGCCATTCCGTGTCCATGTCGAGCAGGTTGACGAAGAAGTCGTTGGTCAGCGTTTCGGGTTTGTCGGTGAAGACGCCGTGCGTGCTCTTTCCGCTCGACACGTTCAGCGCCCGCAACCCGCCGATGAGCGCCGTCATTTCCGGCGCGGTCAGCGTCAGCAGTTGCGCCTTGTCGATCAGCAGCGACTCGACGGGCACACGCACGTTGGCGTTGACGTAGTTGCGAAAGCCATCGGCGACCGGTTCGAGCGCCCCGACCGAAAGCACGTCCGTCTTGTCCTGCGTGGCGTCCATGCGGCCCGGCGTGAACGGCACCGTGACCTTGTGACCGGCCTTCTCCGCCGCCTTTTCGATTGCCGCGCCGCCCGCCAGCACGATCAGATCGGCCATCGAAATCTTCTTGCCGCCGGATTGCGCGCCGTTGAAGTCTTTCTGGATGCCTTCGAGCGCCGACAAAACCTTGCCGAGCTGTTCGGGGTCGTTCGCTTCCCAGTCCTTCTGCGGCGCGAGACGAATGCGCGCGCCGTTCGCGCCGCCGCGCTTGTCGGAGCCACGGAACGTCGACGCCGATGCCCACGCCGCCGAGACCAGCTCGGAAATCGACAGCCCCGAAGCCAGCACTTTCTGCTTGAGCGCCGCGACATCGTCATCGCCGGCGAGCGGATGGTCGAGTTGCGGAATCGGGTCTTGCCACAGCAGTTCTTCCTGCGGCACTTCCGGCCCGAGATAGCGCGCCTTCGGACCCATGTCGCGGTGCGTCAGCTTGAACCACGCGCGGGCGAAGGCGTCGGCGAACTGGTCGGGGTTCTCCCAGAAGCGCTTCGAAATCTTCGCGTATTCGGGATCGAAGCGCAGCGACAGGTCCGTCGTCAGCATCGTCGGCTTGATCTTCTTCGACGCATCGTGCGCGTGCGGAACGGTTTCGCCCGAATCCTTGGCGACCCATTGATTCGCGCCCGCCGGGCTCTTCGTCAATTCCCATTCGTAACCGAACAGGTTCTCCCAGAAGCCCTGGCCCCACTTCGTCGGCGTCGTGGTCCAGGTGACTTCGAGGCCGCTCGTGATCGTATCCGCGCCTTTACCCGAACCGTAGCTGCTCTTCCAGCCGAGGCCCATGTTTTCCAGATCCGCCGATTCGGGTTCGGCACCGACGTTATCCGCCGGGCCCGCGCCGTGCGTCTTGCCGAAGGTGTGTCCGCCCGCGATCAGCGCGACGGTTTCCTCGTCGTTCATCGCCATGCGCGCGAACGTCTCGCGGATGTCGTGCGCCGCCGCAAGCGGATCGGGGTTGCCGTCCGGGCCTTCCGGATTGACGTAGATCAGACCCATCTGCACCGCGCCGAGCGGGTTCTCCAGATTGCGGCCGCCGTCCGTGCGGCTGACTTCCTCGCCGTGCTTCTCGGCGTCCGCGGTGATCACGCCCTGATCTTCGTCGTTGCCGGCCGCGCCCTTGCCATAGCGGACATCGCCGCCGAGCCAGGTCTTTTCATTGCCCCAGTAGACGTCCTGATCCGGCTCCCATGTGTCTTCGCGTCCGCCCGCGAAGCCGAAGGTCTTCAGGCCCATCGTTTCCAGCGCGACGTTGCCGGACAAAATGAGCAAATCGGCCCAGGAAAGTTTCTGGCCATACTTCTGCTTGACCGGCCAGAGCAGCCGGCGCGCTTTGTCCAGGCTGACGTTGTCCGGCCAGCTATTGAGCGGCGCGAACCGTTGCTGACCGCGGCCGCCGCCTCCCCGGCCATCGCCGATGCGGTATGTGCCCGCGCTATGCCACGCCATGCGGATGAAAAGCGGGCCGTAATGACCGAAGTCGGCGGGCCACCAGTCCTTCGAATCGGTCATGACTTCGGCGAGGTCTTTCTTGACCGCCGCGAGATCGAGGCTCTTGAAAGCCTCGGCGTAGTCGAAGCCCGAGCCGAGCGGGTTCGACTTGCTGGAATGCTGATTCAACAGATCCACCCGTAGTTGCCGCGGCCACCAGTCACGGTTCGTCGTGCCGGTACCGGCGGCATGCGTAAACGGGCATTTCGATTCGTTCGACATGCGTTATCTCCTTGCGAGGACGTACCCACTAGTTCTTTTACTGCTCACCACCAAGGCTTCAGGTTCGTGTTTTCCGTGCTGCACAAACCTGATCCGATAAGGGTTTTCGCGATGCGCGCCGGGCGAGCGTGACTCGTCCGGCAGCTTTCCTCAACTTAGAAAATACGTGAGAGCGACGCTCAATAGAATGCGATTTTTGCAATGCCGCCGATAGGTGTCGGCTATAGGGGAAAGCTGCGCTTTCGCAACGTGCCGGCGCGTGCCGCCAAGCACGATCGACGCAATGTGCCTGACTTCGGCTCGTCACGAAAGCGCCTTCCCGATGATGTAGGGAGCAGCTTGGACGCACCGGTGCAATTCGGCACGCGAGTTCAGTCTAACAGCGTCGCGGGAGCTTGGCAGGCGACGTGCGCCTCAACTCCAGTCGTCCATATCGTGCTTGATGCTGTGCCGGTTCGCGATGAGTTCCTCGACGCTCGGCTCGTTGCTCATTGCACGCCGAATGGCGAGTTTCGTTGCTTCATAGTTCGTGCGATACATGTCCTTCTTGTCGAGGTTCGCATCCGTTGCGCAACGCGGATCGATCCACACGAGGCTGATGATGCACAACTCGTTGGCCTGATCCTTCGGCAAAATGCCTTCGATCAGGCAATCGACGATGGCGTCAGCAGTCGCGGATTGCACCACGCCGCCGAAGAGGTCGATGTTCGCCATGTCCTTCAACGTCACTTTCGGGACGATCATCGTCGCGGGGCGGACCATCTGATTGCACGCGCGAATCGCGAACATGGCCGTGTGTCCTTTCGATTGCGCCATCATGTTGGCGAACGCGTGGCCGACCGGCCCATCGACGCGGCCGATCAGGATTTCCGGCATCGCATCGGTCGCCTGTCCCGATGCGGCCATCACGGTCGCTTCGCCTGCGCGAAACGTCAAATCGAGACTCATGAACACTCTCCTTTAAGGGCTGAGCGATGGTTCGCTCGACTAAGGGAGCAAGTGCATGCAAGGACGATGCCATTGCCGTCCGCGCGGCGGCGGCGCCACGCGCGGCGACAGATTGCGCTCTTCGCGAGACAGACTGTGCGGGACGGTGTTTTCCCTGTCCTCCCTGTTTCGGGTGGGGGTGGGGCTCGTCGCGGGCACTTAACGTGGCAAGCGTGCGGCATGCACCCGGCGCGAACGAGCGCGGCGAAACCTACTTTGCACCCAGTGGCGCGCCGGCGCGCGCCACGTTCTTGAGCCGATCCGAACCATGAATTCACTTGACGGTTACAGGCCACGCGCTGCGTGGATGACAACCCTGATGCTGACGGCGCTTGCCCTCATCAACTTCCTCGACAAGATTGTGCTCGGCATGGTGGCCGTGCCGATGATGCGCGACCTGAACCTGTCGCCGGCGCAATTTGGCGTGGTGGCGGGGAGCTTCTTCTGGCTGTTCGCCGTTTCGACGGTGCTGGTCGGATTCCTCTCGAACCGCGTCCAGACGCGCTGGCTGCTGCTCGCGATGGGCATCCTGTGGGCCGTTCTGCAGATTCCGCAGGCGCTCTTCAGCAGCATGGCCGCGTTCCTCGCCAGCCGCGTCGTGCTCGGCGCGGCGGAAGGCCCGTTCTATCCGGTGTCCGTTCACGCGCTCTACAAATGGTTTCCCAACGAGAAACGCAACATGCCGGTCGCGCTCCTGAATCAGGGCGCCGTCGTGGGCTTGCTGATCGCGGGATTGCTGATTCCGGTCATCACGCACCATTGGGGCTGGCGCATGAACTTCGTCGTGCTCGGCGTCATCGGCGCGGTGTGGAGCATGCTGTGGCTGTGCGTCGGGCGCGAAGGCAACCTCGCGCAGCGTCCGCGCGGAAACGCGAGCACGGGTGCCGGCGCGGCGCGCCAGACCGTGCCTTACCGCGAACTCCTGAGCAACCCGACCATTCTCTGCGTGTTCTTCCTCGGCTTCGCGGCCTACTGGATGCTCGGCGCGAACATGACCTGGCTGCCGACGTATCTGGAACGAGCGCTCGGCTTCTCGGGCATCGCGTCCGGACGCTGGTTCGCGGTCGTGATCGCGACGGCGGCGCCGTTCAGTCTCGGGCTGAGCTGGCTGTCGCAGCGCATGCTGGCGCGCGGCGCATCGTCGCGCAGCGCGCGCGTGCGCTTGCTGTGCGCGGTGTTCGTCGCTGGCGCGTGCCTTTTCGTCGCGTTGATGTTGCCCGGTCTCGCGCCCGTGCAGAAGGTCGCCATGTTCGCTCTGGCGGGCGCGCTGCCGACCGTCTGTTTCGCGCTCGCGCCCGCGCTCCTTTCCGAAGTCGTGCCCGATACGCAGCGAGGCGCGCTCATCGGCATCCATACTGCGATTGCCAGCACGGGCGCCGCGATCGCGCCGATGCTGATCGGCCGGATCGTGCAGGCCCACGGCAGCACGACTGCGCGTGCCTACGAACTGGGCTTCATGACGAGCGCGGCCATGCTGATTCTCGCTGCACTCGTCGCATGGCGCTGGCTGCATCCCGAGCGCTCGCGGCGCGCGGCCAGCGAGCCCGTCGCGACCAGCGCCGCCTGAGCACGCTCGCGCGACACCTTCGCGCGGTACTGCGTTTTAGCCTGCGCGCAGCGGACGCACGGCATGCCTCATGCCGCTTCTTCAAGACATGCATCGCGTCGTTCGTTTCGAAATCCTCGGCGGCGGGCGCACCGTGCGCCGATCACCATGAACGTCGCTGCCGGGTCTGCATCCCAAAGACGCGAAGTCATGGCGCACATGAGCATGTGGCCCGCATCGCGAACGGCGGCGGCGGCGTGATCGGCCGCGTGTGCATTGGCGCTCCGTGCGCCGTCTCGCAAAAGCCTGCCGACCGCCCGAACTCCGAGCCTTCCGCCGATGCGTGACGAAACTGCCCTTCCGGTTAATTTGCTCGATCAACCCGCTCGCATACAGACCTGCGAGCGCCGGCCGGCTCGTGAAATGGCTCACGCCGTATGGTCGCGCGGCGCGCGCCGCATTTCCGGCGTGGTCGCGCCTCGAGCGCCGAAACGCGCGCCGCGTGGCTTGGGCGTGTCGTGGCGATCTACAAGTAGCGCATTTTCGCGCTCGCCGCAGCGATCAACGCGAAATGGAAGTGCTCGCATGGCTCGCGAGAGAGATAGAAAAAGGATGAGCGCGCGGTCTTGTCCAGCTTCATGGTGCGGCATGTCACGGAACGCGACATCACCTAGATTGCGCGCGAGGGCGGTCGGCCTCGCGGCTGATGGATCGTCGGCGGACCCGGCCCGCGAGCGCGGCGATGCCGAACGGCGCAACATTCGGTTTGAACGCGCCTTTCCGTGACCGCGAGCGACCGGGCAACGGTCGCGCGTTCGGCGATCACGGTTTGTCGTAGTGAAGCAATCAGCACGAAAATGGACGTACCCGCGTGGCTCGCGCGAGAGAGAGAAGGAGACAGGATGAGCGCGCGGTCTTGTCCAGCTTCATGGCGCAGCATGTCGCGAAACGCGACAGCACCTAGATTGCGCGCGAAGCGGTCGGCCTCGCGGCTGATGGATCATCGGCGGACCCGGCGCGCGAGCGCGGCGATGCCGAACGGCGCAACATTCGGTTTGAACGCGCCTTTCCGTGACCGCGAGCGACCGGGCAACGGCCGCACATTCGGCGATCACGGTTTGTCGTAGTGTCTCGAAACGAAATCGATCGCCGTTTGCGGGGAAAGCAAACGGCGATAAAGCGACGAATTCAGAACGTCGAGAGCGTCAACGTGTTGCGGACCGTTTTCACGCCCTGCACGCTTTGCGCGACGCGCGTCGCCTGATCGATCTGCGCTTCCTCGGGCACCCAGCCTTCCAGTATTACGTCACCGTTGGTCGCGCGCACGGTGACGCCGCTCGTGCGCATCCCTTTCGCCTTGCCGAGCGCGGTGAGGATGCGACGTCGCAGCGCGCGATCGGCGGCCCTGGACGACGTTTTGCCAGCGCTCGCCGACGACGACGACGACGACGATGCCGGCGCCTCGGCACTCGCCGGCGCCGGCGCAACGTTCTGCCCGTGAACATAGAAGGAAGCGCCGACGGCGGCCAGCCCGATCATCAGCTTTCCGGTTCGAATGAATTTCATAGTGTTGTCCGTTGCCACGTTCGTTGTAACCGATGTTCGATGCGATGAGTCCTGACACGCGCACTCCGCCGGGCCACCGGCCCGGACGAAGCGCCCGATGTCATTCAGAAGCGATGCGACATGCCGACGCCAACCAGCGTCTGCTTCTCGCCCGGGCCGATCGCGGTGAGGCCGGGCCAGGTCGTCGTCGCGAGGCCGTTGTTCTTCATATAGCCCGCGCGGCCATAGAAGGACGTGCGCTTGGAGATGTTGTGATCCACGCCGACCTGCACGCCCCACGTGTTGTCGTGCACGCCGCGCACGACGCGCTGGAAGCCCGCAATTTCGATGGCGTCGGCAGGCGTCGCCTGGATCGTCGCGCCGAGTTCCGCCACGCTGAACGGATGCGCCGCATTCAGGCGCGCGGCGACTGAACCCGCAGCCGGGTTTTCCGGCTTGTGATACGTGTAGTTGAATTGCAGATTCACGATGCCGATGCGATACGCGAGCGCGCCCGTGTAATGCTCGACCGAGACCGTGTTGACCGCGGCGGGCAAGCCCGGGATGTTCTTCGAGCCCGGATGCTGAAACTGATACGACAACCCCACGTAGAGCCCGTAACCCGAATAGGTTCCGGCGATATCCAGCATGTTGCCGGTCGACTGCGGATACGGCTGCGTGACCGACGCAGCAAGCGCATACATGCTCCACAACTGAAAGCCGCTGAAATTGGGCGACTTGTAGACGATCGCATTACTGGAACGCCCGCCACCCGTTTGCGTGGCTATCGTGTTGCGGTCGAGTGACGTCGACGCCGCCGCGAGCGGCGAGAGCACTTCGTTCGCGCGGAACGGGTCGGTCGGATAGAGCGACCAGAATGTCGGCTGATATTGCCTGCCGAGCGACAACGAACCGTACTTCTCGTGCGTCAGTCCGACCCACGCCTGACGATAGAACATCGCCGAGGAATCGGCGAAGAACGTACCGTTGTTGAGGTTGAAGCCATTTTCCAAGGTGAAGACGGCTTTGAGGCCGCCTCCAAGGTCTTCGCTGCCCTTCAGGCCGATCATCGAGCCGCTGTTGCCGCCGCTTCGCATCGACCACGACTGCGTGCCGCCGTTGTTGAACCACTGACCGAAGGCATCGGCGACGCCGTAAAGCGTCACGCTGGATTGCGCCGCCGCGCTGCCGGCAAAAACCGCGAGCGCCGCACCGGCGGCGCCTTTCCTCATGAAACCCATGAGTGTCTCCTCGTTGTGAGTATTTGATGTGGTTTGGCCGGCGCGCGCGATCGATTGGTGCAATCCGCACCGACGCGGCGCCGATCCGATGAAGTGTTGCAGGCGATCGCAAACCGACCACTACCCGAGGCGGGTGGGCGCGGGAATACCCGAGTTGCTTGGACATGCTAATGACACGCTTGCCGCGTACGAACAAGTGCTTTTCTCTTAATCACACAGAAATTGACGTACCTGCTACTTAGCCGCGACGTGCGTCATAAGTCCATCTGAATACTTATTCGTATTCCGAATTATTTTCACGGCGATGCACCGAGATCGGCGTTCCTCTCGCGAACAAGGGAATGCCGGGAAACGCAGAATGAGTCCGGCTTTTCTCTGAGCAAATGGCAAGCAAGGATGACCGGCTCACTCATTGGACGAGGACAATCATGGCGACGCTTTGGATGCCTTAAGTATTAAGTACAACGCGAAACACTATTCTAAGAAGAAAATACCGCCGAATAACCCCTCGATCACGCTGGCAATAGTCAATGACCCTAATACCGGCATGCGTCACAGCACGTAGAATTCTTGGGCACTTCTCGTTCCCCTCGAAAATCCCGAACCGGGTATTCTCCATACATGCAAGCACCGCCCAAAATCAGCGTCCTGCTGCCTGTGTACAAAGTGGAGCCGTACATCGAAGAGTGCCTCGACTCACTTTTGTCACAAACCTCCACCGACTTCGAAATAATCGCCGTTGACGACAGCAGTCCTGATCGGTCCGGCGAAATGACATCCCGCATTCTGGAGAATCAGACCAGAATTCCGTGGAAGCTCATTAAGAACGCCGAGAACAAAGGACTCGCCGAAACCCGCAAGGTCGCCGCACTGGCGGCGCGCGGCGAATACGTTCTGTGCGTGGACAGCGACGATCACGTTCATCACGACCTCATCCGCAGAGTGATAGAGGAAGCGGACAAGCACAACGCGGACGTCGTGGTCTTCGCCGCCGAAAACGTCACGCCGGATGGCAAGGTCAATTACCGCATCGAAACGGGCGATACCGTCATCACCGGTATGCAGGCCGTTGAGAGAATCTTCGACCTGACGCTGCAGGCTTATTGCTGGAACAAGCTCGTGCGCCGATCAATCTTCCTCTCGATCGAGCATCCGACCGGGCTTATCTATGAAGATATCTGCGTGTCGATTCAGACGCTGGGTAAATCGAACGTCGTGCGGCTGATTCCTGACAATCTGTATGCGTACATGGATCGGGAAACAGGAATTTCGACGCGCTTCAATCCGAAGATTGTCGACCTGTACGCCATTATCGATCGGGTGGAGAAGATAACGGCGTCGATGCCGATACCCAATTACCGCCGCCTGCTCTTCCGGCTGAAATATATCTACGGCTACCGGACGATCGCGTTCCAGGCCGCGATCAAGGCGCCGACTTATCGGCTGGCGGAACCGGTTTTGCTCGGCGTTTCGGAGAAACTTCGTGTCGCGCATCTGGTCGGCATGTATTCGGATCACCGGCCGAAACTGTCCTTCGTGATGGCGATGCTGAAAATTCATCCGTGGATTTTCTATTGCTTCGTGCGCCGTTTCGGCCGAAGGTAGTTCGCACAGCATTGCGCCGATCCGTTATCCTGCGCTGTCATTGTTCAGCGCAGCGCAACCGGCCCGATGCTCACTCTTTCCCCACGCGATACCGCGATGCTCGACGGCGATCTCGGCGCCGGCCTCGCGCTCGCGATGCGCATCGTCGCGGCGACGGCGCGCGTCATGGACGCCGACTCGCTCATCGACATCACGTCCGCGCATATCGACGGCTGTCTCTATCATGGCGCGGCGAGTCTCGATTTCGTCGAGCGCTTCGTCGCGAGCGGCGCGAAGGTCGCCGTGCCGACCACGCTCAACGTCGGCTCGCTCGATCTCATCCATCCCGAACTCTTTCGCGGCGATGTCCATGTCGCGAGCGCGGGCAGGCGGCTCATGCAGGCGCATATCGAACTCGGCTGCGAAGCGAGCTTCACGTGCGCGCCTTATCAGTTGAAGCATCGTCCGAAGCTGGGCGATCAGATCGCGTGGGCCGAATCGAACGCGATCGTCTTCGCCAACTCCGTGCTCGGCGCGCGCACGAGCCGCTACGGCGATTTCCTCGATCTCGCCGCCGCGATCACCGGCCGCGCGCCGAACGCGGGCCTGCACGTCACGGCGAACCGTGCGGCGCGCATCGTGATCGAAGCACCGGACTTGCGCGCATCGACACATCGCGATGCGGATTTCGCGGCGCTCGGCTTCCTGCTCGGCAGCGAAGTCGGCGCGACGGTCGCGGCCATCACCGGCCTGCCCGCCGACACGACCGAAGACGAGCTCAAAGCGCTCGGCGCGGCGGCGGCGTCGAGCGGATCCGTGGCGCTCTTTCATGCGGTCGGCATCACGCCGGAAGCCGCAACACTGGATGCCGCGCTTCAGGGACACGCGCCAGAACGCACGGTCGCGGTCAGCGCGTCGGACCTTCAGGCCGTGCGCAGGCGCTGGAGCCATGCGAAGCCGGGCGACGCGCTCGCCGCCGTCGCGCTCGGCACGCCGCACTTTTCCGTCGATGAATTTCGCACGCTCGCGTCACTCTTCGATCGGCATGAAGGCACGCCACGCTGCGATGTCTACGTGAACACGAGCCGCTTCGTGCTCTGGCAACTCGAGGAAGAAGGCATCGCGCGGACGCTGGCCGGACGCGGCGTGCAGATCGTCGTCGATACCTGCACGTACATCACGCCGGTGATGAAGCAAATGAGCGGCCTCGTGATGACCAACTCGGGCAAATGGGCGCACTACGCGCCGGCGAATATCGGCGTGACGGTGGCATTCGGCAGCATGAGCGAATGCGTGCGATCGGCGTTCGAAGGAAAGGTATGCATCGATGAAAACGTTTGAGGGCGTCACACTCGTTCCCGGCCACGCGCGCGCGGTGGGCATCGCGTTGCCGCCGCTCAGCTTCTGGGGCGGCTACGACGCCGAACGCGGCGTGATTGTCGATGCCACGCACGCCGGTCGCGGCCAGAGCCTCGCGTCGCGCATTCTCGTGATGCCGCGTGCGCGCGGATCGAGTTCGAGCAGCAGCGTGCTCGCCGAAGCGTTGCGCAACGGCACGGGTCCGGCGGGCATCGTGCTCACGGAGCGCGATCTGATCTTGTCGATCGGCGCGATCGTCGCAAACGAGCTGTATGCGTCGGAGGTGCCGGTCGTGATGGTCGATGAAACCGCGTTCGCGCACATCGCAGCCGCCGATGCTCACATCGAAATCGATGCGCGCGATGCGGCGCGGCCCGCGCACGTGCGTCTCATCGCGCCATCATCGCCGTGACCACCGAGATGATCTGCTGCCCCGCCGTCTTCACATGCTGCTCGAGCAGTTTCGCGCCGAGCTTTGCGTCGCGCTTTCTGCATGCGTCGATCAGGTTCATGTGCTCTTCGTGCGACTGCTCGCGGATCGGCACCTGCACGACCTGAAAACGGAAATAGCGGTCGCTGCGATCGTGCAGCACGCGCAGCATCTGCACCGTGATATCGCGCCGCGCCGGCAGATAAAGCGTCTCGTGCAGACGCCAGTTCAGTTGGCCCCAAACGCCCGAATCGGCGTGATCCATTTCGTTGACGAGCTTTTCGGCTTTCGCGATTTCGGCGTCGGTGATATGCGGAATGGCCTGCGAAAAAAGCCACGGTTCCAGCCGCAAGCGAATCTCGAACGTCTCCTGCACTTCTTCGATCGACAGCTCCGCGACATACGCGCCCTTGTGCGGCACCTTCGTCAGCAAGCCTTCGCCGGTCAGCCGCGTGATCGCCTCGCGGATCGGCACGCGGCTCACGCCGAGTTCGTCGGCGAGCGCTTCCTGACGCAGCACTTCGCCGGGCGCGAGATCGCCGGAGAGGATACGTTGGCGGATCGCCGTGGTGACGAGTTCGACCGTCGTCGTGCGCACGATCTTGTGCGTGGATTCCGTGGGGCTCGGACTCGTGGCGACCGGAGGCATGTGTTTCTTTTAGTGCTTATTCGTAGGGTTGCGGCATCGTAACACGCATGTTCACAGCAAAGCCTCCCGCACCCACGCGCCGCTTTTCATCACGCCCGCGATGCGCTCACCCTGTCCCGTGAGCACGCGAATATCCTTCAGCGGATCGCCATCCACGACAAGCAAATCCGCATACGCACCCGCCGCGACGACACCGAGCCTGCCCTTCATGTTCACGATTTCCGCGCCGATCGCCGTCGCCTGACGAATGGCCTCGAATGCGCCGACGATCTCCGCGCGTATCGAAAGTTCATCGCTCTGATATTGATGCATGTCGCCGAGCAGATCGGTGCCGAGGCCCATCTTCACGCCGCGCGCGTGCAGCATCGCCAGCGCTTCGAGTCCGCGCTTGCGCACCGACTCGTTCTTGTCGAGCGTGTCTTTTGCGAGGCCCATCTGCGCGCCGACTTTCGACATCGCGTCGTACGTGACGAGCGTCGGCACCGCGTAGGCGCCGTGTTCGGCCATCACGCGCGCGGCGGCGTCATCGATCAGATTGCCGTGTTCGATCGTGCGCACGCCGAGCTTCACGACGCGCGCAATCGCCTTCGCCGTGTAGGCATGCGCCATCACGTAGGTCTGATGCGATTCCGCTTCCTCGACGGCGGCCTTCACTTCATCGACGGAAAATTGCAGGTTGCCGATCGGATCGGTCGGCGAAGCCACGCCGCCCGACGCCATGATCTTGATGTGATGCGCGCCCGCACGCATTTCCTCGCGCACGGCCTTGCGCATTTCATCGACGCCATCGACCACGCGCCCGATCGCGCCCATGTTGCGATTGCAGCCGCACGGGTCGGGATCCGAGTTGTCGAAGCGCTCGCGGAAATCGCCGTGGCCGCCGGTCTGCGAAAGCGCCTTGCCCGCGACGAACAAACGCGGCCCCGCGATCACGCCCTCTTCGATCGCGCGCGACAATGCGTAATCCGCGCCGCCCGCGTCGCGCACGGTCGTGAAGCCGCGATCGAGCATGCCCGCGAGAATCGGCACGGCGCGCAGCACGGCGAACGTATTCGGCAAACGGCTGTTGTTGCCGAGATGCGCGACCGACGCGATCACATGCACGTGACAATCGATCATGCCGGGCATCACCGTCTTGCCGCCGACATCGATCACCTGCGCGCCGCGCGCCTCCACCGGTTCGCGCGTGACGTCGCGAATCGTGTCGCCGTCGATGACGATCGAATAGCGGCCGTCGTCGCGCTCGTGATCGGCGTCGAGCACGCGAGCGTTTTTCAGAATCAGCATGGCCATGTTTCTCCCGTTATTTCAGCAGGAATCCGTGCGCGAGCGGATCGCGGTCATCGACGAAAATCGTGTTGTGGCCGGTCACGCGCGCCCAGCCTTCAATGCCCGGCTGAATCGCATCGTATTCGCCGACGCGCGCCGCTTCCATCGCCACGCCCTCGAACAAGGTGCCGATGATGCTCTCATGCACGAAACGCTCGCCGATCTTCAACTGCCCCTTCGCGACGCGCTGCGCCATGCGCGCCGACGTGCCCGTGCCGCACGGCGAGCGGTCGATGGCCTTGTCGCCGTAGAACACGGCGTTGCGCGCGCTCGCGCCTTCGATCGTCGGCTCGCCTGTCCACATGACGTGACTGAGGCCGCGTATCGCATCGTTTTCCGGGTGGATGAACGTGTACTTCGCGTTCGCCTTCTCGCGCAATATCGGGCTCAGACGCTGAATGTCGGCAGGCTTCAGCGCGTGCAGGCCTTCATAGCTGCGCTGCGGTTCCACGATCGCATAGAAGTTGCCGCCGTACGCAACGTCGAAACGAATCTCGCCCAGGCCATCGACTTCGACGGACAAGTCGCGCGAATGCAAAAACGACGGCACGTTGACGAGCTGCACGGAATCCACATGCTCGCCATTCATCCGATACCGCGCGACGACGAGACCCGCGGGCGTATCGAGCCGCAACACGCCGGGCTCGCGCGGCCGCACGAGCCCGTGTTCGATGGCCGTCGTCACCGTGCCGATGGTGCCGTGTCCGCACATCGGCAGGCAGCCGCTCACTTCGATGAAGAGAAGCGCGAGATCGCAATCCGGGCGCGTCGGCGGATAGAGAATGCTGCCCGACATCACCTCGTGTCCGCGCGGCTCGAACATGAGCGCGGTGCGAATCCAGTCGAATTCACGCAGGAAATGCGCGCGGCGTTCGATCATATTCGCGCCTTCGAGCGTCGGCGCGCCGCCCGCGACGACGCGCACCGGATTGCCGCACGTGTGTCCGTCGATGCAGAAGAACGTGGATTTCATCGCGCGAGCGCCTTGACGTTCGCGATCGCCTTTTCCACGATCTCGATGGTTCGCCGCCGTTCTTCGCCTTCGAGCATCAGCCGGGGCGCTTTCACGTATTCCGGATAACCCGCCGTGATGTTTTCCGCGAGCTTGATGTACTGCACGAGCTTCACGTGCGTGTCGAGATGGAACAGGTCGATCAGCGCGCGATACAGCGCGCGCGCCTTGTCGTATTCGCCATTGACCGCGTGGTTCAGCAAGTCGACGGATTCTTTCGGCATCGCGTTCGCCATGCCCGAGACCCAGCCTTTCACGCCGAGCGCGACGGATTCGACGATCAGATCGTCCACGCCGCAAAACACGACGAAGCGCTCGCCGAAGCGCGCGTAGAGATCGGTGACGCGCGTCGTGTCGTAGGTCTCTTCCTTGATCGCGACGACGTTCGGTTCATCGGCCAATTGCGCGAGCAAGTCGGGACGCATGTCGACGCCATAGCCGCGCGGATTGTTGTAGATCATCAGGCCGAGCTGCGTCGAACGCGCGATCGACCGATAGTATTCGACGGTCTCGCGATCGTCCGAGCGATACGTGAGCCCCGGAAACACCATCAACCCTTGCACGCCGATTGCTTCGGCATCCTTTGCAAATTGCGTCGCGTTCGCCGTGTTCAATTCCGCGAGACCCGAAATGACAGGCACGCGCCCGTTCACCGTTTCGACCGCGATCTTCAGCACCGCGCGCTTTTCCTCGGGCGTGAGCTGCGCGTTCTCGCCGACCATGCCCATCATCACGACGCCGCCGACGCCGTTGTCGATCAGCCGGTTCAGGCCGCTCACGATGGCATCGCGGTCGAGCGAGCCGTCTTCCCTGAGCTTCGTCGTGACGGCGGGAAATACGCCTTTCCAGTTCACTTGCATGTCTCGTTCCTCCTTTGATTCAGTGATCGAAGCGCGCGATCGAATACGGATTGAGCGGTACGCGCGGCGTGCGGCCCGCGAGCACATCGGCGACGAGCGCGGCGGTCGTCGCCGATTGCGTCAGGCCGAGATGCCCGTGACCGAATGCATATACGACCGACGGCACGCGTGGCGATGCGCCGATCACCGGCAGCGAGTCGGGCGTCGCGGGACGCTGGCCCATCCATTTCGCGGCGTCCGTATCGTCGATGCCGGGAATGAAGCGCTTGCCGAGCGTGAGCAATGCATCGCTGCGACGATAATTCGGCGGCGCATCGAGACCCGCGAACTCCGCCGCGCCGCCGATGCGCAGCCCGACGTCGAGCGGCGCCGCGACGAACTTGCGCTCCGCGAAAATCACTTCGCGCGTCAGCGCGACGCCGTGCTTCGGCAGCGTCGCGTTATAGCCGCGCTCGCTTTCGAGCAAGACGCTGTCGCCGATCGACTTCGCCAGCGCCGCCGACCACGCGCCCGCCGCGATCACGATGCGTCGCCCTTTCACGCGGTTTCCGTCCGCGAGCAAGACCGACTCCGGCGAATCGAGCGCACGCGCGCTGCCCGTCACGAAGCGCGCGCCCAGCGCACGCACGCGCTCGCGCAAAAGCGTGACGATGCGGCGCGGATCGCCGATATGCGACCAGTCGTCGATAAACACGCCATGCCGGAACACCGGCGCGAGCGACGGCTCGCATTCGCGCACCTGCTGCGCATTCAGCGCATGCCAGCGCACACCGAGTTCGCGCTTGAACGCCCATTCGGCCTGATCGGCGGCGAAGGCTTCGCCGGTTTCATAGACCGTCAGCGCGCCACGGCGATAATGCATCGCGCTCGCGCCGATATCGTCGAACATCGGCAGGATGTCGTCGTAGACGCGGTTGTTCAACAGCGCGAGCGCATGCGAAATCGCCTGATAACGGTCCGGCTCGCTCGCGCGGCGAAACGCCATCAACCAGGGCAGCGCCTTCGGCAAATGCTTCCAGTCGAGCGCGAGCGGCCCGAGCGGGTCCATCAGCCATTTCGCGACCTTCGTGAACATGCCGTGCACGGCGATCGGTGTGCTCTCCGTCACCGCGATGCCGCCCGCGTTGCCGTGCGACGCGCGGTCGCCCTCGAAATCGCGATCGACGATCGTCACGCGCGCGCCATCGCGCAGCGCGGCCCACGCACAAGCCAGTCCCACGACGCCCGCGCCGATCACGACGACATCCGCCATTTCGTCGCCTGCCACGCTCATGAGTTCGCGCGCGACTTGATGAGCTTGTCGTCGACGGCTTCGCACCACGTATCCGCGAGCGTAAAGCCGGTCTGGAAGCGATCGGTCGGATCGACGCCGACTTGCGAAATCGCGGTGATCCACGCCTGACCCGACACGACCGGCACGACCGCCGGAACATCGCCGAGGCGCGTGACCGAATCGATACGGCTTTCGAACACCGACCCGATGATCGACTCGTGCAGGAAGGTCTCGCCCACGTCGATCAGCCCTTTCGCATGCATCACGGCGAGCCGCGCGGACGTGCCCGTGCCGCACGGCGACCGGTCGCAGCGGCCCGGCGAAACGATCACCGTGTTGCGCGACTTCAGCACGCCGTTTTCGCGCGAGAGCGGCCCGACGAACTCGGTCATCGTGATGCCCTTGATGAGCGGATTCAGCGGATGCGGCGAAGGCAATTGCGCCGCCGCCGCAGCTTTGATGACTTGCCCGAGTTCGCACAGCTCGCGCGCTTCGTCGGGCGTGATGCGAAAGCCGAGCTTTTGCGCATCGACGATCACGTAGGTCATGCCGCCATAGCCGACATCGACCGTCAGGCTGCCGAGCCCTTCGACCTCGATCGTTCTGTCGAGATGATTCGCGAACGCGGGCTGATTCGTGAACTCGACCTTCGTGACCTTGCCGTTCGCGCACGCGCAGCGCAGATGAATGAGCCCGGCCGGCGCTTCGAGCACGAGTTCGGTGACGGGCTCGACCATCGGCAGGATGCCGGTTTCGAGCAGCACCGTGGCGACGCACATCGTGTTCGAGCCGGACATCGCCGGATATTCGGTCGATTCCGCGATCACGTAACCCATTTGCGCGCGCGGATCGGTTGCGGGCAGAAGGAAGTTCACCGTCTGATTCGCCGAGCCGCGCGGCTCGAAGATGCAGATGCGGCGCAGGTCGTCGCGCACTTCTTCGAGATGCATCATCTTCTCGAACATGGTCGCGC
Organism: Caballeronia novacaledonica; assembly: GCF_900258035.1. Taxonomy (GTDB): domain Bacteria; phylum Pseudomonadota; class Gammaproteobacteria; order Burkholderiales; family Burkholderiaceae; genus Caballeronia; species Caballeronia novacaledonica. Next base: position 93,033 of record NZ_OGTP01000007.1, on the reverse strand, counting down.
CGGGCACGCCGAAGACGCCGCCCGTCACTACGTTGCCGACTTCGCCTTCGGCATGGCAGTTCACTACTGTAAGCGTTCGATTCCAGCGCATGTTATTGCAGCGGCGCGTGCGCCGTCTCCTTGATGGTGATGACAGTGATCGTGGACAGCAGCGCGGCGAGCATCACGAAGTACGCGGGCGACAGCGGCGAGCCCGTCGCCTTGATGAGCGCGATGGAGATCATCGGCGCGAAACCGCCGAACACCGCATTGGCGATGCCGTAGCCGATCGACATCCATGTCGTGCGGATTTTCGTCGGAAAGAGTTCGGACAATACAGCCGGCCCGACGCCCGAGAAAATGCCGATGATCACGCCGCCCAACACCTGCACCGCGCCGACGATCGCCGCCGACTTGTATTCGAGCATCAGATGAAAGATCGGATACGGCAGCACGAGAAACGCAATGCAGCCGATCGTATAGACAGGCTTGCGGCCGAAGCGGTCCGAGGCCGCGCCCCAGAACGGAATCGACGCCGTCATCACGATCAGGCCCGCCGTGTTGAGCCAGAGCGCCGTCGACGGATGAATGCCGACGTACTTCGTCGTGAACGACGGCAAGTAGTTGAGCAGCACATAGAGCGAGACCGTCCACACGATCACGAGCCCGCAGGCCTGCAAGCCGAGCAGCGCGGGCGCGCGGCCTTTCGCCTTGGGCGCTTCGTCGCTTGCGCTCCGGTAGACCGGCGTCTCTTCGCTGCGCTTGCGAATGATCCAGCCGATCGGCCCGATCACGATCGCCCCGACGATGAACGGCACGCGCCAGCCCCAGTCGAGCAGCGCCTCCTGGCTGAGCAGCGTCGTCATGAGCGCGGCCGCGCCCGAGCCGAGCAGCATGCCGCCGAGCGTGCTGCATTGCTGGAAGCTGCCGTAGAAGCCGCGCCGGTTCGGCGGCGCCCACTCGACGAGAAACGCGACCGCGTTGCCCAGTTCGCCGCCGACGGAAATCCCTTGCAGCATGCGCGCGGCGACGAGCAGGATCGGCGCCATGATGCCGATGGATGCGTACGTCGGCAGCAGCGCCATGAACAGTGTGGCGGCGGCCATCAGCGGCATCACGAAGGTCAGCGTCCACTTGCGGCCTTTCTTGTCGCCGAGCCAGCCGAAGATGACCGCGCCGAGCGGACGCGCCGCGAAACCGAGGCCGAACGCGCCGAAGGTGCCGAGCAGCGCGGCGAAGTCGTCGCCGGCGGGGAACATCACTTTGGCGATGACCGTCGCGAGAAACGCGTAGGTGCCGAAATCGAACCATTCGAGAATATTGCCGACGACGGCGGCGGTGACCGCGCGGCTGGATTTCGATGACGCTTTCTGTGACTCGCCGGAGACGTACGGGTTCGCAACGGCGTTGGCGCGGTCGGTCATGGCGGCTCCCTCGGTCGCATGGTGCGGTTCCGACGGATTGTGCGCCCATATCAAAATTGAATCAAGGATTTTGGATCCAAAATTCGACGGCGAAATTTGCGGAGGTTCGGTGCGGCAATCGGAACTTAGCGAGGTCCGTAGAACATCTGCGCCATCACGATATCCGTCGTGCTCAACTGGCCGTTGCCGTTCCAGTCCGGATTGCAGTAATTCATGATCGACGCCAGATCCCACGCGCCGATCAACGTGTCGCCGAAAGTGCCTTGCGCCGGCTCGTTGCATGTCGATGGCGTATCGGGCCGGTTCTGCTCATGCGCGAAACCCATCGCATGGCCGAACTCGTGCGCGGCGATATTACGAATGCAATACTCTTCGCGACCCACGCAACTCGGGCTCCAGTTCCTGAACGTAAAGTTCAGCACCATCCCGCCGACGACGTTGTTCAGCGTCGTTCCGAGACCTTGCGTATGCGGCCCCGTGGCGGCGCTGTCCTCGACCGAAATGCGAATGCCGTAGTAGTTCGGATCGTTCGTGCATTGCTGCCAGCCCGTGAACGTGACGCCGGAATGCGCTTCCCAGCTCGCCTCGACCGCGAGGCGACTCCAGTCGCGCTGGGTGGCGTAGAACGCGAAGTCGGCGCTGCTCAGATCCCAGCAGACGCCGATCGGAACCTGCTTCCAAATGACGGTGGACAACGCGTAACCCTTGGCCGTGGCTTTGTCTTGCGCGCTCGATTGCTCCGTCGAACTCCTGGCCGCGGCGTTTGCGGCGTCGGTGTTGTCGCCTGCGCCGCATCCGCTAAGCAGTATTCCTAACAATAATGCCAATAGCCACGCACCGAATCTTCTCATCTTCTTCTCCGTGATCGCAGGCTGTGCGTGCTCGCGCACAACAGGAGAAGTATATTTTCTAATACGCGTTCAAATCCGAATGCTCATTTCATAGTATTCACGAAATCAGCGAGTTGCCGACATCGCGGGCCTAACAATCGAGCTCATCCGACAGTGCGCGCTTGCCGCCGCGCCAGTTCCGCCACGCCGATGCACGCCGCGAGCCACGCGCCGCCCGACGCGAAGCCGCCGATCACATCGCCGGGAAAATGCACGCCGATCACAACGCGGCTGGTTCCGATCGCCAGCACGATGAAGCACGCCAGCCCGACGATGAACGGATCGCGGCGCGTCGGCGCAAGGCGCAACAACACGTACGCGCACATGCCGTAGCAGACGATCGATCCGAACGTGTGCCCGCTCGGAAACGCGAAGCTCTCGGGCAGCGGCACCGTCGAACCGGTGGGACGATCGCGGCGCATCATCGCCTTGAGCGCCTGATTGAAGAGGCCGCCCGCGCTCGTCGTCGCGGCGAGATACACGGCGAGGCCGAAGCGCCGCGTCAGGATTAGCGCCGCGCACATCAGCGCGCACATGAGCGTGAGAAACCACGGGTCGCCGAGATGCGTGAGACCGGCGAACCATCGCGCGACGAATGCGGGCGTGCCGTCGCGCACGGCGTCGAGCAAACGCTGATCCGCCGATGAAAACGCCGTGCCGCGTGCGATGCGCGTCGCAATCGCGACGAACGCCGCCGCGCCGCACGCGATCGTCGCGAGCGCGAACACCGCGACGGCCGGACCGGACGCCGGCCTCTTTCGCGCGGCCCACGCCCACGCGCCAGCCGCGACAGAGGGCACGACAAAGAGCACGATCGCGATGATCGCAACCGCATGGCGTTGCGCGAGCGCCGTGTATTCCATGATGTTTCGTTTCTCCCGAATTGCCCGGCGCTCGCGCGGGCTCAGGACGCGGCTCTGCTGTCCTCCGCTTCGAACGGTTTCTCCCACCCGAACGCCTGCACGCTCGCGACCGGCTGCTCCGTGACGAGCACGCCGCAGATTTCGCCGGGCATCGGCAGCGTGAGGGCATACCAGTCTTGCAGGGAAGCATCGTCGCCCGCTTCGCCGTGCGCCGCGCGCGTTCTGCCGATCCGCGCCGCTTCGTCCCACATGAGCTTTTTGGCGACCGCGTCGCGGACGCCGGTCGTTTCGACCGTCAGTCCGAGCCCTATTCTCGCCGATGCCACCGCAATCACGATCCAGATGCCCGAGTACGCCACGTCGGCATGAATCGCGCCCTCCGCGAGCGGATGCGCGACGACGATGCGTTCCCCCGGTTCATCGCCGACGCCCACTTCGTCGGGCTCGCAATCGAGCATGTGCGAGAGCACGAGACGCAGGGTCGCGCGCGCGACGCCGAAGCGCCGCCCGAGCGCCGAATTCGGATGCAGCCGCGCGCGCTTTCGCTCGGCCGGAGTGAGCCAGTTCCCGATATTCGACGCCGATGCAAAGCGGAATTCGCTCGGCACAAGCCAGAGACAGACCTCGCCGGGCGCGGGCGGTTCGTGAATCCGCACGCGCGACTTGGCGAGATCGTGATAGCGCCACGGAACGTCCGTGGCGTGGAGCGGGGAAATGCGGTCGGTAGAAGGCATGCGCGCCAGCGGAGACGCGGCGCGCGCGATGCGCCGGAACGCTCCGCATTCAGGTAAAAAACTGTCATTTTCGACGTTCGTTCCTTATGGGACGCTTAGGAAACCGCAGAGCCGGGCACCATTCGAAACAATGTTGCCTACGGGTCAACCCCGAGTTGAGCTTTCATCAACGCTACCCTCACAAATCCTCGATTCCTCCTCACGCGAACCCCGCCGCAGAATGCCTCACATCCACCGCAATGGTGGCCGAACCCTACACATCACGCGGACACAAGGAAGGAGTCTATGGAAAAGAATCTGTTCATCGGCGAAGGCTTCGAAGGGCCGGGCGTCAATCTCGCCCATATCAACGTGCTGGTCGGCCCGCGCAACGGCCCGGCCGGTCAGGCTTTCGCGACCGCGCTGGCGACGCCGTCCGCCGGTCACGCGCCGTTCGTCGTGATCGCGCAGCCCGGCGTGCCGACCAAGCCGCTCACGCTCTACGTCAACAAGGCGCAGATCGAAGGCGATTTCCACGGCAACGCGACCTGGGGCGCATCGCAGGCGGGCATCGCGAAGGCGGTCGCCGAATCGCTCGAAAACGGCACGCTGCCGCCCGAGGCCGAGAACGACTGGGTCGTCGTGTCGGCGAACTGGGTCAATCCCAAAACCGACGATCTCGACGCCGTCTTCGAGAACAACTATCGCGCGTGCAAGAACGCGATCATCGCCGCGATGGAAGGCCTGCCGCGCAAGGAAGCCGTGTTCAAGGCCGCGCGCGACGTCTCGAACCCGTTCTACACGCCGAAGAAGTAAGGAGTTTCTGCAAATGGAATACGTGCGTCTCGGCCAATCCGGCCTGAAGGTTTCGCGCCTGTGCCTCGGCACGATGAACATGGGCACGCCGCAATGGAAGCCCTGGATTTTCGATGAAGCGCAAAGCGAGCCGATCGTGCGCCACGCGCTCGAAGCGGGCGTGAACTTCATCGATCTGGCCGATTTCTATTCGACCGGCGTGGGCGAGGAAGTCGTCGGCCGCATACTGAAGCGTCTCGTGAAACGCGAGGAAGTCGTGGTGACGACGAAGGTCGGCTACGACATGGCGAGCTACCCGAACGCGGGCGGGCATTCGCGCAAGCACATCATGGACGGCATCGACGGGTCGCTGAAGCGTCTCGGCATGGATTACGTCGATGTCTACATGCTGCATTACTTCGACGTGAACACGCCCGTCGAAGAAACGATGGGCGCGCTCGACGACATCGTGCGCGCGGGCAAGGCGCGTTACGTCGGCGTCTCGACGATGTACACCTGGCAGTTCGCCAAGATCATGCAGGCGTGCGAGCGCAACGGCTGGCACAAGCCGATCAACATGCAGTTGCAGTTGAACGTCGCCTATCGCGAGGAAGAGCGCGAGATGGTTCCGTATTGCATCGACCAGGGCGTCGGCGTGTCGGTGTTCAGCCCGCTCGCACGCGGCCTGCTGACTTCCGACGCAAAGTCCACGCGCAATCAGACCGACTTCTTCACCGCGCAAATGTATGGCGATCGCGCTTCGCAGGAGATCGCCGCGTCGGTCGCGCGTGTCGCGGCGCGGCGCGGCGTGCCGGCGGCGCAGATCGCGCAGGCGTGGGTGCTGAGCCGGCCCGGCATTTCGAGCATGCTCGTCGGCGCGGATTCGGCGGCGCAGTTCGACAGCGCGCTCGCCGCGCTCGACACCAAGCTCGACGACGACGAACTGCACGAACTCGAGCGCAACTACACCCCGTGCGATCTCATCAACGACTACACCGCGGGGCGGCGCATCGCACGCGAGGCGCGTCCGGCGCAGGGAGTCTTCGAACACGCACTGGAGCGCGCGGCATGATGAACCTGCTGCAATCGAATCATTACATCGACGGAAAGTGGCACGAGAGTTCGAGCACGTATCCCGTTCGCAATCCCGCGACCGGCGACGTGATCGCGAACGTCGCGCACGGCCGCGGCCCGGAAGCGCGTCAAGCCATCGATGCCGCGAAGCGCGCCTTCCCCGCATGGCGCGCGCTGACGGCGAAGGAACGCGGCGCGCGCGTGAAGCGCTGGGGCGAACTGATGCTCGCCAATCGCAACACGCTCGCCGAATTGCTCACACGCGAGCAAGGCAAGCCGCTTGCCGAAGCGCTCGGCGAAGTCGCTTACGCGGCGAGCTTCTTCGAGTGGTTCGCCGAGGAAGCCAAGCGCAGCTACGGCGACGTCATTCCGAGTCCGAAGCCGAACTCGAAGATCGTCGTCACGCGCGAGCCGGTGGGTGTCGTCGCGGCCATCACGCCGTGGAACTTCCCGCTCGCGATGATCACGCGCAAAGCCGGCCCCGCGCTCGCCGCAGGTTGCACGATGGTGCTCAAGCCGTCGGAAGAGACGCCGCTTTCCGCCTTCGCGCTTGCCGTGCTCGCCGAGGAAGCCGGCATTCCGGCGGGCGTGTTCAACGTCGTCTCCGGCGACGCCACGGCCATCGGCCAGGTGCTCACCGAATCGCCCGATGTGCGCAAGCTGTCGTTCACGGGCTCGACGCGCGTCGGCAAGCTGCTCGCGAAGCAATCGGCGGATACGCTCAAGAAGCTGTCGCTGGAACTCGGCGGCAATGCGCCGTTCATCGTGTTCGACGACGCCGACATCGACGCCGCCGTGCAGGGCGCGATCGCGTCGAAGTTCCGCAACACCGGGCAGACGTGCGTGTGCGTGAACCGCTTCTTCGTGCAGGACGGCATCTACGACGCGTTCACGCATGCGTTGACGCGCGCGGTGCACAAGCTGCGCGTCGGCAACGGGCTCGAGGGCGAGTTCGATCAGGGGCCGCTCATCAACGAGGCCGCGCTGAAGAAGGTGCAGAGCCATGTCGCCGATGCCGTGAGCAAAGGCGCAACGGTTCTGACGGGCGGCAAGCCCCATGCGATCGGCGGCACGTTCTACGAGCCGACCGTGCTGACGGACGCCACGCCTTCCATGTTGATCGCCGACGAAGAAACCTTCGGCCCCGTGGCCGCGTGTTTCCGCTTCAAGTCGGAAGAGGACGTGATCGCGGCGGCGAACAACACGCCGTACGGCCTCGCCGCGTACTTCTACACGCGCGACCTGGGCCGCGCGTGGCGCGTCGCGGACGCGCTGGAGAGCGGCATGGTCGGCATCAACGAGGGCATCATCTCGACGGAAGTCGCGCCCTTCGGCGGCGTGAAGCAGTCGGGACTGGGCCGCGAAGGATCGAAGTACGGGCTCGATGAATATATGGAGCTCAAGTACATGATGATGGCCGGACTCGGCCGCTGATTCATCCCGCACCGCGCGCGCACGAACGATAACGCCATCGCGTGCGCGGTTTTCTTGCGGCGTACGACACGCCGCTCCACTCGGAAGTGGAGGAGATACTCTTGGACATTCACAGCCTGAGCGCGCAGCCGCTCGCCCCCGGCGCGGGCGCACCCTTCAATGCCGCACAAGACCGCATCGCACTCGACGATGTGCCGTTGAACCGCTTCCACGTGAAGATCGCGGGCCTGACTTTCGGCGCGCATTTCACCGAAGGTTATGCGCTCGGCACGATCGGTTATGCGCTGACGTCGCTGAACAAGCAGATTCCGCTGGACGCTTTCTGGACGGGCCTGCTCGGCTCGTCGGCGCTGATCGGCATTTTTCTCGGCAGTCTCGTGTTCGGCTGGCTCTCCGACAAGCTCGGCCGTCAGAAAATTTTCCTCCTGAGCTTCGTCATCATCACGGCGGCCGCGTTCGCGCAGTTCTACGCGGCCACGCCCGCGATGCTCGTCGCGTTGCGCGTGTTGATCGGCTTCGGCATGGGCGGCGACTTCGCGGTCGGTCATGCGATTCTCGCGGAGTTCTCGCCGCGCAAGCATCGCGGCACGCTGCTCGGCTCGTTCAGCGTGATCTGGACGATCGGCTATGTGATCGCGAACGTGCTCGGCATGCACTACGCGGATGCGTCGCCGGATGCGTGGCGCTGGCTGCTCGCCTCCGCGGGCATTCCTGCGTTTCTCGTGCTGATCATGCGCATGGGCACGCCGGAGTCGCCGCGCTGGCTGCTCGGCAAAGGCCGCCGCGACGAAGCGCTGCGCATCGTGCGCAAGCACTTCGGCCCGAACGTGACGCTCGACGCCGATACGGGCGAGCACTTCGCGCCCGCCGGCGGCTTCGCGCGCCTCTTCAAGCCGGATCTGCTTCGCCGCACGGTGTTCAACTGCGCGTTTTTCGTGTGTCTCGTGATTCCCTACTTCGCGATCTATACGTTCCTGCCGAGCATTCTCACGGCGATCCGCCTGCCCGAAGGCTCGGGCGCCGATCTGCTGCTCAACGCCTTTCTCGTGCTCGGCGCGCTGCTCGGAATCTGGCTCACGATCAAGCTGTCGCGGCGCTCGTTCTTGATCGGATCGTTTGCGGTGTGCTGTCTGTCGCTGTTCGCGCTGAGCGTGCTGCCGTCGTCGGCGAGTGTCGGGATGATCGTCGCGTTCGGCATCTTCACGTTGACGATGTCGGCATTCTCGAATCTCGTCGGCGTGTTTCCGCCGGAATGCTTTCCGACCGAGGCGCGCGCATGCGGCGTGGGATTGTCGATTGCGTGCAGCCGGCTGGGATCGGCGGTTGGAACGTTCCTGTTGCCTATCGGGATCGCGCAGGCCGGCGTGCAGATGACGATGCTCGTGCTCGCCGCGGTGCTGCTCGTCGGGATGATCGTATCGATCGCGTGGGCGCCCGAAACGAAGCATCTGACGTTGAATCAGGCAAGCCGCGGGTGATCGCTCGCTACGGCTGCGCGCCCTTCGCTCCCTCGGCGCGCAGCCATTCCGCGAAAGCCTGCACGCTGTCCGCGCTCGCAAACGAAGGCGCGATATCCAGCCAATACCCGTAAGGCCCGGTCGACTCCACTGGCGACAACAATACCAGCGACCCATCATGCAACTCATCGGCGATCATGCTGCGATCGACAACCGCCAGCCCCGAGCCCGCGCGCGCCGCATGAATGGCCTGATCGAGCGTCGAGAATTCGATGCCGTTTTCGCCGAACGCGCGCGGCAATCCCGCTGCGTCGAGCCAGTTGGGCCAGAGCGTGAGGCGCGCGTCGTTGTGCAGCACATGCAGCGCGGGCAGCCGTTCGAGCAGCGCTTCGACGGACTGCCCCGCGAACTTCGTCGCGCCGACCAGCACATGCCGCTCGATGAACAGCAGCTCCGACCGGTGATCCGCCCGCGCCTCGTACCCGAAGCGAATGTTGCATTGACGGTCGTCGGTGGCATCGGTGCGCACGGAAAGATCGATGTCGGGCACCGCGTCCATCAGCGAGCCGAGTCGCGGCGACAGCCAGCGGGTCGCGAACGTCGGCGGGGCGCTCACGGTCAGGCGCTTGCGCTCGCTGCGCCGCATCGTGGAGAGGGACAGGGTCACGCGCTCGATCGAATCGAACGCTTCCGACAAACACGCGAGCAGTTCCGCGCCTTGCTTCGTCAGCCGAATGCCCTTGTGATCGCGGTCGAACAGCTTCGTGCCGAGCGCGTCCTCGAGCAGGCGAATCTGGCGGCTCACCGCGCCGGGCGTCACGCAAAGCGCCGCCGCGGACTTGTTGAAACTCATATGGCGCGCGCTTTCCTCGAAGAAGCGCAACGCGGTCAAGGATGGCAATCGCCGCACGATCTTCTCCGTTATTTGCGCTTGCCTTGCTTGCCGCCACGCCCGCGCGCCTGTTTCTCGATCTCGGCGCGCAGCCACTCGCGAAAGAGCGCGACTTGCGGCGCATCGTCCTGGCCGGTCCGCGTGACGAGCCAGTACGACTGATGCCCGTCCACCTCGACATCGACGATCGGCACGAGCGTTCCCTGCCGCAACTCCGGCGCGATCATGTGACGATCGGCGATCGTGACGCCGAGGCCGTCGACCGCGGCGCGAATCGCGTGATCGAGCAGATCGAACTCATAGCCGCCGCGCGTTTCGACATCGTCGATATTCGCCGCCTTGAGCCAGTGCTGCCACGTGAGATAGCGTTGATCGCTGGCGGCGAGCACATGCAGCAGCGTAAATTCGTTCAGGTCGATGCCGGAGGTGTCGCGCTCGCCGATCAGCGCCGGCGAACACACGGCGATATGCCGCTCGTTCATCAGCAACTGATTGTCGAGGCCGTCCCATTCGCCGTTGCCGAAGCGGATCGCGCAATCGAGCGCACCCGATTCGACGAGATCGTCCTTCAGGCGCGTAGTCAGCGTGATTTCGAGTTCCGGCGCGGCGGCGCGCAACGATTGCAGCCGCGGCATCAGCCAGCGGCTGGAAAACGTAGGCGGCGCGTTGATGCGCAAGCGCTTCAGATGCGTCCTTTCCTGAATGCTGCGCACCGTGAGTTCGATGCGGTCGAACGACATCCTGAGCGCCTGCAGCAAGAGCCGCCCCGTCGCCGACAATTCGAGATGATGATGCCGGCGCAACAGCAGCGGCTCGCCGAGCTGCGTTTCGAGCTGGCGCACCTGCCGGCTCACCGCGCTTTGCGTCACGTGCAGCATTTCCGCGGCGCGCGTGAAACTGCCGGTGTGTCCGGCCACCTCGAATGCCCTCAGCGCGTTCAGGGCAGGCATCTTCCGCTTCAAATCGATCTCCTTTCCGTGCGTTCGATGCGCGCATTGGGCACGCATCCACACCGGAATGTGCCGCTCTGAGGCGACATTTTACGAATCGAGGCAAATTATGCCGCTTCGGGCCGCGAAGGGGTGTGATCCCTCGCGGCCCATGCGGATCAGGCGATCGCGACAGGCTCCGCCGGCGCCGAAACTTGCCCGGCGACCGTGCGGGCGTCGTCGAGGATCATGTCCGCGCCCTTCTCGGCGACCATCATCACCGGTGCATTGAGATTGCCCGACGTGATGTTCGGGAAAATCGACGCATCGACGATGCGCAAGCCCTGCACGCCGTGCACGCGCAACCGCTCGTCCACGACCGCCGTGCGTTCGTCCGGGCCCATCGCGCAGGAACCGCACAGATGGTAGATCGAACCCGACTGCTCGCGGAAGTACGCCAGCATGTCGGCGTCGGACTTCACGTCCGGTCCCGGCGAGATTTCTTCCGCCGTGATCGCGCGCAGCGCCGCCGAGTTCATGATCTTGCGCACGAGCTTGCTGCCCTGCACCGCTTCGCGTATGTCCTTCGGCGTGGTCAGCGCGTTGATGCTGATCTTCGCGGCGTCTTCCGCGCGGCCGGACGCGATTTCGATCGATCCGCGGCTCGTCGGCCGGCACGGGTTGAAGCACAGCAGGAAGCCCGAGTACGGCTCGGGTTCGAGTTGCGCCTTGCTGCTCTTCGGAATGCGATACGAGAGCGGATTGAAATACAGCTGGAGATTCGGCTGCGTCTCGTCGTCATCGCCCTTGAAGAAGCCGCCCGACTGGTTCACGCTCATCGAGAGCGGCCCCTTGCGCGAGGTCAGATACCGCATCGCGGCCTTGACCTTGCCGAAAAGCGAACCGAGCTCGTCGTTCAGCGTCTCGACCGTCGCACGATAGTAGAAGCTCACGCACAGGTGATCCTGCAGATTCTTTCCGACGGCCGGCAATTCATGCACGACCGGAATGCCGTGCCGCGCGAGCAGCGCGGCGTCGCCGAGACCGGAAAGCTGCATCAGCTTCGGCGAATCGACCGCGCCCGCCGACAGAATCACCTCGCGCTTGGCATGGAATCGCAGCGTTTCGCCCTTGCGCGACGCCGTCACGCCCGTCGCGCGTTTGCCGTCGAACAGCACGCGGCTCACGTTCACGTTGCGCTCCACGCGCAGGTTCTTGCGCCCGAGCACCGGATGCAGATACTCGAAGCTGCTCGACGAACGCTCGCCATTGCGCGCGTTGATGTCGTAGATGGTCGCGCCTTCGTAGTCCGCGCCGTTGATGTCGCCGGTGACGGGAAAGCCTGCCTGCCGCGCACCTTCGAGGAACGTGCCGCAGATCGCGTGCGCGCCGTCTTTCATCGACGAAACCCGGATCTTGCCCTTCGCGCCGTGATACGGCGTGTCGCCGGCCCAGTGCGATTCGAGGCGGCGGAAATAAGGCAGCACGTCGCGATAGCTCCAGCCCGCGTTGCCCGCGCGCTGCCAGTCGTCGAAATCGTGCGGCTGGCCTCGCACGTAGATCATCGCGTTGATCGAACCGGAGCCGCCCTGCACCTTGCCGCGCGGACAATACAGCGAGCGGTCCTTCAGTTGCGCTTCCGGCTCGCTGTAGTACATCCAGTTGTATTCCGGGTTGTAGTAGGTCTTGGTGAAGCCGACCGGAATCTTGAACCAGAACGAGTCGTCCGCGCCGCCCGCTTCGAGCAGCAGCACCGAATGCTCGCCGGACTCGGTGAGGCGATCGGCGAGAATGCAGCCCGCCGATCCGGCGCCCACGATGATGTAATCGAATTCCATGCTCTTCATGCTTTCTGTGCCCTGCGTTCAGCCCTTTGCGGGCGCGAGATCCTTCACGTCGGCGGGCCGCGCCGCCATCTGCAAATGCAGACGCTCGCCCGTGTAAGGCGTATGTGCGCGTACGACGTCCATGTTCAGTTCGACGCCCAGGCCCGGCTCCGTCGACGGAATGATGTAGCCGTCTTCCCAGCGGATCTTCGACTTGAGCACGTCCGCGTGAAAGCCGTCCCACGTGCCGATGCTTTCCTGAATCAGGAAGTTCGGCGAGCACGCGGCAATCTGAATGCTCGCGGCGGCGCCGACCGGGCCGTTGTAGAGATGCGGGGCGATCTGCGCGTAATACACCTCGGCGAGACTCGCGATCTTCTTCGCTTCGAGCAGGCCGCCGACGCGCCCGACGTTGAACTGAAGAATCGACGCCGCGCGCGCTTCGAGCAGCTTGAAGAACTCGTATTTCGTCGTCAGGCGCTCACCGGCCGCGATCGGAATGCTGGTCTTTTCGGCCACTTGCGCCATCGCGCTTTCCTGTCCCGGCGGCACCGGTTCCTCGAACCAGAGCGGATCGAACTTTTCGAGACGCTGCGCGAGACGGATCGCCGACGACGGCACCATCTGCCCGTGCGTGCCGAACAGCAGATCGGCCTTGCTGCCGACCGCCTCGCGCACCTTGCGGCAGAACGTTTCGCAGCGGTCCATCACTTCGAGCGAAATCTGATGACCGGAATACGCGGTGTACGGGCCGGCCGGATCGAACTTGACTGCCGTAAAGCCGAGCGCGACGTTGTGCGCGGCGCATTCGGCGGCGAGATCGGGATCGTCGTAGTCGTATTCGCCGCGGCTGTTCTTCGGGTAGAGATAGGTGTACGAACGCAGGCGCTCATGCACGCGGCCGCCGAGCAACTCGTAGACCGGCTTGCCCGCCGCCTTGCCGATGATGTCCCAGCACGCCATTTCGAGGCCGCTGACGACACCCATCATCGTAAGATCGGGGCGCTGCGTGAAGCCGCTCGAATACGCCTCGCGATAGAAGCGCTCGACATGATGCGGATCGTGGCCGAGCAGATAGCGTTCGAACACGTCTTCGATGACCGGCGCCATCGCCTTCGGATGGAACGTCGCGGAGTAGATCTCGCCGACGCCCTCGATGCCGCACGCGGTGCGCAGCTTCACGAAAATCCAGTACATGCCGCCGATATGCGGCGGCGGAACCGCGACGATATACGTTTCCAGCGAAGCGATCTTCATTGTTGCGCTCCCAGTTTGTTCAGTCGATGTTTGAAGACGAGCCCGGCCACGCCGCCCAGCGCGGACATGGACGCGATGTAGCCGAAGTAGAGCTGATAGCCATGCGCGCCCGGATAGTTCTGCGTGAGATAGCCGTTGATGAGCGGCAGCACCGCATCGGGCGAATAGCCGATCATCGAAACGAGGCCGATCGCGAGGCCCATGGTTTCGGCGGGCACCTTGCATTGATCGAGCAGCGACCAGTAGAGGCCGCGAATCGCGTACGTCATCACGCCGATGAACAGCACGATCACCGCGATGAGCACGTGACTGCCGATCGACGGCGCGGCCATCAGCAGGAGCAGCGCCGCAGCCGCCGCGAACAGCGCGAACACGAGCACGGAGGTTTTCGAGAAACGGTCGCCGAGAAAGCCGCCGCCGATGCCGCCGATCGGGCGCATCCACAGCTTGGCCGTCGTGATGAAGCCCGCGGCCACCACCGACAAGCCGATTTCCTTCTCGTGCAGATACGCGGAGAAGCTGTACGTCGCCCAGAACACCTGATAGCCGCAGAACACGATCGCCGAAAGCAGCCACAGTTGCGGGTTCTTCAGCAGCACGGCGAGATCGCGAAACGCGTTGCGCTTTTCCCGCACGCCTTGCGCAGGGTTCGCGCCTTGCGGATCGCGCACGACGGCGAGCGCCACGCCGAGCCCGATGCACAGGAATGCGTACAGGTAGACGACGACCCGGAAGCCCGCGGTAGCGGATTCGCCGCGCGTCTGCGTGACCCACGCGAAGAGCGTGATCGCGATGGTCGCGAGCATCGCTTCGATCAGGCCGCGGCCGCCATCGAGAAAGCCGAAGAAGCGGCCTTGCTCGTTGTCGGCGGCGATCATTTGCACGCGCTTGATGATCGCGGCCCAGAACGTGAGACCGGTCGTCAGGCCCCAGCCGCCGAAGATCGCGATCAGGCAGCCGAACGACGGCGCGGTGGAATACCACAGCCCGAGCGCGCCCGTCGCGACCAGCGAGAAGCTGATGAGCACGCGCGGCGCGACGCGATCCGCGAGCCAGCCGCTCGGCAGATAGCAGACGAGAAAGATCGTGCCGAGCGCGGAGTAGAGATACCCCAGTTGCGCTTCGGTGATGTGAAAGACCTCGAGCATGGTCGGCTGATAGACCTGCCGGAGATACAGAATCGGATAGATGGCGCCGGCGGCGATCACGAGCAGCGCGAGTTGAATATAGCGGTCGGCGCGCGTGGTCTCGCGCGGCGCGATCACGCTCTGACCGGATTGAGCGGGATTCGATGACACAGTCGTTCTCCTCGAAGGGCAGCGGCGCGCGGCATGCGGATGCCGCGCGGCTGGGCCTTCAATATGTTTTTGTCTAGGGTGAAAGTGATTGGCCGGACAGCGGCCGCGAGAATCAGTACTTCATGACGACGAGACGCGTCTGCGTGAACTCGAGCATGCCGTGCTTGCCGTCGTCGCCGCCGATGCCGGAGCGCTTCCAGCCGGCGTGGAAACCCTGGTAAGGATCGGCAGGCGTGCGGTTGATGTAGAGCTCGCCTGCTTCGATCGCGTTGGCGACCTTCATCGCCGTGCGGTAATTCTCGGTGTAGAGCACCGACGAGAGGCCGAACTGGTGGTCGTTGGCCATCGCGAGCGCTTCGTCGATGGTCGCGTACTTGAGCACCGCGAGCACCGGACCGAAGGTCTCTTCCTGCACGATCTCCATGTCCTGACGGCAGTTCGAGAGCAGCGTCGGCGGATAGAAAAAGCCCTTGCGATTCGGCACTTCGCCGCCGGTTTCGAGCCTGGCGCCCGCCTCGACTGCGCGGCGGACCATCGCGTGAATGCCGTCGCGCGATGCCTTGTTCACGAGCGGACCCATGTTGCTCGCGTCCTCGTGACGATCGCCGATGCGCTTCGCCGTCATCTGCTCGCGCAGCAGGCCGACGAATTCGTCGTGGATGCTCTCGTGAACATAGACGCGTTCGATGGCCGTGCAGAGCTGACCGGAATGCGTGAGCTTCGAGGCGACGAGCTCGCGCGCGGCCTTTTGCAGGTCGGCGTCCGGCTCGACGATCGCGGGCGTCTTGCCGCCCAGTTCCAGCGAAGGCTTCGCAATGTTCGCCTTGCAGTACTCGAGCACCTTGCGGCCCGCGTTGACACTGCCCGTCAGCGTGATCATGCCGACCTTCGGATGCGTGCAGACGGCTTCGGCCGTTGCGTGTTCCATCGCGAGAATATTGACGACGCCCGGAGGCAGCGCCGCGCGCTCGACGGCGCGCGCCAGTTCGAACGCCGACAGCGGCGTGTTGTTGCTCGGACGCACGACGACCGTGTTGCCCGAAATTAGCGCCGGCGCGATCTTGCGCATCAGCGTGTAGATCGGGAAATTGAACGGAATCAGGCACGCGACGACGCCGATCGGCTCGCGATGCAGCACGAGATTCTCGTTCGGCGTATCGCTCGGAATGACTTCGCCTTCGATGCGGCGGGCCCATTCGGCGTGATAACGCGTGATCTGCGCGGCGTACACGGCTTCGTTGGTCGCGTCGAGCAGGCTCTTGCCGGACTCCGCCGACAGCGCCGCGCCGATCTCGGCGGACGCTTCGACGATGGCGTCGGCGAGACGCTGCATGTGCGCGCCGCGCTCGGCGGCCGTCGTCACGCGCCACAGACGCTGCGCGGCGGCGGCCTGTTCGACGGCCAGCAACGCCTGCTCGCGCGACGCGTTGTGGACGTGCCCCACCACCTCTTCGGTCGCGGGATTCAGGATGGCGGTGACGTGATCGCTCGCGGGCTCGATGAAACGTCCGTTCACAAAATTGCTTTCTGGCTTCATGTCTGGCGGTTTCCTTGATCGCTGTGCGTCGTGCCGGCCGGTCGCCGGGATTTCGGGCACCGCCGCGACAACACAACGCATTTGCGGCGCATTTTTCCGCGCCTCGCGCTGCAACGACAAGCGAAGAATTTTCTGGAAGAACATTCGGAAAACTCACGCTTGGTCTTCGACTAAATCCATTTGCAGCCGCACTTTCATCGCGGACAATCCGTCGCTCGCGGTCCCGCCCAGATCGATGGTTGGGACTTCTTCTCAAATAACCAAAAAGACTTGAGACTTCATGAGAATCAAAGCAATTTCCCTGACCGCGCTCGCGTGCATCGCCACTTCGGTGCATGCGCAGAACAGCGTCACGCTGTACGGCATCCTCGACGAAGGATTCGACTACACGAGCAATGTCGGCGGGAATCACGCCTATGAACTCACGAGCGGCTACGCGGCGGGCAGCCGCTGGGGCCTGCGCGGGGTCGAGGATCTCGGCGGCGGCACGAAGGCCGTCTTCCAGCTCGAAAGCGGCGTGAATCTGAGCAACGGCGCCGCCGGGCAAGGCGGGCGCATGTTCGGGCGGCA
The DNA here is from genome assembly GCF_900258035.1 of Caballeronia novacaledonica. Classification (GTDB taxonomy): domain Bacteria; phylum Pseudomonadota; class Gammaproteobacteria; order Burkholderiales; family Burkholderiaceae; genus Caballeronia; species Caballeronia novacaledonica. The sequence continues at coordinate 76,095 of NZ_OGTP01000007.1, read as the reverse complement.
GGCGTACGTGGGACTAAACAACGACCGTTTCGGCTCCATCAGGCTCGGCCGCCAGTACGATTCGGTGGTCGACTATCTCGCGCCGACGACAGCCAACGGCAACTGGGCCGGCTATCTCTTCGCGCATCCGTTCGATAACGACAACACCGACAACTCGTTCCGCGTGAACAACACGGTCAAGTATGCGAGCCCTTCGCTTTCCGGCTTCCGGTTCGGCGGCACGTACAGCTTCAGCAACGAAACGAACTTCGCGAGCAACCGGCAGTACAGCGTCGGGGCATCGTATGCGAATGGCGGCTTGCTGGCCGGCGCGGCCTATTTGCGCGCCGACGGCACGGGTTCGAATGCGAACGGCGCGATCGCCACGAACGACGCCAGCTTCATCGCCCGGCGCATGCAGATTTTCGGCGCGGGCGTGAATTACACGTTCGGCAACGCGACCGCGGGGTTCGCGTACACGAACTCGAGTTATCGCGATCCGGTGACGAACGGCTATATCGGCGTGCCGCTCGCGCCGGCAGGGAATTCGCTCAAGAATCTGAAGTATCAGAACTTCGAAGTGAACGGGAAGTATCAGTTCACGCCGGACTTCTTCGTCGGCGCGCAATACGTGTATTCGATCGAGACGTACGACTCGGCGGCGGGCACCGTGAAGCCGCGCATTCATTCGGCCGGTCTGATGGCGGATTACTTCCTGTCGAAGCGCACCGATGTGTACCTGCAGGGCGCGTATCAGAAGATCACCGGTGAATCGACCGAATCCGTGATGGATCAGGCGTTCATTCCGGGCGCGCTGGGTTTGTCGTCGAATTCGGAGCAGTTCGTCGCGCGGGTGGCGTTGCGGCACGCGTTCTGACGTTCAGCGAGGAAGAGGCCCGGCGCCGCCGCGTTCAGGAACGTGCGCCGGGCCGTTCGATCGCCAGCCGCATGCGCGCCGCGTAGGAACATACGCGAGCCGCATGCCGGGCGCATGTGCGGCATGCTATCGTCGATGCGTCATTCCGATGGGTCATTTCGGTGCCGCCATCATGAGTCAAGTGCGCTATCCCCTCGGCCCCGACGACCGGGTGCATCTGTTGTGCTGGCTCACGTGCGGATTGCTCGGCGCGTATTACATCGAAGGCGACTGGCCCGATACCTCGTTTCAGGTGCGCACGGCGCATCGCTGGCTCGACCGGCATCATCGCGCGGCGGAGTGGATCGAAACCGCGCGGCTCTCGGCGGCGGCGCAGGCGCTTGCCGCGCGCTTCTCGACCACGCTCGACGCCGATGCCTCACGCGGCGACATCGAGCGCATTCTCGAAGGCGAGGATCTCGACTACGACAGCGCGCTCGTGCAGCGCATCTATCAGGCGTGCCGAATCGAGTTGACGAGCCGGCGCAGGCCTTCGCATTAGCGCCCTTCTTCGGTGCGGCGATCAATTTTCATGCCGCGGCGCGCGCATGCCCCGATGCGTCTCGCGTCCGGCCACCGACATTTTTTCGACCGGCGATATGTGCGGAACCCCACATAGACGCGCATGGTGCGGCGCTACCATCGGCGCGCCTGCTCGCACGTCGATGAAAGCTCCCCCGCCGTGACTCGAATCGCCGGGTGAAGCGCGGCTACACCGTCAGCGGCCAAGAACGATGAAAACGATCGACACCGACCGGAGGTCGCCATGCCGCGCAGCATTCGTCCGCTCCTTCCTCATATCCGGATTCGTCGCGCGCGGTTGCGGCCGCTCGCGGTGCTCGTGCCGCTCGTCGCGGGCCTGACGTGCGCGAGTTTCGCCGGCGCCGCGCCGCCCTTGCCGCGCGGCGGCCAGTTCGTCGCGGGCAGCGGCGCGATCGGCGGCGGCGGCCAGTCGCTCACGATCGATCAGACGTCGGCGCGCGGCGTCATCGACTGGAACAGCTTCTCGATCGGCAGCGGACGGCAGGTCACGTTCCACAACGGCACCGGCGCGACGCTCAATCGCGTGACGGGCGGCGACGCGTCGGTGATCCTCGGGCAGCTCAGCGCCACGGGCAGCGTGTATCTCGTCAATCCGCAGGGCGTGCTGGTCGGGCCGGGCGGCGTCGTCGCGACGGGCGGGCGCTTCGTCGCGTCCGCGTTGGACATCGGCAACGACGCGTTCATGCAGGGCGGCCCGCTCACGCTCTCGGGCGGCGGCGGCGGCATGGTCATCAATCTCGGCAAGATCGGATCGAGCGGCGGCGACGTGTTCCTCGTGTCGCGCACGGCGGCGGTGAACGGCGGGCGCATCAGCGCGCCGCAGGGCACGGCCGAAATCGCGACCGGCAATCAGGTGCTGCTGCGGGATGCGTCGGGCGGACAACAGGTTTTCGTGCAGGCGGGCAGCGGCGGCATGGCGATGAACGCCGGGACGATTCAGGCGGCGCAAGCCAGTCTCCAGGCCGCCGACGGCAACGTGTACGCGCTCGCGGGCAACAGCAGCGCGATCCGCGCGACCGGCACCGCGACCCGCGACGGTCACGTCTGGCTGGTCGCCGACCAGGGCGAGGTGCATGCGAACGGCACGATCGCCGCGACGAACGCGGACGGCGGCGGCGGCACGGTCGAGACGCGCGCGAACACGCTCGACGTCGCGGGCGCGAACGTGTTCGCGCGTACGTGGAAGCTCGGCGCGCCGACATTCACGGTCGATCAGGCGACCGCGGACTCGGTCGCGCGCAGTCTCGGCAACGGCACGTCGGTCGATGTCGAAGCCAGCGGCGGCGATCTGACCGTAGGCGGGAACGTCAGGTGGAACGGCAATGCATCGCTCACGCTCGGCGCGGCGCATGACGTGGCGATCGGCGCGGGCGCGGGCATCGGCAACACGGGCAACGGCAATCTCACGCTGCGCGCCGATGCGGGCGGCATCGACAACGGCGGCGCCGTGACGAACGGCGGCACGATCGACTGGTCGAAAAGCGGCGGCATCGTCAGCGCGCTCTACGACATGAACGGCGCCTATGCGCCGGGCACGCTGCTCACGAACAGCGGATGGACCGCCGCGCCATACAGCGGACTCGTCACGCAGGCCACGGCGTACAGGCTCGTGAACACGCTCGCCGATCTCTCCAACGTGTCGAAAGACCTCGCGGGCGCCTATGCGCTCGGCAAGGATATCGACGCGAGCGCGACCGCCTATCCGTCGTTCTTCACGGCGATCGGCGCGACGCAGACGCCGTTCACCGGCCAGTTCGACGGCTTCGGCCACACGATCGACAAGCTCGCGACCGTGGCGAATCCCAACGATGACCGCTACGGCATGTTCGGCGTGATCGGCGCAAGCGGCGTCGTGCGCAATCTGAATCTCACCAACGCCAGCACGGGCGACTACACGTCGGGCGCATTCGGCCTGCTCGCGGGGCAGAACAACGGTCTCGTCACGTATGTCGACACGGCGGGCATCGTCGGGCAGAACGGCTTCGGCGGGGCCGGTGCGGGCGGGCTCGTCGGCGTGAACAACGGGGTCGTCGAACGGTCGTCGAGCACGGCGGAGGTCGGCTATCAGATTCCCGCCGGCGGGCTCGTGGGCGTGAACAACGGCACGATTGCGCAGTCGTACGCGACCGGCGCCACCTATGCCGGGAACCACGGCGAAACCGGAGGACTCGTCGCCTTCAACAACGGACTGATCACGCAGTCGTACGCGACGGGCGTCGTGGGCGGCTTCGGCGGCGGCGGACTCGTATTCGTCAACGGCAGCAGCGGCGTGATCGACGAATCGTTCGCAGCCGGGCAGGTCGGCTTCGGCGGGCCTTCGGCCGATCCGGAAGCCGGCATCGCGGCGTACAACCAGGGCGCGATTCACGGCAACGTCTACTGGAACAAGGACACGACGATGCAAACCAGCGCCGCCGGATCGAATTCGGGCGCCGTGCCGCCCGCTTCGAACGGTCTCGGCACCGCGCAGATGAGCAACGCGTCGAGTTTCGCCGGCTGGAACATTCCGGCGGGCGGCGTCTGGGCGATGCCGTCGGGCGCGACGCATCCCGTCTTGCAGTGGCAGCAGGCGCAGCCCTGAAACGCGGCCGGCCGGACGGCGCGCTAGCTCCCGATCACGAGAAAGAGCTCGCCGACCGGCGCCTTCGATCCATTCGGCACCACGGCCTTCAACGGAAATCCATAGGTGCCGCGAAAGCTGACGAAGCGCCCGGCCTGCACGCGAATCCCCGCGCCGACGCTCGCCAGTGACGCGTTATTGACCTCGCCGAATTCGGCGATGCGATTCCACACGTGCCCCGCATCGAAGAACACGAACGGCTGCATCGCCGCGATGCCCGCCGATATCGCCGGGGCGCGCAGTTCGGTTTGCAGGTTCCATCCGCGATCGCCTTGCGCCGCGTACGGCTCGTAGCCGCGCACGGTGGCATCGCCGCCCAGACCGAGTTCCTCGCTCGGCAAGAGCGTGCTGCCGGTCCACTGAACGAGCCCGCGCGCCGACACCGAAAAGCCCGACTTGCCGAGCGGCATGTCGCGTTGCGCCGATAGCTGCGTGTACTGATAGCGCGGCTTCGCGCCGAGACGCGCGGCATCGTAGGCGGCGTCGTTGCTGCTGCTGTCGAAATAGCCCGGACTCGCGAAGAGCGATGCATTCAGATGCGTATCGCCGGAAGCATCGCTGTTCGAAAGATCGTAGGCAACGACGAACTGATGAATATGCGTGTTCGCGTTGAACACCTGAAAGCCGCCGAATTCGAGGTCGTTGTTCGAGCGCTTGAAGTCGTAGCCGACTTGCACCTGCTGTTGCCACGCGCCCGCGTTGTCGAGCGGCGGCAGGCGCCAGTCGTAGCGGAAGCTGAGCTGCGCGCTGAGACCGGTTTGCCCGTAACTGTCGGGCAGACGCGGCGTGCTCTGCGCGAACACGCCGAACAACTCGACGCGATCGAGCCACGGCAACGGCGCGACCACGTTGAACGCATGCGCGATGTAACGCGGACGATCCGGCCGGCCTTCGATATCCGGATTGCCGCTCAACAGATCGTTGCTCGCGGTCATCTGATAGCCGATGCGCGCATCGACGCCGAACAGATTGCCGTAGTCGAATCCCGCGAGGATGCGGTCGCGTCCGAGATCGCGCACGCCGTCGTTGTTGTAGCCGCCGTAAATGCGCAACGGAAAGCGATCCTCGGTTTGCAGCACGATATCGGTCGTATCGTGCGCGGCGCCGGGCGCGTAGATCACGTCCACGCGCCGGTACGGATTCGCGTTGAGCAGCGCGAGCCCGGAAGCGACATCGCTTTCGCGGATCGGCGCGCCGCTTTCGAGCGGCATCTCGCGGATGAGCAGCGCATCGGAGAAATGGCGATTGCCCTTGGGAATCACACGCCCCGCGCGATATTCGGCGATGACGATCTTCACGAGGCCATCGCTCACGTCCTGTTCGGGCACGTACACATCGACGAGCGGCTGACCGGCGGCGCGGTATCGCTGCACGACGGCGCGTCGAATGTCGGCGAGACGCGCGAAAGTCAGCGGCTTGTGGAGATCGGCGGAGAAGCCGTCGAGAAATTCGGGCGTGAGCAAGGGAGCGCTCGTTGCCGTGATCGCGCCGCCTGCAGCCGATTGCACCGACGATGCCGACGCGCCATCCGCGCGCACGAACGCGATGCCGCGCAACTCACGAATCGCGACGTTCTGCGAAGCTTCGGCGGGCTCGGGCCGCGACGGCGAAGCGCGCGGCCGTTCGACGGCAGGCGGCGCGATCGGCGCGACATCGCGATACGACTGCGCGGCGGCATCGCCTGCAAGCGCGATACAGACGATCGCGACGAAGCGGACGCGGGTCAATCGAAGCAGCGCGCGCGGCGATCATGAAGCATGTCTCCTCCGGCGTTCGTCGCGTGGGTCGGCTCCGCATGGTATCAGCCGGTCACGCGCTCCGGGTATGCTTCCCGGAACGCTTCATGCGCCAAGTGCTTCCACGACATTTCAAGTAGAAATGACGCGGCGCGAGTCGCATGGCATGTAGAAATCGCCGCCTTATGCGCGGCACCTGTCATGAAGGCCCAACGCATCTATGATTCGAACACGATCGGCGCGACGCGCAGCCGAAACCGCATGACCAGGACAGGGATGGACAAAACCTCCACCGCAGATTTCACCGATGCCTCGGTCGACGTGCAATGCGCGCGCGAGCCGATCCACATTCCCGGCGGCATCCAGCCTCACGGCGTGCTCTTCAGCGTCGATGCGCACTGCCGCATCACGCAGGTGAGCGCCAACGTCGCGCAGTTCGCGCACATCGCGCCGGACGAGTGCCTCGGGCGCGCGTTGTCGGACGTGCTCGGTCAGCCTGCCGGCGAACGCGCGAGCGCGGGCCTCGCACAACTCGCACGCGACGGCGCGACGATCCACGTCGGCAACGTGATCCTCGACGGCTGGACGACACGCGGGCCGGTCGCGCTTGTCGTGCATCGGCATGACGGCTTGCTGTTCGTCGAAGTCGAGCCGGCGCAGGACACCGCCGACGTCTTCTCGACCATTTACCCGCTCGTGCGCTCCTTCGTCACCGAAGTGCAGTCGATGCGTACCATCGAGCAAATCTGCCGGTTCGCCGCGGCTGAAATCGCGCGCATCACCGGATTCGGGCGAACGCTCGTCTATCAGTTCGATGAAGAAGGCAACGGCAACGTGCTCGCCGAAACCGTCGAGCCGGGTTATCCGTCGTATCTGAACCAGCATTTTCCGGCGTCGGACATTCCGGCGCAGGCGCGCGAGCTGTATCGCAAGAACCGCATCCGGCTGATTTCGAACGCCGACTACGAAGCCGCGCCGCTCGTGCCCGCGCAGCATCCGGCGACCGGCCGCCCGACCGATCTCACCTATGCGTCCTTGCGCAGCGTGTCGCCGGTGCATCTGCAATACATGCGCAACATGGGCACGCTCGCCTCCATGTCGATGTCGATTCTCGTCGACGACAAGCTCTGGGGCCTCATCTCCTGCCATCACGCGACGCCGCGCCTGCCGCCGTTCGAAGTGCGCACCGCCTGCGAGCATGTCGCGCAGATCGTCTCGCTGCAGATCGAGGCGCGCGCGTCGCAGGGCGAAGCGCATTACCGGCTCGAACTGCGCCGCATGCTGTCGAAGCTGCTTTCGTCGATGGCCAATACCGACAGCTTCGTCGATGCGCTCGTCAACGACGCATCCGATCTGCTCGGCTTCACGCGCTCGTCGGGCGCGGCGGTGATCTTCGAGGGGCGCACGTCGCTCGTCGGCGTGACGCCGGGCGAGCACGGCGTGACGGCGCTCGTGGACTGGCTCGACGATCAGAGCGAAGACGTCGTGATGTCGGATCGCGCTTCACAGGAATGCGCCGCGCTCGCCGATTCGCCGGAGGTGGCAGGTTTTCTAGCCGTGTCGATCTCGAAGATTTACCGCAACTACGTGATCTGGTTTCGCCGCGAAGTCGTGCAGACGATCGAATGGGCCGGCGACCCGCGCGCGAAGCTCACGGGCCTCGCGGACTCGCTGTCGCCGCGCGTGAGCTTCGATACGTGGACGGATGTCGTGCGTCATCGCTCGTTGCCGTGGCGCGCCGCCGAACGCGAGATCGCGCTGGAGTTCCGCGCGGCGGTGCTCGGCATCGTGCTGCGGCGCGCGGAGGAAATCGCGCAGCTCGCGACCGAGCTCGGCCGCGCGAATCACGAGCTCGAAGGTTTTTCGTACACGGTGTCGCACGATCTTCGCGCGCCGCTCCGGCATATCGTGAGCTTCGCGGACCTGCTCGGGCAGATGGACGGCGAGAAGCTGTCGGAGCGCGGACGCGGTTATCTGGAGCGCATCGTGACATCGGCGCGTTTCGGCGGCCGTCTCGTCGACGATCTGCTTTCGTTCGCGCAACTCGGCCGCGCGGCGCTGCGTCCGCATAAAGTCGATGTCCACGCGCTCGTCCATACGGTCATCCAAAACGATATCGAGGAGCACGCTTCGGCGCGCGTGCGCTGGAAGGTGGACGCGCTGCCGCCCATCGAAGCGGATCACGTCTTTCTGCACGTCGCGTTCGCGAACGTCATGTCGAACGCGGTGAAGTTCAGCGCGGCGCGCGAACAGCCGGCGATCGAGATCGGCGCGCGCGACGGCACGGGCGAACTGGCCGGCCACGTCGTGTATTTCGTGCGCGACAACGGCGTGGGCTTCGACATGCGCTATGTCGACAAGCTCTTCGGTGTCTTTCAGCGCCTGCACGTGAACGAAAAGTTCGACGGCACCGGCATCGGGCTCGCGAACGTGCGGCGGATCATCGAGCGACATGGCGGCAAGGCCTGGGCCGAAGGCACGCCCGACCGGGGCGCGACGTTCCATATGGCGCTGCCGAAGCAGTTTCGTCCCGAGAGCGGCGTGCGGCGCGACACGGCCGCGACCGCGCTGGCGCGGCTCGCCGCAGGCACGGGCGGCGCGGGGCACGACATCGGCCAGCTCATCAAACGGTCGGAGCAGGAAAAGAAGTAACGCGAAACGCAAAAACGGCCGCGATCTCATCGATCGCGGCCGTTTTGCCTTCAGGGCGCTCCGTGGCGCTTAGAAGCGGTGACGCAGGCCCACGGTCGCCGCGACCTGATTCTGCGTCGACGACGGCGACAGCGTGTTGATCATCGCGACGTTGGCTCCGGCATTTCCCAGCTCGCCCGACGCGTGCTGATAGACGCCTTCGACGTAGACGTCGGTGCGCTTGGACAGCGCGTAATCGGCTTGCAGCGATGCGGTATGCCACTTCGGATCGCCCGAACCGTTCGCGCCCGTCACCTTGCCGTCCGTGTAGGTGTAGGCGGCGTCGAGGCTCAGCGCCGGCGTCAGCGCATAGCGGCCGTTCAGCTCGAAATTGTTCAGATGCAGGTTCGTGTTGCCCGGCAGCGCCACCGTCGTGCCGCCTTGCGACGACGCGAGCAGGTTGTCGTAGTGCGTGTTGGTCCACACGAAGGCGACCGTCGCCGGGCCGTACGTGTAGTTCACGCCTGCGCCGAACGTGCGCTGCAATTCGGCCGTCAGGTTGGCGTTATTGCCCTGACCCGCCGACACCGCGCCACCCGCGTTCAGATTGCTTCGCGAGTTGTTCGTCTGCAAATAAGCTGCGGCGAAATTCAGCGGGCCGTTGCCATACGACGCGCCGGCGCTCCACGCGCGGTTGTTCGCGAACTGGCCGGCGTCGTTCGAGAATCCGTACAGGCCGCCGAACTTGAAGCCTGCGTAACTCGTGCTCTGATATTTGACCGCGTTCTTGATCGAGAACGAGTGATCGAGATTGTCGTTGTCGAACGGATGCGCGGCCAGGTTGTTGCCGTAGCCCGCGCCTGCTTCCGAGAACGGCGACAGATAATCAACCATCGAGTCATATTGACGGCCGAGCGTGACCGTGCCGAATCGATCGTGCTGCAGACCGACATACGCCTGGCGATTGAACATCGTGTTGCTTTCGTTGAAACGGCCGTTATTGAGGTTGAAGCCGCTCTCCAACTTGAAAAGCGCGTGCAACCCGCCGCCCAGATCTTCGCTGCCTTTCAGGCCGAAGTAAGTATCGGAAACCGAACCGCTGCCTTGCTGCCAGTTGTTATGGCCGCCGGAGTTGTTCGTATAGACGAGACCTGCATCCAGGGTGCCGTACAACGTGACGCTGCTCTGCGCGTGGGCTGCCGCTGCGAACGTGCCGAGAATGCCCGCGATGAGAAGGGTTTTTTTCATGGTTCTCTAGTGTCCTGTTTAAAGCGAAAGCTTCCGGGAGCAACGGGCCGAATCGATGGCCGTTTGCCCTCGTGAAACTGGGACACACTTTATGCGACGGCCACGTGTATGTGTCCGCGTATCGCGCGCAATAATCATTTGCCGATTCTGCGAATCGGCGTGGAAAACCCTTCATAATCTTCTAAGGTTCAACTGCTTAGCGCCGGCAGCGCGTGGCTGATATTGGACACGCTGTTGTGCATCGACGACGTTATTACTGCGCATTCTGGAGAAGTCCATTGCGCCGCATGCCGTTTATAACGAGCGAGAGGATTTGCTAATCTTGCCTTCGTCTACAGATCTCCGAGCAGATATGAGGACACGGGGCGGTTTCGCGAGAAGAGACCGCTCCGTTTTAACGCGTCTTTCTCTTTTGCCATATTTTCCCTTCAAGAATTCCCTGCATCGCGATTAATCAGTTACCCGAATCGTTTTCGCGAATGCGGCGTGTTTTCTTTCATTCATCCGACAAAACGATTCGCATTTAGACCTGCCTCGCCCGATATGCGTCTCCGAATATCTCGATACCTTTGAAAATTTTGCGTGGAATTCCGCCGATTCAGCGCGACGTATTTACTGCCATCGCTTCGGAATTTCGGAAATTCGAGCGCCACTTCATAAAAAAATGTAACTGCTCGCCAAACGTTTGCTACGGCGCGCAGCGGTCATCGCCCATCCGGCGTTTCATTTCGAAACAAATTGAATTGCCTTGAATCGTCTCGTCGGAACATTGATTGCTTAAATAGAGGTCTCTGCAAATTCAGCCGGAAACTGCACCATGAAACGAAGCGCCGATGCCACCCCCAACCCTGCATTTCGACAGCGGCGCCCAGCGCAGCTTGCGGAGGGCGAACTCAAACATCTGGAAATGATACTGGCGAGTTTCGTCGAAGGCAGTGCGGCTTCGGATCGACTGCCCACGAAGTATTGGGATATGCGCATTGCGCAACTGGATGCGCAATACGATCTCGTTCCGTCGCAAAGTCATCGCGTGGCGACGCTTCAGCGCAAGCTCGCATTGCTGGATCAAGCACTCGATACCGCCGCCAACGCGCAGGACGGAGAGCAGAACCGGCGCGTCGCCGCCTGACTCGACTCCGCATTCCACGAAGACGTCACGAAGCCGCGCGCACCCATTCATCGACGAATGTGCGTGCCGCCGTATGCCCGCTCATCAGTGCGTCCTCGGCAGTCGAGAAATTCGCGTAGCGCGTGCTCTCGATGCACAGCGGCGAAAACGCGGTGACCGGCCTCCCCGATCGGCTGATGGTCACGATCGCCAGATAATGCACCGTGCCGGGCGAAGGCACGAGCCGGTGGCTCGTTTCGACCGCGACTTCGAGCACGAAGCCTTTGTGGTTGTACGACCGGATCATCGGAACACCCCGTCACGCTGAGACGACACACATTCACGCGCCGTGACGATGCACGGCGTCTGATCGTGATTCCAGCACGGGACGTACCCGTGCGCGGCCGCCTTTATCGGGCGCGGCGCAGCGCCTCGCGCGCGATATCGGCGGCGAGATCGGCGCGCAGTTCGGCCCATTTGCCGAGCAGCGTGGCGTCGTCGGTGAGAAAGTACGGCGCATGCGCCCACTGTCGAACCTTGCGGCCCGCGACGACGATTTCGAAGATGCGCATGTCTGCGTCGTCGCTCACGCCCGTTCGCACGAGTTCGCGAAACGACAGAATGCCTTGCAGCGCGATCGTCTGAACGCCGACGCCGAGCAGCACCGCCATCACCGTCTTGCCGATGCGCCATGCGGCCTCGCGGCTATCCGCCAGAACGAACGCGACGCTTTCCAGCGGCGCCTCGAATTTCAAGCGGTACAGGCGAGACTTACACTGTTCGCTGAGTTGCGTGTCCATATTGCTCGGGCCTGCCTTCATCGCGGGAAGCTGGAAATACGGCGTCCCGGGCGATCGAGAGCGGTGTCGTGAAAGCGAGGGAAGATCGGTCGCGAGCCTGGTTCGCTCGCCTGGAGCCATGCAATGCAGGAGTCGTACCCGCAATGGCCCAGGATGCCGCGCGCGCGGGCGTATGTCCGATTGAACCGTCTTTCGAACGCAAGCCCGCGCGCGGGTTCGTGAATTTCAGTGATTCAGTTCTTCCAGACGCAGTCCGTTGGTCTTCGGTCCGAACAGGCCGATCGCCAGCGCGACCAGCAACATGCACACCGTGATGCCGATAAACACGCCCGGCACGCCGAAGTCCTTCAGCAGCGACGCGATGGTGAAGCCGGACATCATCGCGCCCGCGCGGCTCGCGGAATACACGATGCCGCTCGCACGGCAGCGCACGGCCGTCGGAAAAAGCTCGGTCTGATACGCGTGATAGCTGACCGAGATGGTTTGCCCCGCGAGCGAGATCAGCACGCCGAGCGCGATGAGCGCGGCGGGCGACCGCATTTGTCCGAACGCGAGACCGCTCGCGATCACGACGAGCGCGCCGCCGACGATCAGATACTTCCGCTGAATGCGGTCGGCGTAAAACATCGCGAGCAGCGGTCCGACGGGCAGCGCGAACGCGATGACGAACGAATACAGCAGGCTCTTCGTCGTTCGGCGGCGGTCTCATGGGGCGCGTGAGCATTTGCGCGTCGGCGTCGGCGATTGCGGAAGCGCTGCTCGACGATATCGCGTCGTTCATGCGCGAGCCCGCGAATCAGAACATCAAGGTCGATGTGGAAGAGCGGCTATCGCACGATCTCGTGCGGCAACTGCGCGAAGGCGTGGCGTCGGTCGGCGTGTGCTGGGACAGCGTCGATCTGCGCGGCTTGCAGCTTCGCGCGTATCGGCACGACCGGCTTGCGCTCGCGGTGCCCGCCGGTCATCCGCTCGCGCGTCGGCCTTCGGTGAGCTTCGAGGAATCGCTGGGATTCGAGCATGTCGGCCTTCCGCCCGCAACGGCCGTTCATACGATGCTGCAGCGCGCGGCCGCGCAGGCCGGCAAGACGATGTCGTATCGCGTGATCGTGTCGAGTTTCGACGCGGCGTTTCGCGTCGTCGCGGCGGGATTGAGCATCAGCGTCGTGCCGATGGAAGTCGCGGGAACGTATCGGCAGGCGCTCGGCGTCGAGGCGATCCCGCTCTCCGACGCGTTCGCGAAACGGCGTTTCGTCGTGTGCTTCAGGGATTTCGAAGCGTTGCAGCCCGCGGCGCGGCGGCTCGTCGAGCATCCGGAAACGCGTGCCGCGCGCTAACGCGGCGCGTCGCAGAACACGGTTTGCGCGTCCTTTTTCTCGAAAGTCAGGTTGACGGATCGCGCGCCGCCCGGCCGCGTGCAATGCGGCTTGCCCGCGGGCACGGTCAGCAATTGCCCGGCGCGCAATTCGACGGCGCCTTCCTCGAACTCGATGACGAGCGTGCCTTCGACGGACACGAACGTTTCATCCGAATTCGGATGAAAGTGCCATCGATAAGGCCCGTCCATCACGCTGATGTGGACATCGTGATCGTTGGCGCTCGAAATGACGCGGTTCATGTAGCCGTCGCGGGCGGCATCGGCGATGGCCGCGTAGTCGATGATTTCAGTCATCCGGTCAGCCTAACGCCGCGCGACCGCCGCCACAAACGAATCTTTTTCGCGTCGATGTGAGCGCGATTGTCCGATCACACGCCGCTCTGAAGGCCCGAAACGTTGCCCCGCCCCATGATCGCCGCGATATTGCCGATGGCAGGCTGCACGTAACGCACCGGCGGCGCTTCAGGCGGCAGCGGCGCGGGGCCCGAATCCGTCGCGCGGGCGAAGACCGGCAGCGGCGGCGCGCTCTGCGAACTCGATGCAACCGGAAACACCGGCCCGCCCACGATGCCCACGCCGATGAACGGATGCGCCTGCGCCACCGTCACCAGGCCAAAGGTCAGTTTGGCGGCCACCATCGCGTATCTGATCGCTTTCATTTTTCGTCTCCGGGTTTGCAGTTGTCTGTCGATGGGAGGCATTCTGCGCGACGAAAATGAGCGAAGAATGAGAACGCGGCAGGCGACGAATCTTCCGAAGTTTCGATGTCGCCTACACTGAAGTTCGGCGCTCACTCGACGATTTTCCTCATGCAAAACCGATTCACCGCCATCCTCACCGCGCTCGCCGCCGCCGCGCTCTTCGGCGCGACCACGCCGATCGCCAAAGCGCTGCTCGGCCCGATGCCGCCGTTCATGGTCGCCGGCCTGTTCTATCTCGGCAGCGGCGTCGGCCTCGGCGCGATTCTGCTCGGCCGCGCGTTCGTGCGCGCGACGAACCCCGGCCTGCATGCGCGGGACATCGCATGGCTGCTGGGCGCGATCGTGTTCGGCGGCGTCGCCGGGCCGGCGCTACTGATGCTCGGACTCACGAGCACGCCCGCCGCGACAAGTTCGCTCCTGCTCAACCTCGAAGGCGTGCTGACGGCGGCGATCGCGTGGATCGTGTTCCGGGAGAACGTGGATTTCTCCGTGTTTCTCGGCATGGCCGCCATCGTCGCGGGCGGCGTCGTGCTTGCGTGGGAGCCGGGCGCGACTCACGCAACGGCCGGCGCGCTTCTGATCGCGCTGGCGTGCCTGTGCTGGGCCATCGATAACAATCTGACGCGCAAAATCTCGACCGCCGACGCGGTGGTGATCGCCTGCGCGAAGGGCCTCGTCGCGGGCGCGACGAATCTCGGCATCGCGTTCGCGATGGGCGCGCGCCTGCCCGCGCCGCACATCGTCATCGGCGCGATGACGACCGGCTTCGGCGGCTACGGCGTGAGCCTCGTGTTGTTCGTGATCGCGCTGCGCGGTCTCGGGACGGCGCGCACGGGCGCGTACTTTTCGGTCGGACCGGTCTTTGGCGTCGCGCTCTCGCTCGCGATGTGGCCGCAGGCGCCGGGCGCCTCCTTCTGGATCGCCGCCGCGCTGATGACGCTCGGCGTATGGCTGCACGTGCGCGAGCGCCACGAACACAAGCACACGCACGAGCGGCTCGAACATACGCATCGGCATGTGCATGACGAGCATCATCGGCATGTGCACGACTTTCCGTATTCCGGCGACGAGCCGCATACGCATCCGCACGAACATCTGCCGATCACGCATTCACACGCGCATTTCCCCGACGTTCATCACCGGCACGCGCACAAGCGCGGCTAGAACACCTTGCCCGGATTGAGCAGCCCGTGCGGATCGAGCGATGCCTTGATCGCACGCATCGACGCGATATCGGTTTCGCGGCGCGCGAGGTGCAGATAGTCGCGCTTCTTCAAGCCGATGCCGTGCTCCGCCGAAATCGAGCCTTCGAACTCGCGCGTGACGTCGTAGATGACGGCATCGATGTCGTCGTGGTCCTGCTTTCCTCTGCCGGGCAGGTCCACGACGATGTGAATGTTGCCGTCGCCCAGATGGCCGTATGTCATCACGATCGCGTCGGGCCAGCGCGCGCGCAGACGCGCCTCGCATTGCGCGGCCGCGTCGCCCACTTGCGCGATCGAGAAGCTCACGTCGTAGGCCGCGTAGTTCGGGATGAAGCGATCGTATTCGCCGGGCGCGTCGCGGATCGCCCAGAAATCGCGCGCGTGCGCCTCGTTCGACGCGATCGCCGCATCGGTCACGGTGCCCGCTTCGAGCATGCCGCCGAGAAATTCCTCGAAGGCTTCGCCGTGCCGCGCGGGATCGGTGCCGACGCTTTCCAGCAGCACATAGAACGGATGCGCATCGGCGAGCGGCGCGCGCAGATTCTTCAGATTGGCGATGACCGTATCGTGATAGCCGGCCCACATCACCTCGAACGCGGACACGCCCGGCGCGAGACTCGCCTGCGCGCGCGTGAGCAGCGTGGTGACGGCGGCGAAATCCGGCAGTCCGCACCATGCGGTGGCGGTCGCGGTGGGCTTCGGACGCAGGCGCAACACGACGCGCGTAATCACGGCGAGCGTGCCTTCGCTGCCGATCAACAAATGCCGCAGATCGTAGCCGCTGTTGTTCTTGATCATCTTGTTCAGCCCGCCGACGATCTCGCCGCTCGCCAGCACGGCTTCGACGCCGAGCACCTGATCGCGCATCATCCCGTACTTGATGACGCGGTTGCCGCCCGCGTTCGTCGCGAGATTGCCGCCGATGGAACAGCTTCCGCGCGCGCCGAGATCGAGCGGAAAGTAGAAGCCCGCCGCGCTCGCCGCTTCCTGGACCACTTGCAGCGGCGTGCCGGCTTCGACGGTCATGGTCGCGGAGACTTCATCGATCTCGACGATGCGGTTCATGCGATCGAGACTCAGCGCCACTTCGCCGCCGAGCAGATTCGCGCCGCCGACGAGCCCGGTCAAACCGCCTTGCGTCACGACCGGCTGCCGGTGCTTCGCGCAGATAGCGAGCGCCTGCGCGACTTCATCGGTGCTGCGCGGACGGATGATTGCGAGCGGCGTCGCGCCGGGCAAGCCGCTCCAGTCCGCGACGCGCCTGTCGCCGAATTCGTCGGGCAGCGCCACGACCTGCGCGCCGAGCGCTTCACGCAATGCCCTAACCGCTTCGCTTGCCGCCATGCGTCGTCTCCGTTGGTTGTTTCGCGTCGATGTCAGATGCGCTAGTTTGAACCAAAACGCGCGAGAATTATCGGCAACCAATTTGGGGGAAACGCGGCGATGGAACGGGCAGACTACAAAAACGCGCTGGCTCAACTCACGGGCGCGGCGGAACTGGTCGCGGCAGGCGCGAGCGAAGATCAGCGCGCACAGGCGTTCGAGATGCTGGCGTTTTTTCGGCTGCGTCAGGCGCGTGCCGGTGATTCGCGCGCGCCGCTCACATCCGACGACGAACTCTTCAAGGACACCGCGATCGCCGCGCTCACGATGGCCGGAAGAAAGGAATTGCTCGCCGCGGCCGCGCTGCTCGAACAGGCGCGCGGACTGTCGCGGGATTAGAACAACTCGGTTTCCAGCGGCAGCAGGTTGATCCATTTGACTGCCGTGCGCCGCTCCACGCCGTCGTCGTGGATCGACCGTATCATCACGCGCTGGCCGCGCGCCTCCCCGAGTACCTCGACGATCCTGTTGCGATATCGCGCAAGCGAGCCGCGTAACGGCTTGCGCTTCCTGCTCTTGTGGGGCGAAACTGCGGGCATTGGACGTGACAGCGATTTATGACGGCCACATCATAACGATGCTCACGCCTTCACTCAAATATTCAACCTCCTCACTGTGAACCGTCACACCATGCGTCGAATCACTGTCCGCACTTCGCCCGTTCATGGCCGCGGCGTATTCGCGCTCGCCGATCTGCCCACGGGCGCGTTGCTGCTCGAATACAAGGGCGAGCGTCTGTCGTGGAAGGAAGCGCAGCGCATGCACGCGAAATCGGTTGCGGAAGAGGGCCACACGTTCCTCTTCGGTCTCGACGACGGCAGCGTCATCGACGGCGCGCGCGGCGGCAATTCCGCGCGCTGGCTGAATCACAGTTGCGCACCGAACTGCGAAGCGGAACAGGACGGCGAGCGCGTGTTCATCCGCGCGATCCGGCCGATCGAGAAGGGACAGGAATTGTTCATCGACTATTGCCTGACCGTCGAAGGGCGCCGCACCGCCGCGCTCAAGCGGCTCTATGCGTGCCGATGTCTCGCGTCGGGCTGCCGGGGAACGATGCTGTCGTCGCGCAAGTAGCATTCGCGCGCGCTTGCATCCCGCGGGGCTCGCCGTCCGTATCGTCGTATGAAGCGACGCGGGTCGCGACGCAAATCGGCATCGACATGAAAACGATAAGTGGGCCGCGAGGCGCAGTGCTATATTGCGCGACATACCCAGCCAGAAGCACAGCCCGGCTCATTCTGCCCATGACGGACGACACCTCAGGCAGCACCGAGAATTTCGATGACGCCGACCGGCTGCGCCGCGAGCGCGTCAACCGGATGCTCGCGAACGTAGCGAAGGGCGACGAGAACGCGTTCGCCGAGCTGTATCGCGCGACGTCGCCGCGCGTGTTCGGCGTGATCGTGCGCATGATCCACGATCGCGGCGAAGCCGAAGACATCCTGCAAGAGGTTTTCGCCACCGCATGGCGGCGCGCGGACACCTTCGATCCGGCGCGCGGCAGCGCGGTCACATGGCTCGTCACGCTCGGGCGCAATCGCACGATCGACCGCATGCGGCAGCATCGCGAGGAACTGCTCGGCGAGAACGACACGCCCGAGATCGCCGACGAATCGCCGACGCCCTCCGTCGCGGCCGAATCCAGCCAGGAGCGGCGCCGGCTCGAAGATTGTCTCGACCGGCTCGAACCGCAACAGAAGAGCGCGATCCGCGAGGCCTTCTTCACCGGCGCGACGTATAGCGAGCTGGCGCAGCGGCTCGCCGTCCCGCTCGGCACGATGAAAAGCTGGATTCGCCGCAGCCTCATGCAACTCAAGACCTGCCTCGAACAATGAACACGCCCGCCCGCGACGACGACGATCTGCGCTGCGCCGAGCACGCGCTCGGCGTGCTCGGCGCGCAGGAACGCGCGGCGCTCGAAGCGGACGTGTCGCGCGATCCGGCGTTGCAGCGCACGCTCGACGACTGGCAGCAACGCCTCGCGCCGCTCGCGGAAGACGTCCGTGCGATCGCGCCGCCGGAGCGTGTGTGGACGCGCATCCGGCGCGATCTCGGTTTCATGACGCCGCAGCGCGCGCCGGAACCCAAGCGCTGGCGCGACAGCCTGAGCGTCTGGCGCTGGCTGACGATCGGCGCGAGCGTCGCCGCGCTCGTGCTGCTCGGCGTCACATTCGGCTTGCTGCGGCAAGCGCCGCAAGCACCGCCGACGGCAGCCGTGCCGAGCGAATATCTCGTCGCGACGATCGCGCGCAAGGACGGCCTCGTGCACTGGATCGCGACCGTCGACGTGCGGCGCGCGCGCATGGTCGTCGTGCCCGCGTCGCGCGTGAAGGTGCCCGCGAATCGTGCGACGGAACTCTGGCTCATCCCGCCCAACGCGAAGCCGATCGCGCTCGGCGTCTTCCCCGCCGATCAGCCCGCGACGATGACCCTGCCGCCCGAGATCGTCGCGCAGATGAACGCGCAGGCCGTGCTCGCGGTATCCGACGAGCCGCCGGGCGGATCGCCGACCGGCGCGCCGACGGGCGCGGTACTCGCGACCGGCCAGATGCATTCGACCTGACGCTTCGCGGTCGAGGCGCTGGATGCGCATCGCGCGCTCCGTCGTGGTTTTGTTCGCCCTCATCTCGCTGCATCCGCTCGTGCGCGGCATCCGTATTGCTCCGTGAACGCATGTTTGCGGAGCGGTCATGCCAGTCATCTTTGCTGTTTCCATCGTCGTCATCGGATTCGTGCTGGTGTTTTCCGTCGCGTGGCTCTGGCAGTTGCGCACGAAAAACGCCGGCATGGTCGATCCGGTCTGGGCCGCCACGCTCGGCGCGGCCGCGCTGTTCATCGCGGCTTGCGGAACCGGGGCGATGGTCAATCGCGTGTGCGTGGCCGCGGGCGGCGCCGTCTGGGGCGCAAGACTCGCGCGGCATCTGTGGCGGCGCAATCACGGCAAGCCCGAAGACCCGCGCTATCGCGCGTTTCGCGAGCGCTGGGGCACGCATGCCGCGCGCAACATGTTCGGGTTCTTCCAGTTGCAGGCGTTCATTTCGGTGCTGCTCGCCATCGCTTTTTTCGTGCCGGCCTATGCGGACGATGCGGCGAGTCCGCTGAGCATCGCGGGGTTCGCGGCGGTCTGGATCATCGCCGTCGCGGGCGAAGCCGCCGCCGACCGTCAACTGAAACGCTTCGTCGCCGATCCCGCGAATCGCGGGAAAGTGTGCCGCGAGGGATGGTGGCGCTATTCACGTCATCCGAATTACTTCTTCGAGTGCGTGCATTGGCTCGCCTACGCGGTGCTGTCGATCGAACTGCCGTGGAGCTGGGCCACGCTCGCGCCGCCCGCGCTGATGGCGTGGCTGTTGCTGAAGGTATCGGGCATTCCGGTTCTGGAAGCGCGTCTGGCCGAAACGCGCGACGGCTATCGCGACTACATGCGCACGACGAGCGCGCTGATTCCGTGGCCGCGCAAGCGCGTGTGAACAAAGGAACGACATGCCGATGAACATCGCCGCCCGCGAAACGCCCGCCACACCCGCCGACATGCCCGCGCTCGACGAAAGCCGCATCGTGCGCGCGTGCGAGCGCGGCTTCGTGCCCGATGCGCTCGTGCGCGCCGGCATGCGCCTGCTGATCCGCCGGCGTCTCATCGACGAACACGCGAGCGACAACGCGCTGCGTACCGAAGCCTTCGACCGCCTGCTCGCCGAACTGCGCGCGAGCCCGATCGCAATCGCCACACAAGCGGCCAACGCACAGCACTATGAATTGCCGGACGCGTTCTTCGAGGCGCATCTCGGCCCGCGTGTGAAGTATTCGTGCGGCTTCTATCCGCGCGGCGGCGAGACGCTCGCGCAAGCCGAACTCGCGATGCTCGAATGCTATGCCGAGCGCGCGCAACTCGCGGACGGCCAGCGCATTCTGGATCTCGGCTGCGGCTGGGGCTCGTTCGCGTTGTGGGCGGCGGAGCGTTATCCGCGCGCGCAAATCGTCGCGCTGTCGAATGCTCACGGGCAGCGCGCGTTCATCGAAGCGCGGGCGCGGCAGCGCGGAATCGTCAATCTGAGTGTGATGACGGGCGATATCGTCGATTTCGAATTCGGGCGCGCCGAAGCGCCGTTCGACCGCATCGTGTCGATCGAAATGTTCGAGCACATGAAGCACTACGGCCTGCTGCTCGCGAAGATCGCCCGCTGGCTCGCCGACGACGGACGACTTTTTGTCCACCACTTCGCGCACGAGACGCTCGCGTATCACTTCACGTCGCGCGACGGCGGCGACTGGATGTCGCGCTATTTCTTCACGGGCGGCACGATGCCGTCGGCGTCGCTGCTCCTGCATTTCCAGGACGATCTGCGCGTCACGCGCCAATGGTGGATTAACGGCACGCACTACGCGCGCACCGCGAACCAATGGCTCGCCGCGCTCGACGCCGCCCGCGATCGCGTCCTGCCGATGTTTAGCGACGTCTACGGCGACGCGGCCGCGATCTGGTTCCAGCGCTGGCGCATGTTCTACATGGCGGTCGCCGAACTCTTCGGCTACGCGCGCGGCGGCGAATGGGGCGTCGCGCAGGTTCTGTTCGAGAAGCGTCCGATGAAGGTGACATCATGAAAAACGCGCATCGCGTGCTCGTGGCCGCGCTCGTGGCGGCGGGCGTCGCCGCGGCGCTGGCGAGCTGTTCGAGTCCGCCGAATTCGAATCCGCGCGCGGATCGGCCGCTTGAAACCGTGCCCGTCGATGTGCCGCGTTACATGGGGCGCTGGTATGTCATCGCGAATATTCCGTACTTCGCGGAACGCGACTTCGTCGGCACGCACGTCGAGTGGTCGCTGCGCCCCGACGGCAAGATCGACGACGTCTTTCACGGCCGCAAGAACGGCTTCGAACACGCGGAAACGACGCATCGTTTCGTCGACACCGTGAAGCCCGGCAGCAACGGCGGCGAATGGAGCGTGCAACCGTTCTGGCCGGTTCACGTGACGCAACTCACGCTCTACGTCGATCCGGATTATCGCTACACGATCCTCGGCTATCCGAACAAGAAGCTCGGCTGGATCTTCTCGCGCGAGCCATCGATGAGCGACGAGGTCTATCGCTCGCTGCTCGCGCGTCTCGACGCAATGGGCTACGACACCGCGCGTTTCCGGCGCGTGCCGCAATCGCCCGAGCAGATCGGCCTGCCCGGATTTCAAAGCCCCGGCCAGCGCGAGTGACGTCGCCGCGCCTGCATCCGCTTGCGCGGTCTTTTCGTATCTATCGGAAACAGCCCGATTCACGCGGCGCGAGGAGACCTTCCGGCGCGAGGAGACCGCCTGTCATGAACGCATCGACAAAAGAAAGACAGCAGCGCATCGCGGTGATCGGCGCGGGGATCGCCGGTCTCGCGAGCGCTTATCTGCTTTCGCGCAAGCATCGCGTGACGCTTTTCGAAGCGGCCGATTATCTCGGCGGACACACGCATACCGTCGATGTCGCGCTCGACGGCATGCAGCATCCCGTCGATACAGGCTTTCTCGTGTTCAACGATCGCACCTATCCGAACCTCGTCGCGCTCTTCGATGAACTCGGCGTCGTCGCGCATCGGAGCGACATGTCGTTTTCCGTTTCCCTCGACGGCGGCCGCTTCGAATGGGCGGGCACGAATCTCAACACCGTGTTCGCGCAGCGGCGCAACCTGTTCTCGCCGTCGTTTCTCGGCATGCTGCGCGATATTGTGCGGTTCAATGCATCGGCGCACGCGCATCTGGAGCGCGTGAGCGCGAATCGCTGCTCGGTTGGCGAACTGCTCGTCGAGGCGGGTTACGGCGCGCCGTTTCGACGCCACTATCTGTTGCCGATGGCCGCGGCGATCTGGTCGAGCGCGGCGCACGACATCCTGCGCTTTCCCGCCGCGACGTTCCTGCGCTTCTGCCTGAATCACGCGCTGTTGCAGGTGAATCGCCGCCCGCCGTGGAAGACGGTCGCGGGCGGCGCGCGCGAGTATGTGCGGCGCATCGCGGCCACGCTCGACGACGTGCGCACGCAAACGCCCGTGCGAGGCGTTCGCCGCGACGGCGACAGCGTCATCGTGATGACCGACGAAGCCGGCCCCGAGCGCTTCGACGCCGTCGTGCTCGCCACGCACGCGCCGACGAGCCTGCGCCTGCTCGACGACGCTTCCGACGAAGAACGCGCGTTGCTCGGCGCCGTGCGCTATCAGCGCAACGTCGCGGTGCTGCACACGGATCGGGCGCTGTTGCCGCGCCGCCGCCGCGTGTGGTCGGCGTGGAACTACATCGGCGCGCGGGCGGGGCTTGCGCGCGACGCGGCCGTGCCGGTCTGCGTGAGCTATCTGCTCAACCAGCTTCAGCCCTTGCCGTTCACGACGCCCGTGATCGTCACGCTCAATCCCGTCGATGAACCCGCGCCCGGCACGGAGCACGGCCGCTACGAATACGAGCATCCGCTTTTCGATCTGGCCGCCATCGATGCTCAAACGCGTCTGCCGCGCATTCAGGGCGCGCGGCGCACGTGGCACGCGGGCGCGTGGACCGGCTATGGCTTTCACGAGGACGGGCTGAAGTCGGCATTGCGCGTCGCGCGCGACTTCGGCGTGCAGCCGGCATGGGCCAAACCATGAAGACGGCGCAATGGCTGACGGGCCGCGTGATGCACGAGCGGCTGCGCCCGGCGCGGCATCGCTTCGAGTATCCGGCGAGCTACGTTTATTGCGATGTCGCGCAACTCGATGCGCTTCATCGCGTGGGATTCGGCATCGACCGTATACGGCCGCTCGCCCTTTTCAGGCGCGATTACGGTCCGCGCCACGACTGCGATCTCGATCTCTGGATGCGCGCGTGCCTCGCGCAGGCGCGCATTCCCGCCGATGGCGAAATCCATCTGCTGACGATCCCGCGCGTTTTCGGCTACGCGTTCAATCCGGTGAGCTTCTGGTTCTGTCACGACCGCGCGGGCGCGTTGCGCGCGCTTTACGCCGATGTGCGCAACACGTTCGGCGAGCATCGCGGGTACTTGCTGAGCGCGAAGGATCACGCGCCGATCACCGACGACACCGTGCTCGTCTGCCGCAAGACGCTGCATGTTTCGCCCTTTTGCGACGTCACCGGCGACTATGCGTTTCGCGTGCGCCGTCATGGAGACCGTCTGTCCGTTTCGATCGATTATTGCGACCGCGACGGTCTTCTGATCCGCACTGCAATCGGTCTCGTCGCGCGGCCGCTCACCCGCGCGCTGGTGTGGCGCACGACGCTGCGCTCGCCGCTTTTCGCCGCGATGGTCATCGTGCGCATTCACTGGCAGGCGCTGCGGCTCTGGATGAAACGCGTGCCCTTTTTCGGCAGGCATCCGGCGGACACCGAAGAACCGAACGACAAGGCCCGATCATGAACCTGCTCCGGTCCTTCTGCGCGCCGACGGAATTGCGGCTGTCCGCGCGGATCTTTCTGAGCCTGCTGCGGCGCATTCGCGTCGGGCATCTGGTGCTCGTCACGCCGGATGGCGGGCGCTGCGTGTTCGGCGATCCGCTGATGCAGCCGGCCGCGCGTCTTTCCATCCACGACTGGCGCGCGTGCCGGGCGATTTTGCGGGCGGGCGACATCGGTTTTGCGGAGGCGTACCGCGAGCGATGGCTCGACACGCCCGATCCCTGCGCCGTGCTGCGGCTCGCGATCCGCAACGAACCGGCGATCGCGCGCACGGTCGTGGGCGGCTTCGTCGCGCGGTGCTGGCATAACGTGCGGCATCGGCTGCGGACGAATACGCGCGCGGGCAGCCGCCGCAACATTCACGCGCATTACGACATCGGCAATGCGTTCTACGCGCTCTGGCTCGATCCGACGTGGACGTATTCGAGCGCCTGGTTCGACGGCGACGCCGGTCTTTCGCTCGAAGCGGCGCAGCATCGCAAGCATCGGCGGATCGTCGAGACGCTCGGGCTGAAGGCGGGCATGCGCGTGCTGGAGATCGGGTGCGGCTGGGGCGGCTTTGCGCTGCATGCGGCGCGTCTCGGCATTCGCGTGCATGGCGTGACGATTTCGCCTGCGCAGCACGCGTTTGCGGTCGAGCGCGCGGCGCGCGAGGGGCTGGACCGGCTCGTCGATATCGAGTTGCGCGATTATCGCGATTTGCACGGGCAATACGACGCGGTGGTGTCGATCGAAATGTTCGAGGCCGTCGGCGAGCGATTCTGGCCGATTTATTTCCGCACGCTGCGCCGCTGCCTGGCGCCGGGCGCAAAGGCGCTCGTGCAGTCGATCACGATCGACGATGCGCGCTTTCCCGCTTATCGCGCGTCGAGCGATTTCATTCGGGAGACGATTTTTCCGGGCGGCATGTTGCCGAGTCCGGATCGCTTCGTGCGCGCGACGCGGCGGGCGGGGCTTCACGCGCACATGACGCTTTCTTTCGGCGCGGACTATGCCCGCACTTTGCGATATTGGCGCAACGCGTTTGAAGCGCATGTCGACGAGATTCGCGCGCAGGGATTCGACGAGAAATTCTTGCGCACGTGGCGTTTGTATCTGGCTTATTGCGAAGCGGCCTTCGATGAAGCGCGCACGGATGTCGTGCATTTCTCGGTGGCACGCGAGGCGTGAATATCCCGATCAAAAGAAGTGTTTTGCGAATTGCATTAACGCTGCCTATCTGAATATCCCCGCGATCAATTTAAACCACCGCCGAAAGCGCACTTTTCGGATATCGCTACAAAAAGTTGAACAGTCGAAATCAATCCGGCGGTTTTTTAGCGCGAACACCGAAGGTTCGCGAATGGGGAGAAGGCATGTCTCAGCCAAAAAATCCAGCAGACGGCGAAGCTCGACGGGTATTCCTCAAGAACGTGGCGATTGCCGGCGCGGCGACCGGACTATCCGGCGTCGTTGGAGATGCGCTCGCGCAGACGAACGCACCGATGACGCCCACGGGCGCGGCATCGAAACCCGCGACACGCGCGACGCTCGACATCAACCAGCAATATGCGAACTTTCTCTCCTTCGCCGATGCACAGGATTTCGAAGACGCCCGCCGCGGCCTGATCGCGACGCTGCCTGAGCCGGTCGTCATTCCGGGACAAGGGAACATTCCCGCCTGGAACCTTCAGCAGTTTTCGTTCGTGAGCGGCGGCCCCGAGAACAACGCGCCGCCGACCGTGAATCCGAGCCTCTGGCGCAATGCCAAGCTCAACATGAATCACGGCCTCTACACGGTCGTGGACGGCATCTGGCAGGTCCGCGGCTACGATCTTTCGGTGATGAGCATCATTCGCGGCGCTCAGGGTTACATCGTCGTCGATCCGTTCATCACAACGGAGGTCGCTTCCACCGTATGGAAGCAGCTCGTGATTCCGCATCTGGGCGACAAGCCGATCACGCACGTCATCTATACACATAGTCACGTCGATCACTACGGCGGCGTTCGCGGGCTCGTCAGCGATCAGGATCTGCAATCGGGAAAGGTGAAGATCGTCGCGCCCGTCGGATTTACCGAAGCGGCCGTGGGCGAAAACGTCATCGCGGGCAATGCGATGGGCCGGCGAGCCAGTTACATGTACGGCTCGCTTTTGCCGCGCAGTCCGACCGGCATCGTCGACGGCGGGCTCGGCAAGACGACGTCGGTCGGCACCATCACGCTGGCCTTTCCGACCATCTTCGCGGAAAAGACCGGCCAGAAAATGACGCTCGATGGCGTGGACATCGAAGTGCTGATGGCGCCCGAATCCGAGGCGCCTTCCGAGTTCATGTTCTATATGCCGAAGCTCAAGGCGTTCTGCGCGGCGGAGGACGCGACGCACACGCTCCACAACCTCTACACGCTGCGCGGGGCGAAAGTCCGCGACGGTCTGCTCTGGTCGAAGTATCTGCAATCGTCGATCGACATGTTCGGCGGCGATGCACAAGTGCTCTTCGCGTCGCACTACTGGCCAACCTGGGGCAACGACCGCATCCTCTCGTTTCTCGTCGCTCAGCGCGACATGTATCGCTATCTGCACGACCAGACGCTGCGTCTCGCGAACATGGGGCAAACGCCGCTGGAAATCGGCGAAGTCATCCGCCTGCCGGACAGTCTCGCCAAACACTGGTATTGCCGAAGCTATTACGGCACGGTCTATCACGACGCGGTCGCGCAATACAACTTGCGTCTCGGCTTCTTCGACGGCGTGCCGGCCAACCTGCATCGGCTTCCGCCCACGGAGAGCGGCAAGCGGTACGTCGAATTTATGGGCGGCGCGCCAGCCGTGATCCGGAAAGCCCATGCGTTGTACGACAAGGGCGATTACCGCTGGGTCGCGGAGGTCATGAATCACGTCGTGTTCGCGGACCCGCAGAACGTTGCCGCCAAGCAATTGCTTGCGGACGCGTACGAGCAACTGGGCTATCAGGCCGAATCGGCTCCGTGGCGTAATTTCTATCTGACGGGCGCGATGGAATTGCGCAACGGCATCCAGAAAGTACCCGCGCCGCAGCCTCAAAGCCCGGACACGATCCGCGCCATGCCGCTCGACATGTTCCTGGACTTCCTCGGCATCCGGCTCAATGGCGACCGGGCGGCGGGAAAGAGCGTCAGCTTCAATCTCGCCCTCACCGACACGAAAGAGCAGGTCGTGCTCGGCGTGGAGAACAGCGCGATCCACTATTCGAAGGGCAAGACTTCGAACGCCGCCGACGCATCGATCACGATGACGCGGGAAGACCTGAACAACATCATGCTGGGCGCCACCAACATGCAGAAGTTGATCATGTCGGGCACCGCGAAGGTCGACGGCAACAGCCAGAAACTCGGCGAGTTTCTCACGTGGCTCGACTCGTTCGAGTTCTACTTCAACATCGTCACGCCTTGAGGTGCCGCGATGTGCGCCATATGCAATTTCAAGATCGAGTTCGGTGTCGGCCATCCGTCGGCGCTGACCGTCGCGGTGGCCACGCGCGAGGCTATCGAAGCGGGGCGTGTCGAGCAGATGGAAGAGGCGCAGGGGCCGCTCGCCGCGGCTCGCGCCCGCATGTCCGCGATCGATGCGCTGAACCTGCTGCAAGCGCGTATCGAGGCGACCCATACGCCGGAGCAGATTCTGGCGCTGCCTGACTTCTATGTGTTCCTGATCGAGACCGACACCTGGGGATTTTTTCACGCGACCGTCGATGGCTTCGATCCGGACATCGTTCCCGACATTCCGGACGTGACGAACCCGGACGCGGCGCTGCGCAGCAATGTCATCGTCGCGTCGGAAGCGGGGCTGCGCTCGTTTTTCGACGGCAGTCTGAGCGCTGACCTCGCGTTACGCGAATCGGTATTTCTCGTGGAAGCACCGGAGGATGCACGCGCCGGTCTGGAACACATGCTGCTGCATTCCGAAGCGGCGCTGGCCGACATGCGCTGAGTTGCTCGTCTGAAACGTCCGCGATGGTCGTGCTCGCCGTTCGTTATGCCGAACGGCGCTTCGAATGCTTGAAGCCTCGAGCCAATGCCTGCGCGACTCGAACAGGCGCCGGTCCGACGCAATCCGCAAAGACAAAAAAAGCCCCGAACCAGGTCGGGGCAAAGGTACGAGACCACCTTATGTGGCATTGAAGCCACCCGACGAGCATAGGCGCATGCACTCATGCTCGACACCAGTAAAGTCCGAAACACTCCCCGCGCGTCGCCGCTTCTGGACCGATGTCACCCTTCAGAACCGCCCAATTCCTGCCGATAACACACGTATCCGCAAACCCGCCACCGCCGCACCCCGACACGATGAATCGCGACTCATCCGAAAGCCCGCTCAAGGCCGCGTTCCTGCGCCACGAAGACACACTCGCGCCGCCCGAACGCGCGCTCGGCGAGGACGATCACGCCGTCTATCGCACGCTGCTCGAATCGACCAAGGCGATTCCCTGGAAAATCGACTGGGCGAGCATGGAATTCGCCTACATCGGGCCGCAGATAGAGTCGCTGCTCGGCTGGGCGCCGTCGTCGTGGAAGACGGTGCACGACTGGGCCGAGCGCATGCATCCCGACGACCGCGAAGCCGTCGTCAACTTCTGCGTCTCGCAATCGAAAGCGGGCACGGATCACGAAGCCGATTACCGCGCGCTCACCCGCGACGGCGGCTATGTGTGGCTGCGTGACGTCGTGCACGTCGAGCGCAACGAGGAAGGCGAGGTCGAGGCGCTCATCGGCTTCATGTTCGACATCAGCGAACGCAAGCGCACCGAGGAAAAGCTCGCGCAGTTGCAGCAGGAACTGGAGCGCCTGTCGTTCAGCGACAGCCTGACGGGCGTCGGCAACCGCCGCCGTTTCGACGACGTCATGGCGCGCGAATGGAACGCCGCGAAAGAATCCAAAAAGCCGCTGTCGCTCGTCATGATCGATATCGACTTCTTCAAGTCCTACAACGATTACTACGGCCACGTTCAGGGCGACGAATGCCTGAAGCGCATCGCGGGCGTGCTCGGCGAGGCGGCCGGCCCGCGGCATTTTCTCGGCCGCTTCGGCGGCGAGGAATTCGCGCTGATTCTCGCCGATACCGACGCCGAAGCCGCGATGCGCATCGCGGAGCGCTGCCGCGCGTTCATCGCCGAAAAAGCGATCCCGCACGTGCGCTCGCCGCACGATCAGCAAGTGACGGCGAGCTTCGGCGTGGGCACCGTCGTGCCCGGCGAGCGCATGGACGTGACGGCGTTCATCAATCTCACCGACGCGCAGTTGTATCAGGCGAAAGACAACGGCCGCAACCGGATCGCGGCCGTGGATCGCGCGGGCATGCAGGGCGAGGCGTTCAAGGCGCAGACGCGCTGAGCGTCAGACGCGGCCCGTCACGGGAATCGCCGCGCCCGTGATGCATTGCGCATCGGGCGAAAGCAGGAACGCGATCACCGCGCCGAGTTCTTCCGGCTTCACCCAGCGGGAGAAATCGGCGTCGGGCATGTCGCGGCGATTCGGCGCGGTATCGATGACCGACGGCACCACCGCGTTCACCGTGACGCCCTTGTCCTTCAGCTCTTCCGCGAGCGCTTCGGTCAGGCGCAGCAGCGCGGCCTTCGATGCCGCGTATGCGCCCACGCCCATGCCCGCTTTCATCGCCGCGAGCGCGCCGATATTGACGATGCGCCCGCCTGCCTGCGCGCTCAAGTGCGCGAGCGCCGCCTTCGACGCGTTGAGCGCGGTCTTCACGTTGACATCGAACATGGATTGCCAGGTGTCGGCGCTGCCGTCCGCGACCGTTTGCCAACTGAACGCGCCCGCCACGTTGACGAGCGCGTGCAGGCCGCCCGTTCGCTGAACGATCGTGTCGATGGCGCTTTGCGCCGACTTCGCATCCGTCAGATCGATGCCGGTGACGACGCACGCATCGGCGAGCGGCGCGGGCAACGCGTCCGACGGCCCGCCGTGTCCGATCAACGCGACGCGCGCGCCGCGCTCGGCGAGCACGCGCGCCGTCGCGAGTCCCAGACTGCCGAAGCCGCCCGTGACGGCGACGATTTTTCCTTCCAGGCTGTTCATGGCGCGCTCGCTCCGTTCGATTCGCCAGAACAAGCATAGGACGGAACGCGGCGTGCGGCGAGACCGTCATTCGGCCAATGCCGATCCCGACGCCTCCGCGCCTCCTTCGACGCGCACCCGGCCCGCGAGCAACCAGACCGCCGCCGCGATCGTCAGCGCGCAAACGCCCGCCACGCCGAGCGATGCCGCGAAACCGCTCGCGAAGCTCTCCCGCGCGATTCGCATGAGCGACGCGCCCTGCGGCCCGGCGAGACTGCCGCCCGCGTGCGCGAGATCGCCCGCGAGCAGGCGCGAGAGGAACGCGGGATCGAGCACGCGCGGCGGATCGGCGAGGCTCGACGCGTGGGTATCGAGCGCGGCGTGCGTGCGGGTCGCGAGCACGGCGCCCAGCACGCCCACCGACGTGACGATCGCGGTGAAGCGCGTCGTCGTGCTGATGCCGGACGCCATGCCCGTGCGGTTCGGCGGCACGCACGCCATGATCGCCTTTTGCGTGTCGCCGTTGAGCATGCCCGCGCCGAGTCCCGTGACGATCATGCCGACCGCGATCATCGAATAATTCGACATGCCCGCGAAGAGCGCCGTCAGCAGATTGCCCGCGCCGATGGTCGCGAGGCCGAGCGTCAACAGCGCCATCGCCGGGACGCGCCTGCCGAGCGACGCGCCGATATGCGGACCGACGACCATCGCGATCGCGAACGGCAGCATGCCGAGGCCCGCGCGCACCGCCGGCAGGCCGAATGCGTTCTGCAGATAGAGCGGCAGGAAGGTCATCATCACTTGCGCGCACGCCGCGTAGCCGAACATCGCGAGCACGGCGGCGACGAAGCGCGGCTGGCGAAAGAGCGCGAGGTCGATCATCGCGTGCGGGCGCGAGCGCTGCACCCGCACGAAGACGATGAACAGCACCGCGCACGCGGCCAGGCGCGCCACCGTGCGCCAGTGGGTCCAGCCGTCGGCTTGCGCGTCGATCAGCGCCCAGATGCCGAGCGCGAGCGCGGCCGCGAAGAGCGCGCTGCCGGCGAGATCGAGCGCTCCCGCGTGCGGGTTGCGCGATTCGCGCATGCCGCGCCACGCGCACGCCGCGAGCAGCGCGCAAATCGGCAGATTCATCAGGAAGATCCAGCGCCAGCCGGCCCATTGCGTGATGACGCCGCCGACGAGCGGCGCGATGGTCGTCGATACGCCCATGCAGGTGCCCCAGATCGCCCACGCGCGAGCGCGCGCCGCGCCTTCGTGAAACGTGTTCGCGATGATCGCCAGCGCCGACGTCAGCAGCATCGCCGCGCCGAAGCCCTTCGCCGCGCGCGCGAGATTCAGCGCCAGCGCGGACGGTGCGAGTCCGCAACCGAGCGACGCCAGCGAGAACACGGCGAGGCCCGCGATCAGCATTTTCTTGCGGCCGATGCGGTCGGCGAGCGCGCCCGCGGGCAGCAGGCACGCCGCGAACGCGACCATGTACGCGCTCACGACCCATTCGACATCGGCGAAACCGGCGTGGAAATCGCGTGCGATGGACGGCAGCGCCACCGCGACGACGTTCGTGTCGAGTGTGATGAGCGCGCACGTCGCGGAGGCGGTGAGCAGGACGAAGCGGTTCCCGGATATGTTCGACATGGCGGTGCGCGAAAAAGCGAGAAAGTCTCCCGATGCTAATGGCGTCTGTCTTTCCTGTCATTGGCATAGAATCGTCGAATAATTATCGAATTCGTGAATACACAATGCCTGTCGAATTGCGTCATGTGCGCTGTTTTCTGAGCGTCGCCCGGCATCTGCACTTCGCGCGCGCGGCGGAAGAACTCGGTATCGCGCCGCCCGCGCTCACGAAGCAGATTCAGGAAGCCGAGCGGCTCCTCGGCGTGCGGCTGTTTCATCGGACCAAGCGATCGGTCGCGCTGACGGCCGCCGGCGAGGCCTATCACGACGAGGCCGTCGGCGCGCTCGAACATCTCGCGCGCGGCGCCGAACGCGCGGCGCTGGCGGAGCGTGGCGAACTGGGGAAGATCGTCATCGGCTATGTCGCGTCGGCGGTGTACTCGGGCGTGTTGCAGGCGACGGTGCGCGGTTTTCGGGCGCGCTATCCGCTCGTCGAGATCGGCATCGAGGAAATCGTGATGCGCGAGGCCGGCGCGCTGTTGATGGAAGGGCGCATCGATATCGCCTACGTGCGGCCGCCGGTTCCGTACCCGGAAGGCGTCGAGGCGCGCACGGTGCATCGCGATGCGTTCATCGTCGCGCTGCCGGCCGATTCGCCGCTGGCGGCGTCGAGCGTCATCACGCCGGCGCAACTGTGCGATCAGTCGTTCGTCGTGCCCGAGCAGGAATCCGGCACGCTCGAAGTGGCGCGGCGCGGGCGCTTCACGGCGCGGGTCGTCGCGCAGCCGGGCACGCTCGCGGACGTGCTCGCGCATGTGTCGCTGGGCGGCGATGTCGCCGTCGTGCCGCGCTCGCTCGCGCAGTGCGTGACGGTGCCGGGCGTGGAGTATCGGGAAATCGCGGGAAAAGCGGTGCCGTCCGAAGTGGCGATGGTGTACCGGCGCTTCGAGCGGGCGGCGGCGGTCAAGGCGTATCTGGCTTTTGCGGGTTCATGATCGAAGCGCACGCCGCGCGATACGCCTTCGCCAGCGCCGACGCCTTTTCTCGAAGCACTGCGCGATTCATCGACAGTGCTTCACGCATCGCCGCGTGCGTGTCCGCGATCGGCACGACGCCCGGCGCGTCCGCGATTTCCCAGGTCGAGACATACGCGCGCTGCTTGGCGGCGTCCGCGTGCCGGATATTCACGCGCGGCAAGCCGTACGCCATCGCGACGATCCGTCCATGCAGGCTGCTGCCGATGAAACCGTCGCTATTCGCGATCAACGCGCAAATGTCCCATGTGTTCAGCGACTCGAAGATCGTCACGGCCGCGTGGCGCATGCACGCGGCGAGGCGCGCGTAGACGGCGATGTCGTCGTGCCACGGCGCCGCGCCCGCGCGAAACAGCACGATTCCGAGGCCCGTCGTCTTGCCGAGCCGATCCAGTTGATGCGCGAGTTGCGCGAGCGTGGCGTCGTCGCCGAAATCCGCGCTGAATTGAACCGCCAGATAGCCGCGCCGTGCGCTCGAATGCTTGCGGATGCGGGCGTCGAAAAGTTCGGCGACCATCGATGCCGGATCGGGAACGAGCCGCGCATCGATGCCCGCGCGCTTCAGCGTGGCTTGCGTTTGCGCGTCGCGCACGCTGACACGGTCGGCCGATCGGAGTTTCGTCAGCACTTCTTCGCGGAATGCGGCGTCGCGGGCGTCGAGCGTCGCGCCGCCGATCGCGTTGAAGCAGATCGACGCGGGATGCGCGAACGTCTCGCGGCCGACGACATAGGGCGCGAGCGCCTCCGTGCCGAGCTCGGCGCGCGCCCAGGCGATGCGGTCCGCCGGGCGCGAGCCGTATCGGGCGATGCGAGTTTGCGCTTCTTCGGGCTTCTGCAGCATGACGGCCGCTTCCCATGCGTCGCACGTCAGCAGTTCGCCGCCTGCGTGGATCAGCGTGACGGGCTCTTCACGCCAGCGCTTTGCCAGTTGCGAAAGCGCGGCGACGTCGTGACCGCCGAGCGCGCGCAAGTCTCGCTGCGCGCATCCGGCGAACACGGGTTCGACGTCCGGACGGCGCTCCGCGAGCAGACGCGCGACGACGTGCGCGAACAGCATGTCGCCGAAGTTGTGGCGATCGAAGGCGCCGAAGACGATGAAGCGCGGCTTCGACGCCGGGCCAGCGTTGGCCGATTGGGTCTGCGTGCTCACGATCGTCTAATCTCCACGATCAAACTTCCCTCACACATCGCAGGACAGGAGGGAAAAATGAAGATCGAACCGACGCCCATCGCGGCGGCATCGCTGATCGCCGGGAAGCCGGAGCGCGATGCATCGTCCGAGGAAACGAACGTCGACGCAATCGCCTCGTCCGAGCCGATGCGCTATGAAGACCTCCTGCCTTATCTGCTTTTGCCGATGGCGGGGGCGTATTGAAGCTGAACCACCGGAGCCCCGATGTTCATCCGAAACGGCGTCACCTATGAATTCCATCACATGGGTATCCCGACGCACGAGCCGCGCGCAGGCGAGCGCTACAGCGCGCAGTTCCGCATGCATACGAGCGACGCCGAGTGCGAACTCATGCACGTGCAATATCATCGCTTCGAAGAAGGCAGCGCGCTGCCCGAGTTGATGCGCACCGTGCCGCACGCCGCGTTCAAGGTCAGCGACCTGACGAAAGCGATCGAAGGCAAGACGGTGCTGCTCGGCCCGTACGAACCGATCGACGGCTTTCGCGTCGCGGTGATTCGAGACGGCGAAGCGCCCGTCGAACTGATCGAAACGACGCTCACCGACGAGCAAATCTGGGGCCGCGCGAAGAGCGGCACGCAGGCGTCGATTTATCGCTAGAACCGCGCCGAACGCACGAAGAAGCAAGCGGCCGCTTCCTCGTACGTCACGCGGTCACGCGCGTGATCCCGCCGCTCGACAAGAGCCGCACGCGCTGGCCGGCGTAGAACATCTGGCCATCGGCGGCCTGGGTGATCGCGCGCAGATCGCCGTTGTCGAGCCGCACCGTGATCTCGAGTCCCCTCTGCTGTTCGAAATGGTCCTGCACCTGATCGCCCGCCACGGCGCCGGCCAGTCCGCCGATCACACCGGCGAGCAACGAGCCATGTCCGCGTCCGACCGCGCTGCCCGCGACCGCGCCGAGCAGGCCGCCGCCGAGCGCACCGAGCGGGCTCGACTGACCGTCGTTGTTTTCGATCGTCACGCCGCGCACGCTTTCGACGGTCGCCATGCGCACCGTTTCTTCGTGCTGCGTTTGCATGCTGTTGTACACGTCGGCGGAACTGCCCATCGACGCGCAGCCGCTCATTCCCACCGTGCAGGCAACGGCCAGTGCGCATACCGCGATAGTCGACTTGTTCATGTTTTGCTCCTCAGATCGGACGATGTCTTGTTGGGTTCGGCTCGCGTTGCGTGTGTCGCGTCGCCATGGAATGCATCGTAAAGAGGCTGAATGAGCGCTGAATGATGAAGCGCGGCGCGCTTGACCTGCATGATTGAAGCGCTTATACAGAACTCTCACCGCTCGCGACCGGAGTCCTGAATGACAAGAAACGCGATTCCCATCGTGGTTTGCGCCGTCGCTCTCGCTGCGTGTTCCACCGACGGCTCCAATGCCCCGCCACCGCCCGGCACCGTGACCACGACGCTGCCCTCCGGCGGCGTCTACAAAGGCACGCTCAAAGGCAGCGCCGCACAAGCCACGTTGCTCATGCTCTTCGACGGCACCGCTTATCTCTTCTACGGCGGCGCGGGCGGCACGGGGCTCGCGGGCGTCGCGGTGGCGAAGAACGGCGCGCAATCGAGCGCCGGACGCTTCACCAGCGACTCGGCTTTCGACTATCGCATCGGCCGGGCGAGCGCATCGCCGGCCGTGTTCAGCGTCGACTTCGCGCACGCGCCGGCCGTCGATGGAAGCGTCGCGAACAAGGACGGCAGCGCGGGCCTCGCGTTCTCCGGCAACGCCGCGACGATTCTCGACATCGCGCCGACCCGCGCCAATCTCGGCGGGCTCTACAGCGGGCGCGGCATGTCGCTCGGCGGAACGACGCAGACGCGCATCACGGTCGCGGGCGACGGCTATCTGGCCGGCACGACGACCTCCGGCTGCATCTTCAAGGGCACGGCGGCGCCGCACGAAGGCACGAACGCCTACGACGTCTCGGTGACGTTCGGCCCCGCGCCCTGCCCGCTCCCCGACACGACCGTGACCGGTAACGCGGTGCTCGACAGCGCGCGTCTCGTCGTCGCGCTGCCGAGCCCGAATCGCGCCGACGTGTTTCTCTTCGACGGACGCAAATAGCGTCCGCACAACGTGGCGGCCGGCCCTGAAAATGGGTCATCCAGTGCTTACATAAGCGTTTTCTATCCTAAGATTGATTTCATTTGCAGGGCAGCGTCGCGGCGTTCGCGTCGGGTTGCTTTCCGGGCTGCGCGCTTCGGCGAAAGTAGTCGTGTGTTGTTCAGTGCAATTTCCCAAAGCCAGTCGACAACAACAGGAGACAACCAGATGAACGCAACGCTCAAGCTTTTGCCATTGGCCGTCGGTGCAATGTTCGCCTGCCTGCCGTACGCGAACGCGGCGCAGGACAACGTCAGCACGCTGTCGAATTTCCGTCAGACCGGCAATTCCACGCCGGCGGAAACCGTCCCGCAAGCCGGCCAGACCGCCGACGCGCTGCGCAAGAATCTCGAGCAGATCAAGCTGCCGCCGGGCTTCAAGATCGAGCTGTATGCGATCGTGCCGGAAGCCCGCGCCATGGCGATCGAGCCGTCGACGGGCGTCGTCTTCGTCGGCACGCGCAAGAATCGCGTGTGGCAGGTGACCGATCGGACCAAGCAGCGCGTCGCAAGCGATGTCGTGCAGTTCGCGTCGTCGGTGACGTTCAAGGTGCCCAACGGCGTGTGCTTCTCGCCGGACGGCGTGCTTTACGTCGTCGAGCAGAATCGCGTGCTCGGCTTTCCGGCGGCGCAGTTCTTCGGCGAAGGCGGACCGGATGTCGCGGCGGCGGTCGTCGTGCCGCAGGGCAAGCTGATCCCGGCGCAGTTCGAAAGCTTCAATCACGGCGCGCGCTACTGCCGCATCGGGCCGGACAAGAAGCTGTACATCGCGCTCGGCCAGCCGTGGAACGTGCCGCCGAAAGACAAGCTCGCGGAACTCGACCGCAACGGGCTCGCCGGCATCATTCGTCTGGATCAGGACGGCAAGAACCGCGAAGTGTATGCGCACGGCGTGCGCAATTCGGTCGGCCTCGACTTCAGTCCGAAGGACAAGACGCTCTGGTTCACCGATAACCAGGTCGACGGCATGGGCGACGACATCCCGCCCGGCGAACTGAACCACGCGTCCAAGGGCGGCGAGAATTTCGGCTTCCCGTGGTATGGCGGCGGCAAGGTGCGCACGGTCGAGTACAAGGACCAGAACCCGCCGGCGGGCGTCGTGTTCCCGCAGGTCGAGTTCGCCGCGCACGCCGCCGATCTCGGCATGTCGTTCTATAACGGCAAGATGTTCCCGCAGAAATATCAGGGCGGCATCTTCGATGCGGAGCACGGCTCCTGGAACCGCACGAAGCCGATCGGCGCGCGCCTCATGTTCATCCCGATCAAGGACGACGGCACCGCGGGCGAGGCGGAAGTCTTCGCGGAAGGCTGGCTCACGCCGACCGGCGAGTACATGGGCCGCCCCGCCGACGTGCAAATGCTGCAGGACGGCTCGCTTCTCGTCTCCGACGACTACGCGGGCGCGATCTACCGCATCTCGTATACGGGGGCCAAATGAGGGGCGCGCTGACGGCGGCTTTGCTGGCGGGCATGCTCGCGGCGATGCCGCACGCCGCGTTCGCCGCCGGCGACGTGAAGGCCGGGCGCGCGAAGGCGTCGGCGTGCGCGGCGTGTCACGGCATCGACGGAATGTCGAAGCTGCCGGAAGCGCCCAATCTCGCCGGACAGACGGAGGAGTATCTCGTGAAGGCGCTCAGCGATTTCCGCTCGGGCGAGCGCAAGAACGAGATGATGTCGTTGATGGCGAAAACCTTGTCGGACGCGGATATCGCCAATCTGGCGGCGTATTACCACAGCCTCGGCAAGCCGTGAACGGCGACAAGCTGTTGCAAATTCGCTGCGGTGCACACCCGATTGCGATTTTTTTTGTTTTAGGTATTGACGCGGAGGCTTAAGGGTTTATACTTACACCTGTCTCCTCCATGTCTCAACCGATGTGGATTCAAGCCCGCTCAACTGAAGCGGGCTTTTTTTTGCCAGTTCGCCACGTAATTCCTGCGCTAGCCGGCATTGCCGCGCCGCGCATCCAGCGCCTCGCGCGAACGCTCCAGTTCTTCCGCGATCAGCTTTTCGTCGGGCAGCACCGTCTGATATTCGGCCGCGAGAATCTTGTTCGGCAGGTTGTCCAGCGCGTAGCGCGCCTCCGCGCTGCCCTTTCCCGCACACAGAATCAACCCGACCGGCGGATTTTCGCCCGGCTTCATCCAGTGCTCGCGCGCGTAGTTCAGATAGAGATGCATCTGCCCGGCGTCCGCGTAGCTGAATCGCCCGACTTTCAGATCGATGACCACGAGGCACTTCAGCCGTCGATGGAAAAACAGCAGATCGACGCGGAACCACGTGTCGTCGATACGCAAGCGTCTCTGTCGTCCGACGAAAGCGAAATCGTCGCCGAGTTCGAGCAGGAAATCGGCGAGGCGCCGGATCAGCGCGTCCTCCAGATCCGACTCGGAATATTCGTCCTTGATGTCGAGGAATTCGAGAACGAACGGATCTTTGATGGCTTCCTCGGGCGTGATGGCATCGCCGGGAGCGCGCTCGGCGGCCTTTTCCAGCAACGCCGCCTTGTTGCGCGACAGCGCGAGCCGCTCGAAAAGCTGACTGTTCACTTGCCGGTCGAGCTGGCGGACCGACCAGCCCTCGCGCAGCGCTTCGCTCTCGTAGAAGGCGCGCGCCGCGTCGCTCTTCACGGAGAGCAGACGCACGTAGGCCGACCACGGCAGCACGAAGCGGGCGGCGAGCGCGGCGAGTGCGGATTCTCCAGACGCCGTCTGGAGCATTGGCGAGTCCGTCGTGGATTTTCCAGACGGCGTCTGGAAAATCCTCTCGCGCGGCCATTGCAGATAGAACGCGCGCATGTTGGCGAGGTTCGCCTTGCCGAATCCTCGGCCGAAACGGCTCGTGAGATCGGCGGCCAGCCGCGCGATGAGCGTCTCCCCGTAAGCCGCCCGCTGCGTTCCGCCCTGCTCCGATTCGACGATCCGCCGTCCGATTTCCCAGTACGACGCCGTCATGATCGCGTTGACGCTGCGCGCGGCCGCGCGCCGGGCGCTTTCGAGCA
Organism: Caballeronia novacaledonica; assembly: GCF_900258035.1. Lineage (GTDB taxonomy): Bacteria > Pseudomonadota > Gammaproteobacteria > Burkholderiales > Burkholderiaceae > Caballeronia > Caballeronia novacaledonica. The sequence goes on along the minus strand of NZ_OGTP01000007.1, from coordinate 37,460 downwards.
CTTCCACGATGCCCGAACGGAATTCGTCGTAGTCGTTTGCGGCAATTTCGTGCTGGGTCATCCGTCGCGGGTCTCCGTGCGATGCGGTCCGTCAGGCGCGCATCAGCGCTCGAATATAGCGGAATTCGCCGTCTGTCGCGGCGCGGCATCCGCACGGAGCTTCGATCTCGTCGATTGGGTTGGTCTCCCGGCGCGCCCCTCGCGCAAGGCTTGGGGTTACTTTTCAGGCACTTAGGTCTCGACGCTTTAGGTTGTCCACCGTTTCGGTGCAAAACCCTGTGGATATCGTCTTGGCCTTTGCTGCAACGCATTGATTCGACGACGCTAACCTCCGGCGCGCCTTCAATCGGCATTCGGCGTACAGGCCGCGAGCACCGCGTCGATGCGATTCATCTCGATGCTGAAAATCGACTGCGGCGCGGTGGCGTTCAATTCGTCCGCGGCGGAGCGCGGCAGCGCCATCGCAATGGTGGCCGTCGCGAGCAGCGCGACAACGACCGACAGGAACCAGGAAAGGAAAACCATCGCCAACCTCGTCAGGAAAGTCTCTCTGAATCGGTGCGCGTGAACGTCAGCGCGTGATGTGAAGAGTACGGCCGCGCGATGCATCGCACAGCCCTCCGGACGAGGGGACTTGAAGGAGGGTAACTACGGGCGCAGCCGCGGCGAAGGCGTCGTCGAAACGCCCTGGGCGAGCGCCGCGGCTTCCTGCGCGCGTATCGCGCGGAGAAAACCATCGCGTTCGCGCAGGCGATGCCAATAATCCGCAATCGACGGTGCGAAGCCGCCGCTCAACTCCAGAAGCTCCGCTAGCATCAGCGCATAGCCGACGGAAATATCCGCCGCCGTGAAGCGCCCGGCGCACAGATACGGCTGCGTTTCGAGACGCGGCGCGAGCGCGCGCAGGCGTGCGTGGAACCACCGCGCGTAATCGTCGACGATCTGCGGCTGCAGACGCTCCGGCGGCTCCAGATGCGCATAGCGCAGAACGAGCGTCTGCGGAAACGTGAGCGTCGCTTCGCCGAAATGCAGGAAGTTGAGATAGCGGCCGAAATCCGCCTCGTGCGGCGCGACGTCGAGCGCGCCCGGCGAGTAGCGCGCCGCCAGATACTGGCAGATCGCCGACGATTCGGTCATGAAGAGCGCATCGTCCTCGAACGCCGGAATCGTGCCGAGCGGATTCACGTCCTTGAAGCCGCGAGCAAACACGCGCGGCGGAAACGGCAACATCTTCAGTTCATAGGGCACGCCGATCTCTTCCAGCGCCCAGAGCGGCCGGAACGAGCGCGCGCTCACGCAATGGTGCAGCGTAATCACGTCGATGTGCTCCGCTCAGCCGAGCCACGCAGGCTTGCGCTTTTCGAGGAAACTGCGCACGCCTTCGCGCCCTTCGTCCGATGCGCGAATCCGCGCGATGCGCTCGGCGGTCTCGCCGATCAATGCTTCGTCGATATCCTTGTCCGCGAAATCCGCGACGAGCCGCTTGCATTCGCGCACGCCGTTCGGGCTGTTCGCGGCGATGCTCGCGGCGATCGCATCGACGCACACGTCGAGCTGATCGGCGGCGACGGCTTCGTGCACGAAGTTCAGACGCAACGCTTCGGCGGCATCGAAGCGTTCCGCCGTCACGAAGTACCGATGCGCCGCGCGCGCGCCCATCGCACGGATCACGTAGGGCGCGATCGTCGCGGGCATCAGGCCGAGCTTCGCTTCCGAGAGACAGAAGTGCGCCGTGTCCGCCGCGACCGCGATATCGCACACCGCGACGAGGCCCATGCCGCCCGCATACGCGTCGCCCTGCACGCGCGCGATCACCGGCTTGCCGCACGCGTAGATCGTGTTGAGCATGGTCGCGAGGCCGAGCGCGTCGGCGCGGTTCTCCGCTTCCGAATAGCCCGCCATGCGCTTCATCCAGTTGAGGTCCGCGCCCGCGCAGAACGCCGGGCCGTTCGCGGCGAGGACGATGACGCGCACGTTGGCGTCGTCATCCAGCGCGCGGAAGGCGGCCGTCAGCTCGACGATGGTCGCGTCGTCGAACGCGTTGCGCACGTCGGGCCGATCGAGCGTCACGCGCGCGACGTGCCCTTCGATGCCGAGCTTCAGGCGTTGCAGATTCGATGCGTCGGTCACGGTGTCGTCTCCGAATTGAGTGCTGCTCAGTTTTCTCAGGCTGTCGAGCTGTCTTGATTGGTTAGTGTCAGTGAAAAATGCTAAAAACGTCAACCCAATTCTTTGAGCGCGGCTCACAAACCGGAAGCATGACAATCATCCGACGAGACTCATGACCGACATGTCATGGAACGAGCATGCGCCGACGTAATATAGTCGTATATATTACGGTGCGCGCCGAACCACACGGCCACACGCTCGCGGCCTGCAACCTGCCGTCCGAAGTCGATCCATAACCAGAATGTCAACTCGATTCAAGGAGCTTTACGTGAAGACTCGTATTTTGCGCGCTTTGCTTTCCGCCTTCGTGCCGCTCGCTGCGGGCATCGCTGCGACGTCGGCGCTTGCGGGTGAAGTGCAGGTCGCGGTCGCGGCCAACTTCACGGCGCCCGTGCAGGCGATCGCCGCCGACTTCGAGAAGGACACGGGCAACAAGGTGGTCGCGTCTTTCGGCGCAACGGGTCAGTTCTACGCGCAAATCAAGAACGGCGCACCGTTCGAAGTGTTCCTCGCCGCCGACGACTCCACGCCCGCCAAGCTCGACAGCGAAGGCGCGACGGTGCCCGGCAGCCGCTTCACGTACGCGACGGGCGCGCTCGCGCTCTGGTCCGCGAAGGACGGCTACGTCGACGACAAGGGCGAAGTGCTGAAGAAAAACGACTTCAAGCACATCGCGATCGCGAATCCGAAGGCCGCGCCTTACGGCCTCGCCGGCTATCAGACGCTCGACAAGCTCGGCCTCACAGCGGAGATCAAGCCGAAAGTCGTCGAAGGTCAGAATATCTCGCAGACGCAACAGTTCGTCGCGACGGGCAACGCGGAACTCGGCTTCGTCGCGCTGTCGCAGATCTACAAGAACGGCAAGATCACGAGCGGCTCGGCCTGGATCGTGCCGTCCGACCTGCATGAGCCGATCAAGCAGGACGCCGTGATCCTGAGCAAGGGCCGCGACAATCCGGTCGCGAAGCAGTTCATCGATTATCTGAAGGGCCCGAAAGCCGCCGCGGTGATCAAGTCCTACGGCTATCAACTGTAATTCCGTCGATGCCGCTCGATAGCGCCGATCTCCAGGCCATCACGCTGACGCTCGAACTGGCGTCGCTGGCGACGGCGCTCCTGCTCGTCGTCGGCACGCCGATCGCGTGGTGGCTCACGCACACGCGCTCGAAGGCGAAGGGCGTCGTCGGCGCGGTGGTGGCGCTGCCGCTCGTGCTGCCGCCGACCGTCATCGGCTTCTATCTGCTCGTGGTGATGGGGCCGAACGGTTATGTCGGCAAGCTGACGCAGGCGCTCGGCATCGGCTTGTTGCCGTTCACGTTCACGGGGCTCGTGGTCGGCTCGGTGATCTATTCGATGCCCTTCGTCGTGCAGCCGTTGCAGAACGCGTTCGAAGCGATCGGCCGCCGTCCGCTGGAAGCAGCCGCGACGCTGCGCGCCGGTCCGTGGGACACGTTCTTCACGGTGGCGCTGCCGCTCGCGCGGCCGGGCATCGTCACGGCGACGATTCTCGGCTTCGCGCATACGGTCGGCGAATTCGGCGTCGTGCTGATGATCGGCGGCAACATTCCGGGGCGCACGCGGGTCGTGTCCGTGCAGATCTTCGATCACGTCGAGGCGCTCGAATACGCTCAGGCGCACTGGCTCGCCGGCGGTATGGTGGTCTTCTCGTTCATCGTTCTGCTGATGCTCTATTCCAGCCGGCGTTCCGTTACGGCTCATGTCTGAACTCACTTCTTCCCGTCTGGCGCTCGGCCGCGCGCACCGCACTTCCGACGAAGCCATCGCGGCGCGCTTTCTCGTCGAGCACGAGGGCTTCACGTTCGATCTCGATATCACGCTGCCCGGACGCGGCGTCACCGCGATCTTCGGCCATTCCGGTTCCGGCAAGACCACGCTTCTGCGATGCCTCGCGGGGCTCGCGCGGCCACGCGTCGGGCGGCTCGTCGTCAATGGCGAAGTGTGGCTCGATACCGAACGCAACATCTTTCTGCCGACGCACAAGCGCCCGCTCGGCTACGTCTTTCAGGAAGCGAGCCTCTTTCCGCATTTGAACGTAAAGAAGAATCTGCGCTTCGGGCTCGATCGCGTGCGGGCTTCGGAGCGGCGCGTGGATCTTTCGCAGGCGGCGGAACTGCTTGGCATCGGGCATCTGCTGGACCGCATGCCCGCCGGTTTGTCGGGCGGCGAGCGGCAGCGCGTGGGCATCGCGCGGGCGCTGCTGACGAGCCCGCGTCTGCTCTTGCTCGACGAACCGCTCGCGTCGCTCGATCAGAAGCGCAAGCTCGAAATCCTGCCGTATCTGGAGCGTCTGCACGACGAGCTGGATATCCCCGTGCTCTACGTGAGCCACGCGCCCGAAGAAGTCGCGCGCCTCGCGGATCATCTCGTGCTGCTCGAAGGCGGCCGCGCGCTCGCGAGCGGTCCGATCGCCGATACGCTCGCCCGGCTCGACCTGCCGCTCGCGCTCGCGGACGACGCATCGGTCGTGTTCGAAGGTATCGTCGACGGATACGACAGCGCCTATGGCCTGCTCACGCTCGCGTTGCCGGGATCGCGCGTGAAGCTCGCCGTCGTGCATGCGCCGATGGCCCGCGGCAAGACGATGCGCGTGACCGTGAAAGCGCGCGACGTGAGCCTCATCACCGGCACGCACGAGCATGAGCGCAGCAGCGTGCTCAACGTGCTGCCCGCGACGGTCGTCGGCATTGCGGACGACGCCAATCCGTCGCAAGCCGTGGTGCGCCTCGATGTCGACGGCTCGCCGCTGCTCGCGCGCGTCACGCGCTGTTCGATAGACCGGCTGGGCATCGTCGAAGGCACGCGCTTGTGGGCGCAGGTCAAGGCGGTGTCGCTACTCGCCTGAGCGCGCTTTCAGGGCGGCGTATTGCAGGAGCATGATCGTCTTGCCGTCCATGATTTCGCCGCGCTCGATCATCTGCATGGCCGTTTGCAGCGGCACTTCGATCGTCTCGATCTCCTCGCCCTCTTCCTCGACGCCGCCGCCCTCCGACACGCGCATCGCGCTGTCGTAATCGCCGACGTAGAAGTAGAGCTTCTCCGTCACCGATCCGGGGCTCATGAACGCCTCGAAAATCTTTTCGACGCGATGCACCCGATAGCCCGTTTCCTCTTCCACTTCGGCGCGGATGCGCTCTTCAGGTGAAGCATCGTCGAGCAAGCCGCCGGGCGATTCGATCAACATGCCGTCGTGGCCGTTGACGAACGCGGGCATGCGGAACTGGCGCGTCAGCAGCACGTTGCCGGTTTTGCGGTCGCGCAGCAGGATGGTCGCGCCGTTGCCGCGATCATAAGTTTCGCGGCTCTGACGCTGCCACGCGCCGTCGCGGCGCTGGAAGTCGAACGTAACTTTTCTGAGAACGTACCAGTCGTCGGACAGGACTTCGGTTTTGAGGATGCGCACGCGGTCGTTCGTTTCCATCGGATCACCTGTTGTTCGACAATTCGTTCGACGCATGGTAACGTGCAGTATCGTGCAATATCAAGAAAATTCGTGCAACCCATGTTGACCAGCCAACGCAAGAAAGCGATCCTCGACGCCCTCAAGCGCGACGGGCAAGTGCTCGCGACGGAACTGAGCGCGCGTTTCGGCATTTCCGAGGACACCGTCCGGCGCGATCTGCGCGAACTCGCCGCCGAAGGGCTGCTACAGCGCGTGCACGGCGGCGCATTGCCCGCTTCGCCGGCGCTGGCGCCGTTCGCGCGGCGCGAGGAAATGGAGTCGGAGGCGAAACGGCGCATCGCGAAGAAAGCGGCGGAGATGATCGCGCCGGGACAGGTCGTGATCGTCGATGGCGGCACGACGTCCGCGCTGCTCGTGCGTCAACTGCCGGAAACGCTGCGCGCGACAGTCGTCACGCATAGCCCGAGCGTCGCGGTTGCGCTGGCCGAGCACGCATCGGTCGAAGTCGTGCTGATCGGCGGGAAGCTCTACAAGCATTCGATCGTGACCGTCGGCGCGGCTGCCGTCGAAGCGATGTCGCACATCCATGCGGACATTTACTTCATGGGCGTGACCGGCGTGCATCCGGCCGCCGGACTCACCACCGGCGATTTCGAGGAAGCGCACATCAAGCGCGCGCTCGCGGCGCGGGCAGCGGAAACCGTCGTGCTCGCGTCGGCGGCGAAGCTCAATGCGGCGTCGGCGTACAGGATCGGCGGGATCGAACTGGCGCAGACGGTCATCGTCGAAGAAGCAGCCGACACGAAGCTGACCGAGCCGATCGAACAAGCCGGAATTACCGTGCTGCGCGCCTGAAATCGCGACACTTTATTACCGGGTAACGCGCCGAAAAATACGGGCCGGTTCGTGTAATTGAATTTCTCTAGCAAGTGGAATAGCGTTGAAAGATGCGCTGTGCGGGGTCAACAGCGGAGGTCGGATTTCCGTTATAGGCATCGACACCGCAAACAATTTTTCCTGGAGAAGTTCGTGAATCGCCTGAAGGCTTTTATCGCGCTATCGCTGATCGCGAGCGCGGGCGTGACCGCCAATGCGTACGCCTGGGCGCGCGTCGGCGTGTGGGTCGGCGGACCCGTGTATTACCCGTATCCCGTGGCGCCCGCGCCGTACTACTACTATCCGCCGCCGCCTGTGGTCGTCCAGCCGTCCGCGCCGGTCCAGTATGTCGAGCAGGGCCAGCCCGCCGCCGATCCGGGCGCGCCCGCGCAGCAACCCGGCATGTGGTACTACTGCGAGTCCGCGAAGGCCTACTACCCGTACGTGAAGCAATGTGCCGATGCATGGCGTCCCGTTCCGGCCACGCCGCCGCCGTCGAACTAATGCCTCCCGGCGCCCCGAAACAGACAACGAAGCGAATTCGCAAGATTCCATGAACCATTCAAGGCTTGCCCTGCTCCTCGCGGCAATCGGCCTTTCGGCCTGTACCGTGATGCCGACCGGCCCCAGCGTGATGGCGCTGCCCGGCAGCACCAAAACGTTCGACCAGTTCCGCGCCGACGATTCCTCATGCCGCCAGTTCGCCCTCAATCAGGTCGGCGGCGTGGATGCCAATCAGGCGGCAACCAACAGCGCGGTCGGCAGCGCGGTCGTCGGCACTGCGATCGGCGCGGCGGCGGGCGCGGCGTTCGGCGGCGGCACGGGCGCGGCCATCGGCGCGGGGGCGGGCTTGCTGACCGGTAGCGCGGTCGGCGCGGGCGCATCGCAGGCATCGGGTTACAACGTGCAGCAACGCTACGATTACGCCTATCTGCAATGCATGTACGCCGCCGGCGACAAAGTGCCGGTGCGCGGCGCCACGCGCATGGTCCAGCCTTCCGGCGCGTACAGCACCACACCGCCGCCGCCGCCTCCGCCCGGCTGGCAGCCGCCGCCCGGAACGTACTGACAAACGCGTCAACGCCGCACGTGCCGGTCGTCGCCGCTGGCGTGCGGCGGCGCGTCGGGCACGTACGCCGGTGCGACGAGCAAGCCCGTCACCCAGCCGATGTAAAACCGCAGGTCGCTCCAGAACTCCGATCGTTCATAGACGCGAAACGCCTGCACGTGCGCGAGCCATAACACGAGCTGCAGCGCACCCGTCAGCACGAGCCATGCGAGCGCGATCACGCCGGTCGCGCGGGCGCAGCGCCTGAAAGTCGACGCATCCCATTGTTCCCGCACGATGATGCATCCCGCGATCAGCACGCAGGTCGCCGGAATCACGCTCGTCAGGAGCACGTGCGCGCTCCATCCGAATATCACGCCGGCGACGAAGCTGACGACCACCGCCAGCGCCGCCGCGGACCATGCAATCCACGAGGGCGCGCGCGCCGCCATCCACGCCAGCGTGATGAAAAACGGTGTGATCGCCCATTGCAGCGCCTGCGCGACGGCTTTGGCGAGATTTTCGCCCGCGTGCTCGTTCGAATGACTGGCCGCGACATACACGGTGATCGCCTCGTGCACGCAGACGGCGACGACCGCAAAACTCAGCGCCTCGCACGCGGCGAAGGCCGGCGATTTCTCCGCGTGCGCGGGCGCGTCGCCGAGACTGCGCACGCGCTCCAGAACAGGCTCGACGAAGAACGCGAGAATGGCGCCGATCAAAAGCGCGGCGGCGGCATCGGTCAGGGAAAAATGGCCGAAGACGGAAAAGAGGCCTTGCCACAGAAATTCGGGCGCGGCCGCGCACACGGCCACCCACAGCGCGAAGAAGAACCCGTTCGAAGCACTTCTGAGCGGCATGGCCACCTCGATGCGTTTTTATTGTTCCGGCAGCGGCGCGTCCTTCACGCGGTCGATCAACGCCCTGCGCACGCGCTCGCGCAGGTCGGCGGGTAGCGAAAAACATTCGTAGGCGAGCGCCTGCGCGACGGTCACCACTCTCATTTCCTCGTAGCGGCGTCCGCTTTCGATCATCGCTTCGAATGCGTTGGCGCGCTCGTTGATTTCGATCGGATCGGCATCGACGAGCAGAACGGCGTGCGCGAGCACCGCGTACAGCGGCTGATCCGTGTCGCCGTGCGGCACGCGCCGCCAGTACTGCGCCGTGCCCGCGATCTTGCGCGCGTCGTCGCCGGGGCCCCAGGCGAGATTGAAGCGGCCATCGCAGAACGAGCCTTCGACGGCCTGCCAGTGCGTCAGCACGCCGAGCGAGTTGAGCGATTCCGCGAGAATCCGGCACAGATGCAGGTAGACGGCCTCGGAGAGCGTGCCCATCGGCGCGCGCACCGGATACGCGAGGCTCACATTGAGAATGCCGGGGCCCTGCGGCACGAGCCCGCCGCCCGACAGACGCAGCCAGACAGGACATCCGCGCTGTGCGAAAGCCTCGCGCGCATCGGCGAGCGCCGCGTAACGCTGATAGCTGCGCGGCACGACCAGCGAAACGGGCGCTTCCCAGACGTGCGCGACGGCCTCGCCGGCGGCCGCCCGCGAGAGAAGCGCTTCCTCGGCGTCGAGCGGATCGCCGGAAAGGGAAGCGGGATCGATCAGTTGGAAGGGCATGGAATCGATGTCCGGGCGCGTCGCGAACGACGCCATCCACGCATGTTAGCCAATAACCGCGAAACACGAGCGCGCCCCGCCGGCGGCCTGCTCCGGCGGGGCGCCGCAGGTTGGGAAAACGTCAGCCGCCCTTGCCCACGTGCTCCTTCAACAGCGCATTTACTTCGTTCGCCTTCTCCATCTGGCTCATGTGCCCGGCATCGTCGAACACGCGCACGGTCGCGCCTTCCGGCGCCTGCTTCGCGTGCGCGGCGGGAATGATCCGGTCCTTTTCGCCCCAGATCACGAGCACCGGCTTGCCCGTCGCGGCGAGCTTGCCGCCCGGCTGCGCGCTCTGCCTGCCGCCCGCGAACAGTCCGCCGTTGAGCGATGTCAGCGCGTCGCCGACGCCGTCGAGCCGCTTGTACTTCAGGAGATCGTCGAGCATCTGGCGGCTCACCAGCTCGGGGTTCGCGAACAGCAACTCGACGACCGGCTTCAGCTCGCGGCGCGATTCGGCTGTGACGAAGCCTTCGGTGTACGCGTTGTTCACTTCGTCGCCGAAACCGGCCGGCGAGATCAGCGATACCGATTGCACGCGCGCCGGCTGATCGACGGCCATCTGCGCCGCGATGCCGCCGCCCATCGAGTGTCCGACGAGATGCGCCTTTTCCAGACCGACCGCGTCCATGAACTTGCCGACGAAGCCCGCGAGATCCGCCAGCGACGTTCCCGGCACTTTCGGCGTCGATTGTCCGTGGCCCGGCAAATCCAGCGCGAACACGCGATGCTTCTCCGCGAGCGCGTCGAGATTGAAGAGCCAGTTGTCGAGATCGCCGCCGAATCCGTGGATGAACAGCACCGCAGGCCGGTTCGCGTCTTCCCCGCCGCGCGACGCATAGCGCACGCGGATGCCATCGACATCGACGAAGTGATACGCCGCCGCTTCCTCGCCCGCTTCCTCGTCCTCGGCGGGCGTCACGTACGAGGACACATACGCATCGATATCGCCGTCGCTCACGTCGGAGGCCGCGAGCACGCCGAGCAGCGCCTTCACCGGCAGCGTATCGCCCGCCTGCGCCACTTTGCGCCGCAGCAAACCGGCGTCGGGCGCTTCGACGGCATTGGCGATCTTGTCGGTTTCGACATCGAGAATCGGCATGCCGACGGTAATCTCCGTGCCCTCCTCCACGAGCCACTCGTTGACCGTGCCTTCCTTCATCGACAAGCCCCATTTGGGCATCACGATCGGTGTGATTGCGGACATCAGTGCTTTCCTCCCTTCATGGTTTTTCGGGCGGCGTCGGCGATCTGCGCGGCGCTCGGGATGTACAGGTCTTCGAGCGTCGGCGAAAACGGCACCGGCGTATGCGGCGCGCAGACCATCTGAATGCCGGCCTTCAGCGCGCCGAACGCCTGTTGCGCGACTTGCGCGGAAATATCGGTGGCGATGTTGCAGCGCGGATTCGCTTCATCGACGACGACGAGCCGCCCCGTGTTCTCGACGGTTTCGAGCACCGTGTCGATATCGAGCGGCGACAGCGTGCGCAAATCGACGACTTCCGCCTCGATGCCTTCCTTCGCCAGTGTCGCCGCCGCTTCGAGCGCGCGATGCACCATCAGTCCGTACGTGACGATCGACACGTCCTTGCCGTCGCGCACGACGTTCGCCTCGCCGAACGGAATCGCATACGAGTTCTCCGGCACTTCGCCCTCGAAGCCATAGAGATTTTTGTGCTCGCAGAAGATGACGGGATCGTTGTCGCGGATCGCCTGGATCAGCAAGCCTTTGGTGTCGTAAGGCGTGCTTGGGCAGACGACTTTCAGGCCGGGAATGTGCGTGAACACGGACGTGAGCATCTGGCTATGCTGAGCCGCCGCGCGAAAGCCCGCGCCGACCATCGCGCGAATCACGACGGGCGTCTCCGCCTTGCCGCCGAACATGTAGCGGAACTTGGCGGCCTGATTGAAGATCTGGTCGAAGCACACGCCCATGAAGTCGATGAACATCAGTTCCGCGACCGGCCGCATGCCGCACGCCGCAGCGCCGATCGCCGCGCCGACATACGCGGATTCCGAGAGCGGCGTATCGAGCAATCTGTCGCCGTGCTTCGCGTAGAGCCCTTTCGTCACGCCGAGCACGCCGCCCCACGCGTCTTTCTCGCCGTCCGCGCCAGCGCCGCCGACGATGTCCTCACCCAACACGATCACGCTCGGATCGCGCGTCATTTCCTGATCGATGGCTTCGTTGATCGCCATCTTCATGCTCAGTTTGCGGGCCATGATGGTTGTCTCCTCGTTTCAATATTTGACGTAGACATCGGTGAGCAGATCGGCGGCGGTCGGCAAGGGTGCGTCCTTCGCTTCCTGCACCGCGCGGTCGATCAGCGCGGCGACTTCCTTGTCGATCGCGTCGAGTTCCGCCGGGGAAATCACGTCGGCTTGCGTGACGGCGGCCGCGAACTTTTTCAGGCAATCCTTGTTCGAGCGGATATCGTCGAGTTCGCCCGGTGCGCGATAGGTCTGCGCATCGCCTTCGAAGTGGCCGTAGAAGCGGATCATCTTGCATTCGAGCAGCGCCGGACCGCCGCCTTCCCGCGCGCGCTTGATGACTTCGCCCGCCGCCTCGTGGACCGCGAAGAAATCGGTGCCGTCGACGGTCACGCCCGGAATGCCGAAGCCCGCCGCGCGATCGACATAGCTGTCGACCGCCGTGCCGTAATCGCGCGCCGTCGATTCCGCATAGCCGTTGTTCTCGATCACGAAGATCACCGGCAGATTCCACACGGCCGCGAGATTCAGGCTTTCGAGGAACGTGCCCTGGTTCGACGCGCCGTCGCCCGCGAACGTGATGCCCACTTCGCCCTTGCCGCGAAACTTCGCCGCGAGCGCCGCGCCGCAAATCAGCGGAGCGCCCGCGCCGAGAATGCCGTTCGCGCCCATCATCCCTTTCGACAAATCGGCGATATGCATCGAGCCGCCCTTGCCGTTGCACGAGCCGCCTTTCTTGCCGTAGATCTCCTTCATCATCGCGACCGGATCGACGCCCTTCGCGATGCAATGTCCGTGTCCGCGATGCGTGCTCGCGATGCGGTCGCCATCGTTCAGATGCGTCATGATGCCGACGCCCGCCGCTTCCTCGCCCGCGTACAGGTGCACGAAGCCGGGAATGTCGCCGCGTCCGAAATCGACGTGCAGGCGCTCCTCGAAATCGCGAATCGTGCGCATCTTGCGATACGCGCCCAGCAGTTCTTCCTTAGAGAGCGGCAAGCCGCCCGCATGCTGTTGCGACGCTGTCATGGTTGTCTCCTTGGTGGATTAGCGAAGCTCGAGCCGACGCATCAGCCCGGACGTGGCCGCGTAACGCATGCACGCGGCCACGTCGATACTGCGAAAGGCGTTTTCCTTCAGCGTGATCGTGACTTCATCGGCCGGGCCGAAGGCGAGCTCGCGTTCGCCGTCGAGCGCGACGATGCCCGAGCGCTGCTTCACGCGATGCGGCACGCCATCGGACAAGCGCGTCCAGTTCGCGATCGGCACGGCTTCGACGAGGCCCGGCGCGATCGGCGCGTGCAGATCGAATTCGCCCTGCCCGCGCGCGGCGAGCTCGATCGCGACGCCGCCCGGATCGTGACGCCCGAGCGGTTCGAGCAGACCCGCGATCGCCGACATGCCGATCGCCTGCGGATCGGCATAAGAAACGTAGACGGCGGCGAGCGTGTCGATCTTCCACAGCGCCCGCGCGCCGATGAAATGCTCGTGCGAGATGACGGCATCGACGAGCGCAATGTCGCGGCGCACGTTGCCGTTCGGATCGCGTATCTCGATGTCGAGCCGCTTGTTCGACGCGAGCGCTTCGTTCGGCGGCACGCGGCCCGTCGCGTAGAGTCCCGCCGCGAGGCCCGAGATGGTCGGCTCGCGCATTTCCGGATAGGCGTTGTTCGTGCCCGTCGAAAGACCCGCGATCGGCACTTGCCCGCACTCGCGCACGACCGCGCGATGCGTGCCGTCGCCGCCGAGCACGATGAGCGCATCGACGCCGGCTTCGCGCATCGTGCGTGCGGCGCGGAAGGTGTCGTCGACACGCGCGGTCACGGGCATGTCGAGGAATTCGACTTTGGCGAGCCCGGCATCCGGACCGTGCTTGCGCGCGAGATGCCGCTCCAGCATGACCTTCAGGCCTTCGCGGTCCGGCATCATCAACACGCGTCCGACGCCGCACGACGCCAGCGACGAAAGCAGCCGCAACACGATATTCACGCGGTCCGCGAGCTGCAGGCTGTTCGCGTTCGCGATGACGCGCCGGATATCGCGCGCCGAAACAGGATTGGCGATGATGCCGACGAGCGGCGCCGCGCTTTCACGCATGCCAGTGTCTCCGTTTTGTGTTTTGTGCGGCGGATAAAGGCAAGCGCTATGCCAGTCGAACGAGCGCGAAAAAGCGAGGGATAACCCGCGAAAAACGGGCGATTCCGAGGGTGTACGGGGCGCAGCCGTGACAGGTGTCACAGCGGCAGGTGTATCGGCGGGCGTACAGGCGTATCGGCGTTCAGTGCCCGTTCGCGTCGCGCTGATTCGGCGAGCGGATGCCATAGCGCGCCATGCGCCGATACAACGTCATGCGGCTCACGCCGATCTGCCGCGCGACCGCGCTCAGATTCCAGCTCGCGGCGCGCAGATACTGCATCAGCAGCATCCCTTCGGGCGGCAGGCGATGCGGATCGAAATCCTCGATGACACGCCGCGGCGGCTCGACCGGCGCGGGCGCGCCCGCGAAGCCTTCCGGCAGGTCGTCGACATCGATCAGACCGTTCGAGCACACCGCGCGCGCATAACGCAGCACGTTGCTGAGCTCGCGCAGATTTCCCGGCCATTCATGCCGATGCAACCGCTCGCGCGCCGCCGGCGTCAGCGAAACCGCGCCTTCGAGAAATTTGTCGACGAGCCAGTCGAGATCGCTTCGTTCGCGCAGCGGCGGCAGCGTGAAGCGCGCGCCGTTCAGACGGTAGTACAGGTCTTCGCGGAAACGTCCGTCCTGCATGAGCGCGTCGAGCGAATGATGCGTCGCGGAAATCACGCGCACATCGACCGATACGGGCCGCGACGCGCCGATCGCGAGCACTTCGCCTTCGGCCAGCACGCGCAGCAGACGCGATTGCAGTTCGCGCGGCATGTCGCCGATTTCATCGAGAAAGAGCGTGCCGCCGTCGGCTTCCTGAATGAGTCCGCGCTTGCCCTTCGCGCCCGCGCCCGAGAAGCTGTTCGGCAGATGCCCGAACAATTCGCTTTCGATGAGCGTCTCCGGAATCGCCGCGCAATTCACCGCGACGAACGGCCCCGCGCGACGCGCGCTCGCGCCATGCAGCGCCTTCGCGAAGAACTCCTTGCCGCTGCCGGTTTCGCCGTTGACGAGCAGGTTGATCGGCGAATCGGCGAGCTTCGCGGCGCGTTCCAGTTGACGCGTGAGCGCGGCATCGCCGCCGCTCAGCGCGGCCAGCGGCGCAGGCACTTCGACGTTGCGTGGCAAAGCCGCGTTCGCAGCCGGCGTGAAGCACGGCGCGGGCGGCATCACGCTCAGGTAGAGCAGCGCGCCCGATTTCGCGAGCGGCACCGCGCGCAATTCGCTCGGCCGCGAGTACACGAAGCGGCCCAGTTCTTCAATGCGCGTATCGAAGAGCGTATCGAACGGCACGCCGATCAGCGACGCCGCCGCTCCGGCTGCAACCGCGCCGGGCGCGATCGGCCGGCCGATTTCTGCCGCGAGCATCGTGTGTGCGCGGCGATTGTGTCCGACGATGCGCCCGCTCGCGTCGAGCGCGATCAGATATTCGGGATCGACATCGACGAATTCCGGCGACGCGTTCAGCTTCAAAATCCAGTCCTGCCGATGCGTGCGCAGGAAATTCGCGTTCTCGATGTGTCCCGCGTAGATGCGCACGAGCTGCAGCGCGAGATTCTGGCTGTCGCGCGCTTGCGGCGACGTGAGCGCGGAAATGTCGAGAATCGCGGCAAGCGCGCCGCGCGAATCGTAAAGCGGCGCGGCGGTGCAGGTCAGCGGAATATGCGTCGCGTCGAAGTGATCGACCTGATGCACGGTGAGCGCCTGGCCCGTCGTGAGCGCGGTGCCGACCGCGCACGTGCCGGCGCCGGCTTCGCTCCATTGCGCGCCGAGATAGAGACCCGCGCGGCGCAGCGCGAAGTCCGTGTTCGAATCTCCGATGTAATCGACGGTCACGCCGAGCGCATCGGTCAGCAGCACGACGTAGCCCATGCCTGCGACCTGCTCGTAGAGCGTTTCGAGACCGTGACGGGCGATGCGCGCGAAATCGTCGATGCGCTGCTGATGCTCGCGCAGGCGCGTCTGCGGCAGGATGCGCGCTTCCTGCATGCGCGACGGATCGAGCCCGTATTGATGCACGCAACGCCGCCACGAAGACTGGATGATGCTTTCGTGCGTGCGCAGCGGCGCGGGCGCGGACACGACCGGTTCCGCCCGCGTCGTCGCCGCGACGACTGCCTCGATGTGCTCGCGTTGCCGCATGTCCATCGTGCTCTCCTTGTCTCGCGCGCGAACGCGGGATAAACCGATTCGCACGAGCGTGTGTCAGGCCATATGATGCTCGAATCGGCAGAACGCGTCATGCGGCGATAGCGCTGCGCCGCAACATGAACGCGCGCCGATTCCCCGGCGCATCAAAACGAAAACACAGGAGACAACGGATGGCAAAGATCGCTTACGAAGACTTCGAGCGACAGGTCCTGCAGCATCACATCATCAAGGGCAACGTGTACGAGAACGGCGCGGCGCTCGTCGAGCGCGCGAACCGGTGGATCGCGGAGAAGGATATCGACGTGCTGAACGTCGAGAGTCTCTCGACGTTCGGCGCCGGCGACGATACCAGCGTCAGCCACTGGTATTCGGGCATACGCGTCTGGTATCGGACTGCGTAGAAAGCGCTCAACCGCGTCCGACGAACGGCATCTTGGTCGCCATCACGGTGTGGAACAGCACGTTCGCTTCGAGCGGCAGATTCGCCATGTACAGCACCGACTGGCCGACGATCTTCACGTCCATCATCGGTTCGACGGCGATCTCGCCGTTCGCCTGCGGCACGCCGCGCGACATGCGCTCGGACAGCTCGGTGAACGCATTGCCGATGTCGATCTGTCCGACCGCGATGTCGTACTTGCGGCCATCGAGCGATGCGGTTTTCGTCAGGCCCTGCACCGCGTGCTTCGTCGCGGTGTAGGCCGCCGAATTCGGGCGCGGCGCGCTCGCGGAAATGGAGCCGTTGTTGATGATGCGGCCGCCCATCGGCGTTTGCGCCTTCATCGTGCGGAACGCCTGTTGCAGGCAAAAGAACATGCCGTTCAGATTGACGTCGACGACATTGCGCCATTGCTCGGGCGTCCAGTCCTCGAACGGTCCGGGCGGATTCGAAACGCCTGCGTTGTTGAACAGCAGATCGACGCGGCCGAAGCGCTCGACCGCCGCCTTGAAGAGTTTTTCGACCGATTGCGGATCGGAGACATCGGTCGGCACGGCGAGCGCGCGGCCGCCGGCGTTCGATTCGCCGATCACCGCGTCGAGCGGCGCGGGACGCCTTCCCGCCAGCACGACCGACCAGCCGTCATGAAGCAGCGCGAGCGCCGCCGCACGCCCGATGCCGCTGCCCGCTCCGGTGACGATGGCGATTCGTTGAGACTGGTTGGCTGCGTCGGACATGTCGGCGTTCTCCTGTTGTTGGGCGCGCGACACCTGCGCGCGCGAATCGGGAGAACATTATCGACGATGAATCAGCGGTTACGCGATGCTTCCGTCGTGACGGCGCCCGCCGTCGTCGTGTTGTGTGCGCCGCTGCCATCGCAAAAGACGGCGGTCATCACCATCGGCACGACCTGTTTGACGACGGCCGTGCTGCCCGATTCGCGCACCTTCGCTTCCACCGTTTCCGACGCCGCGAGCACCACGACGCCGTACGCGGAATCGTTGATCGGCTGGCCGCTGCCGCGCTTGAACATGTCGTCGCCCTGCTCGTAGCCCAGCACGGCGAAGACGCGGAAGCCATACGCGGTGAGATCGCTGCCGTGCGTCGGCTTGAATGCGTTCACGGAGTTGGCCTCGACGCGCATGGGACGCGCGTCGATCGACTTGTCGGCGACGAGCGGCGCAATGAATCGGTGCGCACTGGATTTGCAGTCGAGCTGGCTTTCGAGAGGCGTTGCATCGCACAGGCTGGGCAGCAGTCCCCCGACCACGGCAGCGAATGCGGTGAGCGTTGCGAGAGGAGCGGTTTTCATGGCAGCGGTAACCAACGGTTCGTAAAGTCCGACACGGATGCTTGGGCATCCGCGTCGATGCAATAAGCGAGCCAGCGAACCGGCCCGCACTCCGCGCACGCGCTGCATTGTTCCCGCAAGGGCTTGGTTTGTTCTTTGTCGGTTGACTTCTTGACCTGGGGCGCTACGCGCAATCCTCGTGTCGTTCAGCGATTCCTACAATCGTCTTTGTATTCGAGGTAATGACAGACTCTGCGCTTCGACAGGCGACGTCTGTTCGAGATCCCTCAATCCTTGCTTTCCGATGCGTCCGTTCCGTGACACGGCGCATCGCGGCCGTGCGGAACACGATTCCGGCGAAATGGTTATATTCGCGGTTCGACTAGAAACGGACCTTACATGACCGCGCTCTCCGATTTTCCCATCACCGTGAAATGGCCCGCTCAGCATCCGGAGCGCATCCAGCTTTATTCGCTGCCGACGCCCAACGGCGTGAAAGTTTCGATCATGCTGGAAGAAACCGGCCTGCCCTACGAGCCGCATCTCGTGCGCTTCGACAAGAACGACCAGATGTCGGACGCGTTTCTGTCGCTCAATCCGAACAACAAGATTCCCGCGATCATCGATCCGGACGGGCCGAACGGCGAGCCGTTGCCGCTGTTCGAATCCGGCGCGATTCTGGTGTATCTCGCGGCGAAAAGCGGCCAGTTGATGCCCGACGACGTGGCGAAACGCTACGAAACGCTGCAATGGCTGATGTTCCAGATGGGCGGCGTCGGCCCGATGTTCGGGCAGGTCGGCTTCTTCCACAAGTTCGCGGGCAAGGAATACGAAGACAAGCGGCCGCGCGCGCGTTATGTCGCGGAATCGAAGCGGCTGCTCGGCGTGCTCGACAAGCGGCTCGATGGCCGCGAATGGATCATGGGCGACGAATACAGCATCGCGGATATTTCGCTGTTTCCGTGGGTGCGCAATCTGATCGGCTTTTACGAAGCGCGCGAACTCGTCGACTTTCACGAGTTCACGAACGTCGAGCGCGTGCTCGAAGCTTTCCTCGCGCGGCCTGCCGTGAAACGCGGCCTGGAAATCCCGAAGCGCGACTGATCGCGAATGCCCGTGCGGCGTGCGGGCATCTGTCCCTTTCGTTGGAAAGCAGCGCCGCAAATCGGGGACATCATGGAGGTGAATGCGCACGTCGAATCGAGCGATCGCGACGGCGCCACGCGAGCAAGGCAGCGGCATCGACGACGCGGCGCTGTCGCTGGACGCGCAGGCGCGCGAACTCGGACAAACTGTCCGGACCTTTCAGATTTAACGATTTTGTGCGCGGTCGACGCGACTTTTGATCCGGTTCAGAATGGGAAACGAAGCAGCGCGCGAATTTCGTTCGCCGGATGAAATGCGTTTCACATCAAGAACTTGCCCGGCGATGCTCAGGATATCCACACGAATTCGCCGGACGTGCCCGTTCTTTCGATGCGATATCTGACGCTGGTGACGCCTATGGATGCCCTCTTCCGCTCTCTTTTTGCCCGCGCGCTTTCGCTTCGCTGCGCCGTCGCCGCGTTCGGATTGATCTGCGTCGCGGCGCACGCGCAAACGCAATGCCCCGGCTACGTCGAAACCGACGCGGGCAGCGCGTTCGATGTCGCCTCGATCATCCGCGATACTGGTTCGCCGCAATCCGCGCTGGACAAGGTGCGCAACGCCGTGGCGCGCGTCAACGCGGGCGGCGGATGCTCGATCTTCCGCGAACGTCGCGCCTGCGAGGAAACGCTCACGCTCGCGGATAAAGCGATCGCCGCGCTGCAGGTGTGCGCGGCGGCGAAGATGCCCAAAGGCACCGCGCACGGTTGATGTCGTCACGGAAATAAAAAAGCGCGTGCCGCCTGAATCGGCGGCACGCGCTTTCGAGTTCGTCCGGACGGGTCCGGACGCCTCGCAGGATCAGCGATCCAGGAAAGGACGCAGCTTGTCGGCGCGGCTCGGGTGCATGAGCTTGCGCATCGCCTTGCTCTCGATCTGGCGAATACGCTCGCGCGTCACGTCGAACTGCTTGCCCAGCTCTTCGAGCGTGTAGTCCGAAGCCGTGTCGATACCGAAGCGCATACGCAACACCTTCGCCTCGCGCGGCGACAGCGCGTTGAGCGCATCGTCGATCGCGGCGCGCATGTTCGCGTGCACGGCGGCATCCGCCGGAGACGCGGCGCCCTGGTCTTCGATCATGTCGCCGAGCGTCGCGTCGGCATCTTCACCGACCGGCGTTTCCAGCGACACAGGCTGCTTCGCGATCTTGAGAATGCCGCGGATCTTCTCTTCCGGCATTTCCATGCGCTCGGCGAGCACCGACGGATGCGCTTCCTGGCCCGTCTGCTGCAAAATCTCGCGCGAGATGCGGTTCAGCTTGTTGATCGTTTCGATCATGTGAACCGGCACGCGAATCGTGCGCGCCTGATCGGCGAGCGAACGCGTCACAGCCTGACGAACCCACCACGTCGCATACGTCGAGAACTTCCAGCCACGACGATATTCGAACTTGTCCACCGCCTTCATCAGACCGATATTGCCTTCCTGAATCAGGTCCAGGAACTGCATGCCGCGATTCACATACTTCTTCGCGATCGAAATGACGAGACGCAGATTCGCTTCGATCATCTCGCGCTTGGCCTGACGCATCTTCAGCTCGGCAGCCGTCATCTGGCGGTTGATCTGCTTGAGTTGCTTGAGCGGCATCTCGACCGTGCCTTCGATGTCGATGAGCTTTTGCTGCTCGGACTGAATCGCCGGCAGGCTGCGCTCGAGCGACGCGCCGTATTGCTTCGAGCCCGCCGCCGCGCGCGTCGTCCATTCGAGGTCGGTTTCGTGACCGACGAACGATTCGACGAACTTCTCGCGCGGCATGCCGCAACGATCCACGGCGATCTGCAACACGCGACGCTCGATGTCCCGCACCTGCGCCACGCGCTGCTGAACGTCGACACACAGACGATCGATGGTCTTCGCCGTGAAGCGAATCGAACCGAGCTCGCGCTGGATTTCGGCGCGCGTTTTTTCGACAGCCTTCGTCGCGACCGCACCGGAACCCTTAGTACTGCTCGCCTGTTCCGACAACTCGCGCACGCGCGCGAAGATCTCGAGGCAGTCGGCCTTCAGTTGCTTCAGACGCGCTTCGTTCGACGCGCCGGCATCGCCGCCGCCGTCGAGATCGTCGTCGTCATCGTCGTCGCTGTCCGAATCGTCGGAATCCGTATCGATTTCGGCGGAATCGGTCGTATCGGGAGTCGAAATGTCTTCGTCCGCCGTGTCTTCTTCCTTCAGGCCATCGACCAGATCGTCGATCTTCAGCTCGCCCGATTCGACTTGCGCCGCATCCGCGAGAATGGTCGCGACGGTCGACGGGCAAGCCGCGATCGCCTGAATCATCTCGTGCAAGCCGTCTTCGATCCGCTTCGCAATGGCGATTTCGCCAGCGCGCGTGAGCAGCTCGGTCGCGCCCATTTCGCGCATGTACATGCGAACGGGATCGGTCGTGCGGCCGAATTCGGAATCGACGGTCGACAGCGCGTTTTCCGCTTCTTCGTCCGATTGCTCGTCCGTGACCACGCTCGGGGCGGCGTCGCTCAAGAGCAGCGTTTCGGCGTCGGGCGCCTGCTCGTAGACCGCGACACCCATATCGTGAAACGTGCTGACGATGGTTTCCATCGCCGCCGTTTCAGCGAAGTTGTCCGGCAGATGGTCGTTGATCTCGGCGTGCGTGAGATAACCGCGCTCCTTGCCCAACTGGATGAGCGCGCGCATCTGACGTTGCCGCTCTTCATTCTGCTCCGCGGTCATCGCGACATCGGGCTGTATCGTGCCGGCCTGGCCCTTCCCTTTGTTCGCCCGCCGGCCGGGTGCCTTGCGCGCCGGCGCGACGATATCCAGCTCCGAATCTTCCCGATCAAAACTTGCCATACTTTCTCCTCGACAGGTTTGCTCGGCGACGACAGATCCCCGGCAGCGAGCGTAACGGCTCGCCATGATTTCGATGACAGCTTCGACCACGGACGGCTTGCTGAAAATCGCATCGAGCAAAACACGCAAACCGCATCCAGACGCGGTACTTGCGTTTTCCAATCGCCCATTAAGGCGCAACCTTAGAGTATATCAGCGTTTGTTGCGACGCAGCAGTTAATTTGAAAACTTGTCGACTGTGCTCAGGGCGTGTCATTTGTCTGATCTAAGCTCATCCGGTTTCGGTCGCGCGCGTCCTCGCCGATGACGCCACTCGCGATATCGTCTGTAAGAGCGAACTCAAAGGAAACGAGGCCGAGCGGTTTTGACCCGGCGGCTTCGTCGTTTCCCTCTGTGTCGTAGATGGGGCGGCGCCAGCTTGCTTCAAGCGTAGGAACGTTCTGAGATCGTTGAGGTGGGCCTCGGATCGACGATCGAGTTCGGCGGGACGCTCTGACGCGAGTTGTGGAGCATGTCCGTGGACGTCATCAGAGACTTTGTGGTCGAACGGCACGATATGGCCTGCCTCGATCGCGGCAAGGAAATCTGGTGCCCACCCGCCAGCGTGTACCCGCGGCTGATTCTCGTGGCGATGATGAACGAGAACGGAGCGGGCATCCTCAGAAACACGATAGCGTCGCAATCCGTCGCGGCTGGCAAAGGATTGGCCGGCAAGACCCGAGATCGCCGTGTCGACGCGTTTCGAACGCGTGCGCTGATTTCGCTCCTCGACTTGCGCGTCTCGCTGGCTTCGTACGCGATAGGCAAAGTCGACGGGGGCGCGAAGCAATGTCCGGAGATAGCTAATCGGATGCGTCGCGCGGTGCAGATGATGCCAGCTGGCTTCAACGACATCGGACAGGAGCTTTCCGTGGAGTTTTGCTTCGCGCATCAGCTTGAAGATCAGGAATTCACGAAATCCCAGAGGCAGCAGACGCGTGAGGTCCGCGGGAAGGCGTCCTGGTTGTCTCTTTTGAGTAGTAGGGAATAGATCCTTATATATAGGGCGGTCTGCCACCGTGGCAGACGGCGGAGCCAAAGAAACGGTGCTTTCGGTGCCGGCGACCTCCTCCGAAGTCGGGGCGGTCCGTTTGTCGGACTCGTCTATGGATTCGACAAGTCCGAGCAAGACGGCTGCTTTCGACGTCAGATGAATGTAGGCGCGGCCGAACAGTCCAGCCGCGCCATAGCGTGTCTGCGGCGGGCGGGTGATAAAGCCGGCGCTTTCGAGATCGTCCATGCTGCGGTAGAACGTGCGCATGGATTGCTGGGCGCGTCCGGTGAGCAGTTCACGCCGGGCAAAGATCGGCGCGTATGGGCGGGAGGCATCGACGGTTCGAGCGAGCGCTGCGAGCAGGGCGCGCGCACGTGCGGGCAGGGCGGTCGTATGGGTCGCGCGATGCGCTGCGCGAAAAATCACCCAAGGAAGATTCGATCGATCGCAAGCGTACTCATCGAGAGCGAGTTGGTCAGCTACCGCCGACACCGGATTAGATTCTTTAGGGCGAGAAATAACCTCGCCTGCAACGGAAAGTTGCGCGATACGCATATCAAGTACGTCCATTTCGAAAAATGGAAGACAAACGCTTGACTGCTTATCGCGTTCCGCTAAACTCCGAGATGTGTGTACTCGTGACCCGATTGGCGTCGGGAAGCGGAACGGGCGATATGCAATTAAGCCCGATATTCAAAAGCCTTCGGTTGGCGCCGAAGGCTTTTGTCTTTCTACAGCTTGCTCGTCACATAGCGGCCTCGCCGTTGATGTTATTGCAAGTCGTTGATTTCTAAGGGGGTTCTGCTAGGCTCAACCGACTTGAATCGAATCGACTTATTAAGTTGTTGATTTCAAAAGAAAACCTACTAGAACCTTAGTCCTCTTCCGACTCACTCAGCGTTCTATTGATGAAGTCGGCTATTCGTTGTCCCCACTGCGCCGCATCGGTCGCATCCTTTTCAAAGAAACGAACGCCGACCACGCCATTTCTCGTGGAAACCTCGCAAACCTTTCTGCGTCCTGATCGAACGACTGTGGCACTGGGAGCAGCGACGCGCGGCTTTTCCGTTGCGAGCGCGACAGCCTTGTCTTGAGTGAAATTTTCGTCGTCGATCAGGCGGCGAATTGCCTCCACCACCTTGTCCGCCTTGCCCGCTTCAGTCAGTGCCGCGAGCTTCTGCGCTGCGTTGCTTCCCAGTCGCTCGGGCTTTTCAGCGAGCGCAAGCTTGGCCGCTTCCGGTAACGCGTCGAATGAAAAAATTCGCGTGACGTGGCTCTTGCTCAATCCTGCGCTCTCGGAAATCTCGGCGCGTGAAAGTCCGCTCAATTCCTGCAATCGCTTGAAGTTCCAGTACTTCTCGAAATCCGTCAGCGACGGCGAAAGCAGGTTCGAAAAGAACGCCGCAAACTCGATCTCGCCTTCCTCGATCGACGCAACGTTCGCGCGAATCGTCGAGCGTCCGAGCTCTTTATACGCGGCGACGCGATTGTGTCCCGCGACGATTTCATAGCGACTGTCCGGCAACGCGCGCACCAAAATTGGCGTGGCAAGCGCGTGCTGGGCAAGATTGTTTTTCAGTTCCTGAAACTGCTCGGCGGTGAGCTTTCGCCGCCGCCCATTCACTTCAACGAGCGCGTCGAGCGGAACTTCGAGCGCGGCTCGCTCCTCGAGTTGCGACTCGAGTTCCTTGATCCGCGCCTGCGCGGTGTTGATGCGATGCTGAGCATCCATCAACCGCCCGGGCGATGTGCGCGGCTCCGTATTGACTGGACGTGATTGCGCCGCGTCCGTCGGCTTGCTGCCGATGTTCGCTGTCTTGGCGAGGAGTCTGTCCCCGATGCCCATTTATTCCTCCGTCTGATTCCACGCGCGAACGAATTGCGCGTCGAGATGCTCGGCGAGTCGGTCGAGCGGCTCTTTGAATCGGTTGTATGCGGCCGTGCTGCCGTCTGGCTTCGACAGGTCGTAGACCGTCGACAGTTGCGCCGATGCGCCCTTCGGTACGGTCGATTCCGGAATCTCGAAGGGCAGCACACGATCGCCGTAGGCCTTCTGAAGCCAGCCGCGCACAACGCGCGATACATCGTCCGACTTCGCCTTTGTCATGATTACGTTCACGAAATCGAAGCGCTTTTGCTCGAGCACGCCAGGCAACTTCTTCGCGATATCGGCGAAAAGGTGCCAGAACTGTGTCGAGCTCGCGAAGTCGAGCGCTTCGGGCGGGCAGGGCAGCAAGATCGCGTCCGACGCGAGCAACGCGTTGATCGTCAGATAACTGAGCGCCGGTGGCGTGTCGATGACGATTGCGTCGTACTCGTTCGCCAGCGGCATCAAGCCTTTGCGAACGATTTCCCAGAATTCGAACGTGCTATCGTTCAGAACCTTGGCGGGAATCTCGAATTCGGCGTCAAAGAGTGACGACGACGCCGGGATCAGATCCAGGTTGTGCCAGTACGTTTCCTGCACGGCATAGTGCAGCGTCTCACGATCGCCGTACACCAGCGGAAGAAGGGTCTGATCGTCCGAAATCTCGGCGTCGGGTGCCCATCCGCACAACTGCGTCGTTGTGCCTTGCGGATCGCAGTCGATGACCAGCACCCTGCGCCCGAGCAGCGTCAAGGCTTGCGCGGCCGACACGGCGGTCGTCGTTTTGGCGACGCCGCCCTTGAAGTTCGCGACGGTCACGATTCGACCGCGCTTGCCTTCCGGCCGGCGCGCGCGCTCCTTCGTCGCGCGAATCCAGGTCAGCGCCTCTTCGAGCGTGAACTCCTTGCTGCGGCCCGCGCCCTTCGATGTCCCCGCGGGCAGACCGCCCTTGGTGGTCAGGTACTGAAACCGCTGCTTGTCGACGCCGCACAAAGACGCGACCTGCGCGCTCGTAAACGTCGGCGCGCTCTTTCGCGGATACGGCTCCAACATCGCGTCGCGGATCTGATTGAGAATGTCAGTGGCTTGGGCGGCCACTCCCAAGAGCGTTTCGATCGAAACGGATTGATCGACTTCGGGAAGCCGAGCGCTTAGCATGGAATTCGCAGTCACTGGCGGGCCTGGGTAAGCAAATAATTCTTCGGTTGGTGGAAAACGAGCTGCAAACCGAAGAATAAACGGCGAACCGGTAAACCTCAAGTAAACTCTGAAGTACTTGAGTGCCTGCACCGGGCATTTTTACAACGCCGCCCGCCTGTGTAAACGCGAAATTAGGATGGATCCGAAGATTTCAGCGCCATCGATGCGCTGCGAATCAGCTTTTCGACGCCGAGGAAACGACTCGTATCCTCGTTTCTGAGATAAAGCGCGGTCGTGGAGAGGTCGGCGTGCCCGAGGCCGGCGCTGATTTCGCGCAGTTCGGCGCCGTGGGCGAGGGCGTGTGTCGAATGGGTGTGGCGCAGCCAGTGCGTGCTGGCGCGCTTCAAATGCAGGCCGCTTCCGGACGCCCGCGACTCCATGAACGCCGCGGCATCCGAGAAAATGCTCTTGAAAATCTTCCCGATGCCGTCGGCCGTCAGAATGCGCCCGCCGCGCGCCTGAGCGATGATCGGCGTGCCTTCCGCGCAATCCAGGGGACTTTGCAGGCCGCGCATGGCGAGATTTTCCGTTATCGCCTCGATCACGACCGGCGGCAAAAGCACCGTGCGTGGCGCGCCGCGACCCTGATCGACGGAAAGACGCCAGACCGCGCCGTCAACGCCCGGCAGCCGCCCCACGCTGAGCGCGTCCGTCGTGGCGGCCGCAAGTTCGGCGCGACGCAGGCCGGTCGCGTAGGCGAGAAGCAGCGCCAATCTGTCGCGGTGCTCCGAAAAGGAATACTCGGCACGCTCGACCGACTGCAGCACGCACGTCCACTGCGCCAGGTCGAGCGTGCGCACGGCCGATTCGAATACGGGCGGCGTCGCGACGCGAGCGAACCCGGCAAGCGGATTGACCGCCAGATAACCCTCGCCGACGAGCCATTCGCAAAACGCGCTCAATATTGAGCGCGCCGTTTCGCGGCTGCGGTCCGAAAGCGGGCCGGCGAAAGGGCGCCAGCCGGCGAAACATCGCTCGCCCCGTTGCGCGGCGATCCATCGAACGGCTGGTTGCGGATCCGCCAAGAACGTGTCGATGTATTCGCCGCATTCGCCGCCATCCAGCGACGACAATGGTTTGCCCTTTTCCACCAAAGCCCACAGCAGCAAGCGCTCGGCTTCGCGCCGATACGCACGCCGCGTGTGTACGCTGCCCGATCGGGCGTCGAGCCAGGCAAAAATCGCGCGAATATCGGTGTCGAACGGCGCGCCTGTGCTCGCGCGATTCGTGCCTTTCGATCCGTCGAGCGCCGCCGGAACACGCAGCGCCTCGATCGGCGCAATCGCGACCGCGTCGTGTTCCGTGGGTTGCGTGGACGCCACATCGTCCATTTGCCACTGCCGGCGCGGAACGAGCGCGACCGGTGAAAGCGTGTGCCGAAGCGCCTGAGCATGAAGCTGAAGCCAGTCGACCACCCGTTGCGCGCCTTTCGGACCGAGCCGTGGCACCGCCGTGTACCAGCGATGCCGTCGGCGTTCGATGAGCTCGATCACATCCGCGAGGGTCGCGAGCCCGGCCGCCGTGAGCCGCGCCGTGACTGCGGGCTCGAACCAGCCGTCGACAGGATGATCCGGACTCGGATCCTGCGCGAGCGATGCCTCCATGCGCGCGAGCGCATCCGCCTGCCGGCGCCGCAACCGCGCGTTTCGCGCGGCGCGCCGGTCCAGGGCAGGGGAGGCGTCCGGCGGATAGGCTTCCTCGTACAGCGCAAGCAACTCGGATTCGCCGTAAACGCCGTCCGGATCGATCTTCTCCCGGAACGCCTCCAGCGTGGCGGCCGCAGCGGCGGGCTGCGGCTCGAACAGCGGAATACTTCCCGGACGAAGCCGCAGCAAGTGCGCGGCTTCCGTATCCTGCGCGCGCCGGGCGAGAACGGAGAGCGTGTCGCGCAGGGCGGTGATCAG
Source organism: Caballeronia novacaledonica (assembly GCF_900258035.1). GTDB lineage: Bacteria > Pseudomonadota > Gammaproteobacteria > Burkholderiales > Burkholderiaceae > Caballeronia > Caballeronia novacaledonica. The sequence goes on along the minus strand of NZ_OGTP01000007.1, from coordinate 10,107 downwards.
CCGTCGCGTGGTGCGGACGTCGGTGCTGGCATCGCCGTACGATGCGTGCAACTGCGTCTCCGACACGCCATCGAGATAACCGCGATACAGCGCGAAGTGCTGGCGCGTGAGCCGGCTCGGCGCGCGCAAGTGACCGTTGTCCACCGTGCCTTGCATCGAACTCCGTCCGGAGCGTGCCGTATTGCCAGCCATTTCTGCTTTCTTTTCAGTCAGTTGGCGCGAGGTTATCAACCAGTTCTGAATTTGACAAGGAAAATCGCCACATCTGATAAGTCGAATTATCAGCATCAGGACTCAATGCGCGACATTCCGGTCCGGCGCGCTTGAATGTTCATCCGGCGCGGCGCATATTTTCAAGACATCCACCGCCGATATGCGCAGGAGAAACGAGCCGATGCTTGATCCTGTCCGTCCCACCCCGAAACCGCCCGAGCAGGACGACGCGTTCCGCCCGAGTCTGCCGGAGGTGTACGCGACAGTTCACGTTCCGGCCGGCGGCAAATGGATTCGCCGCTTCCTCGCGTTCGCCGGTCCGGGCTACATGATCTCCGTCGGCTACATGGACCCGGGCAACTGGGCGACCGACATCGCCGGCGGGTCGCGCTTCGGTTACACGCTGCTGACGGTCATCCTCCTGTCGAATCTGATGGCGATTCTGCTGCAGGCGCTCGCGGTCCGCCTGGGCGTCGCGACCGGACGCGATCTCGCGCAAGCGTGTCGCGATCACTATTCGAAGCCGGTGAACTTCATGCTGTGGTTGGCGTGCGAGGCGGCGATCGTCGCGTGCGATCTGGCCGAAGTGATCGGCACCGCCATCGCGCTGCAACTGCTCTTCGGCATTCCGCTGATCGCGGGCGCATTGCTGACCGCGCTCGATGCCTTTCTTTTGCTGCTGCTGATCAACAAAGGCTTTCGCCTGCTGGAAGCGTTCGTCATCGCGCTGCTGGTCGTGATCGCGAGTTGCTTCGCGTTGCAGATCGCCGCCGCCGCGCCGCCACTCGCCGATGTCCTGCGCGGTTTCATTCCTTCGCCGCGCATCGTCGCGGATCGCGAAATGCTCTACGTGGCGATCGGCATCATCGGCGCGACGGTCATGCCGCACAACCTTTATCTGCATTCGTCGATCGTGCAGACGCGTGCATATGGCAAGTCGGTCCGGGCCCGGCGCGCCGCGATCCGCTGGGCGACCGTCGACAGCACCATCGCGCTGACGCTCGCGCTTTTCATCAACGCCGCGATTCTGATCGTCGCCGCCGCCGTGTTTCACGCGAGCGGCCACGAGGAGGTCGCGGAAATCGGCGACGCGTTTCACTTGCTGTCGCCATTGCTTGGACTGGGCATCGCATCGACGCTCTTCGCGGTCGCACTGCTCGCGTCGGGCCTGAACTCGACCGTCACCGCGACACTCGCCGGCCAGATCGTGATGGAAGGGTTCCTGCGCTTGCGCATCCCGAACTGGGCGCGGCGTCTCATCACGCGCGCGATCGCTATCGTTCCCGTGATCGTCGTCACGGCGATCTACGGCGAAAAGGGCACGGGCCAGTTGCTCGTGCTCAGTCAGGTGATTCTGTCGATGCAATTGCCGTTCGCCGTGATTCCACTGGTGCGTTTCGTGTCGGACCGGCGCAAGATGGGCGTCTTCGCCGTTTCGCGCTGGACGAGCGGGCTGGCGTGGCTGATCGCGAGCGTGATCGTCGTGCTCAACGTCAAGCTGCTTGCCGACACGTTGCTCCCGTAGCCGCGAAGCGCGCGCGGGCAAACACGCTCTATATATAAGGAGACACGGACAATGAGCGGCGCGTTCATCGACATCACCCTGCGCGACGGCACGACCATTCCCGCCTACATGGCGCAGCCCGCGAAGGGTTCGGGACCGGGCATCGTGCTGTTGCACGACACGGCGGGTCTCGACGACTTCGTTCGCCACACGGCCGATCTCTACGCCGAAGAAGGTTACGTCGTGCTTGCGCCGCAACTTCCCGAGCATGATGCGCGGCCCGGCGGCATCGCGGCCGAAAACTTCGCGGCGCTCGTCGATAGCCTTCGCGCGTTGCCGCGCCATGCGGGCAAGGTCGGCGTCGTCGGATTCGGGCGCGGCGGGCGATTCGCGACTCGCATCGCCGCGCAGGCCGACGTCGATTGCGCCGCCTGCTACTACGCCGACGACTTCGCCGCCTGCCTCGCCGATATCCCGACGATCCGCTGCCCGATGGTCTTCCACTTCGCCGAACACGGCGCGCACGATTCGCGCGAAGTCGAGGCCGCGCTTGCGGGCCGGCCGCACATCGAGCGATACGTGTATCCGGGCACATCGGCGGGCTTCGTCGTTTCCGGCAGCGAACGCTACGACAAACCGGCCGCGCTGATGGCCTATTCGCGCACGCTGTCGATGCTGCGCAAGGTGCTCGGCCCGCTCTTCGATCTGAATCTGCTGTGGGAGCAGCACTGCTATTTCGAATTCGGCACGCGCGACGTCGACGCCGTCATGCCGACGATGGTCGCCGAACCCTACGTGAACCACGTTCCGACGATGACCGGCGGCGTCGGTCACGATCAATTGAAGCGTTTCTATAAGTATCACTTCGTCCACTCGAATCCGGCCGACACGAAACTGATACCGGTGTCGCGCACGATCGGCGCGGACCGTGTCGTCGACGAGTTCGTGTTCTGTGCGACGCACGATCGCGAAATCGACTGGCTGCTGCCCGGACTCGCGCCGACGGGAAAATACTTCGAAGTCCCGATGCTCGCCGTGATCCGCTTTCGCGGCGACAAGCTATACAACGAACACATCTATTGGGATCAGGCTTCGGTGCTGGTGCAGATCGGCGCGCTCGATCCGCGAGGCCTGCCCGTCGCGGGACGGCAGACCGCGGAAAAGCTCATCGACGAGACGCTGCCGAGCAATCAGTTGATGCCCAACTGGGCGTCGAGCGAGGGCAAGCCTGTGTGACTTGCGGCGCGGCGCACCATCGTGCGCGCTTTGCGTAAGCCATCGCGTGCACTACCCTGTCCATAGCATTGCAGGCGGAAACCGGCGACGCGCGCATCGATGCAACGATGCAACGATGCGCTGGACTGCTGAGTAAATCGAAAACGTCCGCGAGGTCGGAGAACTCATGCGTCGCTCGTCGATTCCAGTTCGATCGAGGCCGCGCGCGCACGCGATCTCGCTTGCGCTCGGTGTCTCGTATATCTTTCGCGCGCTGCCCGTGCTCGGCGCATGTGACAACAACGCCCCGCAGTCCGGCGAGACGGTCACATGCGATACGCGCCCGCCGAATCCGTCCACTTTGCCGATCATCGCGGTGCCGGGCAGCGTCAACGTCACGATCAATGTGCTGCCCGGAACGGAAATCGACGTTATCGACAACAACGTGGTTTTGGTTCGCGACGCCAGCATCGTTACGAATGCCGGCACGCTGCGCGTGAGCGGCAACGATTTCGACGGCATGAGTTCCCAAGGCTCCGCGTCCGGACACAACACGCTCGTGAACCGGGGCGCCGTGTTCACCGCCGGCGCCAGTTCGGAAGCGATGTTGAACCGCGGAGCGGCCGTCATGATGCGCAACGAAACCGGCGGCACGCTCACGACGACCGGAGCGAACGCCGCGGCCATGAACGACTTCGCGAGTCCGGGCGGCGGCACGTTGATCAACAACGGCTCGCTCGTCACGAGCGGTTCGGGGTCGGTCGGCATGGGCGCGAACACCGGCGGCGACACGGTCATCAACAATGGCTCGATCACGACGACCGGCGCGTCGGCCCACGCGATGTTCGCCGACGGCGGCATCGTAGGCGGCGTCGGCCAGAACGTGCTGACGAACAACGGCACGATCGACGTGTCGGGCCTCAACGCACACGGCATTGTTTCGCTCGACGCCACGACCGGCGCGATCAGCAACACGGGATCGATCGTCGCGCATGGCGCGGGCGGATTGGGCATGTTCGTCGCCAGCCGCGCCGCGATCACGAACACGACGGGCGGGAACATCGTGAGCCAGAGCGCGAGCGGCATCATCGCGAACGGCGGCGGCACGCTCGACAACGCCGGGACGATTCAGGGCGCGACGGGCGTGACGGTCGCGGGCGGCGCCGAAACGATCACCAATAGCGGCACGATTCTCGGCACGAGCGGCGAGGGCATCGTTGCGAGCGGCAAGATCAGTGTCTCGGTCACCAACACGGGCGCGATTTCAGGAGGCGCGGGCGTCGCGGTGCGCACCGACACCGGCAACGACACGTTCAACATGAACGGAGGCACGGTCACGGGTCAGATTCGCCAGGGCGACGGCATCGACGCCTTCACGATGACGGCGGGCCAGGTCGATTCGCTCGATCAGGGCGATGGGCGCGACACCTTCACGATGTCGGGCGGGCGCATCGTCGGCGCGATCGTCAGTGGCGATGTCGTGCGCATCACGAACGGGCGCATCGGCAACGTGGACTTGAATGTGGGCGCGAACATCTACGAGATGTCGGGCGGTCAGATCGACGGCAATGTGACTTCCGCTCAGAGCGACGACACGTTCAATCTGTCGGGCGGAACGATTGGCGGGCGTGTGAATCTCGGCAGCGGCAACAACGCGCTGACGATCACGGGCGGATCGATCGGGCAGGGCGTCGCGACGACGTTCGGCGCCGACACGCTCACGTGGAGCGGCGGCACGATCGCGGGGCCGGTTTCGCTGGGCGCGGGCAACGACTCCGCCGTGATCCGGAATCTGAACGCGGGCGCGCTTGCTCCGACGACCGCTTTCGATGGCGGTCCCGGCGTGGACTCGCTCACGTTCGACAACGTGCAGACCAACGGGCTCGCGCGTTTCTCCAATTGGGAGACGGTGAACGCGTCGAACGGCACGCAGCTTACATTCGACGCGAATGGACTCACGCTCGGCGATGCCGCGACCGGCGCGGGCACGCTCAACCTCGACGCGACGAGCACGATCTTCGCGGGCGGCATCGGACGCACGTCGATACAGCCGGCGATCGCCGGGCAGCTCGTCGCGCTGAACAACGCGGGCACGATCGATCTGACCAATGGCGGCCCGGGCACGAGCGACGCGTTCGTCGTGAGCGGCAACTACACCGGCAACGACGGGCGGCTTCTCGTGCAGAGCACGTTGGGCGCGGACGCTTCGCCGAGCGACAGACTCGTGATCGCGCAAGGCGCGGGCACGGGAACGACATCGATCGGCGTGACGAACGTCGGTGGTGCGGGCGCGCTGACGACGGGCGACGGCATTCTCGTCGTGCAATCGACGAACGGCGCGGCGACGTCGGCGGGCGCGTTCACGCTCGCGCATCCGGCGGAGGCGGGCGCTTACGCGTACTACCTCTTCAAAGGCGGCGTCAGCGGGGGAACGGCGGACAACTGGTATCTGCGTTCGAGCGTACCGCCTGCGCCCGCGCCTGCCCCGGCTCCGCCGACGAATCCGCCAACCAATCCACCGACGAACCCGCCAACGAATCCGCCAACGAATCCGCCAACGAACCCGCCAACCCCGCCCGTGCCCGCGCCAACGCCGATGGCCGCCGCCGGCACGCCGCCGCTTCCACCGCCACCGCCGGCCGGCTCGGCGCCGACTCCGCTCTATCGCATGGAAGTGCCCGTCTATGCCGAACTGCCGCCAATGGCGCGCGAGCTGACGGTTCAGCAAATCGGCACGTTCCACGAGCGACAGGGCGAGCAAGCGCTGTTGACGGAAGATGGCATGCTCCCCGCAGCGTGGGCGCGCGTCTGGGGTGGACATGCGACGCAGCACAACAGCGGCGCGGCCGATCCCGAATTCAGCGGCGGCATCGGCGGGGTGCAGATCGGCCACGACATCTACGCCGACACGACGCCGGGCGGCCATCGCAATCACTACGGCTTCCTGCTCGGCTTCGCGCGCGCGAGCGGCGATGTCAACGGCTTCGCGCTCGGCTTTCCGAACGCCGACGCCGGCCATCTGTCGCTCAACGCGTATAGCGCGGGGCTCTACTGGACGCACATCGGCCCGGGCGGCTGGTACACGGACGCCGTGCTGCTCGGGAGTTCGCTCACGGCCGAGCCGCAATCGAACCGCGGCGTCGGCGCCTCGACGCACGGCAGCGCGTTCGCCGCATCGTTCGAAGCGGGCCTGCCGGTTCCGCTTTCCGCCGCGCTCGCGATCGAACCGCAAGCGCAACTCATCTGGCAACACGCAAGCCTGAACGACATCGACGACGGCATCTCGACCGTGTCCTTCCACGAGGCGAACGGTTTCATCGGCAGACTCGGCGTGCGGCTTTATGGCCACGTCGATGCAGCGGGCACGACGCTCGAGCCGTATCTGCGCGCGAATCTGTGGCGCTATTTCGGCGCGACCGACACGGCGACCTTCGCGGGCTCGACCGTCATCCCGACGAGCGTCTCCGCGACGACCGTGCAATTCGGCGCGGGCATCGTCGCGAAAGTGAGCGCGCGCGGCAGTCTGTTCGCGAACGTCGCCTATTCGACCAACGTCGGTGGCTCGAATCGCAGTTCGATTGGCGGAGGGTTGGGCGTGCGCTGGAAGTGGTAAGCCGGTCATACTAGGGTCACGCTAAAAAAACCATCTGGAGACGAGCATGACCGACGTGGCCGGCGCGCACTCCGCGCCCCAATGCCCCTTCCGTGAAGAATCGCGCGCGCCGAACGGCTGTCCCGTGAGCGCGCGCGCAGCCGAGTTCGATCCTTTCGGCGACGGCTATCAACAAGACCCGCCCGAATACGTGCGCTGGGCGCGCGAACAGGAGCCGGTGTTCTTCAGCCCGAAGCTCGGTTACTGGGTCGTCACGCGCTACGACGACATCAAGGCGATCTTTCGCGACAACCTCACGTTCAGTCCGTCGATCGCTCTGGAGAAGATCACGCCGACCGGTCCCGAAGCGAACGCGGTGCTCGCGTCTTACGGCTTCGCGCTCAACCGCACGCTCGTCAACGAGGACGAGCCCGCGCACATGCCGCGCCGCCGCGCGTTGATGGACCCGTTCACGCCCGAAGCGCTCGCGCATCACGAACCGATGGTGCGCGCGCTCGCACGCGAGTACGTCGATCGCTTCATCGACGACGGACGCGCCGATCTCGTCGATCAGATGCTCTGGGAAGTGCCGCTCACCGTCGCGCTGCATTTTCTCGGCGTGCCCGAAGAGGACATGGACACGCTGCGCCGCTACTCGATCGCGCACACGGTGAACACGTGGGGGCGGCCCAAGCCCGAAGAACAGGTCGAAGTCGCGCACGCCGTCGGCAAGTTCTGGCAATTCGCGGGCAAGGTGCTCGACAAGATGCGCGAAGACCCGTCCGGTCCCGGCTGGATGCAATACGGCATCCGCAAGCAAAAGGAATTGCCCGGAGTCGTCACCGACTCGTATCTGCATTCGATGATGATGGCGGGCATCGTCGCCGCGCACGAGACGACCGCGAACGCGACCGCGAATGCGTTGAAGCTCCTGCTGCAGCATCCGCAGGCCTGGCGCGACATCTGCGAAGACCCGGGCCTGATTCCGAACGCGGTCGAGGAGTGCTTGCGTCATAACGGATCGGTCGCGGCGTGGCGGCGGCTCGCGACGAAGGACGTGAAGATCGGCGGCATCGACATTCCCGCGGGATCGAAGCTGTTGATCGTCACGTCGTCGGCGAATCACGATCAACATCAGTTCGCCGATGCCGATCTCTTCGACATCCGCCGCGAAAACGCCAGCGATCAGTTGACGTTCGGCTACGGCGCGCATCAGTGCATGGGCAAGAACCTCGCGCGCATGGAGATGCAGGTCTTCCTCGACGAGCTCACGCGCCGCATGCCGCACATGCGGCTCGCCGAGCAGCGTTTCACCTACGTGCCGAACACGTCGTTTCGCGGGCCGGAGCATCTTTATGTCGAATGGGACCCGGCGATGAATCCCGAGCGCGCGAATCCGGCCGTGCGCGAGCCGCGCGCGGTGGTGCGGATCGGCGAGCCGTCGTCGCATGCGGTGAGCCGCGCGGTGATCGTCGATTCGGTGCGGCCTTGCGCGGATCGCGTCGTGCGCGTGCGGCTCGTATCGGCGGACGGCCGCGATCTGCCGCGCTGGACGGCGGGCTCGCATATCGATGTCGTCTGCGGCGAAACCGGGCTGTCGCGCCAGTATTCGCTGTGCGGCGATCCGGGCGACACCGGCGCATTCGAAATCGCCGTGCTGCGCGAGACGGAAAGCCGCGGCGGTTCGGCGTGGGTTCACGAGAACGTGAAACGCGGCGCGCAATGGCGCATCCGCGGCCCGCGCAATCATTTCCGTCTCGACGAGCGCGCGAAAAAACTCGTGCTGATCGCGGGCGGCATCGGCATCACGCCGATCAGCGCGATGGCGCGGCGCGCGCGCACGCTCGGCCTCGACTACGAGGTGCATTACAGCGGACGCTCGCGCACGTCGATGGCCTTGCTCGACGAGATGCGCGCGCTGCACGGCGATCGCCTGCGCGAGTACGTGTCGGACGAAGGCACGCGCAACGATTTTGCGACGCTCGCGGTGAACGAAGACACGCTCGTCTACGCATGCGGCCCGGCGCGCATGCTCGATGCGCTCGGCGAGGCGAGCGCAACCTGGCCCGAAGATGCGCTCAAGATCGAGCATTTCGAATCGAAGCTCGGCACGCTCGACCCGGAGCACGAGCGCGCGTTCGAGGTCGAATTGAAGGATTCGGGTCTCGTGCTGACCGTCCCGGCCGATCAGACGCTGCTCACCACGCTCAGACGGGCGAACGTCGATGTGCAGAGCGACTGCGAAGAAGGTCTGTGCGGGTCGTGTGAAGTGCGGGTGCTCGGCGGCGAGATCGATCATCGCGACGTGGTGCTGACGAAAGGCGAACGGCAATCGAACGACCGGATGATGGCGTGCTGCTCGCGCGCGAAGGGCGGAAAAATCGTTTTAGCGCTTTGACGATGCGTGAGGCTTCGAGCGGATTTCGCTATCCGCCGAAGCCGATATTCCCGCTGATGGACGGCAATATGTCGCGGCAATGAGCAATCGATTAACGGCTGATATTTTCATGACGCCGTCATATATCAGCGTTAGAGAGCTGGATTTCCTTTCTGATAAAGACGAGTTTGTTATACGCAGTAGTTAATTCGTTTATGAGAAATAAACCGGCGCGAATGCTTTAGCATCGACGACAGGCGGCACGTTAAAGCGTCGGTCCACTGCACTACGTATTTACCCGAGAGCGGCAATTCATCATACAACCTGCGCAATTTTCGTTGTCATATAGGATGATTATTGAACGCGCGTTCGAGCGATGTTGCTAAAAACCGTACATCAGGTCGGTAATTGTTCAACCGGTTTAGGGTTTATACCTATCAATATGAAATTTTTTACTCATATTTTCCGTTTAGAATTATTACTAATTTGGTGCGTCGCACAAGCGCCCAAAACCGGATAACTTCCAACCTGCCCGCTGCAAGACTGCGCGAAAGTTCGCGCGGATGAATCGCGCTCGCGCGATTTACGGCGGCAAGGTGAAAGAGAAGGCCGGTGCTGAACCTGAGAGATTTTATTAGAGGCCCATTTAAATGGGCCATGCAACAGGCTGCACGTTTGCCGCATCCCGTTCGGGATTTTTTCTGCGGAGCGAACCTTGTCTCACGGGCGAGGTCATTCCGTAGTCGGCGCGACGCCTTTTGAAGTCGCTCGCTCATGCATCGGTCGGTCGGACATTGCTCCGCACGCGACGCTGCGCATCAATCTGCCCGAGTTCTTCGCATCGAACTCACCCGTCCATTCGAACTGGACGCTTTTCCGCGTGGTGTGGATTTCACGCGCGCGGAAATTCCGCTCACGTTTCGCTGTTTGATGAGGATAGAAAATGACTGACGTAGTGATCGTATCGGCCGCGCGTACGGCGGTAGGCAAGTTCGGCGGCTCGCTCGCGAAGATCGCGGCGGCGGAACTGGGCGCGACGGTAATCAAAGCCGTGCTGGAGCGCGCGGGCGTGAAGCCGGATCAGGTGAGCGAAGTGATTCTGGGCCAGGTGCTGGCGGCGGGTTCGGGCCAGAACCCGGCGCGCCAGTCGCTCATCAAGGCCGGCTTGCCCGACATGGTGCCCGGCATGACGATCAACAAGGTCTG